>UBUL01000005.1 GCA_900468625.1 Hyphomicrobiales bacterium
CAGCCCTTGCCGTCATCCGGATTCTTCGCCAGATGCTGCTCGATCTTGACGATCGAGATCGCAAGATCGTTTCCAGGCTTCTCAAGCCGAGCTTCCAATGGCTGCGACGGCAAACCCGGATCGCCCTTGGCAAGGTAAAGACAGAGGCCCACGACCGGAAGCACGGTGACGATGAAGGCCTGGGCAAGACGATAATTGCCGCGCAAGGGCAATTTCGCTTGCTGCTTCCCGGTTTTGGTAATTGCGATAAGGCGACGGCCGATCTCGGCGCGGGCATAGCCGGCCTCCCGCGCGGAAATCAGACCGCCGGCAAGATCGCGGTCCAATTCGCGAAGCTGATCGCGATAGACTTCGGCTTCCCCCGAGCGACAGTCCTCCGCCTCTTTTGCACCATGCAAAAGAGGATAGAGCAGCACAGCGCCGACAACGGCCGTCAGAACGGCCACGAGAATCCAGAACAGCATAAACACGCCCATACTTTAACAGGGCGCTTATTCCAACCGGGAAAGGGGGCTTTGACGAAGATTTGAGGCGTTTCGCCGCGCCTTCGGCACGGAAACCCGGAGCTTTCCGCTTTTCTTCGAACCGCGAAATGCTCCATCTTTTGTTTTACGCGATCCCGGACGGAAGACCGCTGCACACTTTTCCTAGAACTGCTTTAGTCGAGCGGCGTCCAGGTGCCGTCGTCATTGCGGCAGGCAGCTCCCCTTGCCGTCGTCGACTTGCCATCGACGGTAACGGTATGGGTATATTGCCGGCAATTCTGAGACCCGACCTGATAGGGCGCGGCGGGGGTAACCTCGCCACTTGCATTCCTGCCCTTCCACGTCACGGGTTGGCCGAGCGGCGAGGTCTCCAGCGCCCGATACTCCGCCTCCATTGCGCGCTGCTTGTCGCTGTCGCTGAGCTTGACGCCGGCGCGCTCGACGATGCCACCATCAAGAGCATTGATGAAGGTCGCTGAAGCCGGAGGCTTCGCAGACGAAAACAGACTCTTGCCGCCCCCCAAGCCGCTCGTCGTGGAGCAACCGGAAAGCGCAATCGCGGCGAAAAGAGAGGGAACGACCAGAAAAAAGGTACGAAGCTTCATACAACCGAACCAGTATCAAAAAGCAAAACCATAGGTACTGCGCTGCAGCATCATCATGACCCACAACGTCCTTTTGGCATCATGCCGTTCCTCACGCAACATCCTTCATCAGACCCGGCAAAATTAGGCTCGCACGAAGTCCGCCCCAGGTACCCCGGGAGAGTTCGAAACGGCCCTGATATTCGTTGGTGATCTCGCTGACGATCGAAAGGCCAAGCCCTGTACCGGGCTTGCTTTCGTCCAGCCTGCGCCCGCGCTTCATGGCCTCGCGGATCTGATCCGGCTCCAGCCCCGGACCGTCGTCCTCAACCACCAGTTCCACCCAGTGGCGCCGCGCCGGATCGATGCCCTTGACCTCGGATGGCGCCTCATTCGCAACCAAGCGTACCTTGTGTTCGGCAAAACGGGCAGCATTTTCCAGAAGGTTGCCGACCGTTTCCTCGAGATCCTGCTGCTCCATGGCGAGCGCCAGATTGGGCGAGACGGAAAGTTCGAACTCCTTGTCGGCGTTCAGCCGCCGCATGACGCGGATGAGCCGCTCGAGCGCCGGCTCGGCTTCGGTGCGCGCCAGCACGGATTCGCGCTGGGCGGCGATGCGGGCACGATTGAGATAGGATTGGACCTGCCCCTGCATGACCTCGGCCTGGTTCTTCACCAGATCGCCATGCGAGCGCTCCAGCACTCTCGATTCGTTAAGCAGCACGGCGATCGGCGTTTTCAACGAGTGCGCGAGATTGCCGACCTGCATGCGGGCGCGCTCCACGATGCGTCGGTTGCTTTCAATCAGCGCATTGACCTCATTGGCAAGCGGCAGGATTTCGCGCGGGAAATCACCCTGCAGCCGCTCGCTTTCGCCGGCGCGGATGCGCTCCAGCGCCCTACGGGCCTTATCGAGCGGCTTCAGACCGTAGAGAATGGCGAGCGCATTGACGATCAGGCTACCGACGCCGAAGCCGACCAGCGCAAAATAGAGGCTGTGAGAGAAATTGCGAACGTCGTCCTCGACGACGGCAACATTGCCGGTCACGCGAAACCGAGCCGCATGGTCCGTGTCGAACTGGATTTCGGTTTCAGCGACCTGCACGCGATTTCCGAAGGCGTCGGTAACGACGTAGTAGCGCTCGTAATTCTTGTCGAAAGGCGCTTCCAGCACGGAAAGCACTGGCAGGTTCGACGCGCCGAGCGACGACGAGACCAAGGGCGTCGACGTATACGTGCCGAGCGGCTCGACGATCCAGTACCAACCCGTCTTCGGCTGCGCAAAGCGCAGATCGCCAAGTTGCGGACTGCCCGACAGCGCGCCCTGATCGCCGATCGTCACCGAATTGATGACATTATAGAGCTGCGCTCGCAGCAGATCCTGGAAGCCGCGTTCGGCGCTTTTGCGGTAGATATTGGAGATGACGAGGCCGATCACCACCAGCGCCACGGCCGACCAGAGCGTGGTCAGCAGCAGGACACGAGCGGTGAGCGACTTAATTCGCATTGGTCGGAGCTTGGATTCGGTAACCAAGGCCGCGGACCGTTTCGATCAGATCGACACCCATCTTCTTGCGCAGACGACCGACGAAGACCTCGATCGTATTGGAATCGCGATCGAAATCCTGGTCGTACATATGTTCGACAAGCTCGGTACGCGAAACGACCTCGCCCTTGTGATGCATGAGATAGGCAAGCAGGCGATATTCATGGGAGGTAAGCTTCAGCGTCTTGCCGTCGACGGTCGCCTTCGAGCTCTTGGTATCGAGCCGCACCGGGCCGCAGACGATTTCCGAGGAAGCATGGCCGGCGGCGCGGCGGATGAGCGCGCGGATGCGCGCCAGCACTTCCTCGACATGGAACGGCTTGGCGACGTAATCGTCGGCGCCGGCATCGATCCCGGCCACCTTGTCGCTCCAGCGGTCGCGCGCCGTCAGGAGCAGCACCGGCACCGCACGTCCGGCGCCGCGCCATTTCTCGAGCACGGTGATGCCATCCATCTCCGGCAGGCCGATGTCGAGAATGATGGCATCATAGGGCTCGGTGTCGCCGAGGAAATGGCCTTCCTCACCGTCAAAGGCCGTATCGACCACATAGCCCGCCTCCTTCAAGGCTTCGGCAAGCTGCCGATTCAAGTTGATATCGTCTTCGACTATGAGAATGCGCATGTCTGAATCCAATTTCTCCGGTTCGAGAAACAGTACTGTAAATCGCGCTGCAGTGGAATCACTGAGACAAAGATTTTGTGTAAAATTCAAGGCTTTAGAATGTCGGTTGCATGCTGGTGCCTCCGGTGCCCGCGCTTCACATCGGCACTTTCATCGTCACCTTGCGCGGGCGCTGCCCATTACCCTGAACCAGGACCGTGATGATGCAGCTATCGCCGGAGGGTTGTGCGGACAGGAGCTGCCCGCCGGTCTTGGCGACGACTTCGGCTGCCGCGTCGCTGCAGTCGCTGTTGGCACGGGCCACCAGGGTCGACGTCGGCGCCGGCAAAACAGCCGAGCCGGCCACGACAAGGGCCGCTGCTGCTATGCTTGAAATTGAGGCCATGCTTCGGACTTCCCACGGGGATATTAACTTGGTCGATTATTTACCCAAACACGTCTGAATGGCAAATGAATGGGCTGTAATTTTCGGCCTGGCGGGCACGCGCCGCGCTGGAATGACAGCGTAACCATATGAAATCATTAGATGCGAGATATCAAGATCGCCACGAGAGCAACCAACTGGCGCTCCATCGCTCGCCATCGATACAATCTGCAGGCGATATGCGCGGGCAAACGCATACTTGGGTTCACGAGACCAAACCCGATGCAGCAGGCTTAGTTATCTTTAATCATTCTTGTTTATCATCCGCTCATAGGCATGACACGAACGGTCATGCCGCCACGCGGCCCATGCAACCGGCCGCCAGGTGCTTTATTGCGATAAAGCATGAGGATTTCTTTGAGTTCTTTGAATCGCTTGGCGCGATTTCTTGCGAAGTCGAGTCCGGGACTTCAAAAGTTGATTCAACAATCTTCCGCAAAGAATCAGACCGTCAACGATCAGATTCCGCAAGAGCGCTTAATCAATTGAAATCGCAAGCAATTGAGGCCAGCCGCGATTGAAACGGCCGACTGGACGACCGCGTTTGAGTTTCCCATTCAGAACGGCTTGCGGACGGCCGTTGCAGTCTCGTAATCGGCGGCGATGCGCATTTCCCGCAGCGGGCGAACACGCTCGATGGATCGCTGGTAATTCGGATGGGCCTTATAGGCGGCCAACGCCTCCTCGCCGTCAAATTCGCCGTAGACGACGAGATCGACTTCGGTTCCGAGCTGATCGGTCTTGACGTTCGTGCCGATCTCCAAAAGCCGCGCGTGCGGAATGGCCGTGAGGATCGAGAGGCCGGAGCGGACCTCTTCAAGCTTGGCGCGATCGGGAACGGTGAAGAAGACGATATGACGGATCACGCGGCAGCTCCTTGTGCATATGCGGGGGCATGGCGCGATATCATGCGGACAATCTCAATTCAATGAACCGGCCTCACCTGCGAGACCGCCTCGCCGCACTCCATGCGAGCCTCCATTGACCGCATGACGGCAGGACGTGATATTGTCGCTGGATGACCGACGAGGAACTCGTATGCCTCGCCCTCGGCCTGCCGGAAACGGTGGAGGGCTCTCATTTCGACACCCGTGACTTTCTCGTGCGGGGCAAGATTTTCATGACACTTCGGGGGCCGGATTTCTGCGTCCTCAAACTGACGCCGGACCAGCAGCAAATGGCACTGGCAACCATGCCCGAGCAGGTCGCCGCCGTGCAAGGTAGCTGGGGCCTGAAGGGCTGGACACGGCTTTTTTATCGCCGTGCCCATGATAAGGAGATCAAAGCTCTGGTGTGCCGCGCATGGCGAAACGTAGCGCCGAAATCTATGGTTTTGCCGGAGGATTAGGCTCCATATCGTCCTGGACGGTCAGCGGCCAGTCGACGACATAATCCTCAAAATCGTCGAGATCGACATCATCTTCGCTGACCGTGCGTCCTCGCGCGGAAACACGGGCAATATGCACAGTTTCCGGATCGCCCGAGATCAACGGATGCCACCAGTAGAGATCGCGGCCGTCATTGACGAGACGGTAGGCGCAGGTGGGCGGCAGCCATTCCAGCTCCGGCACCTTCTCCGGCGTCAGCTGCACGCAATCGGGCACGAAATCCCAGCGGTTCGGATAGCTCGTGCAACGACAGCTTTCGCCATCCATCAGCTTGCAGCGGATCGAGGTGAAATAGACGTCACCACTGTCCCACTCCTCGAGCTTGTTGAGACAACAGAGGCCACAGCCATCGCAAAGGCTTTCCCATTCCGACGGGCTCATCTCCGTCAGGGTCTTGCTTTTCCAGAAGGGCACTTCATCTGTCATCATCGTCTTCCTTGCCACCCGACAAAAAGGAGGAATTCGGGCTGCGGCATGCATGTCTCTTGTTCTTTTCTCTAAATCAACCAATTATTCAATCAGCCGTTCTATGAGATAATGGGTTTTGCGTGTGCCGCAAGGAGACACGCGGCTGTAATGTGGTCGGGAAGTAGAGCGTGGAAGACCCATCCAATCCAGAAAGCGGGCGGAAGATGGAGCCCGAGACGCCGAAGGACAGCCGGACCGAAAAGCGGCGGAAGCGCTATTTCTTCCTGCGCCTTGATTCCTGGATCGACTCCACCCTTTGGAACGCAGGTTTCCGCCTTGCAGAGGCTTGGGAAGACATTACGATCTTCTTCCGCCGCTTCCGTGTGCGCGGCTGGAAGCGCATTCTTTTCGAACTGCTCGGCGAAGGTCTGACGCTGGGCACAGCCGGCTCGGTCGTCATGCTCATGCTCGCCATGCCGGCCTTCGAAGCGACCCAGGGCGACTGGCGCAATCGCGGCAACTTCGCCGTCACCTTCCTCGACCGGTATGGCAACGTCATCGGCCATCGCGGCATCATTCACGAAAATTCCGTGCCGGTCGATCAGCTGCCGGATTATTTCATCAAGGCGGTGCTCGCAACCGAGGACCGGCGCTTCTTCGACCATTTCGGTATCGACGTGATCGGCCTGTTCCGCGCCGTCACCGTCAATGCCCAGGCCGGCGGCGTCGTCCAGGGCGGCTCGACGCTGACGCAGCAGCTTGCCAAGAACATCTTTCTCAGCAATGAGCGCTCCATAGACCGCAAGATCAAGGAGGCTTTCCTCGCGATCTGGCTCGAAGCCAATCTCTCCAAGAAGGAGATCCTGAGCCTCTACCTCGACCGCACCTATATGGGCGGAGGCACGTTCGGTGCAGCGGCGGCGGCGCAATTCTATTTCGGCAAGAGCATTACCGACGTCAATCTGGCCGAAGCTGCGATGCTTGCCGGCCTTTTCAAGGCACCGGCGAAATATGCGCCGCATGTCAATCTGCCGGCGGCGCGCGCCCGCGCCAACGATGTGCTGTCCAATCTCGTGCAAAGCGGGCTGATGACCGAGGGACAGGTCATTGCGGCAAGACGCAATCCCGCTTCGGTCGTTGACCGAGCCCAGATCGAATCCCCGGACTATTTCCTCGATTGGGCTTTCGACGAAGTGCAGCGGCTTTCGACCCGCTTCCCCGAGCGCTCGCTGGTCGTGCGCACCACCATCGACATGGGGCTGCAGAAGGCCGCGGAGGATTCGATTCAATCCAGCCTGATGGAGTATGGCGAGCGTTATCATGCCAAGCAGGGCGCCAGCGTCATGATCGAAAACGGTGGCGCGGTGCGCGCCATGGTCGGCGGCAGCGATTACGGCGAAAGCCAGTTCAACCGCGCCACCAGGGCGCTGCGCCAGCCAGGCTCGTCGTTCAAGGTCTACACCTATTCGGTTGCGATGGAGAACGGCATGACGCCGACATCCACCATCGTCGATGCGCCGATCAGCTGGGGTAACTGGAGCCCGCACAATTACGAGAACCGCTACGAAGGCAAGGTGACGCTTACCCAGGCGCTCACTCAGTCTATCAACACGATCCCCGTGCGTCTGGCCAAGGAGAAATTCGGCATTCAGCCCATTCGCGAGATGGCCAAGGCCATGGGCGTGGAAACGCCGATCCGCAACGACAAAACCATTCCGATCGGCACGTCCGAAGTGACGGTTCTCGACCAGGCGACCGCCTATGCGGTCTTCCCCGCCGACGGCATGCAGTCGCGCCGTCATGGCATCGAGCAGATCACCGGTTATGACGGCAAGGTGCTTTACGATTTCAGTCGCGACGAGGCGCCTGCCAAGCGCGTCCTCAGCGAAAAAGCCACTTCCTATATGAACCAGATGCTGACGCAGGTTCCGATCATCGGCACAGGCCGCAAGGCAGCCCTCGACAACGGCATCGTCGTCGGCGGCAAGACCGGCACGACGCAGGCCTACCGCGACGCCTGGTTCATCGGTTTTACCGGCAACTACACCTGCGCCGTCTGGTTCGGCAATGACGACTACACCTCCACCAACAACATGACCGGCGGCACGCTGCCGGCCATGACCTTCAAGAAGATCATGGATTACGCCAATCAGGGCATCGTGCTGAAACCGATCCCCGGCATCGCCAACCCGTTTCCGGTGCAGAAGCCGCAGACCGTCGCCGCCAAGAAGCCCGCCGATCCTGCCGGTGGCGGCCCGCCGCCGCTGGTGCGGCCGCGCTCGCTTTCGGTGGACTCCACGAATATCCTGCGAGACATCGGTGAAAAGTTGAAGGCCGCGACACCGCTCGGCGCGCAGAAAGTGGCAACGGCAAAATAGAAATCATGCCCCGGGGAAAAAGAAGGCCGAAGGATGCGGAAGCGTCCTCCAGGCCTTTTTCCAACGAAAATATCAGCCGGCCCGCCGCGTAACATCAAGGCCGACCAAACGGCCAATGATACGAGTACGGCAGGTGTTTCGGCCGTAAACCGCCTGGCCGGCCCGACGATCGCATCCTCCATGGCAGCAGCCTTAGCGCGCCCTGCCCTTTCCCCTATCGGCAGAATCAGGAATAAATCGACACTGATTTGTCACGAGGACGATCCCAGGGTGTTCCGAGTTCCCCTTCTTGTTGCGCTTTCGCTTGTCATCGCCTTTGGCGGCGGGATCGTGTTCACGCTTCTGGCGCTGGATGCCACATCCGGCTTCGGGGCGATCAAGCTCGGCGCATGGCAGGCCTTTCCGGAAATGCAAACGGCGGATGCGGACCCTTATGCGAAATCCCATAGAGCGCGTGCGGGACGGCTGCTTTACGGCACGGCGGAAGGGCTTGTATTCACCGCTTCCGAGGACGATGCCGGGGGGCGTTTGACGGCAAACTGCAGCTACCGCATCAGCGGCCAGACACCGCCGGCCAGGCTCTGGACCCTGTTCATCGCGGGCAATGACGGCGAACCGATCGAAGGGGCTGCGGGGCGTCCTTCCACGATCAATTCCTGGGTCGTGCTGCGCAATCCGGATTCGACCTTCAGCATTACGGTTTCACGCAGCGCGCAGGCAGGCAACTGGCTCGCCTTGCCGCAGGCCGGCAATTTCCGGCTGGTCTGGACGCTGCTGGATTCACCGGCGGCCAGCAATTCCGGCCTGATCGATCTCGGCATGCCGAAACTCGAAAAGATCGGGTGCGGCAATGTTTAAACTTGTCTTCGCGATACTGACCGGTCTGTTCGGCGCCGCGCTGTTGCATATCGTCATCATCCTGTCGCTGCCGCATTTTTCCGACCGCGACGCCTATACGCGGGTATCGGACGAGGGTGACGAGAACCATTTCTACATGCTCGACGACAAGGACGACGATGCGGGGCTTTCCAACACGGACCCCTATATGCGTACCGCCGTCTGTGCCTTCGACATCGAGGACAAACCAGTTCATCTCACCGCCAAGGGAAAGGTGCCGTTCTGGTCGCTTGCCGTCTATGACGCCGCATCCAACGAGGTATTCAGCATGAGCGACCGTACTTCGGTCGGCGGTGCGCTCGATTTGCTGCTGGCATCTCCCGTCCAGTTGACCGGCATACGCAAAGCACTACCCCCCGCGCTAGCCCAATCGATCCTGGTGGAAGTACCACGCACCCAAGGCTATGCGGTGCTGCGTACGATGGCGCCGCAGGCCAGCTTCGACGCAGCCGCGCGCGAATTCCTTTCGGAAGCCGGGTGCGACGAATTCGACAATGGTTGAATTTCGACAATACTGGAATACACGGACGAGATTTAGAGACCACCTGAGTTAACAGGTGCGGAGGCGGCTGGGCGGGACGATCCAGCATGCCGCGCCGATCAGAGACCGCAGTGATGCAGCGGCAACCGATTGGCGGGCGCCGGCGCGGCGTTCCTCAGATATGTTTGGTCACGCTACTTTCCCTTAGCCCGCTTCGGTCCTGTTCCGGGGCGGTGTGTGGGTGTGTCGAGATGCTCGTAGCGTACGCCGGTGAATAAAAGTATCTTCGCTTCCACCGGCTCCTTCTGGGCGCGCGGCGGCATGCGCAATCGCCAATCCGAAAGAGATATGATCTTTGCCATTCTCGTCTCCATTTACGTCTCGAGACGGATGAACTTACGACCTGATTTCACCCTGCCCGCCGCTGAAGCGGGCTAGCGTCGCCCCTCGATCCCAACCATTTCTCCTGGTAGGGACAAGGACATCCACGCCTTCTCACGGCTTTCCTCAAACACCGTGGCACGGGCGCCGATCCCGGCTTCCATGCGGCCTTCACACTCGATCACATTCTGCCAATCGCTGCTTACACCCGGAATTCATACACACCGCAGTTAACAGAATGCTAATTCTCGTCGCTCGTCATCCTTGGCATGAGACATCATGCGCTATTAACGCTCCGACGGCGGCTTTGGTTTCATCATCCACGGAAAAATTCAAAAAGCGGAGCTCGCTATAAAATTAAACAATATCATGGCCCTATGCAGAATGCCGGCATTGCCGGCGATGCGTCAATCGGCGGTCGCGTTGCAAAAAAGCGTCACGCAAATATTATTTTCCGTCGCGAAAAATTAACGTATTGTAAGGCTGGAATTCAGAGGGCGACCGATGTTGGCGGCGAGAAGTTCCGTCTTTTCTCCAGAGGATGTCACTGTCCTGCGCGATGCGTTGGACCGATGGTGCCTTGAAAAGCGGATCGACATAAAAAGTGCGGAAGCACAGTTCGCAGCCACCGCGGCTATCGGCCTTTTTCAATCCGGCTACAATACTTCGGAAAAGCTGCTCGAGGCCCTGCGCGAGCATAAGGGCCTCTGAGACATTTCCCATTCACGTGCAAAGACCGGCCGGAGCCTGATATCCGCTTGGCAAGCTTGACTAGCATCGCCTTCAGCTTTCTTTCAGCATACACCTTTAGATTGAATTTCATTTTGGGTGCGTGTGCCGCGAAAGGTTTTCCATAGGCCGGCTTGCGTCGCAAACCACGGTCCATGCCGGCGGAATCCCACCGCCGGCCCGGCGCAAGCTTAACGGGCAATTTTTATTCGGATTTTAATAAAGTTTTCACGAACCATTAACCCTGGCGGCCTTAGTCTTTCGCGAAAGCCAGATAAGGACGACCGTGTCCAAACCCGTTTCGACAATCGCCACCGCGGATGCCCTCTTTATCGAAAGGGCTGATAGGAGCGAGGTGCTGCGGGTTCCGCGGTTGGCCATCCGGCTCCCTGCTTTTTTGTTCAGCGTATCAGTATGGGTGTTGGCGTGCGTGACCGGTTTCGAGACCTTGAAGAGCCTGCGGCTGTCCGTAAGAAGGACGTGGTTCTGATGGCGACGATCACCAGTTTCGAAGGCATGAGCCATCCGTCCAAATCGGAGCTTCGCCAGTTCGCCGAGCTTTTCACCCCGGTTTTCCAAGCATCTTCGGACGAGGCGAAGCGACAAGCAGTTGCTGCCCTTTCCCAATGCGAGACGGTGCCACAGGCCGTGGCCCTGTTCATCGGCTGTCAGCCGATCGCCATCGCCGCCCCCTTCCTCACAAGCTCGCAGGCGATCGATGACGATACGCTCATCACGATCGCCCGAACGCAAGGGGCCGCCCATGCACGGGCGATCGTTCGCCGATCTTCCCTCTCCCCCAAGGTCATCGACGCGCTCGTCGACCTGCATCAGGCCGAGCCGGAACGCGGCATGACGATGCCGGAGCAGCGGGCGGATACCATTCCGCCACAGGCAGAAACGACGGAAACCGAACGGCTGTCACGCGACGAGGTCTTGCGCCAGCAGATCAAGCAGGCCGCCCGCCATCTGGCCCGCGACGACAACGACCGGCTTGGCCTGCGCAGCCTCAGCGAAACGCAGGAAGCACTGCTTGTCCGCTTTGCGCGCGAGCGCAACGCGGTGCAATTTGCAACGACGCTCGCCGACGCGCTTTCCTCCAGCTATTGGCTGGCGGAACGCATCCTGCTCGACACGTCGGGGCAACAGCTCGCCGTCACGCTTGTCAGCCTCGGCATGGGCATTGCCGATGCCGTCTACTCACTTGAGCGCTTCTACCCGCATCTGGCCGAACGGCTTGGCAGCGTCAGCCGGGCATGGCTGGTGCTCGACGATATCGACGCTGAAGAGAGCCAGGGCCGTATCGAGGCTTGGCGCCGCGCCGACAGCTACACCTATCTGCCACAGGAAACGTCCGCCCAGCGTCCTGCAGTACCGCTGTTCGGGCCGAAATCGGAGCCTGTCCGCGAATTGCGCGTGGCAAACCGTCGGTAGAGACGGCTCAATCCAGCGGATTGGCGCGTAAACCGGCCAAAGGGACGATATCGGCGATATCGTCCGTCTCCAGCTCGACGATCCACAAATCCGGATCGAACTTCAGCTCCCGCTCGAGGGTGTCACGGATTTCCTGAGGAGTCTTGCCGTCGATGCGGATTTCGAAGAGCCGCGTCCCGCTCTCTTCCTCATCAAAGAGGCTTTGCGGCGCGGGCGCATAAAGGGTTTCCGATCCGTCACGGAAGCGCTGACGAATGAAGATCGCGCCCGCCTGCTCCTCACCCTTCCGCTCGACCGCGGCAAAATCGCCGCGGGCGAACAGGCGGCGGACAAGAGCGGAAACAAAGATGTCGCTGCGCAATCTCATATGCGAGCTATAACGGCGCGGGCGCGCCAAGGCAATTGAAGACGCCATGACATGTATGCCGCAATAACGCCAAGCGCTTGCAGGGCAAGCCTCAAAGTGCGCCGATATCCTGCAGCTTCTTGAGGACAGCCATGTTCGGTTCGCCGGTTTCCGGCAGGCGATAGTGTTTCTGGAAGCGGCGGATGGCCGCCTTCGTCTGCTCTCCGGCGACACCGTCGATGCTGACATTGCTGTAGGCGATATTGCTCAGGCCCTTCTGGATCTGCATGACCATATTGAGCTTGTTGACCGCGTCGCCCGGCGCAGCTTTTACGGCGACAGCGCCGGTCTTCATGTTCTTGTCGGCATTCTGGATTGCGGCCGCAACCGGATCGATCGCGTCCGCCGTTGCGGAAACATTGACGGGGCGCACGGCGGGAACGACGGCTGCCGTATTCGCTCTGCCGCTTGGCTGCGGTGCACTGGCAGCATTGCTGGCCCTCAGAGCCGCCAGAAGCTCCGGCGTCGGCACACCAGTCTGCGCAAGTCCCGACGCCTCCTGGAAGAAGAGAATGGCCGATGTCGTGCGCGATCCCGGCTTGCCATCGGCAATGCCATCGTAAAGGCCGTGACGGATCAGTTCCGCCTGCACATCGGCAACCAGCTTGGACGGAGCGGTGGACGGTTGTGCCGTCGCAGCGGCCGATGGGGATGTGGCGGGATCGGAGGCGGAATCCTGCCGTTCAATCCGGAACGTGGTGACGTTGCCGGCATCCGCCTGCGCATGCAGAAACGATTTGCGGCCTGGAATCTGGTAGGGAGCGCCGGGATCACGCGTGCGCAGAATGGGCGACGGATGCGCGCCGGTCTGATACCAGAGCGCATTGGCGGTCACGAAGCCGAAAACTCCGAAAAAGAGGGCAACACCGCCTGCAATGGCCGGATTGCGACCGACCGCTCCGCCAATAAAAGCGGCGAGCGCACCCGCACCGCGAAGGCCAAGGCCGCCCAGCGCGGTGCTGCCGCGCAGGCTGAGGCTGCCCAAGGCAACCGCTCCGCGGGAAGCGAGACCGGGCTGCTTGCGCTTGCCCTTTCCTCTTCCTTTAGGCGATTTTCGCTTTTGCGGGGCCATTCATCGGTTCCTTGTTTCGCCCTTCATCCATCTCCACAGTATGTTTCAGACGCGGCGGAAAATCGACGGGGCTGTTGACATCCACAGGCTGCTGCATTGCTACGGCGCCCGAGCCGTCGAACGGAATGAGGATGGTGATGACGGTGCCCTCACCTGGGGCGCTTGCGATCGAGAAGTTTCCGCCATGCAGGCCGACGAGACCCTTGACCAGCGACAGGCCAAGACCGGTACCCGCGTAACGACGCGTGTAATCGTTCTGGATCTGTACGAAGGGTTGTCCGAGCGACGCCAGCTGCTCGCTCGCAATGCCGATCCCCGTGTCGCCGATCGACAGCTTCAGCATGCCGTCGGCCAGAGCCGCGTCGATGGTGATCGCGCCGCCGGCGTCGGTGAACTTGATGGCGTTGCCGACGAGGTTGATCAGGATCTGCTGGATCGCCCGCTGGTCGGCAACGATCTCGCCGAGACCGCGCTGGATCCGGCTCGTGAGCGTCAGCCCCTTTTCCTTCGCCTGCAGCCCCAGCATCGCTTCGCAGGTCGCGATGGTGTCCTCGATCGCGAAGGATTCGAGCAGCAGCTCATAGCGGCCAGCCTCGATCTTGCTCATGTCGAGCATGGTGTTGACCACCGACAAGAGATGCGCGCCCGACTGTCGGATGAGGCCGACATATTCGCGCTGGCGGTCGTTTTCCAACTTGCCGAAATATTCGCCGCTGAGAATATCCGAGAAGCCCAGGATCGCATTGAGCGGCGTGCGCAGCTCATGGCTGACGGCCGCCAGGAAACGCGACTTGGCATCATTGGCCGATTCCGCTTCGGCCGCCTTGCGCGCCGCATCCTCGCGAAGCTGCTGATCCTGCGAGATATCGCGCAGCTGGCTCACGATCGCCGTCAGGCAGCCCTCGCCATCACGGCGGGCGGTCAGTTCCATGCGGACATGGACGAATTGCTCGTGGCCGCCGGCAACCGCCGAACGCTCAAGGCGCAAATCGGCGCTGTAGGTATCCCGGCCCTGACGAAGCACGTCGATCGCCTGCAGGAAGACAATCCGGTCGGAAACATGGACCTGCTCGACGAAACCGCGGCCTGTGGGATCGCGCATCCAGCTCAGGAACTCCATACGGTCACGGCCACCCACGGTCGCCACATTGCCTTGGGGATCGAGCAGCAGGACCAGGCCGAAGGCCGCTTCCAGCATCAGGTCACGGTGTTCGACGACGAGCGCCTCCGAAGGACGGGAAGCGGGCCGCTGACGCGACAGCGCGATGCTGCCCACGGCTGAAAACAGAAAGGCGGCGCAGACCGTCGCGACACCGGCGGGCAAAGCCACGGCCGGACTGGTGACAAAGGAGAGGCCTACCGGAACAGCAAATAGTGCGACGGAAGAGAAAAGCGCGAGCCGGCGCAGGATCGCCAGTTCCTGTCCGCGGACCTCGCCATTCCCGCTCGTCCGGGAAAGCCAGCTTCGGCCCACCCGGTCCACGAGGGCTCCTGCCCGGACAGAAATGTCACTCAATACGCGCACGCCACAATCCGTCAAAACGGTCACTTATCGGCTGCACAATAGGCCCGGCGGGCTTAAGGAAAGAATAAAGAAAGAACACGCCGGCCGGCCGAAAAGGCTTCGAAATCCCGTTTTGGCGCAGAATGCGAGACCTTTGTTTTTTGTGGTTAACAGCGGGTAAGCAACGGATTTTATTCGTATTTCCGCCGCGCGTTAACTTTTGCCACGAGGCTTGCAGCCGCAAAGCCCTGCATATCAACAGCATCGCGCGAGACATGCTTAACATCAATCGCTACAATTCGAACCAAATGCTGATCAAAGTCGGAAAGCTAAAATTTGAATCAAATTCGCAGAAAATGCTGCCGAGTTTTGAAAAGCGCTGTTGTCCTCTGCCGGATAGGGTCCGAACCGGATCGGGCGGGCAAGTCCGAATCGGCGATCGAGCCGAATGACAGGATAGGATGGGCTAGGCAATGTGGTTTCTGATTAGAGCAGGGTTCTGGTTTTCGCTGGTCCTCATGTTCCTGCCGATCTTTGCAAAGCCCGAGGGCGGGCCTCGGCCGGGCGGCGAGCCGGCGGTGCAGGTTTCCGATGCAATTTCAGCCGCATCTGGCGTCGTCCAATATGTCGGCGCCATGTGCACCGAGAAGCCGGATGTCTGCCTCAAGGGCGGCGAAACGCTGACGGCGCTCGGCTATCAGGTCGGCGATGGCGCCCGCGTTGCCTACGACATGCTCGGCCGCCACTTCAAGGATCAATCTTCGAATGCCCGGGCCGATGCCGCACCGGCTATGCGTGCAAGCACCGATCAGGTGGCCGCCATGACCCAGCCGCTGCCAGCCAAACGCGCGATCAGCCCTGAAACGGCCGACGTGGTCGTTACCGGCACCGTCAAGCTGCCGTCCTCCATTCCGCTGCCGACGCCCCGCCCCCGCATCTGACGGTTTTCCATCGACCCGACTTCGACGCCGCAGGCCTCTCACGGTCGTCGGCGTTCTTTGCCGTCGCGGGTTCAAATCGCGGCCCGTTTCGCCTATATGCAAGACAATGGACAATCTGGACTGCCGCAATGACACCGCTTGACAAGATTATCGAGGACTTTTCCTTCCTGGACGAATGGGAGGACCGCTATCGCTACGTGATCGAACTCGGAAAGGCGCTGCCCGATCTGCCCGAGGAGAAGCGGACGCTGGAAAACAAGGTGCAGGGCTGCGCAAGCCAGGTCTGGCTCGTCACGCATGCATCTGGCGATCCGGATAATCCGATATTGACCTTTGAAGGCGATTCAGACGCGCATATCGTGCGCGGACTGGTGGCGATCGTCATGGCCACCTATTCCGGAAAACCAGCTTCGGAAATTGCCGCCCTCAATGCGCTCGACGTCTTCGGAAAAGTCGGCCTGGTCGAGCATCTCTCCTCGCAGCGCGCCAACGGATTGCGCTCGATGATCAAGCGCATTCGCGAGGAGGCCCGGATCAGAGCCGCGGCCTGAAGCTCCGCATTTGACAGCAGATACAGACAAAACCCGGCTTTCAAGCCGGGTTTTCTTCGGAGCCTTCCGCTTTTCTTCGAATCGCGAAAACGCTCCATCCCTTCGTTTTTACGCAATTCCGGAAGGAAAAGCCCTGGGCACTTTTCCTGGAATTGCTCTAGCTCAGCGACGGAACTCTCAGCGGCCGCCGCGCTTGCGGCGCTGGCCGAGGCCCATTTCCTTTGCCAGGCGCGAACGGGCTTCGGCATAGGCCGGTGCCACCATCGGGTAGTCGGCGGCCAGATCCCACTTCTCGCGATATTCTTCCGGCGAGAGACCGTGATGGGTCATGAGATGACGCTTCAGCGACTTGAAGCTGCCGCCACATTCAAGGCAGGTGATCTGATCATCCTGCACGGATTTACGGACGGATACGGCCGGCTTCTGCTTCTCGACCACGGTTACGGCGGGTGCCGGAGCCGAGGTGCTGCTCAAGGCGGAATGTACGTCGGAAATCAAATTCGGAAGGTCGCTGACCGGTACGACATGGTTGCTGACATAAGCCGCTACGATATCGGCAGTCAGTTCAACCAGTAACTCCTGCCCGTTGCCAAGGGCCGCATCTGTCATTGTGTTCTCCTGTTCATCGGCTTGCCCGCTGTGCCCGCGCCTCTTGGGAGTGCGCAGGGTACAACTTTGCTATATGAGTTGCGCTTGGCCGTGGAAATCTGTTGATTTCACAATCTCCCCGCGCCGAGCAATCCGCGCGAACGCATTGCTCGTATTCGTAGCAGCCACCAGCAAGAAAACGGTGCATAACGCTAAATTTCTTACCGCATGAAATCCACCCCTAGATGTCATACGAGGGAAAACCGCCCCTTGCTGTCTGATGTCAGAATTGGCGATCACGATAGCAATCTCCAATCGCTTACCGGAAGAAAGTTTTGCTCAGCTTTTAATCAAGGAAAGATAAAAGCATCGAGAGCTTAAAACCGGTCGAGACTAACTCAACATCAGAACTCTACTTGAATCTGAATTAGCACTCTTTGTCCAAATGTCCAGTTTTTAATCCCAACATTTCTTCGCAAAAAATTCATCTATTAAAAAACGGATAACTAATAACGCGAACAGCTATTCCTTCGTTAACAATCTCCGCGTTTGTTAGCCTCTCTTTTTATACCCTCGTTTTGCAATTTGCTCCCGTAACAGCAGCTCGTCTCGCACTGAAGGCGGCGTCAGCCGATGCCCTGCTTTGTGTGCCGCGCGCGCGAGAAGATGCGCGGCAATTGGCGCCGTCAGCACGAAAAAAACGAATCCGGCCAATGCCCGCGCCAGAATCGACATATCCTGCGAATGGATGCCGACCGCAAGCAGCAAAAGGCCGGAGCCGACCGTGCCGGCCTTCGACGCAGCATGCATGCGGCTATAGAGATCGGGGAGGCGCACGATGCCGATTGCCGCGATAAGCGAGAACAACGCACCCGAAAGTAGAAGCGCCGTTACTATGACGGCCCAAAGCATATCCACTATCGGGCTCCCTTCTTTCGCCTGTGCTTGCGCGTCTTTCTGCTCTCGGCAGCGATGCCGTCATTCTGTTCGGCGCCGATCCGTTCCATCGTGTTCGATTGCGCCTGCGTCATGATGAAGCGCGCGAAGGCGACAGTGGCAAGAAAACCGACAAGACCGAGCGAAATGGCTATATCGATATATAGGGTGAAACCGGTCTTGATGGCGATGACAGCAATGAAGCCGATGACGATTGCGACCAGCATGTCGAGCGCAAGAACCCTGTCCGGCAGTGTCGGCCCGGCTACGACACGATAGACGGTCAACAGAAACGCCATGCTCAGAATGCCGAGCGCCACCATTACAGCGGCCGAAACAACGGATGCGGCGATCATCGGAAAGCCTCCATGATGCGGCGCTCGAAACCGTCCGCAATGCTGCGCTGGATGGCCTCCGGATCGGAGCAATCGAGCGCGTGCACGTAGAGCGCCTTGCGATCGTCGGAAACATCGACGGACAGGGTGCCGGGCGTCAGCGTGATCAGATTGGCAAGCAGAGTGATTTCGAAATCACGGTTGACCGTCAGCGGAAATGCGAAAATCCCGGGTTTCACATCCATCCTAGGGCTCATGACGGCCACCGCGACTGCCCAGGCCGACTTGGCAAGCTCGCAGGCAAACAAGAGCAGCAGCGCCAGAATCCGCCTGATACGGACGAGATAGAGCACGCCGCCATAGGACGAGCGAACGATCGCCAGCGCAATCGCTGCCAGCACGAAGCCGAACACCAGGTTGACGAAGGAGGTGCTGCCGGTGATGGCGACCCAGACGATGGCGAGCAGCAGATTGAGGACAAAGAGGATCATTGGACGCCTCCCGCCGCAGGGAAGACGGACTGCAGATAGGCCGATGGCTGCTCAAGGCCGGCGGCGGCGGCTTGCGTCAGGTGCAGGAGCCATTCCGGAAACAGGCCGAAGCCCACGACAAGCATAGCAAGGCCAAGAAGCGGCAAGGCGGTCTGCCATCCGATCGGCTCGGCCGCCATCGCGTCGGCGGCGGCAGGACGCCAGTAGGCAAGCAGGAACACCCGTCCAAAGACGATCGTCGTCAGAAAACCGGTCGCCAGGATCGTTGCGGCCAGCCACCATGCACCCGTTGCCAGCGCCGCCTTGACAAGCAGCACCTTGGGCCAGAAGCCCGAAAAGGGCGGCAGACCGCTGATGGCGAAGAACAGCACCAGGGAGAGGCCGGCAAACCAACCGCTGCGGCGATAGAGCCCGCCAAGGACGGTGAGCGAAAAACCGCCGCCGAGCCGGGCCACCTGCCCCGCGACCAGATAAAGCGCGGTCATCAGCACCATCGAATGCAGCGCATAAAAGATCGCCCCGCCGAGGCCCTCGGCATTGCCGACGGCCACGCCCGCCAGCATCGTGCCGATGCCTGAAATGACGATATAGCCGAGCATGCGGCGGATATCGTTTGTGCCCAGCGCGCCCGCCACACCGACAAGCATCGTTGCCATTGCGATGACGGTAACGAGCGGACCGAGCCCTGCCCGCTCGACCGGCAAAAGCATGACCAGAACCCTGATGAGCGCATAGACCCCGACCTTGGTCAGCAGGCCGGCAAACAACGCCGAAACGGTGATGCGAGGCGTGTGATAGGAGGCCGGGAGCCAGAAATTGACCGGGAAGGCGGCAGCCTTCATGCCGAAGGCCAGCAGGAAGAGGCCGGTCAGTGTCATCAGCGGCGCACTATCGCCCGCCCTCGCCTTCATGGCGATATCGGCCATGTTGAGCGTTCCGAATACGGCGTAGAGATAGCCGACGGAGACGAGAAAGAGCGTTGTGGCAATGAGGTTCAGCACGGCATATTTCAACGCGCCGTCGATCTGCTCCGGTTCCGAACCCAGGATCAGCAGCCCGAAGGAGGAGATCAGCAATACCTCGAACCAGACATAGAGGTTGAAAACATCGCCCGTCAGGAAGGCGCCGCTGACACCGGCCAACAGCAGCATCAGAAAGGGAAAGAAGCCGTATCGACGGCTGCTCATGGTGACTTCGCCGAGCGAATGGACACTCGCAGCAAGTGCTGCGATCGCCGCCGTCAAAGCCATGAGTGCTCCGAAAATATCTACACTGAAGGCAATGCCGAAAGGCGGGAGCCACCGCCCCATGACCATCGTCACGGCTCCGTCGCTGACGACCCTGTAGAGCAAGGCGGCATCGATCACCACCAGCAGCACCAGGCCGGGAATGGCGATCGCTGCATGCCATTGCGTGCGGTTGCGCAGCATCAGAAGAAGAGCGCCGAGCCCGATGCACAAGGCGACCGGCAATATGACCAGCCAATGCGCCATCGGTATCGGCGCGGCAACCAGCGCGTCGGAGAGGTCGAATGCGGTATCCGTGGGTCCAGCCATGACGTCAGTACCCCAAGGGCGGCAGCGGCCGCTCGTCCGGTTCGGCGAGTTTCATCTCGCCCGTATTGTCGGTCTTGAGGTCCTGGTAGGCCCGATAGGTCAGAACAAGCAGAAAGGCGAAGAACGAAAAGGAGATCACGATCGCCGTCAGGATCAATGCCTGCGGCAACGGATTGGCGGCGGCATTGTCGAGTCCGCTCGCCCCCTGCTGTATGATGGGCGGCACTTCGGGCGTGACGCGACCGGCGGTGAACAGCAGCAGGTTGACGGCATTGCCGAGGATCGCGACGCCGAGCATGATGCGGATCGAATATCGCGACAGCATCAGATAGATGGCGGCCGAGAAGAAGAGGCCGACGACGATGGCAAAAACTGCCTCCATCACTCCACCTCCCGTTCTTCGAGCGCAAGCGCAATCGAAGTGATGGCACCGACGACGACGAGATAGACACCGATATCGAAGAGCATGACCGTGGAGAGCGGCACTTCGATGCCGAACAGATGCGGGTAGATCCATAGCCCGGTCATGAACGGCACGCCCGAAAAGACGGACACGGCACCCGCGATGGTCGCCGCGAACAGGCCGAATCCGGCAATCGCCAGCGGATGAAAGACGATGGCACGCCGGACCGCCGTCACACCGCAGGCAATGCCATAGATCGCAAGTGCCGAGGCTGCGATCAGGCCGCCTATAAAGCCGCCGCCGGGCTCGTTATGGCCACGCAGCAGCACGAAGACGGAGAAGAGCAGCATCAGGGCCGTCAGAAACGGCGCGGCGGTGCGGAAGATCAGCGTATTCATGAGCGCTTTGCCTCCATTCTGTCGCCAATATCCGGCTTTTCCTCAAGATCGGGGTCGTTGGCCGCAAGCTTGCGCTCGCCGCCGGCGCGAATACGGATCAACGCCAGGATCGCGAGACCGGTCATGGCGACGACGGCGATCTCGCCGAGCGTGTCCGTGCCGCGGAAGTCGACGATGACGACGTTGACCACATTGTCGCCATGCGCGATCAGCTTCGAATATCGATTGAAAAAGGCCGTCAGCGTCAGGTCGAAAGGCGCCTGGGTCACCTTTATCAGGAGGAGCGCAAAGCCGATGCCGCAGGCGATCGCCAGCACGGCATGGGCGATTCTGGCGAGCGGCGGACGCCTGTCGGATGGCGAAAGGCGTAGGCGCGTCATGACAAGCGCCAGGATCACGACCGAAAGCGTCTCCACCATGAACTGCGTAAACGATAGATCCGGCGCGCCGAACAGCAGGAAGATGACGGCAACGGCAAAACCCTGGATGCCGAGAGAGACGATCGCCGTCAGCCGGTCTCGGGCGAAGACGACGGCGGCAACGCCGATGATGGCGATCAGGAAGATGGCCGCCTCATGCCATTGCAGGTTCGGCCAGACCGGCACGGCAGGCAGTTCACCGTGAACCACAGGGGGGATCAGCAGCATCACCGCCAAACAGAGGAAGGTGACGGTAACGTAGATTTCCAGCCGTCCGGGCTGCAGAAGACGCGACAGACCATGCGACAGCCGCACCAGCCCGGAAATGAACCCGTCGAAGCCCCGATCCGGCCCCGGGCCGAGGGCGCGCAGGACGACGGACATCAGGAAGCGGGCACGAGCAAGCTGCCAGTAGACGACGATGCCGATCAGCACGGTGACCAGCGAAAGCGTAAGGGGTACGCCGATGTGCGGGACCAGCGAGACCGATATCTTCAATCCTTTACCGCCGACGGCACTTGCCATCGGCGAGGATACATAATCATGCCACAGGCCCGAAAAGAGAGCGGCCAGAAGGCCCACAAGAGCGAGTGTAACCGGCCCGAGCCATAGCAGCGGCGGCGCCTCATGCGGGTGGCGCGGCGTCTCGACAAGTGACCCCATGAAGGGCTTCAGCGCCACGGCAAAGGCAATGGCGAACATCAGCGCATTGCCGGCAACGGCGACGATCGTCATGACGATCGCGGCCGGCGATGCCTGCGCCAGCGCGGCGTAAATCTCTTCCTTGGCAAGGAACCCAAAAGCGGGCGGAAGGCCGCCCATCGACACGGCAGCGAGCAGTGCCGCGGCAAAGGTCAGCGGCATGGCGGAGCGCAGTCCGCCCAAGCGGGTGATGTCCCGCGTTCCCGTCTCATGGTCGACGATGCCGGCGACCATGAACAGGGCGCCTTTGAACAGCGAATGCGCCGCCAGATAGAGAACGGCGGCTTCGACGGCATAGTCGGTGCCGAAACCTGTCAGCATCACCATCAGGCCAAGCGAGGAAACCGTCGTATAGGCAAGCTTCAGCTTCAGATCGGTCTGGCGGATCGCAAGCAGGGTGCCGACAAGCAAGGTCGCCGCACCGAAGACCGGCAGGACCGTCTGCCAGGCCATGGTTCCGCCCATGACCGGATTGAGCCGCATTAAAAGATAGACGCCGGCCTTCACCATGGTCGCGGAGTGCAGATAGGCCGAGACGGGCGTCGGCGCTTCCATGGCATTCGGCAGCCAGAAGTGAAAGGGAAATTGCGCCGATTTCGTGAAGGCGCCGCCGAGCACAAGAACGAGGGCCGCAAGATAGAGCGGGCTTAGGCGCAGGGCATCGCCGGATTTCAGGAGATCGGACATCGAGCCGATCCCAGTCACCTGCCAGATCAGCAGCAGCCCTGCCAGCAGCAGCAGACCGCCGCCGCCGGTCACGACAAGCGCCTGCAGCGCCGCCCGGCGCGACGCCTCCCGATGATGGTCGAAGCCGATCAGCAGGAAGGAGGTGATGGAGGTCAGTTCCCAAAAGACGAAGAGCGTCAGGAAGCTGTCCGAGACGACGAGGCCGAGCATCGAGCCCATGAAAAGGAAGATGAAGGAGAAGAAGCGTCCGAGATCGACATGGTCCTTCAGATAGCCGCCGGTATAAAGAACGATCAGCGTGCCGATGCCGGTAACAAGCAAAGCGAAGGTCAACGACAGGCCATCGATCAGCCAGGAAAATCTGAGATCGAGGCTTGGCGCCCAATCGAAGCCGCCGAGTTCGACGCGGCCGGACGAGACGACCGGCAGGAAGCCGGAAAAATGCAGAAAGGCAAGGGCGGGAACCACGGCCAGAGGCCAAGCCGCATGATGACCCAACCGCCGAACGGCAACCGGCGCGATCACTGCGCCAAGGAAGGGCAGGCATAGAGCCAGGAATGTCAGGCCCGCAGTGGCGGCGGCCATGCTCCCCCCTTGGCGAACGTTCACGTGGGATCCGGCAAGGCCGGCGTTGACTTGAAGGGATAGGCGAAAGAGTTCATCGCCTCAAGTCCTGACGGGGGAAAACCGGATGTAAACCACTGAAATCGGCTCTTCATGCCGACGACCGCAAAAGTTGCAGGGAATCCCGGGCTGTCCGGGCTTGGCAATTTCCGCCTGGACGCCGCACCGCCGCAGATTACGCTGCCAATCCTGCATGGCTCGCAATGAAGCTGTAACGAATTAGCGCTAATATACGCAAGTTTCTTGAATCGCTCTGGAGTTTGCGCTGAAAAATGCGCTAATCTTGATCGATTTTCAGACCTTGCCTCCCGGAAACCGCAATGCTCGCCCGCCTGATCGCTCTCCTGCTCCTTTCACCAGCCTCGGCCTTTGCCGCGGACTGGTGGTCCTATGACAATGCAGGTTTGGGCTATGCGATCGAGCTGCCGTCGGAATTCCATCTCGCGACCCCTTCCAACGATGCCGATCGGCTGTCGCTGTCGCCGGCGGACCGCTCCGCCTCACTGCAAGTCTTCGGCACAATGGTCGCCAATGGGAACTTTACGTCGGAAGCAAATGGGCGCGTGGCCCTTGCAAGGGACGAGGGCTGGAAGATTTCCTACTCCAAATCGAATTCACGCGGCATCAGCTTCTCCGGCACGAAGCAGGGGCGTATCGTCTATGTGCGTGGCGTCGCGCTCTGCAACGGAGCAGCCGCCTTCTTCCAGATGGACTATTCGAAGACGGACATGCATCGCTACGACGCCGTCGTCATGCGTCTGGTGCGCAGCCTGCGCTCGACCAGGAAATGCACGCCGACGGCAGAGATCGTCAAAAGTTTTCCGGCGACAGGCTGAAGCAGGTCAGTACTGCCGAATAGTGGACGGCGGCGGCGGCAACGACGAAACCGTGCCAGATGGCATTCTGGAAACGCAGCTTTTCCCAGACATGGAAGATCACGCCGAGCGAATAGATCACGCCGCCGATGACGATGAGCAGCATCGAGGCAAACGGGATATGCATGGAGACCGGCTTGGCAACGAGGATGCCGCTCCAGCCCATTGCAAGGTAAAGCAGGATCGCCAGCCGATCGAAGCGTCCCGGAAAAAGAACTTTCAGGACGATACCGAACGCCGCAAAGACCCAGACGGCGATCAGTACGCCAAGGAGCAGCGGATCTTGGGACCCGCGCTCCAGAAAAGGCGTATAGGTGGCGGCGATCAGGACATAGATGAAAGAGTGATCAAAGCGGCGGAGAAACCATTTCGTCCGGGATACGGGCCACAGATTGTAGGTGAAGGACATTCCAAGCGTCAGCACCAGACCGACGCCATAGATCCAGGCGGCAGCGATTTCGCCGTAAGAACTCCAGACCGTAGCATAGAAGATCAATACGGTGGCGCCGATCAGAGCGAAGACGACGCCGATGCCATTGACGATGCCGTCCGCAATGATCTCATATCGATCGTAAGCCCAGCGAATGCCTCGGTACTCGGTCATTTCATCCGCTTCCGTTTCAATCCGGGACCGATCCTTGCATTAGAAAGAGAAGGAGACAACTGCGCCAAACGAGCACAGCGATCAATCTTCGTAAACGGCCGCGTGCGCAGCCCGTCAACGGAAAGAGAACGCTCAATCTGCAATTTATGGTCTTCTGTGAACAATCGAAATCCGCCATATCATTTGCAAGTACAGCGGGCCGCGAGGACATCAAAGAGGCATGTCAACCGGCGAAACCTCTCTCCCGCCATTGGCGGCCATAGCCGCCGACGCCGGTTGCCTTTTCAAGACCATCGAGGTTGAAACTGATCCCATGACCGAAACCGTCCCCTCCTACGCCCTGACCCGCCCCGCCTATGTCGGTGGATCCCATCTCGTCGTTACCGACCTGCCGCTCGTGTCGCGCTTTTATCAGGACATGCTCGGCCTGAAGATGATCGAGAAGACCGCGAGCGGCGAAGTTCTGGGTGTCGCCGGCCATCCCCTTCTGACGCTGACGACGGATCGGGCCGCAACGCGTGCGCCGAAGACGGCGGCCGGTCTTTTCCATACCGCCTTTCTGATGCCGAGCCGCATCGAACTTGCACGCTGGCTTCGTCATGCAGCTCATGAAAATGTAGTCCTGGAAGGCGCTTCGGACCATATCGTCAGCGAAGCGATCTATCTGTCCGACCCGGAAGGCAACGGCATTGAGATCTATGCCGATCGCCCGCATGAGCAATGGACATTTCACGATGACGGCACTGTCGAAATGGCCACGCTCCGGCTCGATTTGCAGAAACTTTACGAAACTGCCCCGCAGGATCGCTGGGACGGCATGGCTGAAGGGTCGGCCATCGGCCATATCCACCTGCAGGTCGGCGATGTCGCCGAAGCGAACGCCTTCTATCGCGACGTGCTCGGCATGAAGGTCATGGCGGCGCGCTATCCCGGCGCCACTTTCCTTGCGACCGGCGGCTATCATCATCATCTCGGCGCCAATACCTGGAACAGCCGCGGCGCCGGGATGCGCACCGAGCATATGACCGGCCTTTCCGACTATACGCTGCGTTTCAACGACAAGGCGGCCCTGGACAAGGCCATTGCCGCCCTGGAACAGCACGAAATCAAGACGGAAAAGCGCGACGGCGGCGTATCGCTGCGCGACCCTTGGGGCATCGGGCTCAACCTGGTCGCCTGACGCCGGCATCGAATATCCTCCCCAAAATGGCCCGTTGCGGAACCGCGACGGGTCTTTCGCGTTGAAGTGGTGAGGCGATCCTGCCTTGGGGAACTTTCCGGGGATGGAATTCGACAAAATCGCCGCCACCCGATCGAATGCAGCAACCGCGTCGCCGGACGCCGGCCCGGGCATCAATCACGATACGTCCAGCGCACATGAAGATGCCGACATTTTCGATGTCGCCGACGAGCACCAACGAGATAAGCTCGATGTCGCGGCCTCCTGGGCCACGATCGGCATTTTTCTCATGCTGGCCTTGGCCGCCGTCTACACGATGTCGCTGATCCTCATTCCGGTGACGCTCGCCGTCGTTGTCGGCATGATTCTCGGTCTTGCGGCGGAGAAGCTCAGCAAGCTCGGCGTGCCCCGCGTCCTGAACGCCGTCATTCTTTCATCCGCCGTCGCGCTGGTGATCTTCCTCATCATCAACGCGCTTGCCGGCCCCGTCGCCAAGCTCGCCCAGCAAGCCCCTGATTTCTTCCAGCGCACCTCCGATCGGTTAATGCCCTATCTCGACCGGTTCAAATGGCTGCATATTTCGTCCGAAACATTTCAGGGCAGCCCGATCTCGATCAGCACCGTGCTCGAAAACAGCGGCAATGTGCTGCATGTCGTGTCCACAAGCCTCACGCCCGCTATCGTCCAAATCTTGATTTTCTTTGTTGCCTTGCTCCTGTTTCTCGCCGGCAGGGTGAGCTTGCGCAAGACGATCATCATGACCTTTTCCACGAGAGCATCTCGCTTGGCTGCGATCCGCATCATCAACGCCGTGGAGCGGGTGCTGGGCTTTTACTTCGCGACCGCCTCGTTGATCTATGTCGGAATAGGCGTGGCAATGACTGTAATCGCCTATGTCGGCGGCATGAGCCTGCCGATTCTCTGGGGCGTTTTCGCCTTCGTATCCAGCTTCATTCCGTTTCTTGGCGTCACGACCATGACGCTCTCGCTTGCAATCGCGGGCATCGTCACACATTCGGACATCATTTTCGGTCTGGCGCCGGCCATAGCCTTCTTCGGGGTGCATATGGCCGTGGAAAACCTCGTCTTTCCCGCAATCATGGGGCGCCAGTTGGAACTCAATCCCTTTATCGTCTTTCTGGCCATCATCTTCTGGACATGGATGTGGGGCGCCGTCGGCGCCATGCTCGCTCTGCCGCTGTCGCTGATCGTCATGACGGTCATCGACGAGCTTTTCATCGAGGAAAAAGCGCAGCCGCAATTGCCGGGCTAAAGGAATGCTCGGGCCGATCCGGTAATCAGTTCGTCGTGCCGCCATCACCGTTTTCGGGAATATCCTGCAGGCGAACGAACTGCACACCCTTTGCCTTCAGGGCAAGAATGCCGGCCGCAACCCCCTCGCCCGCGGCATGGGTCGGCTGGTTGATGTGGGAAATGATGACATCGCCGTCCTTGGCGGAGGCATATTGCTTTTCCACCGTCCTGGCCGGCAGCAGCGAGCCGCTGTCGCCATTTACCGAATAGCCGGCGATCCGGTAGCCCATGCCGCGGATCTGGGCGATGGCCGAGGGGCTGTACCTTGCAGTCGCGCCGCGGAACCAGCGCGGCTGCGGAATGCCGGCTGCGATCATCGCATCGGCGCCACCCTGAACTTCCTGAGCCACGGCCTGTGGCGAACCGGCAGCGGCAATGCCGTAGACCTTGGTCGGGACGTCGACTGCGGGGATATGGTTCTGCCCATGGTTCTCCAACTCGAACAGATCGGGATGGGCAAGGAAAACCTTCAATGCATCCGGATTGGTGCGCAGCCAGCGCGCGGTGACGAAGATCGTCGCCGGAATGCGCTGATCGACAAGCGTGCTCAGGATACGCGGATCGGTCTTGCCCATGCAGGCATCGAAGGTAAGCGCGATACGGGGCGCTCCCTTGCGCGCGCGATCGACGTGCAGACGCGGCTCGAGGAGCTTGACGGCCGATGCCGGCGCTTTCGGCGGCAGTTGCGGCCAACCTGCGGGCGGCTGCTCCGGCTGGGCGGCAAAGGCTGCGCTTGCGGCAAGCAGGATCATGGATGTCAGCAACAGGCGTTTCATCGGGCGGCCACCGGATCGATCGAGCAAATGAAATCTGACGGTAGGAGACGTTGCCATCCGAACCGCAATGCCCGCCATCATCCGGCAACACGCCGGAAATATGGCGGACCAGCGGCAGCATGCCATTTCGCATCACAAATGCGTCAGGCATTTAAGCTGCAAAGTGCAGGCTTCAACCCGGTCGTGTCTGTGCTACGATTGATATGAGATTGGCATGACCCTATCTGCGTATTTTTCCGTGCTCCCGAAGAGAGACATGTATGAGTCGCGATCCCTATGAAGTTTTGGGTGTGAAGCGGGACGCCCCGCAAAAGGACATTCAAGGCGCCTATCGCAAGCTTGCCAAGAAGCTGCATCCCGACCTCAATCCTGGCGACAAGCAGGCGGAGGACAAATTCAAGGAGGTCTCGGCAGCCTACGGCATTCTCGGCGACGAGGAGAAGCGTGCGCGGTTCGACCGCGGCGAAATCGACAATAGCGGTGCGGAACAAGCGCCGCGCAACTACTACCGCGATTACGCGGCACGGGAAGGCCAGCGCGGCCCCTATCAGAACACCGGAGGCTTTGCCGACTTCGGCGATGCCGACGACATATTTTCCAGCTTCTTCTCGCGCCGCAGCCGAGGCCAATCGCAAATGCAGGGTCAAGACCGTCACTATACGATGGAGGTCGATTTTCTCGACGCCATCAACGGCGCAAAGAAGCAGATCAGCCTGCCGGACGGGCCGGCGCTGGACGTTCAAATCCCGCCTGGTACGCGCGACGGGCAGACGCTTCGTCTGAAGGGCAAGGGTGATCCAGGCTTCAACGGCGGCAAGCCCGGAGATGCGCTGATTGCGGTGCATGTCCGCCCGCACCGTTTCTATACCCGCGACGGCGACGACATCCGGATGGAATTGCCGATTTCGCTGAGCGAGGCAGTGCTCGGCGGCAAGATCCGCGTTCCGACACCGTCTGGTGCCGTAACCGTGACGCTGCCGCCGAACTCGAATACGGGCAAGGTGCTGCGTTTGAAGGGCAAGGGCGCCCCGGTGCGCGGCGGGGATACCGGCGATGCCTATGTCTCGCTGAAGATCGTCCTTCCAGATGCCCCGGACGCCGAGCTGACACGCTTCGTTTCCGAATGGGAGGCAGGCAAGGCGCAAGATCCCAGAACGACCATGGGAGGATAAGCGATGAACGAGAGCGAGTTTCGACTGCACCTCCGGATCGAAACCACGGTCCTGGAAGTCTGGATATCGCAGGGCTGGGTCGTGCCCGAAATCACCGATCAGGGGCGGAACTTCCGCGAGGCCGATATCGCGCGCGGCCAGCTCATTCTCGATCTGAGCAGAGCGATGGGCGTCAACGAACCTGGCGTCGATGTCGTCATGGATCTGGTGGATCAGCTTCACAGCCTCAGAGCGACGCTGCGCGACCTGACGGATGCGGTGTGCCGGCAGCCGTCCGATGTGCAGAACCACATCCTGTCGGAGCTGACCCGCATTGAATCGCTGAGACGGCGATAAGGCGGGGACCATCTTGGGATAGAATGTAGCCGCCTTGAAATCGTGTCGAGGCGGCTCTAAGCCCTCAATCGTAAAGATAATGCTCCTGCCAGGCGTCGCGCGGCACCTTGTCGCCGATCTGATAGCTCAGATCGCGGACATGGATGTGCTTGGGGCCAGTAATGCAGCTGTAGGAGAGATGATACCAGTCACCCTTACTGCGAAAAACGGCACCGGGCGCATTCATCGCGTCCGGCTTCAAATCAGGATCGCCGAATGTGTAGGCAATCACCTTGTCCGGCCTGAAACCCGTCTTGTCCGCTCCGATCCGCTTCATGGCCTCCGCGTCGCATGCCTGCTCCATTCGCTCCGAAGGATCGAGCTTCTCCAGCTGCTTCTTCATGGCCGGATCGACGGCCAAGGCGGAGGTAGCGACACAAGCCAATGGAATCAGAATGGCGAAGAGTTTCAGCATGAAGACCGGTCCCTTGCATTGTTTTGGATTTGAGTGCGTCCACCCTATCGGGGAAGGCCTTGACCGCCTTCACGTCGACGCACTGTATGCCGACTTCGGTAAAGAATGTGGTCTCATCAAGGCAGCGCCCCAATCCGGTCTCCCGCAAGCTGCCTGTTCGCATGAAGCTACCGTTCGCTGCTTGCATGAAGCTTGAGGAACGGACTTGCCGCTTGAACCTCACCTCGCTGCCCTCTATTTCTCTCTTCACTTCACATCCGACTTTCACATCAAAGAAAGCGCCCCTCGTGTCAGTTTTCAAGAATCTCCCCACCCCGCCTGCCGCTCCGAAGAAGCCATTTACGGATACACGTCACGGCATTACCCGCACCGACGACTATGCCTGGCTGCGGGCCGACAACTGGCAGGCGATGTTCAAGGACCCCTCGATCCTGGCGCCGGAAATCCGGTCGCATCTGGAAGCCGAGAATGCCTATATGAACGCTGCGATGGCGGACACGAAGGAGCTGCAGAAGGTTCTCTTCGGCGAGATGAAGGGCCGCATCAAGGAAGACGACAGTTCGATACCGATGAAGGACGGTCCCTATGCCTACGGCACACTCTTCGTTACGGGCGGCGAACAGCCTCACTTCTTCCGCGAACCGCGCAACGGCGGCGAACGCAAGCTGCTGCTGAATGGTGACAAGGAGAATGAGGGAAAATCCTATTTCCGCCTTTCCGGCCTCGATCATTCCTCCGATCATAGCCACGGCCTCTGGGGCTATGACGACAAGGGTTCGGAATATTTCACGCTGAAGATCCGCAATTTCGAGACCGGCCAAGATCTGCCCGACGTGATCGAGAATACCGGCGGCGATGCCGTATGGGCGCCCGACGGCAAGAGCTTCTTCTACACGCTGCAGGACGAAAACCACCGCCCCTCGAAGATCTTCCATCACATCATCGGCACGCCGCAGTCGGACGACCGGCTCGTCTATGAGGAAGAGGACCCCGGCTTCTTCATGGGCGTCGGCGGTTCGCTGCTCGACGATTACATTTTTATCGACATCCACGATCACGAGACCAGCGAATACCGCATCATCCCGACCTCGGATCTCACCGCCGAGCCCAAGATCGTTGCCGAGCGCGAGACGGAAATCGAATATGAGATCACCGAGGGCGGCGACGTCTTCTACATTCTCACCAACGACGGCGATGCCAAGGACTTCAAGATCATGGAGGCGCCGGCGGAGAATCCGGGCAAGCAAAACTGGCGTGAAGTCGTACCTCACAAGCCGGGCACGCTGATCCTCAGCCATCTCGCCTATGCCCGCCATCTCCTCTGGCTGGAACGCAAGGACGGCCTACCGCGCATTGTCATCCGCGACCGCCGCACCGGCGAGGAGCACGCAATCGCCTTCGAAGAGGAGGCCTATGCGCTTGGCCTGCAAGGGGCTGCCGAATACGACACGGATGTCATCCGCTTCTCCTATTCCTCGATGACGACACCGAGCCAGCTCTACGACTACAATATGGTGACGCGCGAGCGCACCCTCTTGAAGACGCAGGAAGTGCCTTCCGGCCATAATGCGTCGGACTATGTGACGCGCCGTGTCTTCGCACCCGCATGGGATGGCGAGACCGTGCCGGTGACACTGCTTTATCGCAAGGACACGCCCCTCGACGGCTCGGCCCCCTGCCTGCTCTATGGTTATGGCGCCTACGGCGTTACCATCCCCGCCGGCTTCAACACCAATTGCCTGTCGCTCGCCGATCGCGGCTTCGTCTATGCCATCGCCCATATCCGCGGCGGCAAGGACAAGGGTTTTGCCTGGTACGAAGACGGCAAGATGGAGAAGAAGACCAATACCTTCAAGGACTTCATCGCTGCAGCCGATTATTTGAATCAGGAGAAGTTCACCTCCTACGCGAAGATCATCGCCGAGGGCGGGTCGGCCGGCGGTATGCTCATGGGTGCCGTCGCCAACATGGCGCCGGAGAAATTCGCCGGCATCATTGCTGCCGTACCCTTCGTCGATGTGCTCAACACCATGCTCGACGACACTCTGCCGCTGACACCGCCGGAATGGCCGGAATGGGGCAATCCGATCGAGAGCAGGCAAGAGTACGAGCAGATCGCCGCCTATAGTCCCTACGACAATGTCGGCGAGAACCCCTACCCGCCGATTCTCGCGCTCGGCGGCCTCACCGACCCGCGCGTCACCTATTGGGAACCGGCAAAGTGGGTCGCCAAGCTGCGCGACAAGACGACGAGCGACGCGCCCATCCTGCTGAAGACGAACATGGATGCCGGCCATGGCGGCGCCTCGGGCCGCTTCCAGCGACTGGAGGAAGTGGCGTTCGAATACGCCTTCGCCGTCAAGGTCGCCGGGAAGATGTAGGCCGAACGACGGGAGGAAACCATGACCGTCTTTGTCGCCCTGCTCCGTGCCGTCAATGTCGGCGGCACCGGCATGCTGTCCATGGCCGATCTCAAGGCATTGTACGAAGAGATCGGCTTTCAGGATGTGCGCACCTATATCCAGAGCGGCAATGTGGTCTTCCGCGCGGAAGCGGAGGAGGCGGCGGTGCAAGCTCAACTTGGAAAGGCGCTGGCGGCCAAGATGGGCAAGTCTCCGGGCGTGATCCTGCGCAGCCGCGAGGCTCTGGAAAGGGCGGCGGAACATTCGCCCTTCCCGCATGCCAAGCCAAACTACCTGCTGGTCACCTTCTTGCAGGACGAGCCACCGGACGATGCGCTCACCAAGCTCGTCGCACCGGGCGGCGAAGAGGTGCATATCGCCGGCAGGGAGATCTACGTGCATTATCCCGATGGCTCGGGCCGCTCGAAGCTGAAGCTGCCGGCCTTGAAGGTGGGCACGTCCAGAAATCTCAATACGGTGCGCAAGCTTGCGGAGATGGCGCGGGAGCTGGAAAACGACTAGGGACGCGTCACAAGCGTCGCGTAGTCTCTGCTTCCGAAGAAGACGTTGGTAATGCGCACGCGCTCCTCTTCAACCATATAGAGAATGACGACGCTGCGCTCGAAGACAGCCATTCTTATTCCTGCGCCGAGATCAGGGCGAGCAACGCCACCGAGGGGCGCATTGCCGATTTTTGCACATCTGTTCCGGATGCGCTTGATATAGGCGAGCGCTGTATCCCTGCTTTTGCTTTGGTCCAGCACGTAGCCGAATATCGACTGAAGATCGGCTTTAACCGTTTCGCGAAATACAACGGAATATCGCTTCATACGGTTACTGTTTTTCCGCAGCCAGCGTCTCGATCCAGCTATCGATGTCTTGCATGCTTAGATCTGGCCTGGGATCATCGAGCGATGTTTTTACTCTCTGTCTGATCGCTGCGATCCGCTGCTGATATTCCTCTTCTTCCCGCAGCCAGACCCGGACTGCCGCCCGTAACACCTCGCTCGTAGAGGCATAGCTGCCCGCATCGACGCGAGCCTTGATCGCAGCCACCATTTCACTGGGGAGCGAAATGCTCAGTTTCTCGTTCATCGCAAAGCCCTCACATCTGGTAGGATAAAGTAGGATGATTTCCTACCTGGAGCAAGCGCCTTGCGCCGCCTCCCCGTCGGCCCTACCTTAGGGACATGAGCTCTCCTCTTCACGATAACATCGCGCTTCGGGCGCCGCCGATCGCCTTCGACAACAGCTACGCGCGCCTGCCGCCGCAGTTCTTTGCTGACCAGATGCCGACGCCGGTTGTTGCGCCGAAGCTGATCAAGTTCAACGAGGCGCTGGCAAGCGAACTCGGGCTCGACATGGATGTCTTGAAGCAAAATGCGGCGGCTATCTTTTCAGGAAACGAGCTCCTGCCGGGATCGCAGCCGATTGCCATGGCCTATGCCGGCCATCAGTTCGGCAATTTCGTTCCGCAGCTCGGCGACGGACGCGCGATCCTCCTCGGCGAGGTGAAGAATCGCAACGGCCGGCGCCGCGACATCCAGCTCAAGGGGTCGGGGCCTACGCCATTTTCCCGCCGCGGCGACGGCCGCGCAGCACTCGGCCCCGTTCTACGCGAATATATCGTCAGCGAGGCCATGCATGCGCTTGGCATTCCGACGACGCGGGCGCTTGCCGCCGTGATATCAGGAGAACCTGTTTATCGCGAGGAAGTGCTGCCGGGCGCGGTGTTTACTCGGGTGGCGGCGAGCCATATCCGCGTCGGCACCTTCCAGTTCTTTGCGGCGCGGGGCGATACGGAGAGCGTGCGGACCCTGGCGGATCATGTCATTGCCCGGCACTATCCCGAAATCAGAGACCGCAAGAACCCTTATCTTGCACTGCTCGAAGCCGTGGCGGATCGGCAAGCTTCATTGATTGCGCGATGGCTGCATGTCGGCTTCATTCATGGCGTGATGAACACCGACAATATGACCGTATCGGGTGAGACGATCGATTTCGGTCCCTGCGCCTTCATGGATGCCTACGATCCGGCGACCGTGTTCTCGTCCATCGACCGTAATGGCCGCTATGCCTATGCCAATCAGCCCGCCATCGGCCAATGGAATCTGGCGCGCCTCGGCGAAACACTGATACCGCTGATCGACCCCTCCATAGACACGGCGATCGAGATGGCGAATGTCGTCATCAAAGCCTATGGCGAGCGTTTCCAGTCCTATTGGCTTGCCGGCATGCGCGCCAAGATCGGTCTTGCGAGCGAAGAGGAAGGCGATCTGGACCTGATCCAGTCGCTATTGGCGACGCTGCAGCAGCAGGGCGCTGATTTCACCCTCACCTTCCGCCGGCTTGCGGCACTCGCCGCGGACGAGGACGTGACCGATTTTGCCGCCGCATTCAACGATCCACAAGCCGTTGCGCCCTGGCTGGAACGCTGGCGTGAACGGCTTGCTCGCGATTTGCAGACCCAGTCGGCACGCGCAGCAGCGATGCGCAAGGTCAATCCGGCCTTCATCCCCCGCAATCACCGAATCGAGCAAGCCATCCAAGCTGCCGTCGAAGATGCTGATTTCTCGTTGTTTGAGGCCCTGCTGAAGGTGCTTGCGACCCCTTACGAGGATCAGCCTGCTTTTGCGCCTTATGCCGAACCGCCATTGCCGGCGGAGCGGGTGCTTCAAACCTTCTGCGGCACCTGAGGAGGCTTGAGCGCGCAAGCCCCGGACAGGCTTTCGGAGTCATCGTCATCTCGACCCGTAGGGAGATATGACGATGAAGGTGCATCACGGTACGCGGAATTATTTCAGCACGCCGATCCGCAGCCAGCAGAGCAGCGACGGCGACGACAGCACGCCTTTCTCGCTGCCGGACGATGGAAGTGGCCAGCAGGACGATTCGCAGGGACCGTCCATTTCGTCCGGTGGCGTCCCCTCCTCCATTTCATCCGGCTTCTGGCTTAGCCAGTTCGGCGAAGCATCCTCTTCGACTTCGAGCTCCACCGATGACCAGTCAGGCTCAAGCGCTTCCGGTAGCAGCTCGGCTGGGTCAAGCGGGCAATCCGATCAGGATCTTCTCGACGAGTTTGCCAAATGGGCAAATATGACGCCGGCGCAGAAAATCCGCGAACAATACCTCGATGCGCACGGCCTGACGGAAGATTCCTTTAAGTCATTGTCGGCAGACGACCAGAAGGCGATCAACGACCAGATCGCCAGCGAGATCAAGCAAAAGCTCGGTGCCGGCAACGCCGATGGTGATGGCGACCAGGAAACGGACAGCGCGGCCTCGGCACTATCCCTGGTCTAGCGCGTGTCGCAGCTTTGATCTTACGCATGTCACACAACATGCCTTGGGCAAATTGCCAGACTACATGAAGACGATACGATCCTGATTCACATCATGATCGTATCGTCTTGTTTTTATTGACTATATTCCACTATTGCCCAACCATGCCAACGACGATCTTGCCGATCTCGGCAAAGACCGTCTCGACATCCTTCGCAGGCGCGGTTGCATCGGCAACAAACGTCGTGACCAGAACGGGGCCGCGGTCCGGCGGCCAGATCACGGCGATATCGGCGTAGGAGCCATTGTTGCCCGTACCGGTCTTGTCGCCGGTCTTCCATTCCTTCGGCAGGCCGGCGCGCAGCCGATTATTGCCCGTGGTATTGGCAACCAGCCAGTTGACCAACTGATCCCTGGATGTTTCCGAGAGCGTATTGCCGAGCGTCAGAAGCCCGATGCTGTCAAGCATCGCATCGGGGGTCGTCGTGTCGCGAGGGTCGTCCTTGGCGGCCTGGTTGACATCCGGCTCGTTGCGATCGAGGCGGGTCTCGGTGTCGCCCGTCGTGCGCAGCCAAGAAGTCAGTGCAGCAGGCCCGCCGAAGCTTTCGAGGAGAAGATTTCCGGCCGTATTGTCGCTCAGCGTGATCGCGGCGCCGCAGAGTTCCCCGACGGTCATACCATCGGTATCGGCGTGTTTTTCGGTCGCCGGTGAATAGGTGACGACCTTGTCCTTGCCATAAGTGACGCGGCGGTCGAGTTTTTCCATGCCCTGATCGACGCGCGCCAGTACGAAGCCGACGGCAAGCGCCTTATAGGTGCTGCACAAGGGGAAGTGCTCCTCCTCGCGATGGCCGAGGGAAATGTTGGTTTCGGTGTCGAGCACGGAGACGCCGAGCCGGCCGCCGGTCTTCTTTTCCAGATCGGCGAGCTGCTTGTCGACATCATCGGACAGCTGCGAATTGTCCTGCGATGCGCCTTCCGTTCCTTGGCCGCCACCGTCGGGCGCTGCCGAATTATCCGTTGCGGGCGGCGTCTGCGGCGAGGCGCTGCCATCCTGGGCAAAGAGTGCGTCGGGACCGAGCGTCAGGGTGGGAAGGAGGAGCGCCGAGCCTGCCATGAGGCGGCGGCGGGTGAGCAATGTGGGCATACGAGGGGCCTCCGGCAGAATCGGGCAGATTTTGGGCTATGCGAGGAATATGGCAAGCCTCTGACCTCACCCGATTGCTAACGGATTTTATGCCGCCTTGTCGACGGTAACTTCGACCGTGACGTGGGAGAGCTCATGAATTTCGGCAAGCCGCGCCTTATAGAAGGACGGATCGCGCGAGACAGGTGTCGCGACCGCAACGATCGCAGCATGGTGCCCCGGGCCGACCTGCCATACATGCAGATCGGTGATGCGATCCTCATCCGTCTCGATCGCCTCGCGAATTTCCTCAGGCAGATCTTCGCCATCGGGGATGAAATCGAGGAGAACGGCGCCGGAAACGTGCAGCAGGCTCCATGCCCATTGCAGGATCACCAGACCGCCGACGATCCCCATCAGCGGATCGAGGAAGGTCCAGCCGAAGCGACTGCCAAGCAGCAACGCGGCGATAGCCAGAACCGAAGTCATCGCATCGGCGATGACATGGACATAGACGGAGCGGAGATTGTTGTCTCTGCCGCCGCGTTTGCCATGGTCGTGATGGTGGTGATCGTCGTGGTCGTGATGATGATCATGTGCGTGGCCATGACTGTGTCCGTGACCGTGATGATGACTGTGATCGTCGCGCAGCAGCCATGCGCTGGCGAGATTGACCATAAGGCCGAGCACCGCAATCGCGATCGCTTCCCGGAAATTGATCGCCACCGGATCGAGCAATCTTAAAGTGCTTTCCCAGCCCATGATCAGCGCGATCAGCGCCAGCACGATGGCGCTGGCAAAGCCCGCGAGATCGCCGAGCTTGCCCGTGCCGAAGGTGAAGCGCGCATTGTGCGCATGCCGGCGCGCATAGAGATAGGCCAGAGCCGAAATCAGCATGGCGCTGGCATGGGTCGACATGTGCCAGCCATCGGCAACCAGCGCCATCGAGCCATAGATCGTGCCTGCCCCGATCTCGACCACCATCATGACGACGGTCAGCGCGATGACGAGCCGGATGCGGCTTTCGTTGCGCTGGTGGTCGGTGCCCAGAAAGACGTGGCTGTGGCCCATATCGGAGGAAATACTCATGACATCATTCTCCTGTTGATCGTCCCGAATCCCCGATCACCGCAGATAGGTCTTCAGCACATCGGCTATCTCATCGACCGCCTGACGGCGGTCCTCTTCGCTCTCGGCATGAAGCACATGCTCGTGCAGATGATCCTCCAGAACCTCGCCGGTCAGCCCCGTCAGCGCGCCGCGAATGGAAGCAAGGAGCTGCAGCACCTCACCGCATGGACGCTCGGCTTCGAGCGCTCGCTCCACCGCTTCCATCTGCCCTTTCAGGCGGCGGATGCGAGAGAGAAGCTTGGCTTGGTGACGAACGACGTGGGACATTGCAGCCTCGAATTATACTATAGGGGAGTATACTATTTATGGCGGCGGATTGGAAGCCTTCCAGTGGGTTCGCCTGGCCTTGTATTTTTTGCCGACGATTGCATATATTGCTCTAGAGACTAGAGCATGATGCCGAAAAGTGTAGGCGGTTTTCGGACGACATCACGCTCTACTTCTTTGATTCTAGAGCAGATTCAATTTCGGGTCGAACAGACCTAAAATCATCCGGCTCTAAAGGTATTGGAGGCCATACAATGCTGACGATCGGCGATCTATCCAGGCGTACCGGCGTGAAGGTGCCGACGATCCGCTATTACGAGCAAATGGGGCTGATCTCGGAGCCTGAACGCAGCGAAGGCAATCAGCGGCGCTATTCCAAGACGGATATGGAACGTCTCGCCTTCATCCGTCATGGCCGCGATCTCGGCTTGACGATCGATGCCATCAGGGAGCTGATTTCGCTCAGCCAGCATCCCGACCGTCCCTGCGCCGGCGCCGACCGCATCGCCAAGGAGCATCTGGAGGACGTGCGTATCAAGATCGCGCAGCTGAAGAGGCTGGAGCACGAGCTGGAGCGCATCGTCTCGCATTGCGACGGCCACAGCATCGAAGACTGCTATGTCATCCGGGCATTGTCGGACCACGGCCTGTGCGAAGGGGAGCACTGACACGCCCCATTGACAAATTCGCCGAACCGGATCATTGATGCGCCCATGATCACGAACGCGCTCCACAATTGCTCGTATTTTTGGCTGTACCTGTAAGGGGCGGCCAAGACAGATCATATGTCGACAAGCCGCCGTCAGGCGGCTTTGTTGTATCGGCAGCGTCCTGACGGCTCATTGAAAAACAAGGACGCAAAATGCCATGCTAGACGATAGCGACATCTCACTTCTCCGCCCGCCGGTTCTGACCATCCGCAATGCGCAGCCGCGCGACCTGCCGGAGCTCAACGACATGATCCGGCTGCTGGCCGCCCATCATGGCGATCCCTCGGGCACGACGCCCGAGCAGCTCGAGCGCGATCTTTTCGGTCCGATGCCCTGGATAACCGCACTTGTCGCCGAAGGGGAGCATGGGCTCATCGGCTACGCTATCCTCGTGCCGCTCTACAAGGCGCAAGAAGGCCAGCGCGGCATGGATCTGCACCATCTCTTCGTGCTTGACGGCCACCGTGGCCATGGCGTCGGACAGCATCTCGTCGATCGCGCCCGCGATATCGCCCGCAAGGCCGGCTGCAGCTACCTTTCTGTCGGCGCCGCGACGGGCAATTTCCAAGCCCACCGGTTCTACGAAAACATGGATTTCAAGCCGCGGCCGGTCACCGGTATGCGCTACCTGCAGGCATTGGCCTGATGCCGGCCTTTACCGGGATCGCCATCAGACGCTCGATATCAGCGATCGATGGCGATCCCGCGGCCTGCAAAGAACTTATCGAATATATCCAGCGGCATCTCCACGTTCTCACGCGTCGCATCGATGTGGCCGGAGGGATTGTGGAAGCGGATCGTGTTTTCGTCGAGGGCCGTGACCAGCACCAGATGGCCGCCCCTGGCAGGCGGCTCGGTCTCCGGCCAGCGGATGGAATGATGGACTGAAGCGACGAAAAACTCCGATTGCGCGAGGATATCGGCGATATCGGCGGCGGAAACTCCGGTGACGACTCTTGTATTCATCCCGAAACGATCCCGAACGAAGTACACGAACGGCGCATAGATCAGTCCCTTGATCCGGCCATCCGGCTCTTCGACATAGCCGCCATAATCCCGGCAGCCCATCGCAAGATCCATGATCGGCACCGCCTTGCCGGTACGGGCGGCAAGCACCATCTTCAGGCAGGCCATGCCGCAGAGATTGCCGGCCCAGCGGGCATAGTCCTCTACATTGCGCGCACCGGATAAGACCCAGCGCGGGTCCTTCAGCAAGGCAGACGGGGCACCTTCGCCCAAGACTGCCAGCGTCATGTCAGGCGTCTCCCACTGACTGAAATAAGGAACCTTTTGCGCTACCCTTGCGTCCACGACTGCCCTCTCCCGTTGCCGAATCCCACACTATTGCCGATGTAAGCTTGATCGAAAATGCGCTAGAAAAATGGCTATCGGCTTCGATCTGCAACCGGAGGAAGTGTGTCTTGGAACAGCGATTCGCATTCAATGGCGTCGCCAGGCTCTACAACAATGCCCGCCCGATCTATCCCGATGCGCTTTTCGCCGATGTCATCGATTTTGCCGGACTGAAGCCCAAGGATCAGATCCTCGAAATCGGATGCGGCACGGGTCAGGCAACGGAAGGCTTCGCCCGCTGCGGTCTCTCCGTTCTCGCGCTTGATCCCGGCGCAGAGCTGATTGCGGTCGCGCGGGAAAGATTGTCGGGATTTTCGCAGGTGCAATTTCGGCAAACTACCCTCGAAGCCTGGCCGGGCGAGCAGCAGGACTTCAAGCTCATCGCGGCGGCGCAATCCTTCCATTGGGTTTCGCCGGAGCTGCGCTTCGCCAGGACGGCCGCCCTACTCAGGCCGGCCGGCGCGCTTGCCGTCTTCGGTAATGTGCCCATGCCGATCACATCACCGTTTGCCGGACAATTCGCCGATATTTACGCACGCCTTGCTCCGGAGCTTTCGGGACCGCCCGTGGAAGGATGGTATCTGCCTGACGGCCCGTTCTCCGAGCAGCTACGGCAGTCTGACGATTTTGAAAGTTCGACCCAGTATTGCTATCGTTGGAGCCAGCCGCACACCGCGCAAAGCTATACCGACCTTTTGCGCACGCTCTCAAGCCACCGTCTTCTGCCTGAGGATCGGCGAGAGGCGCTGCTTTCCGAACTTGCCGACGCAATCGTGGCCCAAGGCGGCGAATTCGGACTGCATTACGAGACGCATCTCCATCTCGCCCGGCGCTTATAGAGCCCTTCCGCTTCCAATCACGGAAACTCTGCTCCGACCTATTTCTTGGGCAGCGCCTTCAGATAGGCCGCGATCGCTGCGCGGTCGGCTGCCGGCAGATGGGCAATGTTCTGCTGGACTTCGGCCATCGAGCCGCCGGCGGAATCATAGTTCGGCGTGAAACCGGTTTCGAGATAGTTGGCGATGTCCCCCGCGCTCCAGCCGCCGATCGCCTTGGAACCCGGCGTGATATCGGGGATCTGGCCCTTGCCTTCCGGATTGGGCGCTCCCGCCAGCCATTGACCGCTCAGGAAACCGCCAAGGCTGTCGCGCGGTGTGTGGCATTCGCCGCAATGTCCAGGCCCTTCCACCAGATATTGTCCGCGCTTGACCTTCTCGTCGGCATTGGCGAGCACGACGCGCGGCTGATCGTTCAGATAGAGAAACTTCCAGCCGCCGAGCGCCAGCCGTATGTTGAAGGGAAAGGGCAGTTCATGCGGCGGGGCGACGTTGCTGCTCTTCGGCAGCGTCTTCAGGAAACCCCAGAGATCGTTGATGTCCTTGTCGCTCATGCGAGCATAGGAGCCATATGGAAAGGACGGGTAGAGATGTTCGCCATTCCTGCCGACGCCGCGCTTCATGGCATTGCCGAAATCGGCAAGCGTCCAGCCGCCGAGTCCCGCCTTCTCGTCCGGCGTGATGTTGGGCACATGGAAGGTGCCGAAGGGGCTGGTGAGTGCAAGGCCGCCTGAAAGCACGAGCTTGGCATCACCCTGGGCGCCTGGCGCGGCATGACAGCTGGTACAGCCACCGGCCCAGAAAACCAACTCTCCATTCTTGATGTCGGGATCGCCGAGATTGGCCCAATGGCTTGACGGTAAGGGTGTCGGTGCTGCCACGACATAGAATGCGCCGCAACCAAGGATGATCACGCCGAAAAGGCAAAGCAGCCACCGGATAAACCGCGCCATCACCATCACCCCTAACTTTAGCTCCAGAGTCGTAAAGCATCTGCACTGGCGGCAAAACCGGTGCAGATGCCGAAAACCCAACCGTCGAACGAGGCCGACCTACCGCTTAGTCGTTCTTGACGCGGTAGGCCTGATGACAGGCGCCGCATGCACCGCCGAGCGTCTTCAGCGTTGCCCCGACCCCGGCCCTATCGGCCGGAAGCTGGGCGAGCGCCGTTTCGGCATCGGTGGAGAGCTTGGCAGCCTTGGCCTTGAAGTCGTCGAGATTGTCCCAAACCTTCGGACTGACCTCGGCATCGCTCTTGTCGCTCTGCGGGTTGAACTGGTTCGGGAACGCCTTTGCCGTTTCGGCGATCGTTGCCAGCGATGCCTTGACGATGTCGGCGTCGTAGGGCTTGTCGCCCTTGGCAATCGCGCCAAGAGCTCCCGTGGCGCCGCCGATCTTCTTCATCATCCCGATGCGGGAGTCATGCGTGCCATCGGCTGCGACAACCGAACCCAGAGCGATGCCGGCCAGAGCCGTTGCCGCCACAATCGCTTTCCACTTCATTTCGTTCTCCTACCTCTTCCTGATGATCAAGACCGCATGCACGGCCAGCGCATGATTACGGGCGACATGTTTGCCGTTTTCCCCTCCGGCAATGAAGTCACAAAGTGGTGAGAATCAAGTGAAATCAGTGTCATGCTGCCGACATATCTACTCGCCGCATCAGCCTTCATGCCGTTTTAAGGCCCTCCCAGACCGTGAACACCGAAACGGCGACAAGCAGCAGCCCCGCGGTGCGGCCGGCAAAAGCGGTCGCCTGCGGATTGGCGACCAACAGGTTGCGACTGCGCCCGGCAGTGACGGCAAGGCCTCCATAAACGGCAAATTGCGTTGCGATGGTCATGGCTCCCATGATGACGGCCTGTATCCACATCGGACCGTAGGCCGGCTTTAGAAACTGCGGGTATACGGCGAAGATGAAGAGATAGGCCTTGGGATTGATGAGGCAAGTCACCGCCCCCTGCCGGAACGCTTTCCAGGCTGAACGGCTGCCGGCCGGCCCTTCACCTCCAACGGTAATGGAACTGCGCATCAGCGTGTAGCCGATAAAGGCCATATAGGCGCCGCCGATAACAAGCAGCGGATTGAACAGAATCGGCACGAAATGCATCAGCAGACCAATGCCGATGGCACCGTTCAGCGAATGAACGGCGCCGCCGAGCATGATACCGCCGGTTGCGGCAAGGCCGCGATTGCTGCCGCCGGCCAAAGAATTGGCGAGCACGAACAGCATGTCCATGCCCGGTACGATGATGATCCCTAAGAGAAGGATGAAGAAAAGCCAGAGATTTTCTGCGTAGCCCATGTCAGTTGCCTATCGAGCTCTCCATTGAGACAGGAGAGGAAATGGTTGATTTTCAAGTGAATAGGTAATCTTATAAATCCATCCAACTGACGGGGTATTGTCAGTAGCCTTCGTCTTCGAGGATATGAAATGCGCAAGGCATCGCGCCTGTTCGAGATCATCCAGATCCTACGGCTGGCCAGGAGGCCGGTGACGGCGGCCGGTATTGCCGAGCGGCTGGAGGTGACGGTGCGCTCGGTTTATCGCGACATCGCCGCGCTGCAGGCGATGCGGGTGCCGATCGAGGGCGAGCGCGGTATCGGCTATATTTTGCGGCCCGGCTTCGATCTGCCGCCGCTGATGTTCTCGATCGAGGAGATGGAGGCGATCGTGCTGTCGCTGGCGCTTCTGGAGCGCACCGGCGATGTTGAACTCAAACAGGCGGCCAAGCGCGTGAGCGCCAAGATTGCTGCCGCCGTGCCGCCGCCGCTGCGCCAGACGCTCGATGCCAATGCGCTGCATGCCTGGGGCTTTGCAGCGCCTTCGGCCTCCGCGATCGATCTTGCGCTGGTGCGTCGCGCCATCCGCGACGAGGAAAAGCTCGATCTTGCCTATCGCGACGAACTCGGCCGCGCCACCGAGCGCATCGTCAGGCCGATCGCGCTGATCTACTATGCAGAAACGGCCAATATCGTCGCCTGGTGCGAGCTGCGCCAGGCGATCCGCAACTTCCGTAGCGACCGGATCGAGGATTGCCAGCCGACCGGCCTCCGGTTCAAGGGCGAAGGCGATAGCCTCAGGCAGATCTGGGTGAATGGCTGGCAGATAAACACCCCAGCCGCCGCCGGCTGAGGTGTCGGGGCACGCCGCCGAAAAGGGAGGTGACCGAGATGCGGATGGCGGAACAATACAGGTCAGCTCTCGGTTTTGCGCCCCGCTACAGGGCAATCGCGGTCACCAGCAGAATGAAAGCCAGCAATCCAAGGGCTGCGCGCGCGGCATGCGACCATTCCCAGCGATCACGCAGCGCGATCCAATCCGGTTTGGCGTCAGCCTCGATCCGATGACCGCCAAAGGGATCGCGGGAGAAGAAGCTCTCGCCCAATCCTTTCAGCTCGGCATCCTCGAGCCAGAATTTGTTCACCGGCTGTACCAGCAGCCAAAAGACGGCGTGCATCGCGACCATGGCCGCAAAGGCCGCCACAGACAGCCAGAAGGAGATCGTGCTGACCGGCGTCAGGAACAGGAGGAGCAGAAGCAAAAGAGTGCCGATCGGCTCAGCAGCACCGCCGATCGTAAATCCGGGATAATAAATCCGCTGAACGGTCAGATAATCCTCTTTCGACAGCCGCATTTTGCCCGGCAGCTCCAGCAAATGTGCCAGTGCCAGCGCCATGGCGACAGCGACAATCAAGATCGTCAGGATTTGCAATATCGGAAACATCGGCTCCGCCTCACAGCAGCCTCAGTCCCAAAACTTCCGACAGTGCGGATCGTTCCCAGCATCAAAGACGCCAAGGTCTCATCAAGCGCTCTGCAGCGCCAGAACCCGGCTTTCTTCGCGCCCGTATCCGGTGATCTCCAGCCGATTGCCGTAGACAGCGACGATCGCATAGGCGCTCGTATCTTCGGTATCGACCATGCCCTTGAAGTTGACGAAGCAGATTCCGTCGGACACTCCGAAATTGCCGGAGTGATTGTGGCCGCTGAGATAGGCGACGACATGATCGTGCTCGGCCAGCAATGCGAGCATGCGGTCGCTGTTCAGCGCATTATGGGCATTATCCGGGAAGATCGGATAATGGTTCAGGACAATAACCTTCTCGCCTGCCGCTTTCGTCTCCCGCAGCTTCGCTGCAAGCCAGCCATATTGGGTGTCGCCGATCGCTCCGTTCCAGCGTTGCCCATTGAGCGCGCCCGCGCGCTCCAGCGCCGTCATCAGATCTTTCGCTTCCTGCCGGCGCGGATCGCCTTCCGGCGGGGCAAAGACGCTGATCTCATTGCCGTCGAGCACGATGAAGCGATAGCCGAAATGGACGAACTCGTAATAGGCCGACGGCATGCCCACGCGGGCGGATATGCTGCCGAGATGTTGCGATGCCACGGCGAAATCATGGTTGCCAAGCAGGAAGTGCTTGCGATGCTGCAAGGCCTCGTAGACCGGCAAAATGGCATCGAAGCTCTTCCATTCGCGGTCGATGATGTCGCCAAGCGTAACGACGAAGGCGAGATCATGCCGGTTGAACTCCTCGATCGCTGCGCGAAGCTTGTCGAGGCTGTTTGCGGGATAGCGATTGAGGGTGAGATTGGGCGCGAGATCGGCATATTGCGGATCGGCGATGACGCCGAAGCGGAAAAGCGGTGCTGATGGCATTCAGCCTCCTGGGGCACTCCTGAAGCCGCCATGCGGCACACGATACATCAATAAGGCTGGCAGACAAGAAAACACCCGACGCCCAAAAGACGCCGGGTGCGAAAGCGAGCCTATGCGGCGAACTTACTTCGTAGCGGCTTCGTAGCGCTCCAGGACATAGTCCCAGTTGATCAGGCTGTCGATGAAGGCTTCGAGGTACTTCGGACGCAGGTTGCGATAGTCGATGTAGTAGGAGTGTTCCCAAACGTCGACGCCGAGGATCGGGTTGGCGCCGTGAACGAGCGGGTTTTCGCCGTTCGGGGTTTTGGAGATTTCGAGCTTGCCGTTCTTGACGGAAACCCATGCCCAGCCCGAGCCGAACTGAGTGGCGCCGGCAGCGGCGAAATCGGCCTTGAACTTGTCATAGCCGCCGAGATCGGAAGCAAAAGCAGCTTCGAGCTTGCCCGGCAGCTTGTTGCCGCCGCCGCCCTTTTTCATCCACCTCCAGAAATGGATATGGTTGTAGTGCTGGGCTGCATTGTTGAAGAGGCCGGCGTTGGTGCCGAAAGACTTCTTCACGATCTCTTCGAGCGACAGATCGGCAAGACCTGCCTCTGCAGCGAGCTTGTTGCCGTTGTCGACATAGGCCTTGTGGTGCTTGTCGTGGTGATATTCGAGCGTCTCACGCGACATGAAGGGCGAAAGGGCGTCGTAATCATAAGGAAGTTCAGGCAATTCGAAAGCCATGGTCATATCTCCTCTTGGCAAAAAATTGCGTCGGCAGGTGAAGCGGAACATAGGAGCCGTCGCCTGGAAGAGCAACCGGCGACATGCCAAAAAAGTTGCGTGCGGGAGCAAAAATTGCCCTATTTATCAATAATGTATAGCATATACGTAGAAGTTTAACCCAAGTGCATATAATGATGCCCGGATACATGGGGAACGCTATTTCGAAATATCGACAAGCAAGGCTGCCGAGGCTAGGTTCGCGGGTCTTCCGCCATGGTTAGGAGAACGCCCGTGACGATCGCCTGCCTGCACACCGCCGAAAGCAACATTGCCGTCTATGAAGCGGCGGCCAAGGCGCTCGGGTTGCCTGATGGCATGCTGCGCCATCGCGTCCGCGCCGATCTTCTGCTCGCTGCCGAAAAGGTGGGACACCTGACGGATGAGATTTCAGCGGAGACGGCAGCCCTCCTTTGGCATCTCGCCGAAGATGCCGATGCCGTCGTGCTCAACTGCTCGACGCTCGGCCCGGCAGCATCGCTCGTCCCTGCCCGCGCAGGTGCGCCGATCATCCGAGCGGATGCGATGCTGGCGGAAGAAGCCGTCAAGGCCGGCGGCAAGGTGATCGTGCTGTGCACGGTCGAGACAACCATCTCCCCGACGACTGCGCTCTTCGAAGCTGCGGCGAAGGCGACGGGCGCGGAAATCGAGGTTCGGCTGGTGCCGGGCGCATGGGGGCACTTCCGGGCTGGCAACCTGTCGGCCTATCTTGCCTCCATCGCCGGTGCGGTCTGCGCCGCCAACAGCGAAGGTCCCGTAACGATCGCTTTCGCGCAGGCTTCGATGACCGACGCGGCACACCTTCTTCCGAAAGGCCACCCGCAACCGATGAGCGGTCCGGCGACGGCTCTTGCAGCGGCGGTGGCGGTGGCGAAGGCTATGGGCTAGCCGTTACAGGTTCCGCCCGAAATAGACATTCACCTCGGCGATGCGGTCGCCGGCAAAGCGGATCAGCTCCACATTGCGAAAGCTGGCGCCATCCATCTTCTCGGCGCGATAGCCGACGATCACGTCGTCGCCGTCAGCGACCAGATGTTCGATGTGAATGTCGCGGAAGGCTTTCTCCTTCGGCCAGCATTGCTCGAAATACTGTTCCCGGCCGATGTGATCGTCGCGCGGGCTGGAAAAGGTGAAATCCCGGGTCAGCATCGGATCGACGATATCGGCATGCTGCGCCACATAGGCGGCAAAGAGACGTTTGACCGCGTCGCAGCGGGCACTTTCGAGAGAATTCATGATCTGCCTCCTCTTTCCGTCAGGATGATTTTGCCATCCAATCGAAACTGATTGCAAAACGCAATCGGTTAATAACATAAGTCAACCGAACCAACAAGCCGTTTTGCGGACTTGGCATCGCCGCCCGCGTGGTCCAAACTCCTCGGGCATTCCCAATAGCAGAAAGCCATCGCAGTGTCCGAGGCTCACCACCACATGCTCGAAAAGCTGCGCCGCCTGGCCGCCAAGGACAATCGTCCGGCGGTCGCGCCGACCGGCGTCGGCAGCTATTCCACGCTCTTTACTTTCGTCACCCGCGAACGCGAGCGGATTGCCGGCTCCGCCTTTTCACAGGTTTCAATCGTCGCCATCCTCGAAGGTTCCAAGGAAATCGTCAGCATGGGACGGCAGCGGCATTTTGCAGCCGGTACGGTGCTCGTGCTGCCGGCCGGCTGGAGCGGTGACGTCGTCAACGATCCGGATCCTCAGACCGGTGTCTATCGGGCGATCTTCATTACCTTTCCCGAGGAATTGACGCGGCGGGCGGCAAAGGCCTTTCCGCCTGCCCATATCGCCGCGCAGGCGGAATTACCGCTCGATCCATTGCTGGCCGCTGCCATCAACCATGCCGGCGAAGGTATTGCCGACGGCAACATGCCCATCCCATTGATCGAGCACAGGCTTCTCGAAATCCTCATGGTGCTCGGCATGCGCGGTGCCCTCCCCGGTTCGCCCGAGACCACAGCCGAGGCGGTGCGGGCGCTGGTGCGCTGGCAACCGGATCGAGCCTGGACAGCCGATCTTATCGCCGCAGAGCTCGGCACCAGCAACGCCACGCTGCGCCGCCGCCTGTCTCGCGAGGGCGCTTCCCTGCGGGATGTGCTGGCAAGCGAGCGCGTGGCCCTGGCAACAACCCTTCTCGCCGAGGACGGGCTGTCGCTGCGGGAAGCCGCGCTTGCGACAGGCTACCGCTCGCCCCGACGCTTTGCCGATCGACTTCGCAGCGCGTGAGCGTTTGCGACAGAATTTTGAGCGTTTGAGTGCGCAGCCGCTCGGCACGAATTTGTTAGACCCTGCCCTCGAAGGCTCACAGAAGCCGCAACATGAAAGGGCAACATCATGAAAACCATGCTCAGCGTTTTGAACGCCATCCTCATTGCAGCAGCCATCGCCACGCCGGCGCTCTCGGCCGATCTCAAGGTGAGCTTCACCAAGAGCAACGGCCGGATGCTGCTGCCGGAAAACGCCTCCTGCATTTCGACGGGATCCGACAAATCGGCGCCCGGACCGAACAAGAGTCTGGGCGTTTCATGGTCAAAGGGGCCGAAGGGAACGCGCTCCTATGCGCTGACCATGGTCGACCCCGACGTTCCCACCGATTTCTCGCTGTTCAACAAGGCCGACAAGACGATTCCGAAGGACTTCAAGCGGATGGAGTTCGTCCACTGGGTGCTGGCCGACATCCCGGCGTCGCGCACCAGCCTTGCCGAAGGCACGGACGGAAACGGCCCCTCGGCCAATGGTCTGCCGCTCGAGCGCACGGCCTATGGACGGCGCGGCCAGAACGGTGCGGGCGGCGGCAATTTGAAGGATGGGCCGCATGGCGGCTATATGGGCGCCTGCCCTCCCTGGAACGACGAGCGTGTTCATAGCTATCACATCACGGTCTATGCGCTCGATGTCGACCGGCTGAACCTTCCCGATCTCTTCACCCGTGCGGATCTCATCGCCGCCGCGAAGGGTCATATCCTGGCATCGGGCAGCCAGGAATTGTTCTACACATTGAATGCAAAGGCCGCGAAATGACCGAGACGAGATGGGACGCAGCCACAACAGCCGAACAGGAAGCCGCTCATTGGATGCGGAACCTGATCATCTGCCTCGCCGGCTCGTTCACGACGATCGTGGCGATGACGCTGCTGCTCCCCTTCCTGCCGCTCTATGTCGAGGAACTCGGCGTCGGCGACAAGGCGGCGATCGTGCAATGGTCCGGCATTGCCTATGGCGCCACCTTCTTTGCCGCCGCCTTCGTCGCGCCGCTTTGGGGGCGGCTCGGCGATATCTATGGCCGCAAGCTGATGCTGATCCGCGCCAGCCTCGGCATGACGATCGCCATCTCGCTGATGGGCATGGCCGGCAATGTCTGGCAACTGGCGGCGCTGCGCCTGTTCACCGGCCTTGCCGGCGGCTATGCCTCGGGTTCGATGGTGCTGGTGGCAGCCCAGACGCCGAAACATCGCTCCGCCTGGGCGCTGGGCACGCTCTCGGCGGGTATCATGGCGGGCAATCTCGTCGGGCCGCTGATCGGCGGCGCGCTGCCGCCTGTTATCGGCATTCGCGGCACCTTCCTGCTGGCCGGCGGCGTGATCTTCTTCACCTTCCTGGCGACGACCTTCCTGATCAAGGAGGAGAAATCCACGGCGCGCAAGAAGGCGGCGAAGGCCAGCGGCAGCTGGGCTTCCATTCCGGACAAACGCCCGGTCGCCGCCATGCTGTCGCTCGGCCTGCTGCTGATGCTTGCCAACATGTCGATCGAGCCGATCATAACAGTCTATGTCGCGCAGTTCGTCACCGATGCTGATGTAACGATGGTGTCCGGCGTCGTCATGGCGGCTGCAGCATTCGGCAGCATCCTGTCGTCCTCATGGCTCGGCAAGCTCGCCGACCGCATCGGCCACTGGACCGTCATAACGGCCGCCCTAGCCATCGCAGCGCTGCTGCTGATACCGCAGGCTTTCGTGACCTCCGCCTGGCAGCTGATCGCGCTGCGCTTCCTGATGGGCGTAGCACTCGGCGGCCTTCTCCCCTGTATCACCGCCGTCATCCGGCACAGCGTTCCCGACGCAGCGACGGGCAGCATCCTCGGGCTGTCCATCTCATCGCAATATGTCGGTCAGGTTGCAGGTCCCGTCATCGGCGGCTTCGTCGGCGGCCATATCGGCATGCGCGCCGTGTTCCTCGGCACCTGCGTGCTGTTGGCGATCGGTGCCGCCTATTGCTGGTGGGTCACCCCGAAGAAAGAAGTGCCATAAAGGATCGATGATTTTGCTCAAGTTTGCCGTCTGTAGATCGATCCGAGCAGCATGAAGCCGACCGTCAGAGCCGGCCGCAGATAAAATCGACCCCTGAACGCGCGATCGCCTCCAGCGTTTCGCGCGTATCGCCGGCACGCGCTCGAACGGCAAGCGAATGCATGACAGCGGATGCGAGCTTTGCGAGAGTTGCAGCATCCGCGTCAACCGGTAGCTCGCCCCGCTCAACCGCAAGCTCCATACGTTCCTTGATCGCGCCGTCGAATTCATTCAAGCTGCGGCGCAACACCTCCCGCACTCGATCATGCTGAATAGCTTCTGCCGTCGCAGTGCTGATCAGAAAGCAACCGCGGGCAGCAGTCTCGCCATGCAAGTATATTTTTAGAGCCTCGGCGTAGATGTTCGCCAGATTTTCCCGCAGCGGCAGGGCCGGGTTGAGCGCCTTGAACAATATATCAAGGCTGTCCTCGCGATAGCCTTCCAAGGTGTCAAGATAGAGGTCCTCCTTGTCGCCGAATGCGCCGTAGAGGCTCGGCCGGTTCAGTTTCGTCGCGGCGCTCAGATTATCCAATGAGGCTGCCGAGAACCCCCTATCCCAAAAAACCTCCTGCGCCTGCCCAATCACTGTTTTCGCATCAAAGACGCGCGGGCGACCCTGCTTTTTCTCGCTCTTCATATTTTGTACCATTTCGCATAANNTTATGCGAAATGGTACAAAAATTCAACCGATGCCGACGCTATGCCTCGCGCCTGCACCGAAAAGGAGAGAAACCAATGAAACTCTACATGCACGCCGCCGCTTGCTCGCTGTCGCCACACATCGTTTGTCGGGAACTGGGACTGGATGTTGAACTGGTCGAAGTTGATCGGAAGACTCATCTGACAAGTTCGGGCGAGGACTACCTTGCCATCAACGGTAACGGCTACGTGCCGGCACTGATGCTGGATGATGGGAAAGTGCTGACCGAGGGTCCTGCCATCGTGCAATTCCTCGCGGAATGTTCACCGGAGGGATCGCGCCTTCTGCCGGAGGCCGGAACCTATGCCAGAAGCCAAGTTCAATCCTATCTGAATTTCATCACCGCCGAACTTCATAAGCCAATGGCGATGCTATTCAACGCCGCTTATGAAGGCGCTCATGCCGGCATTCACGATCTGGTGTCCAAACGACTGGATTGGCTGAACGGCCGGCTCGCCGGCCCCTATCTGACCGGCGACGACTTCACGGTCGCTGACGCCTATCTCTTTGTCTGCTTGAACTGGTCGCCCTGGATCAGGATCGACCTTGCATCAAGGCCGGCGCTACAGGAATTCATGGCTCGCGTCAGCGCGAGACCGAGCGTCCGCCATGCACTCCGGGCCGAAGACCTTGAGGCTTTCGAGACCGATGGCGTTTTCTTCGCGCCGCGATCCTACATTGCTTCGGCAGGTCGTGTAGGAACACCCGTGCGGCCATAAACGGCCGCACTCTTCTGCACCGCCCTTCTCCTCGTGAGAAGGGTTTATTCCTCGCCGGCACGGCGGCCGTGAGCCCAATCCATGTATAGTTCCAGCGCCTTGCGGGCGACCGGTCCTTCCTGGAATTCGCGACCATCCAGGCGATTGACGCTGACGACCTTGGAATAGTTGCCGGTCGTGAATATCTCGTCTGCCGCCATGAACTGCTCGACGGACAGGGTTTCCTCCCGGACGTCGAAGCCTTCCCTGCGCAGCAGGCCGATGACGCGGGCGCGGGTGATGCCGGCAAGGAAGGTGCGGTTGGCGACCGGCGTATAGACGATGCCATCCTTGACCATGAAGACGTTGGACGACGCCGTCTCGACGACATTGCCGTTCATGTCGCGCACCAGCGCATTGTTGAAGCCGCGGCTTCTCGCTTCGAGGATCATGCGGCCGCTGTTCGGATAGAGCGAACCGGCCTTGGCGTCGGTCATCGCCGTTTCCGGCGACGGGCGGCGGAAGGGCGAGACGGTGAGCGTGATGCCGCCGGTGCCGCCGAGCGGCGCTTCGAACAGGCAGAGGGCAAAGCGCGTCGATTCCGCATCGACGGCGACGACGCTGCCCGGTGAGCCATGCTCGCCCCAATACATCGGCTTGATGTAGATCGGCGTCTTGCCGTCGAATTTCCTGATGCCTTCCCAGGCGAGCGCCTCGATCTCTTCGGCGGCCTTGAGCGCCTTCAACCCCATGGCAACGGCCGAGCGATTGATGCGCTGGCAATGGAGATCGAGATCGGGCGCAATGCCGTCGAACCAGCGTGCGCCGTCGAACACGGTCGAGCCAAGCCACATGGCATGCGAAGTCGGCCCGATCAGCGGCGGATTGCCGGAAAGCCATTCTCCCTCGACGTAGGTCCAGGTGGTTGTGCGGGGCGACGTATCGACGGACATATGATTTCCTCTCTTAGACGGCGAAGAGCAAATAACCGCGCAACCTCAGGGTCAAGCATAAACTACGCGGCAAAATTCATTTGCAACAAAGCGCCTGATAACGCATTCATAGCGCAATTTTCATGCGTCGAAACAACAACTTGACGAATGAGTCCATCAACGAAAGTGATGGACCATACGGATCGTCAGGAGAGAGGGAGAACTCCCATGAAAGCCATGTATTACGAGGCCTTCGAGGCAACACCCGAAATCCGGACCCTGCCAGATCCGACACCAAGTGAAGATGGCGTCGTCATCGCAGTCGGCGCAACTGGGCTCTGCCGCAGCGACTGGCATGGCTGGATGGGTCATGATCCGGATATCAAGCTGCCGCATGTGCCGGGCCATGAGCTTGCCGGCAAGGTGGTCGCGACCGGCCGTGGCGTCGTCCGCTTCAAGGTCGGCGACCGCGTCACCGTCCCCTTTGTTTCCGGCTGCGGCCATTGCGCCGAATGCCATTCCGGCAACCAGCAGGTCTGCCCCAGCCAGTTCCAGCCGGGCTTCACCCATTGGGGTTCCTTCGCCGAATATGTCGCCATCGACTATGCCGATACCAATCTTGTTCACCTGCCTGAAACGGTCGATGACGCGACGGCGGCAAGCCTCGGCTGCCGCTTCGCCACCTCTTTCCGCGCCGTTGCCGATCAGGCGAAGACGCGGCCGGGCGAATGGATCGCCGTGCACGGCTGCGGCGGCGTCGGGCTGTCGGCGATCATGATTGCCAGTGCGCTTGGCGCCAATGCCATTGCCATCGACATTTCCGACGAAAAGCTGGCCTTCGCCCGCGAGTGCGGAGCCGTCGCGACCATCAATGCGGCTGAGGTCGCCGATGTGGCCGAGGCGGTGCGCGAGATCACCAAGGGCGGCGCCCATGTCTCGATCGATGCGCTCGGCCACCCCGCCACCTGCTTCAACTCCATCAAGAATCTGCGCAGGCGCGGCCGGCATGTGCAGGTCGGCCTCATGCTCGGCGACCATGCGACGCCGCAGATCCCGATGGCGCAGGTCATCGGCCATGAGCTGGAAATCTATGGCAGCCACGGCATGCAGGCCTGGCGCTACGATGCCATGCTCGACATGCTCGCCGCCGGCAAGATCGCGCCGCAGAAGCTCATCGGCCGCAGGATCAGCCTGGAAGAGGCCGTTCCGGCGCTGATGTCGCTCGATAAGGCCGAGGGTAAGGGCATCAGCGTCATTACACGGTTCTGATATATCCCGGTGCTATGCGCATCGGGAGAAACGGCAATCTAGGAAGAGGATGGGCTCATGGCATGGTCTGCCGGCCAATATGTAAAATTCGAGGATGAACGCACGCGACCCGCGCGCGACCTGCTGGCGCAAGTACCGCTCGCGCATATCGAGCGGGCGATCGACCTCGGTTGCGGCCCTGGCAACTCGACGGAGCTTATCGTCGAGCGCTACGGTGCGGCCGGCGTCTCCGGCCTCGATAGCGACGACAGCATGCTGGAAGCCGCACGCAAGCGCATGCCGGGCACGAGTTTCGCCAAAGCCGATCTCGCCACATGGCGGCCTGACGAGCCGGTGGATCTATTCTTTGCCAACGCGGTGTTCCAGTGGCTTCCGAACCATCTCGATATCTTCGATCACCTCCTGGACGGGCTGAAGCCCGGCGGCGTGCTGGCCGTGCAGATGCCCGACAATCTGACCGAACAGAGCCATCTGATGATGGAGGAAACGGCGAAGAACGGCCCCTGGAGCGATGCTTTCGCCAGGAAAAGCGTGCGGCGCAACCCGCTGCCCACGCCTTCGGTCTATTACAACAGGCTGATCGGCAAATCGCAGCGCGTCGACATCTGGCACACCAACTACAATCACGCGCTGGAAAATGCGGCTGCTATCGTCGAATGGGTAAAGGGCACCGGCCTGCGTCCCTATCTCGACCATGCAGGCGCCGAGCATCGCGATGCTTTCGCCGCCGACTATCTGAAGCATATCGAGAAAGCCTATCCGCCGCTTGCCGACGGCAAGGTGCTGTTGCGCTTCCCGCGCCTCTTTCTCATTGCCGTAAAGAAATAGACTGTTTGCCAACCCCGGAACCCGGACTGACGGCGGTGCCTCGATCCCATCGACAACCGCCGTCTGCCCCCGCCCTGTAGCGCCGGCACTACATGTGGTGAGCAAAGGCCGCTGTAACACTTTAAATCCGCTGCATAATTTTATCCTCAAATCGATTCCGATTTAAGGAATTATGCAGTAGAACACCTGCAGCCAAAGCGGAAACAGGAATAGCTCCGAGGAGATAGCCGATGTCGTCCAGCCCCCTCCATGGCCGCCAGAAGGAGACGCGCTCATGACCAATCCCGACGTCGCACCCGCCCCGCCGCTGACTTTCGTGATCTTCGGTGCCGCCGGCGACCTTACCCGACGGCTGCTCGTCCCGACGCTCATCAACATGACCCGTAGCGGGCTTATCGGCGAGGATCTGCATATCCTCGGCATCGGCATCGAAACCGGCGGGGTCGATATGCTGCTGGAGCGGCTGGAAGCCTTCCTCAAGACCTCCGGCGACATGGAGGATCTGGAGCGGCAGAAGGCATGGCAGAGCCTGCGCCAGCGCATCAGCTACATCTCCGGCGACTTCACCCAGAATGGCGTCTACAAGGAGATTTCGGACTATCTCTCCCATGCGCCGACCGCCAACGCGGCGTTTTATTTCGCCGTGCCGCCGCGCTTCTTTGGCGATATCGCCGAGAAACTTTCCGAAAACGGGCTAATGAACGAGGCGACCGGCGCTTTCCGCCGCATTGCGATCGAAAAGCCCTTCGGCCATGACCTCGCCTCGGCGCAGGCGCTGAATTCCCGGCTGCTGAACCATGTATCCGAAAGCCAAATCTATCGCATCGACCATTTCCTCGGTAAGGAAACCGTCCAGAACATCATGACGACGCGCTTTGCCAACATGATGATCGAGGCGCTGTGGAACAACAACTATATCGACCATGTGCAGATCACGGCGGCCGAGCTGGTCGATGTCGGCACGCGCGGCAAGTTCTACGACGCGACCGGCGCGCTTCGCGACATGGTACCGAACCACCTCTTCCAGCTTCTGGCAATGGTGGCGATGGAGCCGCCGAACAGCTTCGACGCCGAAGCGATCCGCAACGAAAAAGGCAAGGTGCTGAAGGCATTGCGCATCTATTCCCGCGAGGATGCGGTCAAGAACGGCGTGCGCGGCGCCTACACCGCCGGCCCGATCGCCGGCAGGGATTTGCCTGCCTTTACCGAGACCGCCGACGTCGCACCAGACAGCAACACCGAAACTTTCGTGGCGCTGAAACTCTTCGTCGATACCTGGCGCTGGGCCGGCGTGCCCTTCTACCTGCGTACCGGCAAGGCGATGAAAGCCCGCGATACGGAAGTGGTCATCACTTTCCGGCAAGTGCCCTTCGCGCAGTTCCCGCGCGACGAATCCCGCCCCGAACTGCCGCCGAACCGGCTGATCATCCAGGTCCAGCCCGACGAGGGGCTCGATATGGAAATCTCGATCAAATCGCCCGGGCTGGTGCTGAAGACCGCGCCGGTTTCGCTCGACTTCCGCTATGCCGACAGTTTCGACATCGGCAAACAGACCGGCTACGAAAGCCTGTTCTACGAACTCTTCGTCGGCGACCAGACGCTCTTCCAGCGCGCCGACGGCATCGAAGCGGGATGGGCCGCCGTACAGCCCTTCCTCGATCTCTGGGCAGAAGGCGGCAAGCCCGACCCCTATGCCCCCGGCAGCACCGGTCCGGCCTGCGCCGACGAACTCATCGAGCGCGACGGCCGCAAATGGCATCAGATCGACGAGGCGTCGAGCGGCAGGAGGGTTTGAGATTGAAGCGGGCCTACGTCTATTCGATCTTGCCACCCAAAGCCTGTTTAGGTTGCTGACGTCACGAAATTTCAGCTAAGCCGTTGGGCCAGATCGGCTTCGAGTTCTCAGCCACTGGCCCAACGTTGATTTCAGGACAGCAAATTTATTGCTTTGCTGTCTTCGACTTTCCACAATCGACAGCGGCAATGGTGGAATTATCCGAATTTTGTACGGACTCTAAAAGGACAGCACAGCCGCTGGCTTTCTCTATTGCCTTTACATTCCCGGCATAGATTGTCGGGTTGATAAGCAGGAGAGATGACCCCGTCGGGCGATTCAAGCCGGCCTGCCACGAGTTCTTTGCTGAAAGTGGTCGGGCCATATATTCGATGCCGTCAATAGTTACGACCTTCGAATCTGGAAAATAGCCCGACATAGTGGAACATCCTGTCAGCACAGCAAACGCAAAGATTTTCAAGAGCTGCCTCATATTCGCCCCAATCCCCCATAAGACGCCTGTACGACTCACGTCGAAACTTCATACATTGGACGGAATATACGTTTTGCGTGTCAGGGCAAGGGCATTCTCAGCCTTAGATTGAGCTGAGACGAGGGCGCCGGATTGGCTTGAGGCTATTTGCCCCCGTTTCCGCACCCTCAACAAAACGCCCCGCAGTTCAATACTGCAGGGCTTTTGCTGTTGGTTGCAATACCGATTAAACGAACTGGCTCAAACCCGGAACGGAATTCACGACTTCATCGACGACTTCGTTGCCGGCGTATTGGCGGGCAGTCGCGACCGTTTCCTTTGCGAGGGAGGTGATGTCGCCCATGCCGAGGCCGGTGCTCATCAGCTGCTGGCCGAGACCCATGATGCCGCCGCCGGCACCGACCGCGCTCAAGAGACCGCCGAGAAGGCCACCGCCGCCAGAGCCCTGATCGCCGCCATACTGTGCAACAAGTTCGGTTGCGCCGGGAAAGGATTCGATCATCTTGGTGACGGGGCCGTCCGGAGCCTCGCGCTGCAGGAAGCTGAGAATCATGCCGACAGCCTTCTCTGCGAGATCGGGAGCGATGCCGGCTTTGGTCGCGATCTGATCAATAACTTCGTTCACTGTGGCCTCCTGCCTTTACGACGTTAACGTCAACGTAACTGAATGAAGCAGCCGATACAAGCCGCGCCGGAGGCCATCATTCTACCAGAAGCGGAACCCTACGCGAATGGTTGTCCCCCTCCATGCGAGTTCTTATAACAGTGTCAGGACAAATCGATGAATGGCCCTTGCAGCTTCCAAAAGCTGCTGTGCCGCCGCCCAAAGGGAGACGACACCATGCCGCAGCAGGATGGACAGATTTTCGTCGGCGCGAGCCGCAATCCGGACGAGAGCATCAACAAGGACGAGTTCCTGACGCTGAAATTCGGCAACCGCCACGGTCTCATCACCGGCGCCACGGGCACGGGCAAGACGGTGACGCTGCAGGTGCTGGCGGAAGGCTTTTCCAGGGCCGGCGTGCCAGTCTTCTGTGCCGACATCAAGGGTGATCTCTCGGGCATCGCCGTCAAAGGCGAGCCGAAGGATTTCCTGCTCAAGCGCGCCGAGGAAATCGGCCTGTCGCGCTATGAGTTCGATCAGTTTCCGGTCATCTTCTGGGATCTCTACGGCGAAAAGGGTCATCGTGTGCGCACGACGATCGCCGAGATGGGGCCGCTGCTGCTGGCGAGGCTGATGGATGCTTCGGAAGCACAGGAAGGCGTTCTCAACATCGCCTTCAAGATCGCCGACGAAAACGGCCTGGCGCTGCTCGACCTCAAGGACCTGCGGGCGCTGCTGAACTACATGGGTGAGAATGCCGGCGAGCTTTCCAGCAAATACGGCCTGATCTCGAAATCCTCCGTCGGCTCGATCCAGCGCGCATTGCTCGTGCTGGAGCAGCAGGGTGCGGAAAACTTCTTCGGCGAGCCGGCGCTGAAGATCTCCGACATTATGCGGATCAGCAATGACGGCTATGGCCAGGTTTCGGTGCTGGCGGCCGATAAACTGATGATGAACCCGCGCCTTTACGCCACTTTCCTGTTGTGGCTGCTATCGGAATTATTCGAGGAATTGCCCGAGGTGGGCGACCCGGAAAAGCCGAAGCTGGTCTTCTTCTTCGATGAGGCGCATCTGCTCTTCAACGACGCGCCGAAGGTTCTGATCGAGCGTGTCGAGCAGGTGGTGCGCCTGATCCGCTCCAAGGGCGTCGGCGTCTATTTCGTCACGCAGAACCCGCTCGACGTGCCGGAGACGGTGCTGGCGCAGCTCGGCAACCGTGTGCAGCATGCGCTGCGCGCCTACACGCCACGCGAACAGAAGGCCGTGCAGACGGCAGCCTCGACATTCCGGCCCAACCCAGCTTTCGATTGCGCCGAGGTCATCACCACGCTCGGCACCGGCGAGGCGCTGGTATCGATGCTGGAGGGCAAAGGCGCGCCTTCCATCGTCGAACGCACGCTGATCCGCCCTCCATCCGGCCGAATCAGCCCCGTCACCGATGGCGAGCGTAAAGCCATCATCAACGGCAGTCCGGTTGCCGGCGTCTATGACCAGACGATCGACCGCGAATCCGCCTACGAGATCCTGACCGAGCGGGCGCGCAAAGCGGCTGCGCCTCAGAGTGAGAGCGCAGGCGATGGCTGGACGCTGCCGGGCTTTGGTGAAGATAGCGGAAAACCCGCCGGTCGCCGTTCGGGCTACCAGCGCGAGACGATCCTGGAAGCGACGATGAAAAGTATGGCGCGCACGGTGGCAACGCAAGTGGGGCGGGCGCTGGTCCGAGGCATCCTCGGTAGCCTGAAGCGGTAGAAGATTACCTTCCCTTGAGGGAGAGGTTCGGAGCAAAGCTCCGGGGTGGGGTGATCCGTGGCGACTTTCCTGGTTCGAATGTCACCCCCACCCGCCGCTTTGCTGCGACCTCCCCCTAAACGGCAAGGCTATTGCATATGAAGTGAGGTCGTTGCGGCGCACCTCCTTCTCCCCGAGGGAGAAGGAATTTCCGGGGCTAATCCCGCTCATATGCGATTGCCCTGCCCTCGAGGGGGAGGTGTTATTTACCTCAAGGGGCGTTGATCTACCGCACCGGCGCGACCAGCGAGAAGAACGCACCCTGCGGATCGGTGGCCTGGACGATCCAGCTGCCGCCGGGCACTTCCATCGGGCCGTTGACGATCTTGCCGCCGCCTTCTGTGACGCGAGCGATGGCCGCGTCGATCGCGGGAACGTTGATATAGAAATTCCAGGCAGCCATCGGCATTTCCGCCGGCTTGGTCATGATGCCGCCGAAGTCGCGATCGCCGATCTTGAAGATCTTATACGTGCCCATCGGCCCCATGTCGAAATCGGAGCTCGATTCCCAGCCGAACATCTCGCAATAGAAGTCGAAAGCTTTCGGGCCGTCGCCGGCATAGAGTTCGTGCCAGCCGATATAGCCGGGGGTGGCGGGGGCCGCCGGCTCCCAATTCTGGCCCGGCAGCGGCGTGAATATGCAGAAGGCGGCGCCGTATGGATCGGCAACGACGGCGAACCTGCCGACGCCCGGAATATCCGTCGGCTCCCGATAGATCTTGCCGCCCTTGCCGACGATCGTCTTCGCCGCTTCATCGACATTGGGAACGCCGATGTAGCCGGTCCAGCAGGGTGGCGTGCCCATGGCCTTCGCCTCTTCCGGCAGGATCATCAATCCAGCGACAGGCCCTGCACCGGCACTAAAGAGCGTATAGTCCATCCCGACATCAGGCATGCCCGCATCCGCCGCATCCCAGCCGACGACTTTGGTATAAAAGGCTTCCGCCGCCTTCATGTCCGTCGTCATCAGCTCGTACCAGACAAAATATCCCTTCTCTGCCATGATCTCTCTCCCTATTGTGATTGTGACGGTCATCCGTCCCATCCTGAGCCTGATGTCGGCGCAAGCACATCATGGCCGATGAACGTGACGGCCGAAGATGGTCAATCGGTTGATCCGTCACTTCCTGGCGAAGCAGGCTCTAGGTCTTAACTAGGCGCAAGGCGTAATAATTCGACCCCTTGCGCCGCATGGCGTAAATTTGGCAGTCTCGTCATGCTTCAATGGCAGCAGGAGCCCGCCTTCGCCGCCTCTTGATATTCGTCGTGGCGTCGCACGAAATCCATGGTGTGGCCTTCATTCCGGCCCTTCGGCGCATTGTCGAGGATCATCAGCGTACCGATCATTTCCTCGCCGCCGCGGGCATAGCTGGAATAGGTGTGAAAGATATTGCCGGCTTCATCCTTGTAGAAGGCGCTGAGACCAGGCAACTCGTCGTTGCCGTCGGCGGCGTTCATATCGTTGAAATTATAGAACACCTTTTCACCGGCGAGCTGCTCTTTGGTGAAAGAGACGTGATAGTCGAAATTGAAATCGTTGGAGAATGACGACACCCATGGGAACTTCCAGCCCATGCGTTTCTTGTAGGCCTCTATCTTTTCGATTGGCGCGCGGGCAACGGCGACCAAGGTGACGTCGTGGTGATTGAGATGCGGAAGCGTTCCATCGAAATGATCGGCAAGGAAGGAGCAGCCGGTGCATCCGGCTTCCCAATCCGGGCCGAGCATGAAGTGATAGATGATCAGCTGGCTGCGGCCGTCGAAGAGATCGGCAAGCGTCTTCTTGCCGGCCGGCGTGTCGAAAACATAGTCTTTATCGACCTTTACCCAGGGCAAGGCCAGGCGTTCCGCATTGACGCGATCGCGAAGATGCGTGGCCTCCTTTTCCCTGGCAAGCAGTTGACGGCGGGCCTCCAGCCACACGTCCCTGGAAACGACCTGGTTCATTGTCCGCGCCCTCCTCCGGCGTTTTCATTCCCAAATCTTGACAATTATATTGATATCAATATTAATGAATCATGTCAAACGCAGTCGAAATCCCCTTTGAAACCACGCTGTTAGTGCGCGACACCTGCCTATGCCTGCATGTGCAGCGAGCCGCACGAGCACTTGCCCGCCGCTTTGACGAAGCGCTGCGACCTTACGGTCTGACCAACGGCCAATTTTCCCTGATGATGTCGCTGAACAGGCCTGCACCGGCCTCCATGGGGTCGGTCGCCACGCTCCTTGCAATTGACCAGACGACGCTGACGGCGGCACTCAAGCCTCTCGAGCGGCGCGGATGGGTCAGCATCGTACCCAATCCGGAAGATCGGCGCGCCCGCCTGCTCAGCCTGACGCCATCGGGGAAAGCAGCGCTCGCTGCGGCCGTGCCGATCTGGAAGACGGCGCATGCCGTCCTCGAAGAGCGGCTGCCCGACGGCAATGGCGACCGCTTACGCAGCGATCTTGCTACTCTGCTCTGAATTGCGGCTCCGACAATCGAGGATCGCCCTCGAAATCCCGCCTTTCGAAACCGATGCGGCGCCGGGGGAACTCGCACAGCGCCTGCACGCCGACGCGCGACAGCCGGATGCGCCAGGTCTGGCGCTCGACGGGCTCGCGGGCGGAGAATGCCCCGGCCGTCAGCAATGCGATATTGCTGCCGCCCCGAGGATCGCGGACGGAACGATAGAGAATTGCCTCGATGCCACCGGCTCGTGCCGCTTCCGCAAGCGACTGACAAGCCTCGTAATTGACTGGATCGGTCCATAGCTGCCGATCGCGATCCAAGGGAGGCGCCGTCAGATCGATCGCCGCCTTTGTCGCGATTGCGGCAGAAAAGGCGGTATATTCCGCCGCATTGGCGGGCAGCGGCGTATCGGGGGAATCGCGGAAGAACAGCAGCCTGTAGAAACTCATCTCCGCCAACGCGGTCTCCACCTGCTCCGAAGCATAGAAGACGCCGAGCGTGCGGCCTGCCCGGCGAAAGCGGGAACCGTGGGGATAGATCGCTCCATAGCGGAAGGGTGTGGCGAGCAGATAGTCGAGCCCGGCGCATTCCGGCGGCAGGGCTGGCTTGCTTTCCTCAAGCACGCTTTCGAGAAGAGCTTGTTCCTCCAGCGTATCCACAAGCTTCAGCGTCGAAACCTGATGCTGCGATTCCACCAGCCGCCAATATTGGCCGGAAATGGCTCTGATCTCAGACGAGAGCGCGGCGGGCGTCCAGATAGGCAAGGACATCGGTCAAACCGGAAATCGAGACGATCTTGTCGATTGGCGCCGCGCCGAAGACGAGATTGCCGTTGCGCAGCCATTGCCGCGCCACAGCTTCATCACCGCCGACGATGGCGTCGAGCGAACGGAAGAGACGAACGAGAAGCACGGCAAGCTCGAACGGCTTGCTATCGCGCTCCAGCAGATGATCCTGCCGCTTCATGCGCGAAACGGTCGCCTCCGAAACGCCGATAACGGCTGCGAGGACGCGGGCGTTCAATCCCAGCCTCTCGGCGGCATTGACGACAGCCTTGGTGATGACGAGTGCTTCACCGGGTATCGTCCGCCCTATTGCTTGAGCCTTTGTCATGGCTACTTCCTTTCCTAAGAAAAGATATAGCATTTTTCTTGCAAAAGAAAAGGAGCGATCGAAAAACCATCGCTCCTTTTCAATATACTCGCCTATCCGGCCTTCAATCGACCGGCGGCGCTTCAGACGACGGCAACCGGCACTTCGGTCGAGGTGCGCATGGCGTGGCTGTAGGGGCATACGATATGCGCGGCGGCAGCCAGCTTTTCGGCCTCGGCCTTGTCCATGCCAGGAATGTGAACTGCGAGGGACACTTCTATGCCGAAGCCGGTGCCGTCTGCGCGTGGGCCGATGCCGACAGTCGCCGTGACCTTTGCGTCTTCCGGAATCTTGACCTTCTGCTGGCCTGCGACAAATTTCAAGGCACCCAGGAAGCAGGCGGAATAGCCTGCTGCAAAGAGCTGCTCCGGATTGGTGCCGGTGGCGCCATCGCCGCCAAGCTCCTTCGGTACCGTCAGCGTGACGTCGAGGACGCCGTTCTCGGAAACTGCATGGCCGGCGCGGCCACCGGTGGCGGAAGCTTTGGTCGTATAGAGAATAGGCATGTCATGTCTCCTTTTGGTTTGGATGAATTTTATATATATCACGATTTAATCGTGCACAATATGTATTTTTTGCAATTTGATTTTGCAAAGTGAATTTGTGACAATGCCACCAACAAGAAAATGGCGGAGCAGCAATGACGGACACGGCGGATGGGCAGACCATGATACCTGATGAAGAGAAGAGGCTGGAAAGGCAGCTTTGCTTTGCCGTTTACAGCGCCGCGCATGCCTTCAATCGCGCCTACAAGCCAATCCTCGATCGTGTCGGCCTCACCTACCCGCAATATCTCGTCATGCTTGTACTATGGGAAAAGGGCTTCCTGTCGGTGAAAACCATCGGTGAGAAGCTGGATCTCGATTCCGGAACGCTATCGCCGCTTCTGAAGCGGCTCGAGCAAGCCGGCCTGATCGGCCGGGCACGCGACCCGAAGGATGAGCGGCAGGTGATCATTTCGCTGACGAAAAAAGGCACCGGCATGCAATGCCAGGTCAGCGCGATCATGGACGCCATCGGCCAGGCAACCGGTTGCGATATGACGGAGATGGCCAATTTGCGCGACCGGCTGCAGCAGCTGAAGCTCAATCTGACGGCCGTTTGAAGCCGGCGTCAAAACATCAGATACGTCCCGTCAGGACTGCAAACAAAAGGGCGCCGGCGGCGCCCTTTTGTTTGCGATGATACGATATCAGGCCGTAACCAGGATCGGAGCACGCTCCGGCACGCGATCATAGAGATCGATGACATCCTGGTTGAGCAAGCGGACGCAGCCGGAAGAAACGGCCTTGCCGATCGAGCGCCAATCGGGATTGCCGTGCAGGCGATAGAGCGAATCCTGCTTGTCTTCGAAAATATAAAGGGCGCGCGCGCCGAGCGGGTTCATCAGGCCCGGCTCCATGCCGCCATTGGCGATGGAATATTTCACGAGCTCCGGCTGACGGGCGACCATTTCATCCGGCGGGTTCCAGCGCGGCCATTTCTTGCGCCACTGAATGACGCCGCGGCCCTGCCAGGCAAAGCCCTCGCGGCCGACGCCGATACCGTAACGCATCGCCGTACCGCCCTGCTCCGTGACGTAAAGCATGCGCTGGGTGGTGTTGACGACCACCGTGCCGGGCGCCTCGCCTGTCGGATCGACAACCCGCTGACGATAGAAGCGCGGGTCGATCTGCTTGTAGGGAATCGCCGGAAGATGGAAACCGCCATCGTCCATGGCCGCGTAGATTACGGCCGGATCCGGTTGCTCGCCATCATAGCTGGAGAACCAAGTGCGGAACGGCCGCGGTGAGCCGGTATATTGAACCGGGCTGACGACAGGGCCGTTGTCGATGGTGGAGGCGCAGCCGGCAAGGGTCGAAACGGCGCCGATGCCAGCAAAGGCAAGGAAGTTACGTCGGGAAAGAGATGAAGGCAGGCTCATGTCGACAGCATAGTTCCTTTTGTGGAGGAAGCGAGAACCGGCAACGAACAAGCTGATTCGGCTCCCTGAGAGGTTTGCAGAGACGGGAGCAAAATTAAAGAGCGCAAGCCACCCCGGCTATCGCACTTATGCAACATCACGAAAATTTGTGGTAAATAACCCTACAGGACGACGATTTCCGTCTTGGCGGATACTCGGCTGTAGAGATCTATCACGTCCTGATTGAGCATGCGCACGCAACCCGAGGACGCCGCCTTGCCGATCGACTGCCAATCCGGCGTGCCGTGAACACGGTAAAGCGTGTCCTTGCCATTCTGATAGATATAGAGCGCACGTGCCCCGAGCGGGTTGGTCGGCCCGGGATTCATGCCGCCGCGAGCGGCCGACAGCGGCTTCATCTGCGGATCCCGCGCGACCATCTCGGCAGGAGGCGTCCAGCGCGGCCACTTCTGCTTCAACTGAATCACGCCCCTACCATGCCAGGCATATCCCGCCGCACCGAGACCGACGCCATAGCGCATGGCTTTGCCGCCCGGCTCTACGAAATAGAGGAAATGGTCTCGCGTATCGACGACGATGGTGCCTGGGCGCTCATTGGTCCGGTAGTCCACTTCCTGCCGCAGGAAACGCGGATCGATGCGCTTGTAGGGAATGGCCGGCAGCATGAAATCGTCTTCGTTTCGCTGGGCATACATCGCCTGATGCACTGGATTGAAGGTCGGCAGGCCATAGGTCTGATGGAATTGCGTCCGAAAGAGATCACGGGCCTGCGGCACGGGCTGCACGGGCAGGCGCTGTACCTTTTGCGGATCGATGCCCTCGGGGCGATAGAAGATCGGCGCCGTCTCCTGCGCGAAGCGATCCGGATCCGTCGCGCCGGTGTCCGGAATGATGCTGCATGCGGACAATCCGGCGAGGGCGGCGGCAGCGAACAGGTGACGGGAAGCGGGCAGCAGATCGGCCATCATCGGAAACCAGTTAGGACATATCGGATCGGCCGTATAATGACTGCCGCAGCTGGAGCGAGGCTGGCGTCGATGAGGAAGGTGGCGGCAGCGAAGATATTGCGCGGATTGCCCAAACTGCTGTTTTCCCCCACGGCATCATGGGCTAGACCATTACGGTACGGAGGATCGCATGAACATCGACAGTCTCGACCCGGGCATCTTCGGCCAGACCGATCATAATTCCTGGCTGAAGCTTGTGGAACGCGCACTCAAAGGCAAAGACTTCCAGGAAGCACTGGTGTCGCGGACTGACGACGGCATTGCCATCCAACCGCTTTACGAGCGGCGGCGCGATTGCGCCCCGCTTTCCCGCCAGCAAGCCGATGTGCCCTGGACGGTAACCCAGCGCATGGATGACCCAAACGTCGAGCGGGCGCTTGCGCAGCTCGGCGACGATCTTGCCAATGGCACAAGCGGCATCTGTCTGGTCTCCAAGACTTCCGCCTCCTCTTTCGGCGCCGGCATCGACGCGCAAACCCCAGGTTTTTCCGATGCGCTGGCAAGCGCGATGTCGAAAAAAACCGCTGTCCTGCGCTTCGACGGGCTTGCGCCCCCCTCTATCGATGCCGTGACCGCAACGTTCGCAGATAAGCCCGCCCGCGTCTTGCATCTCGGTCTCGACGCATTTTCGGCGGACGAGGAACAGGCGGCGGCAAAAGACATCCAGCGTTTCGCCAAATGCGGCTTCGCGGGCACCATCGTCAACGCGGACGGCCGTGCGGTGCATAATGCCGGCGGAACGGAGGCGCAGGAGCTCGCAGTCATGGCCGCGAGCCTCGTCGGCCATCTGCGACTGCTTGAAGAGGCCGGGTTTTCACCAAAGGCAGCCCTGGCGGCAATCAGCCTCTGCCTTTCGGCCGATCAGAACCAGTTCGCAACGATCGCAAAGATGCGTGCGGCGCGGCTGATCTTTACCCGGATCGCCGAGGCTTGCGGCGTCTCAGGCCCACAGCCGGCACATGTGTTTGCGGAAACGAGCTATCGCATGCTGACGCGCCTCGATCCCGAGACGAATATTCTGCGCAATGCGATCGCGGTCTTTTCAGCCGGCGTCGGCGGTGCCGATGAGATCTGCGTTCTGCCGCACAGCCTGACGCATGGCATTCCCGATCCGCTAGCGCGGCGGCTGGCGCGCAACACCCAGACGATTCTGGTCGCCGAAAGCCACCTCGATCACGTTGTCGATCCCGCCACGGGAGCCGGCGGCATCGAGGCACTGACCGATGCGCTCGCCGAGCGGGCATGGGACATCTTTATCGAGATCGAAGGCAAGGGCGGATTGGCAACGGTGATTGCCAGCGGCCAACTGGCGGCGATGATCGCGGAGGCACGCAAGAGCCGCATCGCCAAGCCGATCGTGGGGACGACGCTGTTTGCGATGAAGACCGAGCGGCCGGTGGCGGTTTCGGGGCCATTGAGCCTGGTTGCTGGCGGGATGGGGTTGATGCCCGTGCGATTGGATGAGGGGGTAGAGGGATGAGAATGGACATCGTGTTCGCCGCAAGTCCGATACCCCCCTCTGTTGCTTTCGCGACATCTCCCCCACAAGGGGGGAGATCGTTCGGAGAATGCCGCACGCCTCACAATGGAACCCCATACCATGTCACCAAGGCGCAAGAAATTTTAGGGCAGATACGCGCCGTAAGCCGCCAATCTCCCCCCTTGTGGGGGAGATGTCACGAAGTGACAGAGGGGGGTAAC
>UBUL01000040.1 GCA_900468625.1 Hyphomicrobiales bacterium
CTATGTGTCCGGGTCGGACATGAACCAAAATGGCGGAGAAGATGGGATTCGAACCCACGATACCATTTCTGGTATACTCCCTTAGCAGGGGAGCGCCTTCGACCACTCGGCCACCTCTCCGGTGCGGCCCTGATAGGGCCATTCATTTATCGACGCAAGCGCTTTTTCGCCTTTATGTACGTTCTTTCCATGATTCAGCAACAGGCGATTGCCGGCCGAAGCATGCTCCGGCCGGCTTGAAATTTACATCAAGCCAGCAGCTGCTTCAAATCGGCGGCTGGGTCGGCAAGGATGTCCTTGGAGGGGGTGGAACCGGTTTCCAGAAGCTTCTTGCCGGTAACATAGGCCTTTGCATCGTTGATGGCATCGACGGCGACGAAGCGGCCCTGCTTGAAATACCATATCGACGCAGCTCCCTCGCGGGTGCCTGGACGCAACAGCGTCTCGTCGTAACCCAGATTGAAACCGGCGATCTGCAGCTTCACATCATATTGATCGGACCAGAACCACGGCTTCGGATCGTAGGCTTCGTCGCCGCCCGCTATGATCGCGGCGGCGGCTTCCGCCTGGTCGACCGCATTCTGGACTGATTCGAGACGGGCGCGCCCGCCCTCCCACGGCAGCTCCACGCAATCGCCCATCGCAAAGATGGAGGGATCGGAGGTGCGGGCGAACGAATCGACGACGATGCCGTTGCCGACTTCAAGGCCTGCTTCCTTGGCAAGCCTGTCGTTGGGAGCGACACCGATGCCGACGACAACGAAATCCACATCGATTCTAGACCCGTCGGACAGCTCCGCGGCCGCGACATGGCCGTTACGATCGATGAGCTGCTTCAGCCCCGTCTTTTCGCGAATGATGACATCGTGCTTCTGATGGATGGCCCTGAAAATATCGGCCGTTTCCTTGGCTGCGACACGCTGCAGGATACGATCGCTCATTTCGATGAGGGTTACCTCGAGGCCACGATGGCGCGCGACAGCGGCAGCCTCAAGACCGATATAGCCGCCGCCGATGATGAGAACCCGGCGCCCCGGGCGCATTTCAGCGGCAAGGCGATCGGCATCACGCTTGTCGCGAGCCAGATAGACGCCTTCGAGCGCTCCACCGACGGACGGCGGAAGGAGGCGCGGGGTCGAGCCCGTCGAAAGAGCCAGCGTGTCGTACTGCAGCGTCGAGCCATCCTGCATGACAATCCGCTTTGCAGCGCGATCGATCTGTTCGACCCAGGTGGACAGGCGAATCTCGACATCATTGTCCGCGTACCAATGTTCCGGCCGGAACAGCAGGCGATCGAAGGCCATTTCGCCGAGCAGATACTTCTTGGTCAATGGCGGCCGCTGGTATGGAAGGTTCTCCTCGGCGCCGACGATGGTGATCGGCCTGAGATCACCCAGCCCGCGCAATTTGGCTGCAAGCGCGAAACCCGCCTGCCCGGCTCCGACAATGACCAATCTGCCCGTCACGATCCGTACTCCCTCATTTTATTATCGCGATCCGAACGGCGCGAAGACGATCGGATACGCTTGGATTCAAGGGGTAACGCTTGCGCCCGCAAGCGTCAATCACGACTGACCCTGCGCCCCGGATCGGGAGAAAGTTAGGCCGGCGGGCTTGGATGCCTAGTTGATTTCAACCCAGCGCCGTTCGTGGAAGGATTGCGCCATGGCATGCACGGATCTTTCGATGCGCAAGCCGTCTTTGAAACCCACGACCGACGCAGCTTCGCCCGATATGGCACGAATGAGCTCGCGGCATTCAACGATCTTCAGGTCGTTGAAGCCAAGGCCGTGGCCGGGTGCGGGAATGAAACGATCATAGGGTTTGTGGGCCGGCGCCGCGAGAATCTTGCGGAAGCCCTGCTCGCTGTCCCTGCCCTCAGCCTGGTAGAGCTCGAATTCGTTCATGCGCTCCTGATCGTAAGAGATCGAGCCCTTGGAGCCGAAGATCTGCAGAGCGATCCGGCCCTTGCGGCCCCAGGCGGAGCGACTGGCCATGAGCACGGCGGAGATGCCGCCGCCGAGCCGCATCAGCACATTGGCAAGATCATGATTCTCGACGGCGCGGCGGCCGCCGTCCTTCAGCGGCCGTTCGGCATAGGGCTTCACCATGTCGGTGATGACGGCTTCAACGTGACCGAAGAGGAACCAGAGCAGCGAAAGCGGATGCACGGCGAAATCATCGAGAGCGCCGTAGCCGGAGGCAAGCTCGCTCTTCCAATAGAAAAGGCCGTTCGGATCGGCCATGAAATCTTCGTCCATCTCGACGCGGACGTGGTTGACCGCACCGATCGCGCCTTCTGCAATCAACGACTTGATGTGCCGCATCACCGGGTTCTGAATATAATTGTAGCCGAGGATGGCGACCTTGCCGGAGGCGCTGGCCGCAGCCAGCATGCGCTCGGCGTCGCCATAGGACGGCGCCATCGGCTTCTCGCACCAGACATGCTTGCCGGCCTCAAGCGCTGCGACCGCCATTTCCGGGTGGAACTGGTTGGGGGTCGTGACCGAGACGACGTCGACATCCGGGTCCGCAATCAGATCCCGCCAGTCGGCCGTTGCCTTCTCGAAGCCGAATTCGTCACCGCGGGCCTTTGCGAGATCGGCATTGGCTTCGGCGAGATGCACCAGGCGCGGCCGCGCGACATCTCCGAACACGGTTTTCACCGCATTCCACGCCAGCGCATGGCATTTCCCCATATAGCCGGTTCCGATCAATCCAACGCCCAACGGCTTCATCGCCTGCTCTCCTCAAAATACTCTCCCAAAGTCGGTGATTTTTGGAATATTTGGACCGTTTTGACAAGCGGAGCCTTGCAAGCAAAATCTCTTCAAGAAGGCAGAATTCATGTTTATTCTTTTAAAATCAACAGATTAAAATTATTCGTGCCGAATTATCCAAAATCCGCTATCGTTGCGAATATGGAACATTTGTTTCATTGAGAGCATTGGGGGAGCTGAAGGACGGCGCATGGACAACAATGTCGGGAAGCAAACCAGAGTGCCGCGCGACTTCGAGAGTCTGCGCAGCACCATCATCGAGCGCAAGAACGCCATGCCGAAACGTCTGGCGCAGGTTGCCGCCTTTGCGCTCGACAATCCCGATGAAATCGCCTTCGGCACGACCGCCAGCATAGCAGCCGCCGCGGAGGTCCAGCCTTCGACGCTGGTACGCCTTGCCCATCATCTCGGTTATGAAGGCTTTTCCGACCTGCAAAGCATCTTCCGCGAAAGGCTGCGCGACCGAACGCTGAGCTATGAAGAGCGGCTGGTGACGCTCGAACAGTCCGGAATCAAGGATGAAGAAGCCGGCATTCTCTCCGGCTTTCTTTCCGCCGCAAGCCAATCCATCAACAAGCTGGCCGCAACCATCGAAACAGATAGTTTCGCCAAGGCGGTCGATATCCTTGCCTCGGCCGAAACGATCTATCTTATCGCCAAGCGCCGCTCCTATCCGCTGACGGCCCATCTGAGCTATGCCTTTTCCAAGCTGAACATCCGCCATCAGATCGTCGCCTCCCCCAACGGCATCGATGGCGAGATCGCCCGTTTCGCCACGGAGAAGGACGCAGCGATCGCTGCGAGCTTTTCGCCCTATGCCGCAGACAGCCTGGCGCAGGCGCAGGATCTCGCCGCACGCAACGTACCCGTCATCGCCATCACCGATTCGGCCTTCTCGCCCCTCAGCGCCTGCGCCACCCGTTGGTTCGAAGTGGCCGAGGCCGACTTTGCGGGCTTTCGCTCATTGTCGGCCTCCATGGCGCTTATCATGGCCTTTCCGGTCGCCATCGCAGAGCGCCGGCGCAAAGGAGCGACAAAAACCGACAAAACGAAAATGGAATAAACATTCCGAATTGACAAAATCTCGGAACCAATGTTTCATTATTGCCAGGATCGCGGCTGCGGGAGATGGCCATCCGATCCATCGCAACCGGGACGAAACGCATACCGGCACTATCAATAACGCATGACCTCGGCACAGGCTGTAGAGCAAGAGAGGTCATGCCCCGACGGGAGGACATTATGGCACACGACAATCCTGGCGCACAGCCAGAGACAAAACTCGATGTGATCACCATCGGCCGGTCCTCCGTCGACCTCTATGGTCAGCAGATCGGCTCGAAGCTCGAGGACATCGCTTCCTTCGCCAAATCGGTCGGCGGCTGCCCGGCCAATATCGCCATAGGCACCGCACGGCTCGGCCTGAAATCCGGCCTCATCACCCGCGTCGGCGACGAGCAGATGGGCCGCTTCATCCGCGAGCAGGCAGCCCGAGAGGGCGTTGCCGTCGATGGGATCGCGACGGACAAGGAGCGGCTGACGGCGCTTGTTCTGCTGGCGGTCGAGGCCGAAGGTGTCTCGCCGATGATCTTCTATCGCTCCGACTGCGCCGACATGGCGCTGGACGAAGACGATATCGATGAGAACTTCATCAAATCCTCTGGTGCCGTTCTGGTATCCGGCACGCATTTTTCCAAGCCCAACACCGAAGCGGCCCAGCGTAAGGCGATCCGAATCGCCAAGGCGAACGGCCGCAAGGTGATCTTCGACATCGATTACCGGCCGAACCTCTGGGGCCTTGCCGGCCATGCCGAGGGTTTCGAGCGCTACGTGAAGTCGGATCGCGTATCCTCCAAGATGAAGGAGACGCTGCCGGACTGCGATCTGATCGTCGGGACCGAAGAAGAGATCATGATCGCCTCGGGCGCCGACGACGTACTCGGCGCCTTGAAGGAAATCCGCCGCCTCTCATCCGCTATCATCGTGCTGAAGCGCGGCGCCATGGGCTGCATCGTTTACGAAGGCCCGATCTCGGACGATCTCGAAGCCGGCATCGTCGGCCAGGGTTTCCCGATCGAAGTGTTCAATGTCCTCGGCGCGGGCGATGCCTTCATGTCCGGCCTCCTGCGCGGCTATCTGCGTGGCGAGCCGCTGAAGACCTGTGCTACCTGGGCAAATGCCTGCGGCGCCTTTGCCGTTTCCCGCCTGCTCTGCTCTCCGGAATATCCGACCTGGGCGGAACTCGACTTCTTCCTGAAAACGGGCAGCAAGCATCGCGCGCTGCGCAAGGACGAGGCGATCAACCACATCCATTGGGCGACGACCCGACGCGGCGACGAGATCCCGTTGCTGATGGCGCTTGCGATCGACCATCGTTCGCAGCTCGTCAGCGTCTGCGATGAGCTCGGCATCGGCCACGACAAGATCGTTGCCTTCAAGCGGCTTGCCGTCGAAGCAGCGGCGCGGGTAGCCGATGGCCGACGCGGCTACGGCATGCTGATCGACGAGCGCTTCGGGCGCGATGCTTTCTTCGATGCCGCCACCAAGAATTTCTCCTGGATCGGCCGCCCCGTCGAACTGCCGGGATCGAAGCCGCTGAAATTCGAATTCAGTCAGGATATCGGCTCGCAGCTCGTCGAATGGCCACTCAATCACTGCATCAAATGCCTGTGCTTCTACCATCCGGACGATCCGAAGGAATTGAAGGCGGAGCAGCAGGAGAAGCTGCGCACGCTGTTCGAAGCCGCGCGCAAGGTCGGCCGCGAGCTTCTGATCGAGATCATCGCCGGCAAGAACGGACCGCTCACCGACGACACGATCCCGACGGCGATGGAAGAGCTCTACGCACTCGGCATCAAGCCGGACTGGTGGAAGCTGGAACCGCAGGAATCGACTGCCGCCTGGAAAAAAATCGATGCCGTGATCGCCAAAAATGATCCATGGTGCCGCGGTATCGTGCTGCTTGGCCTGGAGGCGCCGGCGGAGGAACTGATCCGCAGCTTCGAGGCGACGCTGGCGGCTCCCTCGGTCAAGGGTTTTGCCGTCGGGCGGACCATCTTTTCCGATGCGGCCCGCGCGTGGCTATCGGGCGGCATGAACGACGAGGAAGCGATTGCCGACATGGCCGGCCGCTTCCGGCAACTGACGGATGCGTGGCTGAAGACCCGCGGACGGTGACATTAAAGCATTTGGGAGGCGCCCGATGGGCAAGACGATCCGACTGACGATGGCACAGGCCGTCACGCATTTCCTCAAGAAGCAGATGACCGTCATCGACGGGCAGAAGCTGCCGATCTTCGGCGGTGTCTGGGCGATCTTCGGTCACGGCAACGTCGCCGGCATCGGCGAGGCGCTCTATCAGGTGCGCGAGGAGCTGCCGACCTTCCGCGCTCACAATGAGCAGGGCATGGCTCATGCCGCCATCGCCTACGCCAAGGCGAGCTTCCGCCAGCGCTTCATGGCCTGCACGACCTCCATCGGTCCTGGTGCGCTGAACATGGTCACGGCCGCCGGCGTAGCCCACGTCAACCGCATCCCCGTTCTCTTCCTGCCGGGAGATGTCTTTGCCAATCGCGCGCCTGATCCGGTGCTGCAGCAGATCGAGGATTTCGGCGACGGTACCATCTCCGCCAACGACGCCTTTCGTCCCGTCTCCCGCTATTTCGACCGCATCACCCGCCCCGAACAGATCATGTCGGCGCTGAAGCGCGCCATGCAGGTGCTGACCGATCCGCTCGATTGCGGCCCTGTGACGCTTTCGCTCTGCCAGGACGTGCAGGCCGAAGCCTTCGATTATCCGGAAAGCTTCTTTGAAGAGCGGGTCTGGACGCAGCGCCGCCCGCAGCCGGATGCCGACGAACTCGCCAACGCCATTTCGCTGATCCGCCGTTCCGAAAAGCCAGTTATTCTGGCCGGCGGCGGCGTGCTTTATTCGCAAGCGACGAAGGAACTGACGGCTTTCGCCGAAGCGCACGACATTCCCGTCGTCGTCACTCAGGCCGGCAAATCGGCCATTGACGAAACGCATCCCCTCGCGCTCGGCTCTGTGGGCGTGACCGGCACGTCTGCGGCCAACGCCATTGCCGAGGATACCGATCTGGTGATCGCCGTCGGCACCCGCTGCCAGGACTTCACCACCGGCTCCTGGGCGCTCTTCAAGAACGAGAAGCTGGCGATGGTCGGCCTCAATATCGCGGCCTACGATGCGCTCAAGCACAACAGTCACCCGCTGGTGACGGATGCGCGCGAAGGGTTGAAAGCGCTCTCCGCCGGCCTGACAGGCTGGCGCGCTCCGGCCTCGCTTGCCGAAAAGGCGACGAAAGAAAAGCAAATCTGGATGGAGGCTGCCGCCAAGGCAATGGCAACGACCAATGCTGCCCTGCCCTCCGACGCCCAGGTCATCGGCGCGGTCACGCGCACGCTTGGCGGCAAGGACAGCATCCTGGTTTGCGCAGCCGGCGGCCTGCCCGGTGAGCTGCACAAGCTCTGGCCGGCGACGGCACCGGGCAGCTACCATATGGAATACGGCTTCTCCTGCATGGGCTATGAGGTTGCGGGCGGGCTCGGCATCAAGATGGCGCGGCCGGAGAAGGATGTCGTCGTCATGGTCGGCGACGGCTCCTACATGATGCTGAATTCCGAACTGGCGACTTCGGTCATGCTCGGCCTGAAAATCACCGTCGTCCTGCTCGACAACCGCGGCTACGGCTGCATCAACCGCCTGCAGATGGCGACCGGCGGCGCGAACTTCAACAACCTCTTGAAGGACTCGCGGTTCGAAGTGATGCCGGAGATCGACTTCCGGGCGCATGCGGCCAGCATGGGTGCCATTGCTGTGAAGGTTTCCTCCATCGCCGAGCTGGAACAGGCCATCGAAGCATCGAAAAAGAACGACCGCAGCTCGGTCATCGTCATCAACACCGACCCGCTAATCACCACAAACGAAGGCGGCCATTGGTGGGACGTTGCCGTTCCCGAGGTCAGCCCGCGCGCCGAAGTCAACAAGGCGCGCGCCGCCTACGAACAGGCCCGCGCCAGCCAGCGCATCGGCTGATCCATTTCCGTCATTTTTCTGGAGGAGCTTGCGGCTCCTCCAATCATGCTTTCAAGGAGACCATTGATGAAGGCCAAACTCGGCATGTCGCCCATCGCCTGGTGGAACGACGACCTTCCTGAGCTCAGCGACGACGTATCCCTCGAGGAATGCCTGCGCCAATCACGCGGTGCGGGCTTCACCGGCATGGAACAGGGGCGGCGCTTCCCCAGCAATCCCGACGAGATGCTGCCGATCCTGCGTGCCGCCGACGTGACGCTCTGCGGCGGCTGGTTCTCGGGTACGCTCGTCAACGAGGAGCTTGCGGCCAACAAGGACCGCATCGCGCCGATGATCGAACTGTTCAAGGCGGTCAACGCGCCCTGCATCGTCTATGGCGAAGTCGGCCGCTCCATCCAGGGCGATCGCTCCAAGCCGCTCGCCACAAAGCCGCGCCTTTCCGATGACGAGATGAAGGCCTATGCCCGCCGCGTCACCGAGTTCGGCGAATGGTGCGCCGCGCAGGGCATGCCGCTTTCCTATCACCATCACATGGCGGCCGTTGTGGAAACCGAGCCTGAACTCGACGCTTTCATGCGCAATTCCGGCGAAGGCATTCCGCTGCTGCTCGATGCCGGCCATCTGGCCTTTGCCGGCGGCGACGTTCTGCGTGCTATCGACAACCACCATGCCCGCATCAACCACGTCCACGTCAAAGATATCCGCAAGTCCGTGGTGGATAGTCTGGACCGCAGCCGGCAGTCCTTCCTCGATGCTGTGGCGCTCGGGGCGTTCACCGTGCCGGGCGACGGCTCGCTCGATTTCGGCGCCATCGTCCAGCGCTTCGCCGATTACGGCTATGAAGGCTGGTTCGTGGTCGAAGCCGAGCAGGATCCGCGCAAGGCGCCACCGCAAAAGATGGCCGAGATCGGCCATGCCGAACTGATGCGCGTCATGACGGCCGCAGGCTATACGGTGGAAACCGAAGGCTTTCCCAAGGGATAGCTAGAGCGCTTCCGCTTTTCTTCGAATCGCGAAAACGCTCAAGCTCTTTGTCATCTAGCAATTCCGGACGAAAAACCGCTGCGAACTTTTCCTGGAATTGCTCGAGAGATGAACGCCCCTCTCCTGCGTCGAAGGATGGCGAGGGGTGTTTTCCAAGCAATGGAGGAAGAACCCATGCCCAATCTCAAGGTCAGACCTGACGGCTCGCACGGCCGCGTCACCCATGTCACGCCGGAAAGCGCCGGCTGGACCTATGTCGGCTTCGATCTCCACCGCCTGAAGGCGGGCGAAACCGTTTCGGCCGAAACAGGCGATCGCGAGGTCTGCCTCGTCTGGGTCAGCGGCAAAGGAAGCGCCAGGGCCGGTGCGAAGGATTTCGGCTTGCTCGGAGAACGCATGAGCCCCTTCGAGGGCGCGCCCTACGCGCTCTATATTCCCTCTGGCTCGAGCTGGTCGGTGACCGCCGAGACGGATCTGGAACTGGCCGTCTGCTCGGCACCCGGCGGCGGCTCTCATGAAGTCCGCGCCATCCCGCCCGGTACCCATCCGGCGCTGACGCGCGGCAAGGGCACCAACGTCAGATACGTCAACAACATCATGCCGGAAGACGATGGCGCGGCGCACTCTCTGTTGGTGGTAGAGGTGATCACGCCAGGCGGACATACCTCTTCCTATCCTCCACACAAGCACGATCAGGACAATCTCCCGCACGAAAGTTTCCTGGAGGAAACCTACTATCATCGCCTCAACCCGCCGCAGGGCTTCGGCTTCCAGCGCGTCTATACGGATGACCGTTCGCTCGACGAAGTCATGGTGCTGGAGGATGGCGATGTGACGCTGGTGCCGAAGGGATACCACCCTTGCGCCGCTTGCCACGGCTACGATCTCTACTATCTCAACGTCATGGCCGGCCCGAAACGCATCTGGAAATTCCACAATGCCGTGGAGCATGAATGGCTGCTCAAGGGCTGAGATGAGCACTCGACAAAAAAGGCCGCCCTCTTTGGCGCGGCCTTCTTCATTTCATGCGGGCAGCAGGCCGTAGCGCCATTTCCGATCCCTGGCATTACGCGACAGCACCAGCCAGGTGAGCAGGATCATGCCCGCTTCCGAGAAGATGGGCGTCATCCAGATCCCGCGTTCACCGAAGACAAGCGGCAAGACGAATGTCAGCGGCACGGTGAACAAATAGGTCCTGGACAGACCGAAAATCGCGCCGCGCTTCGCATCGCCGATCGACTGGAAATAGGACGACAGAATGACCGCCTGCCCGAAGAGGAAATAGGCGCCGATCGTCCAGGGCAGGATACGGCCGACTTCATCGACGATCACGGGATCGGCGACGAAAATTCCGCCCAGATGTGCCGCAAGCAGTTCGACGACGAGCTCGACGGCCGCGCAGTAGATCAGCGCCGAAACCATGGCTATGACAACGCTATGGCCGACACGGGCGGGAAGCGCAGCACCGTGATTGTGACCCGATATGGTCTGCAGAGCGATGCTCAAGCCGAGAAGCGGCAGATAGGCCAAGGTCATCACCCGGGTGACGATGCCATAAGCACCGACCGTTGCGACATAGTCCCCCTCGTGCCAGATCGACAGGTTGAAGAGGATTGCGGCCGAGCTCAGCGAAACTCCAATGAAGCCGAGGCTCATCGGCGCACCGAAGGCAAAGATGCCGCGCCACTCGCGAAGGTGCAGCCCCATATCGACCGACAACGCGCCAGGGCGGCGCAGGCGATATGAAAAGATGATCGCCAGGCAGATGAATTGTGCCAGGATCGAGCCGCCGGCGGAGCCGACCACGCCCCAATGGGCAACCGCCATCAGCAGCCAGTTTGCGAGCATATTGAGCAGCGTGGAGGCAATCGTCACCAGCATCATGAAGCCGAGCTTGCCGTCGCAGCGCAGTCCATCGACATGCAGCGAGAGCAAAAAGCTGACCGGCGCGAAGGCGACCATGATGCCCATAAAGGCCTCGGCACCTTGGGCGACATCGGCGTTTCCGCCCGCGGCAGCGGCGATAAGCTGCCGCCCTGCGAGCCAATAAACGAGATTGATGACAAGTACGATGGCGATCGCCAGCCCATGCGCGCCGGTGAATACCGCTCGTGCCCCGATGCGATCTCCAGCTCCGAGACGGCGCGCGAGAATGCTCGCCATACCGTTCGAAACCAGCGTCTGAAGCGCAATCAGCAGCATGAGCGCAGGAAAGATAAGGCTCACCGCCGACAGCGCATCGGCCCCGACATAGGCGCCGAGGAAATAGGCGTCGATGACGGCAAAGAGGCCATTGACTGTCGTGATGACGACGATTGGCGCGGCGGTTTTGGCAAAGACACCTGGCAGCCAGCCTGTGAGGAACATATTGTTTTCGAGAGTGTGCGTCATGGGGGAATCCGGACGAGAATGCTCGCTATCGGCAAAGATAGCCGCCTATCGATGAAAGATGAAGTCAGATGTCGAGAACCAGATGGGGTACGCCGTTCGACGTCCTGCGCGGCGAAATGCCGTCGGCGTCGATCTGCGCGTTGATGCGCCGGCGGAATGCCGAGAAGCCCTCGAATTCCACCACGTCGACCGGTTCGTCGAAGTGAATGGTGATCCGGTAGAGCCCGCCGGATTTTGCCGACATCGCCAGAATCTTGCCTGTGAAGGGCTTGTTCAGGTAGCGTCCGCGCACGGCGGAGCCGACATCGAAGGGCGCATCCGGCCCATCATTCGGTTTCGCCGCCAGTGCCGACAGCGTGTTCCAGTCGCACAGCCCATGCTGCTTGGCGATCAGCTCCAGTGCCGTGCTGTGGCTCATGTCGTCGCCGCGCCCGATCATGGCCTGACGCAGACGCCGGGCCTGAGCCTTCAATTCGTCTATGGACGGATACGTCGTCATAGGATCAGCCTTTGCTAAGGCACGCACTTACGACCGTGAAACGGAGCTCGCGTTACCGTCGATCAGCATGCCCTATATGGCTGTGACCAAGAACAGCGAGGACTTCACCTTGGATTTTCATCCGCGAGCGGCAGGCGCCTCGAACCGAGCATTCCTATGATCGAAGCCGATCCCAGTGTCAAGATGCGCTAAAATCGATACAAAAGACGAACCCGTTAAAATTCTATCTATGGAATTGACGCTTCCGCAAAACCTCCGTGCAAGGTTCATGGAGTAACCGAGATGAATTCGGTCTGTTCTTCAACAGGGAATGACAATGCTTCGCGCGACCCATCTGGCGAAAGTCAAATCCGAAGTTTACGAACGCAGCTGGGAACGCTTCTACGTCCAGAGGCCGGCGCGCCTCGTGGCGGTCCGTCCCTGCCTCACCGGCATCTCCGTGCGCAGCGCCGAGATCATCGACATCTCGCGCGGCGGCGCCAGTTTCGTCGTCGGCACGACCGTCGGCCTGCCGAGCCACTATTACCTGAACATTCTCGGTCTTGCCTATCGCATCGCCTGCGCCGAGGTGAACCGCAACGGCAACCGCGTCCACGTCCGCTTCATCAACCTGATCGAGCCGGAGACATTGCGCCGCGTGGTGCGTGCCGATTTCATGATCGGCAATACCGAAGCGCTGGCTGCGCGCGGCAAGAGGCAACTGGTATAAATTCCATGAGAAATGGCAGGGCCGCCGATGGCTGCGTTCGGCCTTGAGCCGCCATTCCCATATTCGTCTGGCGGGACCGTCTCTTAGCGCTAGTTGACGACTTCACGTCCTCAGTCGCTTCTCACGTCCCCACGGGCATATCGAGCAGGCGGCATGCCTGCATATCGCGCAAAGGCGACGCTGAAAGTGCTTGCTGATCCATAACCTACGCGTTCGGCCACCTGATCCATGCCCAATTCGCGACTGCGCAATAGCTGCTTTGCAAGAGCCATACGCCAGGCCAGTAGATATTCCATTGGAGGCAAGCCAACGACGCGGCTGAAACGCGCAAAGAAAGCCGATCGAGACAGGGCCGCTTCGGTTGCAAGATCCGCCACGGTCCAAGGATAGGCAGGACGCGCATGCATCGCGTGAAGTGCTGCAGCTAAGCGTTCATCCGCAAGGCCGCGGCTCAGGCTCGGCGTGACGGCTGTTTCCGCGCCGGATCGCAATGCCTCGATCAACAGTACTTCCAGCAGCCGTTGCAGCACGAGTTCGCGCGCCGGCCGCCGCTCACGTGTTTCCTCGCCGACCAATTGCATCAGTGTAGCGAGTCGGGGCTCATCGCGAACGATAACCACGTCAGGCAGGAGGGAAACGAGCAAGGCCGCATCCGGCGCGCCGAAGCTGCAATGCCCGATGCGCATGCGCACATCGGCCGGCTCGTCGAGGCGGCCGACACGGAAATGGCCGCCACTCAACTGCATCGGAACCATGGGAGACAGATCGGCCGGTGCATCGACGCTCTCGTTGATAAGGTCGCGCATGGCCGGCACGAGCACGAAATCACCGGCCTGGAGAATAAAAGGCGGATGCCCTTCAAACGTTACGCGGCAACGCCCCTCAAGGATTGCGCAATAGAATGGTTCGCCCGTGGCCTCCCGATGAATTCGCCAGGCGCCGGCGCATTCCACCAGTTTCGAAAAGCGTGCGGCCGGCTGCAACAGCGTGACGATTTCGGCAAGAGGATCAATTGTCATCATCAGGACTAACGCTAAAGAAATGGAGACTGCAGCGTATATAAAGTCTCTGGCTTGGTCACTACCATGGCATCATTCCTTTCGTTTGGAGAAGCTCATGTCCACGATATTGATCACCGGTTGCTCGTCTGGCTTCGGCCTGGAGACTGCGAAACTGTTTTTTGAACGAGGGTGGGATGTGATCGCGACAATGCGCACACCCAAACCCGAGCTACTGCCGGTTTCCGAGCGCCTGCGTATTCTCGCGCTCGACGTCGCTGACCCGGCAAGCATCGGGGAGGCTGTGAAGGCTGCCGGTCCGATAGACGTATTGGTCAACAATGCCGGTTTCGGAGCGCCCGCACCGGTCGAGCTGACCGCACCGGAGACGGTGCAGTCGCTGTTCCAGACAAATACGATCGGCACACTGGCGATGGTTCAGGCTGTATTGCCCCAGATGCGTCAACGCCGGACCGGAGTCATCGTCAACGTCACGTCCACGGTGACCGTTAAGATCTTACCGGTAATTGGGGTCTATCGAGCAAGCAAGGCAGCGGTGAACGCCTTCACCGAGTCCTTGTCGGTGGAGATGGAGCCGTTTGGCGTCCGGGTGCATATTGTCTTGCCAGGCCGCTCACCGGAAACACGTTTTGGGGAGAATGCGCGTCCGCATTTGCGTGGTTTGGACGATCCGGATTATGCGCCACTGATCCAGCAATTCGTAAAGAATGTGCAGGACGACACCGGTCCAGTGACTTATGCTCCCGACGTGGCGGAGGCGGTTTGGCGGGCTGCCAACGATCCATCCGCGCCGCTGCGAATTCCGGGAGGTGCGGATGCCGAGCTTTGGATGGCCGAGGCAGGTTTGTAACCGGAAACCGTGGCCGCCGAAAAACTGCTGTTCCAACCGACCATGCATTAACAGGAACGCGCAGCCGTCTAGCGAAGCGCGTTTACGCTGCCTTATGAATTGTCGAACAGGTGATCCTTCATCGGTTGCGATGACTGCAAATAGCGCAAGGTGGACGAATGTCTTTCCACCTTGCAACCACCTGCCAAGCGCCTATTCTGCTGCGTCTTGCAACTGCATTCGGGAAACAAAGCCAGCATGTCCGCCTTCTCGCGCTTCACGCCGCTGATCAGCGCCCTTCCCTCCACCGTGCCCTTCGTCGGCCCCGAAGCGCTGGAGCGTCAGCGCGGGTTGACGGTCCGAGCCCGTATCGGCGCCAATGAAAACGGTTTTGGACCAGCGCCTTCCGTCATCGCGGCCATGCGCGAAGGGGCCGGCGATATCTGGATGTACAACGATCCGGAAAATTACGAGCTGAAGCAGGCGCTTGCCGCGCACCTCGGCGTACAGGCGGCGAGCATCGCCGTCGGTGAAGGCATCGACAGCCTGCTCGGCCTGATCGTCCGTATGGTCGTCGAACCGGGCACGCCCGTCGTCACTTCGCTCGGCGGTTATCCCACCTTCAATTTCCATGTCGCCGGTTTCGGCGGTCGCCTCGTTACCGTGCCTTACGTCGATGACCGCGAGGATCTCGGCGGGCTGCTTGAGGCGGTGAAGCGCGAGAATGCGCCGCTCGTCTATTTCGCCAATCCCGACAATCCGATGGGCAGCTGGTGGGATGCCGACAAGATCGTCGCCTTTGCCCGTGCGCTGCCGGAAAACTGTCTGCTGGTGCTCGACGAAGCCTATAGCGAAACCGGACCGGCCAGCTCGCTGCCGGCGATTTCCGATCTGATCGGCCTGCCGAACGTGCTGCGCACCCGCACCTTCTCCAAGGCCTATGGGCTGGCCGGCGCCCGCGTCGGCTATGCCATCGGCGCGCCGGAGACGGTGCTGACCTTCGACAAGATCCGCAATCATTTCGGCATGAACAGGCTCGCGACCGTGGCGGCCCTTGCTGCCCTGAAGGATCAGGCCTATCTCGCCGAGGTGGTCGGCAAGATCCGGGCCGCGCGCGAAGAGATCGGTACGATCGCCCGCGACAATGGCTTGCTGCCTCTTGCCTCGGCCACAAACTTCGTCGCCATCGATTGCGGCCGAGACGGCACCTATGCCCGCGCGATCGTCGACGGGCTGATCCAGCACGGCGTTTTTATCCGCATGCCGGGCGTAGCCCCGCTCAATCGCTGCATCCGCGTCAGCGTCGGCCCCAAGCAGGATCTGGATCTCTTGGCCGAAGCACTGCCGAAAGTACTGAAGGCGATCGGCTGACCGGCGGGAGGCATCCTGTATTGATTTTTTTACACAATTCCGGACGAAAAACCGCTACATGCTTTTCCTGGAGTTGCTGCGAAACGACGAAACCGCGCCTGCCTTGTCCCGGCCGGTCGCGGTTTTCATCATTTCGGCTGGCATCTCCTTCGGCCGCCGGCATCCCCTCTTCCGAGGTCAGGAAGTGGCATTCGATTCGACGCGGTTCAGTGCGTGGTCATCCATTCGCGGGCGGCGCGCAGCGCTGCTGCGAGCTGCATCTTGGTCAAGGTCGCTGCGACGTCGGCACGAAGTTCGGCGGCACGCTCGCTGCCGCGGATGGCCGCGATATTCAACCATTTGTGAGCGGCAATGAGGTCCGCGGTGCAGCCCCTGCCGGTCGCGTAGTTCACGCCCAATTCGCAAAGTGCATCGGCGCCGTTACCACCCATCATGGCATTTCCAGACATCGTCGTTTCGAAGCGTGCCATTGCTATTATCCCTGTTTGACTTCTGTTCGTATCTGCCCTGTTTTCCGTCCGAACCTTGCCGTCGTTCGCGGCTTTCCGGTTCTTCCGGCCGGCGGGTTTGCCCCGCTCGTTTGATGGCTTCACTATCGCAGACGGCTTTCAAAAAACGCCTAAAATGCATGATTAATTCGATGCAAACAAAGTGCAAATGCTTGGTAAACTTGGGATTTTGTTAAACATCGCTTCCCTTGCAAATTAAGGATTTTCGGGCGAGTTTAATCTTCTGTTAGGATTTGAATTTAAACTCTTTCTTCACCACAAAAGGAACGCGTTCCGATTGGATGAAGTATTCAACAAGGCTGATGGACGAGACGACAGAGGCGATCTGCGCTCCGAAAACCATATTTACCTTTACGTTCGCGTCAGATAATCTTGACCTTATGCCCGTCTGGAATGCCGGGCGGCGTCCGGGGGAGAAACAACATCATGATCCGTGCCACCATTCTTGCTGCCGCGCTGCTGCTGGGCGCGAGCGCGGCTTTTGCCGAAGAGCCGATCGTCGGCAACTGGAAAACCGTCGAGGGCGATACCGCCGCCATCATGCCTTGTGCGGACAGCTACTGCGTAACGCTGAAGACCGGAAAATATGCCGGCAAGCAGATCGGCAAGATGCAGGGCAAGGGCGGCAGCTATACAGGCGAGCTGACAGATCCCTCCGAAGATAAGACCTATAGCGGTTCCGGCACCGTGAGCGGCAATAGCGTGAGGATGAAGGGCTGCGTGCTGAAGGTATTCTGCAAATCGCAGACCTGGACGAGACTTTAAAAAGGCGTTTGCCTCTTACAAAATGCATGTCAGGCCTGCCCGCTATCAGCCGGCAGGTCTTTTGTTATTTGCCTGCGGATAAAGGCGGGCGACCATTCGAAACCGGTAATATTTCTGAACGCCGGATGAACCGGTATCTCAGCACCTGTTCAGCCTGACCATGGCAAAACAATGTCCAGTATAGGGCACTGGTAGGGCCAGGAACATGGACTCGATGATTATCGCACGGCGTTTTGTTGTTATCATGCTGTTTGCCGCCGTCTTTGCATTCAGCTTCTCGGTTGCGGTGGAGCATGCGGGCCGCAGCGGTGCGCAGTCGCATTTCGGTGCAAGCTTCACTTGCCTGCAAACCGGCACCCCTTACTGCACGACCGTGCAGTAAGGGACTATCTCCGCGCCCGATGCGCGGAGGACCCGATGTGGCCGCAAAATAGCTGCGAGAATTCGGATCATGAGCCGCAACGTCGTTTGCTTGTAACCAATGACACTCTATAATGGCTCATGAGCAACAGAATCTCTTCTTTTTCACCCCTCGACATCTCCTCCCCCAGCCCGTTCCAGCCCCGGACCTTCGATGATCCGGGCAAGGCCGTCGATGCGCTGGCCGAGCTTTATGAGCGCAATACCGCGTTTCTGATCGACAATTTCGCCAAGCTTGCCAAGGGCGCGCCAATCACGGCGCGCTATCGCGCCTTCTATCCGCAAGTCAGCATCGAGACGACGAGCTTCGGCCATGTCGATTCGCGCCTCTCCTACGGGCATGTCACCGCGCCAGGCGTCTATACGACGACGATCACCCGCCCGCAGCTCTTCAAGCATTATCTCAAGGAACAGCTGACGCTCCTGATGCGCAGCCATAATGTTCCGGTGGTCGTGTCGGAATCGACGACGCCGATCCCGCTGCATTTCGCATTCGGCGAAGGTGCGCATGTCGAATCCTCTGCTGCCGTCTTCGAAGACATTCCGCTACGCGACCTCTTCGATACGCCCGATCTGAACACGACCGACGACGAAATCGCCAACGGGGAATATATCCCGCCACCAGGCGAGCCCTCGCCGCTTGCACCCTTCACGGCGCAGCGCATAGACTATTCTCTGGCTCGCCTCGTCCATTACACGGCGACCAGCGCGGCGCATTTTCAGAATTTCGTGCTGTTCACGAACTACCAGTTCTATATCGACGAATTCTGCACTTGGGCGCGGGATCTGATGGCCAAGGGCGGCGACGGTTATACCGAGTTTGTCGAACCGGGAAACATCATCACCAAGGCTGGCTTCAGTCATCCCGAAGGCGACACCACGCCACCGCGACTGCCGCAGATGCCCGCCTACCATCTGAAGAAGAAAGGCCATGCCGGGATCACCATGATCAATATCGGCGTCGGTCCCTCCAACGCCAAGACGATCACCGACCACGTCGCCGTGCTTCGCCCGCATGCCTGGCTGATGCTCGGCCATTGCGCCGGCCTGCGCAACAGCCAGCGCCTCGGCGATTATGTGCTCGCCCATGCCTATATGCGCGAGGATCACGTTCTCGATGACGATCTGCCGGTCTGGGTGCCGATCCCGGCGCTCGCCGAAGTGCAGGTGGCGCTTGAGGCCGCCGTTGCCGAGATCACCGGCTATGAAGGCTTCGAGCTGAAGCGCATCATGCGCACGGGCACAGTCGGCACCATCGACAACCGCAACTGGGAACTGCGCGATCAGGCAGGCCCGGTGAAGCGGCTGTCGCAGGCCCGCGCTGTCGCGCTCGATATGGAATCGGCAACGATCGCCGCCAACGGCTTCCGATTCCGCGTTCCCTACGGCACGTTGCTCTGCGTTTCGGACAAGCCTCTGCATGGCGAGCTGAAACTGCCTGGCATGGCGACGGCCTTCTACCGCACGCAGGTGAACCAGCATCTGCAGATCGGCATCCGCGCCATCCAGAAACTGGCCGCCATGCCGCCGGAAGCGCTGCATTCGCGCAAGCTGCGCAGCTTCTTCGAAACGGCATTTCAGTAAGCGCCAGCAGGCAATGGGGCTTCACCCTATTGCTTTTCTGCTGACACCGATTGCTCCTGGTGAGCGGCCGCGACTTGCGGCCGTTCGTCGTTTGGCGCCGCCCATAAATTCAGACCAAGGATCATCACGGCAAAAATAGCAAATCCGATCATCGTGCGGGCAATCACTTCGCCGGGATTTGACATTTGCAATAACTCTTCATCCGACAGGGTCTTCTTGTGCCAGTTGTGGATGAGGGCTGCTTCAAGATTGTACATGTCCGTTTCTCCTTTTTGAGATGACGGAACTGGTCGTCCGGCCTCGAGCTTTTTCGACAGCACCGGAAATTTTTGTCATGCTGCGGATCGGGATGTCGATTTGCTTCGCAGCCGCTCGTCTATGGCTGTCAGCAAATTGAAGAGGAGACGCTGCGATGAAATATCTCTGCCAGGTCTGGTTCGATGGCACGAGGCTCGATGCCATGGCCAAGGAGGAAAAGCACAAGCTCGATGCGGATTCGCTCGGCTATGACCGAGATCTGATGGCGAGCGGAAATATGATCCATGCCGAAGCGCTGCAATCGCCGAAGTCTGCGGTGACAGTGCGGGTCCGTAATGGCGAGACATCGGTGACGGACGGTCCCTTCATCGAAACCAAGGAGTACCTAGGCGGCTTCATCCTGATCGAAGCGAAGGACCTGAACGATGCGATCCGGATTGCCGCCGGCATTCCGCTGGCCAAGCTCGGCGCCATAGAGGTGCGGCCGATCTATTCCTTCGGCCCGAACGTTTGAGGAGGCGACGATGAAATTCCTTTGCCAGGTGTGGTTCGAGAGCGCGGAAATCGCCAAGATTTCCGAAGAGGAAGGGCGAAAGCTGACGCAGGATTCGATCGACAACGACAACCGGCTGCGCCACAGCGGCCATCTCATCGTCGCCAATGCCTTGCGCGAACCGGAGACGGCGAGAACGGTTCGTGTACGCAAGGACGGAACCACCGTTACCGACGGCCCATTCGCGGAGATCAAGGAACATCTCGGCGGCTTCGTGCTGATCGAGGCCCAGGACATGGAGGAAGCGACCCGTATCGCCGCCACCTTCCCCGTCGCGCACTACGGCATGATCGAGGTTCGCGCAGCCTTCGACATCCGCTTTCCGGACGAATGATTGAGAAAGGAAAATAGATGCGGTTTCTATGCTTGATCTACATGCCCGTCGATATCGACGGAAGACTGACGCAAAGGGAGATGAATCATCTGGTCGCCGAGCATTTCGTCTTTGACGAAGCCTTACAGCGGGACGGCACCATGATCGTTTCGGAAGCGCTGGCGCTTCGGGACAAATCGATCGTCATCCGCCCGGACGGCAAAGGATTTTCGGTGACGGACGGGCCGTTCGCGGAGACGAAGGAGCATCTGGCCGGCTTCTATCTCATCGAAGCCCCAGACCTCGAGGGCGCTGCCGATATCGCCAAGCGCATTCCCTCAGCGCGTTACGGCGCCGTCGAGATCCGCCCGGTGCGCATCCTGACGCTTCAAGGCGATCTCGCGGAGAATAATTGACGCCCGTGTCGCTGAACCAGACCATCGATAGTATCTATCGCAGTCACTCACGCCGCGTGCTGGCAACGCTGATCCGTCTGCTTGGCGATTTCGACAGGGCCGAGGAGGCCCTCCACGATGCCTTTGCAGCAGCGGCGCAGCAATGGACGGAGGAGACGATCCCGGCCAATCCCTATGCCTGGCTCGTCTCAGCCGGGCGCTTTCGCGCCATCGATCACATCAGGCGCCGAACGCGCTTCGATGCTGCGCAGGCCGATATCGCTGACAGTCTCTATCCGGAGGGCGAAACAATGGAGACGTCGGAAAACGAGGAGATCGAGGACGACATGCTGCGGCTGATCTTCACCTGCTGCCATCCCCTCGTACCCGCCGAGGCACGTATGGCCATGGCTTTGCGCGAAGTCTGCGGGCTGACGACGGAAGAGATCGCCCATGCCTTCCTGATCCCGGCTCCGACAGTCGCCCAGCGCATCGTCCGCGCCAAGAACCGCATCCGTGCTGCCCATATTCCCTACGAAGTGCCCGATAAAGCTCATCTGCCGGAGCGGCTGGCGCAGGTGCTGCATGTCATCTACCTCGTCTTCAACGAGGGCTATTCGGCATCATCGGGCGCTGCGATCGTGCGCGCCGATCTTGCCGCGGAAGCCATACGGCTCGGCAGGCTGCTGCTCCAGCTATTGCCGGATCCGGAGGTCGAGGGGCTGCTGGCGATCATGCTGCTGCAGGATTCGCGACGAGATGCGCGCACCGATACATCAGGCGATCTGGTGCTGCTTGTCGACCAGGATCGCGCGCTTTGGGATCACAGTCAGATCCGCGAAGGCCTGGCGCTATCGGCGCGGGCCATGTCAGCGGAGAGCGTAGGCAGCTACACCCTGCAGGCCGCGATTGCGGCGGAACATGCGCGCGCCGTGACCGCTGAGGATACCGACTGGCGGCAACTCGTGATGCTCTACGACCTGCTGCTGATCGCAAGCCCCTCCCCGGTGATCGAACTCAATCGGGCAGTCGCCGTCTCCATGCGTGACGGACCGTCGGCGGCGCTTTCCATTGTCGACGGATTGCTGCAAGAGGAACGCATGGCGCGGTATCATCTCACCCATGCGGCGAAGGCCGATTTTCTGCGCCAACTTGGCCGGACGGACGAGGCGCGGCAATCTTACCAAACCGCGCTTTCGCTGTGTCAGCAGGCGCCGGAGCAGGCATTCCTGCGCAGGCGATTGGCCGAGCTTGAGAGCAAGACGCTACAGTAGCCGGTCAGCCGCGCTTGCGCGAGATCAACAATCCGATCGCGGTTCCCGTCAGCGCGGAAACCACGATCAGCAGGTGAGCATTGATGCTGGCCTGTGCGAGATTTTCGATTGCCTCCTTCGCGCTCGAAGCGCCGAAGGCCATCGCGCCGGCGGTGATGCCGGCCGGATAGGTGCCCACACCTCCTGGCGCATGCACGGGCAGGACTGACGACAGTTCGCCGCCGAGCGCGCCGCCGAAGCTTGCCGAGAGCGGCGTCACGTTCATCAGGCCGAGCGCCCAGGCAAGCACCACGACCTTGACCAGCCAGTTGACGATGGTCGTCAGCCAGGCGCGCGCAAAGGCCCGGGCGTTGACCGGCAGGCCGCGTTCCAGCTCATGCACCAACCCTTGCGCCTTCTTCGGCAGAACGCGGGCTGCAAGACGGATCAGAGGCCGGCGAGAGGCAAAGCCTGCGACCGGCAGCAGCAGAAAAACCGCCCACAGCATCCAGGCCAGGACATGATAAGACGAAGCAAGCGCAAGGCCGACGCCGGCTGCGGCCAGCAGCGCATGCAGGTCGAGCAGCCGCATGACGAACAGCGCCGAGGTTCCCCGCGCCAGCGGAATGCCGAACTCCGAGCGCATCAGTACCGGAAAGCTCGTTTCCCCCGTGCGGAACGGCATCATGATATTCAGCAGATTATGGACCTGCGTCACGCGGAACAGCGCCGCGAAATGGCCCGATGTTTCCTTCGGAAAGTAGTCATAGATGCGCCAGGTCCGCAGGAAATAGGTGCCGGTCAGAAATGCGAGAGCGAGAAGGATGGGCAATGCGCCGACCTTGCCCCATTGCGCCAGGATCGAGCCCCAGCCCCAGAACCATTCGATGAAGCCGGCGTAGGCTACTACGACCGCGAGCGTCAGCAGCGTCATTCGGTTGCGAATAAACCAATTCTGTCGGCTGGCAACCGTCGGAGTCTTCATGTAGTTAGGGCACCCAAATGCGAGCGGAAGGCTGAAACCGGACTTCTCGCTCGTTCCGTCCGGCAGGTTCTGCCGGTCTTTTAGGAGAAAGAAGTGTTGCAGACAACGGCAGAGTCGCCCCTCCCCCAGGCCGATATGGCGAGTCCCCTTGAGCTTTCGCTGGTCGTGCCCGTCTTCAACGAGGAAGAAAGCGTCGGCCCGCTCATCGAGCGCATCTGTGCAGCCATGACCGGCTTTGCCAAATCCTGGGAGCTGATCCTGGTCGACGACGGCAGCACGGACGCGACGCTCGTCAATGCCCGACGGTCGCTTTCGCAGGAAGGGTTGATCCTGCGCATCGTCGAGCTTCAGCGCAATTTCGGCCAGACCGCGGCTATGCAGGCCGGCATCGATGCGGCCAGCGGCCGTCTGATCGCGACCATGGACGGCGACCTGCAGAACGACCCGAGGGATATCCCCTCCATGGTCGAAGAGCTTGAACGGCGCCAGCTCGATCTGCTCGTCGGCTGGCGCAAGAACCGCCAGGACGGCCTCCTGCTGCGCAAGATTCCCTCATGGTGCGCCAATTACCTGATCGGCCGCATCACCGGCGTCAAACTGCACGATTATGGCTGCAGCCTGAAGATCTATCGTTCCTCTATCATCAAGCAGGTGAAGCTGATGGGCGAGATGCATCGCTTCATCCCCGCCTGGGTTGCCGGCGTCGTACCGAGCTCGCGGATCGGCGAAGTCCCGGTCACCCACCATGCCCGCCAGCACGGCACGTCGAAATACGGGATCTCGCGCACTTTCCGCGTCATCCTCGATCTGCTGTCGGTGATGTTCTTCATGCGCTATAAGGCGCGTCCGGGACACTTCTTCGGCTCGCTCGGCCTCGGCCTCGGTGCGCTTGCCGGCGTGATCCTGCTCTGGCTCTTCATCGATAAATTCATCTTCGGCGACGATATCGGCAGCCGTCCGCTGCTGATGGTCGGTGTCGTGCTGCTCCTGTCGTCGGTGCAGATGATCACGACAGGCATTCTCGCCGAAATGATCGCCCGCATCTATTATCGCGACGACCTTTCGCCGAACTACATCGTGCGCAAGATCTTCGATCGCGATCATCAGGACGCCTAGGCATATTGCGCCCATGCACGGGCCTATCCGCAAAAGGAGCTGAACCGCGCATTGGTCCGAAAGAGGATATCAAGAGCCTTCACAAGGCGGGCAAGTGGGAAGTGCCGGCATCAGCGCCGAGGCGCTGATCACGGTTTCACTTCTGCCCAGACAGCGTCGAGCGCGCCCCGCGCGATGCGCACCATGGCATCTACTTCCTCAAGGCTGATGACGAGCGGCGACGAAGCCAGCATGCAGGATATTTTCAGTGAGCGGTATCAGCGGCTTTACGGAGATACGAAGCACAAGGAAGCGATCCGCCATCTGCGCTGCGCTGCGGATTTCGACTATCGGACCTACGTGCCCCGCCTTTGAGCGATCAAATAGCCACGCTATCGATGATACCTTCACGCTTGACGCTGGCGGCGGTCCCTTGCCGGACCATGACCCTAAGCTCGCCGGGGTGCACCTTCAGCGTCACGTCCCGCTCGAGCGGCAGCAATTCACCATCCATGACGCAGTTCGAAAGGTGCCGCAGCTTCGGGAAATGCAGATGCACCTCCGGCGCGTGCATGACCATGACGTCCGTGTTCTCGCGAACCCGGCCGCGCAGCATATCAAACGCGAGGCGGGCAACGCCGAGCGGCCGCAGTGGCTTTGCCGTGTAGAAACCGAGCTCGCCGCTGCGCAGGCTGTCGGCGTAAAGCAACGCATTGGCGCCGAAGGGATTGTTGGAGACGGAGATCGCCGACACATGCCTGCGCTCGCGAATGCCGCCGGCCTCGAAATCGACATCGAATTCCGGCGGATTGGCGATGACGCCGAAGGCAGCCCGAGTGCTCGCCGACATTTTGCCGATGCGGGAGCGATAGGTATAGGCGTTGCGATAGCGGACCATGCGCGCATGCAGGCCCGCCGAAAACTGATGAATGAAGGCGCGGCCATTAGCGCTGCCGATATCGACATTGTCGACCTCGCCTGTAGCCAGCACGACGAGCGTCTGCCAGATGTCGAGCGGCAGGCGCAGCGAGCGGGCAAAGAGGTTCATGGTGCCGGCCGGGATAACGCCAAGCGCGACGCCGTTCTTCCAGGCGATGGCGGCGGCCGCCGAAATCGTGCCGTCTCCTCCGCCTGCGACGATCCCGTCGATGTCGTCGCGGCGTGCGGCACGCTCCATCGACGACACGATGTTGCGCCCCTCCACCACCACAGCTTCGAAATCGTGGCCGGCGTCGCGAAAGACCTGTTCCGCTTTTTTCTCGTAAGCAGCCATATCGGTTGTGCGGAACGTGCCGCCGTCGCGATTGAAAAAGCCGATCAACTTCATTGGGGCTCTCGGTCTTCCCGCAAATTATCTCTGAGGGGCTGAAACCCCGTGCGCTCCTTGTCAGATGGTTTCGGTTGGAACGATTTCAAGCATGGCGGCCGCTTCGCCCGACCGGCGGCAACGGACTTATGCATGATCCGACATACTGCGCTGCAAAAAATGCACACGACAGAAATAATGCGCTCATTGATAGTATCAACGGAGGCATGTCCATGCCCCACCAGTCCCTTATTCCATTTTGATGCACTGAGCGCCGTGCCGGGATTTGCCGCCTGATTCTCGGCGCCTGATCCGATTTGCCGCCCAAGGAGTTTTCGTGAGCGATATTGCCGTCGAGGTCCTCGATACCCAAACCTCCGTCGAAGCGCCCTCACGCGCCACGATCGCGCTGGTGACCTCGGCCTTGGCGGTCGGCAGCTTCGGCATCGGCACGGGCGAATTCGTAATCATGGGACTTCTGCCCAATGTTGCCGGCACTTTCGGCGTCACCACGCCGGAAGCGGGCCACGTGATCAGTGCCTATGCCCTCGGCGTCGTCGTCGGTGCGCCCATTATCGCCGTGCTTGCCGCCAAGATGGCGCGCCGCACGCTGCTCCTGCTGATGATGGCGATCTTTGCCGCCGGCAATATTTCCAGCGCCTTTGCGCCGACGTTCGAAAGCTTCACCGCGCTGCGATTCATCACCGGCTTGCCGCATGGCGCCTATTTTGGTGTCGCGGCGCTCGTTGCCGCCTCGATGGTGCCGGTCCACCGCCGTGTGCGCGCCGTCGGCCAGGTCATGCTTGGCCTCACGATCGCGACGCTGATCGGTACGCCGATCGCAACCTTCCTTGGCCAGGTTCTCGAATGGCGTGCGGCCTTCATGATGGTCGGCGGCGTCGGCCTCGTTACTATGCTGCTGATCGCCCTCTTCCTGCCGAAGGACAAGGTCGAGGAAGGCGCCAGCATCACCCGCGAACTCGGCGCGCTGAAGCGGATACAGGTCTGGCTTTCGCTTGGCGTCGCCGCCATCGGCTTCGGCGGCATGTTTTCGATCTTCAGCTACGTCGCCACGACGACGACCGAGGTCGCCGGCCTCGGCAGCGCCATGGTGCCCGTGGTGCTTGCGCTCTTCGGCATCGGCATGAATGTCGGCAATATCGTCGGCTCCCGTCTCGGCGACCTCTCGATCAGGGGAACGATCGGCGGCATGATGATCTTCAACATCGTTATCATGACGCTGTTCTCCCTGACCGCCGCCAATCCCGTCATGCTCTGCATCTGCGTCTTTCTGATCGGCTGCGGCTTTGCCGCCTGTCCCGCCGTGCAAACCCGCCTGATGGATGTGGCTGCGGATGCGCAGACGCTGGCCGCGGCCTCCAATCACTCCGCCTTCAATATCGCCAATGCGCTCGGCGCCTGGCTCGGCGGGCTCGTAATCTCCTGGGGCTTCACCGCGGCCGCGACCGGATATGTCGGCGCGTTTCTCTCTGTCGGCGGCCTTGCCGTCTTCGCCCTCTCGGTTGGCCTGGAGCGGCGCACCGGTCACGTCTGAGACTGTGGATTCAAACGGACGATATCGGCTCGATCGCCGCGGGAAAATGATGAGCTGGCCATCAGCACCGGCTTCCGAGCCGGCGAAATCCCCGAAAAATCGAGCCGGACGCGTGTCGTCCGCTTACGCTACTTTGGCGGTTCGGCAACGAATTTCGGTGCATTGCACAAGCTTCAGCCGCCTAAGCAAATTTTTCTTGCGACATTGGCCCTTAAACCGCGTCCACCTCTTGACTTTTCATTCCTTCGGCGCGACTTCTCCGCACGTGGGGAACAGCGTTTTCCATACCGATTAACCGGAGTCATCTTTCGATGCCTAGCGACAGTAGTAGTCGATTGCCTTTGCCGTCAGTAGCATTCGTGCACTAACCGACTCCTGTCGGCTCGCCACGATCCGCTACGACGGCGGATCGACCGGAAAGGCGAGCTATAATGAACATCAACAGCTTTCCCACGCGGGCCGGCAATGCCGCGCGCGCATTCATCAATAACAATCGAGCCGTCACCATTGCGGAACGTGTCGAGGCTCTGAACGCAGTAGATGTGGCAGAGGCTGCCCGCATTCTCGCCAAAATGCCGGAAGAGCGCGCTGTGCGCATTCTCGACCGGCCGGAACTGCGTAACGCTCCCGCCATTCTCGAAGTCATGGGCAATGCGGACGCCGCACGCCTGCTGCATGGCATGTCCAACGACCGCGTCGCCGACGTGCTCCTGGAAATGGATGTCGAAACTCGCGCCCGGCTCTTCGCAACATTCGACGAACATGCAAGGCAGGCGATCCAGGGACTGATGGGCTATCCGCCGCGCACGGCAGGCGGCATCATGACGACGGAATTCGTCAGCGTGCCGGCAAGCTGGACCGTGGCCCAGACGCTCGACCACGTTCGCCAGGTCGAGCGCTCCCGCGAAACCGTCTACGCCATCTATGTTCTCGACGACGAAACGCATGTGCTGCTGCATGTCGTGACGCTGCGCCGTCTCATCACCGGCGAGCCGGATGCCTGCATCCTGACCGTGGCCCAGAAGGGCGTGCCGGTCACGGCGCCGCCGCTGATGAAGCAGGAGGATGTCGCGCGCCTGATCCGCCGCCACGATCTGCTGGCGCTCCCGGTCGTCGACGACAAGGGCCACATGCTCGGCATCGTCACCGTCGACGACGTCATCGACACGATGATCGCCGATACGACCGAAGATGCCCAGAAGTTCGGCGGTATGGAAGCCCTCGGCCAGCCCTATATGAAGATCAGCTTTGCCGGCATGATCCGCAAGCGTGCCGGCTGGCTCGCAGCCCTCTTCCTCGGCGAAATGCTCACGGCAAGCGCCATGCAGCACTTCGAAGGCGAGCTGGAGAAGGCCGTGGTGCTGACGCTCTTCATTCCTTTGATCATGAGCTCCGGCGGCAATTCCGGCTCGCAGGCGACCTCGCTGATCATCCGAGCGCTGGCGCTTGGTGAACTCAAGCTTGCGGACTGGTGGCGCGTTGCGTTCCGGGAACTTCCGACCGGCATCGTACTCGGCGCGATCCTTGGCCTCGTCGGCTTCGCCCGCATCGTGCTCTGGCAAAGCCTTGGCCTGTTCGACTACGGTCCGCACTGGCAGCTGGTCGGCTTTACCGTATTCGCGGCGCTGATCGGTATCGTCACTTTCGGCTCGTTGGCCGGCTCGATGCTGCCCTTCATCTTACAGAAGCTGCGGCTCGACCCCGCCAGCGCATCGGCGCCGTTCGTCGCGACGCTGGTCGATGTCACGGGCCTTGTGATCTATTTCTCGGTCGCGCTGCTGATCCTCAGCGGCACGATGCTCTGAGAATAATCAAACTCTCCTCGCAAAGGGGCCGGCGACGGCCCTTTTGTGTTTTTACTCCGGCTGTTTCATTCAGGCTGTGGCAGTTTCAAAGCACCATTGGTCTTGATGGTGCGGATCGCAAAGTTCGAACGCAGATCGACCACGCCCGGAAGCACCAGAAGCTTTTCCGACATCACCTTCTCATAGGCAGCCAAATCCTCGACCACGACTTCCGCCAGGAAATCGGCAGTGCCAGAAATCAGATGGCAAGCGACGACTTCCGGAATGGCGAGCAACGCTGCCTGCTGCGTCTCGGAATTCTCCTTCGAATGATGGCCTACCTTGAGTTCCACGAAGACCGTGAGACCGAGACCGGCCTGCTTGCGATCGATATCTGCGCGATAGCCGCGCAAGAGCCCCGATTTTTCCAGATTTCGGATGCGCCTCAGGCAGGGAGACGGCGAGAGATTTACCCGCTCGGCAATCTCGACATTGGTAGCGCGCGCATCCTCCTGCAGGCAATTGAGGATCGCGATATCGAATTTATCCAGTTTTGGCATATCTGAAAAGTGTAATCATTAAGATTGGCAGATTATTGCTGATAACACGATTCTAGAGCCATAACTAGCAAGGACATGCCTCGGCCTTCGGCGCTATCTTCTCTTCATTCGAAAGAGAACCGGATCGTTGGAAAGGATATGTCGATGACCGCTTTGTCTCTCTCCACCCGCAGGGCAACCCCCACCGTGGTCGGCTATGCCGGTGCCATCGTCACCGTCCTGATCTGGGCTAACTGGATTCTGGCCACCCGCCACACGGCCGAAGCGCAGATGGGCACCATCGACCTCGGGCTGATCCGCTATGGCGTGCCGGCGCTGGTGCTCGCTCCCGTCTGGTGGCGGACGGGCCTGCTGCCGAAGGGCGTGCCGCTGAAGCTGCTGGCGCTGATGGTCTGCGGCTCGGGCGCCCTCTTCTTCCAGCTCACCACCTTCGCCATCCAGTTCACGCCCGCCTCATCGGCCGGCATCCTGCTCGGCGGCTCCATGCCGCTGGCGGCCGCTTTGATCGGCGTGCTCCTGTTTCGCGAACGGCTCGATATCACGCGCTGGCTCGGCCTTGGCGGCATCGTCGCCGGCGTCGTCATCCTGCTTGCCCGCAGCCTTTATGGCGTGCAGATCTCCTGGGAAGGCTTCACGCTGCTGCCGCTTGCCGCTCTGCTCTGGGCAACCTACACCCACGCTTTCCGTCGCTCGGGCCTCAGCGCCGTGCAATCGAGCGCCATCATCGCCGTCTGGTCGTTCCTGATTCATGCCGGTCTGGCCGCCATCTTCGGCAGCTCGCTGACTTCAATCCCCCTGCCGGAAATCGGCCTGCAGATCGTCAGCCAAGGGCTACTGTCAGGCCTTGCCGCCACGCTTGCCTACGGTCTTGCCGTCCAGGCTCTCGGTGGCACGCAGGCCGCAGCGTTCACCGCGATCACTCCGGTTCTGGCCACGATCGGCGGCGGCTTTCTGCTCGGCGAGGAAATCGGAATGGCAGGGATTGCAGCCGCAATCGTGACCGGCGTCGGCGTTGCCCTTTCCACAGGCCTGCTCGCCCGGAAGGCCGTCCAGCATTAAATCGCATCTTGCTGAGATATGGAGCGGTTCAGCGAGGTGCTGAGCCGCTCTTTCTATTTGCCTCTGAAATTCATGGAGCTAGGATCAAAATCGAAGCGCCATGGCTACGCGTCTGGCCGGATCGGCGCCGTGGGCCAATTCACTCTCCAGGATCTGCGTGAGAGCGGCCGGCCTTTCTCCATCATTGAGGATTTGAAATCCTAAGGACGCATAGAATGGCGCGTTGAAAGCCACGTGCCGGTCCGTCGTCAAAGTGACGCCAGCGGCCCCTTGCGTTCTCGCCGCCGCAATCGCAGCTTCCATCAGCCGCCGTCCGACACCCTGTTTCTGCCGGCGCCTGACGACATCGACTTCGGCGATGTGAACCGAGCCATCTCTCATAACGCTGGCCAAAAAGCCGAATGGCTGATCTTCATCGTCGACGGCAACGAACAGCAAGCCTTCCGCAAGGGATTGCTCCAACACGTCGAGAGGCAGCGACGTTGGCTCATAGGCGACCGCGCCGGTCTCATGCAGAGCCCAAAAGGCATCGATCTCGATGGCAGCGAGGAGAGGCAGCTCGTCGGCCTTGGCCGAACGGATCGTCCAAACGCCTGACCCGATCAAGATGATTCCATCTCACATATTCGGATAGACCGGCCCCTCGCCACCCTGCGGCGGAACCCAGTTGATGTTCTGGTTCGGGTCCTTGATATCGCAGGTCTTGCAGTGGACGCAGTTCTGGGCGTTGATGACGAAGGTTTCCTTGCCATCCTTCTCCACCCATTCATAGACGCCGGCCGGACAGTAGCGCGTCGACGGACCGGCATAGACGTCATGTTCCGACGATACCTGCAGCGCCATGTCCTTGACCTGCAGATGCACCGGCTGGTCTTCCTCGTGGTTGGTGTTCGACAGGAACACCGAGGAAAGGCGGTCGAAGGTCAAGACGCCATCCGGTTTCGGATAGTCGATCTTCCGGTGCTTGGAGGCCGGTTCCAGCGATTGAGCATCCGTCTTGCCATGCTTCAGCGTGCCGAAGAAGGAGAAGCCGAACAGCTGGTTCGTCCACATGTCGAGACCGCCGAGCGTCACGCCGACCGCCGTGCCGAACTTCGACCAGAGCGGCTTGACGTTCCGAACGCGCTTCAGATCCTTGCCGATGTCAGAGGTGCGCCATTCGTTCTCGATCTCGATCACTTCGTTGTTGCCGCGGCCGGCTGCGATCGCCTCGGCGATCCTGTCCGCCGCCAGCATGCCCGAAAGCACCGCATTGTGGCTGCCCTTGATGCGGGGAACATTGACGAAGCCGGCCGAGCAGCCGATCAGCGCGCCGCCCGGGAAGGTCAGCTTCGGCACCGACTGGTATCCGCCCTCGGTGATGGCGCGCGCGCCATAGGAAATGCGCTTGCCGCCCTCGAAGGTGCCGCGGATGGCCGGATGCGTCTTGAAGCGCTGGAATTCCTCGAAGGGATAGAGATAGGGGTTCTTGTAGTTCAGGTGCACGACGAAGCCGACGGCGACCAGATTGTCTTCCAGATGATAGAGGAAGGAGCCGCCGCCCGTCTTCATGCCCAGGGGCCAGCCGAATGAGTGCTGCACAAGACCCTTTTTGTGGTTCTCCGGCTTGACCTCCCAGAGTTCCTTGATGCCGATGCCGAACTTCGGCACATCGCTGTTCCGCGCCAGATCGAACCTGGCAATGAGCTGCTTGGCGAGCGAGCCGCGCACGCCCTCGCCGATCAGCACATACTTGCCTAAGAGCGCCATGCCGCGCGTATAGTTCGGGCCGGGCTCGCCATTCTTCTCGATGCCCATATCGCCGGTGGCGACGCCGATGACGGCGCCCTCGTCATTGTAGAGCACTTCAGTCGCGGCAAAGCCGGGATAGATTTCGACACCCAGCGCTTCGGCCTTTTCGGCCAGCCAGCGACAGACGTTGCCGAGCGATACGATGTAATTGCCGTGATTGCTCATCAGCGGCGGCATCATGAAATTCGGCAGCCGGACGGAGCCGGCCGGGCCTAAGAACAGGAAGTGATCGTCCGTAACCTCCGTCTTGAAGGGATGCCCCTCCTCTTCGCGCCAGCCGGGCAGCAGGCGATCGATGCCGATCGGATCGACGACGGCGCCAGACAGGATATGCGCGCCGACTTCGGCCCCCTTCTCGAGCACCACAACGGCCAGATCCGGATTGATCTGCTTCAGCCGGATCGCAGCCGACAGGCCCGCTGGACCCGCCCCTACAATCACAACGTCGAATTCCATGCTCTCGCGTTCCGGCAGCTCGCTCGCGTCAGTCATTCACTCTCTCCGCTTGGCCGCATCCGAATATCTGACACAGCCTTGTCCATTTGGACGTCTTCCCCATTCGGTTATCTCTTGTCAAAACGGGAAGGAATTGTCGAGCCGGGAAGCGACAGGCAATCTCCCAATTCGTCCAGCGCGCAGAACAAGTTAAATAACTCTTACGTTAACGTCAATATTCTGATGCGAGCTTTACGACAGGCGCCTTTCATAGTTGGGGCATGGCGTTTTATAAATGTCCATCGGGAATTCCGAACAGCATGAAGGATAATCAAGATGGATCTTCGTATCGGCGGAAAGCGAGCGCTGGTGCTTGCCTCATCCAAGGGCCTGGGGCACGGCATCGCCGTGGCGCTCGCCCGCGAGGGCGTGAACGTGCTGCTTTGCGGCCGCAGCGGCGAACGGCTTGAAAGCAATTGCAAAACCATCAATGCCGAGGGCAAAGGCCGGGCGGACTGGATCTGGGCCGACCTGAACGACGAAAACTTCGTAAACGTCGTCACCAAGGCTGTCGCGGAAAAACTCGGAGGCATCGATATTCTCGTCAACAACAGCGGCGGCCCGACGCCCGGGACGACGGAGGATATGACAGCGGACCGGCTGGAGACCTATTTCATCTCCATGGTCTCGCGGATCATTACGCTGACCAACGCGCTGCTGCCGAGCATGAAGGCGCAGAACTGGGGTCGCATTCTCACCATCGCTTCCTCAGGGGTCATCGAACCCATCCCCAATCTCGCGCTTTCCAACACGCTGCGCCCCGCCCTTGCCGGCTGGAGCAAGACGCTTGCCGGCGAAGTGGCCGCATATGGGATCACGGTGAACATGCTCCTGCCGGGCAGCATAGCGACCGACCGTTTGGCCGAGCTTGACACCGCTGCCGCCACGCGCGGAGGCAAAAGCCTGGAAGATGTCAGCGCCGAGCGTCAGCAGCGCATCCCTGCCGGCCGTTACGGCCGCGTCGAGGAATTCGCCGAGACTGCCGCCTTTCTCTGCAGCGGACCGGCCAGCTATGTGACGGGAACAATGGTCCGTTGTGACGGCGGCGCTGCCCGCTCACTTTAAAGCCGTCACGCGGATAAAGGACGGGTCTTTGTAAACAGGCCCGTCAACACGATTGCGTGAGCGCCGAGAGGGGCCGCTATGAGCATTGCAGCCCCTCTTTCCACTATAAATGCCGCTTGGAGCTGTCTTGCCGTCCAATTATTACATAACGGCAATCAAAAAATAGTCATTTGACTTGCTTGTTGCACCGCACAAATCATAGCAATCCGAAAGCTTTCCAACCTTTAATTTTTCGCGTTGCGGAACTGTGATAGATTGCACTGGATCAGCGTTCACGTATTCACGTTATAGGGACAGAATTACCGAACGTTAGCGGTAACGGCGATGTGATGGATTGCGGCGAAGCCCGTTTATGTTGTGCGGCGCAATAAATACACTTCAACGTCATCGCGCTTCCCGCAACTCGCCTCGACCGGTTCTTTTAATATGAAAAAATTTTGGCTTCCCCTCGGCCTTCTTGTCGTCGCAGCCCTCACAGCCTGGGGCTATCGCGACCGCATTCCCTTTCTTTCCGCATTTGTCGATCAAGCCTCCGCAGAAACCAAAGACAACAGCAAGGCAGCACAGGCAGGTGGCCAAAAGCGCCAGGCTCTGTCCTCAGTCGTCAAGACAGTCGCAGTGGTGAAGAGGCCGCTGCCCAACGATATCACGGCCACCGGCTCGGCCGTCGCACAAAACACCACGACGATCGCTGCGCAGGAATCCGGCATCATCACATCGATCGAGGCTCAGGACGGCGTTATGGTGAAGGCCGGAGATCTGATTGCAAAGCTGGACGCACGTACCGCTCAGGCCTCAGTCGACAAGGATCAGGCGACCATAGCCAAGGATCAGGCGACACTCGTGGCGGCAGAATCAGCCCTGTCCCGCGCCAAGAGCCTGCTCAACAATGCCGGAACGCAGCAGACGGTCGATCAGGCCGTGGCAGCGCGCGATACCGCGGCCGCCGACGTCAATGCCGACAAGGCGCAGCTTGCATCCGACCAGGTCCTGCTGGAAAACACCCAAATCAGGGCACCTTATGACGGACGTCTCGGGAATGTCGTCCCCAGCCCCGGTGCCTATGTCACGCCCGGCACGGCGATCGTGACCATCACGCAATACAATCCGATCTATGTGCAGTTCCATATGCAGGAAAATCAGCTTCGTGAGCTGGAGGAAGCAATGAAGGCCGGCGCGGTGCCGGTCAGTACCGTTCCGAACTCGAGCAAGGGTAAATCCCGCCAGGGTACGGTCAGCTTCTTCGACAATGCGGTCGATACCGCTTCCGGCACCATCCTCGTCAAAGCGAAGTTCGACAATGCCAATGGCGCCATCTGGCCCGGCCGATCGGTCAACGTCGTCGTTCATCTCACAGACAATCAGCCTGTGATCGTCGCTCCGACAGTTGCGATCAGCCCCGGTCCGGAAGGCTTCTATGCCTATCTCGTCAAGGACGGCAAGGTTCATTTGACGCCGGTGACGGTAGAGCGGCAAAACGGCGGCTTCACCGCGATTGCCAAGGGCCTTTCGGAAGGAGATCATGTCGTCGTCGAAGGGCAGGTGCAGTTGGTCGACGGCCAGAAGGTCGTCGAACAGTTCAACGACGAAAAGCCTGAGAACCTTGCCGCAGCCGGCGATCAATCAAGCGAGAAGAGCGAAACGATTTCGGTTGGAGCACAGCAATGATCCCGCAATTCTGTATCCGACGACCGGTAGCGACGACGCTTCTGGCGCTGGGTGTGGTCATGGCCGGCCTGGCCGGCTATCAGCTGCTGCCCGTTGCCGCCCTGCCCCAGGTGGATTTTCCGACCATCAACGTTTCGGCGCAGCTGACAGGCGCCTCGCCGCAGACGATGGCGACCTCGGTTTCCACGCCGCTGATCAAACAGTTCGAAACCATCCCCGGAATCAGTGAAATTTCGGCAACGAACTCGCTCGGCAATACGAGCATCGTGCTGCAGTTCGATCTCAACCGCAGCATCGATGCAGCAGCAGCCGACGTGCAAGCCGCGATCTCGAACGCGACGCGCCAATTGCCCAACAACCTGACGACGCCGCCGGGCTACAGGAAAACAAACCCGGCCGATGCTCCTATCATGCTGCTTGCCGTACAGAGCGATACGATGCCGCGCAGCAAACTCGACGAAATTGCCGAAGACATTATTTCACCGTCGCTGTCGACCCTTCCGGGTGTCGCGCAAGTGACCGTCTATGGCGCTCAGACCTACGCAGTGCGGGTCGAGGTCGATCCGAACAAGCTGCTGGCCCGCGGTATCGGTATCGATACCGTCAATTCCGCAATCGTCAGCGCCAACAGCCAGGTCCCGGTCGGTACCCTGCAGAATAGCAAGCAGAGCATGACGCTCAATGCCAACACGCAGAGGACGAATGCCCAGCAATTCAAGTCGCTGGTCATCGCCAACCCCAAGGGCGCGCCGATCCACCTGAGCGATGTCGCCGACGTGCAGGACAGCGTGCAGAACGTCAATGCGGGCTCATGGTACGACGGCAAGCAGGCGATCATTCTTGCCATCCAGCGTCAGCCGGACGCCAACACCGTCGCGGTGGTCGATGCCATCAATGCAAAGCTGCCGCAACTTCATGCGGAAATTCCAGCTTCCGTGCAGACGCATATCATGAACGACTCGGCGAAGCCGATCCGCGATGCGATTTCAGACGTCAAATTCACCCTGCTCCTGACGATCGGCCTCGTCGTTCTGGTCATCTATCTCTTCACCGGCCATGTAACCGCTACGATCATCCCCGGCCTTGCCGTGCCGCTGTCGCTGATTTCGACCTTCGGCATGATGTATGTGCTCGGCTACAGCATCGACAACATATCCCTGCTCGGATTGACGCTCGCCGTCGGCCTCGTGGTGGACGATGCGATCGTCATGCTGGAAAACATATTGCGGCATGTCGAGGAAGGCATGCCGGTGCTGCAGGCGGCAATCAAAGGCTCGGCCGAAGTCAGCTACACCATCATTTCCATGTCCATCTCGCTGATCGCGGTGTTCATCCCGATCCTGTTGATGGGCGGGGTGGTCGGCCGAATCTTCAACGAGTTCGGCATGGTCGTCGCCATCGCCATCGTGTCTTCCGCGGTCGTCTCCCTCACGGTCACGCCGATGCTCAGCTCGCGCCTGTCGGCAGGTCACGATCAGCCGCCGTATCCGGTGCGCCTCTTCAACCGCGGTTTCGATTGGACCCAGCGCGGCTACGACAAGGGCGTCGCCTGGTGCCTGCGCCACCGCGGCACCGTTCTCCTGAGCTTCCTCGGCTCGGTTGCGCTCTCCGCCTATCTCTTCATGGTACTGCCGGCGAGCTTCTTTCCGACCGAGGACATCGGCCGCCTGCAGATCTCCACCCAGGCGCGCCAGGACATATCCTATCCGGCGATGCGTGACCTGCAGAACCAGGCAGCGGCGCTCGTCAGACAGAATTCCGCCGTCGACCACGTCATGTCGATCGTCGGCGGCAGCATCCGTCAGCCGTTGAACAACGGGACCATGTTTGTCCAGTTGAAGCCGAAGGAACAGCGCCCGCCGCTGGACCAGACGCTACGCGAACTCCGTGCCGGCATCGGCAAGATAGCCGGCATAAAAGCCTATATCACGCCACAGCAGAGCCTGCGCTTCGGCGGCCGTCAGACGGCCAGCCAGTACCAGCTGATCATTCAAGCTTTGAGTGCCGACCAGACCAACCTCTGGGCCAACAAGATGCTGGACGCGATGCGCCGCGATCCGCGCTTTACCGACGTTGCCTCGGACGAGCAGAACAACGCGCTGCAGGCAAACATCGTCATCGACACCGAAAAGGCGGCGCAATACGGGATCAACAACAATCAGCTCCGCACAACCCTGGAGGAAGCGTTCGGCGGCTATAACGCCGCACAGATTCAGACCACCGGCGACAGCTATGACGTGATGGTCGAATTCGACACCAGCAAGCCCTGGGATGACCAGAGGCTGCAGGATATCCACGTTGCTTCGTCAAACGGCGTGCTGGTTCCGTTGTCGAACTTCGCCCATGTGCAACGCACGACGGGCCCCGTTACCATCAACCAGACGGGGCAGCTCGTTTCGACCACGGTCTCCTTCAACCTGCCGGCCGGCGAAGCGCTTGGCGACGCCACGGCGCGGATCGATCAGATCAAGAAAGAGATCGACATGCCGGCGGATATCTTCACGTCCTACGGCGGCACCGCCCAGATCTTCCAGCAGTCGCAGGGCAGCACGCCCTATTTGATCCTTGCCGCCGTGCTGACGATCTATGTCGTTCTCGGCGTTCTCTACGAGAGCTTCATCCATCCGCTGACCATTCTGTCAGGCCTCCCGGCCGCAGCTCTCGGCGCGCTGCTTGCCCTCAAGGTCTTCGGCTTCGACCTGTCGATCATCGCGCTGATCGGTCTGTTGATGCTGATCGGTATCGTCAAGAAGAATGCGATCATGATGATCGACGTGGCGCTGGAAACGCTGCGATCGACAACCAGCATATCGCCCGCGGAAGCGATCCATGAAGCATGCGTCCGTCGTTTCCGTCCGATCATGATGACGACCTTCTGTGCGCTGCTCGGTGCGCTGCCGATCGCCGTCGGCGGCGGTGCAAGCTCCGAACTGCGTCAACCGCTCGGTATTGCCGTCGTCGGCGGTCTGGTGGTCTCACAGCTTCTCACGCTGTTCATCACGCCGGTCATCTTCCTCGAAATGAACCGCCTGAGCGACTTCCTGGGGCACCTCGGCAAGCGCAAGGACCACGACCCGCACGACAAAGAACCGCCAGCGGCCATCGCTGCCGAATGACATCAGCGGGCGCCGAAAGGCGCCCGTTTCATTTGCGAGAGGTTCGAAGCACAGCGGATGCCGATGTGCTGCCGGCGGATGCGGAAGCGGAAAATAAAAGCGTTCCAACGTCTTGAACTTGACGTTCAGCCATGTCATGACGCGCCCTCTTTGCGGCAGGCGCGCGTCTTGCGCCTGATAGAGGGGCTTGGCCCCAATCCAGACAATTTCGACGGAAAGGAGTGCGGGCATGGCTCGGGCGCTTGGTTTCGACTTCGGCACGACGAATACGGTCCTGGCGATGGCCGACGGACCCTCGACACGATCGGTCGCCTTCAACAGCGCTGCCGGCACAGCAGACAGCATGCGCACTGCGCTTTCCTTCATGAAGGACCCGGGATTGGGTGCGACCGCGCTCAAGGTCGAGGCCGGGCATGCGGCCATCCGGCAGTTTATCGACAATCCCGGCGACTGCCGTTTCCTGCAGTCGATCAAGACGTTTGCCGCGAGTGCGCTCTTTCAAGGCACGCTGATCTTCGCCAAGCGCCATAGTTTCGAGGATCTGATGGAGATCTTCGTGCGCCGTCTGCGCACCTATGCCGGAGAAGGATGGCCTGAGAACGTCTCACGCATCGTTACTGGTCGACCGGTGCACTTTGCCGGCGCAAATCCCAACCCGGCTCTTGCCACCGAGCGCTATAATGCCGCTCTCGCGCGGTTCGGTTTTCCCGAAATCCATTATGTCTACGAGCCGGTCGCAGCCGCTTTTTACTTCGCGCAGCATCTGAAGAAGGATGCGACCGTTCTGGTCGCCGATTTCGGCGGCGGTACGACCGACTATTCCCTCATCCGCTTCGAAAGCCATGGCGGAAAGCTGGCTGCGTCCCCGATCGGCCATTCCGGTGTCGGCATTGCCGGCGATCATTTCGATTTCCGGATGATCGACAACATCGTCTCACCGGCCATCGGCAAGGGCAGTTTCTTCAAGAGTTTCGACAAGCTTCTGGAAGTGCCTACCTCCTATTACGCCAATTTCGGCCGCTGGAACCAGCTTTCGATCTTCAAAACCTCGCGCGAATATGCCGACCTGAAGACCCTGGTGCGCAGCAGTCTGGAGCCCGAAAAGCTCGAGACTTTCATCGAGCTGGTCGAACATGACGAAGGCTACCCGCTCTATCAGGCGGTCTCCGCGACGAAGATGGCACTTTCGAGCGAGGAAGAGGCCGAATTCAACTTCCCGGCGCTCGGCAAGGCCGGCCGCAAGCACGTTCGCCGCGCCGATTTCGAAAGCTGGATCGCCGAAGATCTCGCCCGCATCGAAGGCGCGCTTGACGACGTGCTGACGACCACCAACACACCGCCCGACGCGATCGACAAGGTATTCCTGACCGGCGGCACGTCCTTCGTGCCGGCGGTACGGCGCATCTTCACCGAACGTTTTGGCCGGGAGCGGATCGAGACAGGCGGCGAACTGCTGTCGATTGCCCATGGTCTTGCCCTGATCGGCGAGCGCGAGGACATCGTCCAGTGGACGGCCTGAGACAGCCGGGCACCCTGCCCTTCATTCGTACGCCGCTTTGGCTAGGGCCGGATGATTTCAGGTCGAATCGGCCAAGGATTTGAATCCGCGCTAAATTCAAATAGGTAGAGCATGATGTCGTCCGAAAACCGTTTACACTTTTCGGCATCATGCTCTAGAGTCGGCTCATGATTTCCGCCAGCGACCTTACACCGGCCGAGCTTGCCGCCCTTCTGCATTTCCATGCGGATGCCGGCGTAGACTGGCTGCTGGAAGAGCAGCCGGTGGACCGCTTTGCCGAATTCGAAGCCATGCGCGCCGCTCGACAGGGCTTGCGGGCCACGCAGCCCCGGCCGGAAGCTCCGACAGCACCGGCGGCAAGATCGCAACCAGATCGTCGCCAGGCTGCAAGGCCAGCCGCTCCGCCGGCAGCGGCACCGCCGCGCGCCACACCGGCAATTCCCGACGAGCAGGCGGTGGAACAAGCCCGGTTCGCAGCCGAAAGCGCACGTTCGCTCTCCGAATTGAAGACTGCCATCGAAGCCTTCAATGGCTGCAATCTCAAGAACAGCGCGCGATCGACGATCTTTGCGAGCGGCACGCCCGAAGGCCGAATCATGGTGATCGGGCCGATGCCGAGCGCCGACGACGACCGCGAAGGTGCGCCGTTTGCCGGTCGGGCCGGTCAGCTGCTCGACAGGATGCTGGCCGCCATCGGCCTTCAACGCGACGCGATCCTGCTCACGAACGTCATCCCCTGGCGGCCGCCGGGCAACCGCGCCCCGTCCCCACCGGAAATCGAGATATGCCGTCCGTTCATAGAACGGCAGATTGCGCTTGCAGAGCCTAAGGCCGTATTGCTGCTTGGCAATTTCACCGCCCGGCATTTCTTCGGAGGTGCCGAAACCATCCACGGATTGCGCGGGCAATGGCGGGAAATCAGCATTCTTGGCCGCACCGTGCCGGCCATCGCCAGCCTTCATCCGCAAGAACTCCTGACCGCACCGATCAATAAGCGGCTGGCATGGAATGATCTTCTGACATTCAAGAATTATATCGCCGCTGAAATATTAGGCTGATTCCTGCAGGCGTTAACGGAAAATGACATTAGCCATGCATTTTTCGCATGGCAGTCTTGGCGCGTTGTGCATTGCAGAATCGATGTTGCACTGCAATATAGGAAGTGTCTTGGGAGGAATCTCGAAAGGAACCAAGGCAATGACTGCACGTTTTCGTCCCATACATTGTGGGTTTGATACCCTGCGCCGCGCCATCGAGCCCGTGCGCGCCACAAACGGCCATCGCAATCTCGGCATCGCTGCCAATGAGCAGATGACTGCGCGGGGCACCGGCATATCGGCTCGCGTCAGCCGGCCGACGACCCTTTTCGCCGATTTCCGCGCCTGCTGACCAAGAGGCGCGAATAGCGTGACGGCTATTCGGCACAGCGTTTGACGAGAGCTTTTCGCTTTTCTTTCGAATCGCGAAGGCGCCCCATCCCTTTGTTTTTTACGCAATTCCGGGCGGAAAACCGTCGTGCGCTTTCCCTGGAATTGCTCCATCAGGATCCGCATCATGTCTTCGGGTTTGCGTCCCCTCATTGTCCTGTTCGATTCGGTCAGCCATATCGGCTGCGCGGTGCGGGCGGCCGAGGAATTCGAAAAGGCACGCAATTTTCGCAAGGGTGAATGCCGCGAAGCGGGTGCTGCACGGACCGCCGCCGCCAGCATTCCCCTTTGAACTTCCGCGGATCTTCGGCCGCAGCATTGCGCCTGAGTTGGAGCATGATGCCGAAAAGTGCGATCGGTTTTCGGACGACATCATGCTCTGCTTCTTTGTTTCTAGAGCGGATCAGAGCCCTTCTTGACGGATTGCGCCCAGGCGAAAGCCTCATCGACCGCCGCCAGTTTCACCGCCTGCCATCCGCAGTACCGATCCAGAAAATTACGCGATACCCACATGCGGGTCTTCTTGACCTCATCATGCCAGCCGATGTCTCCGCGTTCGGCAGACTTGCGCAAGAGGCGCTGCAGATGGGTTCGCGATATCATGAAGTGCATTGCCAGCGCCCGTGCATCGACGCGCCCTATGTCGATTCTTTCGCCGACCAGCTCATCGAGATCCAGTTTCGACATGATGTGATCGACGACCAGGCCGCCGGCTTCGGTCCACAGAAACAGGCCGACGCTCTCGGGCGGCTCGCGCCAGATTTCCGCTTCCAGGCAGTTGCGCGCCATGCGCGGCTGCGCAAGATCCAGCAGCATCGGCGAGGCGGCCAATGCGGCTGCGCGACCGCCATCGTCAAGCAAATCGAGCGCCGCCAGATTGGCGAGATACCAACCGAACATTGCGGTGAAACTCAAGTCGGTCGGCACGTACCTGCGCGGACGCCGCACCGGCCCCGGCGCCAGCTCCAGAAAGCGATAGGTCAGCAATTCCTCGATGAAGCTCAGGACCGTATTGCGGCTGGCGACACGATAATGCGTAATGAGATCGCGCAGCGCGACAACGGTCAAACCCGAGCCGGGAACTGCCGGATCGTGTTCAAGATGGAGCGCATAGGCCGTTTGCGTCAGAAGCCAGCGCTGATGCGAGGCGAGCATACGCGCAATCCTCGGGCCGCTGTCGTAGCGGTTGCGCAATGCCTCGGAGAGAAAGCGCAGCGACGCTACGAATCTGGGATGGCGAGCTAGCTGCTCGATGGAAAAGCTCAATCGGGCCTCCTTGGGGTGCCCTTCTCAATATGCGACAAATGGGATGTTTCATTTTTGTGAACAATGTCACGCGGAATCGATCATAATTCCGACATTTAATAGCATGCTATAGTTATGCAGGTGCCGTTATACCGCAAGAGGTTAAACAAATAATTTACTTTAAATTACTGTTTCCCTGCTTGAAGAGCCTCATTCGGCGTTAGAGCATGATTCCAAAAAATGTCAGGGGGATTTCGGAGGACATCATGCTCTACTTCCTTGATTCTAGAGTGGATTCTGATCTTAGGTCGAACAGACCTAAAATCATCCGGCCCTAGCGAAACAACGTCGATCCCAAGGAGCGCATGGTAGCAACTGTACTGCCATCCGCAAATGCAGACCAGAAATTGTTGCTCATCCGCTCAATATCCATTCTAGAGCCGCGCTTGACCTGAAACAAGGACAGACAGATGAGCAAATACTTATTGTGCCGTAACAAAACATACCGAAGTCATGACATGACTTTAACTTTGGTTCAGATTTCGATGTAATGATGCGACACCTTAGTCCGAGGGGAGGCTTCGGACTGTACCCGCCCTAGCTTAGCCTGATCAGGATAGACCATGCGAACAGATACGGGCCAGATCGTAAATCTGGCAGATTACCGGCCTACCGACTTCGTCCTGGAACGCGTGGACCTTACATTCGATCTGCATCCCACCGAAACCAAGGTGGAAGCACGGCTGATCTTCCATCGCCGCGAAGGCATCGATCCAAAAGCGCCGCTTGTGCTCGACGGCGACGAGCTGGTGCTGTCCGGGCTGCTGCTTGACCAGGTCGATCTCCCTGCGGAACGGTTCGACGCCAGTCCCGAAAATCTGACCGTCCGCGATCTGCCGGAAACTGCGCCTTTCGAGCTGACGATCACGACCGTCATCAATCCGGAGGCCAATACGCAATTGATGGGCCTCTATCGCACGGGCGGCGTCTATTGCACGCAATGCGAAGCCGAGGGCTTCCGGCGTATCACCTATTTTCCCGACCGGCCGGACGTTCTCGCCCCCTATACGGTCAACATCATCGCAGATAAGCAAACAAACCCGCTGCTCCTGTCGAACGGCAACTTCCTCGGCGGCGCCGGCTATGGCGAAGGCAAGCATTTCGCGGCCTGGTTCGATCCGCACCCGAAACCGAGCTATCTCTTTGCGCTCGTTGCCGGCGATCTGGGTGTCGTCGAGGATACGTTCACGACCATGTCGGGCCGCGAAGTGGCGCTGAAGATCTATGTCGAGCATGGCAAGGAGTCGCGTGCTGCCTATGCCATGGATGCGCTGAAGCGTTCGATGAAGTGGGACGAAGAGCGGTTCGGACGCGAATACGATCTCGACATCTTCATGATCGTCGCCGTGTCGGACTTCAATATGGGAGCCATGGAGAACAAGGGCCTCAACGTCTTCAATGACAAATACGTGCTCGCCGATCCCGAGACGGCGACCGATGCCGATTATGCCAATATCGAGGCCATCATCGCGCACGAATATTTCCACAACTGGACGGGCAACCGCATCACCTGCCGCGATTGGTTCCAGCTTTGCCTCAAGGAAGGCCTGACCGTCTATCGCGATCACGAGTTTTCCGCCGACCAACGCTCGCGCCCCGTCAAGCGTATCGCGGAAGTGCGCCATTTGAAATCGGAGCAGTTTCCGGAAGACAGCGGCCCGCTTGCTCATCCGGTGCGCCCGACCAAATACCGTGAAATCAACAACTTCTACACGACGACGGTCTATGAGAAGGGCAGCGAAGTCACGCGCATGATCGCCACGCTGCTCGGGCGCGATCCGTTCAAGAAGGGTATGGATCTCTATTTCGATCGGCATGACGGACAGGCGGTTACGATCGAGGATTTCGTCAAATGCTTCGAGGACGTCAGCGGCCGCGATCTCGCCCAGTTTTCGCTTTGGTACCATCAGGCTGGGACGCCCCTCGTCACCGCATCCGGCGCTTATGATGCCGACGCCAAGACGTTCACCCTGTCGCTTGAGCAGATGGTGCCGGCAACACCGGGCCAGACCGTGAAGAAGCCGATGCACATTCCGCTGCGCATGGGTCTGCTTGCCGAAGACGGCACCGTCATCGTGCCGGCATCCATGACGGGAGCAGAGCTGACCGACGACGTGCTGCATCTGACGAAGCAGACGCAAACGGTGACATTCCACGGCATCCCGTCGCGGCCGGTCCTCTCGCTCAATCGCAGCTTTTCGACGCCGATCAATCTGCAATTCAGCCAGAGTGCCGGCGATCTCGCCTTGATCGCGCGCTACGAGACCGATCATTTCGCCCGCTGGCAGGCACTGATCGACCTCGGCCTGCCGAACCTGTTGCAGGCGGCACGCGACGCAAGCCAAGGCACCGACATCACCTGTGATACGGCTTTCATCGACGCGCTGCTCGCAGCTGCGGCCGACGAAAGTCTGGAGCCGGCATTCCGGGCTCAGGCACTCGCCCTTCCGAGCGAGGCCGACATCGCCCGCGAACTCGGCGGCAACAATGATCCGGACGCCATTCATGCCGCCCGTCAGACGATCATCAAGCGGGTTGCGGAAGCTGGAAAGCATGTCTTCACGGCGCTTTACGAGGGCATGCAAACGCCCGATCCCTTCACCCCGGATGCGGCAAGCGCCGGCCGCCGTGCCTTGCGCAATGCAGCGCTAGGCTACCTTTCGCAGCTGGACGAAACGCCGGCCAGAGCGAAGACAGCCTATGACACCGCGAACAACATGACCGATCTCAGCGCTGCGCTTACCATTCTGGCACAGCGCTTTCCGGATGCGGCCGAAACGGCGGCGGCACTTGCGCATTTCCGCGACCGTTTCGCAGACAACGCGCTCGTCGTCGACAAATGGTTCGCCATTCAGGCCGCAATCCCCGGCTCAGGCGCGCTGGAGCGCATTCGGCTGCTCATGGAAACGCCTTTGTTCAAGCGCACCAATCCGAACCGCGTGCGTTCGCTGATCGGCACGTTTGCCTTCGCCAACCCGACTGGTTTCGGCCGTGCGGACGGTGGCGGATACAATTTCCTGGCCGACGAAATTCTGGAAATCGATCAGCGAAATCCGCAGCTAGCAGCTCGCATCCTGACCTCTATGCGCTCCTGGCGCCTGCTGGAACCGGTACGAGCCGACCATGCCCGCTCGGCACTGATGCGGATCGAAGGCTCAGCCAATCTTTCGACTGATGTGCGCGACATCGTGGACCGTATCCTGAAGCGATGATTTCGATCGCCCTGCATGCCTATTTCAAAGGCTGATTAGAGCATGATGCCGAAGTGTGCTCGGTTTTCGGACGACATCATGCTCTACTTCTTCGATTCTAGAGCGGATTCAGATTTTAGGCCGAACAGGCCTAAAATCATCCGGCTCTAGTATCAGCCTTTTCGCCTCCAACGAGTCCAGTGCCCGCGCAACTTACTGATGCGTGTGCAAAATATGCTGAAATCGCAGATGGTTAAGAAAGTTTTACCTCACCCTCTGGACAAGCCGAATCACGAGTGATTCATTAAGGCAGATTCGGGCGAGCGGCGCAGCGAATCACACGAGGGACAAGGCTAAAGCAATGGTGGACGTGCGGCGGGCAACCGTGGCCGATGGACGGCTGCGTGTTAATTTCGACGGTCTGAAGTCCTGGCATAGCGGTGTTGCCGACCGACCCGGAGTGCGGATGGAGACGATTTCCGGTCGTTTTCCGCAGACGGAACAAATCCTCAAGCGCATCATTCCGGTCCTCATCGTTTCCTTCCTGATGGTCGTCGCCGCCTCGCATTTCTTCGGTATGATCACGGAGCACAGCCGCATGGCGGCTTCGGCGCGCCGAACGACCTCGCTCTCCATCGCCGCCGCCTCCGCCGCCTTTTCGAACGACGCCAGCCTGTTCCAGGCCGGCGACCGGACCGGCGCGGAACGGAAATTGGCCTCCTATCTGCCGCAGGATCGTCTGGACACCGGCGCATTCGTGCTGCTGGTGCAGTCGAGCGGACGGGTGTTCGCCTCATCCGCCGCCGGCTCCGCCTATATCGGCATGCTCGTCTCCGACTTCTTTCCCGAAGTATCCGCCATCCGCAGTTTCGGCGACCATGCCGGCGTGATAGAGACCATGATCGGCGGCGAGCCTTACTACGCGGCAATTTCCCTGATCGGCGACAAGGGCGACTTCATTCTGTCGGCCGCGTCGATGGAACAGCTCGACAAGCTCTGGCGCGATGAGCTTACGCTCAACGTCACGCTTTTTGCCGGTATTTCCTCCATCCTTCTCGTCATCCTCTATGCCTATTATACGCAGGTGAAACGGGCGCGCGACGCCGACGAAATCTTCCTTGAATCCAACCTGCGGGTCGAGACGGCTCTGTCGCGCGGCCGCTGCGGTCTCTGGGATTTCGATTTCACCAGCCGCAAGTTCTTCTGGTCGCGCTCGATGTACGACATGCTTGGGCTGCCGGCTGCCGACAAGCCGCTCGCCTTTACGGATGCAGCACGGCTGATGCATCCGGACGACAACAGCCTGCATATGCTCGCCCGCACCGTAACCCGTGGCAAGGCCGGCCAGGTGGACCAGATTCTGCGCATCCGCCATGCCAAGGGGCATTACGTCTGGATGCGTGCCCGCGCCCAGGTCATCCGCACCCATTCGGGCCGCGTGCACATGATCGGCATCGCTATGGACGTGACCGAGCAGCATCGGCTGGCACAGCGCTATGCCGAAGCCGATCAGCGGCTGGCCGACGCCATCGAATGCACGTCCGAAGCCTTCGTGCTATGGGACAAGAACGATCGCCTCGTCATGTGCAATGCGCATTTCCAGCAGGCCTACGGCCTGCCGGACACCGTGCTCGTGCCCGGCACCGAACGCGCCCTCGTCAATGCCGCCGCCGCACGGCCGGTCATCGAGCGCCGCATCGTCGATCCCGGCCGTTCCAGTCATTCGCAGACGACGGAAGTGCAGCTGGCCGACGAGCGCTGGCTGCAGATCAACGAGCGCCGTACCCGCGACGGCGGCCTTGTCTCCGTCGGCACCGACATCACGCAGCTCAAGCGCAACCAGGAACGCCTTCGCGAATCCGAGCGCCGGCTGATGGCAACCATCAACGATCTTTCAGCATCGCGGCAGATTCTGGAACGGCAGAAGGCGGAGCTTTCGACCGCCAACACCAATTATCTCGCGGAGAAGGAACGCGCCGAAGCCGCCAACAAGGCCAAATCGGAATTCCTCGCCAACATGTCTCACGAGCTGCGCACACCGCTCAACGCCATTCTCGGCTTTTCGGAAATCCTGCAGGACCAGATGTTCGGACCGCTCGGCTCGGCCCGCTACAATGAATATGCCAAGGATATCCACGACAGCGGCAAGCATCTGCTTAATGTCATCAACGACATTCTCGACATGTCCAAGATCGAAGCGGGGCATATGAAACTCTCCTGCGAGCGGATCGATCTTGCGCCGCTTATCGAGGAATGCCTGCGCTTCACCCGCATTCCGGCTGCGCAGAAGAACATTCTGGTCGAGCAGACCATCTCCTCCGAGATCAAGCTCAACGCCGACCGGCGAGCGATGAAACAGATCGTGCTCAACCTGCTTTCCAATGCCGTGAAATTCACCAATGACGGCGGGCGCATCGCGGTTCGCACGCGCAGGGTCGAAGATGCGGTGATGCTCGTTATCGCCGACACCGGCATCGGAATTCCGAAATCGGCGCTCAGCAAGATCGGCCAGCCCTTCGAACAGGTGCAGAGCCAATATGCGAAGAGCAAGGGAGGCTCCGGTCTCGGGCTTGCCATTTCCAGATCGCTGACGGCGCTGCATCACGGCCGCATGCGCATCCGCTCCCGCGAAGGCATCGGCACTGTCATCGCAATCCGTATCCCGGATCAGCGCTAAAGCGCGTCGCGATCTTTCAGATTCGCTTCTTGAGCTTTAGATTTTTTAATTTTGCGCATGTCGTTGTCGCAAAACCGCTACGCACTTTTGCGCGACATGATTTAGTTTCCGACCGTTGCCTGAAATATCTTCCGCACTGCCTTCGACAGCCGCTTGAGCTCGGCTTCCAGCGTGCGGATATCCGGGCAATCGCCGGCGCGGCAAACCAGCTCCATCAACCCGGAAGGCGCATTTTGCGGATCGAACGCGCCGTCGATGCAGAGCCGAATGAGTTGCGACAGCTCCGTATAAAGATGCAGCGCCTCCAGGCAGACATCGAGGTCGTTGCGATCCATAAGGCTGGCGCCGAGCAGTTTCAACGCCTCTGCCGTGCTGAGCCCGTTGGCGTCGATGCCAACGCCGCGCTCAGGCGCGATCAATCGCAAATACTGCGCTGTAAATTCGATATCGATCAGCCCGCCGGGGATCAGCTTCAGGTCCCAGATGCTTTCGGGCGGCTTTTCCTGCTCGATCAGGGCGCGCATCTCACGAACATCCGCAGCGATCTTGGCAATGTCTCTCCTTGCCGAAAGAACTTCGCCGATGACGCGCTCGGCATCGTTCACCAATGCCTCATCGCCGCAGATCAGCCGCGCCCGCGAGAGCGCCATGTGCTCCCAGGTCCAGGCCTCGGTGCGCTGATATTTCTCGAAGGAGTTAATGCGTGTGGCGACCGGCCCCTTGTTGCCGGAAGGGCGCAGCCGCATGTCGACCTCATAGAGAATGCCTTCCGCCGTCGGCGCCGAAAGGGCGGCGATCAGACGCTGGGTGATGCGGGTGAAATAGCGCATGGCATCCAGCGGCTTCGGGCCATCGGATTCGCCCGCCGTATCGTCGTAGTCATAGAGCAGGATAATATCGATATCCGATCCCGCCGTGAGTTCGAAGCTGCCGAGCTTGCCCATGCCGACCACAGCGACGCGGCCGCCGGGATATTCGCCATGAGCCGAGCGGATTTCCTTCATCACCGCATCCAGCGCCGCCTCGACGATGAGATCGGCGAGATAGGTAAAGGCGCGAGCCGCCATCTGGCCGCCGATCGCGCCCGTCAGCAGGCGTATGCCGATGAGGAAGCGCTGTTCGGATGCGAAGATGCGCAGCCGGTCCAGCACGTCTTCATAGTGCCTTGCCGCGGTTAGGAAACTTCTGATGCGCTCTGCCAGATAGTCCCGCGTCGGCAGTTCGGCCATGAGGCCAGGGTCCAGCATGCCGTCGAAGACATGCGGCTTGGCAGCGATGATCTCGGCGAGGCGCGGCGCCGAGGACATGATGTTGACAATGAGGGAAAGCAGCGCCGGGTTCGTGCCGAGCAGCGAGAAGAGCTGGATGCCGGCAGGCAGGCCGGAGATGAAGCTGTCGAAACGCAGGAGCGCCTCATCCGCCCGCTTGCTTTCGCCGAAGACCCGCAGGAGTTCGGGCGTCAGCTCCGTCAGCCGCTCGCGCGCTTCCACCGATTGCGTGGCGCGATACCGTCCGTAGTGCCAGGTGCGGATGACATTGGCAATGTCGGACGGTCGTTCGAAGCCGAGACGGCGCAGCGTCTTCAGCGTATCGGGATCGTCACCCTGGCCGGTAAAGACCAGATTGCCCGTTTCGGACGATAGTTTCGTTTCCTGCTCGAACAGGCGCGCATAACGCCGCTCGACCGTTTTCAGCGTCGTCACCAGCGCCTCGGAGAATGCCGATATGTCGGGGAAACCCATCATGAAGGCGATGCGCTTGAGCTCTGCATCCGTTTCCGGCAGCAGGTGCGTCTGCTCGTCGCGCACCATCTGGATGCGATGCTCGACATCGCGCAGAAACCAGTAGGCCGATGTGAGCTCGTCGCGGGTTTCCGCGTCGATCCACTTCGCCTCGGTCAACTCGGCGAGGGTTCGTTCCGTCGACCGGCAGCGCAATTCCGGCATCCGCCCTCCGGCAATCAGCTGCTGCGTCTGCACGAAGAATTCTATCTCGCGAATGCCGCCGCGGCCGAGCTTGACGTTGTGGCCCTTGACCGCGATGGCGCCATGCCCCTTGTGCACATGGATCTGCCGCTTGATGGAGTGGATATCGGCGATTGCGGCATAGTCCAGATATTTCCGGAAGACGAAGGGTACGAGATCGCGGATGAAGGCCTGGCCCGCGTCGATATCGCCGGCAACGGGGCGTGCCTTGATGAAGGCCGCACGCTCCCAGTTCTGCCCCCTACCCTCGTAATAGATCATCGCCGCATCGACTGGGATCGCCAGCGGCGTCGAGCCGGGATCGGGACGCAGGCGCAGATCGGTGCGGAAGACATAACCGTCCGCCGTGCGCTCCTGCAGGATGCGCACCAGCCGCCGCATCAGCCTCGGGAAGATGTCGATGGCGTCATCCGGATCGGGAACGATACCCGCCGTCTCGTCGAAGAAGACGACCAGATCGATATCGGAAGAATAGTTCAGCTCCTCGGCGCCGAGCTTGCCCATGCCGAGCACGATCAATCCGGACTGCCGGCTCGGAGCGGCGCGATCGGGAAGCGAGATCTTGCCGGCTTCATGCGACGACAGCAGCAGATGGTCGATCGCTGCGGAAATGGAAGCCTCCGCGAGCCTGCTCAGCCAGCGGGTCGTCACTTTGCCATCATAGATGCGGGCGAGGTCGGCGAGTGCGATGAGAAAGGCCGCACGGCGCTTGGCGATACGAAGGCGGCTCATCACATCGGAGTCCGAAGGCGACAAGGCTTTCTCCCCGGCCGGCAGCCAAGCGCGCCGAGCGTCTTCAACGAGAGCTTCGATCTGGGGCGACAGCGGCTTTTCGATGGCTGCAACGAGGAGCGATGGCTCGAGATTGGCCGTTTCCCGCAAATGAGGTGACAGGGTTAGGGCGGCAACGACGAAATCCCGCAGGGCGCTTTCGCCAGCAAGCAGAGCAGCGACGGCGGGCTCTGCGCCGGCGATCTGCTTGAGGTCGGCGAGTGCAGACTTCGTTTCCGATTGGTTCAATGGCCGCAATCGTCCAGACGGAACATCCCGCAGCAAATCGCTTTGCGTCGTCGTCATGCAGCTCTCCCAACAGCAAGCGGTAGAGCATGATGCCGAAAAGTGCGAGCGGTTTCGGCATCATGCTCTACTTCTTTGACGCTAGAGCGGATTCAGATTTTGGGCCGTTTCGGCCTAAAATCATCCGGCTCTAGTGCAGGATTAACCTATTGTTTCTGCATGGGGAAGATCATGGTGACCGTTAATCCCTTGGCATCGGGACTATCGGGATCGGTATCGGAAAGCTCCAGCCGGCCGCCATGCAGCTCCATGACAGCCTCCACCAGCGCAAGGCCGAGGCCGGTTCCAGGCTTGGAGCGGCTTTCGTCCAGGCGGAAGAAGCGCTTGACCACATCGGCGCGCTGATGGGCAGGAATGCCCGGTCCGTGGTCGGCGACGGCAAGCGTGACAGCATCATGCCTGCGCGCCAGCTTGAAGGTTATCGCCGGCTCGCCGCTGCAGCCCGAAGCATATTTCAGGGCGTTGTCGATAAGGTTGAAGAGCGCCTGCCCGATCAGCTCGCGATTGCCCTGTACCTCGACATCGGGCTCGATGTCGGCCGTCAGCGCCAGACCCGCTTCCTCGGCAACCGGCTCGTAAAGTTCGGCCGTATCGGCGACGATGGAGGAGAGATCGACGGCGGTCATTTCAGCGGCCACAGAACCTGCCTCGACGCGCGAAATCATCAGGAGCGCATTGAAGGTGCGGATCAGCTGATCGGATTCGCCGATGATGCCTTCGAGCGCGGTGCGACGGCCTTCGCTGTCGGCATTGTCGAGCGCATCGGCGGCCTTGTTGCGCAGGCGCGTGAGCGGGGTCTTGAGGTCGTGGGCGATGTTGTCGGAGACCTGCCGCAGCCCCTCGTTCAGTTTCTCGATGCGCTCAAGCATCGCGTTCAGCGATGCAGACATACGATCGAATTCGTCGCCGGAGCCGCCGACGGGCAGGCGCTGGGAAAGGTCTCCGGCCATGATCTTGCGGCTGGCGGCCGTCATCCGGTCGATGCGCTTTAGGGCGTTACGGCCGATGCCGAACCAGATGACCAGTGCACCGAGTCCCATGATCGCCAGTGCCAGCATCAGCGCCTGGCGCACCAGCAGCCGAAAGCGCTCCGGCTCGCCCAGATCGCGGCCTACCAGGATGCGCAGGCCGTTGTCGAGGATGAAGATGTTGGCGATCGCCAGATGGCGTCGCTCCGGATCGTTGGAAGCGTCCGTATAACGCTCGTAGATGAAAGGCAGCTCGGTCCAGCCGGCTTGGCCGAGCACGCCCGGCTGCACTGAGGCGACGTTACCGGCCAGGATATCGCCGGAGGGACCGGCAATGACATAGAGGTTGGCGCCGGGCTGGCGCGCGCGGCGCTCCATTGTGCGCAGAAGCAGGTTCAGCCCGCCAATGTCATAGGCGCGCTTGACCTGATTGACCTCCTGCTGAACGGCATCGCGGATCTGCTCCGTCAACAGCCGCTCGGACATGGCCGTGACGTAGAAGACCAGCGTCGCGGCACAAAGCGCAAAAAGAAGGATGTAAAGGGCGGAAAGGCGGACTGCGGTGGACTTGAAGAGGACGCGGAAGCGACTCATCCCTCGTCCTTGATCATGTATCCGGCGCCGCGGATCGTCTTCAGCAGCGGCTGGCTGAAATCCTTCTCGATCTTGGAGCGCAGGCGCGAAACGTGAACGTCGATGACGTTTGTCTGCGGATCGAAGTGATAATCCCAGACGTTCTCGAGCAGCATGGTGCGGGTCACGACCTGGCCGGCATTCTTCATCAGATATTCCAGCAGGCGGAACTCGCGCGGCTGCAGCAGGATTTCCCTGCCGCCGCGGCGCACCTCATGCGAGAGACGGTCCAGCTCCAGGTCGCCGACGCGATAGAGCACATCCTGCTCCGGCGCACCCTTGCGGCGGCCGAGCACTTCGACGCGCGCCAGAAGCTCGCTGAAAGCATAGGGTTTCGGCAGGTAATCGTCGCCGCCGGCGCGCAACCCGGTGACGCGATCATCGACCTGGCCGAGCGCGGAAAGGATCAGAACCGGCGTATGAATGCCCTTGCGGCGCAGTTCACTGATGACCGACAGCCCGTCGCGACGCGGAAGCATGCGGTCGATGATGGCAACATCGTAGCTGTTCTCGGTGGCCATGAAGAGACCGCTCTCGCCGTCGCTCGCGTGATCGGCAATGATGCCGGCCTCGCGAAACGCCTTGGTAAGGTAAGCCGCCGCTTCAAGATCGTCTTCGATGATCAGAATCTTCATGTGGGCGACATTACCTGCCGAGGGCGCCTCGGCACAACCAGAATCGGAGGAGTTCACGGCGTGTTGGCCAGCGGTTGTCATCTTTTACCTGCCTTGGAGCCAGTCATCGTTGACGTCTTAAAAAGGAAAGCCACGCAAGCCGTGGCCTGCGCGGCTTCCCGACATATTCTATCGGCTGAGAAGATCAGCCTGCATTGATCGGCAGAGCGACGAAGCGGCTGCCGTCACCGGACTGAATCTGGAACAGTGCGCGCGTGCGGCCATCCTTCTTCGCCTGTTCGATGATCTTGGCGATGTCGCCGGCGTTGGAGACATGCTGGTTGTTGACCGAGGTGATCTTCTCGCCTTCCTTTACGCCCTTGTCGGCAGCATCGGAGTCAGGATCGACCGCGGTGATCGCAACGCCCTTGCCATCGTCGGAGGGGCCGACGGTGAGGCCGAGGTCAGCCAAAGCCTTCTCGGAGGATGGCTGCTGCGGCTGGCTCGGCTGCGAATCATCGTTTGAGGCCTGGTTCTGATCGGCCGGGAGAGTTCCGAGCTCGACGGTAACCGACTGCGACTTGCCGCCGCGCCAAAGAGTAACCTCAACCTTGCTGCCCGGCTGCATGGCGCCGATGCGACGAGCCAGATCGCGCGGATCCTTGACCGGATCGCCATTGACGGCGGTGACGACGTCGCCGTTCTTGATGCCTGCCTTCTGGCCGGGCGAGCCATCCTGCGGAGAGACGACCAGCGCGCCGCTCGCTTCGGAAAGGCCGAGCGATTCGGCGATATCCTTGGTGACGGGCTGAATCTGTACGCCGAGCCAGCCGCGCGAGACGGTGCCGGTCTTGATCAGGTCGTTGACGACATCCTTGGCGGTCGTTGCCGGAATTGCGAAGGCGATGCCGACGCTGCCGCCCGACTGCGAGAAGATGGCGGTGTTGATGCCGACCACCTGGCCGTTGAGGTTGAAAGTCGGACCGCCGGAATTGCCCTTGTTCACCGGAGCATCGATCTGGATGTAATCGTCATAGGGGCCGGAATGGATGTCACGGCCACGGGCCGAAACGATACCTGCGGTCACGGTGCCACCGAGACCGAACGGGTTGCCGACAGCCACTACCCAATCGCCCACGCGGACCTTGGTGTCATCGGCCCAGGTGACATAGGTGAATTTCTTGCCCTTGGGATCGACCTTCAGGACGGCGAGGTCTGTGCGCGAGTCTTTGCCGACCAGCTTGGCGTCGAGCTCGGTGCCGTCGTTGAGGACAACGACAAAGGCTGCGCCATCGGAAACGACGTGATTGTTGGTGACGATGTAGCCGTCTTCGGAGACGAAAAAGCCGGACCCTTGAGCGACCGGACGCAGGTGACCCTTGTTGTCCTCGGAATTCTTCTGCTGGTTCTGGCCCTTCTGCTGGCCGCGTCCCTGCTGCTGTTCGAACTGGCGGAAGAACTTCTTCAAGGGATGATCGTCGGGAAGGTCGTCGAAGCCGCGGCCGAGACCGAAGGAATCATCTTCCTCGGCAACCGGATTGATGCGGGATTCGACGCGAACCGAAACGACGGCCGGCGATACGGCGTCTACCACGTTTGCGAAGCTCGGGACCTGGGGAGCCTGGACGTTGACGGCATCAGCATAGGAACGGCTGACTTCGGCGGGGACACCCGTGGCCAGAGCAGCAACAGCGAGGCCGGCGACGACAGAAGCCTTCATAGCGGTGCTACGGGACAAAGTGTCCTTGATATTCCTGAACATATGCGAGTTACCTTCTCTTCTCTCGTCAGATTTCCACCGGCGGGAACCGGCTATGGTGCATCACGATAATGATATAGGGCACGGCACCTTACAGCGAACTGTCCGCCCCATGAAAAATTCGTAATGTAAGGAAATGGTAGCAATGAGGTGAAGGAAAATGACACCCGCGTCACTTTCCCAAGATCTCGTTCAACTCAGCTTCCTCTTCTGCATTCAGAGGCTGACCAGTGGGCTTTCCAGAGCGGCGGCGCGCGTAAACGGCGAGGGCCAATCCACCTGCCACGAATAGCACAATCGGCGCTCCCCAGAGGATGACAGTCTTTTGGCTGAAGCGGGGTTTGAGCAGGACGAACTCGCCGTAGCGGGAGACGATATAGTCGAGCACCTGCCGATCGGTATCGCCGTCCGTCAGGCGCTTGCGCACAAGCAGGCGCAGGTCGCGGGCAAGGTCGGCATTGGAATCGTCGATGGACTGGTTCTGGCAGACCATGCAGCGCAGTTCGGCCGAGATTATGCGTGCCCGTGCCTCGAGGGCCGGATCGGGCAGGACTTCGTCTGGATTGACCGCAAATGCGGGGGTCGCGGCAAGGAACAATACCAGCAGCATAAGGAAGCGGACGAACACTCCTGCCTCCTTCCCGGCCCTGCTATTCCTGTGGTGGGATACCCCCTCATCCGCCCCTGCGGGGCACCCTCTCCCCTCGAGGAGAAAGGGAAATTGCCGCTGCGGTGCCGGCATCGAACAAAAGCCAATCAACGAAGGCTGCAGCAGCTTCCCCTTCTCCCCCTGGGGAGAAGGCGCCCGAAGGGCGGATGAGGGGGCGACGGTCAAACGCATCATTCCGCCGGCTCCATCGTCGGACGAGCCGGCTTCTCCCTGCGGCGCGGCGCACCGACGCGCAGGCGGCGGTCGCTCAGCGACACGAAGCCGCCGATCGCCATGACGATCGCTCCCATCCAGATGCAGAGAATGAACGGCTTCCACCAGATGCGCACGACCATGGCGCCATCCTTGCCGGCATCGCCGACCGAGACATAGAGCTGGCTGAGCCCGAGCGTGAGAATGCCGGCTTCGGTGGTCGCGGCACGGCTTGCGGTGAAGACGCGCTTGGAAGACGACACTTCGGCAACGGCGACGCCGCCGCGGCTGACCGTGAAACGGGCGCGATCCTCCGTAAAATTGGGACCGGCGCCGGGCTGCATGCCGTCGAAGCGCAGGCTGTAACCGCCGAGCTCTGCCGTCTCGCCCGGCTTCATGCTGGTGATGTTCTCGCCTTGGAATGTCGTCACCGCGATAATGCCGAGCACGGTGACGCCGAGACCGGCATGCGCAAGCGCCGTACCGAACGCGGAGCGCGGCAGGCCGCTCAGGCGGCGCAAGGCTATGTTCGCAGCCACCTTGCCGATACCGGCGCGATACCAGAGATCGGCCAAAGCGCCGAAGATCAGGAAGAAGCCGGCTGCAAGGCCGAGAACGGCAAGCACGGGGCCGCCATGCCGGACATAGAACAGAACCAGGCCGGCTAGGAAGGCGAGGCCCGCCACGACATAGAGCCGCTGCAGCGCACCGAGCAGGTCGCCGCGCTTCCAGGCCAGCAGCGGCCCGAACGGCACGGCAATAAGGATCGGCGTCATCAGCAGCCCGAAGGTCATGTTGAAGAAGGGCGGACCGACGGAGATCCTGTCGCCGGTCAGTGTTTCGAGCGCCAGCGGATAGAGCGTACCGGTTAAAACCGTGCCGCAGGCGACCGTCAGGATCAGATTGTTCAGCACCAGCGATCCCTCGCGCGAGATCGGCGCGAACAATCCGCCGGCGGTAAGCTTCGGCGCGCGCAGGGCGAAGAGCGACAGCGCGCCGCCGATGAAGACCAGGAGAATACACAGAATGAAGATGCCGCGCGTCGGGTCGCTGGCGAAGGAATGCACCGAGGTCAGCACGCCGGAGCGGACAAGGAAGGTGCCGAGCAGCGACAGCGAAAAGGTGAGGATCGAAAGCAGCACCGTCCAGATCTTCAAGGCGTCACGCTTTTCCATGACGAGGGCCGAGTGCAGCAGCGCCGTGCCGGCAAGCCAGGGCATGAAGGAGGCGTTTTCCACCGGGTCCCAGAACCACCAGCCGCCCCAGCCGAGTTCGTAATAGGCCCAATAGGAGCCCATGGCGATGCCGAGCGTCAGGAAGCTCCAGGCCGCCAGCGTCCACGGCCGGACCCAGCGCGCCCAGGCGGCATCGATGCGGCCCTCCAGAAGCGCGGCCACGGCAAAGGAGAAGCAGACCGAAAAGCCGACATAGCCGAGATAGAGCAGCGGCGGATGGATCGCCAGGCCGATATCCTGCAGCACCGGATTGAGATCCCTGCCCTCGGCCGGCGCCGGATCGAGCCGAATGAAGGGATTGGAGGTCAGCAGGATGAAGACCAGAAAGGCCGAGGAGATCCACGACTGCACGGCCAGCACATTGGCGCGCAGCACATCGGGCAGATTGCGCCCGAACAGCGCGACGAACGCGCTGAACAGCGCCAGGATCAGCAGCCAGAGCATCATCGATCCCTCATGGTTGCCCCAGACGCCGGAGACCTTGAAGATCAGCGGCATCAGCGAATGGGAAT
>UBUL01000042.1 GCA_900468625.1 Hyphomicrobiales bacterium
AGGCAGAGCCAGCCGTTTCCCGGCCTTGCCGGCAAGATGAACCCCAAGCCGGATCATGGCGAGACATCCTATAAAGGCTCCGGCCGTCTCGCCGGGCGCAAGGCACTGATCACCGGAGGCGATTCCGGAATGGGCCGCGCCGCAGCCATTGCCTATGCCCGCGAGGGCGCGGACGTCGCCATCAACTATCTGCCCGACGAAGAGCCGGACGCAAAGGAAGTCATCGCGCTCATCGAGAAGGAAGGCCGCAAGGGCGTGGCGCTGCCCGGTGATCTCCGTGACGCCGCCTTCTGCGAAAAACTGGTCGACGATGCGGCCAAGGCGCTGGGCGGTCTCGACATCCTCGTGAACAACGCCGGGCGACAGCAGCAGGCCCAATCGGTTAACGACATCACCTACGAGGCCTTCGACGCGACGATGAAGACTAACATTTATGCGACGTTCCTTCTGACGAAGGCCGCCCTCAAACACATGAAGCCAGGTGCGACGATCATTCAGACGACGTCGGAGCAGGCCTACGACCCGTCGGAGAACCTCGTCGACTACGCGATGACCAAGGCGGCAATGATGAACTTTACCAAGTCGATGGCGAAGCAGCTTGGCCCGAAGGGCATTCGCGTTAACGGCGTCGCGCCCGGTCCGATCTGGACGCCGCTTCAGGTCAGCGGCGGAGCGACGATGGAAAAGCTCGAAAACTTCGGTGGCGACACGCCGATGGGCCGTCCCGGTCAGCCCGCGGAACTTGCATCGATCTACGTGCAGCTTGCAGACCCGCAGGCGAGCTACGCCACCGGACAGGTCTACGGGGCGGCGGGCGGCGGCGGCCAGCCGTAACTCGCCTGCTTCACCGAAACGCCGAGCGCCGCGAGCAATATCGCCAGTGGGGAGACAAGAGATCTAAAGTCACTGTCTCGCGAAGGAGGACGTCAAGACTTAATCGCCGCCAGACGCCTGCAATCGCTTGAGCCGCTCAAGAAGCTGTTGTGGATGGTAAGGATGATCCAGGGGACCATCTTCACAAAGATCTCCGGCTATTGCCGCCGTTCGCGCGGAGGAGGGTGTCAGCAAAACCTTCAATCCAGGTCGAAGCTCTCTTGCCTTCGCCGAAAGCTGGAATCCGGATTCGTCCCGCAACTCAAGATCTGTCACGAGTATGTCGACATTCTGCCGGCGGAGAACGGCCATGGTTTCCCGCGCGTCGATGGCTTCGATGACGGTGTAACCGCAATCGCGCAGATACTCAGCCACCGTCGATCGCTGTAAAGGATCGGTCTCAACAAGAAGGATCGTTTCAGATGATGGAATCTCGGTCATTCAAGCTACTCAACAATGGGGCCAAATCCTCCAGCAGATTGCGGACTGGCTTGGGAAGAAATAAGTCGAAAGATATCGGGTCGGCTGTATTAGGCCGATACTCTCCCGACGTGACCACGACCTTGATGTGACTGTTGCTTTCCTTCGCGCGCCTTGCCAAATCCAAACCATTCAGCGTGCCCGGCATATGGACGTCGGTCACGAGGAGGTGAAAATGCGGATCACGCGCCAGTACGCTCAGCGCCTCATCCGCCGAACCAGCTTCGGTCACGTGCCAGCCCCCATCACGAAGGGTTTGGGCCAGATCAATTCGCACAAGCACATCGTCCTCGGCGACAAGCGCGCGCCGAATTGGGAGAGGGCCGGCAGCCATGTCAATATTGTTCGCTCCAACCACGAACGCTCCCCATGGGCATTCGAGTCAATTCCAAACAGCAAAATGTGCCAGCGGTGATGTTGTTCCGAACTTAAGCTAAGGAATCCATGCCAGCCACAATATTGCGTGGCCATCGATTTTGGGAGCCATTGGAACCTTTCATCTCTTTGGATGTTTGTATCGCGGAAATTTCCACGGGAGATCGACATGCTGAGCGTCAGCGTTGCAGTGCGCCAAGGCGGAACTATTGAACTTCAATCGGGAGTATTCGACGACATGGATGCGGTTGCACTCATTACATCGATGACGAAGTCCTCCCATAACGCCGCCACTGAGATTATTCGTGAAACCCGTCTGTCAGGAATGTGCAAGCGGAGAGCGGATAGTTTTGAAGTTCTGGCCAAGGTCCTGTGACCGATCATTCTTCACTGCCGGAGGAGATGGAATTTCAAACGGTAAAGGGGGGGCGGCATGCCGCCGATAGCGATGACGTGGCCGGTCGTTCTGTGGGCTGAGCCATAATCAATAGCTTTGCATCTTCCATGGCTTCCGGCTCATGGTGACGGTGGAGAGAAGGCTGAGCGTTCCTTAACTCGTCATGCGAGATTGTTCATTGCCCTGTCGATGGTGCGAGGTTTACGATGATCAGATTGATTTCAGCGAGTATTCTGATTGTTCTCGCCGCGGTCGGCGTCGCATCCGCGCAAGCGATGAATGGAACACCCCGATGAACAAGAGGCGTCAGATGCGTTGAGCACCAATTGGGGCTCATCGGGTTCTGCAGCTCCGAGTCGCTGTTGCCGATGGTCGTTTCAAGGAGACAAAGCTCAGTCGCGCAGCGTAACCCATCTTTTCGAACATTCATATCTGGTTCAGATGCAGCATGCACAAGTACATGCGTCCTTAAGACACCCCCTGACTTTCGGAGGCAACACATGAAAATCACCTATGCTCTCGCTCTTGCCAGCGTGCTCGCATTTTCCGGATCGGCCTTTGCAGCATCTTCAGCCGCCACCACCACAGGCACAAATACTATTGCCAAGCCTGCTGCTGCAGCAACCGCCGACACAGCAAAGGCAGCAACCGCTACCACGGCCGCAAAGCCGGCTGTTGCCGATACGCAAAAGCAGGCTATTTCTAAGAAATGTTCGGCTGACGCTGACGCCAAAGGTCTGCATGGCAAGGAGCGCAAGAAATTCCGCGATCAGTGCAAGACCACTGCCATGAAGAAGAGCTGAAGGCCTTCGACCCGAACTGTTAAATTGCATGAATATACGGGTGTTACGATAGAAAAAGGAAGGGTGGAGAATATTTCCGCCCTTCATGTCACCACAGTATTCAAGTCCTTTCAGCAGATGTTCGGCGTATTCAAAATCGAATAAAACCAACATCAAACATGGGCGGCGATCAGGAACAAAATGTTCATTTGCGTCGCGATATCAACCAATCTTGCATTTCGCCCTGATCCAACCTCGACGTCGATATAACAAGTTCGTCAAAGGGTTCTTGGTCGCCGAACGGATCAACATCAAATGAAAATGCGGATCAGAATGTTGTGAAGCTCGACACTCGTTTATCGATTCCCGCGTCCCACGTGCCACGCATTATCGCGGCAAGCGCCTACTGTCGCCAGAATGCCTTCTGATCCATTTCCAACGAGGTTTGCGTTGACCCCATGTTCACCTGCAAGTTTCGATACCGATGCGCCAGGTTCAAGGCACGCGGGAATAAGCCGGTCTTTCGACTCAGGATCGAACCGGCGTCGTCCATTCCGACTAACCAGCCGAACGACAAGCTTTTGACCTTCATCCATCACGGCTGTCCACCTCTTTTAGGTGGACAGCCGTAACGAGCCTGCTTCATGGAGACACCGATCGAAGCGTGGCCGTCTACGAGACCGAGGAGTGACGGTGGTCGGTGGCTCCCAACCTTCACTTCACCCGTAACTACCGCCCGTCCGCCGAAGCATGCGAAGCCGAACCCTCGTCGTCCTTCGTCTACAGACCTGGCGTTCCCCATCGAATTACTTCATTTGCTCGCGGACCCTAATGACGGCGTCAGCGAAAGCGCGGGGCTGTTCCTGCGGAACGTTGTGACCTGCGTTGACGGCGCGATGTTCGTGGAAGCCGGCAAACATCTTTGAATGATCCGAGGTCCCTCCGGGCTTCAGCGGATCTTTGGTTCCGTCGATGGTTATCGTGGGCACGGTTATTCGAGGCTTTTCGGCCAACCGCGCCTCAAGATCCTGAAACGCCACGTCACCGGGCTCCAGGCCGAAGGAGTGCCGATAACAGCTAATGACGATATCCACGAAGTCAGGATTTTCAAACGCGCCCGCTGACCTGGTGAACGTCGCCTCGTCGAACCGCCAGCTGGGAGACCACTCGCTCCAGAGTATCCGGCAAAGGTCACGGCGGTTTTGCGACAGACATTTACGGCCTCGTTCCGTCTGGAACAGATGCTGGTACCAGAAAACCTTTTCCAATGCGGGAGCCGCGGGGAGTTTTTGTCCGCTGACATCGATAATGTCGTAGCCGGCGTAAGAAACTAGGCCAGCGATCCGGTCCGGCCACAGGGCTGCCACCACGCAAGAGGCGTTTCCGCCCCAATCGAAGCCGCCGAGAATGGGCCGCTCGATCCCAAGTGCATCGATTAGTTCGACAATATCGCGGCCGCGGGCCGCCTGCTGCCCGTTGCGCGACGTCGTGCTCGCTAAAAACCGGGTTGGCCCGAAGCCGCGAGTGTAGGGCACAACGACGCGCGCGCCGGCATTAGCCAATATCAAAGCGACTTCTTTGAACGCGTGCACGTCGTAAGGAAATCCATGCGAAAGAACCACAGCCCACCCATCGCGTGGACCATATTCAAGGTAGGCAATGGACAAGGTTGTTGTTTTCTCGGTCTTCGTCACCGTTCCGTCCGCCGCCATCATCGCGTGCCGTCTCCAATGTTCGTGATGAACGCGCGCAGGTCAGCGAGCATCAACTCCGGTTGCTCAAGTGCCGCGAAATGGCCGCCCTTCGGCATCGTGTTCCAGTGAACGATGTTATAGGTCTTTTCAGCAAGCGATCGCGGTGGCGGTAGGAATACGGGATCAGGGAAGGCCGCGACGCCCGTTGGAACCCGGATGCGCGTTCCTTCCGGAAATGTCTGCGATCCCTCCAGACGCTTTCCGTGGTAAATCCACGTCGACGTGACGACGGACGAAGTTGCTATGTAGAGCATAATGTTGGTCAGCAATTCGTCCTCGGTAAACTTGGCCCAGATATCCGGACCGCCATCTGACGTCCTCTCCAAGTCGGCCCACTTGCCGAACTTTTCCAGTATCCACCCGGCCGCCCCGACGGGGCTATCGGCGAGGGCCACCCCCAGTGTCTGTGGGCGGGTCTCCTGCTCCTGGTTGTACCCTGTCTCCCAGTCCAGGATCGCGGCCCGCCTCTTAAATAGGTCCGTCTCTTCCTGTGTGGTCGGGACGACATCCTTGGCAAGAACGCTTACCATGTTTAGATGGAAGCCCAGCAACGCGTCTGGTTGGATGTAAGCCATCCAACTTGCGATCCCCGCTCCCCAATCTCCTCCCTGTACAACATAGCGGCGACCCGGAAACAACTTCGTCATCAGCACATGCATCAACTCGGCTGCTCGCCGCGGTCCGATGACGCCTTTGATGGGCTGCGAAAAAGCAAATCCGGGGAGGGATGGAATGACGACGTCATGTCCATCCGCCACGAGCGGATCGAGAAGGCGTTCGAACTCGAGATAGGATCCGGGCCAACCATGCAGGAGAAGGACGGGCGGTCTGGACCCGTCGCCCTTGGCGTACAGGAAATGGATCCCTTCGCCTTCGATATCGGTTTTGAAATTGGGAAGCCGATTAAGACGCTGCTCGACCTCGCGCCAGTCATACGTGTCGAGCCAATAGGCCACCAGACGCTTGAGGTCGTTCACATCGACGCCTGCTGACCAGCCGCCGGCATCGGTAAGCTGAGACCAGTCATACGCTTCGACCTTCGTGCGGATGGCCGACAACCGTTCCTCGGATATGCGGATCGTAAATGGCGAGATCATCCTCTTACCCACCTCAATCAAAGCCCGAGGCCGAAAGCCGAACGGGCAGCAAGTTGCATCGATCGTTCATACGCAAAGATGGACTTTTGCTTTGCCATGTGTATGCCTTCTTGCCGTTAAACGCCTTTGCGCAGGATGCATAAATGGCAAGGATGGAAGTAATTGGCGATCTCGAGGTGTTTATGCTCGTTGCCGAGAGGGGAAGCTTTTCCGCGGCCGGCCGTCGGCTTGGTCTGGCTCCTTCATCGATCGCCAGGATCGTTGATCGAATCGAAGCAAGGCTCGGCGTTCGCCTGCTCCTGAGGACTACCCGGTTGCTAACGATTACGCCGGAAGGCACGGCATATCTGTCTGCGGCCCGGAGAATCCTTACGGATCTGAGGGAAACCGAGCAGATGATCTCGGACCGGAGTTCTCCGCGCGGCCGCCTACGGGTGACGACATCCATACAGTACGGAAGATTGTCACTGGTTCCCCTTCTTGGCGAGTTCATAAGGCGGTATCCTGACATCATGCTCGACGTCAACCTTACCGACACTGTCGTAGATATCGCAGCCGGTCAGGCCGACGTGGGTATCCGTTTCGGACCGCTTGCCGATGGTGCTTTGACGGCGCGAAAGCTCGGCGAAACGCGCAAGGTCATTGTTGCCTCTCCGGAATACCTTGCGCGCCGGGGCATGCCGAAAGTCCCGGAAGACCTCCACGATCATGATTGCCTCGGCTTCAACTTCAAGCGAGCCGCAGCGACTTGGCCGTTTCGGAAAGACGGGCGCGATTATCCTTTGGCCATCAAAGGCAGTGTAGAGGCAAACAATGGTGAAACGCTGGGACAGCTCGCCGCTGAGGGCGTAGGTATCACGCGCGTGGGAACACAGACTGTGGAGGCTGCGATCCGTTCGGGGCAGCTTGTGCCACTTCTCGAAGACTTCAATCCCGGAGAGGTGGAGGAAATCCACGCAGTGTTCGTTGGCGGCGCGCATACGCCGGCGCGCGTCAGGTGCTTTGTCGATTACCTCGCCGAAAATTCACGCCTGCTCGGGACCGGGCGCCCGGTACGTCCAGAAAAGGCAACCGACAGTCTATCGTCTTAAGTCGGACTGCCGACAACTATGCAAGCGGTCGTTCTAAAGACGAGGGCTCAAATCATCGGGTCCGAGGTTCGAATCGGCTCAAGAGCATAAAAGTGAAAGGAATCTTGGAGAGGGTCGAAAACTCGCTGTGGATATTGTCATTCAAATGCATTATCTTTGTACTGAATGTGGAGATCGTCATGGCCGCAAACGCACTTGTCCAAACACGTATTGATGCTGAAGTTCGCGATCGTGCCTCAGCCGTTCTCGAGAGCATGGGCCTAACGGTATCGGACGCGGTTCGGATCTTACTCACCCGCACGGCCAATGAGGGTGCTCTGCCCCTTGAACTTTTCTCAGGCAGTGAAGCTCACGACGCTTGGTTTCGCACCAAGGTGCTGGAAGCGTTGAACGATACTCGGCCCGACATTTCGGATAATGAAGTCGAGGCACATTTCGCAAAGCGTCGAGCGACAGCACGCCTCAGAGCAAGTGACCGCAAATCGTGAAGCTGACGTGGTCTGCGTTCGCTCTATCGGATCGCGACGCCATATTCACCTACATCGAGGCAGATAATCCTTCAGCCGCTGTCATGATCGACGAGCGGATCATGGCTGCCACTCGCCGCTTGATCGATTTTCCCGCAAGCGACCGCGTTGGAAGAATTGCAGGGACGCGCGAATTGGTGATCAACGGAACGCCTTATATCGCGGCATATGCCGTTATGGAGACGGCAGTTCGTATCCTTCGCGTCCTTCATGGCTCTCAGGAGTGGCCCGAGACTTTGCCACACAGCTGAGCTTTTAGCTCGACACGAACCGTCTGGTCCTTTGCGATGATCGCGGCTTCCATTTCAAGCTACAGTTGGCAATCTCGTCAGATCGCCGCGGGTTCGCGTCAGGTAGGTATTGGCGCGAGTTGTCGGTCACGATCCTTAGCTTAATGCCCCGAAGTGTCGGGCTTCCGGTTCGGTACCCATCAACGGCAATCAGTCTGCGCCCTTTGCTAACAGCCGATCAGGCCTGAAGAATGTGCCTGCGCGTTAGTTCCATCAGGTGACCGGCATCACCTCTCTCTATCGCGTCAACCATCTGCTGGTGTTCGCGACCGGATTGCTCGATGCGGGCGCGCGTTCGCCACTGCGACACCGGTGCCGAAGACGTTCGCTGCCGAATTTCCGTGACCAGCTCCACGAGTTCCTGATTACCGGCGATCGCAAGCAACTCGCGGTGGAAGGCGAGGTTGGCTTCGTAAAGCTCAAGCATGGTGCCGTTCAGCACCAGATCGTCGAAGCGTAAAGCAAGAACTCGCAGCTTCGCGATATCTGCCGCGCTCGCGTTCGCAACGATACGGTCGCTGACGGCGACTTCAAGGATGACGCGAATGTCGCTGACCTCCTCAGCGCGGCGCCCATCCTGCTCGTGGACGTGATAGCCACGATTGGGAATATGCTCCACCAGCCGCTTCTGTACCAGCCTGTCGAGAGCCCGTCGAACTTCGGGCCGCGTACAATTATATCGCCGTTCGAGATCGATCTGCTTCAGCCAGGTTCCGGGCGGAAGGCGGCCGGCAAGAATATCCTGGAGAATGAGTTCAGTCACGTCGGGCGTCTGCGGCTCTTGTATTTGCGCTGTCGCTTCGGCTTCCAGCAAATTCATGCAGTTCTCCCCAGCCTTCCGTTTCCGGCGACGACTATCATAGCTCTCCTTTGGCTCATAACGAGCACGATTATCGGTGCTGAAAAAATATTCATGCCCATCTCTTGCGCTGCTATTTCAATTGGCGCATAAATTGGCGCCAATTTGATTACCATTTTATAAGGTGGGTTGTAAATCCATGCAAAATTCCGATGCCGTCTGGGATATCGTCGAGAAAAAGCGCGCTGTGTTCTTCGAGCTGAGCGACCGGATCTGGGACATTCCGGAGACGAATTACCTGGAATACCAATCCGCAGAAGAGCATGCGCGCCTTCTCGAACATGAAGGTTTTCGCGTCGAGCGGGGCATTGCCGGCTTGCCGACGGCAGTCATGGGAGAAGCGGGCGAGGGCGGCCCGGTGATCGCGATCCTCGGGGAGTTCGATGCACTGCCGGGGCTGAGCCAGGAGGCTGGCATTGCCGAGGAGCGGCCGCTGGTCGACGGCGGCAACGGTCATGGCTGCGGTCATAATATGCTCGGTGCCGGATCGATGCTCGCTGCCGCTGCCGTCAAGGATTTCCTCGTGGAGAGCGGCCTGAAGGGCCGGGTGCGCTATTATGGATGTCCCGCCGAAGAAGGTGGCTCCTCGAAAGGCTTTATGGTCCGCGCCGGCGTTTTCGACGATGTTGATATCGCGATCTCGTGGCATCCGGCAGCCTTTGCGGGCGTCAACAACCCCATCTCGCTCGCCTGCAACGAAATCAATTTCCATTTTTCAGGCCGCGCCTCGCATGCCTCCGCCACGCCTCATCTTGGCCGCAGCGCTCTCGATGCGGTGGAGTTGATGAATGTTGGCGTCAACTACATGCGCGAACATATGCCTTCAAGCGCTCGCATCCACTATGCCATCACCGATGCGGGTGGCGCGGCACCCAACGTCGTGCAGGCGCGCGCCACAGTGCGCTACCTCGTACGAGCGAGAACCTTGCCGGAGCTTCTGTCCCTGGTTGCCCGTGTCAGGAAAGTTGCCGAAGGTGCGGCGCTGATGACCGAGACTACTGTTCGCAGCGAGATCATTAGCGGCGACGCCAATCTCGTCGGCAACACGCCGCTGGAAGAATGCATGTTCTCGCATCTGCAGCGGCTCGGGCCTCCGCAGTTCGATGATGCGGACCGGGAAATAGCCCGCAAGTTCCAGCAGACCTTCAATGCTGAGGATATCGCAGCCTCCTATGGCCGTTTCGCGCTGAAATCGAGGAGAGATCAGCCGCTTTGCGAGGAGATTTTCCCGCTGAACGCTGGCGATGGCACGCTGGTCGGCTCCACCGATGTCGGAACCGTGAGTTGGGTGGTACCAACAGTGCAGATGCGCGGCGCGACCTACGCCATCGGTACGCCCGGCCATTCCTGGCAACTGGTCGCCCAAGGCAAGCTGCCGGCTGCTCACAAGGGAACCGAGCATGCTGCCAAGGTGATGGCCAGCACGGCAGCGGATCTCATCCGTAATCCCAAGTTGATCGAAGCCGCCAAGGCCGATCACAAGGCGCGCCTTGAGGGAACGCCTTTCGTCAACCCGATCCCCGATGACGTCGAACCGCCGCTGCCGGAGAAGGCCCATGCCTGACTTGGCCCTGCAGCCAGATCGTGAACAGCTAATGGCACACATCCGCGAGTTCGCCCGGCGGGTGAAATTATCCGGAACGCCGGAGGAACTGGAGAGCTTTCATTATCTTCAGGCGCAGATGGACAGCTATGGGTATCGCACACAGCTGCTGTCGCATGATGCTTTCATCAGCCTGCCCGGCGCGGCAAAGGTCGAGATCGAAGGCAAAGGTCTTGGTTGCATTACCCATTCGATGTCGGTTTCGAGCGGGGCAGGAGGTATAAGCGGCGACCTCGCCCATGTCGGCGAAGGGACAGAAGCCGATTTCGTCGGCAAGGACGTCGCCGGCAAAATCGTTCTGGTCGACGGTATTGCCACCGAGGAAGTCGCCGCACTTGCGAGCGCGGCCGGCGCCTGCGGCCAGATTCATGTGAGCCCGAACGAACATCTCTACGAAATGTGCGTGTCGCCGGTCTGGGGCAGCCCGTCGCAACATACGCGGGCCCAACTCCCGAAGACTGTCATCTGCACAATTGCCAGAGAAGACGGCATGCGCCTACGCGAACGGCTCGCCCGGGGTGAAAAGGTGCACACAACTCTCACGGCAGAAGTCGACACCGGATGGCGCAAGACGCCACTCCTGGTCGCCGAGTTTCAGCCGGCGGGTGAGGATGAGCCATTCGTGCTGTTTTCAGGCCAATCACGATACTTGGCATTTCGGTGTCATGGATAATGGGGGCGCCAACGCGACGATGCTGGAGGCGGCACGCCTGCTTGCCCTTCAGACAAGGGATTGGCAGCGCGGTCTGCGCATCTGCTTCTGGTCCGGCCATTCGCATGGACGCTACTCCGGTTCTGCCTGGTATGCCGACGAATATTTTGACGAGCTCGATCGCCGTTGCGTGGCGCATGTCAATGTCGACTCCACCGGCGGCGAGGGCGCGTCCATTCTTACCAATTCCGGCGTCATCGACGAGTTGAAGCCTTTGGCGGCGGACACAATCGAGCGGCTGACAGGACAAAAACATGCCGGCAGGCGCCATGGCAGAGCCGCAGATCAATCCTTCTGGGGTGTCGGCATCCCCTCGATGTTTGGTAGCCTCAGCCATCAGCCGCCTGGGCCTGTCAAGATGCTGACGGCGCTCGGCTGGTGGTGGCATACACCGCACGACACGGAGGAACATATCGATCCTGACAATCTCCTCCGGGATACACAGATTGTGCTGGAGGTACTTTGGCGCCTGCTGACCTCGCCGATCCTGCCATTGGACTACACTGTTTATGCGGAAGCCCTTGGCAAACAGGTTGCCCGGCTGCAAACGGAGCTTGCGGGCCGCATCGACATCTCGGTTCTTGCAAATGCCATCGATGAGTTGCGCGTCAACGCAAACGCCATAGTGAAGGCCAAGGACGCATCCGCCGCCAAGGTCGCTCGCATCAATGCCTCGCTCATGCGTGCCAGCCGCCATCTCGTGCCGCTGAACTATACGAGCGGCGAGCGCTTTCATCATGACCCCGCCCTTCCGCACCCGGCGTGGCCGTCGCTGGAAGGACTGCGAGCGCTGGCGGCACTACCCCCGGCTTCGCCAGAGACCGCTTTCTACGCCGTCCATGCCCGTCAGGTGAGAAATCGCCTCGCGCATGCGTTGAGCCAAGCCAATGCGGCATTGCGCGCGGCGCTGGAGGACTGACGCAGTCATATCTCAAACTAAACAAACGGCACTTCAAAGCCGAAACGAGGGAACTGAAAATGAAGAATAGAAACCTGTTTGCTGCCGTGTTCGGCGCCATTGCCTTCCTGGCCCCGCTTGCGGCCGGCGCCAAGGACTGGATGCACGTCAAGGTCGGTATCGAAGGCGCCTTTCCGCCCTGGAACCTCATGGATTCCAGCGGCAAACTAGCCGGATTCGACGTCGATCTCATCAATGATCTCTGCAGACGCGCCAAGCTCGATTGCGAACTGATTGCCGGCGAATGGAATGCGATGATCCCGAGCCTCAATGCCGGCAAGTTCGATCTGGTGATGACGCTTGGCATCAACGAGAAGCGCAAGCAGGTGGTCGATTTCACCGTGCCCTATGCGAGTGGCGTTGCGAGCTTCCTGCTCGTCAAGGATGGATCGGTTTCACCCTTGCCGATGACCGGCGAGCGCCTGAATCTGAACGACAAGGCGAAGGCCTACCCGGTGATGGCCGAAATCGGCAAGGCGCTCAAAGGGAAGACCGTCGGTGTGGTTCAGTCGACCAGCCAGGAGCAGTTGATCAACAGCTATTTCGGATCCGATGTCGCCGTGCGCGACTATAAGAGCTCCGGCGAACGCGATCTCGACCTGAAGGCAGGACGTATCGATGCCGCTTTCGACAGCGGCGTCTATGAGACCTCCGTCCTCGGCAAGCCGGGAAACGAGGACCTGATGATGTCGGGTCCGCTGGTCAAGGGCGCGATGCTGGCAACCGAAGTCGCACTCGGCACGCGCAAGGGCGAAACCGATCTGAAGGCCAAATTCGATGATGCCATCAAGCAGGCCGCCAAGGATGGCACGATCAAACAGCTCTCGGAAAAATGGAGCAAGATCGACCTTACGCCGACGTTCGACGCCAATTGAACGCCCTCGCGAGACATCGTACCTAGCTGAGGCTTAGACAATGATACAATTTGCCAGAATCTGCTCCACCCGGGCAGCATCATGAACCAGCCAGGCATATTCGAACTTGCTGGCTTCGGCCCGGACGGCTGGGGGCATGCCCTTCTCGCCGGGGCATGGATGACGATCCTGGTCGCGATTGCCGGCTATGCTGTCGGCGCCTTTATCGGCACCTTCGGTGCCTGGGCGAAGATCGCCGGCAATCGCTTTGCGCTCACGGTGGCCGATGCCTACACGACCGTATTGCGCGGCATCCCCGATCTGCTGGTCATCTATCTCTTCTATTTCGGCGGCAGCGCCGTGGTCACGGCGATTGGCAAGCTTTTCGGGGCGGAAGGCTTTCTTGGCTTTCCCGGATTTCTTGCCGGCTCGCTTGCCGTGGGCGTCACCTCGGGTGCCCAGTTCACGGAGGTGCTGCGGGGTGGGTTCAAGGCGGTGCATCCCGGTGAAATCGAGGCGGCTATTGCCTGCGGCATGTCGCGCGGTTTGCGCCTGCGCCGCATCATTGCGCCGCTTACGCTGCGGCATGCGCTTCCAGGCCTCGGCAATGTCTGGCAGGTGGTCCTGAAGGAGTCGGCACTGGTATCGATCACCGGCGTTGCCGAACTCTTGCGTCAGGCCCAGGTCGGTGCCGGCTCGACCGGGCTTCCGTTCGATTTCTATCTGATGGCCGGCGCGATCTATCTGATGATCTCGACCCTTTCGAGCCTCATACTTCAACAGGCTGAGCGGCGGTTGTCGCGCGGCGTGAGGAGGCGTTGATGGATTGGCAGTTTCTCGGAGAAATATTCCTGAGCCTGATCGCCGCGATCCCCCTGACGATCGAGCTTGCCGTAACGTCGATCTGCCTCGGCGCTATCCTGGCGCTGCTGCTGGCGCTTGCCCGGCTTTCCGGCATGGCCGTGCTGAATTGGTTCGCGCGGCTCTATGTCTTTGTCTTACGCGGTACACCTCTGTTGGTGCAGATATTCCTCATCTATTACGGCCTCGGCCAGTTTCCAGCCATACGGCACAGTATCGTCTGGCCGTTCCTGCGTGATCCCTACTGGTGCGCGGTTCTGGCGCTGACCTTGAATACCGCGGCCTACGCCAGCGAAATCATTCGCGGCGGCCTGCTTTCGGTACCGCACGGTCAGATCGAAGCTGCCCGCGCTTGCGGCATGCACCGCTTTCTGATGTTTCGCCGCATCGTGCTGCCGCTGGCGATCCGTCAGGCCTTGCCAGGCTATGGCAACGAAATGATCTCAATGGTCAAGGCGACGTCGCTTGCCTCGATCATCACGCTGATGGAGGTGACGGGGGTCGCCGCCAAGATCATTTCGGAGACCTACCGGGCAATCGAAGTTTTCGTGGTCTCGGGGGCGATCTATCTTTTGATCAATTTCATGCTGACGCGTCTCATCCAGCTTGCCGAATACAGGCTGAGTCCGCATCTGCGCCCCCCTCCCTCCAGTCCCCGCTCCACCACCGAGGCAGTTGCCGCAGGAAATCCGCAATGATGGTCATACCGGTCGCCCTTCGCGTGCGTGACGTGCACAAGAGCTTCGGGCCTGTTGAAGTTTTGAAAGGCATTTCACTCGATGCTCTGGAAGGAGACGTCGTCTCCATTCTCGGCTCTTCCGGTTCGGGCAAATCCACCTTCCTGCGCTGCATCAATCTTCTGGAGACACCCGATTCCGGCGAAGTGACGGTGGCCGGCGAAACGATTCGTATGCAGCGAAATGCCCGCGGCGCGCACCGTGCGGCGGATGGAAAGCAGGTCGACCGGATTCGGTCGCAGCTCGGAATGGTGTTCCAGAGCTTCAATCTCTGGTCTCACAAAACGATCCTCGAAAACGTCATCGAGGCGCCGATCCATGTTCAGCGCCGTCCGCGCGCAGAAGCAGTCGAGGAAGCGGAAGCTCTATTGGCCAAGGTCGGCATCGCGGACAAGCGCAACTTCTATCCGGCGCATCTGTCGGGCGGCCAGCAGCAGCGTGCTGCCATTGCGCGCGCGCTCGCCATGCGCCCGAAGGTGATGCTGTTCGACGAACCGACCTCGGCTCTCGATCCGGAACTGGTCGGTGAAGTGCTACGCGTCATGCGGGCTTTGGCTGAGGAGGGGCGCACGATGCTCGTCGTCACGCATGAGATGGGCTTTGCGCGTGATGTCTCCAGCCGCGTCATCTTCCTGCACAGGGGCGTCGTCGAGGAAGACGGCAAGCCCCAGGACGTCTTTTCGAACTCGCAATCGCAGCGCTTCCGCCAGTTCATCAACCAATAACGTATCGCGCTCAATCAAGAATGGGAACTCGAGCATGAAATACCTGGCTGCAATTCTGACGGCGTTCATGATGATCGCCACCTTGGCCGTTTCGACCGCTGTACGTGCTGAGGAGAAGAAGTGGACACATGTGACGATTGCGACCGAGGGCGCGTTTCGTCCATGGAACTTTACCAAGGCCGATGGCAGCCTCGACGGCTATGAAATCGAGCTGATCAAATATTTCTGTGCTCACATGAAGGTCGAATGCACGACCGTGATCCAGCCCTTTGATGGCATGATCCCGGCGCTGAATGCTGGCAAATTCGATGCGATCATTTCCGGCATGTCGGCGACCGCCAAGCGTGAAGAAGTCATTGCCTTCAGCGATTCCTACGGTACGACCGGGCAGACTTTTGCGACATTGAAAGACTCCCCGCTTGCCAATCTGCCTTTGAAGGGCGAAGTCTTTTCGCTCGCAACGGACGAAGCCGGCGCCGCCAAGGCGGTGAAGGAGCTTGAACCCTCGCTCAAGGGCAAGACGATCGGCGTGCAGGCCGCATCGATCGCCGCGACCTTCCTCGACAAATATTTGAAGGGCTTTGCCGAGATCCGCGAATACAAGACGACTGAACAGCATGATCTCGATCTCAAGGCAGGCCGCGTCGATCTCATCATGGCATCCATGGCCTATCTTTCGACAGCTGCGGCAAAGCCGGGCAACGAGGATATGATTGTCGCTGGCCCGCGTTTCCAGGGGGGCATGCTCGGTCGCGGCAGCTCCGTCGGTTTGCGCAAGGACGATACAGAACTGAAAGCCATGTTCAACGATGCGATCGCCGTAGCAAAGGCCGACGGCACGATCGCCAGACTATCGCAGAAGTGGTTCGGTTTTGACGTGACGCCGAAGTGAACCTCGTTAAGATCCCCGATCTCGCGCAGGATTGCAGCTTCATCGAAGTGGAGCGCATCTTGTGAGGCGATTCTGGCTGATCGAGGTCCTGCAGGTCAAATACCTCAACAACATGATTGAGCAGGACCATCGTTTCATAAGGAGACTGACCCGGCCGATGGGATTCAAATCCTTTCAGTCGGCATCAGCTACACTGGATGGCATCGAAATGGCCCACATGATCCGAAAACAACAATTTCCAGCGAATGGCCGAGCGGCTTTTCAACAATTCGCTGCGCTTGCTGCTTAACTGCGCCCAGCAATAGCCGTCTCTGTGGCCTTCCCAAAATTTTGCGACAGAACCCAACCAGGTCTTCCATCGTGAAACTTATCAATTTGGGTCACTTGATCGCCGGCGCAAGGTTTCCACTCTCCTTGTGTAAATGCTAGCGCCTTGTCACTACGTCGGCCATAAGTTTGTTTGTGGCTTGGCGATGTCCTCGCCATCCTAGAAATCATGTCGCAACAATAGTTTACATCAATCACGGGGCTTTGATTCGGCTGTATGTAAACCGACAGTTTGTGTCGGACAGGTTGTCATAGAATGACTTGCCGGTCGGCTTTAACACCGGTTGGATGCCGGCGTCATTAAAAGTTCTTCTGACCCCATAGGGGTAGTGATCGTGTACGGAGGAAGTCAGCCAAACGCAGTCATCATTAAACAGATTGCGAAAGGTATTCCGAAATACCGGGTTCTCGCATGGATCTGTCGAAGATAAAAACACTGATCGATTTTGTCGGACAATCCCACGTTACCGAACTCACGGTAACGGAAAAGGATGTCACGGTTCGCATCTTCCGAACGTCTAGTCCGACGGATTCGTTCCGTGCAGCGCAGATGCCTGCCAGCGTTGCAACTGGCCGCGCTGAACAAGCCGGCGATGTTTCGTGCAAATCGCAGGACTCCATTATTGTGAGAGCGCCGATCTTCGGCGTCTTGCACCGGGCGCCAGCACCTGGACAGGCGCCTTTCGTTAAGATCGGCGACATGGTGGAGGAGGGGCAGACGCTTTTCATCATCGAGGCGATGAAGGTCTTCAACAAGATCGCAGCCCCGCAGGCCGGTCGCATCGGGCACCTCACCGAAATAGATGGCGGTGAAGTTGAGACGGGCGACATACTCGCGGAGATCGCGTGATGGCGGAAGCGTTCGACAAGGCGGGGCGACGTTTCGATACGGTCCTGATTGCAAATCGGGGCGAAATTGCTGCGCGAATTCAGCGCGCCTGCCGCGAACTCGGGCTGAAGACGGTCGCAATCTGCTCCGAAGCCGATAGGCAGGCGCCTTATGGCAAGGCGGCCGACACCTTTCTGTGCATCGGTCCCGCGAACGCAGCCGGCAGCTATCTCAATCAAAATGCGATCCTCCTTGCCGCGCAATTGACCGGGGCGGGTGCGATCCACCCCGGCTATGGGTTTCTGTCCGAGAACGCCGCCTTTTCCGAAGCCGTCGAAAGAGCCGGCCTCGCATTCATCGGCCCCGAGGCCTCCTCGATCGCGACCATGGGCGACAAGATATCGGCAAAACGGGCAATGATCCTTGCTGGTGTGCCTTGCGTGCCCGGTCCTGACACTTCCCTTCCGGATGATCCGGCTTCGGTCGAGCGGATCGCCGAGGAGATCGGCTATCCTGTGATCATCAAGGCCGCAGGCGGCGGAGGTGGCAGGGGGATGCGGGTGGTGCTCGATGCAGGCGAGCTGCACGAGGCCATCGCCCTGACATCGGAAGAGGCTCGTCAGGCTTTCGGTTCCCCGGCACTCTACATGGAAAAGTTCCTCCAGCATCCGCGTCACATCGAAATTCAGGTGCTCTGCGATGCCTATGGCAATGCCGTCTGGCTCGGGCATCGCGATTGCTCCATGCAGCGCCGGCATCAGAAAGTGGTGGAAGAAGCTCCGGCGCCCGGGATTTCCTCGGAAACGATAAAGCCTGTGGGCATGGCCTGCGTGCAAGCCTGCCGGCAGATCGGCTACCGTGGCGTCGGAACCTTCGAGTTCCTCTACGAAAACGGTGCCTTCTATTTCATCGAGATGAACACGCGCCTGCAGGTCGAACATCCCGTCACCGAGATGACCAGCGGGATCGATATCGTCCAGGCGCAGATAATGGTCGCCCAGGGTTTCCCCTTGGAAATACGCCAGGACGATGTGGCGTGTACCGGCCATTCCTTCGAATGCCGCATCAACGCCGAGGATCCCGAAAGTTTCCTGCCTTCGGCGGGTACGATCTCCGAATTAATCCTGCCGGAAGGGCAGGGAATCCGGGTCGATACCCATATTCATGCCGGCTATCGGGTCTCGCCTTACTATGACTCCCTGATCGCCAAGTTGATCGTTCATGCGCCTACACGGGCAGAAGCGATGGCCAAAATGCGCGAGACGCTTGCCGTCACCCGGATAGAGGGTATTTCCACCAACCTGCCGCTGCTGCGCACATTGTTCGAGGATGAAGGGTTTGCCCGCGGTGAGACGGATATCCACTATCTGGAACAATGGTTTCGGCAGAGGAGGGCGGCATGAGGGCGATCGACTTTAGCGACCCTTCGACCCTCGCGGCTCTGGCCGACGCACTGACGGCAGCAGGCGTCGATGGCGTGGAAATTTCGCGACCGGGCGGCAAGCTGCGCATCGTGGTCTCGAAGGCCGGGGGCGCCCAAATTAGCCTGACAGGAAATGCACAGCCTGCGCCGGCGACAACGGTGGCGGTGGTCAAAGCGCCAATGGCGGGCCACTTCTATCCTTCGCATCCTTCGGATTCCAATCAGACCGAGCGTCTGCCTCGCTCCGTCTCAAGCCAGGATGTGATCGGTTTTATTCGCATCGGTTCTGTCCTGCTTCCCATTCCAGCCGGCAGAGCCGGTTTGCTGGCCAGGCGATCGGTAGAACCCGAAACCCTAGTCGGATTCGGTGATCCCCTGTCCGAAATCGAGCCGCTGCCATGATTGCCACGTCGAACACCATCATGTCGTCGCGCGAAATCGTTCCTGCTTCCAAGGGCCGGGCACGGATTTCCTATATCGGCACCCGATCTTTCCTGCTGGAAGCACCGGGTGAATTCGATCTGCCCGCGCAGCGGCGGATCTGGGCTCTGGCACAAATCGTCAGGAGTTGGGCTGACATAGCGGAAGTTATCCCCGGAATGACCAATCTTCTGGCGATCTTCAAGGAGACCCCTGAGGATCCCGAACTGGTGACAGGGAGGCTTCTGGAGGCATGGAACTACGCCGAAAGCCTCGACTTGGCGGGAAAGACCATCGAAATCCCGGTTCACTATGGTGGCACCTATGCAATCGATCTTCCCGCCATCTGCGACTTTTGCGGCTTGAGCGATCGCGAGGTCGTGCGCCTGCATTACGAGGCAAGTTACCGCGTCTTCGCCTTGGGGAGCGCTCCCGGCTTCGGCTATCTGCACGGGCTCGACCCGCGTATCTATATGCCACGCAAGACCGTTCCGTCGCTCAGGATGGAGAAGGGCAGCGTCACGATCGGTGGAATGCAGACAGGCGTTGCGATGCTGACGGGCCCGAATGGCTGGAATTCGCTCGGCCACGCGGAACTGCAGATGTTCGATCCCACCTCCGCGACGCCGGCTTTGATGGCGCCCGGCGATATCGTGCGCTTTCTGCCGGCAAGGATCGAGCTATGATCGAGATTATCGAAACCGGCCCATTCAACACGATCCAGGATCTCGGCCGCCACGGCTATCGCGACATTGGCGTCACGGCCAGCGGCGCGATAGACCCTCTTGCGGTGAAGATCGGCAATATCCTTGTTGGCAACGACGACGATGCGGCTGCAATAGAGGTTCAGACCTTTCCGTTCAAACTGCAGTTCGGGACGGGCGGCATCTTTGCCGTCACGGGTGCGGACGGCAGCCCCACGCTGGACGGACGGGAATTGATTGCGTGGTGCACCCACGTCGCGGAGCCGGGTCAGATCCTCGAGCTTAGGCATCCACCAAGGTTAGCGCGTGCTTACATCGCCTTCCGTGGAGGGCTGGATGTGCCGGTTCTCATGGGCTCGCGCAGCACGTCCCTGCGCGGCGGCTTCGGTGGCAATGCCGGTCGGGCGCTCATCAAGGGTGACCGGATTGAATTTGGCACATCCGCCGATGCGCTCCCCTTGCCGGCAAGTGGTCTTGCCGTTGTCGAGCCGGCGGTCGCCTTGCGCGATTTTTTCCCGGTCGTGATCGACGGAGTATTACCGATCCGCGCGATACCGGCCGGTGAACATGAGCTGTTTGCCGCCGATGCCGAGGGCTTCTGGAATCGGAGCTGGAGGATATCATCAAGTAGCGACCGCACCGGCTATCGCCTATCCGGCGAACCGATCAAATCGACGGCGAAGGTCGAGATGCGCTCGCATGGCGTGGTGCCCGGCGTGATCCAGGTCCCGCCAGCTGGCGAGCCGATCATCCAGATGAGCGATGCTAATACTGCGGGCGGCTATCCCAAGATCGCTGGCGTCATCGAGTGCGATCTGTGGCGGCTTGGCCAGGCGCGTATCGGCACCCGGCTCCGTTTCGTCCGCTCGACGCATGCGGAGGCGCGCGCCGTTGAGCAGGCCGTGAACCGCTACGTCGTAGACATCAGGCGGACATCGCAAATGGTCAAACGCGCCTTAAAGGCGATGGCCTGATGAGGGTGGCAGGAACCAAGAGGAGGAGCAGGTGAAAATCGATCTGAATTCCGACATGGGTGAAGGTTTCGGCCCCTATCGGCTATGCGACGACGAAGCGATGATGAAGATCGTCTCGTCGGCCAATATCGCCTGCGGCTTTCACGGCGGCGACCCGGACACCATGGCGCGCATGCTTCGCCTCGCGAAGGAAAATGGCGTGGGTATCGGCGCGCATCCGGGTCTGCCGGATCGGTCGGGTTTCGGCCGGCGTGAGATGCCGTTCCAGCCGGACGAGCTTCGCCAGCAGATGCTCTATCAGCTCGGCGCATTGATCGCGATCGCCAGGAGCGAGGGCATGAGTGTCGGACATTTCAGCTTTCATGCGGCGATGGGCAATATGGTCAATCGCGATCCAGCGCTCGCCGATCTGATGATGAATGCCATTGCCGCGGTCGATCCGCGTCTCGTGGTGTTCGTGACATCGGGCAGTGAAATCGAAAAGGCGGCAAGGCGCGCGAAACTCAAGACGCTGGCGCTGTTTCTGGCTGACCGCGCCTATGATGCCGACGGCAGGCTCGTCGACCGCGGTCTGCCGGGCGCGCTGGTCAAGGACGAGGCCGCAGTTCGCAAACGGGTGCGTCGCTTTCTGACGGATGGGACCGTCGAGGCGATCGACGGCAGCACTCTTGAAATGCCGGCCCGATCGATCCTCGTCCACAGCGATACGCCCGGCTCGCTCGACCTTGCACGGATTATCCGCAGCGAAATCGAGGCTTCTGGCGCCATGCTCGCGCCCGCAGCAGAGCTAGCATCCTGATCGCCTCCGGTCATCAAGTTTTCATTTCCACTGAAAGAGCACGCCAATGCCCTCCACAGCTGATCGCCTGAAGAACGTTTCCATCTCTGCCTCCGCCGCCATGACGCAGCGCGCCCGCGAACTAGCTGCCAAGGGCATCAAGGTCGTGAGCCTTTCATCCGGGGAGCCGGATTTCCCGACCCCGGCCCATGCGATCGAGGCAGCGCACGCGGCCGCACTCGACGGCGATACCAAATATCCGCCGATGGACGGCACGCCGGCGCTGAAGGCTGCGATCAGCCGAAAATTCAAGCGCGACAATAACCTTGATTACGATGCAAGCCAGATCGTCGTTTCCGGCGGCGGCAAACAGGTGATCTTCAATGCGATGCTAGCCACCTGCAATCCTGGCGACGAGGTCATCATTCCCACGCCGTCGTGGGTCAGCTACGCCGACATCGTCAAGTTTGCCGGCGGCGTCCCGGTCGCTGTCCCCTGCTTCGAGCAGGCCGGGTTCAAGCTGCGTCCGGAGGACCTCGAGGCGGCGATCACGCCGCGCACCAAATGGCTTCTCCTGAATTTCCCGAACAATCCGACGGGTGCCGCCTGCTCGCGCGCGGAAATGGCCGCGATCGCCGAAGTCATGCTGCGCCATCCGGATGTCTGGATCCTGACCGACGATATCTACGAGCATCTGGTCTACGACGGGTTCGAATTCTGCACGATCGCCGATGCCGAACCGAGGCTTTACGACCGGGTTCTGACGATGAACGGCGTCTCCAAGGCCTATGCCATGACCGGCTGGCGCCTGGGATACTGCGCCAGCGGATCGAAGGAACTGATTGCCGCGATCAGCAACGTCAACGGCCAGAACAGCGGCGGCATCGCAACCGTCACGCAGGCAGCGGCGATCGCAGCGCTGGACGGGCCGCAGGATCTCCTGAAGGAGCGGGCGGCGATCTACAGGGAGAGACGCGACTTCGTGCTCGATCAACTGGCGAAGGTCGAAGGGCTGCGCTGCCACAAGCCGGAAGGCGCATTCTACATCTATCCCAATATGTCCGGCCTGATCGGCAAGACCACCAAGGGCGGACGCAAGATCGAGACGGACGTCGATTTCGTCATGGCGCTGGTCGATGAGCACCATGTGGCGACAGTGCAGGGCTCCGCCTATGGCATGAGCCCCTATTTCCGCATCTCCTACGCGACAAGCATGCAAAAGCTTGGCGAGGGCTGCGCCCGTATCGCTGAATTCTGCCGCGATCTGCGCTGACCAATGATTCCGCACGCCTCCGACCGGTTTACGGGTCGGAGGGACGCGTTCCGAAGCTCTAAAGCTGCAATTGCTCTGTCAGTTCGAGGAGGATGTCTTTGACGGCGAATGCCGGCTCCGACAGCGAGTTGTGATCGGAGGTGCAAAGGGACAGCGTTTCTTCTATTCGCGGAGAGATGAGCCGGCAGACGAGAGGCTCACTCGATTCCGAGACGATGCGGTCGGCGATTGCTTTCGGCATGATGGTCGCGCCCAGTCCGCTTCCGACGGCGCGCGCCAGGGTGCGCACGATCTCGACTTCGGCCACGACCTTGAGATTGATGCGGCTGCGCGTAAAGGCGGCATCGACGGCCCGGCGCACGAAATTATAAGCCGGCGGCAACAGCATCGGCATTCCATCGAGCGCACTGACCGGAACGGGTTTCTGGTCTGAATCGATCGCGAAATTGCGGTGAGCGACGAGGTAGAATTCTTCCCTCAGGATCGGCTCGAACCGCACGCCCTTGATCGGCCCCGTGCCGTGGATCAACGCCATTTCCAGCCGACCGGTCATGATCATCTGGCTGTAGGTCTGACCGACGCTCTCCGTCAGATGAAGCAGAATGCCGGGGTGCCTCTTTCGTGTCTCCGCCAGAAGGTCGACGGAAAGCGTGGCGGCGCTGCTGAAGGGCACAAGGCCGACCGAGACGCGTCCGGCAAGCGAATTGCCGGCGGCGGCGGCATCGGCTTGCGCCTGTTCCATCTGACGCAGAATGATCTGCGCGTGCCGATAAACCGCGTGCCCGGCATCGGTCATGCTGACGCCCTGCTGGCTCCGGATCAGGAGTTTCTGGCCGAAATGTTCCTCAAGCGCCGCCAATTGCTGGCTCAGAGCCGGCTGGGCGAGATGCAGGATATCGGCGGCCCGCGTAATGCTGCCGCTATCGACGATGGCGATGAAGGATTTGAAGCGTCTGATATCCATGGCATCGATTACTGTTCTGTTTTGGCGGCGCATGTTTGCAGACGCGCATCTGTTTTGCAACGCGGGTCAATGTCGGCAAACCCTGCGGATCGTTGCGAAAGTGGCGCGATGAGCCTCGGCTTTGGCTGGCTGGCGGCCGGCACATCTCCATAAAACTTGCTTATTACTCCAAAAGTAATCGGTCTTAGGCAAGGAGTTGAAGCTCCGTTAATGTCCACACCAACAAAAAGGGGATCATAATGCCATTCTCCGACTACAAGACCGCGCTGGTCACCGGCGCCTCCTCCGGTATCGGCGCCGCGGTGGTGGAGCGGCTTTGCCGCGAGGGCATCGAGGTGCATGCGATCGCTCGCAGGGCCGGCGCCCTGAAGGAGCTGGCCGAGCGCACGGGATGCATCGCTCACGTCATCGACGTGACGGATCGCGCCGCAATCGCGGATCTCACGAGCCAAGTTCAGTTCGACATTCTCGTCAACAATGCGGGCGTCGACCGACCGAAGAAATTCCTTCAGGCTGACGAAGAGGACATCGATCTCCTCATCGACGTCAATCTTCGCGCCGTTCTGCACATCTGCCGTCTGGTCGTGCCGGGGATGGTTGCTCGCGACCGCGGGCATGTCGTCAACATCTCCTCGATCGCTGGAAACTACAATTTCGGCGGCAACTCCACTTACCATGCCGTCAAGGCTGGCGTTGCCATGCTGTCGAACCAGCTGCGCATCGATGCATTCGGCAAGCGGGTCCGGGTCACCGAGATCTGCCCCGGCCGCGTTGCAACCGATATCTTCAACCACGTCCATGGTGATGACCCGAGCGTGCGCGAACGCTTCATCGACGGATTCGAGCTGCCGCAGGCGGCTGATATTGCCGATGCGATCGCCTTTGCAATTTCAGCGCCGGTCGCAGTCAATATCGGTCATATGGAGATCACTCCGACATTGCAGGTGATGGGCGGCCTGCAGACGGCAAAGCCGGAGACGTCCGCCGCCACCTATGACGCGGAAGGTGCGAAGCGGTGAGCGGGTTCGATCTGTCGTCCATCCTGAGGAACCCCGACTACGTTGCGATGCTCTTGCAGGGCGTCGAGATGACTTTCGTCATCTATGTCGGCTCCTGGCTCCTTGCGATGACGCTGGCCATTCTGCTTTTTGCCCTTCGCGTCTCGCCGCTTCGCATCGGCGATCCGATCGTGAAGGCCTACGTCTCCTATCATCGCAACGTGCCGACGCTTGTGCAGCTGATGTTCTGGTATTTCGGGATCTATACGCTGATGCCGCAAGGCATCACCGACTGGCTGGCCGATCACAATGCCGAGGCGGTCTTTGCCATCGTCGGTCTGGGACTGTGCCAGGCCGCTTATTTCAGCGAGGATTTGCGCTCCGGCCTGCGCTCGGTCAGCACGGGGCAGATGGAAGCGGCCAAGGCGCTCGGGCATGGCTACATCTCGGCCATGCGTTTCGTCATCATGCCCCAGGGCATACGCAACGCCCTGCCGCCGCTCATCAATCACAGCGTATCCCTGTTCAAGAACAGCAGTCTCGCGATCGTCGTAGGTGCGTCGGAGCTTACGCATGCCGTCAAGGAAATCGACAATGTCAGTTTCCGCACCTTCGAGATCTACCTGATCGGTACGGTCATCTATCTGTTCTTCTCCCTCATCATCATGGCCTTCGGCGCATATATCTCCCTGCGCAGCGATCCGATGCGGAGGGCACGCACGTGATCCAGGATATCATCAAGATCCTCCACGATTATTGGCTTCTGCTGCTGATCGGCCAGTATCCCAACGGCCCGCTGGGGGGGCTTGCCAACACGCTGATCCTTTCAGCACTTGCCATCGCGTTCGCATTTCCCGTCAGCATACTGCTAGCCATGGCCCGTCTCTCCAAATGGGCAGTCCTCAGATGGCCCGCAACCGGCCTCGTCTACATCACGCGCGGCGTTCCGTTGCTGATGCTGATGCTGTGGTGCTATTTCATCATTCCGCTATGGACGGGGGCGGATGTCCCGAGCTTCCTGATCATGCTGGTAACGCTTGTGATCTATGAGGGCGCGTTCTTAAGCGAGGTCGTAAGGGCCGGCATCGTCTCGCTCGGCCAGGGGCAGATGGATGCTGCCAGGGCGCTCGGCCATAGCTACATCGGGGCGATGCGCTTCGTAATCCTGCCGCAGGCGCTCTACAACATGATTCCGAGCATGATCTCGACCTTCGTTTCCACGATCAAGGACACGACGCTCGGCTACATCATCAATGTGCCGGACCTGACTTTCGCGGCAAGCCAGGTGAACAACCAGCTGCTGTCGCAACCCTTCCAGGTCTTCTTCATCCTCGCCGTTGTCTACTATGCGCTTTGCTGGGGCCTGACCCATGTCGCAAACAGCGTCGAACGGCGAATTGCCCGCCGGCGCGCCGGGCCACGGAAGATGCGCCTGCGTAGCGACGTCGTTCCCTTAAAAACATTCACGGAGCAGCTATGAGCATCCCAGTTTCCGCACCGCAGGACGGCGCTCGGGAGATCAGTCTTCGCGAGGTGTGCAAGAGCTACGGTCATTACCAGGTGTTGAACAACATCAATGCCGATGTCAGCCGCGGCGAAGTCGTCGTCATTTGCGGCCCGTCCGGTTCGGGCAAGTCGACGCTGATCCGTACGGTCAACCGGTTGGAAGAGATCAATAGCGGTTCGATAGATCTTGAGGGCAGGAATATTCATGCCGCGATGGGCGCTGCCGAGCTCGATCGGCTGCGCAGCCGCATCGGCTTCGTCTTTCAGAATTTTAACCTGTTTCCGCATCTGCCCGTCGTCGATAACGTTTCCATGTCGCCGATCCGGGTCAAAGGCGTGCCGGCGAAAGTGGCGCGCGAGAAGGCGCTCGCACTGTTGGATCGCGTCGGTCTTGCCGACAAGGCCAATGCCTATCCCGGCCAGCTTTCAGGCGGCCAACAACAGCGCGTGGCCATTGCCCGCGCGCTCGCAATGGAGCCGCCGGTCATGCTCTTCGACGAGCCGACGAGCGCGCTTGATCCCGAGATGGTCGGCGAAGTCCTTAGCGTTATGAAGAACCTGGCGGCGGAAGGAATGACCATGCTCTGCGTCACCCATGAAATGGGCTTTGCCCGCGACGTGGCCGACCGGATCTGGTTCATCGATGCCGGCGAGATTCTGGAGACCGCACCTCCCGAGGAGTTTTTCAAGAATCCTCGTCATCCGAGGGCTCAGCGCTTTCTTTCGGATCTGCGCCACTAAGCATCTGAAATCAATAACAAGGAGAACAGCTATGGACTGGAAGTATCTTACCGTGACATTGGCGCTTTCCGGCGTCGCCATTGCCCTACCGGCCAAGGCGGATCAGCTCGACACCATCATGTCGGCAAAAACGCTTCGCTGTGCAACCTATGCCGACGTGCCGCCGTTTTCCTCGCCGGACCCGAAAACCCGCGAAATGGTTGGGTTTGACGTCGATCTGTGTAAGGCGATCGCAAATGAACTTGGCGTGAAGGCCGAGATCAAGCCGATTTCGGTGGAGGCACGCGTCCCTGAGGTCAAGCTTGGCCGCGTCGACATCACAGTCGCAAACCTTGCCTATACGCTGGCCCGCGCCGAACAGATCCAGTTCAGCGATCCCTATTATGTCGCCAAGGAAATGCTGATTGTTCCTGCGGATGACGCCGGCAAGACGAAGGCCGATTTCGAAGGCAAACGTCTTGCGTCGACCAAGGGCTCGACTTCGGAACTGGCAATCAAACTCAACAAGTCCGAGCCGCTGACCTTCCAGGATACGGGCTCTGCCTATCTCGCCGTTCAGCAGGGTAAGGCACGCGGCCTGGTTGCCAACACCATGACGACGACGCTGCTCGTCAACGAGTCAAAGACGAAGGGCAAGCAGATGCGCATGATCGACGAGCCCATGCTTTTGGAGCCCGTCGGTATCGGCATGCAAAAGGACCAGCCGGCTTTGACGGCAAAGATCAACGCGATCCTGCACACGCTTGATGACAAGGGCCAGATCAACAAGATCTGGGAGAAATGGCTTGGCCCGAACACCGAGTACAAGATGACCCGTACCGAGAAGGTCGTGCCGATCACCGAGCTGAAATTCGACCCGATTCCCTGACTATAGGCCGCTTAGTCCAGCCAATCATCCATCCGAAAATTGTCGTTGATAACAGGCGGTGGGCACGCCCGCCGCTAGCTTAACCATGGGAGGTTTCCGTGACCCACATCAAAGATATTTCTAACCGTCCGAGCAAGGCCGACATCGACGCACTCGCCAAATTCTCGCCCGCAACGATCCACGAGGCGCAAGGCCGCCGCGGCGCGCTGTCCTCGCGGCTGAAGCCCGTGGATTATCGCATGAAGCTTTGCGGTCCGGCATTCACGGTGAAATGCGCACCACGCGACAACATCATGCTGCAGCTTGCGATCAACTACGCCAAACCCGGCGATATCATTGTCGTTTCCGCGGGCGAGTATGAGGAAGCCGGCTCCTTCGGCGATGTCCTGGCCAACGCGTGCCTTGCCAAGGGTATCGGTGGGCTGGTGACCGATACCGGCGTGCGCGACACGCTGCAGCTGAGAGAGCTCGGATTTCCGGTATTCTCGCTCAGCGTCTGCATCAAGGGCACGGTCAAGGAAACGATCGCGGCGGTCAACGATCCGGTCATCGTCGGCGGCGAAATCATCAATCCCGGCGACATCGTCATCGGTGACGCTGATGGGCTGGTCATCGTCCGCCAGGGGGAGGCACAGGATGTCGCACGGCTCTCTCTCGCTCGTGACGAAGCCGAGGCCGGCTACATCGAAGCGTACAAGCAGGGCAAATCGGTCATAGAAGTCAGCAAGCTGGAGTCCGTGTTGAAGGCTAAAGGGCTGACGGGCAGTATTTGATACGCTTTTGAAACATCCGCTTATTGCATCGCCGCGCCATGTATCTCTGCAATTCAGGCAAGACTGGTCTGGACGAAGGCTGTGACCGACATATGCGAGCTGTCTTGAACCATACTTAGCTGGAGCGAACGTCACGGTGTAGAGATCGTGATTTAACTTTCGAGGCAAAAGTTTAACGCTGAGACAATCGTATCGACGGTTCGCGTCCCTTCACATCAACGGTTTCGATTTTGTTGGCTATCGGTCGTGATTTTTAAAGTGGCGTTGCAGCCAAGTGCGGGATGACTTCTTTGCGGCTTCATGTACGAACCCGCTCCGCGGGAGGGCTGCGCGGTGAGGTCGGTGTGATCATTTGAGGTTCTAGGCAGGCTGCTGGCGTTGTCGGACCATTAACTATCAACTAGATAGATGACTTTACCGTGATGGGTGGCTCTCGTTACCCAGCCAAACACGATAGCCCTACCAATATAACGTCCGATAACATGGCATAAGCCATTTCGCTCCTCCTCGATCATGGTTGGATTGGGGGCGAGGGGAGAGTGGCAACAATCCGGAGAGCGAAGCCAGCGGCTTACGCACACTTTCGATTCAGACAGCGGTCCGATTCTCGTCCAACGGGCCGCGCCTCGAAGATGAGCGCGACCATCGGCGACGATCGGCGCCGACCATCGCATTTTTGGGGAGCCCTGGAGCGCGGTCACCCTTTGATGTTTCGGGGATCGCTCCCCTGCGAGTCCGGCTGTCCGATCCGACCATCCCGGTTGTGGATTTTCAGTTCCATTTGGTTGCTTTCGCGAAACAAATCCTCCTGGATTCAGGAGCCGAAGAGGCGGCCTTTCGTTGACCGAAAGCCAAGCTTTTCGGAGATTTCATGAGCCGCGTTCAAGAGACTGTCGAGATAGGCGGTGCGGTTGCGCAGGCCATCTTCGCGCGGGGTAACCAGGCAAAGTGTCGCAATGCACGCGCCATCGGCTTGATAGATCGGCACGGCGAAGCAATGGGTGAAATTCTCCACCTCGCTGTTGAAGGTGAAATATCCGTCTTCGGCGGCTTGGCGCACTTGGGTAATGAAATCGGCCGGCTCCAGCCGCTTGCCATTCGGCAGGATGAAATCCTCTGGCGGAATGAAATCGAGAATTTCCTGGTCAGTAAGATGTGCGACAAGCAAGCGCCCCGAGGCCGTCCACGGAATTGCGACGAGCTCGCCAACATTCGACGAAATGCGAAACGGGCGGATGCCCTCACGCATCATGGCGACCGTATATTTATTGCCTTCCAGCAGGCACATTTGTGCTGTCTCGCGCGTTCCCTCCGCCAGCACGCTCAGCATGCGGCCGCACTCGCGCATCAGGTCGAATTGTTCGGCATAGGCGGTTCCGAGAAAATAGAGACGGCGGCCGAGAAAAACTCGGCCATCGCCGCCCTGATAGTCGAGCATGCCATGGCCGAGCAGGAGATTGACGAGCTCGTAGATGGAAGAGCGTGGTGCGCCGATTTCCGTAGCAATCTCGTTCGGACGCATGGGCTGGCGCTTCACCCGCAGAAACTCCAGGATCTCAAACGCGCGATCCAGGCCGCGCATGCGTCGCGATACAACGTCGTTTTCAGGTTCGGCCATGCTTTTCTCCGATTATTCCAAACCAGCCACCGCTGGCCCGCTGCGACGCACCGGCACACAGTGCCGGTTACACGGCGCCAATGCCGCCAAATCTCAGCAAGACGCCGCGATAGCATTCACGCGTGCGATGATGCAACGCTTGCGCCGCTCTCTTCCTCCTTGTCAATTGAAACTCGAGGATTTGAGGAATTCGGCAAGCCGCTCCGTCTTCGGGCGCACGAACATGTCCTTCGGATCTCCTTCTTCGCAGATAACTCCCTGGTTCATAAAGATGACGCGCGAGGAGACCTCGTAGGCGAAACGCATCTCATGGGTGACAAGCAGCATCGTCATACCGTCGGCAGCTAGGCCCTTGATGACTTGAAGAACTTCGCCAACCAGTTCTGGGTCGAGAGCCGAGGTTACCTCGTCGAACAGCATCAGCCGCGGCGCCATGGCGATGGCTCGGGCAATGGCGACGCGCTGCTGCTGGCCGCCTGAGAGCTGGCCTGGATAATGATTGGCGCGCGCGGCAAGGCCAACGCGGTCGAGCCATTTTTCGGCGACGCTGCGCGCCGCCGGCTTCGACATCCTCTTCACCTTGACGAGGCCGAGCATGATATTCTCGGCGGCAGTCATGTGTGGAAAAAGATTGAACTGCTGGAAGGCCATGCCGGTGAGTGCGCGCTGGCGCGCGATCTCTTTCTCACTCTTGCGGCGTCGGGTACCACCATCGACATGATAGCCGATCTCCTCGCCATCGAGGCTGATTTTGCCGCCCTGGAATTCCTCCAGCATGTTGATGCAGCGCAGCATCGTCGTCTTGCCAGAACCAGACGAGCCGATGATCGAGATGACCTCACCTTCCTGCACGGTGCAATCGACGCCCTTCAGAACCTCGTTCTGGCCATAGGTCTTGTGCAGGCCCTGAATGTCTAGAATCGTTTTACCCATCGCTCCGATCTCCTCAGGACGGCAGTGCGGTCTTGCGCTCGACATATTTGCCGAAGCGCTCGATACCGAAGTTGACGATGAAATAGAGCCCGCCAGCCAGGAAATAGAACTGGAGGCTCATGAAATTACGGGAAATGATCTCCTGCGTGCGCAGGAGCAGTTCGGCGACGCCGATCACGGAAAGAAGTGTCGAGGCTTTGACCATCTCGGCCGCCGTATTCACCCAGGCCGGCAGGCACTGGCGCATCGCTTGCGGCCACAGGACCGAAGTGAAGGTCTGGGTGAAGGTGAGCCCGATCGCCTTTGCTGCCTCCGTCTGACCTTTGGGGATGGCTTGAAGGGCGCCACGCACGATTTCGCCGACATGGGACGAGCAAAAGATCGCAAGAGCCAGCACGCCTGCGGAGAGCGGTCCCAAATCAAGACCTACCGCGGACGAAACGTAATAGCTTGCCAGCACGAGCACCAGCACAGGCGTGCCGCGGATGACATCTGAGTAGGCCCGCGTCACAAGGCGCAGGATGGCGCCGCCATAAACAAGCGCCAAGCCGACGAAAACACCGAGCACGGAGCCGGCAAGGATGGCGAGCAGCGAGATCGAGACGGTCACGCCGACGCCATTCAATATGACGTAGCGGGCGATCCAGAGTTGTTCGAGAAATGTGTGCGACATTCGACCTTACCTGGGCAGAGCCAGCCGGCGCTCGACCAAGCGCATCAGGGCGGCGATGAGGAAACAGGTTGCGACATAAAGAGCCGAGGTGACGAGCCAGGTCTCGACGACGCGGAAGCTTTCGACATTGATCTTGCGGGCGGCAAAGGTCAGTTCCGGCACGGCGATGGCTGCCGCTAGTGACGTGTCCTTGAACAAGGAGATGATCGTCGAAGACAATGACGGCAGGACGTTGCGCAGCATCAATGGGGCGATGATGGATCCGCGGATCTGCATGGATGTCAATCCGATGGAAAGACCCGCCTCGGTCAGGCCTTTCGGAATCGATAGCAATCCTGCACGGAATACCTCTGCCAGGTAGGCTCCCGAATAAACGGAAAGCACTAGCACGAAGCTTCTCACCTTATCCAGGCGGAAGCCCAACTGCGGCAGGGCAAAGAAGACGAAGAGCACCAGAACAAGGATCGGCAGGTTGCGGATGATGGTGACATAGGCCTGTGCCGGCATGACAGCGATACGGCTCTTCGACGTCAATGCGAAGGCCAGCAGAAGGCCGATCATCGCGCCGATGAGGATCGAGATGATCGCAAGGCCGAGGCTGAGCGCCAGGCCGCTCAGAAGAAAATCAAAGTTGCGCCAGACGGCCGAAAAGTTCAGCGTGTAACCCATGCGGGCTATCCCTTTTTCAGGCAGGCGGAGCGGGGAATGCCCGCTCCGCTATGCTGTTACTTGTATTCGACCGGAAAGCCGATCTGCGGCGGTGCAAGATCTTTGCCGAACCAGGTCTTGTAGGACTTGGCGTAGCTTTCGAATTCAACGCCGGTCATGGCTTCATGCAGGGCGGTATTGACGAAGTTCAGCCAGTCCTGATCGCCACGCTTGACCGCGCAGGCATAGGTCTGAGGGTTCCATCCATAGCCTGCATCCTTATAGTGGCCAGGGTTCTGCGTCATATACCAGGCGAGCGACGACTGATCGGTGGCAACCGCATCGGCGCGTCCTGATTCCAGCGCCTGATAGATCAGATCGACGGATTCATACTGGTCGACCTTCGCGTCGGGCAGGGCGGCATGGACCATGGATTCCGCATAGACATTCTGAAGAACTGAAACGGTGACGGATGAGCCCGCTGCCTTTAGCGCCGCATAGTCGGCATATTGCCCACCCGCCTTCAGCATCAGGCCGACGCCTTCTCGATAATAGGGAATGGTGAAGGCAACTTGCTGAGCGCGCTCGCCGGTGACGGTCATGAACTGGCAGGTAATATCGACCTTGCCCGTCGTGATGTTGGGAATACGGGCATCAGACGATTGATTGACATATTCGATCTTGTCGGGATCGCCAAAGAGGGCTTTGGCGATGATGTGGCCCATATCGACATCAAAGCCCTGCAGCTTGTCATCCGCACTCTTGAAGTGCCAGGGCGCGTTCGTGCTGCCGGTTCCAAGTACAAGGTGACCGCGCGCCAGCACCTCATCAAGCTTGCTGCCATCGGCGAGAACGGGCGTGGAAGAAAGGAGTGCGGTGGCGACCAGCGACATTAGGCCGGTGCGAAAAGTAATGCTCATCGTTGTTCCCCTTGGTGAAGATTTTAAAATCCGATATTATGGACATGTGTCTATTATCTCGGATGCCACATATCAAGGGACATACTGAGTAGCTTGTCAATAGTGGCCGTTCCCGTCGGCTGTCTGAGATCGAGAACGGTAAGGCCCTTTCGACATGAATGCCTTGATCGTCGCTCGTGGCGCGATACTCAAAAGCGATCAGCATTGCCATGCGAAGGGAGGTTCTCGTGGGTGGCAAACTGGAGGTGAAATTCGGATCTGACTTATCGCTAGCGGCTGTGAATTTTCATCGGGATTAGGGTTTCAAATAGAGCATCGCCGATAGGGCGTTGCGGCGCTCGCGCACCAACGATTGAGAACCTGCAGTTTCCAGGCTATGCTGCCCGGCCCTTTTGAGAATGGTGGTTTTCGCGCCTTCGTCGCGGAGAAGCTAACAGTCTGTGCATGGCTACTATTCGGCCATTCCGATTAAGCCAAGCTATTCGCTCAACTCGCAAATTTGTCATGGAGGGAGATTGTAATACCGCTTCGATGGTTCCGATCCTTCAATAGCGTAAATGGAAGCATTCTTTCTCGAATGCTGCTGTTGTTTCCGGCAGTCTTTGGAAGTGTGGGTTTCGTCTAACAGGACAAGATGCAAGCCTAGATAGCTGCGCATGTTCATGGTAGCCCCGGTCACATGATTTGGCGGCAGGGCTCATGCCGCTTCACAGACCAGTTTCTAACCGGGCCAAGTGATAGACCGACATCGCTTTGCTGACGCCCTTGAGTTCCGCCTCGCTTTTTACCATCGGATATGGCGCGATAATTTCCGCCACCGCCGGTGCACGGTAAACATCTCCGGTGATGCAAATCTCGTCACCATCGGCAAGGTTTTGCACCCGGGCTGCGATATTCACCGTCTGGCCGAAGTAATCGAGCCGCTCGTTGAGCGTAACGGCGATCGCAGCCCCTCGATGCACGCCGATCTTGAGAATGAAATCACGTTGCGGGCGGTCCCAATTCAGTTGTTCCACGGTCTCGCGCATATCAAGTGCTGCCCGCACCGCATCCGCCGAGGTCAGAAACGCCGCCATTACGGCGTCACCGATCGTCTTGGTGACCGCGCCATTGTGCCGAACGGTGACGTCGAGAAGATGCTGAAAGTGCCGCTGCACCTGAATATAGGCGTTGAGATCGCCGATCCGCTCGTAGAGCGCCGTAGAGCCCTTGAGATCGGTGAATACGAGGGTAACGTCGAGAACCGCAATCCCTTCGGTCGCGCCAATCACCTCCGAGCGGAAGAAGTCGCGAAAGGTTTGCGTCGTCAGCAGCCGTTTGCCGGATAAGGACGGCCCGAAGTGAAGCTTCTGGCGCTGAAACGTGGCCACCGGAAGCTGCAGGATGCCGAATATCACCGGCAGCTTGCCGGCATTGTGAACGTCGAACGCCACCTTGCCCGGAGCGATGTTTGCCGGGGCAGCCATGCATTGACCGCCGTCGAGTGTGACGGGCACATGCGGTAACGCTGCATCGGCCCCTCTTGCGACCGGGAAAAGAAATTGAGCGTCGCTTTCGAAATCCTGGCCCAAAAGCGCGCCTTCGACGGCATCGACCTCAAGACTGAGCGTAGAGCCCGGTTCTATGCGCGTGAGCAACCTCACCAGTTGTTTGGCAGCCTCGCTCCATGGCACGCCGTCGGGCAACATGCCGCCCGACGTCAGTTTATAGTGGAAGACGTAATCCCAGGCCGAAAGCGCATCCGGTCTATGGAAGCGGATGCTGCGCACCGTGGGGGAAACCGTAAATGTCACCGTAATGTAATCGTCCAGCGCGGCATCGTAATCGCTTTGACAGAGGTGGCAGTGGAAATGCGTGTGCAGTTTACGCAGGCTTCGAAAGCTTTCGACAACATCCGAACACATTGGACAAACGAGCAGCCAGTCCATATCGAATAGCCCAGCCACGCACGCATGGAGGAAAAGATCGATCCCTTCGGCCTCGGCAATCGATTTTTCCCTGGCGAATTCGATCGGATTGATGCGATAAAGTGCTTCGTCCGTGCCCGAGCGCAGAAGCGTCTCCAGCCGCGAGACGACGCGCGGGCTCCAGGATCTGGCCGCTTCGACCACGGCCAAGCGCTCTTCAAGTTTCTTTTCGTCGATCACCGTACTACACCGCGACAAAGCCTCGATCATCCAGAACATCTCCGCTTTTCGTCCATCGCGAAAACGCTCCATCTTCTTATTTCCCGACGCATTCCGGACGGAACAGCATTTCCCGGAAATGCTCCGGGCGATCCGCAAGCTGCAGGCACAATCAGCTCAGCCGGATTTTTCCATCCGTTGAGCATTGAATCCTCACAACACGGCGACGCGAGTTCCTAAAGCGCGTCGCGATCTTTCAGATTCGCCTTTCACGCTTTAGGTCTTCGATTTTGCGCATCTCGTTGCCGCAAAACCGCTGCACACTTTTGCGCGACATGCTTTAAATTCCGGAGCCGTCGAGCTGCTGGGCGTCGTCGCCCTCCCACGGCGAGGGCATCGAGGTGCGGTTGAGATTGGCGAGCGGCATCGGCATCCAGCATTTCAATTCCGGCTCGGCATATTCGATGATACGGCCGGGCGAGGAATCGGAGGCGCGCCAGCCTTCCGCACCGAACTGATCGCCATTCGACCAATAGGCGAGATCAACTTCCGCCGGCCCCTGTTCGGAGGGGCGGATCGTGACGAGAATCCGGCTGCCATCTTTCGGTGCGCTTGCCATTTGGCGCCAGCGGTCTAGCTCTTCCATCGCTTTTCCTCCTGCCCTGCTGCAGGTTGCAAGTGTCGCCTCGCCATCGAAAGCGGTCAACTCAAACTTTGCGTGGAATTCCCGATCATCCCGGTTATTCGGGCGTGGGCTTGAGGCCGGTCTCTTCGTAGCCGTTGAAGATGAGACTGGCTGCGCCGATCAGTCCGGCATGCCGCCCCAGCTGTGCGGCAACGATCGGCACGTCGCGATAGGCAGGCATGGCCCGCTCGCGAACCGTTGCCGCCAGTTGATCGTGCAGAAGATCGAAGCCGTGCGATATTCCACCGCCCATGACCAGCACATCAGGGGAATAGAGGTGAAGCAGGTTGGTGAAGCCTATTCCTAGCCAGCGCGCTTCGGCGTTCAGCAGTTCCAGTGCCGCGGTGTCGCCTTTTCGCGCGGCGTCCACGACATGCCGGCCGGTTACGTCGGCGTCAGCGGCAAGGCTGCGCAGCACCGATCCGTCGAAAGCCCTGGTGCGCGCGGTTGCCCGCCTGCCGAGCGCCGTGCCGGAGGCAATGGCCTCAAAACAGCCGACGGCACCGCAAAAACACCGCTCGCCCTCGTTCGTGATCGTCATGTGGCCGATCTCGGCAGCCAGGCCCCGTCTGCCGTGCAGTATCCGGCCATTGGCAATCACGCCGCCTCCGATACCGGTCGATACGGTAACGAACACCATCGATTCCGCGCCACGGCCGGCGCCGTATCTCCATTCGCCGAGCGCTGCGGCGTTCGCATCGTTTTCAAGCCGTACCGGCAGCTGGAAATGACGGTGGAGAATGTCGGCCAGCGGAACCTCATACCATCCAACCAAGGTCGGTGCCGCGATGACGATGCCGGCCTCCGGATCGAGTGGGCCGGGCGCGCCGATCCCGATCCCGGTCGGAGAAAGATCGGGCGTTTCGGCCAGTACGGTTTCGGCCAGCAGTTCGATCTGTCGGATGACGGCAGCAGGCCCTCCGGCTGCATCCGTCGACAGGGACGCGAATGACAAAAGGCAACCCGTATCATCGACAAGCGCGGCGCGAAGCTCCGTTCCACCGAGATCGAATGCCAGAGCGACCTTTTTCACGAAACCCGGCTCTCCAGTCCATGCAGCCAGGCGATCCGGGCGCCGAGGTTCTTGTCGCCGAATGCCAGCGAGCCGAGAACGACGGTCTGCGCCCCGGCTTGGCGCAGAAGCGGCACTGTCTGCTCGCGAATGCCGCCATCGGCCGCGAGTATGATCTGATTCTCGCGGCCTGCCTTCCTCAGCAGGAAACGCGCTTCGATCAGCCGGTCGCATGCCTTTTCGGAAAGGCTCTGTCCCTTGACGCCGATCGATGTTCCAAGCAGCGTTACGAAGGCGACATGATCGATGAAAGGCTCGATCGCCGAAACAGGGGTTTCCAGCCGCAGCACCACGCCGGCTTCGGCACCCATCTTCTTGGCAAGCGCGATTGCACGCAAGCCGGCATCACCATTTTCGGCATGAACGCTGATCAGATCCGCACCCGCCTCTATGAACTGGCGCGTCTGCTCCTCGACGATTTCAGCCTCGACCATGAGATGAACATGGATCGGCTTTGCGGTCGACTTGGCGATGCGCGCGACGAAATCCGGAAAGAACAGGAAGCCCGGCGTAAAGCGCGCATCGGCGACATCGATATGATGCAGGTCGACATAAGGTTCTATGCGCTTGAGGTCGGTTTCCATATTGGCAAGATCGGCCGACCAGAGCGAGAATTCGGCGAGAAGCCTGTTGCGGGGAAGTGCTGCAATGGCCGCCGGGCCGGAAAGAGGTCTGGACGTCATGATGGAACGAAGCTCCGGAGTGTTTGAGATGCTAGAAAATGCGCGATGGCATCCCGGACCTCGGCAAAGTGCCTGTCTTTGTCGATGGCCTTGGCGGCAACTTTGACAAGGCTTGCGCCGGGAATGACGTTGGCGAGCGTCTGCGCGCAAGCGAGCGGATGGATAGCATCGTGCCGATTGCCGATAACGAGGGTGGGCATGGCAAGGGCGGCGGCAGCCGCTTGCGTAACATCAGGCCCGTCTGCAGCGATATCAGCCAGTACCGACGCGAAAGCCACGGCTTCCGGCCTATCGAAATAGCCGAGCAGGGAAGAGAAATTGTCCGGTGCTTCCGAGGCGATCCTCTGTCCTGTTTCAGAGGAGACAAAGCGCCTTTTGGCCTCATCGACCGGGTGGGAACGGATCAGGGCCGCAACGGCTCGGATCGGAGCGAGATTGTCCGGGGATGCCTCGAAGGTCCAGGCGGGCCGCACAAGAACGAGCCCTGCGATCCGGTGAGCGTGACGATGGGCAAGGTGTAGGGCAATCGCTGCTCCCATCGAAATGCCGCCGATGATGAAGCGATCGAACCCGTACTCGGTGGCCGCGGCCAGAACATCCTCGGCAAACATATGGATCGAAAAAGGGCGTTTGCTGCCGAGCGCGGATGCGCCATGTCCACGGCATTCCAGCGTCAGTCGGCGAATATCTCCCAAGGCTGGGACATTCTGTGCCACCTGCGCCTCATCACCGCCAAGACCGTGCTGGAAAACGACCGGGAGTCCCTCACCATCCACATAGACGGCAAGTTCCGCATCGCCGCACTTGAACGATTTCTTTCCCATCAGATCAGCGCCTTGAGAAAGCCGGCGACACCGGATGCTTCCGAAGCCGAAAGACCATGCGTCACGAGTGGTCCGTCGAAATTCACCGAGCGCAGCCGCGCGATAAAATCGGCAAAGTCCACCACGCCCCGCCCGGCCGTGGCAAAACGGCCGTCGCTGTGCCGATCCTTGGCATGTGCGAGCGCGATGTGACCGGCCGAGATTTCGACCGCCTCTTCAATGATCGCCCGGGCTTGCGTCCGCGTCGCCTGTTCGAAAAGATTGGCCGGATCAAGCACGATGCGCAGCCGCCGCGATCCCATCTCGCCGATCAGTCGCCGCGCATCGCTTGCCGAGGTGACGATATTGGCCTGCTCCGGCTCGATGCCGAGATCGACACCATGCCGTTCCGCCAGCTCCAGAGCCTTCGACGTTTCCGCCGCCATGTCGGCCCAGGCTGAAGGATCGCCATTGTCGGGATGATGGGCCCATTGGTCGTTCCGGTCGCGCGTTCCGGTGCAAAGCGTCACCAGCGGAATGGAGAGCGCTGCCGCCGTTTCGATGACAACGGCGAGTTGGATAAGGCCAGTCCGACGAACGGCAATATCGGGGTGAGCTATGTTGTAAGTGCCCGACAGCGCGACAAGCGAAATGCCCGTCGCCTGGACGGCCGAACGAACCGCCGCGATCGTTTCTTCCGAAACGGCATCGGGCATGGACGGGAGATCGCAGCATGCGAGATTGAACTGCGCGCAAGCATAGCCACTGTCGCGCACGGCCGAGAGAACGCCGAGCGGCTCCGTTCCGGGAAAGGTTTTGGCGAAGATCCCGATCTGCATCAGACCGCTCCCGAAACCGATGCGAGCTCGACGCGCTCGCCCCGTTCTACCGATAGGGCGATCGCCACCATCGCGCGGATGGAGGCCAAGCCATCCTCGACATTGGCGCCGCGCATCGGCGTGCCGTTCAGCGCGGCATCGGCAAGCCCCTCCAGCTGCCGGCGGAAGAAATGGCCGTCGGCGCCGAGCGGCTTGCGGCTCGTCGCATCCTTCTCGTGGAAGATTTCCACTTCGCTCGAGCGGAAGTACCAGGGATTGAAGGTCTTCGCGAGAACGGAGCCGTTTTCGCCATAAAGCTGAAAGCCCTCATGCCAATCCATACGCACGGCGACCGTCAGGTCCAGATGACCGAGGGCGCCATTGGCAAACTCGGTCTCCACGAACCAGCAATAGGCGCCGGCGCGTTCGAGAAACCGGGCGCGAACGGCGACGATCTCGCCGCAGAAGAAGCGCGCGGTGTCGACCAGATGCGAGCCGTGCGCCAGCATGAAATATTGCCGAAGATCGGCCTTCGGATTGCCTGATGGCTTGCGCGCAAGCTTGCTGGTGACGGGCAGGGGCTGTACCGCATCCGTATTGGTGTAGCGGTGGGTGGAATCGCAATACCACGCCTTCATCGCAAAGATCTGGCCTATATCGTCGCGAACGAAATCGCGCGCCGCCTCAAGCGCCGGATCGAAGCGTTTCATGTGGCCGACCTGCAGGATCTTGCCGGACCGGCGCACGGCCTCGGCAAGCTGCTGCCCTTCCTCGACCGACACGCCGATCGGCTTCTCGCACAGCACATGCTTTCCCGCTTCGAGCGCCTTGATCGACATCGGTACATGGTAAGCGTCAGACGTCGCGACGATCACGGCCTCCAGCTCGGGATCAGCCAGCATGGCATCATAATCGTCATACATCTTCTGCGGCTCGTAGGTCGCGCCCATGCGGGCCAGAAGATCGGGTGCCGCATCGCAGATCGCATAGAGATCGGCATTCCTCGCCTTGACGCAGGATTCCAGATGCGCGAATTGCGCGATCGGCCCGCAGCCGAGGACTCCGACGCGAAGACGGCGACTTTCCTTTTCGATCATGGTTCTCTTCCTTATGCGCCGTAGCCGCGCATCGTTTGGCGATTGGCTTTGATGGCGGCGGCAGGATCGGCGCCGGCCCTCTCGGACTCTTCCTCCAGCACCAGCCAGCCATTGAAGCGCGGAGCAGCGGAGACGAGGGCGATCACGGCCGGCGTATTGAGAACGCCCTTGCCGAGCATCGCCCATCGGCCCTGCGCATCGACATCCTTCAGATGCAGGTAGCGGATACGGTCCTGATAGGTGCGCATTGTGTCAAGCATGTCGGCATGACCTCGCAGGACATGGCCGGTATCCGGTACCCAGCCGACCAGGTTGGGGTCGAGCAGAGCGAAGATGCGGTCGTAATCGGCGCGGTCGAATAGCAGCGTGTTGTGATGCGAGCTCGGATGCACGGCGACCTCGACGCCGGCTGCCTTGCCCAGCTCTCCGGCGCGATTGTAGAACTCGCCGGCAATGGCGAACTTGTCATCTCGCCGGCCGTCGGAAACGACGGTTGCTGAGCCGATGGACACGAGTGCGCCCGGGAAATGTGCGGCATAGTCGATCCAGCGCTTTGCTGTCGCAAGGTCATCCTTCAAAGCCTCGGCGACGGTAAAGCCGCTCTTGGAGCCAAAGGCGAAGGAGACGAGGGTCATGCCACAATCCCTCAGCGCATTTGCGAAGGCATACGGGTCCGCGCCGTAGCGGCCGATCATGGTGTCGGTGATTTCAATGCCGGAGTAACCGCCTGCGGAAATCGCCGACAACAGATCGTCTGTCGTTCCCGTCCAGGCCTTGCCGAGCATTTCCCATGTAAATGTCTGGCAGCCGACTTTTATGTCCTTGCGCATTCCCTTTATTCCTTGATTCCGCCTTGGGTCAGGCCTTCGATGATGTGTCGCTGGAAGAAGAGCACCAAGATGATGAGCGGTATGGTGACGACGGCCGATGCGGCGGCGATGTCTCCCCAAGGCACATAATATTGGTTGGTGAAATTGGCGATGCCGACCGGGATCGTCTGGCTGTCGCTGTCCGACGTGAAGGCCAGCGCGAAGAGGAACTCGTTCCAGGCGGTGATGAAGGCAAGCAGGCCCGTCGTGACCAGGCTCGGCAATGACATCGGTAGGATGATATGCCAGAGCAGACCGGCTGAGCCGACGCCGTCCATGCGGGCTGCCTCGTCGATCTCGCGCGGCAGCGTTTCGAAATAGCCGAACAGGACCCAGGTGACGAGCGGCAGTCCCAGTGCAAGATAGGTGATAATCAGCGCGGTATAAGTGTCGAGCAGTCCGAGATCGGAGGCGATGAGATAGAGCGGTCCGACGAGTGCGATCTGCGGAAACATCGATACCGAAAGAATGACGGCCAGGATGCCAAAGCGACCTTTCACATCGAGGCGCGAAAGCGAAAAGGCGGCCAGCGAACCGACGATCAGGCAGAGAGCAGTAGTCGAAAGTGAAACGACGAGCGAATTCAGCACATAGTGATGCAAGCCCTTTTCGACGAAGGCGTTGTAGTAATGCTCCAGCGTGAAGGGGTTCGGTATGAGCGAGGGCGTTCCCTCGGTCAGAGCCTTGTCGAGCTGGAGCGATGTCGAAAACTGCCAGATGAACGGGCCTGCGGACCAGATGAGGATGAACAGGGCGCCAAGATAGATGAGAAAGCTTTGGAAGATTGAGCGGTCTCCATTCATGTCGTCCTCCTGATCTGGCGTATGAGGAAGACGCAAAAGCCGATGGCGATCAGCCCTTCCGTGATGAACATGGCGGTCGAGACCGCCGAGCCGTAGCCGAATTGAAGCGTCGAAAAGAGCACCTTGTAGGACAGCGTCGAAAGCGTCTCGGTTGAATCGGCCGGCCCGCCGCCTGTCAGCACATAAACCAGGTCGAAAACGCGAAAGGCGTCGAGCGCGCGGAAAAGCCCGGCAATCAGCAGCGTCGGCATCAGGAGCGGCAGGCGGATCTTCCAGAAGGTGGTCCAGGCTCTCGCGCCATCCATGCGTGCCGCCTCGATCAGCGATTTCGGAACGGTCTGCAGCCCCGTCAGCAGCAGAAGCGCCATGAACGGCGTTGTCTTCCACACATCGGCAAGGATGATCGTCGTCAGCGCCGTATCGGGGGAGCCGTACCAGTTGACGTTCTGGTCGATCAGTCCGGCATGCAGAAGGATGAAATTGACGATGCCGTGCTCGCCGTCGAAGAGCCAGCCGAACATTTTCGATGTCACCACGGTCGGCATGGCCCAGGGCACGAGCATGGCGGCGCGGACCATGCCCCGGCCGGCGAAGGTCTCGCAAAGGATGAGCGCCATTGCCAGGCCGATGAATGTCTCGAGCAACGTCGAGATCAGCGTGAACCAGATGGTGTGCCACCAGGCATTCCAGAACGACGGATCAGCCAAAAGTTGCGCATAATTGGCGATGCCGATGAAATCATTGTCCTGGGTGATCAGCGAGCGGTTGGTGAAGGACAAATAGACGCCATTGACGATTGGATAGAAGGACACCGACGCGAGCGAAAGAAACGCTGGCAGCAGCAACAGCCAGGGCCAGAGGGCGCTTGATAGCACCCTCGATTTGCTCAGGGTTTGCTCGGAAACGGCAACCGTCATCGTCACTGCCATATCAACCGACGATCTTGTTGATCTGGGTTGCGGCGGCCTGCAATTCCGCCTTGACGTTGCCGCTAACCAGTGCCTTCGAGATGCTGGACTGCAGTGCCAGCGTCACCTTGGCATATTGCGGCGTGATCGGCCGTGGCGTGGCGCCGGTGAAGACGTTCTGCAGGCTCGCCATGAACGGCTGCTCCGCCTTCAGCTTCGCATCCTGAAAGATCGCCGGACGTGAAGGCGCGAGGCCGAAATTAAGGGCGAGCCGGGTTTGGGTTTCCGGCGAAGACATCCAGGTCAGGAATTCGATCGCCGCTTCCCGCTTCTTGGAGTTGGCATTGACGCCCAGCTGGTAGCCGCCAAGACAGGCCGAGCTCTTGCCGCCGGCAAAATGCGGCAATGGCGCGACTGCGACCTTGTCGACGACATGGGAGGCCTTCGGATCCTGCGCGATCGGATAGACGTAGGACCAGTTGCGCATGAACATCGCTTCACCCGACGTAAACGGCTGGCGAGAGGGCTCTTCGTCCCAGGAGAGCACGTTCTGAGGACTGATCTTCGTCTTGTTGATGGTATCATACAGGAACTGGATCGCGGCGACTGCGGCGTCGTCGCCGATGACTGAGGATTTCCCATCGGCGGAAAGGATGGAACCGCCGTTCGATGCAATGATTTCCACGGCGTCGCAGACGAGAACCTCGGCCTGCTTGCCCTGCCAGAGATAACCGAATTTGGCGTCGCCGGCCTTCTGCGCCTCTGCCGCCATCGTCGCCATGTCGGCCCAGGTTTCCGGCACCTTGCCGCCGTGCTTTTCCACCAGATCCTTGCGATAGTAGAACATGCCGGAATCGACGAACCATGGCAGCGCTGTCAACTTGCCGTCATAGGTGCAGGCAGCCACCGTGCCGGGGAAATAATCGGCGCGCTTGTCTTTCGGGAAATATTCATCGAGCGGCAAGGCCCAGCCGGCTGAGGCAAAGCCCGCGATCCAGATCACATCCTGGCTGAAAACGTCGGGCGTTCCATTGCGGCGGGCAAGCTGCTGGACGAGCCCCTGATAGACTTCCGTTGATGAACTCGGCGGCGGCAACTCGATGAATTTGACGGTGATGCGGCTCTGCGACTCGTTGAAAGCCTTGACCAGCTCGCCAAGTCCTTCCTTGCCGAAGAAGCTGGCGCTGGCAAAGCTGATTTCCGTCCGATCGGCCGCGCGAGCCGGGCGGATGCCGAGGCCCGAGGCAACACCAAGGGTTGCCGTGCCGATTGCCGCACTGGCAGCACCCAAGAGCAGCTGACGACGATCGAGCATTATCGTTTGTCCGGCGCTCTTGGAGTGAGCCGGCGTCTTCTTGAAATCTGTCATGTTTCCCTCCCAGGAAGACTGGCGACCTCCATACCTCCACGCCAGTATTCGCACATGTTTCATAAAAATTTATCGCGCGTCAAGAAATAAGATGCTTTAAATCAATCCGCGAGTCAGCCTTCGGATTGCGTCGAGACGTGACATCCAAATGAGGTGCGTCAGGGGGGATTGAAAAATATGAGTGACAATTCAAAGACTAAACTTGGCATCGGCGTTATCGGCTGCGGCAATATCTCGATGACTTACCTGCGCAATGCAGCGCTGTTTGCCGACGTCGAATTGCGTGCTTGCGCCGATATATCTCCCGACGCGGCAGCGCTGCGTGCCCGAGAATATGGCATTCGCGCCTCTAGTGTTGACCAATTGCTAGCTGATCCTCAAGTCGACCTCGTGCTCAATCTCACCATTCCCGAAGTCCATTTCGACGTCACCATGTCGGCTCTATCGGCCGGCAAGCACGTCTTCACGGAAAAGCCGCTTGCAACGTCGGCGGCCGACGGCCGCGTTCTCGTCGCGGAAGCCAAGCGGCAGGGGCTGCAGCTAGGCTCCGCGCCCGATACATTCCTTGGTGCGGCAGGCCGCCGGGCGCGGCGCCTGATGGACGAGGGCGCGATCGGCCGTCCGGTCAGCGGCACCGCCTTCATGATGGGGCGCGGCATGGAGCACTGGCACCCCAATCCGCAATTCTACTATCAGCCGGGCGGCGGTCCGGTCTTCGATATGGGTCCCTATTATCTGACCATGATGGTGAACCTGCTCGGCCCGGTCGTGCGGGTCATGGCAATGGCGACGAAAGGTCAGGAAGAACGCCTGATCACCGCCGAAGGCCCATTCAAGAACACGCGCTTCAAGGTCGGCACTCCCACAAACATCCTGTCGCTTCTGGAATTCCAATCCGGCGCGACCGTAAATTTCGGCGCCTCCTGGGATGTCTTTCGCCATTCCAATCATCCAATCGAACTGCACGGCACGGAAGGCTCGCTGCGATTGCCCGATCCGGACACATTCGGCGGAACGGTGTCGCTGTCGGAACGGGGCGCCGATTGGCGTGATTTCAAAAGCGACGACGAGCTTTATGGTGCGAGGAACTGGCCTTACGCCGCACCGGACCGGGCGAATTACCGTATGCTCGGTGTCGCCGATCTCGCACGCTCGCTGAAGGAGGGCAGGCCGCCCCGCGCATCGGGCGACCTCGCACTCCATGTTCTCGAAATCATGGAGGCCATTCTCCAATCCGGCGAAAGCGGGCAGCCGGTCAGCATTGGTGCGGGGCTGATCCCGCCGCCGCGTCTTGGCGAGGATGAAGCGCGCAGTCTTTTGGACTGACTGCGACCAGAGCTGAATCCACTCTGGAATCAACGAAGCGGAGCAAGATGTTGTCCGAAAACCGGTCACACTTTTCGGCATCATACTCCAAGGAGGGGCAATCCAATGGAAAGGCTGGATACGAGCGCCCAGCGCATTCTGGTTATGATCAGTCGATCGAATGGCCGGCCATTCGAAACCGGCACGCCTCAGCAGGCTCGCGCGGACTACGATGCGAGCTGCGTGACGGTTCAAGGTTCGAGAGAGACGGTTGCCTCTGTGGAAGATCGCCAGATCGCCGGCCCGAATGGTCCGATCACCTTGCGGATCTATCGTGGCATCGGCGCCCCCTTGAAGAATGGTGCCGGTCTGATCTATCTGCATGGTGGCGGCTGGGTGATCGGCAATCTCGAATCCCATGACGAAATCTGCCGATGGTTCGCCAATCTTGCCGGATGCACCGTGATTTGTCCGGACTATAGGCTGGCGCCGGAACACAAGTTTCCCGCCGGAGTGATGGATTGTGCCGCGACTTTAGCATTTGCTGCGCAATTCGCCGCCGATCTCGGCATCGATCCTGGACGGATCGCGGTCGCCGGTGATAGCGCCGGCGGCAATCTTGCCGCGGTGCTGGCATTGATGTCGCGCGCCGGCGATGCCCCGCCGCTTGCGGCGCAGTTGCTGATCTACCCCAACACCGACGCCTCGCAGACGGCCGATAGCTATCGCCGCTATGCCGAGGGTTTCGGCTTGACCGCCTCGGCGATGAGATGGTTTCGCGATCATTATGTCCGCACCGCAGCCGATATTGCCGATTGGAGGGTTTCGCCGTTGCTCGCCGAGACCGTTACCGCGGCGGCGGGCGCTTTCGTCCTTACCACTGGACACGATATTCTGGCCGACGAGGGCGTAGCCTATGCCAAGCGTTTGCGGAAAGAGGGAGTGCGCATGGTACAGCGCCACTGGCCAGGACAGATCCATGGCTTCGTATCGATGGGTAGATATATTGCGGAGGCTCGGGAGGCGGTCGAGGAAGCCGTTGCCGCCTGGCGCAGCCTCGAAATGGCTCCGCATTAAAGGTACGGCGGATATCGTTTCAGGCCGATTGCCGCATCACCAGCGTTCCATCCAAGCTGACCTTGCCCGCGATCGTCTGATCCGAGGCGCCCGGCTCCCCGAGCAGCGTCAGTAGCGTGCTGACGCTGCTTGCCGTCATGGCTGCGAAATCCTGCGCCATCGTCGTCAGCGGCGGGCAAATATAGCGGCTCAAGGGATGGTCGTCATGGGCGGCGACACGCAGATCATCGCCCTTTTGGCGTCCGACCTTCAGCCGATGCGCGAAGGCCGCCGACATCACGCCGAAAGCGAGGCGATCATTCGCGCAAAGAATGGTTTTGCGCGGAAGAGATCTCGCGCGAAACAGTCCGTCCATCCGTTCGTATCCGACGCGCTCGAACTCCCATGTGTAGGCGGTACTGGTAGGGATCACCAGAGGTTCGAAGCCGGCGGCTTCCATGGTGGCGATATAGCTGGCCAGCCGCTCCGGTGAGTTATGATTGACATGGGGTATGTCGAGATAGGCCGGTACATCTCCCGACCGGCAGAGATATTCCACGATCGTCGCGACGCTCTGGTAATTATTGTTGCCGATGAACGGCGTGTTGCCTTCGATATAAGTGTCGAAGTAAACGATGGGCAGGTTCTGCGCGAGCCGTTCGAAGGCGCGCGGATCGGATTTCAGTCCCAAGGGTGCGACAAGCGCACCGGCTACCTTCAACGACAACATGGTGTTGACCGCTTCGGCCTCCAGCTCCTGCAATCCATGCGACGAGAATACGATTGGCCAATAGCCCTCGTTGCGAAGCCGCAATTCCAGGCGATTGACCATTTCGGCATAAAAGGGGTCAGTGAGGGCGGGAACCAGGATGCCGATATTGCGTGTCCGCTTGCGATTGAGGTTCCGTGCATAAAGGTTCGGCTGATAATCCGAGGAGCGAAGCGCCGCCTCGATCAGCGCGCGCGTCGCCGACTTCACACTGGTTGGATCGTCGAAATACTTGGAAAGGGTGGGGCGCGAAACGCCGCAGGACTTCGCGAAGTCCTCCATTGTCTTATGCGTCAATTTTTTCATCAAGGCCGACCAATTTCCGGGCTTCGTTCCACTTGCTGGTGGCCGTTATGCGTCTACATCAAAAGAAGTGCAACCGGAGAGGTAAATTTCAGGCAAGTTTTTTGCGCTTCATGTCACAATAAAAAGTGGCGCACGTAAATTTACCGGTCAATGCGTTGAGGGGGTTGGAACAAGAGGAGTGCGAAATCGATGGGATGGAAGGCTCCCGCTCCCACCCCAATCGGCCGCAAATCGGTCATTCCGTTGAGCGGACTCTAATAGGCCTTGCTTGCTCTTCTCGATAGCTGCCACGTATTCATATCCGAAACGGACGGCTGCAAGTTCCGGATTGGACGAAGTTTGAAATCCGAATTGGACGCATGTAAGTTCCGACTTGGACGCGCCGGCTATCTTGGGATTTGGTAGAGCCCAGGAGGAAAGATAGATTGCAAGCGGAAAGTCCCTCTAACCTCCTTTATCCACGAGGCGTAGCCGACCGAACTAAGGTTGGCTTGAAAGATACGCCAGATGTACTTGTTAACGGACCACGTCAGTGCGGCAAGACAACGGTGGCCCGAACCCTGCTCCAGACAGATCGTCCGTATGTCACGTTAGATGACGAAACGACCTTGCTGTCAGCAAAGACCGACCCAGTCGGCTTCATTCACCCGATCGATACCGCCATTCTAGACGAAGTGCAGCGTGCACCGGAATTGCTGCGCGCCATAAAACAAGCCGTCGACAACGATCGGCGGCCTTGCCGATTTCTATTAACCGGCTCGGCAAACATTCCCGCACTGCTGACGATTTCCCGACAGTTTGGTTGGGCGGATGGAGGTCGTTACCTTGTTGCCTCTAGGTTCAGGCCTCGTTAAATCAAAGCCAGAAGATGACGGCTGCGGCGATGCATATGGATGAGAAGAAAGTATGCGCAC
>UBUL01000016.1 GCA_900468625.1 Hyphomicrobiales bacterium
GTCAGCGATGGCATGATCCCAGAGATCGGCGATGTCGAACGGCTGATCAAGATCCTGGGCCGCCCCCTGCACAGCTATCGCGACTTTGCGGCCGAGATCGCGCGCGCGGCGTAAGGGCCGCGCCAACCACGCCGACTAGGAGGTTCACCATGATTGACCGGGCCGCCACGGTCCTGCTGAACGCCTTCGGCGAAATCACGCTGACGCGCAACGCTGCGACTGTTTCAGGTGCCCGCGGCCCGGTACTATCGTCCTTTTTTCAAAGCGGTGGTCCGGCCCCGTTCGCCGGAAGCAGACAGGATTTCGCAGCTTTCCGTATGCGACGGTGCGGGTACGTCTGCGGCAAAGGCTTTGGGACAGATGCCGATCTCATGTCCTTCGATTCGGAAGAAGGCCACGCCTCCCGTCTCCAGCGCCAGCCGCAGCTGCGCCTCCGTCGCCCGATGCAAACTGTGCCGATTGCCCTCATAGTCGCGGATCGTGCTGCGCGACACGCCCGAGCGGTCCGCAAGATCCACCTGCGTCCAGTCAAGGAAGCCGCGGGCTGCTCGGCAGAGCGCTGGTGTCAAAATCATCACCGTTTCACCTTGACGCAGGGTTCTATGCTGCCCATATTGGGCGATATCTGTCATATAGGACAGAATTTGCCGGTTTTCCAGGGGTTTTGCCGACATGGCAGTCTGATGTGATCCGGCCAAGCTAGGGAATGACGTTTTGGGATAACCAGCGGGCCTGTTTTCATTCTTGTACTTCTGGCTCTGCCGTTTATCGGAAGTCTTCTTTCCGTTTGCCTGCTGCGCACGCAGTCGCGGCGCGTTCCGGCCTCGATCGCCGGAACGATCACATTTCTGGCACTCTTGATTTCAGCGAGCTTCTATCCAGCCGTCAAGGACGGCGGCGTGGTTCGCTATCGCTTGGAATGGCTGCCGCAGATGGGGCTCGACTTCAGCCTCAGGATGGATGGATTTGCCTGGCTGTTTTCGCTCGTCATCACCGCCATCGGCTTCCTCGTTATCGTCTATGCCCGCTATTACATGTCGGAAGAGGACCCCGTTGCGCGCTTCTTCTCCTTCCTGCTCGCCTTCATGGGCGCGATGCTTGGCATCGTGCTGTCGGGCAATGTCATCCTGCTCTCGATATTCTGGGAGCTGACGAGCATCTTTTCTTTCCTGCTGATCAGCTATTGGCACAATACAGCTGCCGCGCGCGACGGCGCCCGCATGGCGCTGACGATTACCGGAATCGGTGGGTTCTGCCTGCTGATCGGGCTGATCCTGCTCGGCCATATCGTCGGCAGCTACGATCTGGACAAGATCCTGGCGTCGGGCGATATCATCCGCAACCATCCGCTTTATTCGCCGGCACTGGTGCTGATCCTGCTGGGCGCGCTGACGAAGAGCGCGCAGTTCCCATTCCATTTCTGGCTTCCGAATGCGATGGCGGCGCCGACGCCGGTCTCCGCCTACCTGCATTCAGCTACGTTGGTGAAGGCCGGCGTCTTTCTGCTGGCGCGCTTCTGGCCGGTTCTGGCCGGCACGGATGAATGGTTCTATATCGTCGGAGCCGCCGGCATCATCACGCTGCTGCTGGGCGCCTATTTCGCGATGTTCCAGCAGGACCTTAAAGGGCTGCTTGCCTATTCGACGATCAGCCATCTCGGCCTCATCACCACCTTGCTCAGCCTCGGCAGCCCGCTTGCCACGGTCGCCGCCATCTTCCACATGCTGAACCATGCGACCTTCAAGGCGTCGCTGTTCATGGCGGCGGGCATCATCGATCACGAGACCGGGACGCGCGATATGCGCCGTCTGAGCGGTCTGTTCCGCTATATGCCATTCACGGGGGCGCTTGCGATCGTCGCGAGTGCCGCCATGGCCGGCGTTCCGCTGCTCAATGGTTTTCTGTCGAAGGAAATGTTCTTCGCCGAAGCGATCGAAACCCATGCGGATTCCATCCTCGATCGGTCGCTCCCCTATGTGGCGACGCTTGCAAGCGTCTTCAGCGTGGCCTATTCGCTGCGCTTCATTCAGACGGTCTTCTTCGGGCCGGCGCCGACCGATCTGCCGATCGGCAAGCCGCATGAACCGCCGCGCTGGATGCGCTTCCCCATCGAGCTTCTGGTCGTGGTGTGCCTTGTCGTCGGCATCGTTCCCGCTCTATCGGTGGCGCCCTTCCTGCATGCGGCCGTGGTCAGCGTTCTCAACGCCGACACGCCGCAATATAGCCTCTCGCTCTGGCACGGTTTCAATCTGCCGCTCGTCATGAGCATTATTGCCCTAGTCGGCGGCACGGTGTTCTATTTCGCCTTCAAGGATTATTTTTCGCGATGCGAGGATGGCCCGCCCATCTTCCGCCGCCTGAAGGGGCAGCGCATTTTCGAGCGAGTATTGGTCGAGGTTTCCTGGCATTGGGCGAGAACAGCTGAAAAGCGGATCGGCACGCGCAAGCTGCAGCCGCAGCTTCGCTGGGTCGTCGTGACAGGGTTTGCCGCCGGCCTGCTGCCGCTTTACTTGTCCGGTTTTGAAGCCAAGCATTTTTCGTTCCTGGGTGCCGATCCGGTCTTCGCCGCGGTCTGGGCGATTGGCATTTGCCTTGCGATCGGCACCGCCTTTTTTGCCAAATATCACCGGCTTGTTGCCTTGGTGATGCTGGGCGGTGTCGGGTTGATCGTCTGCGTGACGTTCATCTGGCTGTCCGCGCCGGATCTGGCGATTACCCAGCTGCTCGTTGAGATCGTCACCACGGTTCTCATCCTGCTGGGCTTGCGCTGGTTGCCGAAGCGGACGGAAGGGATCGACGATACGGTCGATCTGCGCGCTCGTTTCCGCCGCTTCCGCGATCTGGCGCTGGCGGTCGTCTGCGGCGTCGGCATGATGTTTATTTCCTACGCCGTCATGACCATGCCTGTGCCCGACGCCATCGCGAATTACTTCCTCGAAAACGCTTATTCGAAGGGCGGTGGTCACAACGTCGTCAACGTCATCCTGGTCGATTTCCGCGGCTTCGATACCCTGGGCGAAATCGCCGTCCTCGGTGTCGTCGCCCTGACCGTCTATGCGCTCCTGCGTCGTTTCCGTCCGGCACCCGACAGCATGGAAATGCCGGAACAGCAACAGATCCAGAACCGTTTCGACGAGGAACGGCCGGAGCGTTCGGCCGGCGATACAGTGCGCGACTACCTGCTCGTGCCGTCCGTCATCATGCAGTGGATCTTCCCTTTCGTGATCGCTCTTTCGGTCTATATCTTCATGCGGGGGCATGACGCGCCAGGCGGCGGTTTCGCGGCCGGTTTGACGCTCTCGATCGCCTTTCTGCTGCTATATCTGGCCGGCGGCACGCGCTGGGCGGAGGATCGCATCCGTATCCTGCCGCTGCGATGGATGAGCGCCGGGCTCCTGATTGCGACCGCGACGGGTATCGGTGCCTGGTTCTTCGGCTATCCGTTCCTCACCTCGCATTTCCAGTATCTCGACGTACCGTTGATCGGCAAGGTTCCGGCGGCAAGCGCGCTGCTCTTCGATCTCGGCGTTTTCATGCTTGTGGTGGGATCCACAGTCCTGATTCTCGTGGCGCTCGCGCACCAGTCGATCCGCATCAACCGTTTGCGCGCTCTCGATGCCGACAAGGCAAAGGGGGATTGATGGAACTCATCCTGTCCATAGCAATCGGTGTGATGACGGCTTGCGGCGTCTGGCTGATCCTGCGTCCGCGCACCTATCAGGTTATCATCGGACTGTCCTTGCTCTCCTATGCGGTCAATCTCTTCATTTTCGGAGTGGGCGGGGTAAAGACGAATGTGCCGCCTCTGCTTGGTAATGGCACTGCAACGCACGCTCTGGCAGACCCGGTGCCGCAGGCCCTGGTGCTGACGGCGATCGTTATCGGCTTTGCGACGACGGCCTTGTTCCTCGTGGTGCTGCTTGCCTCGCGCGGCCTGACCGGTACGGACCACGTCGATGGCAGGAGCGACCGGAAATGACAGGCTGGTCACACCATCTCATCATCGCGCCGATCCTCGTACCCCTGATTGCGGGTGCGCTGCTTGTCTTCATCGACGAGCGTTCACGTACGCTGAAGGCGCTCATCAGTCTGGCGGCAACGCTGCTGCTTGTGGGCATTGCGCTTGCGCTTTTCCGTACGGAGGGGGAATCGGCCGGTCTGGAACGCGCTTATCTTCTTGGAAACTGGAGCGCACCCTTCGGCATCGTGCTCGTGCTCGATGGGCTGTCGGCGCTGATGCTGCTGCTGACATCTGTTGTCGCCGTTGCCGCGCTGATATTCGCGCTCGCGCGCTGGCACGCGGTCGGCGCTCATTTTCACACCATGTTCCAGCTGCTGCTGATGGGCGTCAACGGCGCGTTCCTGACTGGCGATCTCTTCAACCTCTTCGTCTTCTTCGAAGTCATGCTGGCGGCATCCTACGGCCTCCTGCTGCACGGCTCCGGGCCGCTTCGCGTCAAGGCGGGCATGCATTACATTGCCGTCAATCTGGCGGCGGCACTGCTTTTCCTCATCGGTGTCAGCCTGATCTATGGCACGGCGGGAACGTTGAACATGGCGGATCTTGCCGTGCGCATCCCGGAAATGTCGGCCGATCGCCGCATGCTGATGCAGGCGGGTGCCGGCGTGCTCGGCATCGCATTCCTCATCAAGGCCGGCATGTGGCCTCTCTGCTTCTGGCTGCCGACAGCCTATAGTGCTGCCTCCGCGCCGGTGGCGGGCATATTCGCCATTCTTAGCAAGCTCGGCATCTACGTCATCCTGCGCTTGACCATGCTTCTGTTCAGCACCGGCCCGTCCGCCGGTTTCGGCGCGACCGTGCTTCTTTATGGCGGCACGGCAACGTTGATCTTCGGCACGGTCGGTGTGCTGGCGTCGCAGGCGCTTGGGCGGCTGGCCGGTTTTTCGGTGCTGGTTTCGTCCGGCACGCTGCTGATGGTGATCGGCATCAACGACGGCTCCATCTCGTCCGGCGCGCTGATGTATCTCGTCAGCTCGACACTGACGATCAGCGCCTTCTTCATGCTGATCGAGCTCGTCGAGCGCGGCCAGGATGCCGGCGCCAGCGTTCTCGCCGTTACGATGGAAGCCTATGGAGATGCCGAGGAAGGAGAGCCGACGGAAGGCGACGGCGTGACCATGCCCGGCACCATGGCGATGCTCGGCATCTGCTTTGCCGCCTGCGGCATCCTGCTTGCCGGCCTGCCGCCTCTTTCCGGCTTCGTCGCCAAGTTCGCCATGCTCTCGGCCATGATGGGAACCGGTGCGATCGGCATCCCGCCGAGCGCTGCCGTCTGGGCCTTGATCCTGCTCGTCATTCTCTCCGGCATTGCCGCCCTCATCGCCATGACGCGTGCCGGCATACGCACATTCTGGAGCTCGCTCGAGGGTACGGTTCCGCGGGTGCTCGTTATTGAGATCGTGCCCGTCATGGGTCTGCTTGCCTTGACGCTGGCATTGACCGTTTGGGCCGGACCCGTCATGCAATATATGGATTCGACCATCCGCACGCTCAGCGATCCCAATGTCTATGTCGATGCTGTCCGCAATGCTGTGGTTGCTCCGGCAAAAGCGGGAGGTCTGTGATGCTGCCTTACCCGCTTCTGGCGCTGAGCCTGATCCTGATGTGGCTGCTGCTGAACGGCTTCACGCTCGGGCAGCTTGTCCTCGGCATCGTCGTTTCGGTTTTCGCCTCCTGGGGGATGGCATTGCTGCGGCCGGAAAAGCCGCGGCTGCGGAAATGGTATCTGCTGCCCAAGCTTTTCTTCCGGGTCGTTTTCGACGTTTTGAAATCGAACGTCCAGGTGGCCTGGATCATCCTGAGAGGGCGCTCGCGCAAGACGACACCGGGTTTCGTGGTTCTTCAGCTCCGGTTGCGGGATCAGATTCCGTTGGCGCTGCTTGCGGTTATCCTCACCAGCACGCCAGGATCTGCGTGGCTGGAATATGATTCCAACGATAATAGTGTTCTGCTGCATGTCCTCGATCACGAAAACGAGGCGCAATGGCGCGAAACTATTGCCAATCGCTATGAAAGCCTGCTGCTGGAGATATTCGCATGAGCGCCATGGTCATCCAGATATCCGTCACGATTGCGCAGATGATGATTGTGGCGGCGATGGCGATCGCCTCCATTCGCATGTTCCGTGGACCGCGCGCGCAGGATCGCATCATCGCGCTCGACACGCTCTATGTAAACGCCATGCTACTTCTGCTGACGTTCGGCATCGGCACAGGTCGAGTCGTCTATTTCGAGGCGGCGCTCGTCATCGGCATGCTGGGCTTTGTCGCAACGGTTGCGCTCGCGAAGTTCCTGATGCGCGGGGAGGTGATCGAATGACAACATCGTTTGAAAGCGTGCCCCTTTGGGCGGCGATCCCGGTCGGCGGACTTCTCATCCTCGGTGCCTTCCTGACATTCGTAGGCGCGATCGGCTTCTTGAGACTTGGAACGTTCTACGAGCGCATCCATGCGCCGACATTGGGAACGAGCGGAGGCATCGGTGCAATCATGATTGCGTCGATGATCTTCTTTTCGGTCTCCACACGGTCGCTGGTGCTTCACGAGTTCCTGATCGGCATCTTCGTAACCGTGACGACACCGGTCACCTTCATGCTGCTCGCCCGCGCGGCGCTGCATCGGGATCGTGCCGAACAGAACGGCGATGTTCCTCGCAAGCAATCGGCTGACGAGGCCGTGAAAGGGCATTCGTCGTAGACGTCCTCTCCATTCTTTCATAATCGGCGAATGCAGGATGGCAGTGTGTGTCGTGCGGGGGTAAGAAGGGCATGAATTGGGCCGGTCGGGCATTATTCACTGAAGCGGAGTAGGAAATGGCGAAGATTGCGCTGGCGATTCATGGTGGTTGTGGCGTCATGCCGGAAGACAGCATGACGCAGGAAGAATGGGAGGGCGCGCGTCGTGACCTAGCCGCGGCCCTCAGCGCCGGCTATGCACGCCTGAAGGCCGGCGACAGCGCGGTCGATGCGGTCGAAGCCGCAGTCGTGGTCATGGAGGACAGCCCGCATTTCAATGCTGGCCACGGCGCGGCGCTCAACGAGAACGGCCTGCACGAGCTCGATGCCTCGATCATGGATGGCGCAACCCTTGAGGCTGGTGCCATCAGTGCCTCGCGCGCAATCCGCAATCCGGTCAAGGCTGCCCGCGCATTGATGGAGGATGGTCGCGCCGTCTACATGACCGGACCTGCGGCCGATCGTTTCGCCGAGGTCAAGGGTCTCCAGGTCGAGCCGCAATCCTATTTTACCACGCCGAAGCGGGTCGGCGCCCTGGAGGCAATGAGACGCCATGCGGCTGCCGGCACCGACGGAACGGAGAACGAGAAGCACGGCACGGTCGGCGCCGTGGCGCTCGATGCAGCCGGCCACCTGGCCGCCGCGACCTCGACCGGCGGCTACACCAACAAGCCGGAAGGGCGCGTGGGCGACAGTCCGATCATCGGCGCAGGCACCTATGCGCGCGATGGCGTCTGCGCCGTATCAGGCACGGGGCAAGGCGAATTTTTCATCCGCCATGTCCTGGGGCACGAGGTGGCGTCCCGCATCGCCTATCTGAAGCAGGATATTGCAACTGCGGCGGACGGGCTCATCAATCATGATCTCGCACCTCATCGGATCGGTGCCGGGCTGGTGGCCATAGACGCGCAGGGCGTCGCGGTTGCGCCTTACAATACGCCGGGAATGTTTCGCGGTTGGGTGACGCCCGAAGGCCATGCTTTCGTTGCGACCCATGACCAGATCTACGAAATCGAGCTGTGAGAGGAACTTGATGGCGTCGGCATGCGATCCGTGTTCCGTTGTCGAAATGGAACATGGGCCATATCTCGGCGCGGTCATGAATCCCGAAGTTCGGGCCGAGGCGTGTGCTTGGCTTGGCGCGCAAGCTCATAGCAGCATTGGGTGATGGTTTCGCGCCGCGACTGCGAGAAAAGCTCCCTGGCACCGACGGGCATGAAGCCCAGCCTTGTCAGTACCCGTCCCGATGCCGGATTATCAAAGGCGTGGCCGGAGCCGAGGCTCGACAGGCCGATTTCGTAAAAGACGAAGTCGATCAGCGCTTGCGCTGCCTCGAAGGCGTAAGCCTTGCCCCATGCCGATTTCTCCAGCCAGTAGCCAAGGCTGCCGCTGCCGCCGACGATGCTGTCGACATCGACGATGCCGATCACTCTATCCTCCAGCTCGATGGCGAAGCGATAGGCGCTGCCGTCGGTCCATTCGTGCTCGTGGCTGGCAAACCAGTGGCCGATCTCCCTCATGTCGGGAGGGTAGGTGGCGTTGCTCAGCATGCGCGTTACTTCCCAATCGTTCTGGATTTCGAATGCTCGTTCTGCGTCGGCTGTGGATGTGGGACGCAGGCGGAGCCGCGTCGTCTCGATGGATAGGCGGGGAATGAATCTTGGGTGCATCTTAGAGCGCGCCTTGCCGACGAGGGCTGCCTATGGACGGATTTGCAGAGAATGTTCCCGGTGCGCCATCTATGCGTGAAGCGGCGATGAAGGCAAGTATCGCGCGATTTTATCTGTCGCTTATTTTTTAGTGCCAGACAATATATTGCCGCAATGGGCGGGCAGAAGCGCCGCCTCTTGCAGACATAGCCTTTGCAGGAAATCTGGGACCGGCCGTAAGAGCGTTCCGTTTACGAGGGGCGAACCCCCTCTTGCGGTCCGGTCCTTTCGATCCTCATATCCTCTTGCCTCTGGGTGGAAAGCCGGGATTGCTATTACGCTGACGGTGGGACCTGCGGGACTATTGCGTGAGACGATCGAAGCAGGCACCGGCTTCGATCTCTTTGCCTCCGCCAATATGGCGCATCCGCGGCGTTTTGCTTCGAGCGGCCTTGCGGAAGATACGATATGTTTCGCCCGCAACCGGCTTTGTGTGCTGGCGCGCGCCGATCTTGGCCTGACGACGGAGAATTTTCTTGCAGTTCTATCAGATCCGACCGTGAGGATTGGCACGTTCACCTAGAAGCTCGGCGGAGTGCAAGCACTGATGACCTCGCAAGCAATCGGGCCGACGCAGCGGAAGCGATGCGGGCGGCGGCTCTCGAAATAATAGGCATCGCCAGGGCCGAGAATGCGCCGCTCGTCGTCAACGGTGACTTCGAGGCGACCGGACAGGACGATGCCGCCTTCCTCTCCTTCATGCACCAGAGGCACTTTGCCGGTATCGGCCCCCGGCTGGTAGCACTCCTTCAGGATTTGGAGGCTGCGGCCAAAAAGGTTTTCGCCGATCTGACGGTAGGAAATCGGGCCTTTGCCGATTTCGACCAATTCCTCGGCCGCATAGAAAGCCTTCTTCGGCGCTTCCGGTTCGAAGGCAAAGAATTCGGCAAGTCCGATCGGGATCCCCTCGAGAATGCGTTTCAATGCGCCGACGGATGGATTGGCCGAATTGGATTCAATGAGCGAAATTGTCGAATTGGTGACGCCGGCGCGCTTGGCGAGTTCGCGTTGGGAAAGATTGCGCGTCAGGCGCAGATGGCGCAAGCGGTTGCCGATATCGACGGACATCACGGCCTCGGTTTTCAGGTGTTCGAAATATCGAAAATATTTCACAGCATGGAAGTAAAATCAATGGATTAAGGGCGGCAAGAAAAGGACTTGTTCGGATCGGGAAAATGGCTGATGTCAGCAATAGCGCAATGGAGGCGACCATGGACAAGATCACTCATCCCAATACCCCTGTTCTCGACAATTTCTGGATGCCTTTCACGGCAAACCGGCAGTTCAAGGCCGCTCCGCGATTGCTAGCGGCTGCCGATGGCATGTATTATACCGACGTCGACGGCAATAAGGTGCTCGACGGCACGGCGGGCCTCTGGTGCGTCAATGCCGGTCATGGCCGCAAGAAGATCGCGCAGGCGGTCGAGCGTCAGCTTTCCACAATGGATTATGCCCCTACCTTTCAGATGGGCCACCCGATAGCTTTTGACTTTGCCGCAAAGCTTGCCGCGCATGCGCCCGGCGGCCCTGAGGCCGGACTCGATCGTGTGTTTTTCACTGGTTCTGGTTCCGAGTCGGTCGATACTGCGCTCAAGATCGCCATCGCCTATCAGCGGGCGATCGGGCAGGGGACGCGCACGCGTATTATCGGTCGGGAAAAGGGTTACCACGGTGTCGGCTTCGGCGGCATTTCCGTTGGCGGTCTCGTCAACAACCGCCGCGTCTTCCCGCAGATCCCGGCCGATCACATGCGCCACACGCTCGACATCGAGCGCAATGCCTTCAGCAAAGGCTTGCCGGCTCACGGCGTGGAACTTGCAGAAGATCTGGAGCGGCTGGTCGCACTGCACGGCGCTGAAACGATCGCCGCCGTCATCGTCGAGCCGATGTCCGGCTCCGCGGGCGTCATCCTGCCGCCGAAGGGCTATCTGGAGCGGCTGCGGGCGATTGCCGACAAATACGGCATCCTGTTGATTTTCGATGAGGTGATCACCGGCTTCGGCCGCCTGGGCACGCCGTTTGCGACAGAATATTTCGGTGTCGTTCCCGATCTCGTCACGACGGCGAAAGGCATCACCAACGGCACGATACCGATGGGTGCCGTCTTTGCCAGCCGCAAGGTCTATGACGGCCTGATGACCGGCCCGGAAAACCAGATCGAGCTCTTCCATGGCTATACCTATTCCGGCCATCCGGTTGCCTGTGCCGCCGGCCTTGCGACCATGGAAATCTACGAGGAAGAAGGCTTGCTGACACGCGCAAGCGAGCTTGCCGAGGACTGGCAGAGTGCGCTGCATTCGCTGAAGGGCCTGCCGCATGTGGTCGATATCCGCAATCTCGGCCTCGTCGGCGCGATCGAGCTTGCGCCGCGCGATGGTGCTCCCGGCACGCGCGCCTACGACGTCTTTGTCGATTGCTTCCAGAAGGGGCTGCTGATCCGCGTCACCGGCGATATCATCGCACTCTCTCCGCCGCTCATTATCGAGCGTGCTGAGATCGAGACGATCGTCTCCATGCTTGGCGACGCGCTGAAGCGAGCCGCCTGATAGTCTTCGAGCCTAGCCGGTGCGGATGGCATCGGCCAGTTTCGCTCCTCCGCATCGGTGGCGGATCAATGTCTCGATTGATGCTGCCGGCACAAGCGCGCCAGGCGTCGAGATGCACGATGTCGGCGACATCGTCAATGCCAGGATCCTGTCGCCGGAGGATGGGCAAAAGGTCATGAGAGTTTCGATCAAAGTGCGGCAACGACATTCATGCTTGATCCGTATGGCGCGTTGCTGAAGCAGCATAAGGGAGCCGAAACCTGCGGGCATATATGCCTATCGGGACGAATACAGACCGGCAGCGGGGGTTACATATCTCCGCTGCTGCTCCCGTTGCGACAAACAGACGGCAGTTTGCCGGACAACAATGTAACGGCAAGGACTCGTATGGCCGATCAATCTCCCATCGAGCATACGGTAGCAGCGGCCATATCAGGTGAGTATCCAGCACAGGTACCGGTCTGCCGAAATGTCAGGTCTTCATCCGAAACAGCAAATCCTTGCCGTTCCTGAAGCAATGCGGCCCCTTCTTCCGATCTGCAAAATCACTCATTTTTCCTTACCTGAGCTTTGAGAAGCAGCAATCGTGCGGCTGTGAAGGCTAATTAGCGACAATAACAGCGGATGATGTTGCCATTATACATCTATCCTTTACATTTATGCGCGCATTCCTATGGAGGAGTTCCGTCGTCGCTTCTTAGGCAATGACGGCTTGGAAAGAAACGCTAACCTGAAAAGAAGAGAGCAATGGCAAACTTTCTTGATAAATGGTCTTCGAAGAAAGCCGATAAGCCGAAGGCTGGTGCGCGGAACGTTGTCGATACCTTTCGTGCAAGAGTAGCAGAGCAGAAGGCATATCTGGAGGAGTACGAGCGCGATACTGCCGGCTTCAAGAAGTGGCGCTCCACCTGGTTTCAGCGCGTCCCCGGCGGCTTTGGCGTGACTGTTGGCCGCGACTCCATTAATGCCGGCCATGGGTTGAGCTATGTTGTCGTTGAAGCCGTCCAGGACGTAGCGGAGTTTCTCGACGATCTCGCCCATCATGCAGAACACGATACCGGCTTCCAGCAGGCACTCGAGCAGAATCGCCGTCGTCGTGTCGCGCTTCTGAATGCCGCAAAGACAGGGGGAGTTCCAGCCACCTCGAAGGGCAAGGCAAAAGCAAAGCCTGCGGCGGCAAAAACTGCTGCCGCCAAGCCGGCTGCCGCTAAAGCTGCTGCAAGCAAGTCTGCACCGAAGGCCACTCGGGCGAAGGCGGCCCCCGCCGCTGCTGCGGCGCCAGCCGCTGCAGAAGTGACAAAGGCGCGGCGCACGCGCAAGCCGAAAGCCGCAGGCGCTGCCGAATAAGACGATAAAGCCCGCTTCGAGCGGGCTTTATTTTCACAGCTGTTGATCGTTTATCGAATAAGAAGGCGATCGATGTTCAAATCATGAGTGGCGGTCATTCAAAAGCCACAAAACTGACGAGGCTTGGCAGAGCAAGATGGATCGGCATGATCCAGCAGCCGCTGCCTGATATGTCTGTGAGGCACTACCTATGCGTCACTGCATATCCTGATTGGCTTCATCCTTAAGGACCTGAATGAGAAGGTTCGCCGCGACCAAAGCAGATCTGCGAGGTTCAATGCGATGTATTCCATCCAAGACCATGTTCCCGTTTCCATCGTTATTGCGAACTATAACTACGCTCATTTTTTAAGGCGCAGCATCGATAGCGCGCTGGAACAGGATTATGATGCCGAAGTCATCGTTGTCGACGATGCATCGACGGATGCGACTGCCGATGTCGTTGCCTCTTATGGCTCTCGCATCAAGACATGCCTGCGAGAGGTGAACGGCGGACATGCCGCGGCCTTCAATACCGGTTTTGCATCCAGTCGCGGCGAGATCGTGCTGTTTCTCGATGCGGATGACTATCTCTATCCGAATGCGGTTTCGGAGGTTGTCGAAGCATGGGAAGAAAAGACTGCGCAGGTACAGTTCAGGCTGCATATTGTTGACGAACAGATGCATGTAAAGGATGTATTTCCACCTGTTGAATTGCCTTTCGATTCCGGTGATGTCACTCCCGAGTTGCTGCGAAAAGGCCGCTATCAGACGACGGTCACAAGTGGTCTGGCGTTCAAGCGCTCGGTGCTGGACAGGATCATGCCGGTTCCCGAACCGGAGTTTCGCCAGGGAGCCGACGGATATCTTGCGACGGTTGCACCTCTCCACGGCGAAGTGACATCGATCGAAGATTGCCTCGGTGCCTACCGCATTCATGGCGCCAACCATTCCGTGTTCGCCGAAAAGCTCGGCCAGCGGGCGCGCTGGCGCGTCGAACATGATTTTCGCCGGCTGGAAGCCTTGTCCAATCAGGCAACGGAGATCGGACTCGATGTACCTGACGATCCCGGTCTGCGCGACCCCGTCCATCTGGAAGAGCGTCTAGCCTCGCTTTGCATCGACAGGGATCGGCATCCTGTTGCGGAAGATTTCAGGCTCTCGCTCGCCGCTGCGGGCGCTGTCGCCAGCCTCAAGATGAATGCGTCCCGAAAACGCCGCCTGATGCTGGCCGGATGGTTTCTCTCCATCGGCATCCTGCCCCGGAAGATAGCAAAGACCATTCTATCCTGGAAGCTCGTCGCCTCATCCAGGCCTCGGTTCCTTTTGCGTCTTTCGAAGACTATCAGGCATGCGATGGGATAGGTGAACTCGGAGAGACATGGAGTGTCTCGCACCAATGGATCGACAGTGATCCTATTCGGCCGTGCCTGACTTACGCGATGGCCCCATCAAAGCGTCGACCACATCTTGATGGTGGATATTTCTGTCATAGCGGCTCTCTGTCGCAAGCTGCATCAGCCCGGCAAAGGCGCTTTTGGCGGAAGGCCTCTTGCCCTCGCCGCGAAGATAGGCGGTCAGGCGGCGGTAATCCGAGTTCGCCTTGATCTCCAGCGGGTTGCCGGCACCCATCTTCTTCAGCGGCCACCACGACCAGCCGATACCGTTCTTCTCCTGCAGGTCTACGGAACGCGCATACCAGTCATTGTTGTTCTCGCCGGATTCGCCGTTCCATAGCGGCATGTCATATTGTTCGCGCAGCTTCAGAAAGGGTTCGATCGATTCCTGCGTCGTCGGCGTCCAGTATTTGTGAAAGCTGAGCGCAGTATTGCGATCGTCGATCGGCAGCACGCCGGCATAGTTGTTGCCCCAGCAATTGCCTTCGATGATCAGCATGTGGTTGGCATCGATCGCGCGGATGGCACGGATGGTGCGCTGATAGATGTCGCGCAGCGGCCGGTTCTCGGTTTCGCGGCATCCGCCCTTGTCGTTCTCGTCCTGAAAACCCCAATTCGGCTCGTTGAGCAGATCGTAACCGGCAATCGTCGTCTCGTCCTTGTAGCGGCGCGCGATCTCGCTCCAGAGCGCAATCGTCATTTCCTGGTTATCGCTGCTATGCCAGAGCGGTGGCCTGTTCGGATTGCGGTCGGAAATGGCGATATCGTGACCCTGGCCACCGGGTGCCGCATGCAGATCGAGGATCAGATACATGTGGTTGGCTTTCAGCCAGCCGATCAGGGCATCGACCCGCCGGAAGCCTTCCTCGTTCCAGACCATGTTCCCGGAAGCGCCCTTGCCGCGCCGATCCTTGATGAACAGGTTCCAGTGCATCGGCAGGCGCACGCTGTTGAAACCCCATCCGGCCATCGCGTCGATATCGGCTTTTGTTACACCGTTATCGCGCCAGGACCGATAGAACTGCTCGGTCCTTTTCTCGCCGATGATTTCGGAAATGCGGTGGCGAATGATGTGCTGGGCCTTGAGATTGGCAAGGCCCATCATATAGCCTTCCTGCACCATCCATCCTCCGATGCCGAGACCGCGCAGGATGAGCGGATCGCCCTTGCCATCGACGATTTGCCTGTGATCGGTGCGGACGAAGCCCTCTGCATGCGCCGGCGGCGCAAATGGCCCCAGGCAGGCGACGGACAAGCTGGCGAGCAAGAGCAGAAAATGCCTCATGAAGATTCAACTGCCGTGAAACTTGGGCGCCATGTGGGCAAGGTATCGGGCGAAGGGCCAAAATCTCATGACAATATCCGGATCGGCCGATCCCTCGGCCTTTCAGTGTCATGCCGGCGCGGCGGATCGGGATTCTCTGGATGATGCGTACGACTGCGGGCATGTTGCCGGCCAAGACAGGCATTATTTCACTTCGGCAGGTTCCGGCCGGCGCCAAACCTGCTACAAGCTCTTCGCCCGGACTTCGGGTGATTTGCCAGACCCTCGACACGATGACCCGTCTCCTTCCCGACGTCTTTCGCGACCCGACCATCCGGGTAAGCATGCTCGCCATCTTCGCCTTCGGTTTCGCCGGCGCTGCGACATCGCCCTATCAGTCGGTCGTCGGTATCCGCGAACTCGGTCTCAGCAACGGGCTCTATTCGACGCTGATCTTCTGCGCGGCAGCGGTGAATGTCGTCGTCAGCATACTCCTTGGAAATCTGGCGGACCGGCTCGGCCAATATCGGGCGATGATGCTGACAGTCGCCATTTTCGGCGTGCTGGGTTATGGCGCAGTATATGCTCTGCCGGCACAGGCGACTTTCGTCCTCAGTGCCCTGCTTTTCCTGCCGGTCCACGGCTCGCTCAATTCGCTTCTCTTTGCCAATGTCCGCATTGCTACGAAGGGGATGGAACGCAACGACGTCGCCACGGTCAATTCCGGCGTGCGCGCGATGATCTCCCTTTCCTGGGTGCTGGTGCCCGGCATCACCGGCGCGCTGCTTGCAAATTCGGCAAGCATGCTGCCCGCCTATCTGTTCGCCGGTTTTGCCTGCGTCGTCTGCTTCGGGTTGATCGCCGTTTTCCTCCCCCGTCAGGATGGCACCGACAAGACGGCAGCGCGTCATCTTTCTTATCTGGCAGCCTTGGGCGAGGTCATTTCGCCACCCGTCTTCCTGCGCCTGACCGCCGTCGCGCTGATCAGCAGCATGCTGCATGTCAACGGTGCCATCCTGCCGCTCATCGTCACCGGTGCGGCGCACGGAACCGTGGCAGACATCGGCATCCTCGTCGGGATCGTCGCCCTTCTCGAAATCGTTTTCATCATCGCCTGGGGGCGCGCGCAACGGATCATGAGCCATGTCATGGCACTGGCGATCGGCACGGTGATCTATCTCGTCTACCTGGTCCTGCTCGGATTGGCGTCCGCGCCCTGGCATGTCTATGCGCTGACCCTCATCAGCGGGATCGGTGCGGCGGCGCTCATCAGTATTCCCATCACCTATCTGCAGGATCTGATTGCCGAGCGCCCGGGGTTGGGCAGCGCGCTGATCTCGGTCAATATCTTCCTGAGTGCCGGCTTGAGCGCTCTTCTCTTCGCGCTCGGCACGGCAATCAGCAATTATTCGGGAACGGCGTTGATCGGGGCTGCGGCCGGTCTGGTGGGGCTCTTTTTGCTGCTCTCCTTCGAAAGGGCGAGGCGGCATAGCTAGGCGATCATTCGTCTTGCTGAAAATATGATTGACGGACGATCTTTGATTGCCTAATTGATAAAATCATCTGATGACTTGACGAAATTCAACCATGCGCGCTCTGACAAAAACCACGCTCGCGGATACGGCCGTCGAGGCAATTCGCAGCGAAATCATAGGCAGACGCTGGCTCGTCGGCGAAAAGCTGCCCAATGAGGCCTCTCTTTCATCCATGCTGTCCGTCAGCCGCGGCACGATCCGCGAGGCGGTAAGGGTACTGGCGTCCCAAGGCTATCTCGAGACACGGCAGGGGTCCGGCACTTATGTCCGCTCGAATACGGATATCAGTCTCCCTTTGGATATGGCGCGCCGCGCCGGATTGAGGGACCAGTTCGAAGCCCGCCTTGCTTTGGAGGTCGAGGCCGCCCGGCTTGCCGCTCTTCGCCATTCCCCGGAAGTCGTTTCGCAATTGCGTATCTTGCTGGTTGCCCGCGGCAATTATGCCGGCGGCGACAAGGCCGCGTTCATCGAGCGTGATCTCGCCTTCCACAAGGCCGTCGTCGCTGCTTCGCGGAACAGGGCGATGATCGAAATCTACGAATTCTTTTCGCTCTCGATCGCCGAGACGATCGAAGCGACGCTCGGCGAGGATATTCCCGAGCCGGATATGCAGGCGCATATCGCCATCGTCGATGCCATCGAAGCCGGCAATCCCGAAGCCGCGGATATTGCTGTACGCCGTTTCATGGCCCCCATCGTCGCTACTCTTGACCGGTTGCTCATGTCATGACCATACCCCTGCAGGATCCCGCCTCCGTCGAATTGATCGATGCCGAAGCCGATGAAGTTCCGGCACCGCTGCCGCATGGTGGAAAATCACCGATCGGCAGGTTTCTTCTGGGGGTGAGCCTTGTGCTCATCGCTTTCAATTTGAGGCCGGTCTTCTCGAGCGCATCGGCACTTCTGCCGGAAATTCGGACCGGACTTGGCCTTTCTGCCTTCGGCACCAGCATGCTTACGACCTTGCCCGTCGTCTGTATGGGGCTTTTTTCGCCGCTCGCGCCAAGGCTTGCGCAGCGCGTGGGAACGGAGCGTGTCCTGCTTGGCGTGATTTTCCTGCTTGGACTGGGCACGGCGCTGCGAGGCTTTTCCTCCATTCCCCTGCTGTTCCTGGGGACAGCATTGGCGGGTGCCACGATCGCCATCGGCAATGTGCTGCTGCCGGGAGTGGTCAAGCGCGATTTCCCTGAGAAAGCAGCGCTGATGACAGGTTGCTACACGATGGCGCTATGTGCCGGAGCGGCAAGCGCGGCCGGATCCACGCTTCCGATCGAGCATGCCCTGGGTGACTCGCTCGGCGGTGCGCTTGCTGCCTGGTCTCTGCCTGCCATGGTCGTGGGATGTCTTTGGCTGCCGCAGGTGATCGGCATGCATAGTCAGGCGCGCCGTAGCGGCTTTCGCGTCGCCGGCCTTTGGAGGGATCGCATTGCCTGGCAGGTAACGCTTTTCATGGGGCTGCAATCGGCGCTTGCCTATTGCGTCTTCGGCTGGCTCGTACCCATTCTGCGCGAGCGTGGCCTTGACGGTGTGACGGCAGGTGTCATCGTATCGGCCTCGGTTATGGTGCAGGCTGTTGCCTGCCTGGTGGCGCCTCATATTGCGGTCAAGGGCAAGGATCAGCGCGCCATCAATGTCATCTTGTGCCTGATTGCCGTCGTCGCCTTGCTGGGCCTGCTTTTTGCGCCGCTCTGGACGGTTTGGTTCTGGGCCGTGCTGCAGGGCATCGGGCAGGGCGGATTGATCGCAGTGGCGCTGACCGTCATCGTATTGCGTTCGCCCGACGCGCATGTGGCTGCGCATCTTTCCGGGATGGCACAATTCGTCGGCTACCTGCTCGCAGCCATCGGCCCGCTTGTCGTCGGCATGATTCATGGCTGGACGGGCAGCTTTGCTTGGTGCGCCGTGTTGTTCGTGCTGCTCGGTCTTGGCGCCGCGATCAATGGCTGGTTTGCCGGCCGTGCCATCGCCGTTAGCGCCAGAACGATCGAAACTCCCTGACCGCTGCACCTCCGGCCGAATACCGGTCGGAGGCGGCGCATGACGTGCCGTCTATCCATCTCGTGGTGGGTCGGCGATCCAGGTCTGGCGGTGATCGAGGCTCGGATCAGCTGGCCTTTCGCTGCCGCCGCGGCGGCTCATCGGCAGGCGTGATGTCCGTCGCATTTTTCGTGTGGCCGAGGAGCGCCTTCTTTGCCAGCGTCGATCTGGTGGCGGCATAGGTCGCCGAAACCATCGGATAGTCTGCGGGCAAACCCCACTTCTTCCGATAGTCCTCAGGCGAAAGGCCGTATTTGGTGTTCAGGTGCCGCTTCAGCGACTTATATTTCCCACCGTCTTCGAGGCAGATCAGATATTCGTCCGTCACGGATTTCCTGATCGGTACCGCCGGCTTCGGCAATTTTTCCGATGCCGATGACGCAGACTCCAGGGAGCCCGTCAATGCCGAATGCGTTTCCATAATGAGCCTGGGCAAATCTTCCGGTGCGGTCACGTTGCGCAGGACGTAGGCGGAGACGATCTTGCTCGTAAGCTCAATAAACTTTTTGTGGCTGGTAGTATTTTCCTTTTTCATCTCCGCCCTCATGTAGTGTTTCTTATTTATGTAGCTAATGTTATTTTCACTTTCAATGAAAATCGCAGCGACTTCAGTTATTCTATGTCACATAGCCATATTTAATAGTGATTATGTTGTGGTCGAAGTGAAAAATCGATTGATTTTCATTTCGCTGCTACATCAGAAAGCGTTTCTCAACCTCAGAATGCCGAGTCGAAAGCGAATATTCATCTACAGCGGGCGTGTGCTGAACTCCGATCAATTCTGTGGGTAATTCCACCTATTTTGCTTCCGTCCAGCATCGTATCGGGCACAAAACCTCATTCTTGGACGTGAACGTTCATTTGTTTGACGTCGCGGACCGGGCGTCCCTTTCAAATTGGGAGCTTTCCGTTGCTGATTTCGAAACTGACGGTATCTTGCATAAGCAGATAGCTTGTTATATTCATTCTATAAAGCAGAGGCGTTCATGACTGACTCGATCCAAGTTCAATTGCGCAAGGGCGTGCTCGATCTATGCGTCCTTGCCGTGCTGTCGCGCGGCGAAAGCTACGGTTACGAAATTGCGAGCACGCTGGTTGCTGCGGTCGGAATGGGGGAGGGAACGATCTATCCGCTGATGCGCAGGATGCAGAATGACGGCCTGGTCGCGACTCGCATCGTCGAGTCGAGTAACGGGCCGCCGCGCAAATATTACCGGCTCACGCCACTGGGCCGGTCGATTTTCGAAGCCCATCGCCGCGACTGGCGCTCGCTTGCAGGCGCTGTCGACAAGCTACTTGAGGATTTGCCGTGACCAGGGACGCCTTTTTGCGCATGCTGAGATTGGGGCTGGCGGGCCTGCCTCCGCACGAGGTCGATGATATCGTTGCCGATTACGCTGCACATTTTGCCGAGTCCGAGGCTTCAGGCCGAAGCGAGGAGGAGGTTTCTGCGGCATTAGGCGACCCTGCCAGGATCGCGAGGGAGCTGCGTGCGGATGTCGGGCTGCGCCGCTTCGAGGCGCATTGGAGCGTGTCGAATCTCATGGCCGCCATGGTGGCGCTGGCCGGCCTTGCCATCGTCGACGTCTTCTTTTTGCTGCCTCTGTTGTTCGCGGCGATGTTCGTCACGCTCGGGCTGGCGATCGCATTGGTGGCGATCGGTGTCGTCGGTCTCAAGATCGTCTTTACGACCGTGCTGTTCCATATCGGCCTGCCGTCCGTCGGCATGCTGGCCCGCCTGCTGATCGGCGCGGGATTGGTGAGCTGCTTTGTGGGCGGCGGCGCCTTGCTATTGATGGGGTTGAGTTTGGGCATCCGCGTGCTCGGGCGATATGCCCGTCTGCATTTCCGCTTGGCGCAGCTAGACGAAGGTCGCGCTTGAGCGCCGGACTTCACATCGTTGGAGGAAATGGACGATGAACGGGAAATTGGCGACTGTCGCGACGACCGGACTGATTTGTGCATTCGTCTTTCTTGCGCTCGGCATCGGACTCTCCGGACCGGATTGGGCCAGTGCAGCGCATTGGTGGGATGGCATGCGATCCGGTTGCGGCTCTGCGGCATCCGGTAGGCAGCAGATCACCCTGCCTTTCAGCTCCAACGGCAGTCTGGCGATCGATATACCGGCTTTCGTTCAATATCAGCCGGGAGGAAAAGCCGAAGCCGTCATCAGCGGCGATCCTGCTCTTCTTGATCATGTGCGGCTGGAAGGCGGCAGACTGCGCCTGGATTGCAATCCCGGCTGGTCCAGCTCCAAATTCGAGGTCAGCCTGTCGGGGCCGCTCGTCACCGATTGGAAAGTGCACGGCAGCGGCGATCTTGCCTTGTCCGAGCTTGACCAGGCGGAGCTGCGCTTGAACATATCGGGAAGCGGCAGCGTCACCGCTACAGGTAGCGCGCGGACGGTCGATCTGGATGTTTCCGGTTCAGGCGCAGCCCGCCTCAAGGATCTGGCCGCTCAATCCGTAAAGATCAGAATTCGCGGCAGCGGCGACGCGCAAGTGTCCTCTGCCCAGGATGCGGACATCTCGATCAGCGGCAGCGGCAATATCGAGTTATATGGTCACCCGGTCCTGCGCCGTTCCGAGATCAGAGGCAGCGGCCGCCTCGTTCAGGTGCCGTAAATCCGTCGCGATAAGGCGCGCTGGGATATCGCGGCCCTTGCCATCGCGGTGGAAACAAAAAAGGAGAGAGACAAGGGCGTCGAATAGCGCGAAGCCGTCACGCCGATGCCACAGTCCAAGCCACCGCTTATGGGGACCGCCTTTCTTTGGCGGTCGGGCTTCGGCACGGCCACGAAACGTTCACGAGGTATCGAAATCCCGCCCGAAATACCTGTCTTCAGGCCCTTTTGAACCGCGCACGGAATTCGCGCGGCGTGCAGTTTTCACGCTCGTGGAACAGGCGTGAAAAATAGAAGGCATCTTCGAAGCCGATCTTCGACGCGATGATTTCGATCTTGTCTTCTGTTGTCGTCAGAAGCTCCTTGGCGTGGTCTATCCGCACACGAAGCTGGAAGCCCTTTGGTGGCAGGCCGACTTCCATCGCGACTTTTCGCCGGAGTGTCGCAGGTGACATTCCGTATTCGGCGGCAAAAGCCACCATATCGAGGGATTGCGTCGCTCTGTGGCGGAGCGCTTCGACGATTTCCGTTACATTCGGTCCCGCCTGTCGGGAGGGCCTGGCCTGGCTCGCCTGCTGCGCCGCCAGGATAACGATCCGGTGAAGCGAGGCGGCGGCCGAGGCCCTTGCAAGGTTCGTATCCTCGATAAGATCGGCGTGAATGCTGGCGAAAAGGCGCTGGATGCCATCGAGGCTGCGCAGATTGATGACCGGCTCCTGCTCGCTGATGAGACGCAGACGCAGAAAGTCTCGCACGAGCGAGCCCTCGAAAAGCGCCCACCTCTCGCTCCAGCCTTCGGCATCCGGACCGTACGAGTGCTGGCGGTTCGAAAGGAGCCAGAAAAGCGCCGGACCCTTCACGCTTTTGCGGCCACTGGCGTCCGTTTCGAGAAAGCCTTGGCCATTTTCAACGAGAACCACCGCATAGCTCGGCAGCTTCCGTGCTTTGACGGCATGCATGGCATGCTGCCTGCCGCTGCCGGTGACGGCCAGTCCGCCGGCGGCCGCAAGTGGTGATCGGTAGATGGCGTCCGCCGGTCTCGTCATGAGCGAAAAGTCCAGTATGATTTTCGTCCATGTAGTGAAACATCGCTGGCTGCTAGATTCAACGGGCAATCAACCCAAACTTCAGGTGAGTGAAATGGCGGTTCCCATGCAGGCTGTGCAATCCGATTGCAGCCAGCTCAACCTTGTCGCCAACGGAAAGGTTCTTTCCACCGCGCCCAATCGGCTCGGCTTCCTGATCCCGACCGATCCCGGCATCGGCGTCGGGGCGATCCGCCGCCTTTACGCGGAGAACGGTTATGTGTGGCTCAAGGGCTTCCTGCCGCGCAACGACGTCATCGACTTTCGTGGCTGGGTCTTCGGCCACATGGCGCGCACAGGGCTGATTGCGAAGGGAACGGATCCCAGGGAAGGGATCGCGTCTTCCGCGGCGCCGGAAGGCAGGGACGTGGATCGTTGCCTGATGTCCCTCGTGCGGTCCGTTGCCTATGAGGGCTTCTGTGCGCAACCCCGCATGTCCAGCTTCATGGACGAATTCCTGTCGGGCATTTCCTATCTGCACAAGCGCAAGATCATGCGCCATGTGCGGCCGGGAACGACCACGGCAACGCCGGCGCATTACGATCTTGTCTATCTTCGCGGCGGCACCAGCCGCATCGTGACGGCATGGATACCGATCGGCGATATCCCCGTGGAGATGGGAGGGCTTACCTATTTGGAAGGATCGCATGCCATCGGCGCAAGAATGGAGCGCGAATTCAGCCAACGGAACAAGGATCTAAGTCCTGAGGAGCGTGTGAGCGCCTACAATCGCAACATGGCGGAAGGCGGCTGGGTTTCCAAGGATCTGCCCGACATGGCGGAGCGATTCGACACGCGATGGCTGATCGCCGACTACGAGGCAGGCGACGTCATGCTGCATTCGCCGTTCATGATTCACGCCTCGACCACCAACCAGGACAGGCAGCACCGCATGCGCCTGTCCACCGACATCCGGTATCAGAACGTCGAGGACGAGATCGATATCAGGTGGAACAATCACTGGGCGCTGGGCGACATGTTGTGATCATGCCGCCGGCGAGCCGCCGACTCCTGTCAAAGTCGAAGGTCACCTAAACCGGAGGACGCAGCAGACCTCAGCCGCGGCCGCTCAGGATGCGTTCGATTTCGTCAATGCGATCGCGGCGGCGTCTCAGGCGCTTGCCGATGCGGCCGAACCAGCGCTTGCGTTTGGTCGCCTCGCGGCTCGCCTGGAGCTGCTCGATGAAGACTTCGCGGACAGGCTCGTTCTCCATGCGATCGAAGATCCAGCAGAAGGATACCGGCAATTTGAGCACGCGGAACTGCGGATCGGCACTTTCCGCGTCTTCGGCAACGATATGTTCGAGAACGAGCTGATCCCACATATCCGGGTTGGCAATGCATCCTTCCCGCCAGCGTTCGATGAGCTGGGCTGCGCCTGGCGTATCGTTGATCAGAAGCGTCGCGCTGATGAGACGGCCATTCGCCTCATAGTAGGCGGCGATGTCGCAATCGAGCCTGCGAAGTTCCGGCCAGGGATTGCGATGAAAGACCGCGTCGACATCAACGTAAAGCATCGGTCCACGCAGCCTGGCTCTTTCTTTTTGCAGGAAGCCGGGTTTGAGCCCGGCATTCAGCACCCAGCTGCCGGCGCTGGGCAGAGCCGTCGCCTGAACACTCAATCCGATGCGTTCGGCCGAGTGGACCATGCGGTCCTTCTCCTGCTCATAAAAACTGCCTTGAGTGAAGAATGCGACGATCGGTCCGTCGTTGGCCGTGGCCTTGGATCTGCGCTCTGCCAGATCCTCTTCTGCCGGAAAGGGAACAATCAATGCGCGCCGCTGTGCAGTCCAGGGGCGAACTTTATTCATAATATTCAAGAATACACCTTCGGAGTTCGTGTCCCAATCGGATATTTGCCACCGCGGCCCCAATCCGTCGCGGGCGAGATTGAGAATTCGGATGGATTGAAACTTGGTCTGGCCAATTGCGGAAACCTCACGCCCCGACGACGATACCGGATTGGCAAACCGTTTGATCTTCGCTAATCGATTGTCATGTCTGATAATGTCATCAAGTTTGAACGTCGTCCCAAGCCCAAGCCGCCGAGGCAAACCCCTCCTTGGCTCAAGCGTCTCTTGGCGATCTTGGCCATCATTATATTTTTCCTAGCAACCTTTGCTTACTTCACGCTGAAAGGCGGCGCGGCCGGCCCGACATTCTGATCAGTCCAAGCGGCTCGCGACTATCGCGATCTTGAGCCGATGTTTCCTGCTGATCCCAGTTTCCGTGCTGTTCGGGTTTTGATTTCCCCGTTTTTGCGGCCGCATTATGGCGAACGGTCTGAACGCCTATCCTCAGTGTGCTGCCTCTTTACCATTGCTGTGAAAAGCCGTCGCCGCAGTGCAAAGGCAAGGCTACTATTCCGATCGCCGTGAACCAAATTCTCCGGAGCTGCGCGCCATGCGGTGGACCATGCAGCTTCGACGCCTTTTACGCGATATCTGTAGATTTTCCTTCTAGTCAGAACCCGAATTTATATGATTTGTTTCAATGGTTTAATTGATCGTCGCGGCATATCCGCCGCGCCGCCGCCGGTGGAAGTTCGTCGTCAATTTTCTATATTAGAGGGTGTTTATGGTCTGACCAGCAGCAAGAGGAGCAGGACATGACATTGACCTCGCAAGACGTCACCTCCGTACTCGGCCCTGTGGACGAAACATTGATTGCCGAGATCGTTGCGACAGGTGCAACGCCGACGGAACTATCCGAAGCCTGGGCCTGGGTAAATAGCGACGAGGCGCTGATCGGCGAAGGCCGCCACCTGCCTGCCGGGACTGTTGCCACGCTGGTAGATCTGCTCTCGGCCGACGATGAGGAGTGGGAAGAATAGCGGACAGGTCGGCTGCGATGCGGATTGTTTGACGCCGGCATCTTCGTTTTGAGACGCGCTCCGGTGCGGGGGACGAGCCTGCCCGTCGCGATCGTCTGGGTTTGCCGGGCAGCTCCGCAAAGATCGAGGCCGCCTTTCCCGTCCGCAGCCGCAGTCGTTTTTAAAGTCGCTTGGGAGCTGGACCCGCAAGATCTTGAACCTGAATTTCCGTCTTCTTACGTCAGTAGTAGCCGAGGCTTTATGAGCTCGGTTGCAATCACGTCTATCAGGAGTGAGTGATCAAAATGGAAGACAGAACCAAAATTGCAGAAGATCTCAGCGTGGAAGAACGCGAGGAAATCCTCATCGATATTGCAAGGACGCTGGAAGGGACCGCGCGCGAAGCCTTTGTCGAAGGCAATCAGCAGTTTGCCGCACTTTCCGCCAATATGGCGGAAGCGATCCGCATCAACGCCGACGAACTTGTCCGTGACGATCCCGAGCAGGCGGAGAAATTGCTGCAGCAGGCTGTCGCAATGATCTCGCAGTTCAATGCTACTCATCCTTACCGGTTGATCAGCACGGCTGTTCACTGATCGGCCCGACGCTCTGCCTCTCGTCCCTGCAACACGATCCGGAGGATTCCGATGTCAGAACTTATTGTGCTTGGTTTCGATAATGCCGACAAAGCGGACGCTGTCCTTAATCGTCTCGTCCAGCTCGAGAAGGAATATCTGATCGACCTCGAAGATGCCGTCATCGCCGTTCGTGACGAGTCCGGCAAGGTCCGTCTCAAGCAGAGCGTCAATCTGACGGCTGCCGGTGCCGCAAGCGGCGGACTTTCGGGTGCATTGTGGGGCTCGCTCGTCGGCCTGCTGTTCCTCAATCCGCTTGCCGGCATGGTGGTCGGCGGTGCGATCGGTGCGGGTTCGGGCGCTTTGGCCGGATCGATGGCGGATTACGGCATCGATGACGGTCTCATCGAGAAGCTTGCCGAAACCATTCCTGCGCATAGTTCCGCGCTCTTCCTGCTGATCCGCAAGGTCCAGCCGGAGAAGGTGCTTGCCGAATTCAAGGGTGAGCATGCGAGGCTGCTGCGAACTTCGCTTTCACCCGATCAGGAAGAGCGTCTGCGGCGGACTCTCGTTGAGGAGACCGCGCCGACATCCGCAGCTTCCGCCACGGTTTGAACGTAACGTTCGATCCGCCGCTATCGGCGAAGGGCCGTGCTTCCGAATAGGAGGCACGGCATAAGATGGCGCAATCAACCGATTGCCGTTTCGCGCGCGCCTTCCATATTGTGCGGAATGCTGCCATTGTAAGCGCCGCGCTCATCCCGCAGTCGGCGGCATTGCGGCCGGAGGCAAGACCCGATCGGCGCCCGAACGGCAGTTGTCAGCATACTTTCCGGACGAAAAATTGCGTGATGACCGAGCCCGTATCTCGCCAGAGCCAACCCCCGCCAAAATCCACAGCATCCCTGATCCAGACCAAGCGCGCGGCGGTGCAGGCGCTGCGAGTCATGATCGCGTGCACCATCACCTATGCCGTTTCCCAGCTTTTGCACCTTCAGCAAGGCTATTGGGCGGTCTTTACCGTGCTGATCGTCATGCAGGCATCCGTCGGCGCTACCGCTGGGGCTGCTGTCGACCGATTGGTTGCTACGGTCGCGGGCGCCGTACTCGGCGGCATCGCGATATTCATCACCCCGCAGGAGCCGCTGGCCATCGGCATCGCCTTGATCTGTGTCGTCGGCCTCTCGAGTTTCGCGGCGGCTCGCGTGCCTCGGCTGCGCAATGCCGGGCTGACGGCCGCGATCGTCATGCTGACCCATTCCACGGCGGTTCCCGTCGAGATCTTCGTGATCGACCGTATCGCCGAGATCACGCTGGGCGGTGTCATCGGCGTGCTCGCCAGCCTCTTCATCCTGCCGACCCGCTCGCGCACCATGGTGCTCGACCGCTTCGGATCTGCGCTCAACGTGATGGCGCAGATATTGCGCACTCTGGCAAACGCAGTCGAAAAGGGCGAACCCGTCTCGGCCACCGAGGCCAATATTGCGCTGCGTCAGTCGCTGATGGCGACGGAAGCGCTCCTGACCGACGCCCATCGCGAGCGCGCCTTCTGGCTGACGAGACAGGGTATCTCCGAGGCTATACCGCGCTCGCTCTGGCGCATTCGCAACGACATGACCTATGTCAGTCATATCGTCGAGACGCCATTTCCGGCCACAATCGTCGAAGCGATCGGGCTGCAGGCGGCGGGAGCGCTCAAGGCGCAAGCCCGTTTTGCCGAAGCATGCGGCCTGGCGCTTCGCACCGGCGCAGAGATCGATTCCGAGATGCTCTTTGCGGGAGACAAGGCTTTCGAAGCGGCATTCAGCGCTCTTCAGACTTCCGCGGAGGCGCAATCGATGGGCTTTGCCGAAACCGGACGCCTGTTCGGCCTTGACTTCACCTTGCGCCGGATGCGGCAGAACTTTCTCGATCTTGCCGATCGCATCCGCGAAAGTAATGTCCATTGACGGCTGAACGATCCGTCTGACGGCTCCGTGAATGCAACTTTCTAGTGTCTCGTCGCACCCGTCCGGCCTTTAGTTCCCGCACTACAATGCCAACAAGGCGCTGATGAACCTCGGCTACGAAGTGCTCTTTCCCGCAGAGGCCTGCAAGGTCAACCCAGCCATCCTTTCGGCGCTTTCGAGGCGCTGAAGACCTACCTCAAGAGCCGCTAGCCTCGCGATCGCGCAATTGCGTTCGCTTTCGGCATGAAAGCATTGAATGGCCGGCCCTAGCGGATAGAGCCGGCTATGGAACCTATCGGGCAGTCGACGGCCCGCGGTGGCGATTACTTGTTGAGAGCGTCCTTCAGCGCCTTGGCCGGCGTGAAGGCAAGCTTCTTCGATGCGGCGACCTTGATGGTTGCGCCCGTTCCCGGGTTGCGTGCTTCGCGCTCCGGCGTATCCTTGACTTTGAACTTGCCGAAGCCCGGAATAGAGGTCTCGGCGCCGGAGACCGCTGCTCCGGTGATTGCGGCAAAGACGGCTTCGACGATCGTCTTGCCCTGAGCCTTGGTCAGCTTGTATTCGGCGGCGATCTTGTCTGCGATTTCATTCGTTGTGGTCATGAGGCTTCCCCCGTATTGGTGACAGCGGAATCCTTTCCACCGAAGATGCTCATTGTCACCATGAGTCCTGCCTGGAAAGGTCGAGAAGGCCTGTATTTCCACAATTTCCGACGTTTCGCCGCCATATGCGTGTTTTCTGCCGGCGATTCCGTGGCTTGCGACTGGGCGTCCCTGTCATTGGGAAGCGGGCCGCACTTTTCGCCGACTCTCGCCGAATCCAGCCTCGAGGACCGCGAAAGCCTCTTCGTCAAGCTTTGTCTGGCGGATGGACAGGCGATGCGATGACGCAAAAGAAGCTGGCCTTTCGCCGCTTGGGCGTATAGAGGCCGGATCACGACGATTGACGGGAGCAAGCAATGTACCATGCAATCAGCATAGACAATCGCGGTGATTTCGGCCTCTGGGCCATCGAGGTTGCAAAGCAGATCATCAGCGAGCAGGGCTTCGAGCTGGCAAGGGCAGCGCGCGACGGTGGGGACGACGATGTCCGCGCGGCCGGCAATGCGCTTGGGCAAGCAATCACCAACGCATTGATCGAGGTTTATGACGGCCTGATCGAAAAGGTCGATGAACGCTAGGAGCGCCTTCGGTCGATCGGGTACGAAGAGGCAGCTGCGATGTTGAACGGGGAATTCCCACTCGATCCGGCAATCGCCTGCTTGGAATTGAAATTTATAGGAATATCAACTCAAGATCGTAGCCTTACAATCGCGGACCGGCATTCCCATATAGGGCGGTAAGTGATTTCTGCCCAATGACAGGAGAGCCAATGTTCCGCGCCGTATCGCGTTTTGCCAAGATCGCAACCATCGTCGTCCTTGCCGCCGCTTCATCTTTAGCGACCTTCGACGCTGCCGATGCGCGTCGGGCTGGATCCAGCGGGTTCGGAAGCCGTGGGACGCGCACTTTCGATGCGCCAGCCGTAACGAGGACGGCTCCGACGCAGGCCGCCCCGATCGATCGGTCGATGACGCCGCGTCCGCAGCAGCAAACCGCGACCCAGCCGCCGCTCGGCGCGCCGCAGCGTCCGGGCCTCTTCGGTGGTTTCGGCGGATCGATGATTGGCGGTCTGATCGCCGGCGGTCTTCTCGGCATGTTGCTTGGCCATGGTTTTGGCGGCGGCTTCGGCTTCCTCGGCATGCTGTTGCAGATCGGCCTGATCGTGCTGCTGATCAGCTTTGCCATGCGCTTCTTCGCAAACCGTCAGCGCACGCAATATGCCGCACCCGGATCAGATCGGTCTTACAATATGAACGCCATGAACAATGGTGCCGCGTCGCCGCGCCCGTCTTTTTCCATTCCGCCCATCGGCGGCGAGGCTGCCGCGCAGAAGGCACGGCAGGCCAATGACGAGATCGGGCTGCAGCAGGCCGATCTTGACCGCTTCGAGCGCCTGCTTACCGAAGTTCAGTCAGCTTACGGGAAGGAGGACTATGCAACGCTGCGTCGTCTGACCACACCGGAAGCCATGTCCTATCTTGCCGAGGAGCTGGGCGAGAACGCCACCCATGGCGTGCGCAACAGCGTTTCCGACGTTCGCCTGCTGCAGGGCGATATTGCTGAAGCCTGGCGCGAGAGCGACAGCGAATACGCAACGCTTGCCATGCGCTATTCGAGCATCGATGCGATGCTCGATCGTACGACCGGAAAACTCGTCGATGGCGACGATCGCAACCCTTCGGAGGCGACCGAACTCTGGACCTTCGTGCGCAAGCCGGGTTCGGACTGGCAGCTTTCCGCTATCCAGGGAACGGGAACTCATTAGGCTAGCGCTTTCTCATGGAAGCGCATCTCGCGATGCTTCGGGTGCGATTGCCCATAATCAGAAAATGATAGCTCCCTGCTCTTCACCGCCAGAAGGGCAGAGCAAATATGGAAACGATGCTATATTCGGCCTCGGGATGGCCGTTGCCGGCGGGGCTGCCGATGTCGTCACCGAACTGGCGTCGCTCGGTTTTGCTGGAAAGCTTGCTGCGGCCGGCTGTATCGGCGCGGATATCGACGGAGAGATCGTCAAGACGCGTCAGGTGCAAGGAATGGCACCGACAAATCGAACGTTATGCTTGGAGGAGGCGAGGGCGAATGAGGGCAGTCCGTTTGGAATCGATCGGATCCATGGCGATGCACATGGTCGAGAAGCCGAGCGCCGGGGCCGGAGAGATCATCGTCCGGGTACTTGCTGCAGGCATCTGCGGATCCGACCGGCATATGTACAAGGGCGAGTATCCAACGGCTATCCCGGTGACGCTCGGTCATGAATTCTGCGGCCTCGTGGAAGAGGTGGGCGAGGGCGTTTCATCATTCGTCGGCGGAGAGCTTGTTACGGTGGACCCGAATATTGCCTGCGGCACCTGTCCCGTCTGCCGGCGAGGGCGGCCGAACCTGTGTGCCAATCTAAAGGCGATCGGGGTGACGCGGGACGGCGGCTTTGCCGACTATGTTGCGGTTCCCAGCGGTCAGGCGTTTCTGCTGCCTTCTGATCTCGATCCCGTCCACGGTGCTTTTTGCGAGCCGCTTGCCTGTTGCATCCATGCCATCGACAAGGCGAAGATCCGTCCGGGCGATAGCGTTGCCATATTGGGCGGCGGCGTCATTGGCTTGCTTATGGTGCAGTTGGCGCGTCTGGCAGGCGCAGGCCAAGTTATTCTCATCACAAGACAATTGTCGCGGCGTGAGGCGGCATTGCGGCTCGGCGCGACGCAGGCGCTTGATCCTACCGCCACCGATGCCGTTACCGCCGTCCGGGATTTGACCGCTGGCGGCGCGGATGTCGTCATAGAATGCGCGGGCGTTCCCGAAACGCTCCAGACCGGCGTGCATATGGTGCGGCGTGGCGGCGCCTTGGTGTTGTTCGGGGTAACGCCGGCGGGTTTGCAAGTTCCCCTCCTGCCGTTCGATCTCCTTGTCAACGAAGTCGAGATCAGGCCGGCCTATCTCAATCCGTTCACCCATTCCCGGGCGGCGGCCATGGTGGCAGGCGGGGTTCTCGAACTGGACTCGCTTGTCACGAAGACGATCGGCCTCGAGCAGGTTGCAGGCGTGGTTGGCAGCGCGCCATTGGCCGGCGAGATCAAGGTCATCGTCCGGCCGTGAGTTTCGCCTCCGGGCCGGCATCGGGTTGACAGACAGGTATGTTCGCAGACCGTTGTCACCCGCATCGGCATTTATAAGATTTTTATATCTTCCGCTTTTCTGCCGTCTCGAACCTTAACGCGGTTCAGTCGCATATTGCGCGTGGAAGATACACCTCAGGTGATCTTCCTTCTCGGCAGGAAGAAGAGAAGCGCTCCGAGCAAGGGCGCTCTCCGTCGTTTCTGCAGTCAACAATAACAATCAAGGAATCGCGATCGATGGTGGACATGTTTCTTGTCGGGATCGGCGTCTTATTCTTCCTCCTTTGCGTCGCCTATACCAAGGCCTGCGACAGCCTCTAGTCGGAGAGACGGCAATGCTTCTCGATTACATTCTCGGTGGCGGCGTGACGATCTTTCTCACCGTCTACCTGGTCTACGCTCTCATTCGCCCCGAGCGCTTCTGACAGCGCTTCATAGGGAAAGTTATCTCCATGACCTTCAACGGATGGCTTCAGATCCTCATTTACATCGGGATCCTTCTCCTGCTCGTCAAACCGCTCGGCGGTTACATGACACGCGTCTTTACCGGCGAGCGTACCTTCCTCTCCTTTGTCCTCCGTCCCGTGGAGCGGGGGCTTTATCGTTTGGCCGGCACGAACGACCGCGAGGAGCAGCATTGGACGACCTATTCGGTCTCCATGCTGCTTTTCAGTCTAGCCGGTTTCATCGTTCTTTACGCGCTGCAGCGGCTGCAGGGCAGCCTGCCGTATAATCCGGCCGGCATGACGTCGCTCGACCCGTACTTGTCCTTCAACACGTCGACCAGCTTCGTCACCAATACCAACTGGCAGAACTATGGCGGCGAAAGCACGATGTCCTATCTCGTGCAGATGGCCGGCCTGACGGTGCAGAACTTTGTCTCGGCCGCAACAGGTATCGCGATCGCGATCGCGTTGATCCGTGCCTTCGCGCGCGCCTCGGGCAAGGCGATCGGCAATTTCTGGGTCGATCTTACCCGCGCGACGCTCTATGTCCTGCTGCCGATCTGTGTCGTCCTGACGATCGCTTTCGTCTATCTCGGTGTGCCGCAGACGCTCGGCCCCTACGTCAATGCCACCACGCTCGAGGGCGCGCAGCAGACGATCGCCGTCGGTCCCGTCGCTTCGCAGCTTGCCATCAAGATGCTCGGCACGAACGGCGGCGGCTTCTTCAATGCCAATTCGGCACATCCCTTCGAAAATCCGAGTGCAGTCTCCAACCTTTTGCAGATGCTGGCGATCTTCGCCATCGGCGCGGCACTGACCAACGTCTTCGGCCGCATGGTCGGCAGCCAGCGTCAGGGCTGGGCGATCCTGGCCGCCATGGGTACGCTCTTCGTCGCCGGGGTCATCGTCACCTACTGGGCCGAGGCCGCGGGCAACCCGCTGATCCACTCACTCGGTGTCCAGGGCGGCAACATGGAAGGCAAGGAGGTCCGCTTCGGGCTTGCGGCATCCTCGCTGTTCGCCGTCATTACGACCGCGGCATCCTGCGGTGCAGTCAATGGCATGTTGGGCAGTTTCACCGCGCTTGGAGGCATGATCCCGCTCATCAACCTGCAGCTCGGCGAAGTCATCGTTGGTGGCGTCGGCGCCGGCTTCTACGGCATCCTGATGTTCGTCATCATTGCGATCTTCGTTGCCGGCCTGATGGTTGGGCGCACGCCGGAATATCTCGGGAAGAAGATCGAGGCCAAGGAAGTGAAGATGGCGATGCTTGCCGTGCTATGCCTCCCCTTCGGGATGCTGATCTTTACCGCGATATCCGCAGTGTTGCCATCAGCAGTCGCCGCTATCGGCAATTCCGGCCCGCATGGCTTCTCCGAAATCCTCTATGCCTACAGCTCCGCGGCAGCGAATAACGGCTCTGCCTTTGCCGGCCTCTCCGCCAATACCCCCTGGTACAACACCACGCTCGGCGTCGTCATGCTGATCGGCCGTTTCCTGGTCATCGTACCGGCGCTTGCCATTGCTGGCTCACTGATCGGCAAGAAGACGGTTCCAGCCTCGGCCGGCACCTTTCCGACGGACGGCCCGCTCTTCGTCGGCCTGCTCGTCGGCACGATCCTGATCGTCGGTGGTCTGACCTTCTTCCCGGCGTTGGCGCTCGGTCCGATCGTCGAACATCTGTCGATGATCGCAGGCCAGACCTTTTAAGGAATGAAGGCCATGAGCCAAGCGCCTCTCGGCAAGCTTAGAAAAGTCATCGATCCACGCCCCTTCGACAGGGGGCGTGGCCCGGCCGGAATAGCCTGCGCGTCCGATGCCATTTTGCTGGCGATGGTTGCCTTGTTCCTTGGCCTTATCGTCTTCGGATTCTTAATCGGCTGATCGGCAGCGTTCCGATCTGACGTTTTCCTCTTCACGCTGGAGCCTCTTATGAGCCAGTTAAAATCAGCGAGTATTCTGGATTCTCGCATCCTCGTTCCGGCGATCGGCGCTTCGTTCAAGAAACTGAACCCGCGCACGCTCGCCAAGAACCCCGTCATGTTCGTGGTCGCCGTCGTTTCGATGCTGACGACCGTCCTTTTCCTCCGCGACCTCATTACGGGCGGCGGCAATCTCGGCTTTTCGCTGCAGATCAACATCTGGCTGTGGTTCACGGTACTGTTTGCAAATTTCGCCGAAGCCGTTGCCGAAGGCCGCGGCAAGGCGCAGGCGGATTCGCTGCGCAAGTCGCGCACCGAAACCCAGGCGAAGCTGCTCGTCGGCAACAGCCGTACCGATTACAAGATGGTGCCCGGCACCAGCCTCAAGGTCGGTGATGTCGTTCTGGTGGAAGCCGGCGATATCATTCCGTCCGATGGCGAAGTCATCGAAGGCGTGGCATCCGTCAATGAGGCCGCCATCACCGGTGAATCCGCACCTGTCATCCGTGAATCGGGCGGCGACCGCTCGGCCGTGACAGGCGGTACGCAGGTTTTGTCGGATGAGATCCGGGTGCGCATCACGGCGGCAGCCGGCTCGACCTTCATCGACCGCATGATCGCGCTGGTCGAAGGTGCCGAACGGCAGAAGACGCCGAACGAAATCGCGCTCAACATCCTGCTTGCCGGCATGACGCTGATCTTCGTGCTCGCGACCGTCACCATCCCGAGCTTTGCCGCCTATGCCGGCGGTTCGATCCAGACGGTCGTGCTCGTTGCGCTCTTCGTTACCTTGATCCCGACCACGATCGGCGCATTGCTGTCGGCCATCGGCATCGCCGGCATGGACCGACTTGTGCGCTTCAACGTGCTTGCCATGTCCGGCCGCGCCGTCGAGGCCGCCGGCGACGTCGATACGCTGCTCCTCGACAAGACGGGCACGATCACGCTCGGCAACCGTCAGGCGACCGCGTTCCGTCCGGTTCGGGGCGTCAGCGAACAGGATCTCGCCGATGCCGCACAGCTTGCCTCGCTTGCCGACGAGACGCCTGAGGGACGCTCGATCGTCGTGCTCGCCAAGGAGAAATATGCAATCCGCGGCCGTGACATGACGAGCCTGAAGGCAACCTTCGTTCCCTTTACCGCACAGACGCGAATGAGCGGCGTCGATCTCGAAGGCTCCTCGATCCGCAAGGGCGCCGTCGATGCAGTGGTCGCCTATGTCGAAGGCGCAGCCAATGGCAGCCACGAAGGCACGGCCGTCATGTCCCGCACATCGAGCGAAATGCTGCGCGAACTGCAGGTGATCGCCGACGAGATCGCCAAGGCCGGCGGCACGCCGCTTGCCGTTGCCCGTGATGGCCGCTTGCTTGGCGTCATCCATCTGAAAGACATCGTCAAGGGCGGCATTCGCGAGCGCTTTGCGGAACTGCGCCGTATGGGTATCCGCACCGTGATGATCACCGGCGACAATCCGTTGACGGCAGCGGCCATTGCCGCCGAGGCCGGCGTCGACGACTTCCTCGCCCAGGCGACGCCGGAGATGAAACTGGCGCTGATGCGCCAGGAGCAGGCGCAGGGAAAGCTGGTCGCCATGTGCGGCGACGGCACCAATGACGCGCCGGCACTTGCGCAAGCCGATGTCGGCGTCGCCATGAACACCGGTACGGTCGCTGCCCGCGAGGCCGGCAACATGGTCGACCTCGACAGCGATCCGACGAAGCTCATCGAGATCGTCGAAATCGGCAAGCAGCTGCTGATGACGCGCGGCGCGCTGACGACCTTCTCGATTGCCAACGACATCGCGAAGTACTTCGCCATCATCCCGGCCATGTTCATCGCCTTCTACCCGCAGCTGAAGATGCTGAACGTCATGGGCCTTGCGACGCCGCAAAGCGCCATTCTCTCGGCGATCATCTTCAACGCGCTCATCATCGTCGCGCTGATCCCGCTGTCGCTGAAGGGTGTTCGCTATCGCCCGATCGGCGCCGGCGCGCTGCTCAGCCGCAATCTTTTGATCTACGGCCTCGGCGGCATCATCGTTCCCTTCATCGGCATCAAGGCCATCGATATGGCGATCACCGCGATTGGCCTCGCCTAAGGAGTTTCTCTCATGCTGAAGCAAATCAGACCCGCCATCGTCATGATCGTCGCCACGACCGTCCTGACCGGCCTTGCCTACCCGCTTGCCATGACGGGCGTCGCCCAGGCGCTCTTCCCCCATCAGGCCAATGGCAGCCTGGTGGAAAAGGACGGCAAGGTGATCGGTTCCAGCCTCATCGGTCAGAACTTCACCAGCGACCGGTATTTCCATGGCCGCCCGTCGGCGACGACCACGACGGACCCGAACGACCCGACCAAATCGATTGCCGCACCTTATAATGCGGCCAATTCCGGCGCCTCCAATCTCGGCCCGACCAGTTCGGCCCTGATGACCCGCATCAAGGGCGACACTGCTACGCTGCAGGCGCAGAACCCCAATAGCCCGGTTCCGATCGATATGGTCACGACATCGGGCAGTGGTCTCGATCCGCACATCTCGCCTGAGGATGCCTATTTCCAGGCGCCGCGTGTTGCCAAGGCCCGCAATATGGATGAGGCGAAGGTCAAGTCGCTCGTCGCGGCAGCCATAGAGCCGCGCAAGCTCGGCATTCTCGGTGAACCCGTCATCAATGTGCTGGCATTGAACCAGGCACTCGATGCTTCTATGACTCAATAAGTTGAAGAGCTTGAGACGGTTAGCGCCGTCTCAGGCTTATCAGGAAAGACGACCCGGAATGGCAGATGACAGCCGCGACATGCTGAGCAGGCCTTCGCCCGATGCGCTTCTCGAAAAGGCGCGGGCCGAGACACGCGGACGGCTGAAGGTCTTTCTGGGCGCTGCACCGGGTGTCGGCAAGACCTACGAGATGCTGATGTCGGGCAGAGCGAAGTTCGCCGACGGCGTCGATGTCGTGGTCGGCGTCGTCGAAACCCATGGCCGTCGCGAGACGCAGGCCCTGCTCGAAGGATTCGAGATCGTTCCGCGCGTCAAGGTCGACTATAAGGGCAGGGCACTCGAGGAAATGGATCTCGATGCTATCCTGAAACGGCGGCCCGAACTGGTGCTTGTCGATGAACTTGCCCATACCAATGCGCATGGCAGCCGGCATCCGAAGCGCTATCTCGATGTCAAGGAGCTTCTCGAACGCGGCATCGACGTCTATACGACGCTGAATATCCAGCATGTCGAAAGCCTGAACGACGTGGTCTCCCAGATCACCCGCATTCGCGTGCGCGAGACCGTGCCGGACTCCATTATCGACATGGCCGATGATGTCGAGATCATCGACTTGACGCCGGACGACCTCATCAAGCGGCTGCATGACGGCAAGGTTTATGTGTCGAAGACGGCCGAGCGGGCGCTGACAAACTATTTCACGCCCGGCAACCTGACGGCACTGCGCGAGCTGGCGCTGAGACGTACGGCCCAGCGCGTTGACGACCAGCTCCTGACCCATATGCAGGCCCATGCGATTCAGGGGCCATGGGCAGCCGGAGAGCGCGTGCTCGTCTCCATCGATCATCATCCGCGTTCGGCTTCGCTTGTGCGCTATGCCGCGCGCATGGCATCGCGCCTGCGCGCACCTTGGGCCGCCGTCTATGTCGAAACCAATCGCTCGATCAGCCTGACGGAGGCGCAGCGAGATACGGTCGCCGCAACGCTGAGACTTGCCGAACAGCTTGGCGGCGAAGCCATTACCCTCCCGGGCCGCGAGGTGGCGGAGGAACTGCTTCGCCATTCGGCCAGCAACAATGTGACCCATATCGTCATCGGTTCGCCGAAAATCGGCTCCTGGCGCGATTGGTCGCGCCGTTCGGTTTCCTATGATCTCATCCGCCGAGCCGGCGATATCAGCGTCCATGTCATTTCCGGCAGCGAAGCGGATGGCGAGGCCGCCAGGCGCGGCGTCAAAATGGCGCCTTCGTCGCCACCCTTCCAGCTTCGCGGCTATATGCTGGCAACGCTTTATGTTGCCATTGCGCTCGGCTTTTGCGTCATTCTCGATCAGGTGCTGGATGTCCGCAACCTGGCGCTCGTCTTTCTGATGGCGGTGCTGGCGAGTGCGGTCACACAGGGGCTTCGCCCGGCACTCTATTCCTGTATCCTCGGTGCGCTTGCCTTCAATTTCTTCTTCCTGCCGCCGCGCTACACGCTGACGATCAGCGATCCGGAAAGCGTGCTCGCCTTCTTCTTCTTCCTCGGCGTCGCGATCATTGCGAGCAACCTGACAGCAACCGTCCAGCGGCAGGCCGCGGCGGCAAGGCAGCGTGCACGAACGACCGAGGACCTTTACCTGTTTTCGAAGAAGCTTGCCGGCACCGGCACACTCGACGATGTGCTGTGGGCAACGGCCTTTCAGCTGGCTTCGATGCTGAAGCTGCGCGTCGTGCTGCTTCTTCCCGAACATGGAACCATCGCCGTCAAGGCGGGCTATCCACCTGACGACACGCTCGACGATGCCGATATCGCGGCGGCGCGCTGGGCCTGGGAGCACAATCATGCCGCCGGCCGTGGCGCCGATACTCTGCCGGGCGCCAAGCGCCTCTATGTCCCGCTGCGCACCGGCCGCACCGCCGTCGGCGTCATCGGTCTCGACAGCGATCGCCGTGACGGTCCGCTTCTGACGCCGGAGCAGCAGCGGCTGCTGGATGCTCTTGCCGATCAGGCGGCCCTTGCCATCGAACGGGTGCAGCTGGTCGCCGATGTCGACCGCGCCAAACTGGCCGTCGAGGCCGATCGGCTGCGTTCCGCGCTGCTGACGTCCATTTCGCACGATTTGAAGACGCCGCTTGCGGCTATCCTTGGTGCCGCTGGAACGCTGCGCGATTATCTGGAATCGCTGCCGCACGAGGATCGCGTCGATCTCCTGTCGACCGTCATCGACGAATCCGAGCGTCTCAACCGTTTCATCGCCAACCTGCTCGACATGACCAAGATCGAATCCGGCGCAATGGAACCGAACTATGCCTTGCACTATGCCGGCGATATCGTCGGCAGCGCGTTGCGGCGGGCCGAAAAGATTCTGGCGCGTCACCGTGTCGATGTGCAGATGCCCGTCGATCTGCCGATGGTGAAAGTCGATCCGGTTCTGTTCGAGCAGGTGCTGTTCAACCTGCTCGACAATGCCGCAAAATATGCGCCGGAGGGCTCGGCCATCCGCCTGGAAGCCTGGGCCGACATCGACAATATCATCTTCAGGGTCATGGACGAGGGGCCCGGCATTCCGCCCTCCGACCTGGAGCGCGTCTTCGATACGTTCTACCGCGTGCGAAAGGGCGATCAGGTGCGTGCCGGCACCGGCCTTGGCCTTTCCATCTGTCGCGGCTTCATCGAGGCGATGGGTGGCGCGATTGCTGCCGGCAACAGAACGGATCGGCAGGGAGGGGTCTTCACCATTCGCCTGCCGAAGCCAACGGATGTCCCGAAGCTGGATGAACTGAAATGAACACCACTGCCGTCAAGATTCTCGTCGTCGATGATGAGCCGCCGATCCGCAAGCTGCTGCGTGTCGGCCTCGGCGCCCAGGGCTATGTCGTCAATGAGGCGCAAAATGCCGCGTCAGCTCAGGCATCGGTGGACGAGGATCAACCGGATCTGATCGTGCTCGATCTCGGTCTGCCGGACAAATCGGGCCAGGATCTGCTGTTGGAATGGCGCGAGGATGGGGTGCATATCCCGGTCGTCATCCTGTCCAGTCGCACGGATGAGGCCGGCATCGTCAAGGCGCTCGAAAGCGGTGCGGACGATTACGTCACCAAACCTTTCGGCGTCAACGAGCTTGCCGCCCGCATCCGCGTGGCGCTGCGCCATCGCCTGCAGCAGCAGGGCGAGAAGGCGATCTTTCAGACAGGCGGCCTCTCCATCGACCTGGTCAAGCGCATCGTCAAGGTCGAGGGCAAGGAGATCAAGCTGTCGCCGAAGGAATACGATATCCTGCGGGTGCTCGCCCAGCATGCCGGCAAGGTGCTGACGCACCAGTTTCTGCTGAAGCAGATCTGGGGGCCGGCTGCCGATGTTCAGTATCTGCGTGTCTATGTCCGCCAGCTCCGGCAGAAGATCGAGGAGGTTCCCGATCGGCCGCAATATATCACCACCGAGACGGGCGTGGGCTACAGGCTGCGCGAACCGGATTGAGACCGCCGGGATTTCGAACCGTGGGATCGGGATGATACCGGCTCGGCCCATGGTGATGAGCAACATTTCAGAACAAACAACTACTCGGCCCTGAGCGCAATCATGGATCTTTCCGCCATCATCCTTCCCGAACATGTTTTTGTCGGCGTCTCGGCTCCGACCAAATGGCGGGCGCTGCAGATGCTGTCATCGAAGGCTGCCGCTTGTTTCGGCCTGGATGAGGGAACGGTTCTGCGGGCGCTGGAGACACGCGAAAGACTGGGCACGACCGGAATCGGCAACGGCGTTGCCGTTCCGCACGCCGCCGTCGCCGATATGACGCGGCCGCGGGGATTGATGGTGCATTTTGCGCATGCGGTCGATTTCGAGGCCATCGACGATGTGCCGACGGAATGGGCATTCGTCCTGCTCTTCGGGGAGGGCGGCCGGAGCGATTATCTGAACGTACTTGCCGCGATCGCGCGGCGCTTGCGCGCAGACGGCGTTCTCACGGCGATGCGGCAGTCAAAAAGCGCCGACAAACTCTACTCCGTGTTCATGTCCGGCGCTATTGACTGACGCGTCGCCATCGCGCGCTGATTGTCTTTCCGGAATGTGATTCCATTTTTCCCGATTCTATGGGATGCTGTTCTCTGGAGTTCCCTAAAACGGGAACTGTCTTCGTTACTTTATACGACCAAGTTGATAGGGTTTAGGGACAAACGAAGGGGTGCATCCATGCAGACGATAAAGCTTTCCCGGCTTCTCGCCACCGCGGTTCTGATCGGCAGTTTTTCGATCGCAGCCGTCGCGCCGACCTGGGCGGCGGACAAGACGCTTCTCAATGTTTCCTATGATCCGACGCGCGAACTCTACAAGGATTTCAACACGGCTTTTGCCGCCAAGTGGAAGAAGGACACGGGTGAAACCATCAATATCAAGGCGTCGCATGGCGGCTCCGGCGCGCAGGCCCGCTCGGTCATCGATGGTCTCGACGCCGATGTCGTGACGCTGGCGCTCGAAGGCGATATCGATGCGATCGCCAAGGCGACGCACAAGATCCCGGCTGACTGGAAGACCAAGTTCCCGAACAATTCCGTTCCCTATACCTCGACTATCGTGTTCCTCGTACGCAAGGGCAATCCGAAAGGCATCAAGGATTGGCCCGACCTGATCAAGGACGGCGTCGAGGTCGTCACGCCGAACCCGAAGACCTCGGGCGGCGCCCGCTGGAACATTCTCGCAGCCTGGGCCTGGGCCAAGCAGGCCAATGGCGGCGACGATGCCAAGGCGCAGGACTATGTGGCGCAGCTTCTGAAGCATGTGCCGGTGCTCGATGCCGGTGCGCGCGGTGCGACGACGACTTTCGTGCAGCGTGGTCTCGGCGATGTTCTCCTTGCCTGGGAAAACGAAGCCTACCTTTCGCTTGATGAGCTCGGTCCCGACAAATTCGAGATCGTGACGCCTTCGGTTTCCGTCCGCGCCGATCCTCCCGTTGCCGTCGTCGATGGCAATGTCGATGCCAAAGGCACGCGCAAGGTTGCGGAAGCCTATCTGAATTATCTCTACTCGGATGAAGGCCAGAAGATCGCCGCCAGGCACTACTACCGGCCGATCAAGCCGGAAGCGGCGGATCCCAAGGATGTCGCCCGCTTCCCATCCCTGAAGCTGGCAACCATCGACGATTTCGGCGGATGGTCCCAGGCTCAGCCGAAATTCTTCGGCGATGGCGGCATTTTCGATCAGATCTACAAGCCGGGACAATAAGACTGAATGCATTCTATAACCCGCAAACGGTGGCGGTTACGGCAGCCGAGCGTCATTCCGGGCTTCGGATTGGCGCTCTGCGTTACCTTGGCTTGGCTCATCTTCATCGTTCTCATTCCGCTGTCGGGATTGCTGTGGAAGAGCAGCGCTCTCGGCTGGGAGAAATTCTGGACCCTGACGCTTGACGTGCGCACGCTTTATGCGCTGCGCATGAGTTTCGGCGGGGCTTTCATCGCCGCGCTCGTCAACGCCGTGCTTGGGCTTATCCTCGCCTGGGTGCTCGTGCGCTATCGCTTTCCAGGCAAGCGCATTGTCGATGCGATGGTCGATCTGCCGTTCGCGCTGCCGACGGCAGTCGCGGGCATTGCGCTGACCACGCTCTATGCGCCGAACGGCTGGATCGGCCAGTTCCTGACGCCGCTCGGCATCAAGATCGCCTTTACTCCGGTCGGTATCGTCATTGCGCTGATTTTCGTCGGCTTGCCGTTCGTGGTGCGCACGGCGCAGCCCATCATGGAGGAAATCGACCGTGAGGTCGAGGAGGCGGCCGCGACGCTTGGGGCATCGCGGTTTCAGACGATAACCCGCGTGCTGCTGCCGGGATTGGCGCCTGCCGCGCTGACCGGTTTCGCGCTGGCATTTGCGCGTGCGGCCGGTGAATACGGATCGGTCATCTTCATTGCCGGCAACAAGCCTTACGTCTCGGAAATCGCGCCGCTGCTCATCGTCATTCGACTGGAGGAATATAATTATGCCGCGGCAACGGCGATCGCGACGGTGATGCTGTTCATTTCCTTCACCATGCTTTTGATCATCAACCTTATCCAGTCGTGGAGCAGAAGGAGATATGGCGATGGCGCATGATCTTTCTGCATCGGCCGAAACAGGCCACTCGGTTATCACGGAAAGCCGGGCAGCGCGTATCATTTTCATATTGATCTCGCTAACCTTTCTGACGCTGATGGTGCTTTTGCCTCTGGCTGCCGTTTTCGTCGAGGCTTTCCGCAAAGGGATCGAGACTTTCTTCGAAGCCCTGATCGACGAGGAAACCTTTGCGGCGATCCGGTTGACCCTGATCGTTGCCGGCATCAGCGTGCCGTTGAATCTTGTCTGCGGCGTTGCCGCCGCCTGGGCGATCGCCAAGTTCGAATTCAAGGGCAAGGCTCTCCTGACAACCCTGATAGATCTGCCGTTCTCGGTGTCGCCGGTCATATCGGGCCTGGTCTTTGTGCTGTTGTTCAATTCCAACAGTACGCTTGGCCCCTGGCTGCAGAGCCACGGCATACAGATGCTGTTTGCGGTTCCGGGCCTGGTATTGGCGACGATGTTCGTCACCTTTCCCTTCGTCGCGCGCGAACTGATCCCGCTGATGCAGGAGCAGGGCAACGCGGACGAAGAGGCAGCACTCTCCCTCGGGGCGAATGGCTGGCAGACCTTCTGGCATGTCACGTTGCCGAACATCAAATGGGGGCTGCTTTACGGCGTATTGCTCTGCAATGCCCGCGCCATGGGCGAGTTCGGCGCCGTTTCGGTCGTCTCGGGCCACATCCGCGGCGAAACCAACACCATGCCGTTGCAGGTCGAGATCCTCTATAACGATTACAAGTACGCCGGGGCCTTTGCCGTCGCCACGTTGCTTGCCCTGCTTGCCCTTGTCACATTGATACTGAAGACGCTGCTGGAAATGCGCTACAGCGAAGAGATTGCAGCCAGCCGGCGTCATTGAAGGAATTCTTGATGGAAGTTCGCGTTCAAAACCTGCGCAAGGAATTCGGTCGATTCCCCGCTCTGCACGATGTCTCCCTGGACATCCGCTCGAGTGAACTGATTGCGCTTCTCGGCCCGTCCGGCTCCGGCAAGACGACGCTGCTGCGCCTGATCGCCGGCCTGGAAACGCCGACGGAAGGCAGGATTTTTTTCGGCGAGGATGATGCTTCGCTGAAGACCGTGCAGCAGCGCAATATCGGCTTCGTGTTTCAGCATTACGCGCTGTTCCGGCACATGACGGTGCTCGACAATATCTCCTTCGGCCTGAAAGTCCGCTCGGCGTCGCGTCGTCCGCCGCGCGGCGAAATTCGCCGGCGTGCGCTGGAACTTTTGGAGCTTGTGCAGTTGAACGGGTTGGAAAAACGTTATCCGGCTCAGCTTTCCGGCGGTCAGCGACAGCGTGTGGCGCTGGCGCGCGCCATGGCGGTCGAGCCGAATGTCCTGCTTCTCGATGAGCCTTTCGGCGCGCTTGACGCGCAGGTGCGCAAGGATTTGCGCAAGTGGCTGCGCGAGATCCATGACCGCACCGGCCACACCACGGTTTTCGTCACCCATGATCAGGAAGAGGCGCTTGAACTTGCCGACCGCGTCGTCGTGCTCAACAAGGGGGCGATCGAGCAGGTCGGCACGCCGGACGAGATCTACGACACGCCGAACTCACCTTTCGTCTATGGCTTCATCGGCCAATCCAACCGCGTCAAAGTGCGCATTGCCAGCGGCGAGATCTGGTTCGACGACAAGCCTTTAGGGCTCAGCACGCCGCACGAGCCGGATGGCGAGGCATATCTTTATTTCCGGCCGCATGACATCGAGCTTCGCGACGGCGATGCCGGCTCTATCGCCGGCCTGCTGGTCGCCAGCCGCCGCGTCGCGGGCACGCGCCATCTCGAGATCAATATTGGCGCTGGACACGAAGGCATCGAGATCGAATTGCCGCCGAACAAGGCCGACGCACTCGACCGCAACCGTATCGCCTTCAGGCCGACACGCTGGACGCTGTTCCGCAACGGAGCCTGACGATCAATCCTCCGGATGGGCTGCCGAGGCGAAGCCGCCACCCTGGTAGATGACCGTCGGATCGTTCGGATCCTCCGGAGGCGTTCTCGACAGGATCTCCGCCCGCCAGCGAGCGGCGTTATCCTGCGGTTTCCAGCCGAGAAAGGTGGCGTTGCCATTATCCCACCATTGCTCGTCATTGTCGGAGGCACCATAGACGATGGTGTGGCCGAGCCTTGGTGTGTCGAAAGCGCAGCCGCAGAGGGAGAGGAAATCCCTGACGCTGAACCAGGTAGCGAGCATGCGTGTGTTGCGCGGCTCGGGAAAGCACGAGCCGATGCGCACCGAAAGCGTTTCCTGGCCGAACTTGTCGAAGTAGAGGCTGGCAACTGCTTCGCCGAACACTTTCGATACGCCGTAGAGCGAATCCGGCCGTGTCGGCACCTTGTTGTCGATTCGCTCATCCCGGCGATAGAAGCCGATCGTGTGGTTGGAGCTTGCAAAGACGATGCGCGGTTTGCCGGCGGCTCGCGCCGCTTCATAAAGGTTGTAGAGGCCGACGATATTGCCTTGCAGGATCAGATCGAATGGCTTCTCCACCGAGATGCCGCCGAGATGGATGATGCCGTCGACACCCTTGACCATCGCCTCGACGCCGCCGCGGTCGGCGAGATCGCAGGCCACGAAACGCTCGTTCGGACGCAGATCGCTGATCGGCGCAAGATCGGACAGTACGACGTTTTCGGCGATTTGCGACAGAAGCGGCCTGAGCGCCTGGCCGACGCCGCCGGCGGCGCCGGTCAGCAGCAGAGTTTTCAGCATGGATTGTCTCCCGGATCAGTCATTTCGGCCGGCAGACTATAAGATGGTTTTCCGGCAGTCATCATATATATCAGCGGGATCGGCATGAACCGCGTCGATAAGGCTTATGCAGTCTGCGAATGCACCCTGATATCGGCGTCGAGCGCTTCGAGACTGACCACGGCCTTGATAGGCAAATGATCGGAAGCGACCCGCGCGAGCGGCGAATCATGCACTTCGACTACGGAAATCATGCCGCGCCGGTTTGCCATGATGCGATCGAGCGCCAGAAGCGGCAGCGTCGACGGAAAGCTGGGGACGGCGGGAGGCAAGGGTCCAAAAGCGTTCTGGAAAGTATTGAGAGACGAGCGGTCACCCAGGCGCCATTCGTTGAGATCGCCAAGGAGGATCGTCGGCGTCTCGCCGCCGTCGTTCATGAGATCGACGATCAGGCGAGTCTGCTGGGCGCGCGAGCGGTGCAGCAGACCAAGATGTGCGGCAATGATCCTGAGGCTTCCGCCGCGAGCCAGCTCCAGTTCTGCGATCAAGGCGCCGCGCGGCTCGAGCCCGGGCAGATTGATCTGATGGACGTCGCGGACCGTACCCTGCTTGAAAAGAACGACATTTCCATGCCAGCCATGCGCCTTGGTGACGCCGGTGATCGGCACCGGGATAAGCCCGGTTTCGCGTTCGAGCCGGCGCAGGTCGAGGATGCCCGTGCGCTCCCCGAAGCGGGTGTCGGCTTCCTGCAGACCGATGACATCGGCATCGATTTCATGAATGACGCGGCTGGTCCGTTCCGGATCGAAGCGGCGGTCGGCACCGACGCATTTGTGGACATTGTAGGAGGCGATCAAAGTGCCTTCGGGCCGATCCGACTTGCCGGTCGCCTGCCTGGCTCGCGACTTGTTTCGGTTCTTCAGACTTTCCAGAATGCTCGCACGGAGACTTTCTTTCTTCTTTCGCATCAATCCGTCGACCGTTCCTTGATCAGACCATGTCGGGTGCACGCATAAGAGTATAAGAAGCGATCGTCGGCTTTGTCATGTAAAAAGGCTGCGACAACGGCAGATAGTCTCTCGCCGCGGCCGTCAGAGATAGGGCGAACCAAGCCAGAGCACCTTCTCGATAAGTCGCACGACAAAGGGCCGCGCTCTAAGTTTTTCAAGATCGACAGGATGCGCCGTTTCCAGGATCGAGCCGATATGGGCGTCGATCATGCCGGCAAAGCCGCGGTCGAGAACCTCGAGATCCACTTCGAAATTGAGCCGCAGCGAGCGTGGATCGAGATTGGAAGAGCCGACATAGGCCCAGATGCCGTCGATGGCTAAAAGCTTCGAATGGTTGAATGCGCCTTCGGAGCGCCAGATGCGGCAATAATTCTTCAGCATCTGGTCGAATTGCGCCGTCATCGCCCGGTCGACGAGCACGAGATTGTTGGCAGTCGGCACGACGATATCGACCTCGACGCCGCGCCGGGCGGCGGTCACAAGCGCGCTGATCAGCTCCCGATCCGGCAGGAAGTAGGGCGACATGATGCGGATGGATTTATGCGCCACCGAAAGCGCCCCGATCAGCATCTTGTGATTGGTCTCGACGCTGCGGTCCGGGCCGGAGGCGACGACCCGCATGAAGACGGGCGCTCCGGGGTCGTTGGCGGGAGCGGCAATCCGCCATTCCTCGCCGCTCAGCACTTCGCCCGTGGTAAATTGCCAATCCTCGGCTGCCGTATTGAAGAGATCGGCAACCGCCGGTCCCGTCACGCAAAAATGTATATCGCGGGCGCTATGCTCATGCGCGAACTCGCGGGTGAAACCCTGGCGTATGTTCATGCCGCCGGTAAAGGCCACCCGCCCGTCGATGCTGAGGATCTTGCGGTGCGTGCGCAGATTGGCATAGGGCAATCTAAGGCCGATGATGACGTTGCCGTTGAACACGTCGACCTGCACGCCGCCTTCGCTCAGATAGCCCATGATGCTCGGCACGGAATAACGCGCGCCGACGGCATCGATCAGCACGCGCACGCTGACACCGCGTTTGGCGGCGGCAATCAGACAATCGGCGATGCGAAGGCCGATCGGGTCGCGATCGAAGATATAGGTCTCCATCAGGATGCTGCGCTCGGCGCCGTCGATAGCGGCTTTCATCGCGGCATAGGCGACATCGCCGTTCGTCAGCATCTCGATGGTATTGCCGGTGCTCATCGTGTAGCGGACCACACGGTCTCCGAGCGTCTTCATCGAACCGAAGCGATCGCCGAAAAGCCGCCGCACCTCACCGTCGTCGGCATCGAAACCGGCGAGCTCACCATTCGCATCCTTGCGGAAGAGCGCGTCGCGCTGTGAGGTGAGGGAGGCCCGGCGGATACGATTGATACCGGCGACGGCATAGAGCAAGGCCCCGATGATGGGCGACAGGACGATGACACCGACCCAGCCGATCGCTGCGCGGACGTCCTCCTTGGTCATGGCTGCATGAATTGCAGCAGCGGCCCCCATCGCGATGGACAGGACGGCGAGAATTTGGCCCCAATGGGCGGCCCCGAGGTCGATCATGACGCAAGTATATCCTTGCCCGCAAAAGCTGCAACGAGCCGGCTCGCGATCACCGGGATGCCATGAATAGCGGTGTGAAAACTCATTATTTTAGATATTTTTAATTGAACCCTGTTCGTGCCCGCTTCATACTTAGGGTGCTTCGGCTGCTTCGCTACCGTTTCCCCAGGGTAACTTGTCTTTTGTTTGAAGCGCCACTGCGGTTCGAGAGCCGAGATCGAGGAAACGAGCCTGGCATTTAAAGTCATGGCGTCTTGGTAGCTCGGGGGAGGCGTGAAAGCCCGCGTTTCAAGAACGGGCATTGCTCATCAAACATTGTTCAACGATGCGAACGGAGGACGGCAGATGTTGGAATCTCGAGACGAATGGATCAAGAAGCGCGCATACGCCATATGGGAGGAGGAGGGATATCCCACAGGACGCGACGTCGAGCACTGGGCGCGGGCGAGCGGCGAACGCATCGCGCTTGAGGAAAGCGTCGCAAACGGTGGCGGGGTCGACATCAAGCCCAAGGCGAAGCGCAAAGTGGCGGTCGCTGCAGCGCCTGTTGTCGACAAGACGGTAACCAAACCCGTTAGGAAAGCGTCGAAGAAGACTACAGCCGCAAAGACGTAGGGCAGTCGGTTCCAGGAGTGCGGCGGAGACGAGGGCGGCTCGATGGCAACATCGGGCCGCTTTTTTTTCACGACAGGCGCCGGAGAAATATTCGCAATCATTTCGGTAATTTGGCTCCCATCCGCGAAATAGTTGTCACACATCGATGCTACGAATTACCAAGGGAGTTCAGCAATGTGTCGCAGCGATACCGATGATCTGGAAATGACTGTTGCGACGATCGTCGCATCGTGCTGCTTCCCTTGTTTCGCCCGCGGCCTGGATGCGATGCGATGATATCTCTTCTCGTTCTTGCTGCGCTCTATCTTCTGGCGGCCCTGGTCCTCATCCTGATCATCGACCGTTCGGTCGGCGTCTTTTTCCCGGCTTCGGCCAAGCAAGGTGCCGCCGAGCCGCATGACCGCCGTTTGCGGGTTCTTCCAATCAATCGCAATGCTCCCGCTCGTATATCGGAACCTTTTCCGTGATGACGTGTTGGTGTTTCTCCCCAGCCAAGGAGAAAGATCATGTCTCGAGGAGACAAGTCCGCCTATACGGACAAGCAGAAGCGCAAGGCCGAGCATATCGAGGAAGGCTATGAGGACCGCGGCGTTTCTGGTGACGAGGCGGAGCGGCGCGCTTGGGCGACCGTGAACAAGGAAAGCGGCGGCGGCAAGAAATCCGGCTCGGGCCGCGGCCATGCCGAGACTCATGAAGCTTCTAAAAAAGGGGGCAGGATCGGCGGACGTGCTTCCGCGGATCGGCCCGCCTCCGAGCGTTCCGCATCCGCGAAGAAGGCGGCCGCAACCCGCAAACGCCACGAGCGTAATGCACATTCCCAGCCGTGACAGGAATGGGATGCCATCCCATCCCAATCCAACCATGGGATCTTTCGCGGCGATGGCGATCGAGCCGATATAGTTTGCGGCGCGTCGGTCTGTAATCGCCGATTGCCCCTTATTTTCCGCGACGCCGACGCTAAATTGTAGGCTCGATCTGCGATGGCGGTCGGCTTTGAAAGCGATGAGAAGGGACCGCGTCAGGCGTCACGTCGATCGCTGCGGCTGGCCGTTCTCAATTCTCGGGAGGGAAAATCGAATGGCCTATGAGCTCTATTATTGGGATAGCATCCAAGGGCGCGGCGAATTTGTCCGGCTGGCGCTGGAGGAGGCTGGTGCCGACTACGTCGATGTCTGCCGTGGCCCTGCCAGCAAGGGGGCCAGCAAGGAGCAAGGGATACCCGCCATGTTCGCCATCATGGATGGCAATTCCCGGTTCGATCTACCCTTTGCTCCGCCGTTTCTGAAAGATGGTGATCTGATCATTCCGCATGTGGCGAATATCCTGATGTATCTCGGGCCGGCACTCGGGCTGGCGCCCCAAGACGAAGGACAGCGCCATGTGCTGAACGGTCTGCAATTGACGATTACCGATCTTGTCGCAGAGGTACACGATACGCACCACCCCATTGCCACGTCGAAATACTACGCGGATCAGAAACAAGAGGCCAAAGCCCGCGCCGCCGAATTCATCGAAAACCGCATCCCCGAAGTTTCTCGGCTATTTCGAAAGCGTCATGGAGCGGAACCCACAGGGACCATCGCATGTCTTCGGTGGTGGAATGACCTATGTCGATCTTTCTCTTTTCCAGGTCTATGAGGGGCTGCGCTATGCATTTCCGCGCGCGACCGCCCATCTGGACCGCCGCTACCCACATCTTGCCGCATTGCACGCCGCTGTCATGAAACGGCCCAACATTGCTCGCTATCTTCAATCCGATCGCCGCATTCCCTTCAACGAGAACGGCATTTTCCGGCACTATCCGGAACTGGATAAGGATGTGGCGTAAGCGATGCTCCTCTATCAATTCATTCCTGCATGCTGGATCGTCTGGTTGCTGATCTGGCTTTTCGCTTCGTTCGGCGTGAAGAGGAGCGTGCGGCAGGAAGATCCGCTGTCGCGGCTCGGCAACACCGCGCCGATCTGGATCGGCGCCTTCCTGCTTGTGGTCAATCCATCCTGGCTGGGATCTTTGCGGTTTCGCATCATCCCGCAGGACCTCACCTCCTATCTGATCGGTGCGGTCCTGACCTTTATCGGCCTCCTGTTTGCGGTCTGGGCTCGCTATCACATCGGACGCAACTGGAGTGGGGTGATTACCCTCAAGGAGGACCACGCGCTCGTCCGCTCCGGCCCCTATGCGCTCGTCCGGCACCCGATCTATTCCGGCCTGATGCTCGCCATTATCGGCTCGGCAATCGCGCGCGGCGATATCGCGGCCTTCCTTGCGATCGTCGCCGTCCTTTATGCCGTGCTGCGTCGTGTATCCATCGAAGAGAGTTGGATGAGCGAAACCTTCGGTTCGGCCTATGCCGACTATAGGGCGACCACGCCGGCATTGGTGCCGTTTCTGGTTTAGAATGTTGCCGAAAAGTGTCCGGGGATTTCGGACGAGATCGTCAGGCTTTGAGCGGCGCTGCTGCCTTGAAGAAATCCGCCCAGGGATCGGAGCTGGATTGGTCGAGGCGTGAGGCGGCATTTTTGAGCGTGAAGGAGGCAGGCCCGATCCCGTCATCCAGCTCCTTCCAACTGATCGGCATCGAAACCGCAGCCCCCTTTCTCGCGCGGGCCGAATAAGGCGCCACGGCGGTATTGCCGCGACCGTTGCGCAGATAATCGACGAAGATATGGCCCGCCCGCTTCGCCTTGCTTGCAACCGACAAAAATGTCTGCGGACTGTCGGCGCTCATGGCATGGGCAATCGCCTCGGCGGCATCCTTGATGTGCGGCCAGGTCGCCAGTGGCTCGACGGATGCGACGACATGCAGGCCCTTGCCGCCGGATGTCTTGACGAAGGAGGTCAATCCCAGAGCGGAGAAACGTTCGCCAATCTCTTTCGCTGCGGTCACGACCTTGCCCCAGGCGACGTCCTCGCCGGGATCGAGGTCCATGATGATCATGTCGGGTTTTTCCCAATGATCTGTCGTCGTGCCCCAGGGATGAATTTCGAGTGCTGCCGACTGGACGAGAGCGGCCAGACCATCGAAATCCTCGATCTTCAGCAGCTTGGCGGCATCCTTGTCTTCAGGATCGGCAATTTCCACGATGTGCCGATCGATCCCCTTCCAGGCATGTTTCTGGAAAAACCGCGGCCCGCCGATACCGTCGGGGCAGCGCAGGAGCGCCAGGGGACGGTTGGCGACGAAGGGTGCCATGCGCCGCCAGGCCAAGTCGTAGTAATCGAGAAGGTCCTGCTTGGTTATCCCGTCATCGGGCCAATAGATCCGCTCGGGATGGGTCAACTCCACTGACGTCTTGATGCCGTCCTGAATGGGCGTCTTTGCCATCCGCATGCGCTCCATTTTCTGCGGCGTGAGGGGTCTTCGTGTCGGGCAAGACTAGCATTGCCCGGCACATAAAGCGACAGACACCTGTATTCTCACGGCATGAGCTGGCCGCCATTGACCTCGATGATCTGGCCTGTGATGTAGCCCGATAGTGTCGGAGAAGCGAGAAACAGATAGGCACCGACGCAATCTTCCGGCGTGCCGACGAAGCCCATGGGGATCGTCTTGCGCTGCAGTTCCATCTGTTCATCATTGGTATAGCGTTCGTGGAACGGCGTTGCGATGACGCCGGGCGCTACCGCATTGACGCGGATCTTGTCGTTGACGAATTCCTTGGCGTGGCCATGGGTGATCGTCGAGACGAAGCCCTTGGAAGCCGCATAGAGGATCGCGCCATTGCCGCCGCCATTGCGCGCGGCGATCGAGGTGGTGTTGATGACGAAACCGCCCTGCTGCTTGAGGTGAGGATGAGCGGCACGGGTCGCGGCAAGCACGGAGCGGGCGTTGAGGTTCATCACCCGCTCATAATGCTCATCCGTCATTTCGGCGGTCGGAAGCCGGCCCAGCATGCCGCCGGCATTGTTGACCAGGCCGTCGAGGCCACTCAAGGCGTCCACGGCGTCCTTGACGACGCGTTCGGTCTCGCCATCCTGCGAGACGTCGCCCTGGATAAGATGGACTACCCCGCCACCGGCCTTGATTTCGGTCGCCAGCCGTTCCGCCGGCTCGCGGCTCGCATTGAAGTGCAGGCCGATCTTCATGCCTTGCGCGGCAAAGGCGCGTGCGACGGCCGCACCGATGCCGGTCGAAGCGCCTGTTATCAGCACCTTTTTGCCGGCAAGGTCGGGAATGCGAATGGACGCAAGCGATTGCGCGAGTTCTGCCATGACGACTCCTCCTGAACGTCAACCAATCATATGACGAAATATGCCCCGTCTTATCAGGCTCGGGGCCGGAAAGGCAATCACGATAAGGCCGACAAGAGGACGCTCAGTGCCGATCCCGTGAACAAATGAGGTGAAACGATCTGGCGCGGTGGCTTTGTCGCAGCTAATGAAGGTGCCAGAGGAGTTCGGGCGCCTGGCTTCGTCACGATGAAGCGATGGCGACCGCAGCTTTCCACAACAAAGAGAGACCGAATCTATCATGAGCAAGAACAAGCTGATCCGTTTCGATGTCGCCGATGATCAGGCCGGCGGCCAGCGCCGTCCTTTCGCGAAAGCCGTGAGGGCCGGAGATTTCGTCTATGTCTCGGGCCAGGTACCGACCATCGGCGGCGAAATCGTGACCGGCAATATCGTCGCGCAGACCGAGCAGGTCATCGCCAACATCAGGGATGTTCTTGCCCTTGCCGATTGCACGCTTGAGCATGTGGTGAAGGTCAATGTCTGGCTTGATGATGCGCGCGATTTTTCGAGCTTCAACGCCGTGTTCGAGAAGCATTTCATCGATCACCCGCCGGCGCGCTCGACCGTTCAATCGCCGATGATGGTGGATGTGAAGATCGAGATGGACGTCGTCGCCTATAAGCCGCTCGACTGAGCGCCTCGCGGTAAATCTGCTCGAGTTGAGCGACGCTGCGTTCACAGGGGATCTTTCTGCTTCCCCGGCGATCGAGGAAGCCTTTACTGTGGCAGACGTTCGGTTAGACTCCGGTTACCTCGGCATTTTGCCGCGGTTTGTCCTGGAGGATTTCGATGATCAGACTGCTCGGACTTGCGATTTTTTCAACCTGCCTCGCCACCGGTGCGATGGCGGCCGAGGCCACATGCAAGGCACAGGCTGCCGACAAGAAGCTGGCGGGAGCTGCATTGACCAGTTTTAGCAACAAGTGCGCAAAGGATGCGGCAAGTTCATGCGACGCTCAGGCCGCCGCAAAGAAGCTCGCAGGTGCCGCTAAGACAAGCTTCGTCAAGAAGTGCACCGCCGATGCCGTCGGCGGCTGATCGCTGAATTCCGGCTTTGAGCAAACGCTCCGGCGCCGCTGGCCGCCGGGGTACTTTGCTCCGGCCATGGCCAGGAGCTGGCCATACCCCATTCGCGCTGATGGCGGCTGCCATGCTTTCGTTCCCCGCTCGGGAGCGAAACCATGTCATTGCCGACGGTAGGTGCCTTGCAGGGTCACGCCATCGGCGAGATTGCACATGCCCGCCTGCGATACACGCCAGGTCTTTGCGCTGAGGCGATCGAGGCCGATCTTGCACGCGTCTCTGGAAAGCTCGGCATGTTCCTTCGTCAGTGGAACGACACCGTCGATGCCATCGGCATTGACATCGCCGGCTTCGGCCCCACCCGGGCCGACAAAGGTCGAGGAAAGCGAAACTGCGAGGAGACCGTCGACTGGACCGAAGATCGCAAGGTGACCCTCATTGCCGTCCGCGCTGTTCGACTGGAAATCCGTCGATGCGCTTCGTCCGCCCTTGGTCATCATGAGAGCGCCGATCCGGTCATCATAAGCCTGACGGATGCATGCCGTATCGCTGCAGGACTGCACTGTCGTCATCCAGCGCCGTTGCCGTTCCCGGATCTTGTTCGCGTCGTCGCGCTTCAGCGCGGCAGCATAAAGATCGCTCACCATCGCGTCTCGAGCGAGCAGCGATTTGTCCTGGCAAATCATATGGTCGCCTGTCGAGCCAGGCTTCGCACAATCGATCCCCGCAGCATCGACGGGCACGGCAAAAAGGCTGACGATAACCATCGCCGAGGCGGATCTCGAAATTCTCATGGGAACCCTCCAGTCTCCAACATCCGAGCTAATTATCGCCGGTCACCGCTTCGTAAAGGCCATGTCGACTGTGCGGCCAAATTATCCAGCCTTCCGCTTCTGGGGCCGGGAGCTCGAGCGGCTGCTGCAGCAGGACAAGAGCTGATTTCATCGCCGTAAGGCAGGTTATCTGCGCGCGTTCGGTTGGCTCTTGAACTCGGTAGTGTGACATCTCATTTGAATAGTCACACTTCAACCTGTCGAACCGACAGCCTCCTGATTTCCAACAGTTGCTGCCGTTCCTCTATGCGACGCGTCCGCGTCGGGGGAGTTTTCATGGGCTTCATTAATCGTGACATCCAGCCGTCATCCGATGCCGGGCTGCTGGATGCCTATTCGCAATCGGTATCGAGGGCCGTCGATCTCGTCGGGCCTGCCGTCAGCCGCATCGAGCGGTTGGGCGGTCGGGCCGGACACGGTTCGGGCTTTGCCATTTCGCCCGACGGCCTGGTCGTCACCAACAATCACGTCGTCGATGACGCCAGGGCCGTGCGCATCAAGACCCCGGAAGGGGCAACCGTCGAGGGCAGGGTACTGGGGCGCGATCCGGATACCGACCTTGCGCTCATCCGTGCCAACGACTGGCCGGGCAATTGGGCCAGACTTGGAGATTCCAAATCGCTGAAGCGGGGCCATATCGCAATTGCCATCGGCAATCCCCTTGGCTTCGAATGGACCGTCACCGCCGGCATCGTCTCGGCGCTGGGCCGCTCCATGCGCGCGGCGAGCGGGCGGCTGATGGAGGACATCATCCAGACCGATGCCGCCCTCAATCCCGGCAATTCCGGCGGTCCGCTGGTCTCTTCGGCCGGCGAAGTGATCGGCGTCAATACCGCCGTCATCCAGGGCGCGCAGAGCATCGCGTTTTCGGTCGCTTCCAACACCGCCAAGCATGTGGTGTCCGAAATCCTGCGTTTCGGCCATGTGCGGCGCGCCTATATCGGCATCGCCGCCGATACGGTCGAGCTGCATCGGCGCATCGCGCTCGAAGCTGGCGTCGCACATTCGACGGCCGTGCGTCTGCGTCGTGTCGAGAAGGATAGTCCAGCCGAAAAAGGCGGCCTGCAGGAGGGGGACTACCTGCTTGCTATCGATGGACAAGCCGTATCCGGCATAGACGATGTGGTCCGGCTACTGGACGGCGACAAGATCGGCACCGAAATCGAGGTGTTGATCTTCAGCGTCGGCGGCCTGATCGAACGAAGGCAGGTCAAGCCTTCGGCGCGGCCCGCAATCTAACGAATAGTCCAGACCATAAAGACGGCGGCATCGCACTCGCGGCGCTGCCGTTCTTCTTTATCCTCTGCCGACGAGCGGCATCTTCGTCGCCATGACGGTCATGGAAAAAACGTTGGCGTCGAGCGGCAGGGTTGCCATGTAAACGACAGCGCGGGCGACGTGTTCTGCCGAGATCGTCGGCTCGGCTGCGGTCTCGCCGTTTGCCTGCAATACACCGCCACTCATCCTCGCTGTCATGTCGGTGGCGGCGTTGCCGATATCGATCTGGCCACAGGCGATGTCGAAGGGACGACCGTCGAGCGCGGTCGATTTGGTGAGGCCGGTGATCGCGTGTTTCGTGGCCGTGTAGGGTGCGGAATGCGGGCGCGGCGTTGTTGCGGAGATCGAGCCGTTGTTGATGATGCGACCGCCTTGCGGCACCTGTGCTTTCATCAGGCGGAAGGCCTGCTGCGTGCACAGGAAGGCACCGGTCAGGTTCGCGCCGAGAATGGCATTCCATTGCTCGAAGCTCAGCTCTTCCATCGGTACGGCTGGTAGGCCCATGCCGGCATTGTTGACCAGAAGGTCGAGGCGACCATAGCGACTATCAACGGCATCGAAAAGGCTTCGGACCGATGTGTGGTCGCTGACATCGGCTGCAATCGCAAGAAATTCCGCGCCGGTCTCCTCCGAAAGCTCGCGAGCCGCCTTTTCGAGAATGTCCGCCCTGCGTCCCGAGATGACGACCTTGAAGCCTTCCGAACCGAGCGCCTTGGCAATCGCTCGGCCGATGCCCGTGCCGCCGCCGGTCACCAGCGCGATTGGGTTCTCTATGTTGGATGACGCCTCCGTCATGCGACCCTCCCGCCCAGCTCGTCTTCAATATGCGCTTGCAGGATTTCGTCAAAGCTCTGTTCTGCCTTGAAGCCGAGATCGCTCGCGCGCTTGGCGTCGAACTGTGTCGCCCAGCCGGAAACGATGCGTTCGATGACCGGATCCGGCTCGCGGCGGATGAGGGCAACGGCTTTGTCGCCGCCGACACGGCGCAAGGCATCGATCTCATCGGAAACGAGCGCCGAAAGCCCGGGCATGGTGAGATTGCGCCGTGGCCCGACCTTCGCCGTATCAAGCGTTGCGGCGTGCACAAAGAAGCCGACCGCTGCGCGCGGGCTTGCAAACCAGTGCCGCACGGTGTCGCTGACTGGCAGAATGGCTTGCCTGCCGACAAGCGGCTCGCGCAGGATGTTGGAGAAGAAACCGGAAGCAGCCTTGTTCGGAGCACCAGGCCGGACGCAGATGGTCGGCAGCCGGATGCCGATGCCATCGAAAATACCGCGACGCGAGTAATCGGCGAGCAGGAGTTCGGCAATTGCCTTTTGGGTGCCGTAGCTCGTCAGCGGCGCGGTCAGGAATTCGTCGCCGATGAGCTCGGGGAAGGGGGTGCCGAACACGGCGATGGAAGAAGCGAAGATGACGCGCGGAGCGTAGGCGGATTTCAGGCCCTGCTGGCGAATGGCTTCGAAGAGCGCTCGCGTGCCATCGAGATTGACGGAGTAACCCTTGTCGAAATCGGCCTCGGCTTCGCCGGAGACGATTGCGGCGAGATGGAAGATCATATCCGGGCGATTTTCGATGAGCTTCTCCGCAACACCAGGGCTCGCAAGATCCATCGTTAGAGCTTTTGATACGGAATGAAGCGCTTCCGGCACCGGCGGCTGGAAGGCATCGACCAGCGTCAGGCGATCGATCGCCTTGCCGAGTACCTTCGGCTCGGCGGCAATGCGGTTGACGAGCTTGCGGCCAACCATGCCGGCAGCGCCCAGGATCAAAACATGCATATCGGATTTTCCTCCCAATAGGCTGACTCAGTGTTCGGGAGATTTCCCGAGTGAATCTCTTGAAAGGCCGCCCCACATCCTGGATGCCGGCCGTTCTCTCATTTGAATGCTTGCAGCCAGGCTAGCCCGGCTTCCGTCGTGGTGGTCGGCCGGTATTCCGCGCCGATCGGCCGGTCATATCCAAGCTTTTCCAGAAGCTGCAGGATGTGGCGGTAATTGATCTCCCCGTGGTCCGGTTCGCGTCGGTCCGGAACGGCGGCAATCTGAATATGGCCGATTTTCGCCATATGATCCTGCAGCCTGCGCGTCAGATCGCCCTGCATGATCTGGATGTGATAGCAGTCGAACATCAGCTTGAGATTATCGGCACCGACCACAGCCATGATGTCGAGCGCCTGATCAGCCGTCTGAAGGAAGTAGCCTGGCGCATCGCGATAGTTGAGCGGCTCGATCAGGATGGTCGCACCCACCTTGCCGGCGCGTTCGCAGGCATAACGCAGATTGGCGATGAAGGTGGCCTGGGCCTCGTCGCCTGTCGCCTTGCCGGCCATCACATGCACATTTTGCGCGCCGATGATGGCCGCGTAATCGATCGCCTGATCGATGAGGCCACGCGCTTCGTCCTCACGGCCCGGAATGGCGACAAGCCCGTTGTCGCCGGCCGCGACATTGCCGCAAGCGGTATTGAGGCCGAGCATGGGAAGGCCAGCCTCCTCCAGCGCCTGGCGTACGGCTTCGGCGGGTGTGTCATAGGGGTAGTGGCACTCCACCGCATCGAAGCCGGCGGCCTTGGCAGCGCGGATGGCGTCGGGAAGGGAAAGCTCCTGCCACAGGAATCCCAGATTGGCGGAAAAGCGCGTCATCTTCAGTCCCACTCCACGTCATAGGTGCGAACGAGATCGGCGATCTGCGCATTCGTCAGCAGCGAAGGGTTGGTCCCGCGGGTTAAGATGGCAAGTTTTGCCGTTTCTTCCAATTCCTCTATCGCATAGACCGCCGCCTCCAGATCCTTGGCTGAAACGACGGGGCCGTGTGCCGCCAGCATCACGGCACTGCGCTTGCCGGCAAGGCCGCGAATGGCATCGCCCATGGCCGGATCGCCCGGCATGAAATAAGGCAGCAGCTTCACCTTGCCGAGCTTCATGATCGAGTAGGCCGTCAAGGGCGGCAGCATGTTGTCGGCATCGATGCCGGGCAGGATCGAGAGCGCAACCGAATGGCTGGAGTGGAGATGGACGACGGCGCCGGTCTTTTTCGGCCGCGTCTCATAGAAAGCGGCATGCAGCGGCATCTCCTTGGTCGGCTTGTCGCCGCCGATCAAGCGTCCTTTGTCATCGAAGAGAGAGAGGCGGGTGGGGTCGAGGCGCCCAAAGGAACTGCCCGTCGGTGTCACCAGCAGCCGTCCGTCGCTGAGGCGTGCGGAAATATTGCCGGAGGAGCCGGCGGTCAGGCCGCGATCGTAGAGCGATTTCGCCATTATGCATATGTGTTCGCGCAGGTCTGCTTCTTCGCTCATGCCGTCTCCAATCGATCAAAGGCTTCGGAGAAGAAGGTCTCGCTACCGAAGTTGCCCGATTTCAAGGCAAGCGCAATCGTCTCCCCACCGATGGTCGCGAAGGTCCAGGGGACGCCTGGCGCTATTTCCCGCCCGATGGCCAGATGGATAACGCCGAGCGCCTGCGTGATCGCTCCGGATGTCTCTCCGCCGGCAACAACGAAGCGACGCGTGCCGTGGCGGAAGGCCCCGCGGGCGATCTCGGAAAGGGCCGCTTCGACCACCTGGCCGGCCTTCTCGCGGCCTAACTTCTCCTGAGCTTGTCGCACGTCATCGGGCTCGGCGGTGGCGTATATGAGCTTCGGCGTATCTGGAGACTGTTGCCGCAGCCATTCCAGCGCAGCCCCGGCGCCGTCCTGTGCAAGCGCGATCGGATCGAGCCGCAGGCTGGCGACCTTGCCGGCATAGTTGGCGACCTGCCGGCGGGTCATGGCGGAGCAGCTGCCGGAGAGCACGATCGAACCGCCAGTGACCTTTGGCAGTACTTGTCGATGTTCGGAGAGGCCGACGAGACCCTGCTGGGTGTAGAACTGCGGAAGCTGGCCGGCAATCGCACTGCCGCCCGTCAGCAGCGGCATGTCGAAGGATGCCGCGGCGATCGTACGAAGATCATCGTCGCAAATGGCATCGATAATCACATGCCGGATGCCGTCGCTGCTCAGTTGCGCCAATTTTGCTCTGAGTGCCGTCGGGCCTTTCGAGACGATATTGCGGTTGGCAAGGCCGACTGCACCGGCCACTTGCGGCGTCAGAAGCCGCATAAGGCCCGAATCGCGCATCGGTGTCAGCGGATGGTCCTTCATCGGGCTTTCCGACAAGAGCTGCTCGCCGACGAAGAGATGGCCCATGAAGACGCTGCGGCCATTTTCCGGAAAGGCCGGGCAGTAGATCGTCTGGGCTGTGTTCGTCTCCGTTATCAGCATGTCCGCGACCGGGCCGATATTGCCTTCGGCCGTGCTGTCGAATGTCGAGCAATATTTCCAGAAGAAACGGCTCGCTCCGGCGGCCTTCAGCCAGTCGAACGCTTGCCGGGCTTGTTCCACGGCGATATCGACCGGCGACGTCCGGCATTTGAGGGCTATGACCTCGAAAGCGGCTGTCTCGTTCGGATCGCGCTTTTCCTGCGGAATGCCGATCCGCAAGGCGACAGGCAATCCGCTGCGTGCCAGCAGCGCTGCAAGATCGGTCGCCCCGGTAAAATCATCCGCGATGCAGCCAAGCAGAAGCGTCATGGCCTAGTCCTTCGCGCCGGGCAGGCTGGCGCCGCTCTTGGCGGCCAGGATCTTCGCAACCGCGGCATCGTCTTCGAGGCCGAGACCCGCTTCCGATGCCTCGACGAAGAGGTTAAGAGCCGCCGCGGCGAGCGGCGTGATGGCTCCGGCTTTGCCGGCCTCCGATGTGACGATGCCGAGGTCCTTGACGAAGATATTGACCGCCGAACGTGGCGTATAGTCGCCCGATACGATGTGTTCGCCGCGGTTTTCGAACATCCAGGACGAGCCGGCGGACACGCAGATTACGTCATAGAGCGTCTTCAGATCGATACCCGCCTTGGCGGCAAGCGTCATGGCTTCGGCTGTCGCGGCGATGTGCACGCCGGCCAGCAATTGGTTGATCATCTTGACCTGCGAGCCGGCGCCGGCACTCTCGCCGAGCCGGAAAACCTTGGCCGAGATGGCGTCGAGCACCGCGGATGCTCTATCGAAGGCCTCACGTGCGCCAGATGCCATGACGGTGATCTCCCCCGAAAGCGCACGGACATGACCGCCGGAGACGGGAGCGTCGATGACGAGCATGCCCGATGCTTCGAGCCTTTCGGCGATGGCTGTCGTTGCACTCGGAGCCATGGTGGTGCAGAGCATAAATACGCTCGGGGCCTGCGCGGTTTCCAAAGCGCCGTCCTGCCCGAAAAGCACGTCTTCGACCTGCTTGCTGTTGACGACATAGATGAGGATCACGTCCGCCTCTTTTGCCGCGGCCGCCGGCGTCGTGCAGGGCGTGCCGCCGTTCTCGGCAAAGCGGGTGAGAACCTCGCTGCGGACATCGCAGCCCCTGACGGCAAAGCCTGCCTTGAGAAGGGATAGGGCAGCGCCCCAACCCATGGACCCCAGGCCGATAACGGCGGCCTTCTTCGTCTGCTGCATGGCGTTACCCTGTGATCTCGATTATGTTACCGATACCGGTACCGATAACAAGCCTCAATTTGCCGCCGGTTGTCAATAGGCGGCCGTTTGCCTTTTCCAGGAAACATTCTATGAAGAAGAGCGGCAATGTGCCAGCCGCCATGGTTCATCGAGGGTTGCTTCGGGATGCGCAAACCCACTCTGGAAGAAGTCGCGATCAAAGCGGGCGTCAGCAAGATGACGGCTTCGCGCGCCCTGCGTGGCGTCGCCGACGTCTCCAGTGAGACGCGCGACAGGGTGATCGAAGCGGCAACGCGGATGAATTACGTCGGCAACAGGCTTGCGCTTTCGTTGTCCTCGCAGCGTACCAACTTGGTCGCAGTCGTCGTCCCCAGCATGTCGAACATCGTTTTTCCGGAGGTGCTTGCCGGCATTTCCGCCGGGCTGGACGGTTCGGGCATGCAGGCCGTGTTCGGCATATCCGACTATGACGTGGCCAAGGAGCGCGAGATCATCCGCGACATGCTTTCCTGGCAGCCTTGCGCGATGATCGTCACCGGGCTCGATCAGCCGGAGGAGACGGTGGAGCTGCTCCGCCATGCCGATATTCCGGTCATCCAGCTCATGGATCTCGATGGCACGCCGATTGATTTCAACGTCGGCCTGTCGCATGGCGCGGCGGGAGAGGATATGGCCGAAGCGCTGATCGCGGCCGGGCGAAGGCGGTTCGGCTATGTCGGCAGTGCTTTGGCAAGGGACCTGCGCGCTGGCAAGCGCAAGGCAGGCTTTGAACGCGTGCTTCGCACGCATGGTCTGCGCTTTGCCGAGCAGCGGATCGATGATGCCTTCTCGTCGATTGCGCTTGGGAAACAGCTGACGGCTGCGATGCTCGCGACCGTACCGGATCTCGATTGCATCTACTACTCCAACGACGATATGGCGAGCGGCGGATTGTTCGCCTGCATGGAGCTGGGCATTGCAGTTCCCCAGAAGATCCTGATTGCCGGCTTCAACGGTTTGGATCTGGTCGCCTCCTTGCCGGCACCGATCGCGACGTCCCGTTCGCCCAGGCGCGCTATCGGCGAGGCTGCGGCGCGATTGGTGCGCCAAGCGGTCGTGCCAGACCGGGATGCGACGCAAAAAACGATAGTCTTCAAGCCGACAATCGTGGGAATCGATGGTTGTGAAGCTGCTGGCCCCGTTTCTTAATTCTTCGGCGGTGTTCAGGCAGCGTTCAGACGGCTCGACATATCTGTGCCCATCCAAAAGGCAGGAAATGGGGGTAAGGAAATGTTCGAACGTTTGCTACGAGTATCGCATGTCGCCGTTGTCGGGCTGACCGCGCTGCAATTGATGGCCTCGGCTGCTTCGGCGCAATATTATGGTGGCGACGACGGCTACGCTCCGCCACCTTGGCAGCGCGACCAGGGTCGGGACTGGAGAGGGCCGCAGCGAGGCTGGGAACGCGACCGTGAGCGGGATTGGGGTCGCGACCGGGGTTGCGATCGGCGCGAACTCATGCGGGCAGCTCGTGCGGAGGGCTTCCGCCGTATCGATTCGATTGACAGCAACGGGCGCCGCATCGTCGTTCGTGGCTGGAACGACGGCGGCCCCGATCGCATGGTTTTTGCCAACCGGCGCGGTTGCCCGGTTATCGATTGAGGTAAAGGGTATCAAGCATGCCGCGCGAGATTGTGCCGCGGTTTGCCATCGGGATTTATGAAAGATCGCGGCACGGAAGCCGAATGCGGAACGGCTTCCGTGCCGCTTGCGCAATGCGCATCGGTGTGCCTGGTTGAGAAGACGTGACGGCGCCACTGCTGGGCTTTGCCGCAGCCCCGCCCTTGTATTCAGGCGGCGATGCGTTTCGTTTTCGCAGGGGCTATGCCGGGGGGATGGGGTGCGGCATGAAGGAAACATGCTCATAGCCAAAACCGTGCCGCCGGCGGTTCGCTTTCTATCGAGCGTTTCCGTCGGCGGCATGCTGAAGAGTTGCTGCTAACCGTCCGTGCTCACCCCTGCGGAGCACGGACGGACACGCAACACTATTTTTCGGCAACTCTTCCAGCGAGCGCCATGACATAGTCATCGGCGATATCGGCCAAGGTCAAAGCAACTTCCGGTTCGTTCCAGCCAGCCGTCAGTGCCATCTGCACGAAATTGCGAAAGGCAACTTCGAGGACTTCTTCGCGCTGGACTGCCCGGAACGCATCATCGGCGGGATGGTGAGGCATGCTGATCTCTATTGTCTGGCGTGTAGATACCATTGCTGTGTTCCCTAAGACTTGCCCCGGTGGACGCAGGGTACATTTGCTAAACACCAGGGCTCTGGTGCAAAAATCACTATTCCCCTTCATTTTTAATGAGTTACACGCCATATGTCGTTAGCCGTGCATCCGGAAACTTGCAGCAGCGTCCATTTTCGCACTTGCTGAAGTGCGGTCTTGCGTCTTGCGCGCGGATTGGCGGGAGGGCAGGCATCGTGGTCCTGCCGTAAGCAGTGGCGCCAGCGCTTGGCCGCGCCGGAGCAAATTTCGCCGTCTCTAATTATAATAGCCGAGCGTCTTCAGCCATTCATCGAAGGAATGGGCGTTGTCGGACGAGGCCGGCGACACAATCTGTCCGAGGTAGCGTGGAATGGTGAGGTTCCTTGCCTCGCGAGGACTGTAGCCAAATTCCTTGCTGAATGCGCGGCTGAAATGTGCCGCCGACGAAAATCCGACAGCATAGGCGATATCGACGATCTGCTCCCGGTTGGCGGGATCACTGAGCGCGGCATGAGCAGACAGGAGGCGGCGCCGCTGAATATAATGATGCACGCCACCATACTGTTCGAAGATCTGGTAGAGGCGGGTACGGGATACGCCGAGCTCGCGGCATATCCGCTCTACCGTCAGATCGCCTGAAATGAGATTGCCTTCGACGAAGCGCCGCACGCGTTCGGTCAAAGCAAGGGCGCTGTGCTGGTCCACGCCGGTCGACTGTGCCGCCGATGTCGAAACCGAAGCCACGATCATGTTGCGCACCGTTTGAACGACATACGGCAGATCCGTGGCTGCAAGGCGCGGGAGATTGGCCTCCACGTTATCGAGATACTCGATCAGCATCCGGGTGAAGACCCCCGAAAGGGCGCTATTGTTTTCTATCTCGGCCGCAGCGGGGACATCGAGCAGCAATGCGCGCGGAAGAAAGAGCGAGAGAGACTTCGCCTCGGTCGAGCGTCCTCGGAAAGGATACCCCAGAGATCGCAGTTCCACCTTGCCCGGCTCGCCGTCCAGGACATGTCCATCGACCTCCGTCCACGTGCGGCCGCTGCGCAGCACCGAAATGTGCCAGTGATCGATATGATTGCCTTTTACTTTCGCTTGCGAGCGCATGTAGCTGTGCGGTGGAGCGTCCTGGCGAACGATCAGCATGCCACCGAGATTCCAGGCGACATGGTCGGCCGGAAATCCGGCTTCCTGCGGGATATTATCCGGAAGCCGGACGTCGGCCAAAGGGGCGACATAGGATTGCCATGCGGCAAATTGCGCCGCCGGTTCAAGGTCGCGCGTGGAAAATTGCAGCGGCCGCAGAGCTGGTGGCGGCAGCGGTTCGTCGGCCGCAGCTCTTTCGGGCCGCGGAAAACGTCGCCGCTCCGCCCAAGAGGGCTTCCGCTCCTTGCGCCATGGCTGGTCGTTCGCCTCGACCGACGCAGATTCGGCGTGTTCTTCGCGTCGCAAATCAGACAATCCGGCCTCCTCGAATGTCGCCGGGATAAAACAAGATCATTGCCGTCAACTGTTTATCCGCAACTCAAGCAGTCACCAATCTTCCCCGCGGTGATTGAATAGCGTTCCAAGCCTGTTCCGGGCTGTCTTTCCCTGACAGCGACCCATTGCAATTCTGCCGTATCCCGAACTCGTTCATGACACCAACACTTTCATTTGCTGCGCATTTTCGAAAAGGCAAGTCTTGCGGGTCGTCAACCTCATATTCCCGCGGCAATTGCCTGAAAATATGGCAGTGAACCTGAGCCGGATGCCTGCCATCATGCGAAATTCCTTTCCATTTGGTTGCGGCTCTCGGACAAAGCAGACAAGGCTTGGCGCGGCTCAGCCGCTATCATATTTTCGCGAGGTTCTTTATGAGCACGTCCTGCGAGGACTAATTCCGCTCTTCGCAGACCCCATGCGTGGTTTGCATTTGCCCATCCCGCCAAGCTTGTCTATGCGGATATCAGCTGCAGTTTTGGAATGAGATATGACTGAATCCTCGATAATCCCGGTTTTTGATGGCCACAACGACGTGCTGCTTCGGCTGCGCCGCAACGGCTCGAATCCCGTCAGCGCGTTCTTGAATGGCGAAGCTGCCGGGCATATCGATTTGCCCCGCGCGCGTCGTGGCGGCCTGGCCGGCGGGCTCTGTGCCATATTCATTCCGTCGCCGGATCAGCCGAAGGCAGAAAACGCCGATTTTGCAACGCCTGCCCAGCCCGATGCGCTGAACGAAACCCTGGCCATGGCCCGGCTTCTTTTTGCAATCGAAGCCCAGTCCGGGGGCACGGTGAAGGTTTGCCGTTCGGCGACCGACATCAAACGAGCGATCGCTGCGGGCCAGTTCGCGGCCGTATTCCATGTCGAGGGTGCCGAGGCAGTCGCGGCCGATCTGGATGCGCTTTATGTCCTTCACGAAGCGGGTCTGCGCACGCTCGGGCCGGTGTGGAGCCGCCCGAACGTCTTTGCCTACGGTGTGCCTTTCCGCTTCCCCTCGGCGCCGGACATCGGCCCGGGCCTGACCGAGGCCGGCAAGGATCTGATCCGCGCCTGCAACGAGCTCAAGATCATGATCGATCTCTCGCATATGAACGAGCAGGGATTTTGGGATGTCGCGAAACTGTCGAATGCGCCGCTGGTCGCCTCGCATTCGAACGCGCACGCGCTTTCCCCGCATAGCCGCAACCTGACCGACAAGCAGCTTGACGCGATCCGCGATACCGGCGGTCTGGTCGGCATCAATTTCGGCGTGCTGTTCCTGCGGGACGATGGCGTGAGGAATACGGATACGCCGCTCGATCTCCTCGTCCGTCATGTCGCCTATATTGCCGAGCGGATCGGTGTCGAGCATGTGGCGCTTGGTTCCGATTTCGACGGCACGACCATTCCGCAGTCGCTTGGCGATGCCAGTGGCCTGCCGAAGCTGATCGATGCCCTGCGTGCGCATGGGTTCGACGACCAGGCGCTCGCAAAGATCGCTCATCAAAACTGGATTCGTGTCCTCGGACAGACCTTGGGCGGCTGACGCGAGGCTTCGTTTTTGCCGTAGGTGGGTAAACGGCCAGCTCCGTCATCGCGAAGCCATTGCAGATGCAGATGCGCGGCCCGATCCCATTCATTGTCTGAGGCTTATCCCACGCGTCTCGACGGTGTGACAGCATCCCCGAGATTGCGATATCCGCTCGCCGGATGCGGTGCGGCGAGCCGTGGGCCGCTGCCGCCGAGCTTCTCGCGCAAAGTGCCCGCACGGTAATCGGTCTTGTAGGCGCCGCGCTTCTGCAGTTCCGGCACCAGAAGATCGACGGCATCTTCGAAGCTTTCGGGCGTGACCGCATAGGCGAGATTGAAGCCGTCCACATCCGTATCCTCGATCCATTCCTGCATGAGGTCCGCAACGGTTTGGGGCGAGCCGACAAAGACCGGACCAAAGCCGCCGATGCCGACCCAATCTGCCATCTCGCGCACCGTCCATTCCTTGCCGGGATCGATTGTCGTGAAGGTCTCGACGGCGGATTGCACCGCGTTTGTGTGGCGGTGGCGAAGCACTTCGTCGGGAGAGAACTGGCCGAAATCGATACCGGTCCAGCCCGAGATCAGCACCTGCGCGCCTTCGAGGGAAACATATTGGCGATATTCGTTGAACTTGCGCTGCGCCTCGGCATCGGTTTCGCCGAGGATGACGGTCTGGAGATTGAAGGACAGAATTTCGCGGGGATTGCGGCCGACGCGCTCCGCTGCCTCGCGAACATTGGCGACATAGCGTTTCAAGACCGCTTTTGAGGGCGCTGCCACGAAGATGCACTCGGCATGTGCGCCGGCGAAATCCTTGCCGCGACTGGAGGCGCCTGCCTGATAGAGCACGGGCGTACGCTGCGGCGACGGCTCGCAGAGATGAATGCCGGGAACACTGAAATGCTTGCCGGAATGGCGGATCGGATGCACCTTTTCCGGTCTCGTAAAGGTGCCGCTCTCGCGGTCGCGAATGACGGCGTCGTCCTCCCAGCTGCCTTCCCACAGCTTGTAGCAGACTTCGAGATATTCCTCTGCCAGTGCATAGCGATCGTCATGCTGCGTCTGGGCCGACTGGCCGATGTTGAGAGCGCCGCTATTCAAATAGGAGGTCACGATGTTCCAGCCGACGCGTCCCTTCGTCAGATGATCGAGCGTCGAGATGCGCCGCGCGAAGGTATAGGGATGCTCGAAGGAGAGCGAGGCGGTCAGCCCGAAGCCGAGATGTTTGGTCTCATAGGCCATGGTCGGGATGAGCTGCAGCGGGTCGTTGACCGGCACCTGCGCCGAATGGCGCAATGCAGCATCGACATTGCCGTTCAGCACGTCATAGACCCCGAGCACATCGGCGATGAAGAGCCCGTCGAACTTGCCGCGCTCCAGTGTCTTTGCCAGATGAACCCAATAGTCGAGATCCTTGTAGGTCCAGGATTTGTCGCGCGGATGGCGCCACAGGCCCGGTGACTGGTGTCCGACGCAATTCATGTCGAAGGCGTTGAGCCTGATTTGGTGTGTCATCTTGCTGTTCCTGCGGTTGTATCGTTCGGCCGGCGCTCAGGCGCCGGCGGCTTTCTTGTTGACGAAGCTGAAGGCGAGCACGGCAAAGATCAGCAGACCGGTGCCGACCTGCTGCCAATAGAAGTTCAAGCCTGTCAACAGCAGGCCATTGGCGACGATGCTCAAAAGCAGGACGCCAAGTACCGTGCCGGCGACGTTTGGCCGCCCTAACGGCGAGAAAGTCGTGCCGATGAAAGTGGCGCCGATGGCGTTCAGCATGAAGCCGTTGCCGGAGGAGGGGATGTAGACAGTCACCGTCGCCGTCAGGATCAGCCCGGCGAAAGCGGCGATGGTGCTTGCAAGAATGAAGGTGGCGGCCACATGTTTTGCCAGTGCGATCCCCGAATAGCGCACCGTGCGCGGCTGGATGCCGATGGCAAGGACGACGCGGCCGAAGCGCATGCGTGCAAATAGCAGCGCTGCGCCTGCGATGATCACGGCTGCGATCAAAAGCGGTACGGGAATGTTGCCGAGCGTTCCATGACCGATAAAGCGGAACGCGGCAGGGATGCCTGACGGCGGCAAATAAACCGGATTGCCGCCATCCGTCAGCAGTTGCTGAAGGCTGCGGCCGATGAACAGCGTCCCAAGTGTGGCGAGGAACGGCGACACGCCGATCCCCGAAATCAGTACCGCATTGAAGGCGCCGACCAGCGCACCGGCAGCAAGGCCCGCCAGTGCCGCCAGGGGCACGGGGAGGCCTGCCAAGATGCCGGAGACGAAGGCAAAGCTTGCGAAATCGACAGCCGTCCCGACGGAAAGGTCGATGCCGCCGGCGGCAACGGCGAAGGTCATGGCGATCGACACGATCGCCAGCAGCGTGAAATTGTTGACGAGAATGCTCTGCAGGTTGCCGGCACTCAGGAATGTCGGCGCCAAGGTCGCAAACAGCGAGAAAACGACGATAAGGGCGAAGATCAGCCCGTAGCGTGCGAGGCCGGTAAAGGACCGTGTCGGGGCGATGGCCGTGGTCATGGGGTCAGATCTCCCGTTTGCGAAGCAGGGTGGTGGCCGAGACCACGACGAGGATCAGGAGGCCCTGAACGCCGCTGACTAGTGTGCTGGGCAGGTTGAGCAGCTGAAAACCATTGATGAGGAAGCCGACGAACAGCGTGGAGATCAGCGTGCCGCCGATAGTGGGCACGAGCCGGCGCGAAAAGACCGAGCCGAGCAATGCGGTGACGACGACGGGAAGCAGCATCTCGCCCGAACCGGTGGTGCTGCCGCTGAGATAGGCGACCGAGAGGATGCCGGCAACTCCGCCGCAGAACCCGCTGGCGACGAAAGCGCCGGCGATGAGGCTCTTCACCGGCAATCCGGCCGCCCGTGCGACCTCCGGAAACTCCCCGATAGCATAGAGCCTCAAGCCGAGCGGAGTAAATTGCACGATGGCCATAACGATGACGGTAAAGCCGATCAGCACGTAGGCGAGGATGGGAATCCCAAAGCCGTCCGAGGATGAAAGGAGCGAGAGCACGTCGGTCGAGGCGGGAAGGACCGTATTCTGCGTCAAGACCAGTTCCAGCCCGGAGACGACATTCATCACCGCAAGGGTCGCCAGCAGCGGTACGATGCCTGCAAGGACGATCGCCAGCGCATTGACGACGCCGATTGCAAGGCCGGTGGCCAATGCGCCCGCTGCGGCGACCGTATCGCCGAAACCGAGTTGGACAAGGGTTGCATAGACGGCAGCGCTCAGCCCCATATTGGCCGCAAGCGAAAGGTCGATGCCCCCGGTGACGACATTGGAGCCGCCGGCGATCAGAACGATCGTCAGGCCGATGGCGAGAACGCCTGAGATAGCCGATTGTCCGAGCACATTGCCGATATTGCCGACCGTCAGGAAATAGGGGGCGGTCGATGCGAAAATGACAAGTATGGCTAAAAAGGCAAAGAACGAACTGAACCGCAAGGCCGTGGCCGCAAGCTTGCCACTGGTTGGCAGCGCAGGCGCTTTCCTATCGTCAGGCAGGGAAGCAAACTGAACATCAGCCGACATGGCGCAATCCTTCCAGGGTGCCGGTCGATGCCGACAGCACTTCGTCCGTTGTGGTCTCGGAGGAGATCAGTTCGCGCGTCACACGGCCGCGAAACAGTACGAGAATCTTGTCGGTGATGCCGACAAGCTCCTGAAGATCGGAAGACAGCACGATTACGCCGGCACCGCGGGCGGCAAGTTCACCGATCAGTGAGTAGATTTCGACTTTCGAGCCGATGTCGACGCCGACGGTCGGTTCATCCAGCAGATAGATTTCCGACCTGCGGCTCAGCCATTTGGCGATCGCCACCTTCTGTTGGTTGCCGCCCGAGAGAGTTCGCACCAGCGCCTCGCGGCCAGCCGTCTTGATCTGCAGCCGCTTGATCAGCTCGTCGGTGTCAGCGCCTTCTCGTTTTCTGTTGAGAAAGCCGAAGCGCGTATAGCGGCCAAGGCTCGACAGCGTGATGTTTTCACGCACGCTGAGCTCCAGACCTACGCCGTGGCCACGCCGGTCCTCCGGCACCAATGCAATCTGACGGTCGACGGCTTCGACGGGGTTGCGTGGCTTCAGGCCATGGGCATCGACATCGATCGCTCCGCTCGTTGCCGTCTGCAGTCCGAACAGGGTACGAACGAGATCCTTTGCTCCGGAGCCGAGCAATCCCGTAATGCCGAGGATCTCGCCGCGATGCAGTGAGAAGCTGACGTCATGGAAGCTGCCTGTTGCCGAGAGGTTCTTGACCTTGAGGATTTCCCTGCCGAGTTCGATCTTCCGTTTGGGGAACATGTCGGCGATATCGCGTTCGACCATCAGGCTGGCAATCTTGCCTGCCGAGATTTCGCTTGCCCTCAGAGAAGCAACGTCGACACCATTGCGCAGAACGGTAACATCGTCGCACAAGGCTTCGATTTCGGCGAGATAATGCGAGATGTAGACGATGGTCACGCCTTCGCTGCGCAGACGGCGGATCAGGCGGAACAATATTTCCGCCTCCTGCCGCACCAGCGCCGCCGTCGGTTCGTCGAAGACGAGGATCTTCGGCTTGTGCAGCAATGCGCGGGTGATTTGCACGATCTGCCGCTCCGCCGTCGAAAGCTCGCTGATCAGCGCGTTCTTCGGCAGATCCACGCCGAAATAATTGGCAAGGAGTTCCGCGGCTCGCCGTTGCATGGAGCCGCGATCAAGCAAGGGTGTCTTGCCGAGACAAATTTCGCGGCCAAGAAAAAGAGACTCTCCAACCGTAAATGTCGGAACAAGCAGCCGATCCTGGTGAATGAAGTGAATGCCGAGCTCTTCGCATAAATGCGGCGTCAAACGGTCATAGACTCGCCCCTCGATTTCGATGCGGCCCTCATCCGGGGTGTGCAGACCGGCCAGAAGCTTGATCAGCGTGGATTTGCCGGCGCCATTCTGTCCGACAAGTCCGTGGACGGTGCCGCGCTTGACGGCAAGCGACGCTCCGGCGAGCGCCTGGGCGCCGCCGAAGCGTTTAACGACGCCGTCGAAACGCAGGATATACGGCACGCTGCCCGCTTTGGTCGCCTGCTCGGTTACGGTCATGAAAAAGCCCTTCGCATTGGGGCGACGCGGCGCGGCCCGCATCGCCTGTTTGCCGATCAACCGATACCGAGTGTCTTGATCACGTCGGCGACGTTGTGTTTGTTCGCCAGCAGGGCGGGGACGTAGGTTTCACGCGGCAGCGTCTGCCCCGCAAGCAGCTTGGCGACATTGCGGATGGCGGTACGGCCGATTTCCGCGGGCTGCTGGGCGGCATCCGCACCTGCCGGCGAATTGGGATCGGCAACGAGCTGCAGCACTTCCGGGCTGCCATCGACGCCGTAGGTGCGGATCTCGGTGCGGCCGGCGGCAGCCAGAGCCTGCGTGGCGCCGAGCTGCGGAATATCCCAGGCGGACCAGACCGCCTTGATCGAACCCTTCTCAGGATATTTGTTGAGGATCGCGGTGATCTGGGCGAATGCGTCCTGAACCGTGTTGGGAATGACATCCCGAAGCTCCGGCTGAATGATCTTCACCTTCGGGAAGTATTTGACGACATTGACAAGCTGGTCGTAGCGGATTGCGCAGGGCGTCACGCCATAAAAGCCGTTGAAGACGATGACATTGCCTTCGCCGCCGATGTCGGAGACGAGCTGCAGCGCCAGGTCCTTGCCGATGCCCCAATTGTCCGAGGTGGTGTTGTTGAGCGAGTTGGTCGAGCCGACGTCGACCGTCAAGACGGGAATGCCGGCATCACGGGCCTTTTTCAGCCAGGGATCGATGACGCTCAGCGTGCCGAGGATCTGGACGATAGCGTCCGGTTTCTGCGCGATCAGCGTCTGCAGTTGCGACACCAGCTTGCCGTCATTGCGGCCGGCATCGACGGCGATCGGCGTGCCGCCCAGACGCTTCACTTCGTCGATCTGGGCATTGTAGGCCTGCAGATCGAAATAGTGGTCGGTTCCGGTCGCGCTGATGGCGATCCGCTTGCCTTTCAACGACAATGCGTCGTCGGCAGCTGCCGCGGTTTTCGACAGGATGCTCGATGCCGCGAGCGCGGTTCCGGCGACTGCCGTCAGTTTAAGAATATCTCGGCGTCCGAGGCCGGTCGTCTGTCCCTTGGTCATGAAAGCATCCTCTCCAGCAATTCATAAATCTGAATAGATTACAAAATAGATAGATTTAAATATTTACGGAGAAACGTTTTTCCAAAACGGGAGCGCAAGTGGAAATTTCTATGACGCCGCCTCTCGATCGACACATTGGGTTTTGCCATTATGCAGGCTATCGCCGATGAAGGCCCGGCCTATAGCTATGGCGCCGAGCGTGCGCCGCCCCCCGGGCAAGTCCTTGCCGCCAACCATTCCGCAGGCGAACAAAGAATCTCAGAAGACAGCCAAAATCGAACGATTAAATCTACTAAAAACATAGAGTTTATATCTAATAATCATATGCGCCGCAGGCTTATCGCCCGTCAGACGGCGCTTCCGATTGATCGTTAAGGATCGCGATGATGAAATTGATCACACGGCTTGTCTTGCCGGCGGTTGCCCCACTTCTTCTGACCCAGGCGGCGCTCGCTGGCGGTGTGAAGGGAGCGCCTCCTCCCTTTGACAAAGGTGGCGTTAAGGTTGCCCTGGTCAGCTACATCTCCGCCGGCGATTTCTTCCAGGCCTATCAGGCCGGCGCGGCAGCGCAGGCCAAGGCGCTCTCCATCGATCTGCGCGTTTTCCCCGGCCGTCAGGATGCCGCCGCGCAGCGCGAACAGATCCTCCAGGCGATCAATCTCGGCGTCTCCGCCATCGTCATCGATCACGGCCTGCCGGAATCGCTCGGTGACGTGGTCCAGCAGGCGCTGGACAAGGGCGTCAAGGTCGTTGCTTTCGACGTCAATCTCAACAATCCGAAGATCCCGCAGGTCGAGCAGAGCGATCACGAGCTTGCCGATCTCGCCTTGAAGCAGGCCGTCAAGGAGAATGGCGACAGCTTCAAGGCAGGCTATGTCTATGTCGCCGGGTTTGCGCCGCTCGACCGCCGCAACGAGGTCTGGGAAACGTTCAAAAAGCAGAATGCCGGCGTGGTCGAAAAGGCCCGCTTCGGCAATGTCAGCGATACGACGGCGACCTCCACGGCCGATCAGGCGAAAGCGGCACTTGCGGCCAATCCCGATATATCAGTCGTCTTCGCTCCCTATGACGAGTTTGCGCGTGGCGCGAAGCTTGCCGCAACGGATCTCGGCATCGTGAACAAGCTGAAGATTTACTCTGCCGACGTATCGACGGCGGACATTCAGGAAATTGCCGAGCCTGACAGTCCCTGGGTGGCGACGGTCGCGACCAATCCAGCCGTTGTCGGCGCCGTCTCTATCCGCGCCGCCGCTCTGCAGATCGCAGGGCAGGAGGTTCCGCATCAGATCGCCGTCAAGCCGACGCTATTGACGCAGGAGGAGCTTCGCACGGCCAAGGTCCGGACGATCGAGGAACTGGCGCGGAAAATCCCCGCCTTCAGCACCAGCGATGCGGTGACCGCAAGCTGGATACCGGACAAGCTTTTCTAGAGCGGGATGCCGAAAAGTGTCAGGGGATTTCGGGCGACATCCCGCTCCAACTTTTTGATTTAGAGGCGGATTCAGATTTCAGGTCGAACAGACCTGAAATCATCCGGCTCTGGACAGCCGACTTCGATCTGCCGGCTGGGTCTATCGATCCGGCCGGACTACGTCACTGAACCGGAGTTCCTATCATGAGCCAGTCCAACGTCGTCTTTGCGGGCAATCGAAACGCCACGCGAGAAGACCTCTTTGCCAGAGCGGAAGAGATTTCCGCGGATCTTTCCACGCGCGCCGCAGAGCTTGACCGTGAAGGTCGGCCACCGCTCGGCGAAATCGTCAAGTTGAAGAATGTGGGATTGTTGAACGCCCTGCATCCATCGCAGAGCGGTGGCGGCGGTCTTGATTGGGTGGATGGCTTGCGGCTGGTGCGCATCCTTGCGCGCGGAGAAAGCTCCATCGGCCAGCTTGTCGGCTATCACTACGTCAACAGCCAATATGTCTATTGGGCTTTCGATGAGGCGCGCGCGCAGGAACTCGCCGGCAAGACGGTAGCCAACAGCCTTTATTGGGGGGCGGCCGTCAATCCGCGCGATCCAGGCCTCGTGCTGACGCGGCGCGGCAATGGCTATGTTCTGAACGGCCGCAAATCCTTTTCCACGGCCGCGCACGTCTCCGACTACATCAATGCCAATGCCGCGCTCGATGACAGGATCGTCGGCTTTGCCGTCCCGACCAGCCGGGCAGGTTACAAGGCCAATGACGACTGGGACAATTTCGGTCAGCGCCTGTCCGACAGCGGCAGCGTCGAGTTCCATGATTTCCCTGTCTATGAGGAGGATCTGGACCGGGCGGCAACGATCGGCGGCGAGGCGCCGGTGCTTGCGACATTCAATACGCCGCTCATTCAACTGGTTTTCGTGAATTTCTATCTCGGCACGGCCGAGGGCGCATTGCGCGAGGCCGTCGGTTATGTCCGCGCCACGACACGGCCATGGGTTACCTCCGGTGTCGAGCGAGCCTCGGACGATCCTTATATTCTCGAGCGTGTCGGCGAGTTCACCGCAGCATTGAAGGCGTCCGCCGCCTTGGCCGATGGTGCTGCAACGGCAGTCCAGGACGCGCTTGCCAAGGGACATAAGGCAACGGCGCGCGAGCGCGGCGAGGCGGCGGCCGAAGCCTATGCGGCGAAGGTGCACGCGACCCACGTTTCGCTTGATATCACCTCACGCGTCTTCGAGCTCACCGGTGCGCGCTCGACCGCCGAGAAATACCGCTTCGATCGTTTCTGGCGCAATGTGCGGACGCACACCCTGCATGATCCGGTCTTCTACAAGGCCAAGGAAGTGGGTGAGTTCGTTCTGAATGACCGGATTCCCGAGGTCAGTCTCTACAGCTGAACACCAGGGTCAAGGACCTCGCGTAGGCTAAAAGGCCGTAGGGTCGTAACTTGAGCTAGCGGTAACTTCACCCGTACTCAAGATCGGTCAGCGTTATCGGTATCTGGTGTAGTGTGTGCCAGCCTGGAACACACCACAGACTCTAGCGGCTCGTCCGATTGTGGCCCTCGCACGATGCTGGATGAATGATGTTTCAATATCCGGCTCACAAATCCTGTGCTCAACTCATTATTCTGTGGAGGGTTGCCGGCGCGTGCCGCAATGCGCACACGTTCCTCAATAGGATCTCTTCGCTCACGAATCGTTTTCAACGTCCAGAAGGGCAGGCGATCTCGATTGAGAATGAAATTGATCCAATGGAGTCCTTCATGGCCGACATGCGCGCACCACTTTCAGGGGTGATACCGAAGATTTCCGTTGTCGGTGTCGGCGGTGGCGGCGGTAACGCGATCAACAATATGATTGCGCAGGAACTTCAGGGCGTTGAATTCATCGCGGCAAATACGGATGCCCAGGCGCTAGCGACATCCAAAGCGACTAGGCGCATTCAACTCGGCGCACAGGTGACGGAGGGGCTCGGAGCAGGCTCGCTACCAGACATCGGACGAGCTGCCGCCGAGGAATCCATCGACGAGATCATGGACCACCTCCACGGCACGCATATGTGCTTCGTAACTGCCGGAATGGGCGGCGGCACGGGGACGGGTGCTGCCCCGATCATCGCTCAGGCCGCGCGGCAGGCGGGCATCCTAACGGTCGGCGTCGTCACCAAGCCCTTTACGTTCGAAGGCAACCGGCGCATGCGCACGGCCGACGAGGGCATCGAGCGGCTCCGCGAAAGTGCCGATACCGTCATCGTGATTCCCAATCAAAACCTGTTTCGCATTGCGGATGCCACGACCACCGTCGCAAATGCTTTTGTGACTGCGGACCGCGTTCTTTATGCGGGTGTAAGCTGCATTACGGACCTGATCATCAAGGAAGGTCTCATCAATCTTGACTTCGCCGATGTCAAATCCGTGATGCGGGGAATGGGACGTGCGATGATGGGAACTGGCGAGGCTTCAGGGCCGGGTCGGGCGCTGAAAGCGGCAGATGCCGCCGTGTCCAACCCGCTTCTGGACGACATGAGCATGAAGGGCGCGCGAGGCGTGCTGATCTCCATTTCCGGCGGGTCCGACATGACGCTGTTCGAGGTCGATGAAGCCGCCAGCCGCATCCGCGACGAAGTCTTTGCCGATGCCGATATCGTCGTCGGCGCGATCTTCGACAAGAATCTCGACGGCGTATTCAGGGTATCGGTCGTGGCAACCGGCCTGGAAAGTCTTGCGCCATCGGCTGGTCAGTCTGCGGAGATGATTATGGACCGGCACTAGCTGGCTTTAGCGTGGTGCTGCTGATTTTGCCTTTGGTTGTATGAAAGCCCCGGCGCTCATGACGAGGCTTTCATTTATCCGTTAAAGCGCGCCGTTCTTCGGCGGGATGACGTCGTTGAGGAAGTAATTGCCGACGACGTGATATTTCCAGCGAACCGGATCGTGAAGCGTATGCGTGCGGGCATTGCGCCAGTGCCGGTCGAGATTGAGGTCGAGCTTGACCGATGCGGTGCCGGCAAGTTCGAACAATGTGTTTGTCGCTTCGATGGCGATTTCTGTTGTCAGCACCTTGGCGGCCGCCACCGCCAGCGTTGCCTCGACCACTCTCTTTTCCGTCGTCTCGACCTGAGCCGCATCGACCTTGCGGCCGGCGCGCTCGATGGTCGCGGCCGCGGCCTCGAGCCGGATGGCGACCTGTCCGACCTTGGCGATCGTCAGAGGATCGTCGCTCGCGCGTTCGACGCCGCTATCCATCCAGGGGCGTGATCTGGTTTTCACGAAATCCAGCGTCTCGGCAAAGGCGGCTCTTGCGATTCCCAGATCGATGCCGGCGTGAATGATCTGCCCGACCGAGCCGATCGTCGTCGACCGCTCGAAGCCCTTGTGATGCGGGACGACATGATCGGCATTCACATAGACGTTGTTGAGGACCGTCGTGCCGCTGCCCGTCGTGCGTTGCCCGAAGCCATCCCAGTCGTCGATGATTTCGACGCCTTCGGTTCCTTTCGGAACGAAAGCCATGACCAGTTTGTCGGCTTCATCCAGGGCGAAGACCGTCACCCAATCGGCAAAGAGAACACCTGTCGAATAGAATTTGCGGCCATTGATACGGTAGCCGGGACCGTCGCGGGTGACGCGGGTATTGTAGTGCCCGACCGTCTTTGTGCCGCGCTCGGACAGTGCGTTGCCGAAACGATCGCCTGCCAGTGCACGACCGAAGAAATAACGCTTCTGATCTTCCGAACCGTCGATGCGCAGGGCTTCGAGAATATAGAAATGGTTCTGCGGGATCTGTCCGATCGAACCGTCGGCCTCGGCCAGGATTGCCGTGATCTCCGCCAGCGTCGCATTCGAGACATCGAGGCCGCCATATTCCTCGGGAACCGTAATCGCCAGCAATCCGGATTGCGCCAGCGCGTCCATTTCGGCAAAGGGGAGCAGTCTTTCGCTGTCGCGCTCGGAGGCTCTGGCTGCAAAGCGTGCGGCAAGCTCCTGCGCGACAGCCAGCGCCTGTTGCTCGGTCTCCAGCAAGGCGGCCTCGGGGTGCGTGGCGTTGATATGGTGCAATTGCGCGTTCATAGGCAGGCTCCGATTTCGATCGCCGCCACGATGCAGCATTCAAAGCCGGGCTTCGAGGAAGGGCATTTCGTTTTTAGAGCTGCAGTCGCGTCTTCATTCCTTTATCTATAGAATTAATAGTCAATTGCTGCCTGAAGCTGCATTGGAGCCTTTCCGCTTTCTTCGAATTGCGAAAACGTTATCCGTTTGTTTTTGCGCAATTCCGGAGGGAAAACCGCGCACTATTCCTGGAATTTAGTGATGATAGAGATCGATCTTCCGGCTGGTTGCCGACGGCGGGCTCGCACGGCCATCAAAATCGGTTGCCGATGAGAACCGCGCTCGGATCCCAGCGTGGCGCCGGGAAGGGCTTTGAGGCAGGTTAGGTGCATGCCGGCCCGCCAAGGACGGACCGGTATGCCGTTTATATTAGGAGGCCAGAGCGCGGCACTCCGTCTGTGTCGGCATGGCTTTGCCGGAAACACGCAAAGGGGCTTTTGCAGCGGTCCGGGAGACGGCAGGCGAAATGCGGACCGTATTGGTTTTGGTTGCTCCCAGCCAGCGAAGAATCGCGTCGAAGCCCGGCTGGGCAGCCCGCCTGAATTCCGTGCTCATTTCCTCGTCCATGCCGCAGAGCGAGGCAATTTCCTGGAAGTCCACGCGCCCTGCGCGAAGAGGGGGACGCGACTGGAAAACGATCAGGCCGATCATGAAGCCTTTGATATTCTCGAAGCTACGCGGCTGAAGCAGCGGCTTGAGCCGCATATCGCAAAAATCCGAAATCTTGCGCTGGAAAACATCAGAGGCAGAGCTTTTCTTTATAGGCATTATTCATTCCTTGCATGCGACATTATCCAAAGGTCGGGGTGTGGCCCGCTAAAGCACGGAAGTTAACGAAGCGCAAACAACCGACCGATTGGCCGCTTTCAATTCTACGATGCGCCGACATTTGGCAAGGGAAAGATCGATCGCGCTTCGGTCAGCGCCCTATCCGACCGGGGAGCGGTGGCCGGATGCCAGCGCCTTGCCACAAAAACGCCAAGACCATGAAAAAACTGTAACTTGCCTCCCGCGACATAGAGAGCGACATTTCCCCTTGCGCCGGAAGTATGAGGTGAAAGACATGTCAGTCTTGGAAATATTAGTCAGACGCCGGATGCAGGAAGAATATGCCAAGGGTACGTCGCCAGAGCGCATCACCCGGCTCCTGCAGGAATTCTTCAATGGGTCGGAGGCTTCCCGAGCGGATGTCTTGCGTTCCGTGGAGAACGCTAATGAGTTCAAGATTACAGATGTTTAGCTTGTGACGTTTGAATGAACGAAGCGCCGTTTAAAACAGCGCTTCGTTCATTTTCATGTTCGTCCGATCTGGCCCGCCTGTGTGGACTGGCCTTCTGCAGCAGGCGAATGGCTTCGAGTGCGCGGGAGCCGCATTGCTGCTTTCGACAGACCAAGGGCGATAGATCAGGGGCGGGTCACATCGTGGCTCCGAGCTGCCAGGGGACAAATTCATGGCGACCGTAGCCGAGCAGTTCGGATTTTGAACGCTTGCCCGAGGCGGTGTCAAGGATGGCCTGAAAAATCTGACGCCCCTTTTCCTCGATGGATACGCCCTCGACGATGTCGCCGCAATTGATGTCCATATCCTCTTCCATGCGGGCAAACAGTTCGGAATTGGTGGCAAGCTTGAGGGATGGGGTCGGCTTGCAGCCATAGGCCGAGCCGCGGCCGGTGGTGAAACAGAGCACATTGGCGCCGCCGGCCACCTGGCCCGTGGCGGCGACGGGGTCGTAGCCCGGCGTATCCATATAGACGAAGCCCTTGCGGTCTATGCGCTCGGCATAGCGATAGACGCCGCGCAATGTGGAATTACCGCCCTTGGCGACGGCGCCCAGGGATTTTTCCAGAATGGTCGTCAAGCCCCCGGCCTTGTTGCCGGGCGAGGGGTTGTTGTTCAGCTCGCCCCCCGTTTTCGCGGCGTAATCGCGCCACCAGTCGATCAGGTCGACAATCTTCCGGCCGACCTCGGGGCTTTCCGCCCGCCGCGTCAGGAGATGCTCGGCCCCATATATTTCCGGCGTTTCCGACAGGATAGCGGTGCCGCCATGGCGCACGAGAATATCGACAGCCGCGCCGAGCGCCGGGTTGGCCGTCAGGCCGGAATAGCCATCCGAGCCGCCGCATTGCAGCGCCAGCATCAGTTCGGAGGCTGGAACCGTCTCGCGCACCGATCTGTTGGCAAGCGGCAGCATCTCTCGGATTTTCTCGACACCCATCATGACCGACTTACGCGTGCCGCCGACCTCCTGGATCGTCAGGCTCTGGAAATGGTCGCCCTCGGCAATGCCGTAGGTCTTCTTCAGGCGCGGGATCTGAAACACCTCGCAGCCGAGCCCGATCAGGAGGACGGCTGAAAAATTCGGGTGGCTGGCATAGCCCCATTGGGTCCTTGCCAGAAGGTCGTATTCCTCACCCTTGCTGCCCATGCCGCATCCGGTTCCATGGGTGAAGGGAACGACACCGTCGATGTTGGGATAATCGGCCAGAATGCCGGAGCGCATGATCTCGTCGGCAATGAAATCGACAACGGTGGCCGAACAGTTCACAGAGCTCAGGATGCCGATATAGTTGCGTGTGCCGACGCGGCCGTCCGCCCGACGGAAGCCCTCGAACGTCGCGGGACGCTCGCCCGGCAAAAGCCCGCCATCGGGTTTCGCCTCGGAGCTGAAGGCATAGTCGCGCTCGAAATCATGGATCGCGACATTATGTTCGTGCACCCAGTCACCCGGCTGAATATCGCTTTTGGCAAAGCCGATGATCTGCCCGAACTTGCGGATCGGCTCGCCGCTTGCGATCGGCTGGACGGCGACCTTATGGCCGCGAGGAACGGCTGCTGCGACGGTAATGCCGCCATCGATCATCTTGCCCCGCGAAAGGCTTTCGATCGCAATGACGACATTGTCGGCATCATGGAGGCGAAGCGTGCGCGGTGCGGCCATGCAATCACACCTCCAGAATGGCTTTGATGACGCGGGCTTCGGGGCGCAGCCATTCGGTGAACAGCCCGGGAGCGTCGGAAAGGGGACCGCGATGGGTATTGAGGGCAGCGGTCGGCACCCGGCCCGCTTCCATCTGCCTCACGACCTCGGCAAAGTCGTCCGGCTGGGCATTTCGGCTGGCAAACAGCGTCGTCTCGCGCTTATGGAATTCCGGGTCGGAGAAGGTGATATCCTGACGAACGACGCTGACGAGAACATAGCGTCCGGCATGGGCAACGAAGCCGAAGCCGCGCTGCATGGCACCGGCATTGCCCGTGGCGTCGATGACGACATCGAAGAAATCGCCATCTGTCAGGCGTTTGGCCTGCGCTTCGGCGTCTTCATTGGCGAGGAGGATCCTGTTCGCGCCGAGTGCGTCGATCGTGAAGGCGAGGCGGTCCTCGCGCACGTCCATGACGGTCACATCGGCGCCGCGGGCTTTGGCAAAAATGATGGCGGACATGCCGATCGGTCCCGAGCCGACGACGAGAACGCGATCGGAAGCCTGGATACCGCTACGCTTGACGCCATGGGCGCCGATCGCCAGAAATTCGATCATGGCGGCCTCGTCGAGTGAAGCTTTGCCCGCCGAGATGACATTCCCTTCGGGAACGCAGAGATATTCGCACATGCCGCCGTCCCGATGCACGCCGAGCACGGCGATGTTCTGGCAGGCATTGGTTACGCCGCGGCGGCAGGCCACGCATTTGCCGCAGGAAAGATAGGGGACGATATAGACGTTGTCGCCCTGTTTCAGCCGCGTCGATCCGCCCGCGTCCTCGACCGTTCCCGAGAGTTCATGACCCATGACGCGCGGATATTCGAGGAAGGGATGCTTGCCCTGGAAGATATGAAAGTCGGTTCCGCATATGCCGACGCGCTTGATGCGGACCAGTACGTCTCCATCGGCGGGAACAGGAATATCCCGCTCGATCAATGACAGCCGGCCTGGTTTATGGCAGATCAATGCTTTCATCATTCACTCCTCGTCCGTAGGGTCAGCCCGCTGAACCGCTTCTTCGGATCGCAGGGAGCGCCGCACGGGCGGCGCTCGGGTTTTTCAGGATAGTCGTCGGCCTCACGTCTTCGGCATTTCAGCCGGAAGCGCGACGCCATTATACTTCTGATAAATCGCGCTGAGCTTGCCGTTGGCAAGGTTTTTCGCGATCCACTCGTTCAATGTCGTCTTCAGTGCGTCGTCGCCCTTGCGCAGGCCGATCGCGTAAGGATTGGTCTTGAGGACCAGTTTGACCTCGAGCGGGTCGTTCGTCCGGCGCTGATTGACGGCGGCCATGATCTGCGGCGAGGACGCCATGATGTTGACCTGGCCGGAAACCAGGGCGGTGATCAGCGTTGCGTCATCGTCATAGCGGACCATTTCGGCATCCTTGGCCTGATTGGTCGCTTCCTTGTCATTGGTCGAGCCGCGGGTGGTACCGACCCGCTGACCGACGAGATCCTGAAGGCTCTTGATCTCGGTGCTTTTCGGCGCGGCGACCACAATCTGGATGACGCCGTAGGCATCGGTGAAGTCGATGACCTTCTTGCGTTCCTCGTTGACGCTGAAGGACGCCATGACGATGTCAGCCTTGTTGGTCAGGAGGAAGGGCACGCGGTTCGGACTGGTCACCTGAACGATTTCCAGCGGATAGCCGAGATCCGAAGCAAGCAGCTTGGCGGTCTCGACGTCTGAGCCGGTCGGCTGCATCGCCGCATCGCTCATACCGAACGGCGGCGAACCGAGGTCGACCGCGATCAGGAGCTTCTTCCGCGTCTTGATGGTCTCAAGCGTATCGGCCAGGGCCTGACGCGCATGGCCGCCCAGGAATGTCGCGCCGGCCAGTGCGCCGGTTACACCTGCAAGAAAAGTTCTGCGTTTCATATTCTCCATCCCTTTGTCCTTTTCACAAAAATCTCTTCCCGGTCTCAGAGACCGCTGCCCACGAAGTCCCGCAGCTCCTTGGTCTGCGGATTGTCCAGCATCGCGCCCGGTCCGGTTTCCCAGACCTGCCCCTGATGCATGTAGACGACCTTCGACGCCACCTTGCGGGCGAAGGCCATTTCATGCGTGACGAGGATCATCGTCATCCCGCCACGGGCAAGGTCCTCCATGACCTTCAGAACTTCGCCGGTCAGCTGTGGATCGAGAGCGGACGTCACTTCGTCAAAGAGCATGAGCTTGGGCTTCATGGCCAGGGAGCGGGCGATCGCCACACGCTGCTGCTGACCGCCGGAAAGCTGCTCCGGATAATGCTCGGCCTTGGCCTCGAGGCCAACGCGGCTCAGCACCTCGCGCGCCAGGTCACGGGCGGCGGCCTTTCCGAGTTTCTTTACGCAGGTCGGCGCGAGCATGATGTTCTGCTCGGCCGTCAGGTGCGGGAACAGATTGTAGCTTTGAAAGACGATACCGACATCGCGTCGCAGCGCACTCTTGTTAAGCTTGGGGTCATGGACCGCGTGGTCGCAGACCTCGATCGTGCCGCTCTCGATGGTTTCCAGCGCATTGATGCAGCGCAGCGCCGTCGATTTTCCCGAGCCGGACTGCCCGATGACGGCGGCAACCTCGCCGCGCCCGACCTCGAACGACACACCGTTCAGAACCTTGACGGCACCAAAGGCTTTGTGGACGTTTGCGAGTCTAACGATGGATGACATTGAGCTTCCTCTCCAGGTTGCGGCTCCACAGAGAGAGCGGAAAGCATATGGCGAAGTAAAATACTGCTACCACGATGAAGACGGTGAAGGGTTCGAAGATCGAGTTGTTGATGAGCTTGCCGGCCTGCGACAGCTCGACGAAGCCGACGACCGACGCGAGCGAAGTGTTCTTGACGATCTGTACGAGAAAGCCGACGGTCGGCGGCGTCGCGATGCGCATCGCCTGCGGCAGGATGACCCTGGTCATGCGCTGCCAGCGCGACAGAGCCAGGCATTCGGCTGCTTCCCATTGTGTTTTCGGCACGGACTCGATGCAGCCGCGCCAGATCTCGCCGAGAAAGCCGGAAGAGTAGATCGTCAGGCCAGCGGCGGCCGCGACGATTGCCGGAACCTGATCGAAGCCCAGGATTGCAATACCGAAATAGATGAGGAACAGCAGAACGAGCAGAGGCGTGCCCTGGACGAGCTGGATATAGCCGGCCGCCGCCATCCGCAAAGCGCCGAGGCTGCTGACGCGCGCCAGCGCGACGAGGAAGCCGAGAATGCCGCCGCCGACGAAGGCGATCGCTGAAAGCCCGATCGTCCACAGCGCCGCCCAGCCCAGAAATTCCAGATGAACGAAACCGAATGCTGTCATCGTCGCGTCCTTTAAAGTGCCGTGCCGAGCCTGCGCCGGCGGACAAAGATCGCAAGGCCGAGGAGCCAGAGGGCGATGCGCACGACGAAGGACAGGAAGAGATAGAGAATGCCGACGACGATATAGGTCTCGAAGCTACGGAACGTGTCCGACTGGATGCGGTTGGCGACGGCGGTCAGCTCCTCGGCGGAAATTTGCGAGGTGATCGAGGAAGCGAGCATCAACAGGACATACTGGCTGGTCAGTGCCGGATAGACGCGCTCGATGGCAGGACGAATGATCACATGCCAGTAGGTCTGGCCGCGCGACAGCCCAAGACATTCCGCCGCTTCGAGCTGTGCCTTGTGGATGGACTGTAGTCCGGCACGGACGATCTCGGATGTATAGGCGCCGACATTGACGACGAGGGCGATGACGGCGGCGAGATTGGCCGAAACATGGACGCCAAGGGTGGCTATGCCGAAATAGACAAGGAAGACCTGCACGAGCAGCGGCGTATTGCGGATGACCTCGACGTAGGAGGCGACGATGGTGCGAACCCAAGGTCCTCCATCGGCACGGCCAATGGCGCAGAGCGTGCCGAGAACGAAGCCGATGACGGTGGAGACGACGGAAAGCTGCAGTGTCAGCCGGACGCCGAGCGCGAACTCCTTCCAATAGGGAAGGAGCGATGCAAAATCGAACTGGTAGCTCATACGGCCTCTCCGGGTGCCGGGTAGCGTGAGTCTATCGCCCGAAGGATCGGAGTTTCATAGTCCATGGGCGTTTTCTCAACCCAGTCCAGGAAGGCGGTGATGCGGCGTTCGACCTTCTGAGCATGGTGCTGCGCGATATCGGCCATGCGGTGGTTGAGAAACGGATTGGAGAAGCGATCGAGCGTGGTCGCGACATAAGACCGTGCTTCGTCGCCCATGCCCTTGGAGGCGAAGCCCGGGACGACCTCGGTGTCGTAAAGGGCTTCGAGCCGCCGCCTGATGGCCGGATCGGCAAGCATGCCGCGCACCGTCTGGTCGCTCGCATGGCCCTCGGTCTGCCAGATCTCTGCAAGATAGGTATGACCAAGGTTCAGGATATGAAGCTTCAGGCGTTCGTAGGATTCGAGTTCGGGCGTAAGCACGATCTGCTCGTGCGCGCATGGCAGCCGCACGCCCGGTGCCTGCCTGATCGCCCAGAGCGCATAGGGTTCGGCAACGGCGCCAACCGGCTCGATGGGTTCGGAAACGATCCTGTCGACAAGCGTATCGGCGAAGGTGACCTCGCGGTCGAGCCATTCGAAGAACTCTGCCGGCACATCGTTCAGCCGCGCGCTTTCGATGACCGCCGTCTCGAGAAGCCGGCCATTACCCGTCACCAGTTCGCAAGGCAATATGACGAGCGGGCGCGCGGTCGCCTGCCAGCGGCGAAAGAGAAGGAATGCCAGCTTTGCCGGAAATGATTTTGGGGCGTCACCGGTCGATGAGAACCGGTCCTCGGCTGGTACGGTCCGATAGCCGGTGTCGCCCGTATTGGAGACAACGAATTCCGCTTCGTGAGTAAATAGCCTGAGGATCTCGGCCCAATCGCTCGCCGCAGACAGGCCGCGGTCGATGCTTTTTACATGTACGGTACGATCGATCGTTCTGCCGTCCGACATGCCGCGGATGACGACAGGATAGCCTTCAGGCCGGCCGAAAGCCGCGACGCGGCCGCTTCGGCTGCTGTCTCCCGAGGTTTGAACAACGGTGATGGGGCCGACCGTCTGGCCGGCTTCGGCGGCCTCGTGAACGAAGAATGCCGCATGAGCCTGCAGGAAGCGACTGGTCCCGAATTGGATGATGCGGCCGCTCACGCGTCTGTCTTTCCGATGAAGACGCGATGCTGAGCGCTGTTGGCAAGGTCAATCCCGGACAAGCTTCAATCCTCCCTCTCTGTCTCTTATATACATAAGACAGTTGCGATTTTGCAAGTCAACTGTTTTTTATATAAATAAATCGGCTATATATGATGGATGGATCGCAGAGGGGCAATCTCGAATGAAGGGGAATGCAGTCTACAAAGGTGCCTATAATCGCTGTCTGGACTATCTGGCCGATATGACGATTGATGAGAAACTGCCATCCACGTCGGAGCTGGCATCAAGACTGGCGGTTAGCCGGACAACGGCGCGTTCGGTTTTGGTGTCTCTGACAAGTGCCGGAGTTTTACGGCTCGATGAAATCGGTCACTCACTGCAGCGCGCGCCGGAAGCTGGCGATTACTTCCCCGAAAAGCAGACCATGTCCGCGGCCGCGGCCGTAGAGCGTCGGTTCATGGAGTGGATTCTGCAGGGAGACTTTCGTGCCGGACAGTTGCTGAACAGTTCGGAACTCGCGCGTCAATTCGGTACTTCGACCACGACGATCCGTGAATATCTTACCCACTTTCATCATTTCGGGCTGATCGAGCGCCGGCCGAACAGCGCCTGGGTCTTTCGAGGCATCACGGCGGATTTTGCCGAGGAAGTCTATGAGGTCCGCGAAATGTTCGAGATGCGTTCAGCCTCGCACCTGATCCAGATGCCCAAAAGCGCTCCTTGCTGGCGCGAACTTGCTGAGATCGAAGCGCAGCATCATGACATACTCGCCGATATTGATGTCAGATATAAAGAGTTTCCCGCTTTGGATGAGCGCTTGCATCGGCTGGTACACGACGCATCGCGTAATCGATATGTGATCGAATTCTACAATATTGCCTCGGCAATCTTCCACTATACCTATCAATGGAACCGCGATGACGAAAAAGAGCGAAATACCAGGGCGCTGAAGCAGCATCTTGTTTATATCGCCGGTTTGCGCAATCGTGACATGCACGCAGTCAACGCCAGCCTGAAATCGCACCTCGATAGTGCGAGGACGACATTGATGAAGTCGATCGAGCTGGGTCCGTTCAAGGTGACCGGCACTCCTGCGATCACATCTTAATAACGTGATCTCTTTTCGCCGGTTCGAAATGATCGACTCAGGAACCCGTTCCGGTTTTTGGTTTGATGCGCTAAAGACAGGCCGTGCCGATTTGACCCGCATCGTCTGTGTCAGTCGGTTGTCTTAAAGCGCCGCGGGTCTGTGATGTCATGAGAAATTCGGTTCGGTTCTACCGTTGGATGATTGCGCTGGTGGCGATTGCGGGCATCGTCATCTCCTATACCGCCATCATACCGGCAGCCCATGTCTCCCGATTGAGGCTGACGACAAATTTTCTCAGCTATTTTACGATCCAGGCAAACACCCTGCTTGCTGTTGCGTTACTGTCGGCGGAAATCGCACCGTCGTCGGCGATTGGGCGATGGGCCGGACGTTCTACGACGAAAACAGCGCTGCTCATTTACGTCTGTGTCGCGGGCTCAGTCTACCTATGGCTGCTGAAAGATGTCTGGCATCCGCGAGGCTGGCAGTTGTGGGGAGATCAGATACTCCACTATTGGATCCCGTTATTCGCCGCGCTGGATTGGTTGTTTCTCGTCGAGCGTGGCAGACTTTCCTGGCATGATGCGATCTGGTGGCTTTTGTTTCCCGTGCTCTACGCGGTGTACTCGTTTGCCCATGGTTATTTCTCGGGATTTTATCCCTATCCGTTTTTGGACGTGGGCGACATCGGTCCGCATGCTGTTCTCGCCAACATGGCGCTTTTGGGCGCGGTGTTCCTGGTTCTTGGAGAGACGATCGTTTTTCTTGATCGCATGGCGGCAAGGCTTGGCTCGCGGCAAACCGGATGAATGCGCCATATCGAGGTTTGGCCCATTCATGGAGAAAGCGGCAAATAGTCTGATCCTGGCAGGCTACTGCGGCCGCGGGGCACAATCAGAGCACGACGACCTTTGTTCCCACGCCGACCCTGCCGTAGAGATCCATCACATCGGGATTTGCCATGCGGATGCAGCCGGAAGATACCGCCTTGCCGATCGAGTTAGGTTCATTGGTGCCGTGGATGCGGTAGAGGGTGGAGCCGAGATAGAGCGCTCTTGCTCCGAGAGGATTGTTGAGGCCGCCATCCATGTGGTCTGGTAATTCCGGCCGGCGAGCGATCATCTCTTTGGGCGGAGTCCAATCCGGCCACTCTGCCTTGCGGCTGATCGTCTGCGTACCCTTCCAGGAGAAGCCCTGCTTGCCGACGCCGATGCCGTATTTGAGAGCGGTTCCGTCGTTAAGCACCAGATAGAGGCGCTTTTCCTTGGTGGAGATCACGATTGTACCGGGTTCGTAGCCGGAAAAGGGCACAACCGTGCGCGGAATCGGCGACCGGGCCAGGCTGGCCAGCCTGTCGTCCTTAATGCCGGAATTGAATTGCGGAGAAACTGCGCCGGGATCGATCGAAGCCTGCCGCTGTGGACGCCGGCGGGGCGGTAGATCGCCGTCTTCGTCGTCATAATAGCCATAGGGGTCGCCCCGATAGTAATAGCCATCGTCGAGACGCGGATCGTCGCGGTAACGTGGAGGCGCCTGCCGCGAATAGCGCGGAGCAATATAGCCGCCGTCCAGGTCGTCGCCATAATCCGGCAGGTATCTCCATTCCTGAGCATGCGCGGCAATGCCAGTCATCAGCACAGCCATGACGGGTAAAATCAATAATCTTACAATCTTCATGTCGCAAACCATACTTCCCGGAGAACGCACCGGACTGCGCGCCCGCATCGACGGGGCATGTGTGGCGCGGACAATTCCGGAAACGGCGGGCGTAATTGTGGCAGTCACGGTCGAAAGTCGTGATTTTCCGACCTGTTTTTAAGGCTCGGCACAGAGATTCGGGATGCGCACGAACAGCTTCCTTTGCAAGCCTGCGTCGGGAGCAAGATCGAGAGCGCATATCCTGCGCAATATGGAGCGGAGTGGGCTGGGCAGCCATGGGCGCATGGCAGCTGCATGGGAAGCCGCCATTCTTGCGGGCTTCCGCGGATGGCGCAGATAATCGCCCTTGATGACGGCCCCTCCGCTTCGTCACCGCAATAACCGCTTTGCGCGGCACATGGCGGCGTTGCAGTCACTTCTCTCACGAAAGAGGCCGGACCATCTTAACGACTGCTCCGGCCTTCCAATGTGTGAGCCGGGCTGCTTCCCGACCCGGCTCTATCTTTAAGCGCTGACGCGACGGCTTATTCGGCCGAAACGATCTTGCCGCCTTCCCACTTGTAGAGCGAGAAGCTCTGGGAGGTGAGGTCGCCGGTTTCGCCGTAGGTGACCTTGCCGATGGCGGTGTCGATCGGCTCGCCCTTCTTCAGTGCGGTGCCGACGGCTTCCGCATCGTCTGCCTTGCCAGCCTTCTCTATGCCGGCCTTCAGGACCTGCACGGCGGCATAAGCGTTCAGCGTGAAGGCTTCCGCCGGGATGTTGCGTGACTTTAGGGCTGCAACGGCGCTCTGCGAATCCGGGTTCTTCAGGGCGTCGGAGGCGTTGGTGAAGAGCGTGCCGGCAGCGGAATCGTTGGCGATTGCCCAATACTCGGTATTGGAGAGGCCATCACCGCCGATGATCTGCGCCTTGACGGAGATGTCGTGCAGCTGGCGGGCAAGTAGACCCGCTTCCGGATGATAGCCGCCGAAGTAGATGACTTCGGCGCCTGCCTGTTTCAGCTTCGCAGTCAGGGCACTGTAGTCCTTTTCGCCTGGGGTCAGCGAGTCGTTGACGACCTCGGTGATGCCGCCCTTGTTGATGGCGGCCTTGAAGGCGTCTGCAAGACCCTTGCCGTAGGCGCCCTTGTCGTTGAGGATGGCGATCTTCTTGTCCTTGAAGTGCTTCACGACATATTCGCCGGCAACGACAGCCTGCTGGTCATCGCGGCCGCAGGTGCGAAAGACGTTGGTCAGGCCGCGGTTGGTGAGACCAGGGGCGGTTGCAGTCGGCGTGATCATCAGAATGCCGTTTTCGGCAAGCGCGTCGGAAACCGGAATGGCAACGCCCGACGTGACCGGGCCGACGACGAAACGGATGCTCTCGCCGACGAAGCTGTTGGCGACGGAGACGCCCTGCTTCGGATCGCCGGCGTCATCGCCGAGCTTCAGAACGAGCTTTTGGCCGAGAACGCCACCGCTCTTGTTGATTTCGTCGACGGCGGTCTGCGCGCCGTTCTTGACCTGCTCGCCATAGGCCGCGACCGGGCCGGTCAGCGGCGCGATGAGGCCGATAGTGATGTCCGCATGCGCGAGAGGTGCGAAGGCCAGTGAAGCGACGAAGGTCGCGGCCGTCAATGTCTTGAGACTCATTTTAGCTCTCCTTGGATGGGCGCGGCAGCGCCCTTTGAACCCGCCTGCAATCGCCTGTCTCGATGCGCAAACTGCCGTGAGGCGTTGTTTTGGAAAAGACAGAGCTGATATCGAAGCGAATGATCGCCTTCGGACATTTTTTGATCTCGAAAGCGCTCATGAGGGTATTTTGTGTAGGAATATTGCGACGATTCCGCAAGAAAATAACCGCCGCAAAGACAATTTTGACGATTTTTCACGAGCCTTCAACGAGGGATGGTTGTTGTATTTAAGCCGCCAAAGCCTAAGTGATACGACAGTACGGAAGGGGCAAAGACGGATTTGCCGCCGAGGCGGCGGCATGGTTGCGCCGCCCGTCGGCTCCGGCAACCGCATGCAGGGCAATTGGTGTCAAGGCGGCATATCCCGGTTTTCAACCATGCGTGCTGCTTGCTGTTACGGGCCGTTTGTTTAGAGGAACCGCATGACGGTGAATGATGGACCAAAGGCCTATTTCGATCTCTGGCGCCTGATCCCGGACGGCGATCCGATCGTGACCCATTCCAGCCGGCTTTTTCCGGTGCGCCGGGACGGCGAACCGGCCATGCTCAAGCTTGCCACCGTACCGGAAGAAAAATGGGGAGCCGGACTTATGGTCTGGTGGGGCGGCGTCGGCGCCGCGCGCGTCTTTGAGCATAAGGACGATGCCATCCTGCTTGAGCGGGCGACAGGCCGGCGTTCCCTTGCCGATATGGCAAGGAATGGCAGAGACGACCAGGCAAGCCGCATCATCTGCGAGGCCGTTGCCGGGCTCCACGCGCCGCGTGGGATGGCCTTGCCGTCACTCATCCCGCTATCGGATCGGTTCGGCTCGCTCGAGATAGCAGCTCAGCGCGAAGGTGGTCCTTTCGTGCGGTCCGCCGCTGCCGCCCGCATGCTGCTGTCGGAACCCAGAGACATCGTGCCTCTGCACGGCGATATTCATCACGGCAATATTCTCGATTTCGCGGAGCGAGGCTGGCTCGCGATCGATCCGAAGGGCCTGCTGGGCGACCGCGGCTTCGACTACGCCAATCTGTTTTGCAATCCAGACCATGCCGTCGCCACATCCCCCGGCCGCCTTGCGCGGCAGGTCAGCGTCGTCTCGGAGGCGGCGGGGCTGAATCGCTTCCGCCTCCTGCAATGGATCGTTGCATGGGCAGGCCTCTCGGCTGCGTGGTTGATTGAGGACGGTTTCGACCAGCATGTCCCCGCCGCAATCTACGTCGCGGACATCGCTGCGGCCGAACTCGATGCGGTCGGAGCTGCATAGGGGCGACTGGATGAAGCGATTGGGCGATCCATTGAACCGCTGATCGCCTAACCGTCCAAAGCGCGACGCCAGGCTTGCTTATAGTGCAGCAATCCCGGAAAATCCGCGAGGATCGATTCATTTTCCGTCGCGGAAAATGGCCGAACTCCCGTCAGCAGGGCTGCACCCTGGCTTGTCCCCGTCGACCCCGGCAAGGCAATGACGCTCCGGCCGGTTAGCGCGGCCAGCGCAACGAGATAGGCACGGTTGAGAGCAAACGGACCTTCGACGAAGGTCGGCCCGTTGGCTCCGATCAAATCAAGGCAAGCTTCCGTCATCATGGATAGGTAAAGGCTGACGGCCGCCAGACGTTCGGCGGCATCGGCTTCGGAAGCGCCGACCCATCGCCTTTTCCTGCCCGGAAATGGGCCGGACCCTTCGACGACGTTGGGCAGCAGCATGAGACCTTTCCTGATCACGGCCTCAAGAGCGGCTTCGACCGCATCGGATGATGCGATGCCGATTTCTGCAGACAGAATCTCGAACTCGCGGCCGCCCATGAAACGTGCCGACGGCACGGCGCGGCCGTAGGCATCGACATTGGCTAGCGCATCGCGCTCGGGATCGAGATGATCCAGATCGCCACCGACACCGAAACTGATCACCCAGGTTCCCGTCGAGACGACGGCAAAGGGAGCTTCGTTCTCTACCAGATGCGGCAGAAGCGAGGCGTTGGAATCGTGAATGCCGCAATAGACGGGCACGGCTTTCCCCAAGCCGATTTTTGCGGCGAGCGGCGGCAAGATCGGTCCAAGCGCATCGAAAGCTGAGCGCACCGGCGCCATCAGTGCGCGGAGACCAAGCGTGTCGACGAGCGAGGAGTAGCTTTGCGTGGTCGGGTTCCACAGATCGGTGTGGCAGCCGAGCGAGGTCACTTCATTGGCGGCGACGCCACTCAGGCGGAATGCCCAGTATTGCGGATAGGTCAGGATCGTGGCGACGCGGTTGAAATCGGCGGGAAAGGTGCTTTTCAGATAGTGGATCTGCGCGCCGACATTGAGCCCGACCGACAATCCAGGTGAAAACGTTTCGGCGAAGCCCGGCCGCAATTGCGCATAGGCATCCTGAACGGCTTGCGGATAGCCATGCTCATAGTCGAGAACGGGCATGGCCAGGCTACCGTCGCCCGCGAGCATCGCCACACAGGCGCCATGCGTCGTGATCGAAATGGCATCGAATCCAGGCGTGCGGACAAAACCCTCGAGAGCTGCAGTAATGAAACCCCACAGCCTTTCGATATCATAATGCGGATAGGGGCCTGACCTCAGGACGCTGTTCGCGGTCTTGACGGCGGCAACCTCGGCGCCAGTCACGGCATCCAGCACGACGACCTTGGCGTTGGTCTTGCCGATATCGATGACGGCGATGTGGCGGTACGCTGTCTCGTTGCTCATGGCAGATAAAAGACCGGGACGAGATCGCTCTGAACGGGCGAATTATCGGGATTGGTCGCCATGATGTCGGCCATATGCGCCCACCATTTTTTCATGACGGGGTGCTCGGGCAGGCTTGCCATGCCGTGATGCTTCGGCCGCGTCAGGACCCCGAAGAGTGTGTTCGTCTCACGGTCGAGATGGATGGAATAATCGCTGACACCGGCCTGATGCAGCAGGTCGACAAGTTCGGGCCAGATTTCGTCGTGGCGCTTCCTGTATTCCGCTTCCATGCCCGGATTGAGCGTCATCTTGAAAGCGTGGCGTTCGAGAGCAGCGGTCATTTGGAGCTCATGGTCCTGATGCGCCGGGCGACGATCGGCAGCGCGATGGTGATGATGAGAAGGAGGCCGATGAAGATCGACATGACGATGCCGGGAACGTTGAGCAGGCCGAGGCCGAAGGTCACGAGGCCCATGACGAAGGCGGCGATGACGACGCCGCCGATCGTGCCGGAGCCGCCGAGGATCGACACACCGCCGAGCACGACCATCGTCACCACCTCCAGCTCCCAGCCGAGCGCGATCGAGGGACGTGTGGAGCCGAGGCGCGAGGTGAGGCAGACGGCGGCAATGCCGCTCATGATGCCCGTCAGGAGAAACAGGATGAATTTCACCCGCTCGACCGGAATGCCGGAGAAACGCGCGGCGAAATCATTGTTGCCGATCGTATAGACCTGGCGCCCAAAATTCGTTGCATGCAGCAGGATCGCAAAAGCGATCGCCAGCACGATGAAGAGCACGAATTCGAAGGAGAAGACCCAGATGACGTAGCCCTGGCCGAAATAGGCGAAACTATCCGGATAGCTGCCATAGGCTTGGTCGCCAAGCACGATGTAGGAGATGCCGCGAAACAGGCTCATCGTGCCGATGGTGACGACGATCGACGGCAGCTTCATCACGGAAACCAGGAAGCCGTTGAAGATGCCGCAGACCAGGCCAACGCCGAGGCCGATCGCGACAAGGCCGGGCGTGCCGACGCCCAATTGAGCCGCAGCCCCCATCGCCGTCGAGGCGAGTGCGATGATCGCTGCGACCGAGAGGTCGATTTCACCTGATATGACGAGCAGCGCCATGGCAAAGGCGATCATCGCCTTTTCGGTGAAGTTGAAGGTGGCGTCCGACAGATTGAAGGGATCAAGGAAATAGGGCGAAGCCAGCGAATTGAAGATGAAGATCGCGACCGCGACGCCGAAGAGCAGCGTTTCCCAGCTCGACAGGATACGCTTGAAGGGGGTGCCGAGGCGATCCGGAATGGCGCGCTTTTCCGCCGTTGCCGCTTGCGAACCGTTGCTCATGCGTGTGCTCCCTCACTGGCGGTGTCCTTTGCGGCCTGATCGCGCAGGATGATGCGGCCGCGGTTACGTTCGCGGCGGGCATTGAAGACGACGGCAAGTATGATGACGGTGCCTGAGATCGCCATCTGCGTGAACGGCGAGATGCCGATGACCGGGAGCGCATTCTTGATGACCCCGAGGAAGAGGGCACCGAGCACGGCGCCGGCGACGGAACCGACGCCGCCGGCAATCGAAATGCCGCCGATGACGCAAGCCGCCACGCTATCGAGCTCGAAGCCGTTGGCGATATCGACATAGCCCACCGCATAGCGCGAAACCCAGAGGTAACCGCTGAGCCCGGCGAGCGCGCCGGACAGAACGAAGGCGAGGAAGCGCGTCCAGCCGACGTCGATGCCGGCATAGACGGCGGCAACCGGATTGCCGCCGCTGGCATAGGCCGAGCGGCCGAACTGGGTGTAGCGCAGCAGCAGATACATCATCAGCACGATCGCGATGCCGATCCATGCAAGCACCGGCAGACCGAGAAGCGGCGTGCGCGGCACGTTCAGGAAGATCGGCGTGAACTGATGCGCATTGACCCAGGCGCCGCCCGACAGCACGAAGGCCATGCCGCGATAGATCGTCAGGGTGCCGAGCGTGACGACGATCGGCGGAATTTCGAGCGCCCAGACGAGATAGCCATTGATGGCGCCGAGGACCGCGCCCATCAGGATCGCCATGATGACGAGTGCGGCCAGCGGAATGCCGGGATAGGCTGCGTTCAGCATCGCAACCGCCATACCCGTCAGCGCCAGATTGGCAGCGACGGAAAGATCGATCGATTTTGTCAGGATGACGGTCATCTGGGCAAGCGCCAGGATGATGAGGATCGATGTGTCGTTGAAGATATTGGCGAGATTGGCAGGCTCGGCAAAGCCGGCCGCACGCGTTGCGAAGCCGGCGATCATCACGACGATGATGATGGCGAGCAGAGTTTCGCGCTTTTTGAGGATGCGTGGCATCCCGTCCTCCCTAGAGCATCTTGCAGCCAGGTGTTCTCACCTGGCGCCGCAAAAATGCGGCAAAAACAAACAGAGCGAGCGTTCCGGCCGATCGGAGAAAAGCCATGACGCTTTATGCGTTACCCGTGGCGGCGCGCACCAAGGTTTCCGGCGTCAGCCCTTCCCGTTCGAACAGGCCCGCGGAAAGGCCTTCCTTCATGACCAGTACACGATCCGACATGCCGAGAATCTCGGGCAGTTCGGAAGAGATCATGATGATGCTGAGACCGTCGGCCGCGAGCTCGCTGATGAAGCCATGGACGGCCGCCTTCGAGCCAATGTCGATACCCTTGGTGGGTTCGTCCAGAATGATGATCTTCGGCTGCGTCGCCAGCCACTTGCCGATGACGACCTTCTGCTGGTTGCCGCCTGACAGCGTGCCGACTGGCACGGAAAGGGCGGCGGCGCGCAAATCGAGCCTTTCAGCGTATTTGCGGGCGAGTGCGAATTCATTGGCAGCCTTCAGGAAACCCTTGCGCGAGGTGCGGCCGAGCGAGGGCAGCGACATGTTCTGATAGATCGGCATCGGTAGCGCCAGGCCATGGCGACCGCGTTCTTCCGGCACATAGACGATGCCGGCGGCAATGGCATCCTGCGGCGAGCGCACGTGGATTTCCTGTCCGTCGAGCGTCAAGCGTCCGGAGAGCGGCCGGGTAATGCCGAAGAGCGATTGGCAAAGCTCGGAACGTCCGGCGCCGATCAGGCCGTAGACGCCAAGGATTTCGCCGCGCCTGAGCTTGAAGGAAATATTGCGGAATTCCGTGCGGTGACAATATTTGTCCACCTCGAGAACGGTTTCGCCGATCGTGACGGGCACTTTCGGGAAGGCATCCTTGACGTCCCGTCCGACCATCATCCGGACGATTTCGTCCTGCGGCGTCGCCTTCAGATCGCCGTGACCAACGTCGCGGCCGTCGCGGAAGACGACGAAATTGTCGGCGATTTCGTAGAGTTCATCGAACTTGTGGCTGATGAACAGGATTGCCTTTCCTCTTGCCTTCAGGCCTTCGACGATGCGGAAGAGATCGTCGATCTCCTTGCGGGAAAGGGCTGCAGTCGGCTCGTCCATGATGACGATGCGGGCCTCGATCGACAGAGCGCGTGCGATCGCCACGAGGTGGCGCTGCGCGATGGAGAGGTCTTTCAATCGGATTGTCGGATCGATCGCGCTTTCAAGGGATTGCAGGAGTTCTTTCGACCGGCTGTTCATCGTCTTCCAGTCGATGGTGCGCCAGGATGTGCGCGGCGCATGGCCGAGGAAGATGTTTTCAGCAACGGTCAGCTCGTCGAAGAGTACCGTCTCCTGATGGATGGCCGTGACGCCGGCATCGATGGCGGCTTGCGCATGGGCAAAAGCCGTCGGTTTGCCATCGACGAGGATTTCGCCTTCGTTCGGACGGTAGATGCCGGTCAGGATCTTGACCAGGGTCGATTTGCCCGCACCGTTCTCGCCGATCAGGGCTGTGACCTTGCCGGGATAAAGCGAAATGCTGACGCCATCCAGCGCCTTGACGCCTGGAAAGATCTGGGAAATGCCGCGCATCTCCAGGATGGCCTGATTGCTCGCGGCTGGTGTGCCCGCTAGGGAACGTTGAAGGACTGTGGTCATCAGCAATGTACCGGATCAATGAAACCAGGTCCGGCGGCTGACGCCGCCGGAGAGCTGCGGATGCTTGTCTTCGATCAGAAAACCTTGGAGAACTGATCGATGTTCGAAGCGTTGTAGACGAACGGATCGGCCATGGCGGCTTCGCCGTTTTCGCCAACCTTGATCTTGCCCATGCGGCCGGCATTGATCTCGCTGCCCGGCTTGCCGTCGGTCTCACCCTTGACGAGGCGGTAGGCGATCTGCGTTGCAGAATAGCCGAGATCGATCGGGTTCCAGATCGCGAATTCCTTCGTCGCGCCGGACTTGATGGCGCCGGCCATTTCGGACGGCAGGCCGAGACCGGTCACATAGACCTGGCCGATCTTGCCGGCATCCTTGACGGCTTGCGAAGCGGCCAGCACGCCGACGGTCGTCGGAGCGACGATGACCTTGACTTCCGGATGCGAGGTCAGGAGGCCCTGGGCTTCACGATAGCTCTTGTCCGAGAGGTCGTCACCATAAACCGTCGTGACCAGGTTGAGGCCCGGGAAGTCCTTCAGCTGCTTCTTCATCTCGCCGATCCAGATGTTCTGGTTCGTCGATGTGGTCGTTGCCGACAGGATGGCGAAATTGCCCTTGCCGCCGTCGAGATGATCCTTGGCGAGCGTCAGGCACATCTTGCCGATCAGCTCGTTGGACGAAGGGTTAAGCTGCAGGATGCGGCCGGCCTTGGCAACGCCGGAATCCCAGGAGATCACCTTGATGCCGCGCTGCGTCGCCTTCTTGAGGGCCGGGACGACCGCGTCGGGATCATTCGCCGAGATCGCGATGGCATCGACGCCCTGTGCGATCAGCGAGTTGATCACTTCGATCTGGCCTTCGGCCGTGGTGGAGGTCGGGCCGGTGTAGATCACCTGCACGCCGCCAAGATCCTTGGCTGCTTCCTGGGCGCCCTTGTTGGCGGCCTCGAAGAAGCCGTTGCCCAGCGACTTCACCACGAGGCCGATCTTGACGTCCTTTGCACTTGCCGCGCCGGCGAAAAGCGTGGCGGCGAGCGCAACGCCGATCGCCAGTTTCTTTGCTATATTCATGTCAGTTCCTCCCAAAGTTGATTAGGCTATGCTCACCCCGTCTGAGCCATGTCTCCTATGCGACCGACGGGGAATCTTCCTCCTCGGCCTCAGCCGAAACATTTGCGATAACAAGCGAAATGCCCGCATCTTCGATCATCCGCACGGTCTCGGCCGAAATGCCGTCATCGGTAATGATGGTCGAGACCTGTTCGAGCGGGCAAAGAATCAGGCTGGAGCGCTGGCGGAACTTGCTCGAATCCACCATCACGACGAGTTCGTCGGCCTGGCGCATCAGCTTCTGTTCGCTCTGGATGACCAGCGCATCGGCTTCCATGACGCCGAGAGGGCCGATGCCCTGGGCGCCGATGAACATGCGCCGCGCATAGAAATTCCGGATCGTATCGTTGTCGAAGGGGGAGAGGATCAGGCTCTGTTCGCGATAGATCGCGCCGCCCGGCACCGTCACCGTGTTCTTCGAATGCTTGACCAGATGTTCGGCGATGGCGAAGGAGTTGGTCATCACCTGCAGCCGGAAGGCCGAGATATAATGCACGAGCTGGAACGTGGTGGTGCCGCCATTGATGATGATGGCGTCGCCGGGATTGCAGAGTTCGGCCGCCTTGCGCGCAATTGCGCGCTTCCTATCGATATTGACCGCTTCGGATACACGAAACGGACGGGCCGCCAGATTGCCGAGCTGCGGAGGATGGATCGATTCCGCGCCGCCGCGCACGCGCCGGATCTTTCCCTGAACATGCAGGGCGGCGATATCACGGCGTATCGTCGCTTCCGAAGCCTCGGTCAGCTCGGAAATATCCTGAATCGTCACGACGGACTTTTCCTGTACGGCGCTCAGAATAATGCGATGGCGTTCACGTTCGTGCATCGGCTCCTCCTTGGCGGCGGTTATTTCGCAAATATGACAACGTGTCAATCACAAACGATCATAAACTTTCATATTGCATCGCAGCATTATCGAATTTGATCGTTTTCGATTGACAAGGTGACTATACGTGAGCGATACCCTGCTCACAAAGGGCGGCTCCATCATGATCCGGTCCGCTCGCAAGACTTGATTTCAAGGGAGGATGACATGGCGGCTGAGGTTCAGCTTCTGAAGAACCGTTGGGATGATGCATATGCGGCCGGCTTGGATGAGCCGGGCAAGCTGCTTTATCGGTCGAATCTGCTCGGTGCCGACAAGCGTATCACCAACTACGGCGGCGGCAACACATCGGCCAAAGTCATGGAAACCGATCCGCTCTCGGGCGAAAAGGTGAGGGTACTCTGGGTCAAGGGCTCCGGCGGCGATGTCGGCACCATCAAACTCGACGGTTTCGCCACACTTTATCAGGACAAGTTGGACAGCCTGAAGGACATCTATCAGGGCGTTTCAGACGAGGATCGCATGGTTGGCTTCCTGCCCCATTGCACCTTCAATCTCAACGCTCGCGCCGCGTCCATCGATACGCCGCTGCATGGTTTCGTGCCGTTCACGCATGTCGACCACATGCACCCGGATGCCATCATCGCCATTGCCGCCTCGAGGAATTCGCGCGAGCTGACGCGTGAAATCTTCGGCGAGGAAATCGGCTGGCTTCCCTGGCGCCGTCCCGGCTTCCAGCTCGGGCTCGACCTTGAAGCCTTCGTCAAGGCGCATCCGAATGCCAAGGGTGTCGTCCTGGAAAGCCATGGTCTTTTCACCTGGGCCAATGATGCCAAGGACTGCTACGAACTGACGCTTGCCATCATCAACAAGGCGATCGAATGGTTTGCCGCCAAGACGGAAGGCAAGACCATTTTCGGCGGCGCCGTTGTCGAAAGCCTGCCGCAGGCGGAGCGCCGTGCCATCGCTGCCCGGCTGATGCCCGAGATCCGCGGCCGGATCGGCAAGGTTGAACGCAAGCTCGGCGATTTTGACGACCAGAATGCGGTGCTCGAATTCGTCAACTCCAAGAATCTTCGTCCGCTCGGTGCGCTCGGAACCAGCTGCCCGGATCACTTCCTACGCACTAAAATTCGTCCGCTCATCGTCGATTTCGATCCGGCAAAGCCCGATGTCGATGCCGTCATTGCCGGTCTCGACAAGGCCCTGGAAGATTACCGCGCCGATTACGCGCGCTATTACAATGATTGCAAGCATGACAACTCGCCTGCCATGCGCGACCCGAATCCGGTGATATTCCTCGTTCCCGGCGTCGGCATGCTGTCCTTTGCCCGCGACAAGGCGACCGCCCGCATCGCCGGCGAGTTCTATGTCAATGCCATCAACGTCATGCGCGGTGCCTCCACCGTTTCCGAATATCAGGGCCTGCCGGAGCAGGAAGCTTTCGATATCGAGTACTGGCTGCTGGAAGAGGCAAAGCTGCAGCGCATGCCGAAGCCGAAGAGCCTCGCCGGCCGTGTGGCCTTCGTGACCGGCGGTGCCGGCGGTATCGGCCGCGCCACGGCCGCCCGCCTGATAGGCGAGGGCGCTTGTGTCGTTCTGGCAGACATCGACCAGGCGGCGCTGGAGAGCACGCAGGCCGATTTCGCCAAGCGATATGGTGCCGATGCGGTGCGCAGCGTCAAGCTCGACGTGACCGAGGAAGATGCTGTCATCTCCTCTTTTGCCGAGGCTTGCGTCGAATTCGGCGGCGTCGACATTCTGGTCTCGAATGCCGGCATCGCCTCGTCCGCGCCGATCGAAAGCACCGAGCTTTCGATGTGGAACCGCAATATCGATATTCTCGCGACCGGCTATTTCCTGGTTTCGCGCGAAGCCTTCCGGCTGTTCCGCCGCCAGAATCTCGGCGGCAACGTCGTCTTCGTCGCGTCGAAGAACGGTCTGGCCTCCTCGCCGAACGCCGCCGCCTATTGTACGGCAAAGGCTGCCGAAATCCATCTGGCGCGGTGCCTTGCACTCGAGGGCGCGGAAGCCGGCATCCGCGTCAATACGGTCAATCCGGATGCCGTTCTGCGCGGCTCGAAGATCTGGAATGGCGAATGGCGCGAGCAGCGCGCCGCTTCCTCGAAAATCGAGGTGGACGAGCTAGAGGAACATTACCGCAAGCGCTCGATGCTGAAACTGAACGTCTTCCCCGAGGACATTGCCGAGGCGATCTACTTCCTGGCTTCGGATCTTTCCGCCAAGTCGACCGGCAATATCATCAACGTCGACGCCGGCAACGCGCAGAGCTTTACGCGGTAATTAGCTGCATTTTTCCTTCTCCCCAGCGGGGAGAAGGTGGCCCGAAGGGTCGGATGAGGCGGAAACGCGACAGACACGATTCTATCTTTCGCTCACGCTCAAGATGATCGTCGCTGTGCTCCTTACCCCCTCATCTGCCCGTTGGGCATCTTCTCCCCGCTGGGGAGAAGAGGGGAAGAGACAATCGAAACGCCGTAACGGTTCGAATGACGTACACGGGAGGAAAGAATGGCCGAGTTTAGAATTGCGCCCGATCTGGTTGCAGCAGAAAACGACAAGCGCGCCGCCGCGCAGAAATCCGACTATGAGGCGCTTGGCGCCGCGCTCGCCCGCCGCGGCGTCGATATCGAAGCTGTGACCAAGAAGGTTTCCGAATTCTTCGTTGCCGTCCCGTCCTGGGGCGTCGGCACCGGCGGCACGCGTTTTGCCCGCTTCCCCGGCAGCGGCGAGCCGCGCGGCATCTTCGACAAGCTCGACGACTGTGCCGTCATCCAGCAGCTGACCCGGGCAACGCCCAGGGTTTCGCTGCACATCCCCTGGGATAAGTCCGATCCGCGCGAACTCAAGGCCAAGGGCGATGCGCTCGGCCTCGGCTTCGACGCGATGAACTCCAACACCTTCTCCGATGCGCCCGGCCAGGCGCACTCCTACAAGTTCGGTTCGCTGAGCCATGTCGATGCGGCGACCCGCGCCCAGGCCGTCGAGCACAACATCGAATGCATCGAGATCGGCAAGGCGATCGGCTCGAAGGCGCTGACCGTGTGGATCGGCGACGGCTCGAACTTCCCTGGCCAGACCAATTTCACCAAGGCGTTCGAGCGCTATCTCGCCGCCATGGCCGATATCTACAAGGCGTTGCCGGATGATTGGCGGCTGTTTTCCGAGCACAAGATGTATGAACCGGCCTTCTATTCGACCGTCGTTCAGGATTGGGGCACCAATTACCTGATCGCCCAGACGCTCGGACCCAAGGCGCAGTGCCTCGTCGATCTCGGTCACCACGCGCCGAATACGAATATCGAGATGATCGTCGCGCGCCTCATCCAGTTCGGCAAGCTCGGCGGTTTCCATTTCAATGATTCGAAATATGGCGACGACGATCTCGATGCCGGTGCCATCGAGCCCTACCGCCTGTTCCTCGTCTTTAACGAGTTGGTCGATGCCGAACGACGAGGGGTCAACGACTTCAATCCGGCTCACATGATCGACCAGTCGCATAACGTGACGGACCCGATCGAGAGCCTGATTTCCGGCGCCAACGAGATCCGCCGCGCCTATGCGCAGGCGCTGATCGTCGATCGAAAGGCATTGGACGACTATCAGGAAGCAAATGACGCGCTGATGGCGTCGGAAACGCTGAAGCGCGCCTATCGCGCCGATGTCGAGCCGATCTTGGCCGAGGCACGCCGTCGCGCCGGTGGCGCCATCGATCCGGTCGCCACCTATCGGGCGAGCGGCTATCGCCGCAAGGTCGCAGCCGAACGTCCAGCCTCGGTCGCCGGTGGCGGCGGAATCATTTGAGACCATCGGGTGCTGGCCGATGATGGCGTCAGCACCCGATACTTACCCTTTCCGTCCGGATTTCTGGAGTTCCGCCTCTCGCCAGACAGACCAGCGGCGGCGCAGTTCGCCTGGCCGCAAGCCATGACTTTCATCGAGCATATCAGCCTTGAGAATTCGCTCCGTGCGGAAATGCCGGAAGCCCTGCCGTAGTTCGCACCATGCCACCAGAATGCGGCTCGTGTCGGAATAGCCGAGGATTACTGGCCGCACCGTCCTTACGGTTTCTTCGTCCCTGTCGGAGCGATAGAACAGGCGAAGTTTTCTCCCTTCGCGGATTGCTGTTCGGAGCATCGACGGATCGATGTTTTCCTTTTCGGTCCCCTGAATGACCGGTTTGGCGCCGACGCTGGGCTCGACGATGAAGGGGCGCAAATGGGCGGGAACAACCGCGGTGATCTTCGCAACGACATCGCGTGCGGCATTGGCAAGAGCTTTGTCGGCGCGGCCCGCAACCCACTGTGCCCCAAGGACGACCGCCTCGATTTCTTCGGGGGTCAACATAAGCGGCGGCATTTCATAGTCCGGCGAGAGCAGATACCCGAACCCTGCTTCTCCCTCGATCGGGACCCGTTGGCTCATCAGATCGGCAATGTCGCGATAGACCGTGCGCTTCGAGGTTTCGAGCTCGTCTGCCAGCGTGGCGGCGGTTACCGGCCGGCTCGAGCGCCGCAATATCTGTATGATCTGAAACAAACGGTCGGCGCGACGCATCTACTGACTCCTGCTGCCAGTATGGTGGCAACAGCCTTATGCGACAAGAGCCCTCGAGCCGTCAACGATGGGGTTGGCGGGTGCTTTGAAGGAGTCTCCGATGAAACTGGCATCCACGCGTCTGATCGCTTCAGATATCAAGAAGATGGTCGGCTTTTATGAGATGGTCACGGGTCAGGCAGCCGAGTGGCTGGCGCCGGTCTTTGCCGAGATCGTCACCCCCTCGGCTGCGCTCGCGATCGGAAGCGCCGAGACCGTTGCACTGTTCCGCGAGGGCAGCGCTGAACCCTCAGCTAATCGCTCGCTCGTCATCGAATTCCAGGTCGATGATGTCGACGCCGAATTTTCCCGGTTGAAGGATAAGGCGGAAGTCGTGCACGAACCGAAGCTGATGCCATGGGGCAATCGGGCGGCACAGATCCGCGATCCCGAGGGAACACTCATTAGCCTCTACACACCGGTCACAGATTTTGCGAAACAGCGTTTTTCGAGGCGTTGAGCGTTCGTGCAACGCCGAAACGGCAGGATCGTTCATCTCTAATCATGCCTCGACCACCTGTCGATACGTTCATTGGCTAATCGATCAAAGTATCTGCATATTTGTCATGGTCGTCTGACAGATTTGAAATCGATTTCCGGTTCGGCAGCCGAGACTGTCGGAGCTGTGCTTTGCCGATTTGTATCCGTCGAATGTGCACTTTCGAGTGGCTCGACAAGGGGAATTGAGTATTGTTGCTTGCAACGGTTCGCCGTGAATTGGCGGCTGAGGCTGTCTTCAAAGATCGGGCTTGTTGATAGGTGAGGAAAGACGATGACGACTGACATTGACGGTTTTGCCGGGCGCCTGAAGCGCCGCGAGAATGGCGGCATGATCTCCGGCTGGGTCGGCATACCCGACGCGATGCTCGTCAACCATCTGGCGCAGGAGGATTTCGATGCCGTCGTTTTGGACATGCAGCATGGCATGTGGGACATGGAGACCGCTGCAAGCGGCATCGCCTATGTGCGCCTCGCCGGCAAGCCGGCAGTAGCCCGCATTCCAGTCGGCGATTTTGCCGCTGCATCGCGGCTTCTTGACGCCGGCGCTTCCGCCATCATCGCGCCGATGATCAATTCTGCCGATGACGCCCGCGCCTTGGTGAAGGCGACAAAATATCCGCCGCTCGGCGAGCGCAGCTGGGGGCCGTCGCTTGCTCTCAATCATTTCGGCCTAGCAGCCGAAGATTATCTGCAAAGCGCAAATAGCCTGACTGTTACCATCGCCATGGTCGAAACCAGAACCGCTCTTGACGCGATCGATGAGATTCTTGCCGTTGACGGTATCGACGGCGTCTTCGTCGGGCCGTCCGATCTTTCCATCGCGCTTTCGAACGGAGCGCGGCTTGCGCCTAACAGCGCGGCAATCGATCAGGCGCTTGCGACCGTGCTCACGCGCTGCCGCGCGCACGGCAAGGCGATCTGCGCCTTCGGCAGCGATGGCGATCGCGCCGGACAATACTTGAAGCTCGGCGTTGATTTGGTCATCGCCGGCACTGAAACGGCGCAGTTGCGGACAGGTGCGCGCGCCGCCATCCAGACCGCACGCAACGTCATTCAATCGTAGAATGTCGGCTTGGCGATGAACAGGCTGCCCGGGAACATTTCCGGGCATGCCCATGCGGCATATGTGATGCTGATCTGCCGTGTCGGGGGGTCCATCGGTATCGACCAGAACGGCAGGCGCAAAGAGTTCGGCCGACAAGCGGTGGGGTCGCTAGTTCACGAGCTTTACGTAGCAAGGCCTGTAATTCTCTAAACCGCAGCCGCCGCCGACGGCCTGTGCCGGCGTGATCGTGTTTTGAATGGCGATCACTGCAAGTGCTACGGCGATGATTGTCAAGACGGTTTTTGTATATTTGTCCATGAGATTTCCCTACGGAATAGAATGGCGAATGATATACAGCTTATAATTGATTTTATGGAAGTAAATCCCTTGGGTTGCAGTTTGGCTTATTGGCCTGGATATTCGATCGGCAGCTTGAAAGCATGCCGATATCGGGTCGGCGCGTCACCTTGCGGACCGTTGCCATGGCTCGGTTATGACAGCCAAGCGTGCGCTGAAGGAGTGATCCCGCTTTTGAAGCGAATCCTCAAGTCGCCGCTTGCTTTTGCCGTTTGCGTCCTAAATCTGTCTACAGTCGTGCGGAAGGAGGTCGTCATGATCAAATCGCTGGCATTCATCAGTCTTGTCGTGATGCCGGTTGCGGCTTTCGCGCAATCAGCCGATCTTGAAGCAACCTGCAAAACCGTAGCCAAGAACTTCTTCCTGTCGGACGGTCTTGCGATTGGTGCCGTCCAATCCTTTCCGGAGCTGAAGCCGCCCGGCGTGAGCATGGCCTATTCCACCCGGCAGGGAACGTCTCCCGCCGAGATGACCGACACGTTCGAATGCGAATTCGACAAGCCTGACAAACCCCATAATCTCGCAAAGTTTTGCGTATCGAGCACGTGTTATACGCCGAATGACAGCGATGCGGACCGCAAGCGGCGGTTCGAAGAGATGCGCATCCTTTTGCAGCGAGCAGAAAAGTAGACGCATGAATACGGAAGGTGCCGGCTGTTGCTTCCTTTCGGGATCTGGATTGCGGTAACTTTTGCGGCAGCAGACATTGCAGGTGCGCGAATGTGTGTGGGCAAGAGATAAGGCGCCTGCACAGCTTGCGACGCATGCTTTGCGGGCGTCGGCACGAGTTCCGCAATACTCGGGCTTGCCGGCATGGAACTCATAGTGTCGTCACGGGTTTGGAAGCTCAGGGCCGGATGAATGCCAGCCATCGAACCGATGCGGTGTTCTTTGCCAAATCTCTCATGCTCGCGGTGAAGGCAAACGAAGATATCTGCGATGACCACGATTGCCGATCAAAAAACCAAGACAGAGTCGAACGATACCGCCGCCTTTATGGTGGTCGCCGCTATGATGGCGGTCATGTTTATGGGCAGCACGCTCGTGACGCCCCTTTACGCTTTGTATCGACATGCCTTCGGCTTCTCGGAATTCATCTTGACCCTGGTTTATGCCGTTTACGCCGTCGGCAATTTCGTCGCCCTTCTCATATTCGGACGGTTGTCCGATGAGATCGGCCGCAAACCGATCGGGCTTACAAGCCTTGGACTGGCGAGCATCAGCACGCTGATTTTCCTGGCCGCTTTGAGTACAGGCTGGCTGTTTTGGGCGCGAATGCTCAGCGGATTCGGTGTTGGACTTGCCTCCGGTACGGCGGCGGCGTGGCTTGCAGAATTGGATACGGCTGAGCAAAAATCCCGCGCTACTCTCATCACGTCGAGTGCCAATTTCATCGGAATAGCCCTCGGGCCTTTGGTGTCGGGTGCTTTGGCCCAATATGCGCCTTGGCCGCTGCGTCTTTCCTTTCTGGTCTATTTGGCCGTCTTGGCGATCATCGGCGTACTGGTCGCACGCACGCGGGAAACGGTGGAAATGCCGCGCCGGAGCTGGCGGGCGGTTTCCTTGCGGCCGAGGCTCGGCGTTCCGACGGAATTGCGGGTTTCTTTCATCGCGCCGGCCGTTACCGCCTTCGCCACTTTCGCCGTCATCGGCTTTTATGCCGCACTCCTTCCAACCATCCTTGCCGAGAGCCTGCACCAGACGAATGTGGCTGTCGGCGGGGCCGTTGTGTTCGAGCTGTTCCTTGTCGCAACCCTCGTGACGATCGTCACACGGCAAATCGAAAGTCGCCTTGCAATGCTGAGCGGGTTGGTGATGCTTCTGCCGAGTCTCGCCCTGCTCGTTCTGGCGCAGGTGCTTGGCTCGACCTTTATCCTGCTCACCGGAACCGCGCTGAGCGGCTGCGCCGCGGCCCTCGGCTATCGCGGTAGCCTTCAGGTCGTCAATAAAATTGCGCCTGAAGAGCGGCGGGCGGAGGTCGTTTCCAGCTATTACGTCGCGATGTTTCTCGGCAATTCGGTTCCGGTAATCGGGGTTGGTCTGATGACGGTTATTGCCAGTGCGAACGTCTCCAGCCTTGTCTTCGCTTGCGTCATCGCGCTATTTGCGGTCGGCGCTCTGGCGACGGGTATCAAATATACCCCGCAGTCCCGCCGCTGAACGGGACCTGGCAATTGCAACATGCGGTCGCCGGCATCCCTTCGAGAAATTCAGGTAATCACCGACGGCTGTTTTTCATCCGTGAAAAGTACTCTGCGGATTTGGCTGTTTATCACTCGGGAACGCCACTTTATTTCTGCCTGTAATGCCAGACGATTTTGGAGGGACAATATGCTGACGAAACCCGATAGCGCTACGACAATGGTTCTCTGGAACGGTCGCGAAATTCCGCGCCTGGGCATGGGATGCTGGGCGATTGGTGGCCCGTTTTATGCCGGCGACGTGCCGCTTGGCTGGGGCGACGTCGACGACGATGAATCAATTCGTGCTATCGAACGGGCTGTGGATCTCGGCATTCGCTTCTTCGACACCGCCTCTAATTATGGGGCCGGGCACTCCGAAGAGGTGGTCGGCAAAGCGATCGGCAATCGAGACGAGATCGTCATCGCTACCAAATTCGGTTTCGCGACGAATGAGAAGACCAAACAGGCGACAGGTGCTTTCGCCGATCCTGCCTTTATCCGGCAGTCGGCCGAGACGTCTTTGCGCCGGTTGCGCCGCGACCGCTTGGACCTGCTGCAGTTCCATCTCAACGATTTTCCGCTGGAAGCGTCGGATGAGGTCTTCGAGACGCTCGAAACGCTGAAGGCCGAAGGCAAGATCGACGCTTTCGGCTGGAGCACGGACCATCCGGATCGCGCCGCGCGTCATGTGCATCGCATGGGATTCGTTTCGGTCCAGCATACGATGAATGTCTTCGAGCCGGTTCCTGCGATGATCGAAGTCATCGAGCGCAATGGTTTGATCTCCATCAATCGCGGTCCGCTCGCTATGGGACTGCTCAGCGGCAAGTTCACGCCCGACAAGGCCGTCGGCGAGAAAGACGTCCGCGGCGCAAGCCTCGACTGGATGGTCTATTTCAAGGACGGCAAGATTGCTCCTGAATTTGCCGTCCGCCTGGATGCCGTTCGCAAGCTGCTGACTGAAGATGGCCGCACGCTCACGCAGGGTGCGCTTGCGTGGCTATGGGCACGCTCGCCGCGCACGCTGCCAATTCCAGGCTTCCGTACGGTTGCCCAGGTCGAAGAAAATGCCGGCGCCCTGGCGAAGGGACCATTGCCGGCCGATGTGATGGCAACGATCGATAAGGTACTCGCCGATCTTTAGCTCCAGCTTGGACGGAGAGGCCTGTTCAGGTCCAATCCGGATGGGAAATAGGCAAGCCATACTCAGGCAACGAAACGGACCACGCCGCCATCGACGCGCAGAGCCGCGCCGGTGGTTGCGGAAGCCTGCTCCGAACATGCGTAGACGATCATATTGGCGACTTCGTCAGTCGTTGCGAAACGCCGGATGAGGCTCGTCGGGCGGGCCGATTTCAGGAATGCCTGCTCGGCGTCGTCCTGCGTGATCCCTTGATCCTTGGCTTTCGCGGCCATCCAGTTCGACAGGATCTCGGATCTCGTGGGGCCTGGAAGGACGGCGTTGACGGTGACGCCCGTGCCCGCAACAGATTCCGCCAGGCCTCGGGAGATCGCAAGCTGCGCCGTCTTCGTCATCCCATAATCGATCATCTCCTTGGGAATGTTGACGGCGGACTCGCTGCTGACGAAAACGACGCGGCCCCAGCCCTTTTGCACCATTCTCGGCAAATAGTGACGTGTCATGCGCACACCGCTCATGACGTTGATCTCAAAAATGCTCAGCCAGTCTTCATCGGTCGTGTCGACGAAGTCTCTCGGTACCGCCGTCCCAAGATTGTTGACGAGGATGTCTGCGTCCGGCGCCTGCGCGAAGAAGGCGTCGGCGCCTTCCGCCGTCGAGAGATCGGCGGCAATGCCTGAAATGTCGTTTTCGGGAAAGGCCCGCCGCATCTGCTGCACGGCCTCATCGACCCGGGCATTTCCGCGGCCGTTGATGACGACCGATGCACCGGCGCGAGCCAGTCCCTCTGCCGTAGCACGGCCGATGCCGGCCGTTGATCCCGTCACAACGGCCTTGCGGCCTTTAAGCTCGATGTTCATGTCATCTATCTCCGATTGCGGATGGCGGGGCGGATACTCGGACAATCGAGATTGCAAGTGTACATCGTCGCGGTTCCTCTTTGAATACGTCCCGGAAGATTAGGGGTGTCGAGGCGGGCACCTCCGAGGAAAAGGCCGTGGCCATTGTCTTCTCTGTAGTCTCTTTGCACTGATATTCGCCGCGATGGCTGCTGGACGAAGGACGCATCGGCAAGACGATCTCGGAGACCGCCATGCTGCTTTTGCCCGGCCATCTCGACCTGCGCGGATTGGGCGCGGCCGAAATGGCGGATTTCCTTCGCTCGGGACGGCTGCATCGGGTATCGTCGAGGCCGGCTTTTCATGCTCGGGTGATCACGACGGCATTCGGGCACTCTGACCGCTCGCGCGGCGTGATTGCAATCCACAGCAGCTGCTGTCGCCCCGATCCGGTACCGCGCGCAATAAATGAGGGACGTTTCTCACGGAGTGCGCTATAGAATTGAGAAAATACAGCCCTTATGGACTGCGGGCTTGACGAAAAGGCGGTGCCTGAGGAAGCATTGCTCGCTTGTCGTAGGGAACGGAGGCTCTGCCGCATAGTTTTGGAGGATCAGGAAATTCGGCATCCGACGTCTGGAGACGGCGGCGGCTGAACACGGGCGTTTTGAGGACGCCGTCAAAGGAGGAGGAACGCATGCGCAAATTGATGATGGCACTGGTCGGCGCCACAGCGCTGGTTGCAGCGAGCGTGACCGGCGCTCTTGCCGAAGGCAAGAAAGCCGAAGTCCTGCATTGGTGGACGTCTGGCGGCGAGGCTGCGGCCGTGAAGGAACTTGCCAAGGCATTCAATGCCGCCGGCGGTGAATGGGTGGATACGGCGATTGCCGGCTCGGGCTCGACTGCCCGTCCGATTGGGATCAACCGTATCATCGGCGGCAATCCGCCGACGGCCATGCAGTTCAATACCGGCACGCAGATGAACGAACTGGCCCAGCAGGGCCTGCTGCGACCGCTCGACGATATCGCCAAGCAGCAGGATTGGAAATCGGTGCTGACGCCGGCCTTCTATCAGGCCATCCAATTTCAGGGCCATATCTATGGCGCTCCGATCAACGATCATGGCCAGAACTGGGTCTTCTATTCCAAGGCCGTCTTCACCAAGGCCGGCGTCACGCAGGAGCCGAAGACCTGGGACGAAATGTTTGCCGCGCTCGACAAGATCAAGGCCGCCGGCCTGATCCCGGTCGCCGTCGGCGGCCAGCCCTGGCAGCTGCAGTCGATGTTCAATGCCATTCTGCTCGGCGAAGGCGGCAAGGATCTCTATGCCAAGGTCTGGAAGGACCTCGATACCGACGCGGTCAAATCCGATAAGTTCAAGCATGTTGCGGAAGTCTTCGCCAAATTGCGCAACTATCAGGACCCGGGCAGCCCTAACCGCGACTGGAACGTCGCGACCGGCATGCTGATCGACGGCAAGGCCGGTATCCAGTTCATGGGCGACTGGGCCAAGGGCGAATTCATCCATGCCGGCCTCGTTGCGGACAAGGATTTCGGCTGCATTCTCGGGCCGGGTGAATCCAATTTCATGATGGGCGGCGACATCTTCGTCTTCCCGGTCCTCAAGGACAAGGCCGCCATCGATGCGCAGACCCTGCTTGCAACGGTCATCATGTCGAAGGAAGGTCAGCTTGCCTTCAACTCCAAGAAGGGATCCGTACCCGTGCGTCTCGACGTCGATACGTCGAAGCTCGACGCCTGTGCCCAGAAGGGCCTGACCGCGCTCAAGGATCCGAGCCGCCAGATCCTCGCGCCGGATGTGCTTACGGCTCAGGATATCGTCCAGACGGAACAGGATCTGGTCGCTCAATACTGGACGACGCCCAGCATGACCGCAGACCAATTCGCCAGTCAGTTCGCTCAGGTGATTGAACAGGCGAAGTAAGCTTCGATCGACATCCATGCGGCGGCAGGTATCTCCTGCCGCCGGTTTCCATGAATGCTGAGGAGGAGCGCGCCCATGAGCAGCCAAGACACGAGCGCGACTGCCGTAAAGACAGCTGTTGCGCCTGCGAGCGTCAGCCGCAGGAAGATGCATATTTCGCCCTATGTGGCCTTGTTTCCGGCTTTCGCCATTGTGCTTCTCGCCTATGTCGTTACCGTCATATGGAACATCTGGATATCCTTCACCGACAGCAAGGTGCTGCCGGTCAATATCTTCGTCGGCACCAAGCAATATGAGCGGTTGTTTACGACCGCACGCTGGCTGCTGTCGCTGCAGAACGTCGTCGTCTTCGGCATTCTGTTCATTGCCGGCTGCCTGATCCTCGGCTTTCTTCTCGCCGTTGCGCTCGATCAGAAGGTCCGCTTCGAAAACACGTTCCGGACGATCTTCCTCTATCCTTTCGCCATGTCCTTTATCGTGACCGGGCTCGTTTGGCAGTGGATCATGAACCCGTCACTGGGCCTGCAGAAGGTTGCCGACAGCATCGGCTTTACCTGGTTCCGCTTCGACTGGATCGTTCAGAGCGATCTCGCCCTCTACGTCATCGTGCTTGCCGGCATCTGGCAATCGTCCGGCCTTGTCATGGCAATCATGCTCGCTGGTCTGCGCGGCGTCGATCGTGAATTGTGGAAGGCGACGCGTATCGACGGCATACCGAGCTGGCGTGTCTATCTTCATATCGTCATCCCGATCCTCAGGCCGACCATCATCACCGCCAGCGTGCTTCTGGCGATTGCCGTTGTCAGGGTTTACGAACTGGTTTTGGCGACGACCGGCGGCGGGCCGGGGATATCGACCGAAGTACCTGGCAAATTCATCATGGATTACCTGTTCGGGCGCGGCAACATCGGTCTCGCGACCGGGGCATCGACAGTCATGTTCGTCACTGTGGTCATCTTGGTGACGCCTTGGCTCTATTATGAATATTTCCGGGAAAAGCCGAGGGGGAACTGATGTCGATACCATCTTCCGTCACTGGTGCCATTAAGGGGCCGACCGGGCGAAAGCCGCAGCATATGACCCCCGGCCGCATCGGACTCTATCTCTTTCTCGTCATTGCGGCTCTATTTTTTCTGCTGCCGCTTTACGTGATGCTCGTCACCTCGTTCAAATCCATGCCGGAAATCCGGCAGGGCAATATCTTCGCCTTTCCGCAGATGTGGACGGCGGATGCCTGGGTGCAGGCGTGGAGCACGGCCTGCACGGGGCTCGAATGCGGCGGTATCAGCGTCGGTTTCTGGAATTCGGTCAAGATCCTGATCCCGAGCATGATCCTGTCGATCTTGATCTCGTCGCTGACCGGCTATGCGCTGTCCTTCTGGCGGGTCAAGGGCGCAAACGTGCTCTTTGCCATTCTGCTGCTCGGCGCTTTCATCCCCTATCAGGTGTTCATCTATCCGCTGGTCCTGATCTATCGCGATATCGGCATCTATTCGACGCTGCCCTGCATCATCATCACCCACACGGTCTTCGGCCTGCCGGTTTTGACACTTCTATTCCGCAACTATTATTCGAGCCTGCCGATGGAGCTCTTCAAGGCGGCCCGCATCGATGGCGCCGGGCTCTGGCAGATCTTCTTCCGGCTGATGATCCCGATGTCGATCCCGATCCTAGTGGTAGCGGCGATCCTGCAGGTGACCGGCATCTGGAACGACTTTCTCTTCGGCGTGGTTTTCGCCGGCCGGGAGAACTTCCCCATGACCGTGCAGCTCAACAATATCGTCAACTCCACCCAAGGCGAGAAGCTCTACAACGTCAACATGGCGGCAACCATTCTCACCGCGCTCGTTCCGCTGATCGTCTATTTCGGCTCCGGTCGCTGGTTCGTGCGCGGCATCACCGCCGGTGCAGTCAAGGGATAGCTCATGGCCAATGTTTCCATTCGTGAACTCGCAATCGATTTCGGCAGTGTCAGCGTCCTGAAGTCGCTCAATCTGGAGATACGATCCGGCGAGTTCATCGTGCTGCTCGGCCCCTCCGGCTGCGGCAAGTCGACCCTGCTCAACGCCATCGCCGGGCTGACGGATATCAGCGACGGCCAGATCTGGATCGGCGACAGGAACGTCACCTGGGAGGAGCCGAAGGATCGCGGCATCGGCATGGTGTTCCAGTCCTACGCGCTCTATCCGACGATGACGGTCGAAGGAAATCTCTCCTTCGGGCTGCGCATCGCCGGCATGCCGAAAGAAGAGATTGCTAAGCGTGTCGGTCGCGCCGTGCAGATCCTGCAGATCGATCCCTTGCGCAAGCGGCGGCCGGGCGAACTGTCGGGCGGCCAGCGCCAGCGCGTCGCCATCGGCCGCGCCCTGGTGCGCGATGTCGATGTCTTTCTGTTCGACGAGCCGCTTTCCAATCTCGACGCCAAGCTTCGAACCGAACTCCGCGTCGAGCTGAAGCGCCTGCATAGTGGTCTTGGCTCGACCATGATCTATGTGACGCACGACCAGATCGAAGCTTTGACGCTTGCTGATCGTATCGCCGTCATGAGCGGCGGGGTCATCCAGCAATTCGCCACGCCCAAGGAAATCTACCGGCGTCCGGTCAATCGCTTCGTTGCAGGCTTCGTCGGTTCACCCTCGATGAACTTTCTGTCCGGGCAGGTGACGAGCAATGGCGGCGTGCCGGCCTTTGCATTGCCCGACGGCCGCATGATTGATCTCAACGGTTACGAGTTTTCCGGCACGCCCGGCGAAGGCCGCAAGGCGGCGCTCGGCGTCCGGCCGGAACAGATGCAGTTCCACCCTACAGGCGGCCGGGTTTCTAATCTGCCGGCAACCTTCACAATTGTCGAGCCCATGGGCTCGGACAATCTGATCTGGGGGCAGGTGGGCAACGAGACCATGTCGGTGCGCATCGATGCCGACGAGGATGTCGCGCTCGACAGCGAGCAGCCGGTCTATTTCCAGCCGGCGCTCGCATCTTTGTTCGGCGAAGACGGGCAGCGTCTATGAGATGCCGTGCCGCGCCTTCGCAAAGGCGCGCGGCGCAATTTCACGGCCTGACTTCGAAGACCATGTTGAACGGCGTTTCGGTCGCCTTGCGGAAATGCGAATAGCCCGCATCCATGGCAACCTTGCGCAGCTTCAGCTCGCCGGCCTGCGCGCCCAAGCCCAGACCGACCTCCTGCGACAGCGAGGCCGGTGTGCAGATCATTGTCGAGGCGCCGTAAAAGACACGGCCGACCGGGTTGAGATTGTCTTTCAGGCAATCATGCGCAAAGGGTTCGACGATCATCCAGGTGCCGTCGTCGGCAAGGCTTTCCTTGACGTGTTTGCCGGCGCCAACCGGATCGCCCATGTCGTGCAGGCAATCGAACATGGTGACAAGATCATAACCGGCAGCCGGGAAGTCCTTGGCGCTTGCCTGCTCGAAGGTGATCCGGCCATCAACGCCCGCCTGCTTGGCGGCAGCTTGCGCCCGCTCGATCGATGGCAGGTGGTAATCGAAGCCGAAGAAGGTCGAGTTCGGATAGGCCTGCGCCATCAGGATGGTCGAGGCACCGTGGCCGCAGCCGACATCCGCAACGGCGGCACCGGCCTGAAGCTTTTCATGCACGCCGTCCAGCGCCGGGATCCATTCCGTAACAAGATGACTGTTATAGCCTGGCCGGAAAAACCGCTCGGTGCCGCGGAACAGACAGGCGCTGTGCTCATGCCAGCCGAAGCCGCTGCCGGTCTTGAAGGCATTGGCGATCTTCGGCTCGTCGAGCCACATGGATTGGACGACATCGAAGGCGCCGTTGAAGAAGGCGGGGCTGCTTTCCTCGGCAAATACCATGGCCTGTTCCGGCGTCAGATAGAAGCGCTCGGTTTCGTCGTCATAACTGACATAATCGGCCGCGGCTTGAGCCGACAGCCATTCGCGCACATAGCGCTCCTTTACGCCAACCTTGTCGGCAAGCTCCGCCGACGTCATCGGCGTTCCGTCCGCCATGGCCTTGAACAGACCCAGGTGATCCCCGAGTGTCACCAGCACACCCGAAACCGCCGCGCCGACGTCGCCGACCAGGCGCCCAACCAATGCATCGAGTTTCTGCATATCAGGTTCGCGCATGACATCTTCCTCCCAGAATTGATGTAGCGTTCCGTCCGATATATTCGGAAACTTGAAAATACTCCTGAGCGTGCGGGTAAGCAACGAGATAGCAAGGCGAAGTAATATTCGCCCCGCCGGCAAAGATATAGCCTATTGTTCTGAATTAATTGAAGTTTTTATCGGGATTGACGCGATTTTCAGTCGGTGTGAGCCAGTTCTTTTTCGAGAACCGAGATCAGGCGCGGATCGTCCGCCGTTACGTCAGGGGCAAAACGGGCGGCAACCTTGCCGTTACGGCCGATCAGGAATTTCTCGAAATTCCAGACGATGCCGCCGTCCTGCCCGGTTTCGAGACCGTGTTTCGCAAGCCGTTCGCGCATCGGCCCGTCTCCGATCGTCTCGACGCCGGAGGCGATGAGCTCGTCATAGAGCGGGTGGCGCTCTTCGCCTGTCACGGCGATCTTGGAGAACATCGGGAACTGCACGTCATAGGTTAGGGTGCAGAAGCTCAATATTTCGTCGTTGGTGCCTGGCTCCTGGCCCTTGAAGTCGTTGGCCGGAAAGCCGGCGATGACCAGGCCGTCGCCGCGCTTTTCCTGGTAGAGCTTTTCCAGACCTTCGTACTGCACCGTCAGGCCGCATTTCGATGCGACATTGACGACCATGATGACCTTGCAGCGATAGTCGGCAAGCGTCGTGTCGCTGCCGTCGATCCTCTTTACCGGAATATCGAGCACGCTATCGGTCATATCATTCACTCCAGATGGGAAACAGGATACCGATATTTGCCGGGAAATCGGCGGCGTCAAGGTCAGAAACCGCTTCAGGCGGCTTCTTCCATCCGAACCAGGTGACCGCGGGACACTTCGCGATACTGCCGGGTCGGTGGGACGTATCCGACCGGGCGCACCGGGCTCTTCAACTCGTCGACGGCAAGGTTGCGCCGAATGCCGCGCCGTGACGGGTCCGGCACCGGAACCGCTGCGATCAGCTTCCTGGTATAGGGATGCTGCGGATTTTCGAACACGGATGCCCGCGGTCCGATTTCGACGATTTCGCCGAGATACATAACGGCGACGCGGTGGCTGACGCGCTCGACCACAGCCATGTCGTGCGAGATGAAGAGATAGGAGAGGTTGAGGCTCTGCTGCAGGTCCATCAGCAGATTGCAGACCTGCGCCTTGATCGACACGTCGAGCGCCGAGACGCTCTCGTCAGCGACGATCACCTTCGGATCGAGCGCGAGCGCGCGGGCAATGCAGATGCGCTGGCGCTGGCCGCCCGAAAATTCATGCGGATAGCGGCTCATCATATCCGCCTTCAGGCCGACGCGCTCCAGAAGATCGGCGGCCTTCTCCCGGGCTTCGGCGCGCGAGCCCAAGCGATGCTCGATGAAGGGTTCGGCAACCGCGGCGCCGATCGTCATGCGCGGGTTGAGGCTGGCAAACGGGTCCTGAAAGATCATCTGGATACTGCGGCGCATCCGGCGCAGTTCGAGCGAGCCCAGTTTCATCACATCATAGCCGTCGAGCCGAACTTCGCCGGACTTTGGCGTGATGAGGCGCATGATGGAACGGCCCGTCGTTGACTTGCCGCAACCGGATTCTCCGACCAGCGACAGCGTTTCTCCCTGGGCAAGATTGAAGGAGACATTCTCGACAGCATGGATGGCGCCGGTCGGGCGGGCGAGCAGGCCGCCATGGAGGTCGAAGCGGGTAACGAGGTTTTTGACCTCCAGTACCGGCGTCTTGCCGTGATCGACGGTATCGGCAAGCGCTTTCGGTTCGCTGCGTTCACCGGTGCTGGCGTCGACGGTCGGAAAGCGCAGCGGCTGCGACTGATCCTTCATCGAGCCGAGCCGCGGTACGGCCGACAGTAGCGCGCGGGTATAGGGATGACTGCCGCGATGGAAGATATCGTCGGTCCTGCCGGTCTCCACCGCCTCGCCGCGATACATGACGATGGTGCGGTCGGAAATCTCGGCGACGACGCCCATGTCGTGGGTGATGAAGAGCACCGACATGCCTTCCTCTTCCTGCAGGACCTTGATGAGGTCGAGGATCTGGCCCTGGATCGTCACGTCGAGCGCGGTCGTCGGCTCGTCGGCAATCAGCAGTTTCGGACGGCTGGCAAGCGCCATGGCGATCATGACGCGCTGTCGCATGCCGCCGGAAAACTGGTGCGGATATTCGTCGAAACGGGAGGATGCATTGGGGATGCGCACCTTTTCCAGGAGGCGGATCGTTTCCGCCTTCGCTTCAGCCTTGGAAATATTGCGATGGCAGGTCAGTGCCTCGGAAATCTGCCGGCCGATGGTGAAGATCGGATTGAGAGAAGTCATCGGTTCCTGGAAGATCATCGCGGCGTCCTTGCCGCGCACCTTGCGCATTTCCGTCTCCGGCAAAGCAAGGAGATCGCGGCCGTTCAGCCGGATCGAGCCTTCGATGCGGCTGCTGCCCCTGGCAAGCAGGCGCATGATCGAGAGCGAGGTCACGCTCTTGCCGGAGCCGCTTTCGCCGACGATGGCGACCGTTTCTCCCGGCATGACGTCAAAGGAGATATTCTTGACCACCGGGCGCCATTCTCCGTCGACGAGAAACGAGGTCGTCAGATCGGCGACGGAGAGAATGGACTGAGCATCCGGATCGGTGGCCTGCGCTGCAGTGATCGGCATGGTGTCCCCTTTTTCATTCTGCCATCGTGGCATAAGATGCGGAAAGGCGGCCTTCGGCAATCCTCCTGGCCTCCAGCGCGGCAATCTTTTCGTCGATCTCGCGCCGGTCGGTCATGCCGCTGGGGTTTTCCCGTGTCGGCATGGTTTCGGCGACATGCAGGTAGCGCTCCTGCGCGACTGCATAGAGCCGTTCGAGCTCGGCAAGCGGGTCGGCGCTATCGTCTGCACGGATGTTCAGCCATGCATAGTCCTGATCACGATGGATGACCAGCGCGGCCGATTGCTTGCCCCTCTTGTCGCCACCGGCTGCCTCGCCCGCTCGCATTGCTTCGAGCAGACGCTCGGCAAGCGGCTTTCCCTTCGTTTTCTTGAACGTTGCGAGCGTCTCGGCGATCACTTGCGGACCCGCCAGCATATTGCCGGCGACCGAAACATTGTCATCGACCAGATGCCCGGCCCAATCGATGCACTTCGCGCCGGTAAAGGCAACGTTGCTGCCGCTGCTGTCGATCAGATGGAACTGGCGTTGTTCGCGGCCTTCGTCACGGGCACTCAGTGCTTCGACGATTTCGTCAGGCGCATGCCCAGCGGCCAGCATGGCAAGTCCGTCGATGCCGTAAAGCGGGCTGGCGAAGGCCTGCGTTGCAACTGCGCCGATGCCGCCGCGAATATGCGGCACGATGCTGCCGACGGCAAAGAAGCGGGTGGCGACGGCGATGGCGAGGTTTCCCGTTTCCGGCTCGCGGGCGACGATGGACCACGTCATCGGTTCTATCTCCCGATAGCGTAGGCTTGCATCAAACGCGGTGTCGCCGCAGCGCGCAACAGGCCGTCGGCGTCGCGCCGCGCGGCAGTCAGCCGGCCGACAGTCCATTCCGGCGCAACGGTCAGCTTGTGGCCTTTCCTGCGGAGCGCTTCGAGCACGTCTGCGCTGAAATTCGCCTCCGCCGTCAGGCCGCCGGGCTCGCGCGTGCGCGGATAGAAGGAGCTCGGGAAATGCGTGCTGTGAAACAACGGCTTATCGATCGCCTCCTGCAGGTTCAGCCCGTGATGGACATAGCGCAAGAAGAAGGAGAGCTGCCATTGCTCCTGCTGATCGCCACCGGGCGTGCCGAAAGCAAGGGTCGGGCGGCCCTCATGCAGCGCCATCGTCGGGGTTAGCGTCGTGCGCGGCCGCTTGCCTGGTGCAAGCGAGGAGGGCAGGCCCGGCCGCAGCCAGAACATCTGTGCGCGCGAGTTCAGGCAGAAGCCGAGGCCGGGAATGATCGGCGAGGACTGCAGCCAGCCGCCGGAGGGCGTCACCGACACCATGTTGCCCTCGCGGTCGATGACATCGATATGGACGGTATCGCCGCGCTTCTCGGTGAGATGCGCCATTGTCGGCTCGTAGACCGCGCCGCTTTTGGCCTCCGGTGCTTCGAGCATCTTCATTGTAAGGTCGTACTGATCTTCAAAGCCGGCCAATTTGCCCGGGTGCAAGGCGAGCGATGCTTCCGGCGAAATCAGCCGGCGCTGCTCATCGGCATAGGCATCCGACAGCAGGGTTTCGAGCGGTACATTCGTGAAATTCGGGTCGCCGTAATAGACTTCTCTATCGGCAAAGGCGAGCTTCATGGCCTCGGTGACGGTGTGGACGAACTCGGCTCCGGCGGGGGCCATGCTGGCCAGATCGAAACCTTTGAGCAGCGACAGCGCCTGCAGGAAGACGGGTCCTTGACCCCAGGGACCAATCTTGGCGACTGTCCAGCCGTGATAATCGTAGGTCAGCGGCTCTTCGATCGTCGCTTTCCAGTTGGCCATGTCATTGGCCGTCAGCACGCCTTTATGACGCGCCCCGCTCGCATCCATGACCTCCGCCTTGCTGACATAGGTGTCGATCGCTTCGGCGACGAAGCCGCGATAATAGGCATCGCGCGCCGCTTCGATCTGTGCCTCACGATCGCTCTTGCTTTCCGCCTCCGCAACGACCCGTTTCCAGGTTTCGGCGAGAACGGGGTTCTTGAAATTGGACCAGGGTTCGGGAGCTGCTCCGCCGGGAAGCCAGGTCTCGTGGGAGGTCGGCCATTCCTTGCGATAGAAATCGGCAAGTCCTGCAATGGTCGCGGAAACGCGCGGCAGAACGGGGTGCCCGTTTTCGGCATAGTGGATTGCCGGTTCGAGAACGTCGCGGACCGTCAGCCGGCCATAATCACGCAGCATCAGCATCCAGCCATCGAAGGCTCCGGGGATAACTGTCGCAAGCAGGCCATCACCAGGGATTAGCTTCAGCCCTTCGCGTGCATAGCGCTCGATCGTCGCGCCGGCCGGCGCCGGTCCTTGGGCGCAGATGACCTCGATCCTGTCCTTCCTCTTCGAATAGAGGATGGCGGGCATATCGCCGCCAGGTCCGCAAAGATGCGGCTCGACGATCTGCAGCACGAAACCGGTCGCAACTGCGGCGTCGAAGGCGTTGCCGCCTTTTTCGAGAATGCTCATGCCGACGGCGGACGCGATCCAGTGCGTCGATGTGACGACGCCGAAAGTACCTAGGATTTCGGGGCGGGTGGTGAATGCGGTCATTGGGGCATCCTTTTCAGTTTATTCATGCTTCGCGCGGGTCGAGCGCGTCGCGCAGGCCGTCGCCGAGAAGATTGAAGCCGATCACGACGAGGAAAATGGCAGCCCCCGGCCACATGGCCATCCAGGGCGCCTGTTCGAGATAGTTCTTGGCGACATTGAGCATCGAGCCCCAGCTTGGGGCAGGTGGCTGCTGGCCGAGGCCGAGGAAGGAGAGGCTCGCCTCCGCGATGATCGCCGTCGCGATGGTGAGCGTGGCCTGAACGAGGATCGGCGCAAACACGTTCGGCAGGATATAGCGGGTGATGATGCTGAAGTGGCGCAGACCGATCGACCGGGCACCCTCGACATAATCCTCCGTCTTGATCGCCAGCACCTGGCCGCGCGTCAGCCGCACGAAGACGGGCGTTGCCGAAAAGCCGATCGCGATCATCGCATTAGTGAGGCTTGGGCCGAGGAAGGCGGCAAGCGCAATGGCGGTGATGAGGAAAGGCATCGCCAGGAAGGCTTCGGTGATGCGCGAGATGATCTGATCGATCCAGCCGCCGTAGTAACCGGAGATCAGGCCGAAGGGCACGCCGATTGCAACCGCGATGGCGACCGAGAAGATGCCGGCCATCAAGGACGCTCGCGCACCCCAGATCATGCGGGAGAGAATGTCCCGGCCGAGATCGTCGGTGCCAAGCCAATGGGCGGCCGACGGCGCCTTGCGGATCGCCGACCAGCTGGTCGCGATCGGATCAGGAATCGGAAGGAGCGATGCCAGCGCGGCGAGCACGGTAAAGAACAGGATGATCGCAAGCCCGACCAGCGCGCCCTTGTTGGCTCGCAGCTTGCGCCAGGCGCGGTTGGGAGCGCGTTTTGCGGAAGCGTCTGCGGCAGTCGCCTGAACGATCGTGCTCATAGGGCTGCCCTCATGCGCGGATTGAGGAGGACGTAGAGAATATCGGCGATGAGGTTCATGGCGATGAAGCCGATGGCGGTGCAGAGCACCACGCCCTGGACGACGGCGTAATCCCGGTTGAAGACCGCATCGACGATCAGCTTGCCGAAACCGGGGATGGTGAAGATCTGCTCGGTGAGCACGGCACCGGCCAGAAGCTCGCCGAACAGCAGGGCGCTGACGGTGACGACAGGCAGGATGGCGTTGCGGAAGCTGTGCTGCAGCACGACGGCCGCCTCTGGAAGGCCCTTGGCGCGGGCTGTGCGGATATAGTCCGCGCTCAGCACGCTCAGCATCGAAGACCGCGTGTGGCGCATCAAGGTCGCCGCCAGCGCGTTGCCGAGGACAAAGGATGGCATCAGCATCGTCTGGATTGAGCGCCATGGGTCGTTGAAGAACGGTTGGTAGCCGGAGGCCGGCAGCCAATGGAGCTTCACCGAGACCAGCAGGATCAGCATGATGCCGAGCCAGAAGTTGGGCACCGACAGCCCGCACAGGGCGACGATATTGGCGAGAAAGTCGATGAAGGTGTTCTTCTTCACGGCGGCCAGGATGCCCATGGGAATGCCGATTGCGAAAGCGAAGATCATCGACATGACGGCGAGCTGGATCGTCACCGGCAGCTTTTCGGCAATGAGCGTCAGAACCGGCTGATTGGTGCGTAGCGAAACGCCGAGATCGCCCTTGGCGACACCTTGCAGCCAATAGCCATATTGATAGATGACTGGGTCGTTCAGCCGATATTTCTCGCGGAGTTGCTCCAGGACTTGCGGATCGCGCTCTTCGCCGGCCATGGCAAGTACTGGATCGCCGGGCAGAAGCTTCTGCAGGGAGAAGACGAAGATCGAAATGATCAGCAGCGTCGGGATGGCGACGAGCAGCCTCTTTCCGATATAGCTATACATGGGCAGATCCTTGCCGAAGGAAAAAGGGCCATGCGGGAAGGAACCCGCATGGCGCTGGTCGGTCAGCCGCTCTTCTTGACGCCCACGAGGCGGATCATTCCGTCGGGGGAGGGCACGAAGCCGGATATTTTCTTGTTATAGGCCCAGATCCAGGCTTGATGCCCGAGGAAGATGATCGGCAAATCCTGGTTGAGGATTGCCTCGGCAGCGTCGTATTTCTGCTTGCGAACGGCATTGTCCTGCGACTGACGCGCCTCGAGCAGCAGCTTGTCGACTTCCGGATTGCTGTATTTGGAATCGTTGAGGCCGGCGCCAGTCGTCACGAACTGCTGGATATTGCCGTCGGGATCGGAGCGGCCGGACCAGTCGGAGCGGCTGAGCTGGTAATTGCCGCTCGACTGCGCGTCGAGCAGGGTTGCGAATTCGGTGGTCTTCAGCGTCACATCGAAGCCGGCTTCGGCAACCATCGATTGGATGATCTGCATCATCTGCATCGACACGGGATTGTTGGTGACGGCGAGCTCGACCGGGATGCGGTCGAAACCGGCTTCCTTCACCAGCGCCTTGGCCTTGTCGAGATCGCGGGCCGGCACCGGAATATTCTTGTCGAACCAGGGGCTGTTCGGTGCGAAAGGCTGGTTGCCGGCAAGCCCGGTGCCGTCGAAGACGATCTGCATGGCGGCTTCACGGTCGATTGCCAGCGAGAAGGCCTGGCGCAGGCGCTTGTCCTTGCCGATCGGATTGTCGGCGCGCGAACCGTTGCCGATATTGGCGTAGACGCCGAGCCAGCCGGTGCCGACAGCATCGGCATAGACGAGACTGGGATCGTTCTTGACTGTGCCGGCATCGGATGCCGCGACGCGCTCGATCATGTCGAGATCGCCGGAACGCAGGTTTGCGAGGCGCACCGTCGTATCGGGGATTGGCAGGTAGGTCACCTTGTCGATGAAGATATTGTCCTTGTTCCAGTAGTCCTGGAATTTCTCCAGCACGATGCGGTCCTGCTGCACACGCTCGACGAATTTGAATGGACCGGAGCAGACGGGATGATCGCCGAATTTGGCGCCGGCAGCCTTTGCGGCTGCCGGTGAGACCATCATGCCGGAGCGGTCGGAAAGCTGGGCAAGCAGCGTGACGTCAGGTGCCTTCAGGGTGAAGGTGACTTCGTATTCGCCTGTCGCTTCGACCTTGGCGACGGAGGAAAGCTCGCTCTTGCGGCGCGATTCCGGCATGGTCTGATAGCGTTGGATGTTGTCGACGACGGCTTGGGCGTTGAATGGTGTTTCATCCTGGAATTTGACGCCCTGGCGCAGCTCCATGACCAGCTGCTTGCCGTCGGCGGACCATTTCCAGGAGATGGCAAGCTGCGGCACGAATTTCAGGTCCGGTGTCACGTCGACGAGCTTGTCGCAGAGCGCGGTATAGACGATGCGGCCGACGAAGGTGCGGGATTGGGCGGGGTCCAGCGCGTCGGCGTCGTCCTGCAGGCCGATCTTCAGCTCGACGGCTAGGGACGGAAGCGCGATCAGGGCGCCGGCGGCAAGCGATGTCACGAATTTGGCGATCTTCATCTCGTTCTCCTGTTTATCATTGTCGTTCACCGCGTCCTCGACCGTTTTCCTCTTCGGCCGTTATTCATTACGGTGTCGTGCGGATGCTCAGCCGACCTCCTCGGACAATTGCCGTTGCGAGGTTTGTCCGTCGAGCGAGGTGATGCGGATCAGACTTTCCTGAAGCATCAGAAGATGTTCGCGCATGGCTTCTGCCGCTTTCAGCGGGTTGCGCACCGCAATCGCATCGATGATCGCTCTATGCTGCGCATAGGAGACCGGGCGGGTCTTGTTGATGCTGCGGGCCAATTCGCGAATGGTTTGCCAGGATTCGTCCTGGCGGACATGATTGATCACGTCGAAAATGGTCAGAAAGAACTGGTTCCCGGCACTTTGCGCAATCAGCCGGTGCAATGCACCATCCCAGAGTTCCCGGCTGTCGGCATCGTCACTGGCGGTGATTTTTCTTGCCAGTTCGTACATGCGGTCGATGTCGTCGGGCTTGGCGCGCATGGCGGCGAGCTGGGCGAGCTGCGGCTCGATGCGCAGGCGGACTTCCATGACCTCCATGAGATCCGTGCCGGCGACAAGCGAGCTGACATGCCGGCTCCAATCGTCTGGTCGTTGCCCGACATAGGTTCCGGACCCCTGGCGTCGCCAGACGCGGCCTTCCGCTTCCAGCACCTCGAGCGCTCTTCGGATCGCGCGCCGGCTGACGCCGAGCGTTTCCGAAAGCGCCCTCTCGGTCGGCAGCTTTCCGTCCGCTGGCAGATCGGCGGAATTCAAAAGCACGCGGAGCCTTTCCAGGGCGTGAACCGAATTCTCCGGAAGGTTGCTGGCTGTCATGATAAGGAGTGAACCAATTTTTGATTGGTTCAATAGAAAATTAACTCGATCACAGCGTCAAGCGCTTTTTTGTGCAATTTTGGCGATGCACAATGTTTGTGCGCGATGTATAAGGCGGCCCGTGAAAAAACGAACCGCCCTCGGAATCTTGAACCGGCTTTTGGTCGCTCGCCCGGGACGTTCAGCGACCGATGGCGCGAGCCGAAATGCCCGTGACGGGGATGAAATCGAAATCCTTATCAAAGGGGTAGGTCGGCTTCTGCTTGCGCAGTCGCGGCAGGCGTTCGACGAACTGGTCAACGACGCCGGGCGACAGCGCCATTAGGTTCGGGTTGGCGATCGGCGCCAATTCCGGCGAGAGATAACCCGATTTGACGACAATGATCTTCGCCTCATGCGGATCGAGACCGAGGCGGGTGAAATCGGCGATGTTGTGATAGGGGCGGCGTTTGGCGGACAGAACAAGGTCGATACCGCCGATGGATACGACAGCTTGCGCATCGCTCGCCTCTGCTGCATCGAGCAGGAATTTGACGGTGAAGCTGCCCTTTACCGGCTTGCTGCCCTTGGTGTCCAGCGATGCGCCGACGGAAAGATCGAGGGTGGCTCCGACGCCGGCAGCATAGCAGGCCTGCGTGGCCGCCTTGTCGGCAATGCCTGCGAAGATTACGCCATCGGCTTCTTTGGAAATCAGTTCTGCCAGCACATCGGCCCGGTCGCCGACACCGCCGCCTGTCGGATTGTCGCCGGATTCCGCCAGAACCACCGGTGCGGTCGAACTAGCAATCGCTTTTGCGACGCATCCCTCGATCGAGCCGGTCTCAGAGCCGAAAATGAAATCCTTACGCGCGTCCCAATAGGCTTGCGCCAGGCGTTTTGCTTCCCGCTCGAGCACCGTGCGCTCCGTGCCGGTCATGATGGCGGCGGCCGTTGCGCGCGGCTCGTCGGCCCAGACATAGCCGACCATGAGCGATGCATCCCAAACGCCGTCGATCGCATCGATTGCAGGCAGCATGTCGTAAAGGCTCTTGGCCGGTTCATCGACGGTGCTGGTGCGTTCGCCGGGCAAAACCACGGGGATAGGCGCCCAAAGCAGGATCGGCTTTACGCCGGTCTTTAGGCTTTCCGTCAGCATCTTGACAGCGCGGCGCATGGTCTCCTCGACATCGATATGCGGCGCCGTGCGATAGGTCGAGTACATGTCGAGCGCGTCGATGATGCGCTGGGTGACGTTGCCGTGCAGATCATAGCTCGCCGAAACCATACAGTCATCGCCGACGACGGCGCGCGCCGCACTGATCCAGTCGCCTTCGGCGTCTTCCATGCCCTCGACATACATGGCTCCATGCATGGCAAGATATAGTCCATCGAGCGGCAGCAATGCCTTCAATCCTTCGAGAAACTCCGCCTTGAACCTCTCGTAGGTGCGGCGGGCGACCGGACCGCCCGCGATGGCTCTCGCATGAATGGTCGGCAGGAATTCGCCATCATAATCCCTGAGGAAGGCAAAGTAGGGCGAAGCGGCCAGCGCCGCGCCGCGCAGGACACGAAAGTCCTTCTCCTCGTTCAATACAGGATTGTAAGTGCTGCATTCGATGTGAATGCCTCCGACGGCGATGCGCATGGGAACCTCGTTAGGGCGTGGAACCAATCAGGAAATTATGGGCGGCGATGCCGGCCGCACCTCGCGCCCAGACATCGCCGTCGACGTGCTGCGTGCGGATCGGCGTCTGGCCGGCGTAGCGCGGCAATACGTTGGCTTCGGCCGCCTGCCGCATGACAGTACCGAAAAGGCCGTCGAACCGGCCTTCGACATGGGTGATCAGGATCAGGCCGGGATCGTTGAACTGGATAAGATGCGCAATTGCCAGCCCGAGCGCACTGCCGGCGCGATGCAGGATGCGGATCGCGGCCGCATTGCCGAGCGATGCCTCCGTCTCCAGCCAGTTGAAGGACTGGCCGAGGCCTTCCGTCTTCGCCATTTCCTTGATTGCCTTCAGCGAGGCTACGGTGTCAAGGCAGCCGCGCTTGCCGCATCGGCAGGGCGAACCGTTGGGCTCAATGGTGCAATGGGCAATCTCGCCGGCACCGCCGTGATTGCCGCGATAGAGTTCTCCGCCGATAAAATGGGCGCAGCCGATGCCGTTGTCGAACGAAACGACGCTGAAATTCCGGATATCGCGGGCAATGCCAAACAGCTTTTCGCTGACGGCAACCGCCTTCGCGTCATTCTCGATGAAAGTCTCGATACCGGTCTTTTGCCTGATGAGGCGTGCAAGCGGCACATCCTGCCATCCAAGCAGCGTGGATTTGACGCAACTTTCCTGCCTTTCGTCGACGAAACCGGAAAGCGCAACGCCAAGTCCCGACAGTTTTCGCGCCGCATCCGTTCGTTCCGCAAGCAGCTTCGGCAGCGCCTCGGAAATGAGCGTGGCGATGACCTCCGGGTCGCGCGACAGCGGCATGGTTTGGCGCGCGACGATATTGCCGTTGAAATCGCTGAGCACCAGGGGCGCGGGATCTTCCAGCAGCGAAATACCGACGAAGAAAGCGCCTTCCGGATTGAGGTCCAGCAGGATCGACGGGCGGCCCTGGCCGTAGATCGTCTCCGTCTCGCGCAGCACGCCAAGCGCAATCAGATCCCGTGCAATCCCGCTCATTGCCGCCTTGCTCAGCCCCATGGAGGCGGCCAGAACCGTGCGGCTGTGAGGGCCTGATTGGCTGATGACCCGCAAGAGCTGTTGCTGGGAAGATGTAAGCAATTCGACGTTCCGCTTGAATTCCGACAAATTTGCCGCCGCTAAATTCAGAAAATGAACAAACCACCGGTACTTGGTTTACTAAAGACCAATTTGCACAATATCGTCAATGGGTATGAGCCGAGTTGCTGCATCAAGTTCTTGCCAAGCATTCCCTGCGCCTAAACAGTTGACATCGACAGGCATCGATATGCAAAGCTTATCACAACAATTCTGCAGGCCTCTGGCCTCCACGTCCCATCCCTGCCAAGCGCTCGACCATGCCCATTATGGCGGCATGGGCATTTTTCGACATCGGGCGCAGCAGTCAGAAAGGAATGCCATGTCCAGCACGGTCGATCGCTCGAGACGTCCGTTGGTCATCGTTTCGATCATGCTGGCGACCTTCATGGTCGCCGTCGAAGCGACGATCGTCGCAACTGCCATGCCGCGCATCGTCGGCCAGCTTGGCGGCTTCACCTATTACAGCTGGGTCTTTTCCGCCTTTCTGCTGGCGCAGTCCACCACCACGGTCATCTATGGCAAGCTCTCCGACATTTTCGGCCGAAAGCCGATGTTGATTGGCGGCATCATCATTTTTCTCATAGGCTCGACGCTGGCCGGTTTCGCCTGGTCGATGGCTTCGCTCATCCTCTTCAGGCTGCTGCAGGGACTTGGCGCCGGCGCGATCCAGCCCGTGACGATGACCGTCGTCGGCGACCTCTACAAGCTGGAGGAGCGGGCCAAGGTCCAGGGAGCGCTCGCCAGCGTCTGGGCGATCTCCGCGGTCATCGGCCCGCTTGCCGGCGGCATCATCGTCGATAACCTCTCCTGGGCCTGGATTTTCTGGATCAACCTGCCGGTCGGGGTGCTCGCCATCGCCGGTTTCGTCCTCTTCCTGCATGAATCCATCACGCCGCGCGAGGCGAAGATCGATCATCTCGGCACGTTCCTGTTTTCGATCTCGATCGTGTCGCTGCTCATTATCCTGACGGAGACCGATGCGGGCTTTGTCGTTCTCTGTCCGCTCGCGATCGTGTTCGCCGTCACCGGTATTCTGTTTTTGCAGCAGGAGCGGCGGGCGTCGGAGCCGATCATCTCGATCGCACTTTGGAGCCGGCGGCTGATTGCGACCAGCAATGCCGCCACCCTGCTTGCCGGAATGGCCCTGATCGGCCTCACCACGGTATTGCCGATTTATGTTCAAGGCGTACTCGGTCGCTCGCCGCTGGAGGCCGGCTTCACGCTGACGATGCTGATTGTCGGCTGGCCGCTGGCCGTGATGCTGGCGAGCCGGTTCTTCCGCACCTTCGGTATCCGCAACACGCTGCGCGCCGGCAGCCTGATGTTTCCCTTCGGCTCTTTCTTTCTCCTGTTTCTGACGCCTGAAAGCAGCCCGGTGATCGCCGGTATCGGGTCATTCCTGATGGGCTTCGGCATGGGCCTGATAAGCCTTACGAGCGTCGTATTGGTGCAGGAAAGCGTCGAGTGGTCGATGCGCGGCAGCGCCACCGCGTCGATCATCTTCTCGCGCAGCCTCGGCAACACGCTTGGCGCAACGGCGCTCGGCGCGATCATGAATGTCGGCATTGCGCATTACGGTAGCGGTGAACTGGCCAGCAGGCTTCACGACCTCCTCAACCAGCCGACCGGCCTTTCCGACCTCGTCGGCGATCCGACGATCAGGAGCGTCTTCGATGCCGCGCTGCATTGGAGCTTCTGGGGCGTCGTCATCGTTGCCCTGACGACCTGCGCGACGATCTGGCTCATCCCGGTCGCACATGATGCCGGTCGCGGATCATCGCTTCCCGAGACGGATGCTAAGGATGCGATGACCCATTAGCGGGACGCCGAAAAGTGTGAGCGGTTTTCGGGCGCCATCCGGCTCTGGTCCGGAACCGCGCTATCGTGCCCTAAAAGCCGTAGTCGCGGATAAGCCAGGCTTCGAGCAGGTTTCGCGACGCTTTGATCGCGGCATCCGTATCCTGCGCGAAGATGGCGTCGAAGATGGCCCTGTGAAAGGGCAGGGCGCGTTTCTGGCCTTCGGCGATGTCTTCATGACCGGATAGCGTACGATTGGCATAGATCCCGACGGCGATCAGATCGATCAGCTGCGAATAGATCATGTTATGCGTGGCAGCAAAGATCGCCGTATGGAAGCGCAGGTCGGCATCGGCATTGCTGTTGATGTCGCCGATGGTGGACGCCATGTCTTCATAAGCAGAACGGATAGCGGCAATGTCGCTCTCGGTGCGGCGGAGCGCCGCGCGCGCGGTTGCCTCCGGCTCGAGCGCCAACCGCAGATCCTTGATCGAACGCATGATTTCGACCGATGGACCGGTCTCGTAATACCACACCATCACATCCGTATCGAGATGATGCCAATTGGAGCGTTCCTTGACGCGCGTGCCAACGCGCGTCTTGATTTCGATCAATCCTTTGCCGGCAAGGCATTTCATTGCCTCGCGGATGACGGTGCGGCTGATGCCGAACTGTTCGACCAGATCCGGTTCGTTGGGCAATGTCGTACCGACCGGATAATCTCCGCGAACGATACGGCGTCCGAGTTCGTGAACGAAATAGCCGAAAACGCCGCGCCGCGGGATCGTGCCATATTTTCGCACAAAGGGATCGAAGGGCGACTGCGTTACGATCAGTTTCGACTCCGAAGCAGCCGGAGAAGTCATTGCGTCCTGGCCATGTTTCATTATGCGGGACTCTCGTTCCTTATTGATGCGCCGTCGCGAGAACAGTCGTTGGCTTATGCTGGGGGAAAGCTTTACGCTGGTGTCTCGGCTTGTTTGAGCTGTTCCATAGTGTTCCGATGTCGATCCTGCCGTCCTTTTTGCGGCGTGTCCCTGTAAAAAACCCTAGCATGTCTTGTATGTGCGTGCCTACTGGCGCCGGATCGGGCAGATCGTTACCCGCATGAACGCTGCTGTGCTTCCTGGGGCGGGATATTGTCCCGGGCAGTACCATCTGATCAAATTGCCGGACGCGTGCCGAGCGAAACGTGATCGCCCAATCGATTGATGAGATGATTTCGATCTATCGTAAACGTTACCGAACCGGTTAAATGCATTCGGGATGCGAGGCGGATTCGGAGTGACTGACAGATGAATGAGATGTCCACGCGCGGGCAGGGTGAGGAGCGGCGGGAGACCGGGTCTCGGTCACTGCTGATCGCATTGCTTGTGGCCGGCGCCTTCTTCATGGAAAATCTGGATGGCACCGTCATCGCCACCGCCTTGCCGCAGATGGCCGTTTCCTTCGGCGCCCGCCCCGTCGATCTCAATATCGGCATGAGCGCCTACCTGCTGACGCTCGGCGTCTTCATTCCCATCAGCGGCTGGATCAGCGATCGCTTCGGCGCGCGGTTCGTCTTTACGACGGCGGTCGCTATCTTCACGCTCGCCTCCGTCCTTTGCGGTTTTGCCAATGGCGTCGGCTCCTTCGTCGCCATGCGCATCCTGCAGGGCATTGGCGGGGCGATGATGGTGCCGGTGGGCCGGCTCGTTGTCTTGAACAACACGCCGAAGGACAAGCTGATCTCGGCCATTGCGACAATCACCTGGCCGGCGCTGGTTGCCCCGGTGCTGGGACCGCCGCTCGGCGGCTTCATTACCGATCATGCAAGCTGGTGCTGGATCTTCTTCCTCAATCTGCCGCTCGGCATTCTGGCCTTCGTCTTCGCGCTCATGCTCATTCCCAAGACCCGGAGCGCTGTGCGTCCCCCGTTCGACTGGATCGGTTTCATCGTCAGCGGCATCGGGCTTGCGAGCCTGATGTACGGGCTGGAGCTGGTCGGGCGCCCCGATCCCGTCTGGCTGGAAGCCGGGACCTATGTCATCGTCGGCTTCATCCTGCTTGCCGTTGCGGTTTTTCATTTTCTCCGCACCGAGCATCCGCTCATCGATCTCTCGGGATTGAAGTTGCCGACTTTTGCCATCACCATCTCGGGCGGATCGTTGTTCCGCACGGCCATCGGAGCTGTCCCCTTCCTGCTGCCGCTGATGTTTCAGGTCGGCTTCGGACTGAGTGCCTTTCATGCCGGCATGCTGACGCTTGCTGTTTTCGCCGGCAATCTGGCGATGAAGCCGGCAACGACGCCCATTCTGCGCCGCTTCGGTTTCAAGCCGGTGCTGATCGTCAACGGTCTTCTGAACGCCGTCTTCATCGCGGCCTGCGCACTGTTTTCTCCGGATACGCCGCTTTGGTTCATCGTGCCGGTGCTCTTCATCGGCGGCATGTGCCGCTCCATGCATTTTACCGCGCTGAATACGATCGCGTTCGCCGACATCCCGCCCCAGCAGATGACGGGTGCCAATACGCTGTTCAGCACAGTCTTTCAGCTGACGATGGGCATGGGCATCGCGGTCGGTGCGATCGGCATTCGCATCGGCCAGGCGATCAGCGCGCCATTGGGCGCCGACGGTATCGTCGCCATCGAATTCCGCCTTGCCTTCGTGCTGCTTGGCCTCATCGCGCTTCTTGCCGTGCTGGATTGCCTGCCGCTGGATCGCAAGGCAGGTGATAATGTCTCACGCAAGCCGAAGCCTGTGGCAAAGAAGGCGGCCTAGCGGTGTCTTCTTTCGAAGTGCTCAGTGCGGATATTGGATGAGATTGTAGTGCAGCAATATTGCGGGTATCGCCATCAGGATGATCAGAAGCATTGCGACGCTTGCCGCGCGCACCATTTTCATCCGGCGGACGCGCTGACCGCTCCAATCGTATACTGCCATGGTGAGCCCCTCCTTCTCCTCAACCATTAGAAAGGCAAGAAATGGAGCCCCAGTCAATATCGGCAATAGGTGGCTAAATAATAAGTCATATCTAATGCTGTCGTTCGAGGCGGGTTTCCGATTGTTCAAAGATGCCGCAACACTTCGGACGCCTGGCAGAAAGATCGTTTTGCGGGGCTTGTTTACACGATATAACGAATGCGGATTTTGTCCCCGCGATGGCAGGACTTCGATTGCTTTGAAAAGAGGAAAGATGCGATGAGCAAGGTGCGTGCCCTGGTGTTGGAGCGTCAGCATGAGCTGGCAATCCGAGATATCGATCTGCCGCAGGAGGTCGGGCCGGGTGAGGTGAAGATCAAGATCCATACGGTCGGTGTGTGCGGGTCGGATGTGCATTATTACACCCACGGCAAGATCGGCCCCTTCATCGTCAATGAGCCGATGGTACTTGGCCATGAGGCGGCAGGAACGGTGGTCGAGGTCGGCGCTGGCGTGACGCATTTGAAGATTGGTGACCGCGTCTGCATGGAGCCGGGCATTCCCGATGCCAATTCCAAGGCCAGCCGCCTCGGCATGTACAATATCGATCCCGCCGTCATCTTCTGGGCGACACCGCCGATCCATGGCGTGCTGACGCCCTTCGTCGTGCATCCGGCCAATTACACCTTCAAGCTGCCCGATAATGTCAGCTTTGCGGAAGGGGCTATGGTCGAACCCTTTGCAGTGGGCATGCAGGCGGCGACCAAGGCGCGTATTGCCCCCGGCGACACCGCCGTCGTGCTCGGTGCCGGTCCGATCGGCATCATGGTGGCGGTGGCAGCCCTTGCCGGCGGCTGCGCACGGGCGATCGTTGCCGATCTCGCCCAGCCGAAGCTCGATATCGCTGCGCAGTATCAGGGCGTCATCCCGGTCAATATCCGTGAGAAGAACCTCGTGGAAGAGGTCAGTCGTTTGACCGATGGCTGGGGCGCAGATGTCGTGTTCGAATGCTCGGGTTCGGCGAAGGCCTGGGAAACGGTCATGGCGCTGCCGCGTCCGGGCGGCGTCATCGTCGCCGTCGGCCTGCCGGTCAATCCGGTCGGCTTCGACGTTTCGACGGCATCGACCAAGGAAATCCGCGTCGAGACGGTGTTCCGCTATGCGCATCAATACGAGCGTTCGATCGCGCTGATCGCGTCCGGCCGCGTCGATCTCAAGCCCTTGATTTCCGAGACTTTCGCATTCGAAGATTCCATCAGAGCTTTCGACCGCGCCGTTGAAGCCCGGCCGGCGGATGTCAAACTGCAGATCGTTCTCGATCGGTAAGCTCCAGCTGTCGCATCGCCTTGCCTTGAACTTGTCCCGGCAAGGCGATGTTTTTCCTCAGTAGACGGCCCGGCAAAAGCGATGCTAGGTAGCCTTCAGCAAGGACAATAAGGCTTTGACGCCGTGAAACGGGAAGGACTGCCGTGCCGCACGACGTTGCATTGATCGCATTGATTGCCGCCGGCTTCGTGTTCGCGGCCATTTTCGGCTATCTGGCCGACAGGCTGCACCTGCCGCCGCTCGTCGGCTATCTGGTGGCCGGCGTCATCATAGGCTCGTCCACGCCGGGCTTTGTGGCCGATGTCTCGCTTGCGTCGCAATTAGCCGAGATCGGCGTCATCCTGCTGATGTTCGGCGTTGGGCTGCATTTCTCCGCCGCCGATCTTTTGGCGGTGCGCGGCGTCGCCATTCCCGGTGCCATCGGGCAGATCGCGATCGCGACTGTGCTGGGCGTGGGTTTGACGTCGCTATGGGGCTGGAGTTTTGGAGCCGGCGTGGTTTTCGGCCTCAGCCTTGCCGTTGCCAGTACCGTCGTGCTTTTGAAGGCGCTGGAAGAACGCAATCTGGTGAATTCGACCAATGGCCGCGTTGCGGTCGGCTGGCTGATCGTCGAGGATCTGGCCATGGTGCTTGCGCTGGTGCTCCTGCCGGCCTTTGCCGGTGTCATGGGCGGTCATGCGGATGCCGGCGGCCATGCGGCGTCCGGTTCGATCTGGCTGACGATCGGCATGACGCTCCTCAAGGTAGCGGCCTTTGCCGCGGTCGCAGTCTTCATCGGCCCACGCGTGGTGCCTTGGCTCCTGACGTCGGTCGCGCGTACCGGCTCGCGTGAACTGTTCACTCTGTCGGTTCTGGCGATCGCGCTCGGCATCGCTTTCGGCGCGGCCGAAATATTCGGCGTCTCCTTTGCGCTCGGTGCCTTCTTTGCCGGTCTTGTGATGAGTGAGTCGCATCTCAGCCATAGGGCGGCGGCCGACTCGCTGCCGTTGCAGAACGCCTTTTCGGTTCTGTTCTTCGTGTCCGTCGGCATGCTTTTCGACCCGACGGTCCTGGTCCGCGAGCCGCTGATGATCATCGGCGTGCTCGCATTGATCATGCTCGGCAAGTCACTGATCGCCTTCGGCGTCGTGCTGTTGCTGCGCTATCCCGCCAGCATCGGCTTTGCGGTTGCGGCGGGTCTGGCGCAGATCGGCGAATTCTCCTTCATTCTCGCCGGACTTGGCGTTTCGCTCGGGCTGCTGACAAGGGAAGGGCAGGATCTCATCCTTGCTGGCGCGATCCTGTCGATCACGCTCAATCCGCTCGCTTTCTTTGCCACCGAGAAGCTGGAGAAATGGACGTTTGCGCGCTCGCCGTTCCTGGCGAACAAATATGGGATGGCCAAGCAGGACAGTCTGCGTCGCCAGTTGACCGCGATCAACAAGCAGCGCGAGGAGCGCGATCGCCAGCATCATCTCGAGATCGAGCAGCTCATCGAAACCTTCCCGATGTTCGCCGAACTTGATGATAACGAGCATGAGGAGCTTCTGCTGCTCTTCCGCCCGCGATCGGCCTCGCCGGGCGATCGGGTGATCCGAACCGGCGATCGCGGCGACAGCATGTTCTTCATCGCCTCCGGCGCGGTCGAAGTGCAGCTGGAAGATGACGAGATCCGGCTCGACGCCGGCGCCTTCTTTGGTGAAATGGCGCTTTTGACGGGCGCACGCCGCACGGCCGACGTCGTCGCCGTCGATTTCTGTCAGCTGTTCGTGCTGGACCGTCGCGACTTCAATCTGTTCATGTCGCGCCATCCGCAACTGCGTGCCGCCGTCAGCCGCATGGCGCGGGAGCGGCAGGAAAGCAACGTGTCGCGCCAGCGGCGCGACCTGTCGCAGGACGCGAGCTGATAGCCCGTCCCGGCGTCAGCGGTGCTTCAGCCAGGATTTCGAGATACGGCAGGCCATCGTGTAGGCGGGGTCGAAGACGTTGCCGACATCGTAGCGCACGACCTGACCGAGAAGATGGCTGGCTGCTGTCTTGTCCAGGCCATAATCGGCGCCGAGCCAGCGCAGCATTTCGCTGGTGGCGTGCTGCAGGGCCTGATCGAGCGGCCGGGCATTGCCGATGGTGAAAATGTCATCCGCCGTCTCGCCGCGCGGCCAGATGATCGTCTTTTTCTTTTCCACGCTCAGCCGCACCGTTACTTCGAAGGTGGTTTCGATCCCGGTGCCGACGATCTCGCCGTCGCCCTGGACGGCATGGCAATCGCCAAGAAAAAAGAGGGCGCCGCGAGCCGATACAGGAAACCAGACGGTCGCGCCCGGCCCGAGCAGCCGATAGTCCATATTGCCGCCGAACTCGCCGCTGGTCGCGGTCGATATGGCCTGTCCGAACGAAGGTGCGACACCGAAGCAGCCGATCATCGGCGAGAGCGGCAGAATGAGGGATTCGAGACCGGCCACGGGCTCGGCCAGCCGCGCCGTCAGTGCCTCGCGATCGATCTGCCAGATCACTCTGTGGCTGGCCGGCAAGGCCCATACGTCCTGAGGATCGACGACATTGCTTGCGACGACGCTGCGGGTAAATCCGGTTTCGCGCGTCGGCAGCATGGCAAGAATCTCCACCTTGAGAGAATCGCCCGGTTCGGCACCTTCGACGAAGATAGGCCCGTTCATCGGGTTGGGTCCGGAGATGATGTGGACGTCATGCTTGTCGTAGCCGGCGGCATCGAGTGTTTCGGTGATCACCGTATCGCCGTCGGCGACATGCAGGGCCGGCGGCAGCGAACCGATGACATTGTGATAGTGAGTGGGCAGGAAGCGGTGCGTTGCCATGTGCATAGCCTTGTCTTGAATCCGGTTCAGACAAACTAAGACGACTCCGCCCGTTTCGGGAAGGATGCGATGACGATATTTATGCCGGCTGAGCGTCCTGCTGCGGATATGTCAATATTGCGCGGGATCGCAGGCAGGCCTCAAGCGAAATGATCGCGGAATGCCTGTGGTGTCGTCCCGAATTTTCGCATGAAATTGCGCCGCATGGTTTCCTCCGAGGTAAAGCCGCAGTGCATGCGTGCCTGATGCACCGTCAGGCCTTCCTCCAGAAGGCGGCGGGCCGCCTCGATGCGGATTTCCTCCACGGCTCGTGCGGGTGTGCGCCCGGTTGCTTTCAGATAATGGCGTGAAAAGCTGCGCGCGCTCATGTTCGCTTGCTCGGCAAGCGCCGGCAGAGAAAGGTCAGCGAGTAGATTGTCCATGATCCAGCCATGCAGGCGATCGAAGCGCTCGCCGCCTTCCTGCAAGCGCAGTGTCGTGCTGAACTGTGCCTGGCCGCCGGGTCGCTTTAGGAAAACGACGAGCGTGCGCGCGACGGCAAGAGCCAGCTTGCGTCCGAGGTCCGCTTCCACGAGAGCAAGTGAAAGATCGATGCCTGCCGTCACGCCAGCCGAACTCCAGACAGATCCATCCCGAACGAAGATCGGATCCGGCTCGAGCTTTACGCGAGGGAAGCGCTCGGTAAATTCTTCGCAGCGATTCCAGTGAGTTGTAGCCCGACGTTCGTTCAAGAGTCCAGCTTGCGCAAGGAGGAAGGCGCCGCTGCAGACGGAGGCGGTGCGACGGGCATTGGCCGATCGCCGGCGTATCCAGTCGAGCAGGTTTAAGTCTTCGCAGGCCTTGTTCACGCCCCGACCGCCTGCGACGATCAGAGTGTCGAGCGCGTTATCGGCGTCACCAAGCGGCGCAGTTGCGAGCACAAGGCCGGAGCTGGTTCTTGTCTGCGCGTTCGTGGCGACGACGACAGCCTCGTAAGGCGTCGGCGATCCATTCTTGATCGCAGCCTCGTTGGCGCTGGTGAAGACCTGCAGCGGCCCGGTTATATCGAGCAGCTGGGCATTGTCGAACGCAAGAATTTCGATACGGCGCATGATTGGCAAGAAATGACTGAGATTTGGCAAACAGGCCAGATTGTTCTCGCATAAGCTCTGCGAAGTCAATCTTTGGAGACGTATCATGACCATCCGCTTTGGCCTGCTTGCCTTTCCCGGCGTCCAACAACTCGACTTGACCGCGCCCTATGAGATATTTGCCTCGATGGAAGACGCCGACGTTCACCTGGTCTGGAAGGATACCGCTCCCGTCATCTCTGCAACGAAGCTGGTGCTGCAGCCGACGACGAGTTTCGCCGAGTGCCCCCAACTGGATGTGATCTGCGTGCCGGGAGGTGGCGGCGTCAACGCGCTGCTGGAGGATGAGGTGGTATTGTCCTTCATCCGTACACAAGCGGAGGGTGCGCGCTTCGTGACATCCGTCTGCACCGGTTCCCTCGTCCTAGGCGCGGCCGGTCTGCTCGACGGCAAGAAGGCCACCACGCACTGGAATGCACGCGATTTTCTCGCAGGTTTCGGTGCTGTTGTGACGCCCGGACGTGTCGTGCGCGACGGCAATCTCTTCACAGCCGGCGGTGTGACGGCCGGCATCGATTTCGGTCTGACCATCGTCGCGGCCTTGCGCGACGCGGAAGAGGCCGAGGCAATCCAGCTCTCGCTTGAATACGCGCCGGCCCCCCCTTTCAACTCCGGAACGCCGGAGGAGGCGAATGCCAATGTGCTGGCGAGAACGAGGCGGCGTCTTGCCGGATCGCGCACCGCCCGTGAAGCCATCATGGCACGTCTGCCGTCCGTCCGGCACCGGGCAGGTTAAGCCCTCCTTTTCTTCGAGGCTGCATTGTCACTCGAATGCAATGGAAGGCCGGTAAGCAGGCGATTGAAGTTTCGATCATGCCGGTTCCCCCAACGAGGTGATGATGAGCAATCGGGCGAACAAGATCCTTCCCCACCACCGGTTTTCGCATTCTCTGGGGGCGCCGCTTGCGCGCGTGCGGGGGACGATTGCCCATGTGTTCGAAGCGCCGGCGAATCACCACGGCGCCAACCATCAGCACTTCACCGTCACGATCACTGCGGTTTTGAAGTTCGAGGGCAGTGACGAGGATATCAACGGGCAGACCGTTTTCGTCGCTGTCCGCTTCGGGGATAATGAAGGGCTGGACCATGAGATCCCCGACTTGACTGCGGGAGAGCCGATCGAACTGCAGGGCGAATATATTCCCATCGCTTCGGCCTATCCGACCGACGACAATACCGATCCCGTTCTGCCGGTGCTTCACTTCACGCATCACCCGGTGGGCTACGTTCTTTACCAAGGCGTACACTACAGCTGATGGATCGGCACGCATGGCAATACGCCCGGTCGGGCTCGACACGCTTGCCGCCGCCTATCCCGCTTGACTCGCACCGTGTTTCTGCGACCGTGGCATCACGACATCGTGTTCGGCGTTAGGGGTGGGTATGAGCGAGTTCCGATCATTTCGCAGCGTCTGTCATTTTGTTGTGGCGATGATCGTGCTGATTGCCGCGGGTTGCTGGTCGATAGAGCGGGGCATGGCTGCGGAGGCGAGCGCTATTGCACCTCAGACCAAGACATCGGGCGAGCAGATCGAGAAGCTGATCGGCATCTTGCGCGATAGCGGTGCCATGTCCGGAACCGACCTGTTGCAGCGGCGCTCCGGTTTCGAGAAGCTCATGACATCGACGCCAGGCCCAGCGCGTGTGCAGATACGGCATGTCGATGCCAACGGCGTGGATGGCAATCTGATATGGCCTGCGCGATTGCACCATCCGATTGGTCGGCGTGCCATTCTTTATCTGCATGGCGGCGGCTTTTACAGCGGCTCGCTGCGTACACACAGCAACATAGCGGGCGCGCTCGCCAAGGCGGCGTCGGCCGATGTCTTGTTGATCGACTATCGCCTCGCTCCTGAAAATCGCTTTCCCGCGCAGAGGGATGATGCCATTGCTGCCTATCGCTGGCTTCTGACATCGGGGTACAAGGCCGGCAATATCGTTATTGTCGGCGAGTCTGTCGGGGCAACCCTGGCCATCGAGGTCGTTTTGAACCAGCTCAGGCTGAGCGGCGCGCTTCCAGCCGCGGTGGTCGCGATGAGCCCGATCACCGACTTTGCCGCAACGGGCGCATCCTTGGCTGCCAATGCCGCGAATGATCCCTTCATGAACAAGGCGGAACTGACCCTCATCCACGATGCGTTCGCGCGCGATCGCCCCCTCGCTGACCCCGACATATCGCCGCTCTATGGCAATGTTTCCGGATTCCCGCCGTTGCTGATCCAGGTTGGCGCTCGCGAGGCGCTGTTGGATGACAGCACGCGGTTCGCGGACAAGGTGCGCCAGGCCGGCGGCAAGGTGAGCTTGGAAATCTGGCCTGGCATGATCCATCAGTGGCAGATTTTCCCCTTCTGGCTCGACGATGCGAGAAAGTCGAACGAACACGTTGCAGAGTTCGCGACAGCGCATTTTGTCGATAAGCCCGTGCAATAGCTTTACTGGTGTTGGTAACGCGTCGTTCGGTTCTCAGAATTGAGAACCGTCGGCTTCGACGCGTCCCGACGATGCGCATGACCGGGTGTCATGTTCGCAATTTATTATTGCACTAAATAATTGTTTGGTAATTTTATGTGGACAAGGAAATGGAAAGGCATTATGAGTGTCGATATCGCGATAATAAATCGTGCAATAAATTTAAGTGGAGATTGAAATGAGCCAGTCGATCCATCAAGCTACCCGCCGGGGTGTCATGACAGCAGGGCTTGGCCTTGCGGCCGCCGCAGCCGTCACCCCATTCGCTCAACCTGCACAAGCCTCTACAAAGCAACCATCTTCGAAAGGTAAGGACACAATGAGCAGCAACACGATCGCTACCAAGGACGGCACGCAGATTTTCTACAAGGATTGGGGAACGGGCCAGCCGATCGTCTTCCATCACGGATGGCCCTTGAGCTCCGACGATTGGGACGCTCAGATGCTTTTCTTCCTCCATCAGGGCTACCGCGTCATTGCGCATGACCGTCGCGGCCATGGCCGCTCCAGCCAGACGGCAACCGGAAACGACATGGACACTTACGCCGCCGACGTCGCGGCACTTGCCGAACATCTCGATCTCAAGGGCGCCATTCATGTCGGTCATTCGACCGGCGGCGGCGAAGTCGCGCGTTATGTCGCTCAGTATGGCGGACATGGCCGTGTTTCGAAGGCCGTCTTGATTGGCGCCGTACCGCCGATCATGGTCAAGTCCGACAAGAACCCCGGCGGCCTGCCGCTGGAAGTTTTCGATGGCTTCCGCGCCGCACTTGCCGCCAATCGCGCTCAATTCTTTCGCGATATCCCGGCAGGTCCGTTCTACGGCTTCAATCGTCCGGGCGCTGCTGTCTCTCAGGGCGTGATCGACAACTGGTGGCGTCAGGGCATGATGGGAGGCGCGAAGGCTCATTATGATTGCATCAAGGCCTTCTCGGAAACGGACTTCACCGAAGATCTGAAGAAGATCGAGGTGCCGACGCTGGTCATGCATGGCGATGACGACCAGATCGTGCCGATCGCAGACTCGGCAGAGCTTTCCATCAAACTGCTGAAGAATGGCACGCTCAAGGTCTATAAGGGCTTCCCGCATGGCATGGCGACCACGCATGCGGATGTCGTCAACGCGGATCTGCTGGCCTTCTTCAAGGCCTGAGACGACCGGAGGGCCGTGCGCCCGCCGAAAGGCGGGCGCTTCGCAGCCTGCCGGGTGCTGTTACCGTCTCCGCCGCTTCAGCTATCGAGTTTCAACGAGAGCTGAACGGCGCGCGGCAGGGGCGGTAGCGGCCGGCTGATTTCGACACGGCGCGTCCAGTTGGCGCGCCGTTCTTGTTCGCGCTCCCGAAGGGCCTTCGAGACAGCGACAAAGGTCATTGCACGTTCGATGACTTGTTCGGCTTTGGTCATGGATAACTCCATTTGTTCACTGTATGTTCTCATGTCGAATTCAGAAAGTCAAGCAAGCCGGGAGCGGCGGCGATGATGCCGACCTTCCTGGCTCACGCATCCATTGGCGGTGTGGGGTGTTGGGACGACCATTCCGATCAAGGGCTGGTTGCCGGAGCCATCAAAGGCGGCGCAGGTTGATTTCACTGGTCACGACCGGCTTGCCGGACGACCGATCCAGGGCGGTCGTTGCGATCGAAAGCTGGCTGTTGCCCTGTTTGCGGATCGTCATATTGGCATTCCGGTCGCCATTGACCGGACGTGCCCAGCGCACGGCGAGATTGATGACATTGCCCTGGCGGCTTCCCGCAAGCTGCGATGCTGCTCCGGCAGGACCGATATAGGTACCCGAATAATGTGTTCCTCGCGCCGCAAGCTCGGCCGAGATCGGGCGGTTGACGACGAGAAGGCTGCGGCAACTGCCTCTCATCGAAATCGAAGCGCCCGGTGCGCTGATATTGAATCTGCAGGAGACATTGATCGGCGAACTGCCGATCTTTCGAAGCACTTTGCCGGTGCCTGTCCAATTGCCGTCCAGCGGCCTTAGAAATCCGCTTTCGTCGGCTGCGGCCGGCATCGCGAAGCAAAATCCAGCGATGACGGCAAGAATGCATGCTTGGCGGCGCATGATATCAACCCCCTGGATGGAATTAATACACAACGCCGCAGCGATGGAGACGGTTCCGCAGCAGCCGGAGCCGGCTTATGCAGCCGCTTTGAAGTGCCGCAGCGACCTTTGCGCGTCACATGTGACGCCCGGCGCCGTGGGGCAGAGGTTACCTGTAATAAGGCTGCCGTAGCGTCGCGATCGTTTACTCAGCCGCTGCGGCCGTAAGACAGGTGTCGATGATGACCAGTTTCCGCGCATCACTCCGCAGCTTCGACGAAGCGATGGCGTTCGTAGAGGAACTTCAGCACGGCCTCGCGGCATTTGAGATAGGTTCGGTCGGAAGCAAGCTCGATGCGGTTGCGTGGCCGCGCGATCGGCACTTCGAGAATGTCGCCGATATGGGCAGCGGGACCGTTGGTCATCATGACGATGCGGTCGGACAAAAGCACCGCCTCGTCGACGTCATGGGTGATCATCACCATCGTATTGCCGAGCCGGGCATGGATTTCCATCACGGCATCCTGCAGATGGGCGCGGGTGAGCGCGTCGAGCGCTCCGAAAGGCTCGTCGAGCAGCAGGATCTTCGGTTGCATGGCAAGCGCGCGGGCGATGCCGACGCGCTGTTTCATGCCGCCGGATATTTCCGATGGACGCTTGTCCTTGGCATGCGCCATCTGCACCAGGTCGAGATTGCTCATCACCCAGTCATGGCGCTCGGCTTTGGTCTTCGTGCCGCGAAACACCTTCGAGACGGCCAGATTGACGTTTTCGTAGACGCTGAGCCAGGGCAGCAGACTATGGTTCTGGAAGACCACGGCTCTCTCGGGGCCGGGTTCGTTGACCTCGCGGTTTTCGAGCAGCACCGCGCCGGCGGAGACCCGCGTCAGGCCGGCAATGAGGTTCAGCAGGGTCGACTTGCCGCAGCCGGAGTGGCCGATGATCGACACGAATTCGCCCTTGTCGATGACGAGTTCGATGCCGGCAAGCACTTCGGCCCGCTGGCCGCCGCGATCGAAATATTTGTCGATGTGATCGAGCTTCAGATAGGCGCTCACCATAATCTCCTCAGTTGCTCGTCATGCCGCGGGTCACGACGGCACCGAGGCTCGCGACCAGGCGATCGAGGATGAAACCGGTGACGCCGATATAGGCCAGCGCCACGATGATGTCGGGCAGTCGCGAGGAGTTCCACGCGTCCCAGATGAAGAAGCCGATGCCGACACCGCCGGTCAGCATTTCTGCGGCAACGATCGCAAGCCAGGAGAGGCCGGCGCCGATGCGCAACCCGGTGAAGATATAGGGAGCAGCCGCCGGCACCATGATGCGGAAGAAGAATTCGATCTGGTTCAGCCGCAATACCTTGGCGACATTGCGATAATCCTGCGGAATGTTGCGAACGCCGACCGCCGTGTTGATGATGACGGGCCAGATCGAGGTGATGAAGATCACGAAGATCGCGGACGGATTGGAATTCTGGAAGGCCGCGAGCGAGAGCGGCAGCCAAGCAAGCGGCGGCACGGTGCGCAGCACCTGGAAGATCGGGTCGAGACCGCGCATCGCCCAAACCGATTGTCCGATCACCGCACCGATCAGCACGCCCGCGAGGGCGGCAAGACCGAAGCCGTAGGCGACACGCTGCAAGGAGACGAGCACGCGCAAGGCAAGACCGATATCCTGCGGTCCATTGTAGAAGAAGGGATGGACGATGAGATCGTAGCTGTCCTGCCAGACCTGCGAAGGCGGCGGCAGGCTGGCGCCCGGCTGCCCACAGAGCAGCTGCCAGATGCCGAGCAGAAGCGCCAGCACCACCAAGGGCGGTAGGACGCTGCGCAAGATTGATGCTGCGATGCGACCTGGATCGACGCGACGGGCCGGACGGGCCGCCAATGTCACGACGCTGCTCTTTGCGGGAGCATGTGCTTGCGCAATGGCTTCGTGCTGTTTGCGGGCAGTTACGGACATTAAATGAATCCTTCTTGGAAGAGGGCGCCGACCATCACGACGCCACCTTGATCGAGAGGCTTTCGAGATAGGCTGCAGGGTTTTCCGGATCGAAAACCTTGCCGTCGAAGAAGGTTTCCTTGCCGCGCGAGGTCGATGAAGGAATGTCCGATGCGGCGACGCCGAGATCCTTGGCGGCATCGAGCCAGATATCCTGACGGTTCACCTGGCCCACCAGCGCCTTGATGTCGGTATTGCGTGCGAATTTGCCCCAGCGAATGTTCTCGGTGATGAACCATGCATCGTGGCTCTGATAGGGATAGGAGACGCCGCCCTTCCAGAACTTCATGTAGAGGCCGGTGCCCTTGGCGACGCGTCCGTTGCCGTAATTGATGTCGCCCTTGAGGCGTCCAAGCACGTCTTTCGGCGGCACGTTGAACCATTGCCGCTTGCCGAGGATGGAGGCCATTTCCTCCTTGTTGTCCATGCTGTCGCACCATTGCTGGGCTTCCATGACGGCCATCAGCAGGGCCTTGGCGGCCTTCGGATTTTTCTCGATCCAGTCGGCACGCATGCCGAGAGCCTTTTCCGGGTGGCCCTTCCAGATCTCGCCGGTCGTGCATGCCGTGAAGCCAATGCCTTGGTTGACGAGCTGCTCGTTCCAGGGTTCGCCGACACAGAAGACGTCCATGTTGCCGACCTTCATGTTTGCCACCATCTGCGGCGGCGGCACGACGATGGTCGAGACGTCCTTGTCGGGGTCGATGCCGCCGGCAGCCAGCCAATAGCGTATCCACAGATCATGCGTGCCGCCCGGGAAGGTCATGGCTGCCTTCACTTCTTTGCCAGCCGCTCTTTTCGCGTCGAAGGCCGCCTTCAGCTTGGATGCGTCGAGCTGGACGCCGGTCTCGGCATATTCCTTGGCAACCGAGATGCCCTGGCTGTCGTAGTTGAGGCGCGCGAGGATCGCCATCGGCACGGGCTGGTTGTTCTGCGTCACCTTGCCGGTATGCATGAGGTAGGGGAGCGGAGAGAGAATATGCGCGCCATCGATGCCGTTGGCCGCTCCGCCAAGCACGAGATTGTCGCGGGTTGCGCCCCACGATGCCTGCTTGGCGACATCGGCGTCGGGAAGGCCATGCTTCTCGAACAGGCCCTTTTCCTTGGCAATGACCAGCGGTGCCGCATCCGTCAGGGCGATATAGCCAAGTTTGACCCCCGACACTTCCGGTCCTGAGGTTGCCGCAAAGGCACCGGAAGGGAAGGCTGCCTTGACGGCGCCGATCAGGGCGGCAGTCGCAGACGTCTTCAAGAGATTGCGGCGCGTAACACCACCGGACAGGATCTTCTTCACTTGCAGTTCCCCTTGTTTTGCTCGTGATGCGTGGATTTGGACATGAAAAAACGCCGCTTGGCCAATGCGGCCCGGGACAGAAAAATCCTCGGGGCAGAAACCTAGCGACGTCGATGTCTTTAGCGAGCGCATTTTCCGCGCGTTGCGTGCCTGATCGCCATTGATCGAGACGAAACTAACTACGCAAGCCGCGTGCCAGTTCGCAGAGCTGATATCATCCTATTGTAGTTGCGTGATGATTCAGGAATGCGGTGCGGTGGCTTATTTTGTGGGCAGTCGGTCTTTGTGCAAATATTTTGAGCGGATGCCGTTCGCTCTGCTTGCGGTCCTGCGCTTATTCTGTGCAGTGCAGCGTGAGGGAATACTAAATATCGTCGCTGAAAGACCGCATCGTTCGTGACGTCTTCACGGCGAATCCGGCAACGTAGCCGGCCATGTCGGCGGGATTGAAAACATGCCCATCCATGAAGCGATCGCCGTCTCTGTCGCCCTCGATACGAATATCGGCATCGTCAGGCGATGCCTCGTTTCCGAGCGCCAGCCGATAGAGATCGGAACGATAGGCCGAGGCCGCCATTTTCATATTCTGTTCGGATAGGGCGCTTTGCCCCCAGCGTGCCATCTGGCTGAGGATCCAAAGGGCCTGACTCGGGCGCGGATAATTGGCAAAGCCGCCATGGAAACTGAAATATCTATCGACGATGCGTCGATGGCCCTTGGCATCGAGATTGAATTCGCCCGCCAGCACATGGCGGATGATATGGACGGGGGCTGCTATATAGCGCTGGTCGGCAAGCGCTTCGGCAAGGGCATCGTGATTTTCCGCCCGGTCGCACCAGCGTGCCGCCGCGTCAAGGGCGACGATGAGGCGCGAAACCGTCTCGGGATGGCTTTCCGCCCATTCCGGGCGCATGCCGATCACCTTCTCCGGGGCCGACGGCCATATGTCCTGCTTGGCGGCGACGATGCGGCCGACGCCGCGCTCGGAGGCGACCATGTTCCACGGAGCGCCGACGCAGAAGCCGTCGATGGCGCCGGCGGCGAGCGCATCGGAGGTCAGCGGCGGCGGCACGACGACAAGCTTCACGTCCCAGTCAGGATCGATGCCGCCGGCGGCCAGCCAATAGCGGAATTCGTAGTTGTGCGAGGAAAATGGGTAGGTCATGCCAAGTGTCGGCGGCTGTTCGCCACGCGCTTTCATGGTCCTTACTACTTTTGCGAGCGCTTGCGAATTTTCGAGCGCGCCTGCATGATCGGAAAGGCCGGCCTCGCTGCACATGCGGTCGAACAGCCGGGTCGACAGGGTGATGGCGTTACCGCCGCAGCCGAGCGAGAATGGAGTCACCGTGGGCGATGGGTTCGAGCCAAGTCCGAGCATCGCCGCGACCGGCATCGGAGAGAGCATGTGAGCGATGTCGAATTGGCGAAAGGCAAGCCGGTCGCGGACATTGGCCCAGGAAACGTCCTTGACGAGATCGAGCGCGATGCCTTCCTTGCGGGCAAAGCCGAACTCTGCGGCGGCGATCAGCACGGAAGCGTCGACAAGCGGAATGAAGCCTGCGCGCAATGTGCGCGGGCCTTCGCTGGCTATCGTTGCAGGGGCGGGAGGATTGCTCTTGTCTGGTTGCACTCTCATATTCACTCCGATGTCTCCCTATTCGGGGCTGCGGACGGGGTCGGCCTTGGCGCGCTCACATCAGCAAACCCGCTGCCGTCACGACGCTTTGCGCGATTTCGGACATCTTCTTCTTCTCGTTCATGGCCGTCTGGCGCAGCAGCGCAAAGGCCTCGTCTTCCGAAAGGCCGCGCATCTTCATCAGGATACCCTTGGCGCGTTCGACGATCTTGCGCTCTTCAAGCGCCGATTTGGCGTCAGCCAGTTCCCGCTGCAGCCGGCTGAAGGCGTTGAAGCGGCTGACGGCCATGTCGAGGATCGGCTTGACACGCTCTTTCTTCAGACCATCGACGATATAGGCCGATACGCCGGCATCGACCGCCGCCTCGATCGAGGCCGTATCGGAGCGGTCGACGAACATGGCGATCGGCCGTTCCACCGTCCGCGTCAGCTGGAACAGGTGCTCCATCATGTCGCGGTTCGGATTTTCGAGATCGATGATGATGACATCGGGCCGAAGCGTCTCGATCGTGCGCGCCACACCCTGCACTTCATGGATGACCGTCACCCGCGCATGGCCAGCCTCCCGCAAACCTTCCTCGATGATCGAGGCTCGGATTGTGTTTTCGTCGATCACAAGAATGGTCAGATCGAGGCGGTTCATTCCGGCTTTATGACGCAATGCAGCAATGCGGGCAAGTATATTCGCTGAAATATTGGGCGATTTTGATGGTTGCTCAAAGTTTGATCATTTGCGATCGTGCGATGACTAATTCCTTGGCAGTTTGGCTTGCGCAGAGGATGCACGCAGGGCTCGTCGGTTAAGATATTAATACAAGCGGGATGTCCTCGTCGGACACCCCGCTTGCGATACCGATACTGCTTACGTTGGAGCGCTGTTCTAAAACAGTGCTGCCGTTTTCATTGTTTTCGGGCTTGGCTGATACGAAGCTTCGATCACATTGGATGGCTGATGCCGGGGCAATGATTGCGGCTCGATGGCATGTGCCGGCTTGGCCGTGGAGCCTTGCTGGGTACCACAGCTTCCTGAACTGCTCCTCTTGATCTGCGGCTTGCCGCTTCCGGAGCTGAAATATTCCATGGTCCGCGTGCAAGTGCCTTTTCCTGATGTCGTCGAGATCATCGTATATCCCTGAGCGCCCTTCGGCAGCTTGGATAGATCGACCTTCATGAGATCATCGGTGCCATCGGGCCACGGCGTGAAGAACCGGGCATCGCTCATCATGGCCGCCGTCTCGCGGTCCATCGCAGCCGAGATGCGCTCCATGTCGGCAAAGGGCGAGTGAGCATCGAACGGATCGAGCGTCGTGAAGAGCCGCAAGGCTGCATCGGGATCACCTGGGAAGGTGATGGTTGGCGGCTGATTGCCGCAGTATCTTATAATTTCGAGCGAACCGTCCGGCAGGTGGACGGTCATCTGATGTGAGCTGACGGACTGTTCCATCTTCTGCTGCGCTAAAGCCTGGCCTGCCAATCCCGTGGCTGCAATAAGGCCGGCGCCGATGAGAAATGCATTGCGGAGGGTTTGCACAATCGTCTCCTTTTCTGGAAAAACAGATCGACGGGCTCCTCAACAGAGCTGCCCGTCAACGTGACCCTCGCGATCTTCGGCGCGCCTCTGCCAATTTTATGGCAATCACTGCGGCACCGCGCCGCAGGCGCGCTCCGCCTTTATCAATCCTGCGTGATGGCCAAGTACCAACCTGCAGGGCGAGTGATTTTTGCCGACGAAACAAGGCTATTTGCCTGTTTCGAGCCTGACGTGACGGCGCCCGCTTGAAATTCCCCTCGTCTTCCGCCACCTGTTCGGCGCGACTTTCAACATTCCCAGGAGACTAGACGCACATGACGACCACCACCGCAGAAATGACCGCCGAGAGCCACGTCTTCGAGGCCGACGTTGCCCGCCTTCTGCATATGATGGTTCACTCGGTTTATTCGGACAAGGACGTGTTCCTGCGCGAGCTGATCTCGAACGCTGCCGATGCCTGCGAGAAGCTGCGTTACGAGGCGATCGCTCATCCGGGCCTGCTCGGCAGCGATCCCGACAGCCGCATCCTGCTGACGCTCGATGCCGATGGCGGCAAGCTTGTCGTCGAAGATAACGGCATCGGCATGAGCCGCGACGAGATGATCGAGGCGCTCGGCACGATCGCACGCTCCGGCACGCGCGCCTTCATGGAGCGCATCGAAGCCAACAAGCAGGGCGAGGGCGCACAGCTCATCGGCCAGTTTGGCGTTGGCTTCTATTCCTGTTTCATGGTTGCTGATCGGGTCGATGTCGTCTCCCGCCGTGCCGGCGCTGATGACGCCTGGCTCTGGTCTTCGGACGGCAAGGGCGGTTACAGTGTCGCGCCTGTCGATGTCAGCGAGGCGCCAGCGCGCGGTACCCGCATCACGCTGCATCTGATGGAAGATGCCAAGAGCTATGCTTCGCGCTGGAGCGTCGAGCGTATCGTCAAGGAGCAGTCCGGCCATGTCCCCGTGCCGATCAAGATCGCCGAAAAGCCCGGCGAGGAAGCGACACAGCTCACCGATGGCACCGCGCTCTGGACAAAATCGAAAAACGACATCACGGCCGAGGAATATACCGATTTCTACCGCGGCGTGTCCGGCCAGTATGATGAACCTGCTCTGACGGTGCATTTCCGTGCCGAGGGCCGACATGAATATTCGGCGCTTGCTTTCGTGCCTGGCTCGCAGCCCTTCGATCTCTTCGATCCGGATCGCAAGGGCCGCATGAAGCTCTACGTGAAGCGCGTCTTCATCACCGATGAAGCCGAATTGCTGCCGCGCTACCTCCGTTTCGTGCGCGGTCTCGTCGATACGGCCGACCTGCCGCTCAACGTCTCGCGCGAGATGATCCAGGAAAGCCCGATCCTGACGGCGATCCGTAAAGGTGTGACCAACCGCATCATCACGGCGATCGAGAAGCAGGCGGAGAGCGATCATGACGCCTTCCTGAAGATCTGGGAGAATTTCGGCAGCCTCATCAAGGAAGGCATCTACGAAGACTTCGAGCGCCGCTCGCAGCTTCTGGCACTCTCGCGCTTCCGTACGACCACTTCGGGCGACGGCTATCGCTCACTTGCCGACTACATCAAGGATGCCAAGGAAGGCCAGCAGTCGATCTACTATCTGGTCGGCGGCAGCCTGGAGCAGCTGAAAGCTTCGCCGCAGCTCGAAGGTTTCCGTGCCCGCGGCATCGAAGTCCTGCTGCTGACGGATTCCGTCGATAGCTTCTGGGTGACGAATGCACCGGAATTCGAAGGCAAGAGCTTCAAGTCGATCACGCAAGGTTCCGCCGATCTCGCCCAGTTCAAGAAGCAGGATGAGGAAAAGCCGGAAAGCGAAAGCGCCTCGGCCGAAGTGCAGGCCTTCCTCGATTACGCCAAGCAGAAACTCGCCGACGAGGTTTCCGACGTGCGTGCTTCGGATCGCCTGATCGAAAGCGCCGTCTGCCTCGTTGCTTCCGAGCAAGGCTATGATCGCCAGCTCGAAAAAATCCTGCAGGGGGCTGGCCGGCTGCAGTCCGGCGCCAAGCCGATCCTGGAAGTCAACATGGATCATCCTGTCGTCAGGGCTATCGCCGCCAAGGCGGATGCGCCGTCCTTGCGTGACGACGCGGCTTTCCTGCTGCTCGATCAGGCTCGCGTCCTCGATGGCGACAAGCCCGCCGATCCGCGGGCCTTTGCCGAACGTCTGGCGCGTTTGATGGAAAAAGCGCTTTTGTAGCAGACCCGGTCGGCACGGCTTTGAAAGGTCGTGCCGAACCGTCCGGCTGAGTTTGCGGTTGTGGTGGCGCTCGCCGCTAAAAAACTTGTCTAAAATTATCATCTTTTCGTTGCGCGAAGAGAAATCCTCTTTTATAGAGAGGTTCAAATTGGCCGGGTTTTGCTCGGCCACGTAAGCGTTAACGTCACTCAACGCGTATGATCGAACAGCTCTGCGGCTTCGGTCTGCGCGACTGTGTCCTGCGGATCGAAGGTCGAAGCGCCTCGAAAGGACATAAATGGACACTCCCCAGACTTCCAATTCAGCTGTTTCCGCTCCCAGGATCGAACGCGTCCGCCATGAGTTGAAGCGCCGTTCGCTGACGGTGACGGCGATCGAGAGGATCACGCCCGGCATGCTGCGCATACAATTGTCAGGCGACGATCTCTCCGATTTCGTCAGCCTCGCGCCTGACGACCACATCAAGGTTCTGGTTCCGGGTGCCGGGGAGGAGATGGAGCGGCGCGACTATACGCCTCGGCGCTACGATACCGATGCCCGGACGCTGGTTCTCGACTTCGCCATCCATGAGGCCGGACCTGCTACCCAATGGGCGCTTGACGCTGCCGTCGGCGACAGGCTGGAGATTGGCGGTCCTCGCGGCTCTGCCGTTATCTCCTCCGACATCGAGAACTGGCTGCTGATCGGCGATGAAACGGCGCTGCCAGCCATCGGCCGCCGCATCGAAGAGGCGGGTGCGGGCATGAATATCACGGCGATTGCTGCGGTTGCAGATGTCGCCGAACGCCAGGCGTTTCAAACCGAGGCGAAGCTCGACATGCATTGGGCATATCGGCCGCTTTCGCAAGCAACGGACGCATCTGCGCTGATGAATGTCCTGCAGTCGGTCGATCTGCTGCCAGGCACCTTCGTCTGGATTGCTGCGGAAGCTTCCGTCATGCGCGCCTTGCGTTCCTATCTCGTCGAAGAACGAAGCTATCCGCTGAGCTGGATCAAGGCGTCCGGCTATTGGGTGAAGGGGAAGGCGGATACCACCGAGAAATTCGACTGAGCAAACTATGCGGGCGGGCGGGATACCGCCTGCATACGTCGATATGATGGGCAATGCATCTTGCCGGAACTGGCTGCTGCCCCATTTCATGGCGCAATTGTCCTGCAAATGGACAAGGTATTCTATGGCAAGATTGGATTCACCGAAATCGCATTCCAGGCAGATTTCGACCTCCTGAATTGCGTGGAATCACCGAAGGTCAGGCAAGGATGATGGTGATGGCCCTGGCCATCGACTATCGCTTTGCTGGTTCCTGGCGCCGAGCGGGAGGTGGCGCCGGGAGCGTCATGTAAACCCCTGCCGTACGCGACGGCCAATGTTGAGGATCGAAGCAAGGTGCTTGCCGTCCCGAAAGACCCGCCGCAGACATTTATCGTGCTGATGCTGTCGGCGCTTCGCAAAGCTTTCATCGGCATCGCTCTGGCGAGTGCGGCCATCAATGTGCTGGCACTGACGGGTTCCTTCTTCATGCTTCAGGTCTATGATCGGGTCATTCCGAGCCATAGCCTGCCGACATTGTCTGGTCTCGTCATCATTGTCGTAACCCTTTATCTGTTTCAGGGCGTACTCGAATTCCTGCGTTCCATGCTGCTTGTCCGCATCGGCATGTCGCTCGACCAGCGGCTGAACAGGAAAGTCTTTGGCGCACTTCTGTTCCTGCCGACCAAGAAGCAGACATCGGACGATGGCCTGCAATCCGTTCGTGATCTCGAGCAGATCCGCTCTTTCCTCTCCGGCAGCGGTTCGACCGCGCCGTTCGATCTGCCCTGGGTGCCGTTCTATCTGCTCCTTTGCTTTCTGTTCCACTTCTGGATCGGCTTCACTGCTTTGTGCGGCGCCTTGTTGCTCGTCAGCATTACCGTGGCTGCCGAGATGCTGTCGCGTCAACCGGCCCTTGAGGCGGCCAAGTCCTCGGCGGCGCGTCTCGGTTTTGCCCAGGCTGCGCGGCGGAACTGGGAGGCTGCCGTCGCCATGGGGTTTTCCGGCAGGCTTACCGAGAAATGGGCAGCAATGAATGATGATTATCTCAGCCATCAGCTGACGGCGAGCACCGTCGTTGGAGCATTGACCATTGCTGCGAAGATCGCGCGTATGATGCTCCAGTCCGGAGTTCTCGCTGTCGGCGCGATCCTCGTCATTCGCCAGGAAGCGACCGGAGGTATCATCATCGCCAGCTCGATCCTCCTGACACGGGCACTGGCGCCCGTCGAGCTTGCAATTGCCCAATGGAAGGGCTTTGTTGCCGCTCGCCAAGGCTGGACGCGGCTTGCCAAGCTTCTAGATGCCGCGCCTACCGAACAGCAGCCATTCGCATTGCCACCGCCGTTACGGGAGCTCAGCGTCGAGAATATCAGCGTTGCGTCTCCGGGCGGCCGGGAGCTTATCCTGCGCAATATCTCGTTCAGGATAGCGGCGGGGACGGTGCTCGGTATCATCGGCCCGAGCGCATCGGGCAAATCGTCGCTCGCCCGGGCGATTGCCGGGCTGTGGCCGGCCGCCATCGGCACGGTGAGGCTCGATCGAGCGGCTCTGTCGCAATGGAATACGGACGAACTGGGACGGCATGTCGGCTATCTGCCACAGGATGTGGACCTCTTCGACGGTTCGATCGGCGAGAATATTTCGCGGTTTGCTGCGGACATGCGAACCGACCCGGTCATCGCGGCGGCGAAGGCGGCAGGTGTTTACGACATGATCGTCAAGCTCTCCGACGGTTTCGATACGAAGATCGGCGAAGGGGGATCGCGTCTTTCGGCCGGCCAGAGGCAGCGCATCGCCTTGGCGAGAGCGCTTTACGACGATCCGTTTCTGGTCGTTCTGGACGAGCCGAATTCCAACCTGGATGCGGAGGGAGAAGCAGCCTTGACGGCCGCACTTGCCGGCGTGCGCGAGCGCGGCGGTATCGCGATCGTCATCGCCCACCGGCCGAGTGCTCTTGCCGCTGCCGATACGGTCATGATCGTTGCCGGTGGCCAGGTCCAGGCATTCGGACCAAAGAAAGACATCCTCGGCCCGTCGCCGAAGCAGGTCGGAGCGGCCCATCTGGCCGTTGCCGGCGGAGAGACGCACGGATGAACAGGAAGGCTTCGCCATCGACCGAACGGACGATCCGCCACTTGTCGCTGCTGGTGATCTCGGCCATTCTTCTATTGTTCGGCGTCATGGGCGGTCTTGCGACTGCAACCAGGATTGCCGGCGCTGTAATTGCTCCGGGTACGCTCGTCGTGGACAGCTATGTGAAGCCTGTGAAGCACCTGAAGGGCGGGATCGCCCGGACGATCCTGGTCAAGAACGGCGATCATGTCGCGGCTGGTCAGGTGCTCGTCCGGCTAGACGACACACAGACCAGAGCCAATCTCGCCATCGTCCGCAAGCGGCTCAACGAACTTTCCGCACGCACGGCGCGTCTGGCAGCCGAACGCGACGGCAGTCAGGATATTGCCTTCCCGGCCGATCTGCTTTCGTCCGCCGGAAATGCGGATGTGGCTTCCATTCTAGCAGGTGAGCGGCGGCTCTTTCGCGATCGTCAGGCATCGCGCGACGGGCAGAAGTCGCAGCTTCATGAGCGCGTTCAGCAGCTCCATCAGGAGATAGAAGGTCTTGTTGCGCAGGAAGAGGGCAAGCGGCGCGAGATCGCACTGATCGCCAAGGAGCTTGGCAGCCTGGAAGGCCTGCTCGATCAGGGCATCATTTCGGCGACGAAAGTCTACTCGCTGCAGCGGGAAAGCGCCTCGCTGACCGGCGATCTCGGCAACCTCGTCTCGTCCATCGCACAGACCCGCGGCAAGATCGCCGAAACCGAGCTGCAGATCCTGCAGATCGATGCCGATCATAGTTCGGAGGTCTCCGATCAGCTGCGGCAGGCCGAGAGCGATAGCGGCCAATTTTCCGAGCGCCTGATCGCGGCCGAGGACGATTTGAAACGGATCGACATCAAGGCGCCTCAGGCAGGTATTGTCGACCAGCTGAGCATCCATGCCGAAGGGGCCGTCATCTCACCGGCAGAGGCGATCCTGCAGATCGTCCCGGACAAGGACGCGCTGGTCGCCGAGCTGAAACTTGCGCCGCAGGATATCGATCAGATTACCGTGGGGCAGGCGGTATCCTTGCGCTTTCCCGCTTTCAATCAGCGGATCACGCCGGAATTGAACGGGCATGTCGATACCATCTCGGCGGATCTTGCGACTGACCAACGCTCGGGCCAGAGCTACTATGTCGTGCGGGCAAAGGTGGCGAAGCCGGAATGGGAGCGGCTGGGGCAGCTTACGCCGCTGCCCGGCATGCCTGTGGAAGCCTTCCTGCAGACGGGAGAGAGAAGCGTCCTTGCCTATCTGACGAAGCCGATGACCGACCAGATCAGGCGGGCGTTCAGGGAGAAGTAAAGCGTGGCACGCAAGAATATGCGGCGGTTTTGCGATAACGGCATGCGAGAAACACAAGCTTGAAGTGCACAGAACGACTCTGAAAAGATCACGCCCCCCGCGTCGATTGCGATGCTGCTGCGGAACAGGCGCGCGCCTCTGCCGGCTTTGAAGATCAGACACGGTATATGCGCCTCGGAAGGATTCCGTCCGAAGCGCCTGTTTCGGTTCAAGTGTGCTTCCTTAGTCAGATATGCCAATCCGTCGTATGCGTGGATTGGGACGAAGCGGCGAGCTGGGCGGCGTGATCGTCCAGGGAATAGGCCTTGATATAGTCGATTTTCATCTCCGATCCGTTCGGCAATCCGTCCGTCGGCGTGCCCGCCACGCCGCCGACGGCGAGATCGACCAGCATGTACATCGGGCCGTGCATGTCGGCGGGCGTATCGGCATGGGCAACGGCAACATCGTCGAAATACCAGACGATCTGATCCTTGTCCCAGAGTACGCCGTAGTTGTGGAAGCCGTCGGTACTGGGCACTTGGACAGGAATGGACGTCTTCGTATGCTCGCCGGTGGCGTTCGAATGCACCGTAACATTGACGGTGGTCGGATCTTGCCCGCGCATCTCCACCACGTCGAGTTCCGGCGGCCAGGAGCCATCCTCGGGCAGCAGCCAGAAAGCCGGCCAGACTCCTTGGTTGTGTGGCATCTCCGCCCGCATTTCGAAATAGCCGTAGGTCTGCGAAAAGGTGGAATGGGTCGTCAGAATACCTGACGTATAATCATGGTTATCCACGATCGATTTCAATGCATCCGGTGTCTGCTTCGCCGTAATCGTCAGGATGCCGTCGGAGACGGAAAACGGGTTTGCGGATGCCGTCGGCGCATAGGACGGGTTGATGTACCATTGCAGCTCGTCATTCAGGCTGCTGCCTTTGTCCGGTGCCCAGGAGTATTTCGCATCCCACGTGCCCTGTGTTCCCTCATGCAGTGAAAGCGTGTTGAAGTCGTCCGAAAAGGTCTGCGTTAGCGACGACCTGTCGAGCCCGAGCTGGAACTGATCCGCGTGAAGGTCGGAGACGGTCTTGTTGGCAAAGACAAGGCTTTCGCCGTTGCCGAGATCGAGCCGGACATTGGCGCCCTCCTGCGTGGAATGGCTGACGACCTGATCGAACGAAGTCAGGCCATATTGGTTGAGCCTGACCTTGTCGTCATCGCTGAAATCGGTGATGAGATCGCTGCCGTTGCCCTTGCTGACGATGAACGTATCGGCGCCGCCGCCGCCGGTCAGTACGTCGTTGCCGGGGCCGCCATCGATCGTCTGGCTGCCGCTGCCGCCGGTGATGATATTGTCGGCGTCGTTGCCGTAGGCATGGCGATTGTCGCCCGTGACGGTGAGGTTTTCGAAATTGGCCGGCAGCGTATAGTCCATCCAGGTATTGATGGTATCGATGCCGGCATTGGGTGCCTCATAGGCATGATTGAGGTTGGAATAGAGATAGTAGATGTCGTCGCCGGTGCCGCCCATCATCGTCACGTTGACGGAGGCGTCACCCCACATCGAATCATTGCCGGCGGTGCCATAGAGCACCGGTCCGGAGCCGGTGGCGGAAAAGAACCCTGTCGACGTGTCACTATAATAAAGTGGTTGTCCAAGAGCGTTCAAAACTGAATTGGGCATGAGAAACCTCTTCCTTCGTGCCGGACGACCTCCTCCCAGACCTAATATTTCTCCCCGCTTATGTGCACCAGATAGCGTGCTTCGTTCTTCTGGCCAGTGCCTTTGGACAAAGTTTTTCACCATGCCTCCGAAGCCGAAGGCTGAGCGCATTCGCGGCCCAAACGGCGTGATCCAGATCAGAGCCAGGAAAGAGATTTCCCGATTTTCCCATAACGAGAGATGGCTGTTTCTTTTAATCTACTATTTTTATGGACAATATTCGCATTATCGAAAACGCATGTGATCTTCGGAAGGGATGAGAATGAGCACCCCCAAACTCGTCGGCATTGCCGGCAGCTTCAATCGGCCATCCAAGACCTACGCACTGGTCCGGACCGTCGTCGGTCTGGCTGCCGATCGCTATGGCTTTGCAAGCAGCATCTACGACTTGCAGGATGTCGGCGCGTCCCTCGGTGCCGCGCAGTGGCGCAGCGAGCTCGACGATCAAGCGGAAGCCGTAATTGACGAGATCGTGTCGGCCGACGCCCTCGTCATCGGTTCTCCGACCTTCAAGGGCTCCTATCCCGGGCTTTTCAAGCATCTGATCGATCTCATCGATCCGCACGAGCTGCGCGCCAAGCCGATCGTCATCACGGCGACCGGCGGCGGAGACAGGCATGCGCTGATGGTCGAGCATCAGCTCCGGCCACTCTTCGGGTTCTTCATGGCGCATACCCTGCCGACCGCAGTCTACGCATCGGATCGCGATTTTACCGACTACAAGGTTTCGTCGGAGCCGCTCGCAAGCCGGATTCACGAGGTCGTCGGTGAACTCGCGGCTTTCTTTCCGCATCCGGTACCGGTGCTCGCGGCTGCGGAATGACGGAAGACGGTGTTTGAACACCCAGGATTTGTCAACGGAATGGAGGCTCATATGAAATGGAATGTCATCAGCCGTCTGAAGACGATGTTTGCCGGCGCGGCATCGCAGAAGGTGGATATTCGCAGCAGGCCTGCCGATCGTCTCGGGTCTGTCGAGCAGGAGCCTTCCGCCCGCGACTACGAGATCTATTATTGGTGCTCGACGCCGGCGCCCTGGTATTGAGGGGGACGCCCTTGATCTCCCATCGCGAGTCGAGCCTTTCGTCACCATTCGTCGCGAGGCTGCCATGACCAGGGTGCTGATCGTGCCGGGCCTGTTCGGTTCGGGTGAGGGACATTGGCAGCGTTACTGGCTGCGGGATCATCCGGATGTTCAGCTCGTCGAGCAGGACGACTGGGATTTTCCAAACCTCAAAAGCTGGATGGAGAAACTGGAGACCGCGCTCGAAGAGGCGGGTGAAGCCTATATCGTCGGGCACAGTCTGGGTTGTGTGCTGACGGCAAGGCTGGCCGGCCGCCCCGCAGCGCGACGGGTCAAAGGCGCTCTCCTTGTTGCGCCCTGCGATATTCCGGCGACGGAGGCACTCCATTCCGGGCATCTTTCCTTCGGCACGATGCCGACCGAAGTTTTGCCATTTCCCAGTATTACGGTCGGCAGTCTGAACGACATCTACATGACGCTCGACCGGCTCACCATGTTCGGGCGCTTGTGGCGCACCGACGTACGCAATATCGGCCTTGCTGGGCATATCAACATTGCCAGCGGGTTCGGACGCTGGCCTGGCGGCTACAGCTTTCTTGAAATGCTGAAGGCGCGTGCCAGGCATCGCAGGCCGCAAGGGTTTTCAGCCACAATCGCGGCGTCCAATTGAAAGAAGGGCTTTTCATATCCGGCATTCGACGCCATTGTGCGTCGAGCTTTATCCCGCCCTTTGCCGCCCATTTCAGCCGGGCGACGGGGCAGATTGTTTGGAGGTAGGACAATGGGTTTGCGCATCAACGACATCGCCCCGGATTTTACGGCGGAGACGACGCAGGGACAGGTTCGGTTCCATGACTGGATCGGTGACGGCTGGGCCGTTCTCTTCTCGCATCCGAAGAACTTCACGCCCGTCTGCACGACGGAACTCGGCGCGATGGCTGGCCTGGAAGGCGAATTCCGCAAGCGCGGCGTGAAAATCATCGGTATCTCGGTCGATCCGGTCGAAAGCCATGCTCGCTGGAAGAACGACATCAAGACGGCGACCGGTTTCGAGGTTGACTATCCCCTGATCGGCGACAAGGATCTCAAGGTTGCCAAGCTCTATGACATGCTGCCGGCAGGCGCCGGCGAAAGCTCGGAAGGCCGCACGCCCGCCGACAATGCCACCGTCCGCTCCGTCTTCGTCATCGGCCCCGACAAGAAGATCAAGCTGATCCTCACCTATCCGATGACGACGGGCCGCAACTTCGGCGAAATCTTGCGCGCGATCGACTCGATCCAGCTGACATCCAAGCATCAGGTGGCGACGCCGGCAAACTGGCAGCAGGGCGAAGATGTCATCATCACAGCCGCTGTCTCCAACGAAGACGCCATCACCCGCTTCGGCTCGTTCGATACGGTATTGCCCTATCTGCGCAAGACCCGTCAGCCATCGGCCTGATCGGCGTTTCCGATAGATGCGATGCGGCCGTTAAGGCCGCGTCGCTTTTTCAAAGACTGACATTTTCGCGTAAGAAATCCAGCAAGGCGCGTACGCGCGCGGGCAAGGGACCGCCCTGGCCGATATAGACCGCGTGGAATTCCTCGATGTCTCCGGGATTGAATTCTTCCAGCACGGGCTGCAGCCGCCCGGCTGCGATATCCGATTTGACGGTAAAGGCGGCAAGCCGCGCCAGGCCGCCGCCGGCAAGCGCAAGGTGCCGCATGGCTTCGCCGTCGCCCACCTGCAGGCTGCGTGCAGCGGGGATCGTTGCAATCTCGCCATCAACCAGCAAAGGCCAGCCTTCGATCGCCCGGGAATAGGCAAAGCCGATGCGGCAATGCTCTGCCAGCTCGGCGCAGGTGCGCGGCACGCCGTGTCGTCGCAGATAATCCGGCGATGCGACAATGATATTTCGCGTCGCGCCAAGCTTGCGAGCCGTGAGGCTGGAGCTCTTCAGTGGCCCCGCGCGAATTGCAACATCGGCGCGCTCTTCCATCAGGTCGACGATGCGATCGGTATGGAAGATCTCAAGCGAGACGTTCGGGTGCAGCGCCATGAAGCCGGGAACGAGCGGAGCCAGCACATGGTTGCCGAAGGAGCCGCTGGTGTTGACGCGGATATGGCCGGCGACCCGCTCTCCCGCCGACGCATGGCGTTCGGCCTCGGCAATATCGGCAAGGATGGCGACGCTGCGCTCGAAGAAGGCGCAGCCTTCGGGTGTGAGCTGCAGCCGCCTTGTCGAGCGGTGGATAAGCCGCGCGCCAAGGCGCTTTTCCAATCTTGTAATGAGCTTGCTGACCGCTGAAGGTGTCATCCGGCAGGCGTTGGCGGCGGCGGTGAAGCCACCGAGTTCGGCCGCGCGCACAAAGACTTCCATCTCTCCGGAACGATTGATCTCTTGACGGCTCATGATGAATTCAAGTCATAAATCAGTTTCTCTTCGGCAATCTATATCATCCTGATCGAAGGGTCTATCTCTTCGGCAAACCTAAGGAGATGGCATGAATGG
>UBUL01000012.1 GCA_900468625.1 Hyphomicrobiales bacterium
AAACATGATTTGCTCTAGCCGGCTGCATTTTTTGCCGGCCAGAGGCGGAAAGCCTCTATGTCGGTAAGCTCGCCGTACTGCCGGCGGCGCAGGGCGAGGGCATCGGCAAACGCCTGCTTGGCCTGGCCGAGGCTACGGGGCGGGAGCTTGGTCTCAAAACCCTTCGCCTAGAAACGCGCGTCGAGCTGACCGACAATCACGCCACATTTGCCGCCTGGGGCTTTCAGAAGACGGCCGAAAACCGCCATGCGGGCTTCGATCGCACGACATCGATCGAGATGCGCAAGGCGATTGCCTAGCACATCTCATCCGCTGAGCGGTAACGTCACGCCTCGCGCGGCGGAATACGGGTGATCCGCGCACCCATGGCGTTCAGCCGCTCCTCGATGCGCTCGTAACCGCGCTCGATCTGCTGAGCATTGTTGATGACGCTCGTGCCCTCGGCGCACATCGCCGCGATCAACATGGCCATGCCGGCGCGGATATCCGGGCTTTCGAGCTGGGCGGCGCGCAGCTTGGAGGGGCCGGCGACGATGGCGCGATGCGGGTCGCACAGCACGATGCGGGCGCCCATGGCGATCAGCTTGTCGACGAAGAACATACGGCTTTCGAACATTTTCTCGAACATCAGCACGACGCCGTCGCATTGCGTGGCCGTGACGATGGCGATCGACATCGTATCGGCCGGAAAGGCCGGCCAGGGTTGATCCTCGATCTTCGGAATATGGCCACCGAAATCGGGCTGGATCTTCATTTCCTGACTGGAGCGGATGAAGAGGTCATCGCCATCGATCTGGCAGCGGATGCCCAGGCGCTCGAAGGTCATCAGCGTGGAGCGCAGATGCTCGACGCCTGCACGGCGAATGGTGATTTCCGAGCCGGTGACGGCTGCAAGGCCGATCAGCGAGCCGACTTCGTTGTGATCGGGGCCGATGCGATGCGACGCGCCGCCCAACCGCGGGCCGCCGTGGATGGTCATCATGTTGGTGCCGACGCCCTCGATGCGCGCATCCATGGCCATCAGGAAACGTGCGAGATCCTGCACATGCGGCTCGGAGGCGCAATTGCGCAGCATCGTCGTTCCCTTGGCAAAAACCGCGGCACAAAGCGCATTTTCCGTCGCCGTCACCGAGGGCTCGTCGAGGAAGACGTCCGCGCCACGCAGCCCTTCGGTGCGGAAACTGTAGACGCTGTTGATCTCGATCTTGGCGCCGAGCTGTTCCAGCGCCAGGAAATGCGTATCCACGCGCCGGCGGCCGATGACATCGCCGCCGGGCGGCGGCAAGGTGATCTCGCCGCAGCGCGCCAGCATCGGACCGGCAAGCAGGATGGAGGCCCGGATGCGAGCGCAAAGATCGGGATCGAGATTGGCGGGGCGAAGCTCGCGCGCTTCGATTTCGAGCTCGTTGCGGCCGAGCCAGCGCACTTTTGCGCCGACCGACTGGATCAGCTCGACCAGCGCCTCGACATCGCGAATGCGCGGCACGTTGCTGAGTTCGACGCGCTGATCGGTCAGAAGCGATGCGGCAATGATCGGCAATGCGGCATTCTTGTTGCCGCTCGGCTCGATGTCGCCCGACAGCTTGAAGCCGCCCTCGACCACATATTGAATCCGCTCATGCGGCAGCGCCCGCGCCATCGTTTCCGCCCTTCCTGATTGTGTTTGGCATCACCTCTGGGCCGGCTTTGTGACATGCGCATGACCGGCCGAAGGCAAGAAAGATCAAATTTGAAGCCGACACTATCCGCTTCGCTTTGGCCGGAGAATCAGGGCGATTCGCCTATCGGAACGGCAGCACGCGATTGGGTGGGCGATGGCCGTCGATGAAGGTGCGGATATTGATGATGACCTTGTCGCCCATGTCGATGCGGCCTTCGAGCGTCGCCGAACTCATATGCGGCAGGATCACCACCTTGCCCTCGTTGGCGAGCTTCACCAGCTTCGGATTGACGGCCGGTTCGTTCTCGAACACGTCGAGGCCGGCGCCGGCGATCTTGCCCTCGCGCAGGATCTTGATCAGCGCCGCTTCATCGATGACATCGCCGCGCGCCGTGTTGACGATGTAGCTCGTCGGCTGCAGCAGCGCCAGGCGGCGCGCCGAGATCAGATGATAGGTCGCGGGTGTCGACGGGCAGTTGACCGAGACGATGTCGACACGGGCGAGCATCTGGTCGAGGCTGTCCCAATAGGTCGCCTCCAGCTCGTCCTCGGTCACCGGATTGACGCGCTTGCGATTGTGATAATGGATCGACAGGCCGAATGCCTTGGCGCGGCGGGCAACGGCCGTGCCGATCCGCCCCATGCCGACGATGCCGATGCGCTTGCCGTGGATGCGGCGGCCGAGCATCCAGGTGGGTGACCATCCTGCCCATTCGCCGGGGTTGTCGGTCAGCACGCGCGCGCCCTCCGCCAGCCGCCGCGGCACGGCGAGGATGAGCGCCATGGTCATGTCGGCGGTATCTTCGGTCAGCACATTCGGCGTATTGGTGACGGTGATGCCGCGCCGGGCCGCGGCTTCGACATCGATATGATCCGTGCCGTTGGAGAAGCTGGCAATCAGCTTCATCTGCGGGCCGGCGGCCTCGATCACCTCCGCATCGATGCGATCGGTCACCGTCGGCACCAGTACGTCCGCCGAGCGGACGGCCTGGATCAATTCGTCCTTGGTGCGCGGGCGATCGTCCATGTTGAGTTCGGCATCGAAGAGTTCGCGCATGCGCGTCTCCACCGCATCCGGCAGTTTGCGCGTGACGTAGACCTTCGGTTTTTTCTTCGTCGTCATGGCGGGCGGCGATGCCTTGTTCAGATGTTCTTAACCAAGAAGCAGGATAATTTTCCCGTTCCGGGCATTTCTACCAGACCCGCAGGCGAAGACAAACAAAACTCGCTGACGCGATCCGAGGATTTGCCGCTCACCGGAGCGAAAGGTCGCCGGAACGGCGCCTTTGTCATGACGAACGAACGGAAATCCCATGCGTGGCAAAGCATTGAAGTCCTGCGCCATATTCGCAATCGGCCTGTTGATGGCTGCCGTGTCGGCCGATATTGCCACCGCCCAGGCCGCCAAGGGGCCGAGTGGCCTGCCGCTGCCGCGCTTCGTCACGCTAAAGTCGAAGCGCGTCAATCTGCGCATCGGCCCGAGCGCGGATTATGCCGTGTCGTGGCTCTATCTAAAGCAGGGCCTGCCCGTCGAAATCATTCAGGAATACGATAACTGGCGGCGCGTGCGCGATGCCGACGGCACGGAGGGCTGGGTCAACCAGTCGCTGCTGTCGGGCCAGCGCTCGGCCATCGCTGCCCCCTGGATGAAGGGCAAGGGCAAAGCCGTCTTCGTCAACATGCGCCGCGAATCCCAGCCGTCCGCCGGCGTCATCGCCAAGCTTCAGCCGGGTGTGATGATGAGCGTCAAGGAATGCACCGGCGACTGGTGCCTCGTCACCGCCGACGGTACCGAAGGCTGGGTGGCGCAATCCGAGATCTGGGGCGCTTACCCCGGCGAGGCCTTCAAGTAACCAACCCTCATCGCTTCGCAGCGAACACAGCCTCGCTGCCTTTCCAACGCAGCGAATTTCCGGATCGGACAAGGAGACAGACGCGTTGGGCTACCTGCTGGGCGTTCTGAGCGTCGCAATCGTCGTATTCGCATCAACGGATGTGGACGACATCTTCGTCCTTATCGGTTTCTTCGCCGATCCGAAATTCCGAGCGAAGCAGATCGTCATCGGCCAGTATCTCGGAATTGCCGCTCTCTACGGCGTCAGTGTCATCGCCTCGCTCCTCGTGCTCGTCGTTCCAGCCGCCTATGTCGGCCTTCTCGGCTTTGCGCCGATCTATTTCGGCCTCAGGAGATTATGGGAACTCTGGAATGACATCGACACGGGCGACAATCCGGAAGACCACGAAAAAGCCTCGGCCGGGCACGGCAATATCGTGGCTGTCGCCCTCGTGACGATCGCCAACGGCGGCGACAATATCAGCGTCTATACACCGCTCTTCGCCACACGCTCCGCCTATGAAATTCTGGCCTTCGGCTGCATCTTCGCCGCTCTGACGGCAGTCTGGCTCGTCGCGGCACATTCCATTGTCAACCATCCGAAACTTGGCGCACCGATTAGGCGTTACGGATACCGGTTCGTGCCGTTCGTCCTGATCGCGATCGGCATGCTCATTCTCTATGAGGCCGGGACGATGACGCTCTTCTGGCGCTAAAGCATGTCGCGATTTTTCAGATTCGCTTGCGGTGCTTTAGCTCTTTGATTTCGTGCATGTCGTTGTCGCAAAACGGCTGCACACTGTTGCGCGGCATGCATTAGATGCTTTCCGCTTTCCTTCGAATAGCGAAAATGCTTCATCTTTTTGTCTTGGCGCAACTCCGGACGGAAAACCGCGATGCGTTTTTCCTCGAATTGCTCCAGCCAACCAGACCGGCGTCAAGAAAAAGCCGCCCGTCATTGGGCAGTGCGGACGGCATTCAGGATCAAAAACAACGGATTACCGCTCAGAGCAGACCGACTTCCGCCGCCGCTTCCGACAGCGACCGCATCGGCCGCGGTCCGATCTGCTCGATGACGATCGCAGCCGCGAGGTTGCCGAGCCTGGCGCAATCCTGCAGGCTGCGGCCCTGCGTATAGCCAAACAGGAAGCCGGCAGCGAAGAGATCGCCGGCGCCGGTCGTATCGACGCGTTCCTCGATCGGATGGGCATCGACGGCATGGCGTTCGCCGCCGCGCACGATCACGGCGCCATCCTTGCCTGTCGTCACGGCGGCGATCTTGCAATCCGCCGCAATCAGCGTCAGCGCCTTTTCGAAATCATCGGTCTCGTACAGCGACAATGCCTCGTCGCGATTGGCAAAGACGATATCGACGGTGCCCGAGCGCATGAGATCGAGGAACTCGTCGCGATAACGGCCGACACAGAAGCTGTCGGACAGTGTCATCGACATTTCGCGACCATTGGCGTGGGCGATGCGAGCGCATTCGCGGATCGCTTCCTTCGCACGCGGCGGATCCCAGAGATAGCCTTCGAAATAGGTCACCTTGGCATCGGCAACGACATCTTCCTCGACATCTTCGGGGCCGAGTTCGACGCAGGCACCGAGATAGGTGTTCATGGAACGCTCGCCGTCCTCGGTCACGAAGATCATCGAACGTGCGGTGGGCGGGAATATGCCCTTCGCCTTTGTCTCATAGTGGACGCCCTGGGCGCGGATATCATGGGCGAAGATCTGCCCGAGCTGATCCTCGGCGACCTTGCCGAAATAGGCGGCCTTGCCGCCGAAATTCGCTACTCCTGCCGCCGTATTGCCGGCACTGCCGCCGGAGGCTTCCAGCGCCGGCCCCATGCGCGAATAGAGAAGTTCGGCGCGCTCGGCGTCGATGAGGTTCATCGCGGCCTTGGTGATCTTGTTGTCGATCAGGAACTGATCGTCGCAACGGGCGATAATGTCGACAATAGCGTTGCCAACGGTCAGTACATCGAAGCGAGTCATCTATAGGAAGATCCCGGTATTGGTGATAGCCGGTATCCGGTAATATCGGTTTTTCCAAAGTTTGGAAGAAAAATCGGCGCCGCTGCGGCCAACTTAATTCCAATCGGTCATTTGCCTGTCACTTTCTATCTTTAAATGCTTATCAAGCGGCTGGGATGGGAAGCTCGAAAGACTTCCGCGCCAGTCTGGGAAGGAATGATGCCTTCCGCCTCACCGGTACGCGGGCCGACCACGGATGAACTGGCGGCATGTGCACCGGGGGGACCTTCCGGTGGAGCCGGACGCACAGCGGGCCTTAGCCCGCTTTTTGTTTTTGCAGGTTCTCACAGCCGAGCAAGCTGCTACAACGAAAGGGTCGTCCTTCCCGAGCCACCTTTTCACGGCCCACATCCCGCATGTCCGAAATCCTCACCGATGTCCTTCCGGTCTTCCTCTTGATTCTCGTTGGCTGGGTCGTCGTGCGCACAGGCCTCCTGAAAGCCGAGGTCGGCGAGGCGATGAGCGACTTCGTCTTCAAGATCGCAGTGCCGCTCCTGCTGTTCCAGACCATCGCGGAGGCGAATTTTCGCGGCGCTTCGCCATTCCGACTATGGATCGCCTATTTTTCCGGCGTCGCCATCACCTGGACAGCCGGCCATATCGTCGCCACGCGGCTGTTCGGACGGGATGCGCGCATCGGTGTGCTGGCCGGCGTTTCCTCGGCCTTTGCCAACACGATCTTCATCGGCCTGCCCCTTGTCGGGCGCACGGTTGGCCCAGAAGGCGTCATGGCGATGTCGATCCTGATTGCCGTGCATCTGCCGACCATGATGATCGCGGGGACGCTGCTGATGGAACAGGCCGAGCGCAGGGAAAATGCGGGCGCGGGCCGCAGCACCGGCGAGCTGCTGCGGCAGGTCGGCAGCAACCTTATTCGCAATCCGCTTGTTATCGGCCTTTTTTGCGGTCTCATCGTCCACCTGACGGCGATCCCCATCCCAGCTACGCTCGGCAGTGTCGTCGACAGCATCGCCAATATAGCAGGTCCCGCGGCGCTAATCTCGCTCGGCATGGCGCTGCGTCAATACGGGCTGTCAGGCAATCTCGGGATCGCCAGCATCATGTCGGTCTTCAAGCTGTTTCTGCTGCCGGCCTGCGTGCTGGCGGCTGGCCATTTCCTTGGCCTCAGCCCAGAATGGCGGGCGGCACTCGTGCTCACTGCTGCCGTTCCCACAGGTGTGAACGCATGGCTGATTGCCAATCGCTTCGGCGTCGGTCACAGTCTCGCCGCCTCGACGATAACCTTGACGACAGCGCTCGGGGCATTCTCGGTGTCGCTTTGGGCCTATCTGCTCGCATAGCGCCGGCTCGGGCCGCCGATTCGCAATGGCATTTCTCCGCATCGGAGAAGCATGCAGGAAAATGGTCATATATTTGCGCATCCCGGCCTTCCCACCCGGAGCGCAGCAAAGGATGGCACATGAATATTGCAACCCAAGTTACCAATCCCGCTTCAGCCTATTCGCAGAAGGTGTTCGTGCTTCAGGGCGGCGGCGCGCTTGGTTCCTATCAGGCGGGCGCCTTTCAAGCCCTCAGAGAACAGAATATCGAACCGGACTGGATCGCCGGTATCTCGATCGGCGCCATCAACGCCTCCATCATGGCCGGCAATGTGCCGGGCGAACGGCTTGAGAAGCTGCGCTCCTTCTGGAACAAGATCACGATCCAGCTTCCTGTCGACATCCTGATGGAGCGGCAGCGTGAGACCAGCCCCTTCTACCGCACCGTCAGCAGCTGGTGGGTGTCGACCTTCGGCGTTCCCGGCTTCTTTTCCCCGTGGCAAATCCCAGCCTGGGTCCAGGGACGCGGATCGGCTGGCGCAACCAGCATCTACGACACTGAGCAATTGCGCCAGACGCTGCTCGACCATGTCGATTTCGATCGGATCAATCACGGTCCGGTGCGCCTCAGTCTCGGTGCCGTCAATGTGCGTACCGGCAACTTCGCCTTCTTCGACAACAGGGATATCAAGATCACGCCCGAGCACATCATGGCGAGCGGCGCACTGCCGCCGGGCTTTCCGGCCGTCAAGATCGGCAGCGAGCACTATTGGGACGGCGGTCTGGTTTCGAACACGCCGCTCAGCTACGTGCTGCGCAATGGTGCCGATGTCGATACGGTGGTGTTTCAGGTCGATCTCTTCAGCGCCGTCGGTTCGCTGCCGCAAGATCTCGAGCAAGTCGAGGAGCGGCGCAAGGACATCACCTATTCAAGCCGCACCCGGCTCAACACCGATCTCTTTCTGGAGCGTCACCGCCTGCGGCGCGCGATATCCGATCTTTATGCGCGACTTCCCGAAGAGGCCAAGGCCGATCCGGAGATCAAGAAGCTAGAACAGCACTGCTCGGACTACGGCGTTACCATCATCCATCTCATCTACCGCAACAAGCAGTTCCGTGCGCATTCTAAGGACTATGAATTTTCGGCGCTATCGATGCATGAACATTGGAAAGCCGGCCTGCACGACGGCCGAAAGGCATTGCTCGCGGAAGACTGGCGCGTTCCGCCAGCGGCCGAGGACGGCCTGAAAGTGTTCGACCTCGACCAGAGAACGCGCGCGCGCCGGCATTCGGCATAGAGCAATCCGGCTTTTCTCACGGAATCTCCGGACCGCTCTGCCTCTTTGCTTTCTCGCAATTGCGGATGGAACGGCTACGCATTTCCTGGAACTGTTCCGTGCGTCTCAGCGTAGACAACCCGGCCTTGGTGGCCGGGTTTTCTATCCGCAGTCCGGATTGCCTCAGTTCGTAGCGGCCGGCGCGTTCGGATCCGGCAGCGGCACCTGCGTATCGGCAAGCGTGCGCAGATAGGCGATCACGTTGGCGCGATCCTCTTCCTTCGGCAAGCCGGCAAAACCCATCGCCGTTCCAGCCACGAATTTCTTCGGAGCGGCCAGGAAGTGATAGAGGTGATCGTAGGTCCACTTCTCCGAGCCGCCTTTGGAGAAGTCCTTCATGCCGGACGAATAGGCAAAGCCCTCGTGCTCGGCGACGGGACGATCGACGACGCCCCAGAGATCTGGACCGACCTTGTTCGGCCCTCCCTTTTCCCCGGAGTGACAGGCCTGACACTTCTTGAAGATCGCTTCTCCGGCTTTGGCGTCGGCCTTCTGCAAGAGCTGAGCGATCGGCGTTTCCGCCTTGGCGGCGGCAGCCTTGTCGCCACCCGCTGCCGGCTCCTCTGCCGCAACGATGGCGAAACCGGGCTTTTCCGGCGTCTCTGTATGGAAAATAAATCCTGACGCGAGCGACACGGACTTCAACACGAACAGCGTGGCCAAAAGTGCCCCGACTCCCATGTTCACGTAGGATGAATTCATCTGCTATGCTCCCCTCGCCGCCGGCATCCTCCGCCGGCCCATCTTGAATTCGCGCGAAACCTATGTCTTTTGGCTGTTTCTTGCAACTGTGCAAACGGCCTCCGCCATGAGACGTTTTGACACTTTTCCCTTGGGAATAGAAGGCCCAACAATGACTGATCCGAATTTAGACAAGACGCTGGTCCTCATTCCCGCCCGCATGGCCTCCACGCGCCTGCCGGGCAAGCCGCTCGCCGACATTTGCGGCCTGCCCATGATCGTACAGGTTGCCAAGCGCGCGCGCGAGGCGGCGATCGGTCGCATCGTCGTCGCCGTCGACCACAAGGACACCTATGCCGCCGTCGCCGATGCCGGCTTTGACGTCGTCATGACACGTGGAGACCACCAATCCGGTTCCGACCGCATCTACGAGGCGCTGCAGGCCGTCGATCCGCAAGGCCGCGCCGAGATCGTCGTCAATGTGCAGGGCGACCTGCCGACGATCGATCCCAAAACCATCCGCGCCTCGCTGCGCCCGCTCGAGAATCCGGCCGTCGATATCGCCACGCTGGCCGTCGTGATCAAGGACGAAGAAGAGAAGACCCTGTCAAGCGTGGTCAAGGTCATCGGCTCGCAGATTTCGAACGATCGCCTGCGCGCTCTCTATTTCACCCGCGCTACCGCGCCCTACGGCGAGGGGCCGCTCTATCATCACATCGGCCTTTACACCTATCGCCGCGCCGCCCTTGAAAAATTCGTCCAGGCCGGCCCGTCGCCGCTGGAGCGGCGCGAATCACTGGAGCAGCTGCGGGCGCTGGAAGCCGGCATGCGCATCGATGTCGAGATCGTTGACACGGTTCCCCTCGGTGTCGATACTCCCGCCGACCTCGAAAAGGCCAGACGCATCCTCTCCGCCGCCTCTCACTGACGGCATTCCCCCAAGGGCAGTTCCATGATCAGCAAGACCAACAAGATCTCTTTCCAGGGCGACTACGGTGCCAATTCCGACATGGCCAGCCGTGACATGTTCCCGACCATGGAGCCTCTGCCCTGCCAGACCTTCGAAGATGCCTTTGCCGCGATCGACAACGGCGAAGCCGATCTCGGCATGATTCCGATCGAGAACACGATCGCCGGCCGTGTCGCCGACATTCATCATCTTCTGCCGGATTCGCGCCTGCATATCGTCGGCGAATACTTCATGCCGATCCGCTTCCAGCTCATGGTTCTGCCCGGCGTCAAGAAGGAAGAGATCCGCACGGTGCACAGCCACATCCATGCGCTGGGTCAATGCCGCAACATCGTGCGCGCCAACGGCTGGAAACCCGTTATCGCCGGCGACACCGCAGGCGCCGCCAAGCTCGTGCAGGAAAGCGGGGACCGCAGCATGGCAGCGCTCGCGCCCCGGCTCGCAGCCGATCTCTACGGGCTGGAGATCATTGCCGAGAATGTCGAGGACACCGAAAACAACATGACGCGCTTCGTCGTCCTGTCGCGGGACGAAAACTGGGCGGAGCGCAGCTCGCCGGACGAAAAGATCGTCACCACCTTCGTCTTCAACGTCCGCAACATTCCGGCCGCGCTCTACAAGGCGCTTGGCGGCTTTGCCACCAACGGCATCAACATGACGAAGCTCGAAAGCTACCAGCTCGGCGGCCGTTTCGTGGCAACGCAGTTCTATGCCGATATCGAGGGCCATCCTTCGGACCCGCATGTGCGCCGCGCGCTGGAAGAACTGCGCTTCTTCTCCGAAAAGGTCCGCATCCTCGGCGTCTACAAGGGCCACCCGATGCGCGGCGATCTTTAGGATCTCCTGCCTGAAAAGCCTCTCATCCGGCCTGCCGGCCATCTTCTCCCCGCAGGCGGGGAGAAGGTTAGGGTGGGGGGCAAATATAAGCTCAAGCTTTATTTATCCGGCTCACAAACGCGAAGACGATGGCCGTCGGGATCGAGCACGACGAAGGTCGGGCCGAAATCCATTGTCGTCAATTCCTGCGCGATCGGCAGGCCGCGCGCCTTCCAATCCTTGTAGTGCCGTTCGACGGCGCCGACGCCTTCGACCATGAAGCCCAGTTCGCCGCGATTGCCGATCGCCGAGGGCTGCGGCTCGACGCTGCTGCGCCGCCACAGCCCGAGACTCAGACCGTTGTCGAGCCCGAAGGCCACGAAGTTGGGCGATGCGAAAGCCGGCTCGCGGCCGAGCAGATCGCGGTAGAACGGCGTGCTTTCACTGGGGTCCTTGACGTAGAAGATGATGAGGTTCGGGCTGGCCATTTGGATATTCCTCTTGTTTTGGTGGATATGAAGGCATGCGAGGGCAGTCCGGCGAACGGAGCGGAGCCGCCGGGGATGGCTTTGTCAGAGTATTGTCGGAGGTTTGCGCAGACGCATTTCCGAAGGGCATAGCACCGTTTGGATCAGCCTGCTGCGCTTGAGTTCTTGATTGTGCTCATATCCTTATCGCGAAGGTCGCGGCATGCTTAGCGACGCATCCGGTCTTCCTCACGGTAAGGGGCGCGGCCATCCAGGAAGCCGAGATCGCGCTTCACGGAACTTGGCGTTTCCTCGATATCGAGGCGGTCCCAGCCGCGGGTGAAACAGCCAAGCACAATCTGCGAGAGGCGAGCCGGCCATGCTGGCGCCGGGCGATCTTTGCTTTCGCGTGCCTTGACGCCACCGCGATGCGTTTGTTGCATGAAAACATTGCTTGCCATGATCGGCCCTCCTTCCTGCTTGGATGGTACCGATAATAACCAAGCCTACTGACAGTTTCTGGCAGTAGCGTTGCGCAGACGGATCAATTGTGAGCCACGCCCTCCCGCGCCTGCCATTCTCTGGCGAGGGCAACACGCCGGCGCGGGTAGCGTGCCTCCAGCACCGCGAAATCGACGATGCGATCGGCGCGGAAATGGCGAAAATCCTGGCGCAGCTCGCACCAAGCCATGATGATGCGCGAGTTGTCGAAATAGCCGAGTGCGAAGGGCCAGATGCGCCGGGTCGAGATGGCACCGTTCACATCGCCATAGGTCAGCTGCACCATGCGTTCGGTGCGGATCGCCTTGCGCATCAGGGAGAGATCGGCCTTGTCTTCGGTGATGCGGCGCGTGCCGACGACCACGGCCGCCTGGTCGACCGCCTCGCGGAGGTCCGCGGGCAGCACGGCGGCAATCTTTGCGAGCGCATCGGTTCCCGCGGCCGCCAGACGGGCGTCGGTTGCACGCGCCACCCATCGCGATCCCAGCACCAGCGCTTCGATCTCATCCTGCGAAAACATCATCGGCGGCAGCATGAAACCGGGCTTCAGGACATAGCCGATCCCGGGTTCGCCCTCGATCATGGCGCCCTGCGACTGCAGGCTGGCGATATCGCGATAGAGCGTGCGCAGGCTGACGCCGGTCTCCTCGGCCAGAACGGCACCGCTCACCGGACGCCGGTAGCGCCGCAGTGTCTGCAACAGCGTCAGCAGGCGTTCCGAGCGGGCCATGGCAGGATAGTCCTAGCGCTTCCATTCCACCCAGTCGCGCATCAGGCGATGGGCAATGGCGCCCTTGGGCGGGGATGTGTTGCCGGATGCCGAAACGTGATCGAGCAGCGCAAGCGTCTCTTCCGGGGTGAACCAGCGGCAATCCTCAAGCTCGGCCTCGTCCATATGGATGTCGATCGACCTCGCCTCGGCATAGCAGCCGATCATGAGGGAATGCGGCATCGGCCAAGGCTGCGAGGCATGATAGCGCACGCGGCCGATATGGATGCCGGATTCCTCGAGTGTCTCGCGGCGCACCGCATTTTCGATGGTTTCGCCCGGCTCGACGAAACCGGCAAGACAGGAATACATGCCGGGCGCGAAATGATGGCTGCGGCCGAGGAGGCAGCGATTCCTTTCCTCATCGATGCAAAGCATGATGACCACCGGATCCGTGCGCGGGAAGATCATGTGTTCGCAGGCCGTACAGACCCGCTTGTAGCCGCCGATGCGGCTTTCCATGACCGAGCCGCAGCGTCCGCAGAAACGGTTGTCGCCATTCCAGCGCAGGAGGCTCATGCCCTGCGCCGCTTCGCCGAGGATTTCGCCTTCCAGCAGAAGATCGCGCCAGAGCGAGCGCATGTCGGCAGGCTTGTACTGGCTGGCGAGTTCATCGGCATTGACGCGCACGGGTACGGCAAGCCGGGGCTCGCCGGTCTTGCGGTAGCCGAGCAACACGGCCTCCTCCCAATTCGGGTCGAGCTCCTGCAGCTCATAGCGGGCAAACAGCGGATCGAGCACCTGGCCATCATGCTTCAAAACAAGCCGATCCCGTGCGAATGCCAGGATATGCGTGCCTTCCTTGGCGAGCGCATGCTTGATCGATTCCTCGTCGCGATGCTCCGCATCCCGGTTGAGCTGGTTTTCCGCAAAGGCGGTGAGACTGCTGGCTTCCGGATGCGGGGCATCCGAGGAAAAGATGGAGTGGCTCATTGTGAAAGCGTTTCCCGCAACTTGGCTATCAGGCTGTTCATGTCTTCGTCCGAATAGGGTTCCGCCTTGCCGTAGCCCCAGACCGGGCCTGGCCAGTTGGCATCACCTTCGAACCGCGCGATGACATGAACATGCAGCTGACGGACGATATTTCCAAGTGCCCCGACGTTGATTTTTGTGGCTCCCGTCAGCGTCTTCAACGCGCTTGCGACCTTATCCGTTTCGAAGGTCAGCAAGACCCGGTCGAGCGGGGTCAGCTCGAAAACTTCCGATTTGTCGGGTCTGCGGGGGATCAGCACGAGCCAGGGCCAGCGGCGGTCCTTCATCAGCCTGACGTCACAGAGGCCGGTTATGGTGACTGAAACGCTGTCATTCGCCAGACGATCGTCGAGCGTGAACTCCTTCAAAGGGGCATCCTCCATTGTTTTATCAAATGTTTAGCAGTTTTTTTTGACCTTGGCTTGCTTTTGATGACGATATTGCCGATATGTGCATTCGGGAGGTTGGTGGTGGACGAGCCACTCGCCAACCGGGTCAGGTCCGGAAGGAAGCAGCCCTAACGAGCCCGGCACGGGTCATTCGTGCCAGCCTCCCACCACTCCGAAAGCAAGACCCGGCTTTCCGGGCGACAAGCAGGGCGATGAGCGACACCGAGCGACAAGCAAAAGATGCCGCTTCGACCGGCACCGGTTACCGGGTGCTGGCCCGCAAATACAGGCCGAAGGACTTCACCGACCTGATGGTCGGCCAGGAGCCGATGGTTCGCACGCTGACCAACGCGTTCGAGACCGGCCGCATCGCCCAAGCCTATATGCTGACGGGCGTGCGCGGCGTCGGCAAGACGACGACGGCCCGCATCCTTGCACGCGGCCTCAACTACAAGACCGCCGACATCGATCGCCCCACCATCGATCTGCGTGAACCCGGCGAACATTGCCAGGCGATCATGGAAGGCAGGCATGTCGACGTCATCGAAATGGACGCCGCCTCGCATACAGGTATCGACGATATCCGCGAAATCATCGAGCAGGTGCGCTACCGTCCGGTTTCGGCCCGCTACAAGGTCTACATCATCGACGAAGTGCACATGCTGTCGACGGCGGCCTTCAACGGGCTCTTGAAGACGCTGGAAGAGCCGCCCGAGCATGTGAAGTTCATCTTCGCGACGACGGAAATCCGTAAAGTTCCGATCACGGTGCTGTCGCGCTGCCAGCGCTTCGACCTGCGCCGTATCAGCGCCTCCGATCTCGTCGGGCTGTTCACCACCATCGCCGGCAAGGAAGGCATCGAGGCCGAGCCGGACGCGCTCGCCATGATCGCCCGCGCCGCCGAAGGTTCGGCGCGCGACGGCCTGTCGCTGCTCGACCAGGCGATCGCCCATGGCAGCGGCTTCGTCGCTGCCGATGCGGTGCGCGCAATGCTCGGGCTCGCCGACCGCGCGCGCATCGTCGATCTCTTCGGCCATGTCGTCAAAGGCGATGTCTCGGCGGCGCTTGCCGAATTCAACAGCCAGTACGAGGCCGGCGCCAATCCCGTCGTCGTGCTCACCGACCTTGCCGATTTCACCCATCTCGTGACCCGCCTCAAATATGTGCCCGATGCCGCCGACGATCCGTCGCTCAGCGAAATCGAGCGCACGAAAGCGGCGGAATTCGCGCAAGGGGTTGCGGTCACAGCACTTTCCCGCATCTGGCAGATGCTTCTCAAGGGCATCACCGAGACCGAGAATGCCGCGCGCACCGCCGGTGCGGCCGAAATGGTGCTGATCCGGCTCGCGCACGCCGCCCATTTGCCGGCACCGGAAGATGCTGCCCGCAGGCTTGCCGAATTTTCCGAAGGCAGCGGCGGCTCCCGCCCGTCGCCGTCCCCTGGCGGCGGCAATGGCGGTGGAGCGGTGTCCTATCAGGGCAATGCCATGGCGCGCGCGGTCGAAACACCGGCGCCGCGACCCACGCACTCCGCCCCCGTCGCGATGCTGCGTGCCGTACCGAATACACAGCCGGATTCGCAACCCGTCGGACGCATCGAGCAGAAACCCGCCGAGGCGCCGAAGCCGCTCGTGCCGGTCAATGCGATGGCCGATATCGCCGAACTCGCCAGTCAGAAGCGCGATCCGAAGCTGAAGGCGCTGGTGCGCACCTTCGTGCGTCCGGTCAAGCTGGAACCGGGAAGGCTCGATGTCAGCCTGACGCCGGGCGCTCCCGGCACGCTGCTGAACGAACTCGCCGTCAAGCTGAAGGAATGGACCGGGATCCACTGGATCGTCAGCCTCAGCCGCGAGGAAGGCCAGCCGACGCTTGTCGAGGCCGAGGCGAACGCCCAGAAGCAGCGGGTCGCCGATGCGCGGCAGGACCCCGACGTCGCCGCGATCCTGGCGCAATTTCCGGGCGCAAAGATCATCGACGTGCGGGTGCGGGCACCTGAGGCGGACGAAGAGGACGAAGCCGCCGCTCCGCCGGCAATCGCCGAATCCGTCGATGGCGATATCCTGCCGGGCGACGATATAGAATTCTAGGGGTAGGATGGACGGTAGCAAACCCGCCCGGCTCGCCGAGCAGCGGCGGCCGCGGGAATACATCTCTGCCAAGAAATAGACGTTTGCAGAAGAAGGACCAAAGACGATGCGCGACATCATGGGCATGATGGGCAAAGTGAAGGAAATGCAGGCCAAGATGGAGAAGATGCAGTCGGAGATCGCCGACATTCGCGTCGAAGGCAAGGCCGGCGGCGGCCTCGTCACCGTCACCGTCAACGGCAAGGGCCTGATGGTCGGCCTCAAGATAGATCCGTCGCTCTTCAAGGAAGACGATGTCGAGATTCTCGAAGACCTGATCGTTGCCGCCAACAAGGATGCTCAGGAAAAGGCCGAGGCAATCGCCGCCGAAAAGACGCGCGAACTCACAGCCGGCCTGCCGATCCCGCCCGGCTTCAAGCTGCCTTTCTGAGGCTAGTCTATTTCCTTCAGCGTGCGGCCGCCTTGCGAATGAGATCGCGGCCGATCGCCTTTGCCGGCTCGTTCCGCAGCACCAGCGACGTCGTCACGGCGCCATGACGCGCGACGGAATCGACGATGGTTTCAAGGTCCGACGGTGTCGGCACGAGAACCTTGAGCAGGAAGCAATCTTCGCCCGTCAGCCTCAAGACCTCGATAATCTCAGGCATTTCCGAAAACTGCGTCAGGCAGGGCCGGATATGCTCATGCGTGGTTCGCAGCCGGATGACCGCCATCATGCCGAGCCCGACGACGGCGGGATCGATGATGGCGCGATAAGCTGCAATCACGCCGCGCTCTTCCAGCCGCTTCAGCCGCTCCGAGGCCGCCGGCTGCGAGAGGCCGACGCGGCGGCCCAGTTCCGATACCGAGATTCGTCCATCCTGCTGCAGGATCTCGACAATCGATAGATCCGTCGGATCCAGCCCTCTTTCGACACTATCCATTCCACACCTTCAATTCATCGGTTGCCGAAGGTTTTATCCAATGAATTGCAATGTCAATCGATCGAGCGGCATGGCAACTTTCTCCACGAGGAAATAAGGAGAAAGGATTGGCATGAGCGATATCATCATGTTGCCGGGGCTTGGCGGCTCGGGCGAAAATCACTGGCAGACACTATGGGAGCGACAGAACCCCAACACGCGCAGGTTCCAGCCGCCGAGCTGGGACAGACCGGAACTCGCGGACTGGATTGCTGCGCTAGAGAAGGAGATCTCGAGCTCTAGAACGCCGCCGATCCTGATCGCGCATAGTCTTGCCTGCCAGCTCATCGCCCATTGGGTTCCCGTGAAGAAAACGGCAATCCTCGGCGCCTTTCTGGTGGCCGCTCCCGACCCCACAGGCGAAATCTATCTGGCCGAAGCCGGCAGCTTCGCCGATCCGCCACAGCAGAGGCTGCCCTTTCCATCCCTGCTCGTCGCCAGCACCGACGATCCCTTCGGCTCCATCGACCATGCGCGTCACAGTGCCGAAATCTGGGGCAGCACCTTTGTCGAGGTCGGGCCATGCGGCCATATCAATGCTGCATCGGGACTAGGGGACTGGCCGGAAGGCAAGGCAATTTTCGAGCGCTTTCGCGCGCAGCTCGAATAAGCGCAAATCCGCCATTTGGAAAAATCCGGCCGGAATGCTATCTCTGACCGTCTTCGTCCAGATATCGTCTGGCCTGCCCGATCGGAGGGAATGCGATGAGCCTGTCAACGCTGCTTGTTTTTGCCGGTGCCTTGTTCATCGCAGCGGGGTCGCCGGGACCTAGCATCGCCGCGCTGGTGGCACGCGTGCTGACGAAGGGCGCGCGCGATGTCCTGCCGTTTCTTGCCGCCATGTGGCTCGGCGAGGCAATCTGGCTGACCTGCGCCATCGCCGGCCTTGCGACCATTGCCGAGACTTTCCATGTCGCCTTCGTGGCGATCAAATGGCTCGGTGTCGCCTATCTGCTCTATCTTGCCTGGAAAATGTGGTTTGCGGCCTCCGACACGACGGAAGAACAGTTGCCGGATGCACAATCGCCCGCGCGACTGTTTCTCGCCGGCTTCACGGTCACCATGGGCAATCCGAAGATCATGGTATTCTACGTGGCGCTGCTGCCTTCGATCATCGATCTGCATGGCGTGGCGATATCTGGCTGGGCCGAGCTGGTGGCGACGATGTTCGTGGTTCTCATCGTCATCGATCTCTCCTGGGCGATGCTTGCCGCGAAGGCGAGAACCTTCCTGAAGAGCCGCCGCGCCGTTCGCATTGCCAACCGCGCCAGCGCCGGCACCATGGCGGGCGCGGCCGTAGCGATCGCCATGCGTTAGGTTCGGGAATTTTCGAACTCCATCCCTGAACACGGCGTAAAGATAGCATGCGATTGGAAACGGCCGGGATTTTTCCTCTGCCAACCGTCCGTTCCGTGATTCCGTTCTCGGAGCTAATGAGCTAAAAGCCTCCCATGGCAAAGCGAGTCACCGGCCCCGAAATCGAAAAACTCATCCAGCTTCTGGCAAAAGTGCCGGGCCTTGGGCCGCGCTCGGCGCGCCGCGCGGCGCTGCATCTGATCAAGAAGAAGGATCAGCTTCTCGGGCCGCTGTCCCATGCCATGGGCGACGCCTATGACAAGGTGAAGATCTGTTCGCGCTGCGGCAATGTCGATACCGTCGATCCCTGCACCGTCTGCACCGACGACCGACGCGACCAGTCCGTCATCATCGTCGTCGAGGATGTGTCCGACCTCTGGGCACTGGAACGATCGGGCGCGATGAACGCCGCCTATCACGTTCTCGGCGGCGTTTTGTCACCGCTCGACGGCGTCGGGCCTGACGATCTCAATATTCGCGGGCTGATCGCGCGCGTCGGCGAAGGCGGCGTCCGCGAGATCATCATCGCCGTCAACGCCACGGTCGAAGGGCAAACCACAGCACACTATATAACCGACCAGCTGGATGGCCTCGAGGTGAAGATCACCCGCCTTGCCCATGGCGTGCCTGTCGGCGGCGAACTAGATTATCTTGATGAGGGCACGCTGGCGGCAGCGCTGAGGGCGCGGACGGCGATTTGAGGATTTTCGCGAAGATATAAAGGACTGCGTATGAGGAGAGTCCATACCCCCCTCTGTCAGCTTTCGCTGACATCTCCCCCACAAGGGGGGAGATTGGTTGCCCGCAGCGGCGATCTGCCTCAAACCAATATCCTGCCTGCAGAAACTTCGAACTATCGACATGGCACGAAGCTCGCCGCCAACAATCTCCCCCCTTGTGGGGGAGATGTCCCGAAAGGGACAGAGGGGGGTATCTCGCGGCACGTTCTGCGGCTGCTCATCCTCCTCCTCGCCCTCCTCCCCTTTCCCGCTCTCGCCGCCTCCAAAACCGACGTCGAGGCGCAGTTTCAGGCCTGGATACAGAAGAATTTCTGGCCCGAGGCGCAAAAGGCCGGAATTTCCGAAAAGACTTTCCAGGCCGCCTTCGCCGGCGTAACGCTGAACTGGGATCTGCCTGACCTCGAGCCGCCGGGCTTCCCGAAGCCCAAACAACAGGCGCAAACCCAGGCCGAGTTCTCCTCCCCCGCCCCCTATTTCAACGAGGCGCGGCTGCAGAAGCTCGCCGCAACAGGGCGGGGGCTTGCTTCGCAATATGGACCGGTGCTGCGGCGGATCGAGAAAACCTATGGCGTTCCGGGACCGATCCTGCTCGCCATCTGGGGCCGCGAGACCGGTTTCGGCATTGCCAAGCTGCCGAATTCCGCGATCCAGGTGCTGGCAACCAAAGCCTTCATGTCGACGCGCAAGGACATGTTTCGAACCGAGCTTATCGCCGCCCTGCGCATCCTCGAACATGGCGACGTCACGCCGGATCAGTTCAAGGGTTCCTGGGCCGGCGCACTCGGCCAGCCGCAGTTCATGCCGACCAACTATCTGAAATATGCCGTCGACTTCGACGGCGACGGCCACCGCAACATCTGGACCTCCGTGCCGGATACGCTGGCATCCATAGCCAACTATATGGTTCAGAAGGGCTGGCAGCGCGGCCGAAGCTGGGGATACGAGGTCACGATCCCGCAGAACGTTTCCTGCGCCCAGGAAGGCCCCGATCTTGCCAAGCCGATCTCGCAATGGGCCTCGCTTGGCATCACGCGGGTATCCGGCAAGGCATTTCCATCGGACGAATTGCGCGCCAGCGGCATGATGCTGGTGCCGGCCGGCCGCGACGGGCCGGAATTCATCGTGACGCCGAATTTCTACGTCATCAAGGAATACAACAATTCCGACCTCTACGGCCTCTATATCGGCAATCTCGCCGACCGCATTGCCGATGGCAGCGGCGCCTTCCAGGAAAAATGGGGCGATGTCGGCAAGATGCTGCGCTCCGACGTCGCCAACATGCAGAAGGCTCTGGAGCGCAAGGGCTACGATGTCGGCGGCACGGACGGCCTGCCCGGCTATAAGACGCGGCGCTCGATCGGTCAGTGGCAGGAAAAGAACGGCATGAAGCCCACCTGCTATCCCGATAGCTCGATGCTCGGCGTGCTGAAATAGCCCCGGAAACGGCTTTCGGCGCGAATGCCTTGCAATTCGCAGGAAAGAGGCTTATATCCGCATCAAATTCTTGATCGTGTGATGAAGAGTGGGCCGCAAGGACCCGCTCTTTTTTATTAGCGCGATCTCCCGATGCATGAAAAATGCGGAGTGAATGCTTGTCGGACGTGACAAACGCAGACAATACCAATGAACCCCGGCTGATCGTCGAAACCGGCCTTGATCAGCGCGTTGCCGCCATCATCGAGCCTATCCTCGTGGGCATGGGCTTCCGCCTGGTGCGTGCGCGCCTCCTGAACCTGAACGGCCTGACGCTGCAGATCATGACCGAGCGCAACGACGGCACCATGACCGTCGAGGACTGCGAAGAGGTTTCCATGGCCATTTCGCCGGTGCTGGATGTGGAAGATCCGATCGATAAGGCGTATCATCTGGAAGTGTCGTCGCCGGGCATCGACCGCCCGATGGTGCGCAAGTCGGATTTCCAGCGCTGGATCGGCCACCTCGTCAAATGCGAAACGTCGATCCTCGTCGATAACCGCAAGCGCTTCCGCGGCAAGATCATCGCCGTCGATGCCGACGGTTTCACGATCGAGCGCGACCAGGTTACCCGTGGCGAGGAGCTCAAGGTGACCATTCCGTTCAGCACCTTGGCCGAAGCCAAGCTGATCCTGACGGACGATCTCATCCGCGACGCGCTGCGCGCCGACAAGCTGGCGAAAGCCGAGGCAGCGAACCAGAACGAAGCGGACGACGAAGAATAACCGATCAACGAACCGCCTAACGGAACGGGAACCCTGAAGGCTGGAAGACGGAGACTAAAGACAATGGCAGTCAGTGCGAACCGGCTAGAACTTCTGCAGATCGCAGATGCAGTGGCGCGCGAAAAGGTCATCGACCGCGAGATCGTGCTTGCCGCAATGGCGGATGCGATCCAGAAGGCCGCGCGCTCTCGTTACGGCACGGAATCGAATATCCGCGCCGACATCAACCCGAAGACGGGCGAGATCCGCCTGCAGCGTCTGCTCGAAGTGGTCGAGAAGGCCGAGGATTATTCCACGCAGATCCCGCTGGAACTGGCCCGCGACCGCAATCCGGACGCAGCCCTTGGCGATTTCATCGCCGATCCGCTGCCGCCGATGGATTTCGGCCGCATCGCCGCCCAGTCGGCCAAGCAGGTCATCGTGCAGAAGGTGCGCGAAGCCGAGCGTGACCGCCAGTTCGACGAATTCAAGGATCGCGTCGGCGAAATCGTCAACGGCACGGTCAAGCGCGTCGAATACGGCAACGTCATCGTCGATCTCGGCCGCGGCGAAGGCATCATCCGCCGCGACGAGATGATCCCGCGCGAAAACTTCCGCTACGGCGACCGCGTCCGCGCCTATGTCTACGACGTCCGCCGCGAGCAGCGCGGTCCGCAGATCTTCCTGTCGCGCACGCATCCGCAATTCATGGTCAAGCTCTTCACCATGGAAGTGCCGGAAATCTACGACGGCATCATCCAGGTGAAGTCGGTTGCCCGCGATCCGGGCTCGCGCGCCAAGATCGCCGTCATCTCGAACGACTCGTCGATCGACCCGGTCGGCGCCTGCGTCGGTATGCGCGGTTCTCGCGTCCAGGCCGTCGTCGGCGAACTGCAGGGCGAAAAGATCGACATCATTCCCTGGTCCAACGAGCCGGCGAACTTCGTCGTCAACGCGCTTCAGCCCGCCGAAGTCGCCAAGGTCGTTCTCGATGAAGATGCCGAGCGCATCGAAGTCGTGGTTCCGGACGAGCAGCTGTCGCTCGCCATCGGCCGCCGCGGTCAGAATGTCCGCCTCGCGTCGCAGCTGACGGGCTGGGATATCGACATCATGACGGAAGCCGAGGAATCGGAACGCCGTCAGAAGGAATTCAACGAGCGCACCAACCTCTTCATGGATGCGCTCGACGTCGACGAAATGGTCGGCCAGGTTCTGGCCTCCGAGGGCTTTGCCGCTGTCGAGGAACTGGCCTACGTCGATCTCGACGAAATCTCCTCCATCGACGGTTTCGACGAAGACACCGCCCAGGAAATCCAGACCCGCGCCCGCGAATATCTCGAGAAGCTCGAAGCCGAGATGGACGAGAAGCGCAAGGCTCTTGGCGTTTCCGACGAGCTTCGTCAGATCAACGGCATGACGGCTCAGATGATGGTTGCTCTCGGCGAGGACGGCATCAAGACGATCGAGGACTTCGCCGGCTGCGCCGCCGACGACCTCGTCGGCTGGTCCGAGCGCAAGAACGGCGAAACGAAGAAGTTCGAAGGCCTCTTCTCCAAGCTCGAAGTCTCGCGCGTGGAAGCCGAACAGATGGTCGTGCAGGCCCGCCTGCTGGCCGGCTGGATCACCGAAGCCGATCTCGCCGCCGAAGCCGAAGAGGCATCGGAGGGTGAAGGCGAGGCCGAGCAGGAAGCATGATGAGCGCAGAGGGGCCGAAGGCCGCATCCGAAGACGACGATCTTGCGGATGATGGCGCGAATGGCCGTATGTGCATCGTAACACGCGAAAGCGGATCGCCCGACGAGCTGATCCGCTTCGTCGCCGCTCCGGACGGAACCGTCGTTCCCGATCTGAAGCGGCAGCTGCCGGGACGCGGATGCTGGGTCAAGATCGACCGGGCGCTCGTGGACAAGGCAGTGGCAAAGAAGTTGTTCTCCCGCGCCCTGAAGGCGGAGGTGACCGCACCGAACGATCTCGGTGCCACCGTCGACCGCCTGCTTGCGGCGCAACTGGCCGGGATGATGAACATGGCGCGCAAGGCGGGCCAGTTCGTATCCGGCTCGTCGAAGGTGGACGGCGCCGTTCGCAACGGCTCGGCACTTGCCGTGTTCCATGCGATGAGCGCTGCTGCCGACGGCGTGCGCAAGATCGACCAAGCCCGCAAGGCCTGGCATCTCGGCATGGAGACCGAAATGGAAATACCATCCTTCCGTGTCTTTACGGAGGCGGAAATGGACGAACTGATGGGCCAGAATGCTTTTATCCATGCCGCAGCGCTTGCAGGGCAGGCGGGTGAGGGTGTAGTGAAGCGCGCAAACCTGCTCGAACGGTACCGCAACGGCGGTCAGTCCCGGGCAACGGGCGGCGCTGGCCGGCGAAAACAATGACGCGGTCACCGGCCTTTGCCGGACGCCTCATTAAGGTACATGCATTGAACGACAGGGTCTGACGGATATTTCCGTACCCTGTCCGAAGGAACAGGAACGGAATGACCGACAATCAAGACGACAAGACGCTGAGTGTTTCGGGTAAGAAGACCCTCACCTTGAAACCTTCAGGCGTAAACCAGGGCACCGTGCGCCAGGACATGGGCCGCGGTCGCACCAAGGCGGTCGTGGTTGAAACCCGTAAGCGCCGCCCGCTACGTCCTGAAGACGAAAAGCCAATCACGCCGGCGACGACAGCCGCGCCATCGGTGACGCGTGTCGCCGAGCCGACGCCGCAGCCGCCGCGCCCGCCGCAGCCGGCTCCGCGCATTCATCAGCCGGGTGGCCAGCAGCAGCGCCCCGCGCAATCGAACCAGGGTTATCAGCAGCGTCCGCAGCAGGAACGCTCGTCGCGTCCGGTGGTTCTGAACCACCTGTCGGCCGACGAGATGGACGCTCGCCGCCGCGCGCTTGCCGACGCCCAGGCTCGTGACGCCGCCGACGCCGTTCGCCGCGCCGAGGAAGAGGCACGCCGCAGGCAGGAAGAAGAGGCACGCCGCGTCACCGAACAGGCCGAAGCCGCCCGCCGCGCCGAGGAAGAGGCCGCTCGTGCTGTCGAAGCCAAGGCAGCGGCGCCTGCCGCACCGGCCGAACCCCAGGCAGAAGCTCCGAAGCCGGCAGCCCAACCCGCTCCGGCACCGGTCGTTGCGCGTCGTCCGGACGCGGCTCCGCAGCCGGCCCGCCCGGGTGCCCCCTCGATGGAGACGCCTGCCGCCCGGCGCCGCGTCAGCCAGGACGACGACGACCGCGGCCCGCCGCGTGGCGGCGCGCCTGCGCGCGGCAAGGTCGTGCGTCCGGAGCCGGCAAAGCCGGTCACCACGCGTCCGAAGACCGACGACGATCGCCGCCGCGGCAAGCTGACGGTTACCACGGCCGATGTCGACGAAGACGGCAACGCCCGCGGCCGCTCGCTTTCGGCCATGCGCCGCCGCCAGGAGAAGTTCCGTCGCAGCCAAATGCAGGAAACGCGCGAAAAGATTTCGCGTGAAGTCGTCCTGCCCGAGACCATCACCATTCAGGAACTGTCGCAGCGCATGTCCGAGCGTGCCGTCGACGTCATCAAGTACCTGATGAAGGAAGGCCAGATGATGAAGCCGGGCGACGTCATCGACGCCGATCTGGCCGAGCTCATCGCCGGCGAATTCGGCCACACGGTCAAGCGCGTTTCGGAATCCGATGTCGAACAGGGCATCTTCAACGTTGCCGACGAGGAAGGCGAGCTGGTTTCCCGTCCGCCGGTCGTCACCATCATGGGTCACGTCGACCACGGCAAGACCTCGCTGCTCGATGCCATCCGCCATGCGAACGTGGTTGCCGGCGAAGCCGGTGGCATCACCCAGCATATCGGCGCCTATCAGGTCGAGCAGAACGGTCAGAAGATCACCTTCATCGACACGCCCGGCCACGCCGCCTTCACGGCAATGCGTGCCCGCGGTGCCCAGGCGACCGACATCGCGATCCTGGTGGTTGCCGCCGACGACAGCGTGATGCCGCAGACGATCGAATCGATCAACCACGCAAAGGCGGCGGGTGTTCCGATCATCGTCGCGATCAACAAGATCGACAAGCACGAAGCCAATCCGCAGAAGGTCCGCACGGAACTGCTGCAGCACGAAGTCTTCGTCGAATCGATGGGCGGTGAAGTTCTCGACGTGGAAGTCTCCGCGAAGAACCGTACCAACCTCGACAAGCTGCTCGAAGCCATCCTGCTGCAGGCGGAAATCCTTGATCTCAAGGCCAATCCGAACCGCACGGCAGAGGGCACCGTCATCGAAGCCCAGCTTGATCGCGGTCGTGGCTCCGTTGCCACGGTCCTCGTTCAGAAGGGTACGCTGCGTCCGGGTCAGATCGTCGTTGCCGGCGATCAGTGGGGCCGTGTGCGCGCTTTGATCAACGACAAGGGCGAGCATGTGAAGGAAGCCGGTCCGGCCACGCCCGTCGAGGTTCTCGGTCTTTCGGGTACGCCGGCTGCAGGTGATAAGTTCGCCGTCGTCGAAAACGAAAGCCGCGCCCGCGAGATTTCGGAATACCGTCAGCGCCTGGCCCGCGACAAGGCGGCCGCACGCCAGTCCGGTCAGCGCGGTTCGCTCGAACAGATGATGACCCAGCTGCAGAGCGCCGGCGTGAAGGAATTCCCGCTGGTGGTCAAGGGCGACGTGCAGGGCTCGATCGAAGCCATTGCCGGTGCGCTCGAGAAGCTCGGTACCGACGAAGTCCGTGCGCGCATCGTCCATTCGGGCGCGGGCGGCATCACCGAGTCGGATATTTCGCTTGCCGAAGCCTCGAACGCGGCCATCATCGGCTTCAACGTTCGCGCCAATGCCCAGGCACGCCAGTTTGCCGAGCGCGAAGGCATCGAGATCCGCTACTACAACATCATCTACGACCTGGTGGATGACGTGAAGGCGGCAATGTCGGGCCTGCTTTCTCCGGAGCGCCGCGAAACCTTCCTCGGCAATGCCGAAATCCTCGAGGTGTTCAACATCACGAAGGTCGGCAAGGTCGCGGGTTGCCGCGTCACCGAGGGCAAGGTCGAGCGTGGCGTCGGTGTGCGCCTGGTCCGCGACAACGTCGTTATCCACGAAGGCAAGCTCAAGACGCTCAAGCGCTTCAAGGATGAAGTGTCGGAGGTCAATGTCGGCCAGGAATGCGGCATGGCCTTCGAAAACTACGAAGACATCCGCGCCGGCGACACGATCGAGTGCTTCCGCGTCGAGCATATCACCCGTACGCTCTGAGCGATCTTTCGATTTGCTAGATATCAAAACCGCCGGCCAAGACCGGCGGTTTTTTATTGGATCCATCCGAATGAGGATGAACCATCAGCATGACCACAGTGCCTGAAGACGATCGCTCCATTATCGTCTCCTTCATTCGGCAACCGGACGCACATGCATGCCGAAGGCGCCTCCTGGGCATCGACCAATACGATGCCATGGGTCGGCTGGAGCGAGATCCTCGATATTCGCCGCTCTGACGGACGGATCGAATTCGATCTCGAATCCTTCGTTACCTATATTCCGGCGTCTGCCTTTTCCGACTGTGGAGCATAGGATGCCGCATTCGCGAGGATTCTCAGCTTCTGGGGGACCGCAATCCCTGTCCAGCCTTGACCTTTGCGCCGGATCGAGTCATTTGACCCGCTTTATCGCGTCCACCGGACGCTGCTAACGGAACAACCATGACCAGACCAACTTCTTCCGCGCCTTCGCAGCGCATGCTTCGCGTCGGCGAGCAGGTGCGCTCAGCGATCACGCAGGTCCTGCAACGCGGCGAAGTGCGCGACGACCTGATCGAGCGCACCGTGATCTCCATTTCCGAAGTACGCATGTCGCCCGATCTGAAGATCGCTACCGCCTTCGTGACCCCGCTCGGCGTCGCCGACCACGGCGCCGTCATCGAGGCGCTGAACCGCCACGCGAAATATATCCGCGGCCGCCTCGGCCCGCAGCTTCGCCAGATGAAGTACATGCCGGAGGTTCGTTTCCGAGACGATACGAGCTTCGACAACTACCAGAAGATCGACGCGCTTCTGCGCTCGCCCGAGGTCAGCCGCGACCTTGAAGACGACAACGACCAAGATCAATAACAGAGACAGAGAATGTCCAAGCCACGCAAGCCCAAGGGCCGCCCGATTTCGGGCTGGCTCATCCTCGACAAGCCGATTGATTTCGGCTCGACCGAAGCCGTTTCCAAGATCAAGTGGCTGTTCAAGGCCCAGAAGGCCGGCCATGCCGGCACGCTCGATCCGCTCGCATCCGGCATGCTGCCGATCGCGCTCGGCGACGCCACCAAGACGGTTCCCTACGTCATGGATGGCCGCAAGATCTACGAATTCACCGTGACCTGGGGCGAGGAACGCGCCTCCGACGACCTCGAAGGCGAAGTGACCGCCACGTCCGACAAGCGTCCCGGCGAAGAGGACATCCGCGCGCTGCTGCCGAAATATACCGGCGTCATCAGCCAGATCCCGCCGCAGTTTTCCGCCATCAAGATATCAGGCGAACGCGCCTACGATTTGGCCCGCGAGGGCGAAACGGTCGAGATCCCGTCGCGCGAAGTCGAAATCTTCCGCCTGACGCTACTCGCCTGCCCGGATGCCAATACGGCCCATTTCGAGGTGGAATGCGGTAAGGGAACCTATGTGCGCGCACTTGCCCGCGACTTCGGCCGCGACCTTGGCTGTTACGGTCATATTTCCGGCCTGCGCCGCAGCTTCGTCGCCCCCTTCGCCGAGGAGACGATGGTGCCGCTTGCCGATCTCGTGGCGCTGGAAGAGATCGAAGATGCCGACGAGCGGCTTGCAGCGCTCGATGCTCTGCTCATCGACACGGCGGAAGCCCTGTCTTCGCTGCCGCATCTCGTCATCAGCGACGACCAGGCGCATCGCCTGAAGATGGGCAACCCGATCCTGGTGCGCGGCCGCGATGCGCCGGTTGCCGAAACCGAGGCCTATGCCACGGCACGCGGCAAGCTGATCGCGATCGGCGAGATCGGTCAGGGTGAGTTCCGGCCCAAGCGGGTTTTTGTATAAAAGCATCTTCTCTCCAGCGGAGAGAAGGTGGACGCGACCAAACTCGCTGAGCGAGATTGCGAGAGGCCGGATGAGGGGGCTCGAAGCAAAGCTTCGAGTGGCTTGAGCGCAAGCGAAAGGCAAATTTCCCGATGCCGCGCCACCCCCTCATCCGACCCTTCGGGCCACCTTCTCCCCGAGGGGAGAAGGTAAAGACAGGATGCCCTTCCCTTTGCAGCCCAAATGGTCTATAGGCAGCGCCAGCATCAGGCGCGCCTGATTGCATTCGCGGCCAATGCTGGACGACATCCCGGCGTTTGGCGACCTTAATTCCTCTCATAGAAAGGATCACCCGATGTCGATCACTGCTGAGCGCAAGGCTGCGCTGATCAAGGAATACGCAACCGCCGAAGGCGACACCGGTTCTCCGGAAGTTCAGGTTGCGATCCTGACCGAGCGCATCAACAACCTCACCGAACACTTCAAGGGCCACAAGAAGGACAACCATTCCCGTCGTGGCCTCCTGACGATGGTTTCCAGCAGGCGCTCGCTTCTTGACTACCTCAAGAAGAAGGACGAAGGCCGTTATACCAAGCTGATCACCAGCCTCGGTATCCGCCGCTAACGGAACTTCCGGCGGGCGTTCACCTGAACGTCCGCCGGATGCTTATGAAGGGTACGAACCCTGAAAGACTGTTTCCCTCGCGCCTTCTCTTGCGCGATGCGAAACCGCCGGCAGGCCGGATGGGCCGGTCCTGCCAACAACAACCGTTGACCTGTCATGGGGCAGGATTGCCGGATGCTTTCAGCCGAAGCTTCTTGCTTCGGCCGATCTTCGAAAGCCTCTCGTTGTCTTGCCCGTGATGCGTCACATTTCGTGCGGTCGAAGATGCGCCCTGCCGAAACGTCGGCGACGGCGCATTTTCCCGCATAGTGCAAGGACAAGATATGTTCGATATCCATACCGTCGAAATCGAGTGGGCAGGCCGCCCGCTGAAACTCGAAACCGGCAAGATCGCCCGCCAGGCCGACGGCGCCGTCGTCGCCACCTATGGCGAGACCGTGGTGCTTGCGACCGTCGTTTCCGCCAAGGCGCCGAAGCCGGGCCAGGACTTCTTCCCGCTCACCGTCAACTACCAGGAAAAGACCTACGCAGCCGGCAAGATCCCCGGCGGCTACTTCAAGCGCGAAGGACGCCCGAGCGAAAACGAAACCCTCGTTTCGCGCCTGATCGACCGCCCGATCCGCCCGCTCTTCCCGGAAGGCTACAAGAACGACACGCAGGTCGTCGTGACAGTCATCCAGCATGACCTGGAAAACAATCCCGACATCCTGTCGATGGTCGCCACCTCGGCTGCCCTGACGCTCTCGGGCGTCCCGTTCATGGGTCCGATCGGCGGCGCCCGCGTCGGCTACATCAACGGCGAATACGTGCTGAACCCGCATCTCGACGAGATGGACGAATCGAGCCTCGACCTCGTCGTCGCCGGCACGCAGGAAGCCGTTCTCATGGTTGAATCCGAAGCCAAAGAACTGCCTGAAGACGTCATGCTCGGCGCCGTCATGTTCGGTCACCGCGGCTTCCAGCCTGTGATCGATGCGATCATCAAGCTCGCCGAAGTCGCCGCCAAGGAGCCGCGCGATTTCCAGCCGGAAGACTATTCCGAGCTCGAGAAGGAAATGCTCGGCCTTGCCGAAACCGAATTGCGCGACGCCTACAAGATCACGCAGAAGGCTGACCGCTATGCCGCCGTCGACGCAGTCAAGGCGAAGGTCAAGGCACACTTCCTGCCCGAGGAAGGCGAAGCCAAGTACACGGCCGAGGAAGTCGGCGCCATCTTCAAGCACCTGCAGGCGAAGATCGTCCGCTGGAACATCCTCGACACGTCCAGCCGCATCGACGGCCGCGACCTGCAGACGGTCCGTCCGATCCTCGCCGAAGTCGGCCTGCTGCCGCGCACGCACGGTTCCGCCCTCTTCACCCGCGGCGAGACGCAGGCAGTCGTCGTTGCCACGCTCGGCACCGGCGAAGACGAGCAGTATGTCGACAGCCTGACTGGCATGTACAAAGAAAACTTCATGCTGCACTACAACTTCCCGCCCTACTCGGTCGGCGAAACCGGCCGCATGGGTTCTCCGGGCCGCCGCGAAATCGGCCATGGCAAGCTCGCCTGGCGCGCTGTGCACCCGATGCTGCCGACGGCGGAACAGTTCCCCTACACGCTGCGCGTCGTCTCTGAGATCACCGAGTCGAACGGCTCGTCCTCGATGGCGACCGTTTGCGGCACCTCGCTGGCGCTGATGGATGCCGGCGTGCCGCTGGCAAAGCCGGTTGCCGGTATCGCCATGGGCCTGATCAAGGAAGAAGAACGCTTCGCCGTTCTCTCCGACATCCTGGGTGACGAAGACCACCTCGGCGACATGGACTTCAAGGTCGCCGGCACGGAAGCTGGTATCACCGCCCTGCAGATGGACATCAAGATCGAAGGCATCACCGAAGAGATCATGAATGTCGCCCTGAACCAGGCCAAGGGCGGCCGTCTGCACATTCTCGGCGAGATGGCCAAGGCCATCTCCGAGAGCCGCGGCCAGCTCGGCGAATTCGCTCCGCGCATCGAAGTGATGAACATCCCGGTCGACAAGATCCGCGAAGTCATCGGTTCGGGCGGCAAGGTCATCCGCGAAATCGTCGAAAAGACCGGCGCGAAGATCAACATCGAGGACGACGGCACCGTCAAGATCGCCTCCTCCTCCGGCAAGGAAATCGAAGCGGCCCGCAAGTGGATCCACTCGATCGTCGCCGAGCCGGAAGTCGGCCAGATCTACGAAGGCACCGTTGTCAAGACCGCCGACTTCGGCGCCTTCGTCAACTTCTTCGGCGCCCGTGACGGCCTCGTCCACATCTCGCAGCTCGCTTCCGAGCGCGTTGCCAAGACGCAGGATGTCGTCAAGGAAGGCGACAAGGTCTGGGTCAAGCTGCTCGGCTTCGATGAGCGCGGCAAGGTTCGCCTGTCCATGAAGGTTGTCGACCAGGCCACCGGCCAGGAAATCGCTGCCGACAAGAAGAAGGACGACGCAGCCGAATAAGCCCGCGCCTTCATCCAAGTTCCGGGGCGCGGGATCTCTTCCGCGCCCTTTTTATATTGATGCCGTCGGCCTAGCCTGCTTTCGCTGAAGCTATGTGCCCGGCCCCTCACCCTAGCCCTCCCCCCCGCACGCGGGGAGGGCTAGGGTGAGGGGCAAGCACAAACTAAAATGCCGCGCATACCCGACAGACGAACCCATTCCCATGATGAGACCCGCCCATGAGCCGCGATGCCCTGAAGACCCTGTTCCATCCCTTTGCCTCCGGCACTGTCGACGCACCCGGCGAAGGTCAGCGCATCCTGTTTCTCGGCGCCGAGGCCGGCTTTGCACTGCCGGAGGGCTTTGCCGCCGAGCTTTCCGCCGTCCAGGGCTTCCGCCCCTTCTTTCGCCAGCTGCAGGCGCAGCGCATCAACGTGACGCCGGATATCGAAGGCGAAGACTATGATGGCGCGCTGGTGCTTTGCGGCAAGCACAAGGGCGAGAATGAAGATCATATCGCCGAAGCGCTGGCACGCGTTAAGGAAGGCGGCCTCATCGTCGTTGCCGGCGGCAAGGAAGACGGCATCCAGCCGCTGCGCAAGCGCATCGAGGCCTTCGGCCTCGAAATCGAGCATATGCCGAAGTATCACGGCGTCGCCTTCTGGTTTGCCCGTCCCGCCGATATCAAGATTTTGACGGCGCAGCTTGCAAAGCCGGCAACGCTGGTCGACGACAGCTTCACCACGGCGCCAGGCATGTTCTCCCATGACCGTGTGGATGCCGGTTCCGAACTGCTCGCTTCGCGCCTGCCGACCGATTTTGCCGGCGATGCCGCCGATTTCGGCGCCGGCTGGGGCTATCTCTCCGTCGAGCTCGCAACGAAGTCGCCGAGGATCGAACGTATCGACCTCTACGAGGCCCATTACGGCGCTCTGGAGGCCGCACGCGCCAATCTGCTGTCGCACTGCCCAAAGGTCGCCCAGCGCTTCTTCTGGCACGATCTGGCGAGCGAGCCGGTCAAGGACAAATATGACCTGATCATCATGAACCCGCCTTTCCACGAAGGCCATGCCGCCGAGCCCTCGCTCGGACAGGCGATGATCAAGACGGCCGCTTCGGCACTGCGCGGCGGCGGACGGCTGATGCTGGTTGCCAATCGTGGCCTGCCCTACGAGCCGGTGCTGGCGGAGAATTTCAGGGAATTCGGCGAGACCTGCCGCAATGCCCGTTACAAGGTGCTTTGGGCGAAGAAGTAAACGATGAATGGCGGTCAATCGGCCGCCATTTTTCGAGCTGGGCTCAGGAGATTCGATTCCTTGCCATTGCAGCCCATTCGCGGCTCAGCACAGCGTAGATGTATTCGCCCCCCGCCGCCGCCATTGAAGCAATCGCCTTCGATCAAAGCGCCTTGCGACGCAAGCTAAGCCGTTCGCTACTCAATCCGGCCGGGCGCCAGGCAACTCCACCTCACCCAGCCGGCGGGGAATCAGATGGACATGGGCGTGAAAGATTTTCTGACCCGCTGCATGGCCGATGTTCGATCCGAAATTAAATCCGCGGACTGACGGATCGCTGCCGGCGATTGCCTCCTGGCAATGCATGGCAAGCTGGTGAATGGCTTCGCGCTCTTCCGCATCCGTTGCGAAAATATCCGTTACGTGACGCTTGGGAATGATCAATGTGTGTAACGGCCGGACCGGGAATTTGTCCCTGATCGCAAAGGCCATCGCGTTTTCGGCGAGGACGGTCAGTTCGGACATACGGCAAAAGACGCAATTTTCACCTACCACACGGACCTCCGCCCAAACTTAAGGCCGCTCGCAGCGGCCCTAAGATGCTACAGAATTTGCAATTGAGGTGACAGTTTCGGCGCCCGAATGCCGAATTTACTCCACATCCGCGCTCGACAGTGTTTCCAGCGTCGGCATGGAGGTGATGTTGTAGCCGGCATCGACGAAATGGATTTCGCCGGTCACGCCTGCCGACAGATCCGACAGAAGATAGAGTGACGACGAACCGACCTGGTCGATGGTGACGGACTTGCGCAGCGGTGCGTTGCGCTGGTTCCACGAGAGAATGGCGCGAGCGTCGGAAATGCCGGCGCCGGCGAGCGTCCGGATCGGGCCGGCGGAGACGGCGTTGACGCGGATGCCACGCGGGCCGTAATCGGCGGCGAGATAGCGGACGGACGCCTCGAGCGCGGCCTTGGCGACACCCATGACGTTGTAGTTCGGGATGACGCGCGTCGAGCCGTTATAGGTCAGCGTCAGCATGCTGCCGCCCTCGGTCATCAGATCGGCGGCCCGCTTGGCGATCTCGGTGAAGGAGAAGCAGGAAATCACCATGGTGCGGGTGAAATTCTCCCGCGTGGTGTTGGCATAGAGCCCTTTGAGCTCGTTCTTGTCGGAAAAGCCTATGGCATGGACGATGAAGTCCAGCTTGCCCCAGCGCTCCTTGATGGTGTCGAAGACGGCATCGACCGAAGCCAGATCCTCGACATCGCACGGCAGAAGGAAATCCGAACCGACTTCGGCTGCGAGCGGCTTGACGCGCTTGCCGAGCGCCTCGCCCTGAAATGTGAAAGCCAGTTCCGCGCCTTCGGCGGCAAGCGCCTTTGAAATACCCCAGGCAATCGAATGATTGTTTGCGACACCCATGATGAGGCCGCGCTTACCCTGCATGATTCCCGTCATTGCCTTATCCGTTGTAGCGCTGGAATACGAGCGTGGCGTTGGTGCCGCCGAAGCCGAAGGAATTCGAAAGAGCGATATCGAACTTGGCGTTGTCGATACGCTTGCGAACGATCGGCACGCCTTCGAATTCCGGATCGAGTTCGGTGATATGAGCGCTTTCCCCGATGAAACGCTCCTGCATCATCAGGATCGAATAGATCGATTCCTGCACGCCCGCTGCGCCGAGCGAATGGCCCGTCAGCGACTTGGTCGACTGGACCGGCGGGATCTTGTCGCCGAAAACTTCGCGGATCGCGCCGATTTCCTTGCTGTCGCCGACCGGCGTCGAGGTGCCGTGAGTGTTGATGTAGTCGATCTCGCCCTTCACGGTGGCGAGCGCCTGGCGCATGCAGCGCACGGCACCCTCGCCCGAGGGCGCGACCATGTCGTAACCGTCCGAGGTGGCGCCGTAGCCGACGATTTCGGCATAGATCTTGGCGCCGCGGGCCTTGGCATGCTCAAGCTCTTCCAGAACCAGCACGCCGGCGCCGCCGGCAATGACGAAACCATCTCGCTTGGCGTCATAGGCGCGCGAAGCGGTTTCGGGGTGGTTCTCGTTGAAGTCGGACGACATGGCGCCCATGGCGTCGAAGAGGTTCGACATGGTCCAGTCGAGATCTTCGTGGCCGCCGGCGAACATGACGTCCTGCTTGCCCCATTGGATCATTTCGGCGGCGTTGCCGATGCAGTGCGCCGAAGTCGAGCACGCAGACGAGATCGAGTAGTTGACGCCGTGGATCTTGAACCAGGTCGCAAGTGTGGCCGAGGCGGTCGACGACATCGACTTCGGTACTGCAAACGGGCCGATGCGCTTCGGGCTGTTGTTCTTGCGGGTGATATCGGCCGCCTCGATCAGCGTGCGGGTCGACGGGCCGCCGGAGCCCATGATAATGCCGGTGCGCTCGTTGGTGATATCGCTTTCCTCTAGGCCGCTATCGGCGATCGCCTGCTTCATGGCGACGTGGTTCCAGGCGCCGCCCTGCGACAAAAAGCGCATGGCGCGGCGATCCACCATATCGGTCGTGTCGATCTTCGGCGATCCCCAGACCTGGCACTTGAAGCCGTGCTCGGCAAAATCGGGGGAGAAGGAAATGCCGGATTTGGCGTCGCGCAGCGAGGCGGTCACCTCTTGAGCATTGTTTCCAATCGAAGAGACAATACCCAGACCCGTAACAACTACCCGTCTCATGTCGATGACCTTTTCTAAAACATCTGTCTTTGTGGAGGCGGCGACGCCGCAGTTCAGACGACCTTGTCCTTGGACAGGCCCACGCGCAGGTCCGTCGCCTGATAGATCGTCTCACCATCGGCCTTCAGCCAGCCATCGGCCGTGCCGAGGACGAGGCGGCCGCGCATGACGCGCTTGAAGTCGATGCCGTATTCGAGAAGTTTCGTATCCGGACGGACCATGCCCTTGAACTTCACTTCGCCTGTCGAAAGCGCCATGCCGCGACCGGGCTCACCGAGCCAGCCGAGGAAGAAGCCGGTCAACTGCCACATGCCGTCGAGGCCGAGACAGCCCGGCATGATGGGATTGCCGGCGAAATGACAGGGGAAGTACCAGTCGTCGGGGCGCACGTCGTATTCGGCGCGGATGAAGCCCTTGTCGAAGGCGCCGCCGGTCTCGGAAATTTCAGTAATGCGGTGGACCATCAGCATCGGCGGCAGGGGAAGCTGTGCATTGCCCGGACCGAACAGCTCGCCGCGGCCGCAAGCCAGGATTTCCTCGTAATTGAAGCTGGACTGTCTCGTCGTCATAAAAATTCCGTTTCCCCCGCATGAATGCCGATGGATGTGAAGCTTTAGTGCAAGATGGACAGAAAATGAAGCGAAAGCATTGGACTCTCATTCTTCCGTTCGATCGAAGGCACTAGCCGTTATGTGGTGGTCGCATACAGGAACGCCAGAGCCGCTACCAGAGCCAAATGCGGCAAAAGCCCGTTTTTTGCGGCTTTTGAGCACCTTCCCACCCCACTGAAACTATTGAAAGCAATCAAGGCAAAAGTTATATGGCTTAGGAAAGAATTATAGAGATCAGGAATCCGGAGTCCCTGAATGGCAGAACATGCCGAAATCGCGATCGAAACCAGGCTGCGCAATGTCGGCCTGAGACCGACCCGACAGCGGATCGCGCTGGGAGACCTTCTCTTCGCCAAGGGCGACCGGCATCTGACAGTCGAGGAACTTCACGAGGAAGCCGTTGCCGCTGGCGTTCCGGTTTCGCTCGCGACCGTCTACAACACGCTGCATCAGTTCACCGAAGCCGGCCTGATCCGCGTGCTCGCCGTCGAAAGCACCAAGACCTATTTCGACACGAACGTCTCCGACCACCATCACTTTTTCGTGGAAGGCCACAACGAAGTGCTGGATATCCCGATCAGCAACCTAACGATCGCCAATCTGCCCGAACCACCGAAAGGCATGGAAATCGCCCATGTCGACGTGGTGATCCGCCTGCGCCGCAAGTAGAGGCAATAGGCAATAGGCAATAGGCAATAGGCAATAGGCAATAGAATTGTCTCCCAGCCATCCGCTATCGCCTACTGCCTAGTTCCTACTGCCTCCCATTACATCACATCATCCGGATGCCGGCCCGGCTTATGATGATAGGTCGGGAAGGTCCAGCCGAACCAGAGCGCGCCGCCGCGCACCACGAAGGCCGCCGTCACGCCCAATCCCGCGGACGCATAGAGCGGCAGCATCGTCGCGTTGGCGGCAGTAAAGACGCCGGCGCCGACAAGCGAAGCGGTCACATAGATTTCCGGACGCAGCAGCACCGAAGGTTCGTTCGCCAGCAGATCGCGCAGGATGCCGCCGAAGGTCGCCGTCAGTGCGCCAGTGACGATGGCGACGGTGGGCGAGCCCGTTGCCGCCATGCCCTTTGCCGCTCCCATGACGCAATAGGCCGATAGTCCGACCGCATCGAGCCAAATGAGCAGCCGGTAGCGCGATTCGAAGAGATGCGCGGTGAAAAAGACTAGGACGCCGACCACGGCGCAGATGACGATATAGGTCGGGTTCAGCACCCAGAAGACAGGCACTCGGCCAAGGACGATATCGCGTAGCGTGCCGCCGCCGATGCCGGTCACGGCTGCCAAGAAAAGGAAGCCAATCAAGTCAAGCTGCTTGCGCGACGCGGCGAGCGCGCCGGTTGCGGCAAAGAGGGCGACGCCGGCATAATCAAGAAACGAGAGAAGCGACATCGAGAACTCCAACGGGCGCCGGCGATTTTTCCGAAATGAATCACGACGGCAAGGGCCGCGCAAGCCGGCGCATGCAAAGATGCCGGGACGGTTACGGCGGCCATCGCGATCTCGACGGCGCTTCGAAAAGGAATCCCCCGTGAAATCCCTGCTGATCGTGATTTTCAATCTCATCGCACTCGTGTTCATGCCTGCGGTGGCCGAGGCGCAGCAATCGATCCTGCAGGATCCGGTCGCCTTCGAGAAGGATCACTTCACCAAGAGCTGCGACGGCCAGGTAAGCTTCGGCGATCACTTCGCCACTCAGCAGGATATCAACAACGACAAGCTGATGGATATCGTCATCAACGAGGGCGAGATCACCTGCAAGGGCGAAAAGCAGGCTTATTGCACCGACGACGGCTGCCCCTACAACTTCTATGTCCAGGTGGCCGAGGGCGGATATCTGCTTGTCGCCACGGCAAAGACCTATGGCTACGATTTCATCCTGCGCTTCGGCAACATGGTGCTGGTCATGAAGATGCATCCGCGCTTCTGCGACCGCAAGGATGGCGAAGCCGCCTGCGAAATCACCGTCAGGGTGCGCGGCACCAAATTCGTCACCATATCGCAGAAATAGGCATACGGTCCGAACACGTCGCTACAGTCCGGGCACGTTATCACGGCTGGGGCACGTCATCACGGCCCGGGATAGAGCGCCGAGGTGCGGCCCACGGCATAGTAGCCCACCAGGCCGACCCATTCGCGCAGGCCGGTTGCCAGGAGCTGCGCATTGCGCGAGGGCTGCGTGAAATCGAAGCCGAGCGTTTCCTTGCCGGTGCTGCGATAATCGACCGGCCAGGGCACGACATCGATGCCCTGCTTGCGGAAAATGCCGATCGAACGCGGCATATGGAAGCCAGACGTGATCAGCAGGCAATCCGAAAGCCCGTTCTGCGCCAGCAGTTCCTTGGTATTGACGGCATTTTCGAAGGTGGTGCGTGAGGTCCTGTCCTCGACCATGCGGCTTGTCGGAATACCGAGCGCGGTGAAGAAGCGCTCGGAAATCACGGCATCGCCTTCATAAGTGCCGCCGATCGAGCCATCCCCGCCGGAGATCACGATGCGCGCCTGCGGATATTTTTGTGCGAGCCGCAGCGCCTCGATGAGGCGATCGCCGGCCGAATCGAGTTCGTAGCCGCCACGGGCCGTCGTCACCTCATTCTGCGTGGCGCCGCCAAGGACGATCATGCATTTGAGATCGGCCGGATCGGCAGCGGGATGCGGAAAGCGCTCTTCGAGTATCTGCACGGCGTAGGCGCCGGCCGTCGTATAGAGGGAGACGAACAGGATGAGCGCCGACAAGAGCGCGGAGGTGATGACGGTCGCCCGCCAGCGCAGCAGCGCGGCGATGAATGCCAGGAGGACGAAGAGAAACGCCAGCGACAGCGGCTGACCGAAGATCCAGACAAGTTTCGAAAAAACGAACACGGCATATCCTTAGGCTTGTCGGCAAAACGATTCGCTTTTCTCCCTAGCAGATTTTTGTGCGCTGCAATGTGGCTATTTCGATCGCTGCGGTGCCAGGGCCGAACTAACGAAGCGCTGATTGAAGCGGTGCTATGTCAAGGGGCGATGGGGCGGGCTGGGGAGTGGCGGTTGGTATGACGTTGGGCGGGTGCAAAGGTTGAAGCAAATCATCGACAAGCGGAAAGCAGGTATGACTTATGAAAGCAGCCTCTTCTTTGCAAATGCTCTGCCGGAATGAGATTTCAGATAGGTCTCAAATTCCAATGCACGGTATTTATCCAGGAATGCAGAATACCAAAGAAGAACCCACGGCGCGAATTTCGCGGTATGAGACGACTTACCGGCATTGTGGTCGGCAAGTCGTTGCTTAAGATCTGACGTTGCCCCTGTATATTGCTGGTCGGGAAAATCCACGCTTTGAAGGATGCAAACGTACCACATCCGCATTCCGATCAATTGGCATCCGGTGATCCGAACGCAAATCATATATGCAATCGAGCTTGCCTTGGTATCTGCAAATGTTTTGAAGAGATTTAAGCCCGTCGTCGCCCTGCGGGCTTTGCCGGACACAGCTTCGGCCTAACGGTTTCCCGCGGCTGCGCCACGCGAAGCCCGTAAGGGCGAAGCGTGGTGGAGCTAAGCGGGATCGAACCGCTGACCTCTTGCATGCCATGCAAGCGCTCTCCCAGCTGAGCTATAGCCCCATCAAGGTGGTGCCGTTTGACCGGCCCTGGGTCCCTTCCGAGCGCTTCGCCCGTCGGGGTGGCGGCTTATTACTTGTGGTTTTCACAGATAGCAAGCCGAAAAATTCGGCCCGGGAAATTTTTTCTTTCACCGGGCCGGCTGTCTTCGAGATCAGACGTCGTCTTCGTCGCCGGTGACGCCGATGATGTCGCTCATGTCGTCATCGTCTTCATCTTCGTCGGCTTCGAGGAAGGTGTCGTCGTCATCGTCGCCGATCTCGACGTCGTCGTCGCCCATGTCCGGAATGTCGTCGCCGCCTGCCGCATCGTCGGCATCTTCGAGCGATACCAGTTCGACTTCGGTGTTTTCGGTATCGACTTCAGCCACTTCGTCTTCTTCCGGGACTTCCTTGGAAGCGGAGGTTTCCTCGAAGAAGGACAAGGGCCAGGACTTGCCGGTATAGGGCGAGACCACCGGATCCCGGTTCAGGTCATAGAACTTCTTGCCGGTATCCGGGTCGGTACGTTTTGTTCCAAGTTCCGCTTTCGCCACTGTCAAAGCCTCATGAATGGCCGAATGAAAATTCGGCAATGCCGGGGGAAGCCGGCGTTTTAAGGGAAATATCAGCCGGTCCCCTTAATCGTTGTGGCCGTTTCTGTCAAAGCTAAAGTTCACGCTGCCGCATACCCTATTTTCACGCATTGCGGGATGACTGGGCAAGAGGCCTGTGCTAACCAGCTGGCGTGAACCGCAGAACATCTGGCGCAAGAGCAACGCAGCCAGCACAGAATGCGGCAGGAATACCGGCATCGCAAAGGAATTGCCCATGCCGCACGATACTCTCCCCCAACCAGCCGTGGCGCGCCGCTCGGCCGGCCTTTCCGGCTCGATCCGCATTCCCGGCGATAAATCCATTTCGCATCGCTCCCTCCTGTTCGGCGGCCTTGCCGCGGGTGAGACCCGCATCACCGGCCTGCTCGAAGGCGAGGATGTTCTCAACACAGGCAGGGCCATGCAGGCGCTCGGTGCTGCAATCCGCAAGGACGGCGACCAATGGATCGTCAGCGGCACCGGCAATGGCGCACTGCTCGCGCCGGAGGGACCACTCGATTTCGGCAATGCCGGCACCGGCTCCCGTCTGACCATGGGCCTGGCCGGCTCCTACGATTTCGAGACGACCATCATCGGCGACGCCTCGCTTTCGAAGCGGCCGATGGGGCGCATTCTCGATCCGCTGCGCCGGATGGGAACGCAGGTCCGCGCCGCCGATGGCGACCGATTGCCCGTCATCCTGCATGGGCCTCGCGCGGCAAGCCCTCTCACCTATCGCGTGCCGATGGCCTCCGCGCAGGTCAAATCGGCCGTATTGCTGGCTGGCCTCAACGCGCCCGGCATGACAACCGTCATCGAACCCGTCGTGACTCGCGACCACACCGAAAGAATGCTCGTCGGCTTCGGCGCCGCACTTTCGGTCGAGACCGATACGGCCGGCATGCGCATCATCCGCCTCCAAGGCCAAGGCAAGCTTACGGGCCAGGCGATCGATGTGCCCGGCGACCCCTCGTCCGCCGCCTTCCCCATGGTCGCCGCGCTGATCGTGCCAGGGTCGGACATTACTATATCCAACACGCTGATGAACCCGACGCGCACAGGCCTTATCCTGACGCTGCAGGAGATGGGTGCGGATATCGAAATTCTCGGCCCGCGTGTCACCGGCGGCGAGGATGTCGCCGACCTGCGCGTGCGTTCTTCCGCGCTCCGGGGCGTTACCGTGCCGGCCGAGCGCGCACCGTCGATGATCGACGAATATCCCGTGCTCGCCGTCGCTGCCGCCTTTGCCGAGGGAACAACGATCATGCAGGGGCTGGAGGAACTGCGGGTGAAGGAATCCGACCGGCTCTCGGCCGTCGCCGAGGGGCTGAAGCTCAATGGCGCCGACTGCATCGAAGGCAAGGACACTCTGACGGTTCGGGGCAGGCCCGACGGCAAGGGTCTGGGCAATGCCAAGGGCCACGAAGTCAGGACCCATCTCGATCATCGCATCGCCATGAGCTTCCTCATTATGGGACTTGCCAGCGAGCATGCGGTTTCGGTCGACGATTCCACCATGATCGCCACCAGTTTTCCGGAATTTTTTGCTATGATGGCAAGATTGGGCGCGACGATTGAAGCCAAGGACTGATAGACCGCGCCATCGGCCGTTCGAAGCCTGCCGTGCGGTATTTCCCGGCAGGTTTCCTGGGAATGGCGCTGCAAACGGACCGAAGCCATGTATCAGCCTCCCCATCATCGCGAAGACGATCTCGGCACGCAGCATCAGCTGATCCGCGCGCATCCGCTGGGAATGCTCATTACGGCCGGAGACGGTGGGCTGATGGCCAATGCCGTGCCGTTCCACCTCAATGCCGGGCTTTCGCCGAAGGGGACGCTGCAGGCACATGTGGCCAGGGCGAACGGGCAGTGGAAGGAGATTGCGGCCGGAGCACCCGTACTCGTCGTCTTCCAGGGCGCCGATATCTACATCACGCCCTCCTGGTATGCGACGAAGCGTGAGACCGGCAAGGTGGTGCCGACCTGGAACTATGCGATGGTACAGGTGCGCGGGCCTGCGCGGACGATCGAGGACCCGGCCTGGCTGCGCGCGCAGATCAGTGCGCTGACCGGCGAAAACGAGAGCGACCGTGCAAAGCCCTGGGCGGTGGAAGACGCGCCGCCAGACTTCATCGCAACCCAGATGAAAGGCATCGTCGGCATCGAAATCGACATCGAGACGATTGACGGCAAATGGAAGGTGAGCCAGAACCGGCCGCTGGCTGACCGACAGGGCGTCGCCGAAGGCCTTTCGGCGATCGATCGTACGGAGGCAGCGGAAATGGCCGATCTGGTGCGTCGCTACAGCAAATAACCGAAGACCGGGCAGGGACGGAAGAAGACATGATCATCGCCATCGACGGACCTGCGGCTGCCGGCAAGGGAACTCTGGCGCGCCGGATCGCCGAAGCCTATGGCTATCATCATCTGGATACCGGCCTCACCTACCGCGCGACCGCCAAGGCCCTGCTCGATGCCGGGCTGCCGCTCGACGACGAGGCGATTGCCGAAGGCATGGCACGCAAGGTGGATCTCGCCGGGCTTGACCGGACCGTTCTGTCCCGGCACGAGATCGGCGAAGCAGCCTCGAAGATCGCCGTCATGCCGTCCGTGCGCAGGGCGCTGGTCGAAGCGCAGCGCCGTTTTGCGCAAAAGAGGCCTGGCGCCGTGCTCGACGGCCGCGATATCGGCACCGTCGTCTGCCCCGATGCGCTGGTGAAGCTCTATGTGACGGCTTCGGCTGAAGTCCGGGCGAAACGGCGCTATGAAGAAATCGTCGAAGCCGGAGGCAGCGCCGATTACGACGCCATCTTCGAGGATGTGAAACGGCGCGACGAGCGCGATATGGGCCGCACGGACAGCCCGCTGAAACCGGCTGAAGACGCGTACTTGCTAGATACCTCAGAAATGAGTATAGAAGCGGCGTTTCAGACGGCAAAATCGATCATCGAGGCCGCTCTGAGCCGAAATGCCTGAAAATATGAGCGGCCTTCGCGCGCCTAGCGCCGGAAACCGCCGATTTCAAGATAGCCTGACATTCCGTCCAAGCGCCGGATAGCTTCCCGAAGGGAGGCGGACTGGGGTCAGGCCTGTTCAACGCGAACCACCGGCGCACCAGTGTCCAGATTGTATCAATCAAGGACACGCCAGGAGATTTTATGTCTGTAACTTCCCCCTCTCGCGAAGATTTCGCGGCCCTTCTCGAAGAATCCTTTGCCAAGAACGATCTGGCTGAAGGCTATGTCACCAAGGGCATCATCACCGCCATCGAAAAGGATGTCGCCGTTGTGGACGTCGGCCTCAAGGTCGAAGGCCGCATCGCGCTGAAGGAATTCGGTGCGCGCGCCAAGGACGGCACGCTCAAGGTTGGCGATGAAGTCGAAGTCTATGTCGAGCGCATCGAAAACGCGCTTGGCGAAGCTGTTCTGTCGCGCGAAAAGGCTCGTCGCGAAGAAAGCTGGATCAAGCTCGAAGCCAAGTTCGAAGCCGGCGAGCGCGTCGAAGGCGTCATCTTCAACCAGGTCAAGGGCGGCTTCACCGTCGATCTCGACGGCGCTATCGCCTTCCTGCCGCGTTCGCAGGTCGACATCCGTCCGATCCGCGACGTCACCCCGCTGATGCACAACCCGCAGCCCTTCGAAATCCTCAAGATGGACAAGCGCCGCGGCAACATCGTCGTTTCGCGTCGTACGGTTCTGGAAGAGTCCCGTGCCGAGCAGCGTTCTGAAATCGTTCAGAACCTCGAAGAAGGCCAAGTTGTTGACGGCGTCGTCAAGAACATCACCGATTACGGTGCGTTCGTTGACCTCGGCGGCATCGACGGCCTGCTGCACGTCACCGACATGGCATGGCGCCGCGTGAACCATCCGTCGGAAATCCTGTCCATCGGCCAGCAGGTCAAGGTACAGATCATCCGCATCAACCAGGAAACCCACCGTATCTCGCTTGGCATGAAGCAGCTCGAGAGCGATCCGTGGGATGGCATCCAGGCCAAGTATCCGGAAGGCAAGAAGATTTCCGGTACCGTCACGAATATCACCGACTACGGTGCGTTCGTCGAGCTGGAGCCGGGCATCGAAGGCCTCATCCACATTTCGGAAATGTCCTGGACCAAGAAGAACGTTCACCCCGGCAAGATCCTGTCCACGAGCCAGGAAGTCGAAGTCGTCGTTCTCGAAGTCGATCCGACCAAGCGTCGTATCTCGCTCGGCCTGAAGCAGACGCTGGAAAACCCGTGGGCAGCATTCGCCCGCAACCATCCGGCTGGCACCGAAGTCGAAGGCGAAGTCAAGAACAAGACCGAATTCGGCCTGTTCATCGGCCTCGACGGCGATGTGGACGGCATGGTTCACCTCTCCGACCTCGACTGGAACCGTCCGGGCGAGCAGGTCATCGAAGAGTACAACAAGGGTGACGTGGTCAAGGCTGTCGTTCTCGACGTCGACGTCGAGAAGGAACGCATCTCGCTCGGTATCAAGCAGCTCGGCAAGGACGCAGTCGGCGAAGCAGCAGCTTCCGGCGACCTGCGCAAGAATGCAGTCGTTTCCTGCGAAGTCATCGCAGTCAACGACGGCGGCATCGAAGTGAAGCTCGTCAACCACGAAGACATCACCTCGTTCATCCGCCGCGCCGATCTGTCGCGTGACCGTGACGAGCAGCGCCCTGAGCGTTTCTCGGTTGGTCAGGTTGTCGACGCCCGCGTCACCAACTTCTCCAAGAAGGACCGCAAGATCATGCTGTCCATCAAGGCTCTGGAAATCGCAGAAGAGAAGGAAGCCGTTGCTCAGTTCGGTTCGTCCGACTCGGGCGCTTCGCTCGGCGACATCCTGGGTGCGGCTCTGAAGAACCGCAACGCCGAATAATCTTCGGTCGAAGCCTGGAAACAAAAGACCCGCCGGAGCGATCCGGCGGGTTTTTCTTTGTACGTTGCACCGGATCTGGGCCGGCCATTTCATTTCGGAGCAGCTATTCCCACGCCACCATGCGCCGATAGAAATCAAACGCGTGGTCGTTCAACGGATCGCGTAAGGGCTGCGGCAATGCGACAAGCTCCGGCTTGACGCCATCGCCCCGGGCAGCGGTAAATCCGGCTTCCGCTTCGTCGGATGCCTCCGCGTCTGCCTGCACCGGCAATTCGTCCGCCTGCTCCTGCTCCTCATCCTCACCCTGTGCGGTCTCCTCGTCCTGAGCTTGCCTGCTCTCCTCCTCATCGACCGGTTCGACGCGATCGAGCAGCCTGGCTTCGTCGGTCTTCACGGGAGTGTCCGCCGGCAGATAGTTTGCCACGACGAAAGGAACGCCGAGCGGAAAAGGCGCAGGCGCGTTTTCCTGCCCCGCAGCCTCATACATTGCCACCGGTGCCGCAACGGATGGCTGCGCTGCCGGCTTGCCGGGAAGCACGGCGGCGGCAACGGGATCCTGAGGTTGATCCGTAAACGAAGCGGGCATCGCAATAGCCGAAGCCGGACCCCTGGGATCTCCGTTGGCGGCCGGCGGCGATGGCGATTGTGCCACCGCATCGGTCGTCAGCGCCTGTGCTATTATCTTCTCGACGGAAGAAGAAGGATTGCTGATGATCTGCTGCAGATCGGAACCGGTCGGCATTGCGGGAGGGCTGATGACCACCTGCAGTCCCTGTTTGATATCGGCTTCTATCTGCTGAATATCGCGCGGCACCGGCGGGGGTGTCAGCGGCGATCGGATCAACGCCACTTCGGTCGGGAGTGCGGTCTCGGTCGCAATCGCGGACAACAATGACGCCGCAGCCAGATCATCGACAAGGGAGGCAAGTTGCAAAGACGGAGCGGCGCCCGCCGCGACGGTGCCGCTGCCAGCGGGTGCGGCTTGCGGAGCTGCCGTGGATCCGCTTTGCGCTGTTGATTGCGCCGGGACCGGCTGGGCGGCAACCGGCGCCGATTGAGCCGAAACAGCCGGTTGCTGCGTCTGCAGTGGCGCGGGCTGTGCGGCAGGCTGAGTTGACGTAGACGTCGAGGTGGAGGTGGAGGTGGAGGTGGAGGCGAGTGGTGTGGGCTCTTCTGCTGCCGCGGCAAGAGCTATTGCCGGAGCGGCTGGACCGGTCACCTTCTGCAGCGGTGCCGATGCCGGCGTCTGCGGGGCTGACATGTCCGTCTCGCCGGCATTCTGTCCGTAGGAATTGACGACGGCCTTCAGCACCGCGTCCGGTTCGGCCAACGAGGCTGGTTCCAGGTTGAAAGCGAGCTCAGTCGCCTGCGGGCTTGCGGGGTCCGTCAATGCCTCGGCTAGCAACGGCAGCGGTACCGGCGTAGCCATCCGCACATCCATCCGCTGCTGCGCGACGGTGAGCTGCTGTGGCGTCAGGCTACGGATTGCGGCGGCGACGCGCTGCGCATAGGCGGCACTGCTCTCGCCCGGTTCACGGGAAACATTCAATACCTGGCTGGCCGTATCGATCGCCGAAAGCAGGCTGTCGAACATCCGCTCGCGGGCCGCGACCAGCAGCATGTTCAGCTTGCCCTCGACGCTGGCGTTGACCGTACTCGACAGAACGGCAAGCGGCGTTGCCGCCGTCTGAAGCCCGGAAATTTCAGCCGTTGCGGCAATCGGCTTCTCGATGGACACACCCACAGCGGACACGGCACCAACGGCGGGAAGCAACATGACATGCTCCTTTGTCTGGCAAGGCGACGATGGAAGCGGGAGGCAGGTTCTATCAAGGTCCGCTCATGCGGCCTGTGGATTTCCCAGAGCGATTCAGGCTCTGAATCGCTCTATCTCCTTGCTTTCATGCAATTCCTGACGGAAAACCGCTGCGCAATTTTCCTGGAATTGCTCTAGCGCCGGATGGCCGAAGTGGCGAGGCGCGAACGCATAGAACTGGAAATCATCCGCAAAATAACAGTCTAGTCCTTAACAGATCGCTAAACAAAAAAGCCGATGCCGCTTCCGCGGCACCGGCCCTGAATTTGCACGATTAGCGAAGCAATCAGCTGTGCGCGAAAATATCTGCCTCTTCCCAGCCGAGAAGATCGAGCTTGGCGCGCGTGGGCAGAAAGGCGAAGCAATCATCCGCATAATCCATGCGGCCATCGCGCAGGAGGCGCTCGGTCAGCTTTTCACGCAACGCATGGAGATAGAGCACGTCGGACGCGGCATATTCGAGCTGCGCCGGCGACAGCGTTTGCGCAGCCCAATCGGACGACTGCTGCGCCTTGGAAATATCCACGTCCAGCATCTCCTTGAGATTGTCCTTCAGGCCGTGGCGGTCGGTGTAGGTACGGCAGAGGCGCGAGGCGATCTTGGTACAGAAGACCGGCGTGGTGGTGACGCCGAAGGTATGGAACAGAACGGCGATGTCGAAGCGGCCATAGTGAAAGATCTTCTGGCGCGCAGGGTCGGCGAGCATGGCGACGAGATTGGGCGCCTGCTTCTGGCCGGCGGCGATGCGGATGACATCGGCCGTGCCGTCACCCGGCGAAAGCTGCACGACGCAAAGCCGGTCGCGGCGCGGAATGAGTCCGAGGGTTTCGGTATCGATGGCTATGGCGCCGGTGTAGCGGGCGGCATCTTCCGCGGAAATATCGCCTTCGTGATAACGGATGGTGGCAGCCATGAAATTCTCCCGGCTCTGTCTTTCTGAATTCGCTTTTCGTCCGTTCTATAGAACAGACGGGGCAATAACGATACCGGATAACCGTGCGGGCACCGGTCAAAATGTCGGCGGCGTGTTGATCCAGAGCAATATGGTCTCGCCATCGTGGCGATTGCGCCAGGAATGGTAGCGGCGGCTCTCGAAATAAAGCGAATCGCCAGGCAGGAGATCGAAGAACTGGTCGCTGTCCAGCACCAGCTCAAGGCGGCCGGCCAGGACATGAATGAACTCTTCTCCCTCGTGGCGATAAGCGCCCTCGCTCGCAGCACCGGGCGTAAGGACGAAGCGATGGCAATCCATCATCGTCCTGCCTTCGGCCAGCAATTGCACCGTGACCCCCGGCGTCGTCGCCGGCCAGGCACGCCATTCGCCGGATCGGATGAGCGCGAGAACGTCCTCGCGCTCCTCGCCCGACAGGCGCGAAACCGTCGTGCCGTAATAATCCGCGAGATCGTGCAGGGTCTTGAAGCTGACGCCCTGCGACGTCCTTTCGAGGGTAGAGAGCGTCGAGGACGTCATGCCCATGTCGGCCGCAACCTGCTCCAGTGTCTTGCCGGCGGCATGACGCAGCGACCGAAGCCTGCGGCCGATATCCGAAGATGCCGATTGCTCGCCATTCTCTAGACCGGCAGCGTTTCCCTCCTCCATCTCGAGCGCCTCGCGAATCGCTGCGGGATTGAGGCCGCGTTCGGCTCGGAACCAGGAAATGCGTTTCAGCCGCGCCACATCCTCAGCGCTATACTGCCGGTGTCCGGTCTCGGAGCGACCAGGCACGACCAGTCCCTGGCTTTCCCATAGGCGCAGTGTAGACGCCGATACGCCCGCCAGACGGGCCGCCTCCGCCACCTTGTAGCGCACTGGGTAGCGCTCCGGCTCGATGTTCATTTGCCAAATTCCTGATCTTTAGTCTTTTGACCCGTTTAGCACGGATCAGGCCTTTGCGTGATCCATTCCGCCCATTCTTGTCACCCGCACAAAATCCCGCTTGAAATCTTACAGGAAAAATGTAGGAGTTTTGTAAATAAGTTACAGAACTTCTGCAAGATAATTCGAAACTGCTTTCTGGGAGCGACTGCAATGACCTTGACCGAGCGGAAGAACGCCGCCATTTCCCGCGGCGTCGGCATGACGACGCAGATCTACGCCGATCGCGCCGAAAACGCCGAGATCTGGGACAAGGAGGGGCATCGCTATATCGATTTTGCCTCCGGCATCGCCGTGGTGAACACCGGTCACCGCCATCCGCGCGTGATTGCCGCCGTCAAGGAGCAGCTCGATCGCTTCACTCATACCTGCCATCAGGTGGTGCCCTATGAGAGCTATGTGCGCCTTGCCGAACGGCTGAATGCCATCGTCCCTGGCGATTTTGCCAAGAAGACGATCTTCGTGACCACGGGTGCCGAAGCGGTCGAAAATGCCGTCAAGATCGCCCGCGCCGCCACTGGACGCTCCGCCATCATCGCCTTCGGCGGCGGCTTCCACGGTCGCACCTTCATGGGCATGGCGCTGACCGGCAAGGTGGCACCCTACAAGATCGGCTTCGGCCCCATGCCCGGCGATGTCTTCCATGCGCCTTTCCCGGTGCCGCTGCACGGCATCAGCGTCGAGCAATCGCTGGCAACGCTGAAGAAGCTCTTTGCCGCCGATGTCGATCCGCAGCGCGTCGCTGCCATCATTCTCGAACCCGTGCAGGGCGAAGGCGGATTCTATCCCGCGCCTGCGGCTTTCATGAAGGCGCTGCGCGAGATCTGCGACCAGCATGGCATTCTCCTGATCGCGGATGAGGTGCAGACCGGCTTTGCGCGCACCGGCAAGATGTTTGCGATGGATCACCATGAAGTGGCGGCCGATCTTGTCACCATGGCGAAGAGCCTTGCCGGCGGCTTCCCGCTCGCCGCCGTCACCGGCCGCGCCGAGATCATGGACGCCCCCGCTCCCGGCGGCCTCGGCGGCACCTATGGCGGCAATCCCCTCGGGATAGCCGCAGCCCATGCCGTGCTCGACGTCATCGCCGAGGAGGGTCTGTGCGACCGCGCCAACCAGCTTGGTTCCCGCCTGAAACAGCGGCTGGAATCGCTGCGCGACAAGGTGCCTGAGATCGCCGATATCCGCGGCCCCGGCTTCATGAATGCCGTGGAATTCAACGATGCGGCGACGAAGCTGCCGAGTGCGGACTTTGCCAACAAGGTTCGGCTGATCGCGCTCGACAAGGGCCTGATCCTTCTGACCTGCGGCGTCTACGGCAATGTGATCCGTTTCCTGTCGCCGATCACCATTCAGGACGGCGTGTTCAGCGAAGCGCTCGATATTCTCGAAGCATCGCTGCTGGAGGCTAGCGCCTCTCGATAGCCGTCATATCCCCGTATTTCCCCTTATTCGCCCGTGCGGCCTGCCGGGTAAAACCTGTCGGAGTGCATAGCATGTCCTTTACAACGGCAATGACCAAGCATGTTCCCTTCTCCTCGCGCCTCCTGCGCGCCGCCGGCTATATCGACGGCGCGTGGACGGCGGGCGAGGCGACGAAGACGTTTGATGTCATCAATCCCGCCACCGGCGAAGTGCTCGCCTCGCTGCCGGATATGGGGGCTGCAGAGACGGCGGCTGCGATCGATGCCGCCTATGTCGCCCAGGTTGCCTGGGCCGCCCGCCCGGCCAAGGAGCGGGCAGCGATCTTACGCAAATGGTTCGATCTCATGATCGCCAACGCCGACGAGTTGGCGGCGATCCTGACCGCCGAAATGGGCAAGCCGCTGCCGGAAGCCAGGGGCGAGATTCTCTACGCCGCCTCCTATGTCGAATGGTATGCAGAGGAGGCCAAGCGCATCTACGGCGAGACCATCCCCGCGCCATCCACCGACAAGCGCATGGTCGTCATCAAGCAGCCGGTCGGCGTCGTCGGCACGATCACGCCCTGGAACTTCCCGGCTGCCATGATCGCCCGCAAGATCGCCCCGGCTCTCGCGGTCGGCTGCACCGTCGTCTCCAAGCCTGCCGAGCAGACGCCGCTGACGGCGATCGCCCTTGCCGTGCTTGCCGAAGAGGCGGGCATTCCCCCAGGCGTGCTCAACATCATCGTCGGCATCGACGGCCCGGCCATCGGCCGCGAGCTTTGCGGCAATCCGAAAGTGCGCAAGATCAGCTTCACCGGCTCGACCGAAGTCGGCCGCATCCTGATGCGTCAGTGCGCCGATCAGATCAAAAAGGTGAGCCTCGAGCTCGGCGGCAACGCGCCCTTCATCGTCTTCGACGATGCCGATCTCGACGCCGCCGTCGAAGGTGCCATGGCTTCGAAGTATCGCAATGCCGGCCAGACCTGCGTCTGCGCCAACCGCATCTATGTTCAATCCAATGTCTATGACGCCTTTGCCGCCAAGCTCGCCGCGAAGGTAGGCGAACTTTCCGTCGGTGACGGCTTCAAGCCGGGGGTATCGGTCGGGCCGCTGATCGACGAGCAGGGTGTCGCAAAGGCTGAGGACCACGTGCGGGATGCCGTTTCGAAGGGTGCCCGTGTCGTGGCGGGCGGCAAGCGCATCGAGGGTGCCGGCACCTTCTTCGCACCGACCATCCTGACCGGCGTCGACCGGAGCATGAAGGTCGCGCGTGAAGAAACCTTCGGCCCGGTTGCGCCACTCTTCCGATTCGATACCGTCGAGGATGTCATCGCCCAGGCAAACGACACGGAGTTCGGCCTTGCCGCGTATTTCTTCGCCGGTGATCTGAAGAAGGTCTGGCGCGTGGCGGAAGCGCTGGAATACGGTATGGTCGGCATCAATACCGGTCTGATGTCGTCGGAAACCGCGCCGTTCGGCGGCATCAAGCAATCCGGTCTCGGCCGCGAAGGCTCGCGCCATGGCGCCGACGACTATCTGGAGATGAAGTATCTCTGCATTGGCAATCTATAGCCGACTATCAAGTTGAGGTGATGTGAACGCGGCCCTGCCACAGCCGGGCCGTGCTCAAACGGCCCGAGCGAAAAGCGCCGGTGTCCAGATTGAGCCTTAGACCATCGACTTCGGCCTGCCGGACGGGTGTATGGCCGTGGACGATCAGCTTCGGCAGCGGCTGGGCACTGTCATAAAAGCGCGAGCGGATGAAGACGAGATCGTCATCCTCCTGCTCGGAGATCGGCCGATCCGGATCGATGCCGGCATGCACGAACAATGCCTTCGGCGTATCCAGCATAATCGGCAGCCGGCGCAGGAAATTGACGTGGTCGTCGGGCAGCCAGGTTCGGATGAAGGTATCGAGCTTCTTCTGCTTCGGATATTGCTCTTTCAGCTTTGGGATATCCACACCATAGGAGGCAAGCGTGGCGTCGCCGCCAAGAGCGGCCCAATCATCCAGCGATATCTCACCGTCGATATAGGAAAGCATTGCCATCTCGTGATTGCCGGTCAGGCAGATGCGGTCGAAATCTTTCGGCGGCGGAGCCATGAGGCGGCCGACAACCTGCGCCGAGGCGGGGCCGCGATCGATGAAATCTCCCAGCATGATAATGAGCTTTCGGCCCGGCAGACCGGCAGCATCGGCAACGATCCTGCGTTCCAGCGCACTTAGAAGATCATAACGGCCATGGACATCACCGATGACGTAGGTCGGCACGTCGAGATCCTCGAGCCATTCGCGACGCCGGCGGTGGCCGAAGCCATTGGCCATTTTTTCGCGGATCATAGATGTCGCCATGAAACTGCCTTTCAAGCGCCCCCCCCCGGAACGCCTCAACTGTGTCTGCAAAAAGGACCCAAAAGCGACGATTCTTTGCCAAGACGGCGGAAATCGTCTCTGATGACGGTTGTGGCAATAGGCCCAAGCTTGCGGCACCGGCCTGCCTTGCGGCAAAGCGTCCCGAATGGCGCCTTTATGCATGGAGAAAGTTGACAGTGCGTATCCGCAATCCTATCGCGCTCCCAACCCAGCGCGAGAAATTTGTCCTATCCGGCCCCGGAAACGCGGGAGGCCCTGCAGTCCGGGCACGATGGCTGCCGATTGCCGGCGAGATCGACACCGTACTAAACTGGAACATAGCCCATGGCGCCTGTAAACTTACCGTGAAGTCCTGATGGATCCGACGACAGCGCTCGAACTCTGCCGCTTTTTTCACGATGCATCCCTGATGCTTCTGTGGGGTGCCTGCGCCTATCTCTCCCTCCTCGTGCCGAAAACACTCGCCGATATCGGCTGGCGCATGTTCGCAAAGGCTTTTTCCGTGATCGCCGCGATCGCGGTCGTAACGGTCCTGGCGGCACTGCCTGCAACGACGGCAAATATCGGCAACGGATGGAGCGATGCGCTCGATGCCAGCATGGTCCGCGACGTGCTTTTCGCGACCACGATAGGCTTTGCCTGGCAAGCGCAGGCATTCGCAGCGGTGATGATGGCAGGCGCCTTCCTGCTGCCCGAAAGCCTGCGCCGCCAGGGGCTGGCCTTGGGTGCCGGTCTTGGCCTCGCCTTCCTGTCATTGAACGGACATGCTTCGATGCTGGAAGGCTGGCTGCGGCAGGCGCATCGGGCCAACGACGTCCTGCATGTGCTGGCCGGCGGCGCCTGGCTCGGGGCGCTGGTGCCATTGATCGCTATTCTGCGGCTTCTCGGCCGGCCCGAATGCCGGGCGGAGGCACTGGTGGCGCTGCGCCGTTTCTCCAATGCCGGGCACGTCGCCGTCGCACTCGTCATTCTCTCCGGTATCGTCAATACCTTGCTGATCTTGAAACGCCTGCCAACGGACTGGTCCTCACCCTACCAGATGCTGCTTGCGACAAAGATCGGGCTGGTCGCCGGCATGGTATTTCTGGCGATCATCAATCGCTATGTCTTCGTACCCCGGATCGGCCGCAACCCCGATCGCGCGCTGCAGGAGCTCCGGCTTGGAAGCATTGCCGAGATCGTCATCGGCCTTGCCGTCATCGGGCTGGTCGCCATCTTCGGCCTGCTGGAACCGGTCTAGAGCGTTTCCGCTTTTCTTCGAATCGCGAAAACGCTCAATCTTCTTATTTCCCAACGCATTCCGGACGGAAAACCGCTATGCACTTTTCCTGGAAGTGCTCTAGCCGCCAAGCGATTTCACCACCGCGCGAACGGACTTGGCATCGCTGGTCGCCGGCCTGTATTCCAGGCCGATCCTGCCGCGATAGCCTTGGGCAAACAGCCAATCCAGCCGTTCCGCCAGATCGATTTGGCCCGTGCCGGGATCGCTGCGGCCGGGATGATCGGCAACATGGAGGTGCACGATCCGGTCGATGCGATCGCCGATGACCTCCTGCGTATCCTCGCCCATGACGGCCGAATGATAGAGATCGTAGACGATGCCGATTTCCGGGCGGCCGATCTCGTCGACGATGTCGAGGCCCTCCATCGTCGAAGACAGATAATAGCCGGGATGATCGATCGTCGTGTTCAACGGCTCGAGGCCGAGCCGAACGCCGGATCCTTCAAGAATGCCGGCCCCGGCCGTGAGCGCGGCAATGAGAGACGCCCGCTGTTCGGCACGCGAAAATCCCGACAGATCGTCACCGGCCTGGACAATGAGAACTGCCGCGCCGAGGCGCTGCGCGACGGCGACGGATTCGCGCAGACCCTGCAGCCAAGCCTCTCTGTTTGCCGGATTCGTCAGCGCGATCATCGGCTCCGCCACCAGGCCGGAGACCGCGATGCCTGTCTCGGCGACTGCGGCGACGATCGCGTCAAGATCCTTGTCGGTCCAGCGCCAGAATTCGACCGCGCTCAAACCTGCCTGATGCGCCAGGCGGATGCGGTCGGCAAAAACATCGCCGTTACGCGCGAACAACCACTCGATACAAGCCGAGAACTGCCGCATACGATTCTCCTCCCCCAGCCTGTCAGGAGTGATGCGCGAGATCGCGCATCACTGCAAGCCTCACGAACGATGATATTGCTGGGACGCCCGCGGCATCGAAGGCTTGATGGCTTCTACATTCATCGCAGAGAGAACGCGCATGTCGCGACGGAAGTCGGAAGGCGTCATGCCGGCGATGTGACGGAAGGATTTGTTGAAGGCGCTGATCGAGCCGAAGCCGCTGTCCATGGCGACCTGCAGTACATTGGCGCCGTCGCGCATCAGCATCGCCTGCGCACGCGAAAGACGCAGCAGGTTCACATATTTAGCCAGCGTCATGCCTGTCGATTTCTTGAAGAGGTTCATGGCGTATTTCGGATGGAGATGCGCCGCCTTGGCGATATCGACCGTATCGATGTCGTGCAGAAAGTTTTCGGCGATGAAATCGCACATTCGCGCCAGGCTGCGCGAGGATTGCGGATGGGCCTGCTCGTTTGCCGGGTTTCCCTGCTTCTCCGGCAGCATGCGATAGGGCTCGAAAGCGATGCGCTCCAAACGCAGGAGAAGTTCGGCGACGGCATGTTCGGCCTTCGCGCTGTCGTTGGACATGACATAACGGTGCCACCGGGCAAAATTCTCGTCGTCGGCGGCATCGGTCGCGGAGCTTATCAAGGTTTGCCCGCGAATGAGGCGGCCGGAAATATCGAGCGGTAGCCGCAGGCGGAAGAAATGCACGAGCGGCAGATGCGCGCCGGCGTAGATCGAATCCTCGGATAGTTCATCCAGCAGATGCGGCTGACCGCCCCAAAAAAGGCAGATCTCGCCGGCTCTCAAAGTAAGCTCGTGATCGCCTATGCGGTAATGCACCGTCCCCCGTATGATGTAGTTCACTTCCACCTGCGCGTGCCAGTGCGGCCTCGCCATCGGCAATGGATGATTGTGGAACATCTGCAGGATCGTCGGGAGCCCTTCGACGCTGCTTGCGCCCGGCTGATAGACCGCCTGTTGACCCACCTTACTTTTCGCCAAGTCGATGTTCCTTTTTTAGGAGACAGAAGCTTATCGCAAGCTAGTTTAAGCGTGTTCTCTTGAGGACGGCAATTGAAAAGGGAGGATTTTCAATGCGTTTAAAACTTGCTGGAGCGACGGCCCTTGCGGCTCTACTCGCCTCCGGTTCCGCCTTTGCGGAACAGACCACCATTACTGTCTGGAGCTGGAACATCGCCGCATCGGCGCTGAAATCCACGGTCGAGGGGTTCAATAAAAAATATCCCGACATCAAGGTCGAGGTTCAAGACATCGGCAACCCGCAGGTCTTCGACAAGATGCTGGCCGCTTGCGCTGCCGGCGGCGACGGCCTGCCGGATATCATGTCGATCGAAAACCACAAGGCTTCGATCTTCTGGAACCGCTTTCCGGACTGCCTGACCGACCTGACGAAGCTCGGCTACAAGGATGAACTGAAGAAGCAGTTCCCGGATTTCAAGCGCGCCGAGCTTGAAGTCGGCGATGCAGCCTATGCGATGCCGTGGGATTCCGGTCCGGTCACCATGTTCTACCGCCGCGACATGTATCAAAAGGCGGGCGTCGATCCGGCAACGATCAAGACCTGGGACGATTTCATTGCCGCCGGCAAGAAGATCTCCGCCGCCAATCCGGGCGTGATCATGACGCAAGCCGATCTCAACGGCGATACCGAATGGTTCCGCATGCTCGCCAACGAACAGGGCTGCGGCTATTTCTCGAATGACAGCCAGAGCATCACCGTCAACCAGCCCGGCTGCGTCAAGGCCCTGGACAAGGTGAAGGAGATCAAGGACGCCGGCCTGATGAGCGCGGCGAACTGGAATGAGAAAATTCAGGCGAACACCGCCAGCAAGGTAGCGTCGCAGCTCTATGGCGGCTGGTACGAAGGTACCGTCCGCTCCACCTCGCCGGATCTCGCCGGCAAATGGGGTGTCTATCCGATGCCGAGCATGACGGCCGACGGTCCGCATGCGGCCAATCTCGGAGGCTCGTCGCTTGCGATCGCCAGCGGCTCCAAGCACAAGGAGGCCGCCTGGAAATTCCTCGAATACACGCTTGGCACCAATGAGGGCCAGGTGACCATGCTGAAATCCTTCGGGCTCGTGCCGTCGCTGCTGACGGCGGTCCAAGATCCCTTCGTCAACCAGCCGCAGCCTTATTGGGGTGGGCAAAAGGTCTGGGCCGATATCCTCGCCACCCTGCCGAAAATCCGCCCGAGCCCCGGCACCCAATATTTCAGCGACGCCGACGAGGTCATAAAGGCCGTCCAGACGAAATACCTGGCCGGCGGCTATCCGAACGGCAAGGCCGCGCTCGACGATGCGGCCCAGCAGATCGCCTCGGCAACGGGTCTGCCGCTCGCGAAATGAGTGACACTGCCGGGCGTGCCTCCCAAGCCGCGTCCGGCATCCCCGCCGCCCTAGAGCCGGACGGTTTCAGGTCTGTTCGACCTAAAATCTGAATCCGCTCTAGAATCAAAAAAGTAGAGCGTGACGCCGTCCGAAAACCGCCTACACTTTTCGGCATCACGTTCTAGGGGCGGCGGGGATGCGATGTCATGCGTCATTTCCCTGCGCATAAAGGAGAAGGCTTTCATGCGGTTGCGAAACCGGAGCGCCTATGCGTTCCTTGCACCCTATCTTCTGGTGTTCGCCGCTTTCTGGGTCTGGCCGATCATCGATTCGTTCCTGATTTCGTTCCAGAACACCCGGGTTAATCCGTGGACCTTCAATCTGTCGCTCAATTGGGGGCGACTGTTCGGCGATCCGGCCTTCTACAACGCGCTTCAAAACACGCTGATTATCCTGATCGTCCAGGTGCCTGTGATGATCACGCTCGCCACCGTCATGGCAGTGCTGCTGAATTCACCGCTGCTGAAGGCCCGCGGCATTTTCCGCTTTGCCTTCTTCGCACCCGTCGTCGTCGGAGAGGTGGCCTATGCCGCCGTCTTCCGCCTGATGTTCAACGTCGATTTCGGCATCGTCAATAAGCTGCTCGGCACGGTCGGCTTCGCGCCGGTGTCATGGTTCGCCGAATCGCACGCCGCAATGGTGCTCATCATCATCGCCGTCACCTGGCGCTGGGCGGGTTACAACGCCATCATCATCCTTTCCGGCCTGCAATCGATCCCCGAGGATGTCTACGAGGCTGCGACGCTCGACCGCGTCAGCCGCTTCCAGCAGTTCATCCATATCACCCTGCCGCTGTTGAAGCCGATCATTCTGTTCTGCGTGGTCCTGTCCGTCATCGGCACCATGCAGCTCTTCACCGAACCATATCTGATCACCAACAGGGGCGGCCCAGGCGGCGGGACCGAGACGCTCGGCCTCCTGCTCTATCGCCAGGCCTTCCAGTCGACCAACTTCGGCTATGCCTCGGCCGTCGCCTATACGATGGCGGCGCTTGCGGTAGCCATCTCTCTCCTCAATCTCTGGGTGGGGCGCGAACCGAAATGAAATCGAAGTCCAAATCCACTCTGATCCGCTCGCTCGCCTTGCACGGCCTGCTGACGCCGCTCGCCATCATCTGGCTGTTTCCGCTCTGGATGATGTTCGTCTTCTCGACCATGCCCGATTACGGCATCTTCAGCCCCGGCATCATCCTGACACCGTCGACAGGCTTCATGGACAATGTCCGCAACCTGCAGGCCGACACCAACTTCATCGGCGCCATGACGATCTCCATCGTCGTTGCCGTCGTCTATACCGTCCTGTCGGTGCTGCTGACCTCGATGGCCGGATGGGCTCTGGTGCGTTACCAGTTCACCGGCCGTTCGGGCGTCATCGGCATCATCCTCGGCACGATCACGCTGCCCTATTCCGTCGTCGTCATTCCACAATTCATCATGGTGGCGCGCGATTTCGGGCTGGCCAATTCATGGGTCGCCCTGATCGTACCGCCGCTCTTCAACTCGCTGGGCGTGCTCTTCATGCGTCAAGCCTTCTCGATGATGCCGAGCGAACTCTTCGACGCCGCCCGCGTCGAGGGCGTCAAGGAATGGCAGATCTTCCTGCGTATCGCCCTGCCGCTCGCAAGGCCGACCATGGCCGCGCTCGCCATCATCCTGTTCCTGCATTCCTGGAACAACTATCTCTGGCCGCTGCTCATCAATTCCCGGCCGGGGATGATGACCGCGCCCGTCGCGCTCGGGACGCTGATCGGCCTCACCAGGGTATCCTGGGGCGGCATCATGGCCGGCGCCGTGATGCTGACGGCGCCGATCCTCATCGTCTTCGTTCTCCTGCAGCGCCACTTCATCGCCGGCATTGCCGCCGGCGCAATCAAATAATTCCGGGAGACCCGTATGGCTGAACTGTCCCTTACCAATATCGTCAAACGCTACGGTTCGCTGGAAATCATCCACGGCGCCAATCTCGAGGTGAAGGACGGCGAATTCGTCGTCTTCGTCGGACCGTCCGGATGCGGCAAGTCTACGCTGCTGCGCATGATCGCCGGCCTGGAAGACATCACCGGCGGAGAACTGAAGATTGGCGGCCGCGTGGTCAACGACATGGAACCGGCCGATCGCGGCATCGCCATGGTCTTCCAATCCTACGCCCTCTACCCGCATCTGACCGTCGAGCAGAACCTCAATTTCGGCCTCCGTATGAACGGCAATCCCAAGGCCGACACCGACCGCCGTGTGAAGCAGACAGCCGAGATCCTGCAGATCACCGAGCTCATGCAGCGCCGGCCGAAGCAGCTCTCCGGCGGCCAGCGCCAGCGCGTCGCGATCGGCCGCGCCATCGTGCGCGAGCCGCAGATCTTCCTGTTCGACGAGCCGCTCTCCAACCTCGACGCCGAGCTGCGCGTGCAGATGCGGGTCGAAATCTCGCGGCTCCACAAGAAGCTCGGCACGACGATGATCTACGTCACGCACGACCAGACCGAGGCCATGACGCTCGCCGACAAGATCGTCGTGCTGCGCAGCGGCAACATCGAACAGGTGGGAGCGCCGCTCGATCTCTATGACGATCCGGCCAACCAGTTCGTCGCCGGTTTCGTCGGCTCGCCGAAAATGAATTTCCTGCAGGCCGAGGTGACCGACAACCAGCCCGGCCGCATCGCCGTCATCCTCAAGGGCCAGCGCGATGTCCGCCTGACCTTGCCGATCACTTCCGCCAAGCTCGAGATCGGCCAGCAGGTGACGCTCGGCGTCCGGCCGGAACACTTCCTCGAAGCCGGACGCGGCGATGTGGACATGACCGTCCACGTCGATGTCGCCGAGCATCTCGGCAATACCAGCTACATCTACGCCAACATCGAAGGCGGCGAGCAGATCGTCATCGAGCGCGAGGAATCCCGCAATACGGGCAATAGCGACAAGCTCACCGTAGCACTATCGGCGGCCAAGACATTCCTGTTCGACAGCACCGGCAGCCGATTGCGATAGGCACGGCCTATTCTCCCAAGACAGCATGCAGATTTAGGAAAGGATCGTTCCATGACCACCGAGACTTCAATCCGCTGGGGCATCATCGGCCCCGGCAGGATCGCACAGACTTTTGCCGATGGGATCGCCCATTCCCGCAGCGGCAAGCTGGTGGCGATCGCCAGCCGCAATCCGGAAAAGCCAGGTCTCGGCGACGGTTTCCCCGGCGCGCGCATCGTCAACGGCTATGAGGCCCTGCTCGCCGACAAGGACATCGACGCCGTCTACATCGCCACGCCGCATACCGGCCACGCCGAATGGGCGATCAAGGCGATCCGCGCCGGCAAGCATGTGCTTGTCGAAAAACCGATCGCTCTTTCCGCTTTCGATGCGGAGGCCATCTACTACGAAGCCAGGAAGGCGGGCGTCTTTGCCGGCGAGGCCTTCATGTACCGCGTCCATCCGCAGACGGCGAAACTGATCGAACTCGTCAAGAGTGGTGCAATCGGTGACCTGCGCATCATCCGCACCTCCTTCGGATTCAACATGGGCAAGGTAAATCCGGAACACCGGCTGTTTGCCAATGGCATGGCGGGCGGCGGCATTCTCGATGTCGGCGGCTATCCCGTTTCGATGGCCCGTTTGATCGCCGGTGCGGTCGAGGGCAAGCCGTTCCTCGATCCCGACAAGGTATCGGGTGTCGGCCATCTCGGCCAGACCGGCGTCGACGAATGGGCTTCCGCCGTCCTGAAGTTCCCGAACGACATCATTGCCGAAGTGTCCTGCTCGATCATGGCGAACCAGGACAACACGCTGCGCATCATCGGCTCGGACGGCCGTATCGAAGTCAAGGACTTCTGGTTCGCCTCCGGCCACAAGGGCGGTGTCGGCAAGATCGACGTTATCAAGGGCAGCGAGACCCAGACGATCGAGGTCAAGGAGGACCGCTGGCTCTATTCCTTCGAAGTCGACGCTGCCGGCGATGCCATCCGCGCCGGACATAAGGAATTCGCCTATCCCGGCATCAGCTGGGCCGATTCGATCGGCAACCTCAAGGTGCTCGACCAATGGCGCGCTTCGATTGGCCTTGAATATGGTGTCGAGAAGGCATCGAAGCGGACAAAGAACATCGCCGGCGCGACCGTTGCCAAGGGCAACAGCATCCCGAGGCGCAGCATCCCCGGCATCTCCAAGCCGGCATCGCTCGTCACGCTCGGCTTCGAATTCTTCCCGAATTTCGCAGCCGCCTCGCTGACGCTCGACGCTTTCTATGAAGCCGGCGGCAATGCCTTCGACACGGCCTATGTCTATGGCGGCGGCAAGACGGAGAGCATCTTCGGCGACTGGCATACCAGCCGCAACGTGCCGCGCGAAGAGATCGTGCTGATCGGCAAAGGCGCGCATTCGCCGCTTTGCTACCCGGACGTGATCGCCAAGCAACTCGACCAGTCCCTCAATCGCCTGAAGACCGACTATGTCGACATCTACTTCATGCACCGCGACAACACCGACGTTCCGGTCGGCGAGTTCGTCGATGCCATGGATGCCGAGGTGAAGGCTGGCCGCATCCGCGGCATCTTCGGCGGCTCGAACTGGACGCGTGCCCGCTTCGACGAAGCGATCGCCTATGCTGAGAAGAACGGCAAGGCGGCACCGGCTGCCCTTTCCAACAACTTCTCGCTGGCGGAAATGCTCGATCCAATTTGGGCCGGCTGCGTCGCCGCCTCCGACGACGAGTGGAAGACCTGGCTCAATGCCAAGCAGATCCCGAACTTCGCCTGGTCGAGCCAGGGCCGCGGCTTCTTTACCGACCGCGCCGGCCGCGACAAGCGCGACGACGAGGAATTGGTTCGCGTCTGGTATTCCGACCGCAATTTCGGCCGCCGCGACAGGGCGATCGAATTGGCGCAGAAACTCGGCCGCAGCCCGATCCATATCGCGCTTGCCTATGTCGTCGCCCAGCCTTTCCCGGTGATCCCGCTGATCGGCCCGCGTACGGTCGCCGAGCTGGAGGACAGCCTCTCGGCGCTCGACATCAAGCTGACGCCGGAACAGGTGAAGTGGCTCGAGGGTTAAAACACGAGGCGGCCGACCATAACGTCAGGGTCGGCCGTCGAGCTGGTATATCAGAAATGAAAACAGCCCATCCGACTTTCCGGATGGGCTGTTTTCATATGGAAAAAGGTTGCCGCGCCCCCTTCTCCCCAAGGGGAGAAGGACTTTACGGCACGAACGCGCCATACCATCGCCAAATGATCAGGCGGCGAAATCGAATGTCTTCGTATCCGCTCCTTCGAGCCGCAGCAGATAGGCCTTGCGCTCGAGACCGCCGGCAAATCCCCTGAGATCGCCAGCCGATCCAACCACGCGGTGGCAGGGTGCGACGATCGAGATCGGATTGCGGCCATTGGCGGCGCCGACGGCCCTAATCGCTTTTTCCGCACCGATTTCCGTTGCGATCTGGCGATAGCTGCGCGTTTCGCCGAAGGGAATGGCGAGCAGGGCCTGCCATACCTTCTGCTGGAACTCCGTTCCGGCAAAGTCGAGCGGCAGATCGAAAGCCTGTCGTTCGCCGGCGAAATATTCGCGCAATTGCCGTTCGGCTTCCAGGAGCACGGGATGGCTGTCTTCTTCGGCTACGATCACCAGCGGCACACGGCCAGGCCGGTCGTTATCCCAAAGGATCGCGGCAAGGCCATCATCGCTGCCGACGAGTTTCAAGTCGCCGACGGGCGAGTTCATGATCCGATAGACATAGTGCTTCTCTGCATTTTTCGGAGTTTTGGTCATGCCGATTTCCTTTCTTTGAATTGCGCTCATGGCATCGGGCGAGATTGCCTCTGATGAAGCGCTGATGTCGGTATTGGACCCCAAATGAGAGTATGCAGCCACCCGAAAACGGGCGGCGGGCAGCGAAATCCCGGTATTTCCGGATTTATACGGGCAGGCTCATGCTGACACCAGCGGCATGGTCACGCTTGGGAAATGGACGGAGATGTGTAAAACTAAGGAAGCCAGATCATCCAGCATGCGGAGCCCGATATGACAGTTCGCCCGCCGCGCAACTTCGATCCATCGCAAACCAGGGAAACCGGCCTCGGCATCCTCCAATATGAGGTCATGTCAGAACGCGCCAGCACGCTTGGCCATCATGGTATGAAGGTCGAGGCGGCTCTTGCCGCGTTGCAGGAAGGCGAAGCCAAAGGCAAGAAAGGCGTCGAGCACGAGCGGCTGGTGGATGCCGCGGCTGAAGCCGTCTGGGCCATGTTCATTCATCGCGAGATCTGCGGCCTGCGCAACGGCCGCGACGTGATCCAGCGCTATGGCATTCCCAACAAGGTGCTTGCGCGCCTCGGCGCCAGCCCACGCCACCCCTGAGCTTTAGGATTTCAAGATTGCCTGAAAGCGCGGATCGAAGGCACGGCCGATGGGCTCGGCCGCGGCACCGCGCGCCACGGCCCAAGGATCGGTCATGCCGAGCTGCAGGCGCGGCAGCGACCGGCCGGGGCGATCGGCATTGGAGGGCAGGAGCGGCTGCATGGCGGCAATCAGCCGCGTTGCCAGCGCAGCCGGCGCGCCGCCGCATAGAATCACCGTTTGCGGATCGAAGATGGTTTCGATGAGCTGGACGCTCCAGCGCAGATCGATCGCCGCCCTTTCGATCCAGCTGAGGATATCGGGGTCGGCGGCAGCGGCGCGGTCGTTGATTATAGAGTAGATATCCGGCGCCATCGGATCGACGCCAAGGTGATCGTAAAGGGAAGCAAGGGACGCACGATGCTCGAGCTGGGTCTGCTGCCCGCCTGCCGTCAACAAAGCCATGCCGATTTCGCCGGCATTGCCATGGGCACCGCTATAGAGCTCGCCGCCGAGAATGAGCCCGGCGCCGATACCGTAACCGACATAGAGGCAGACGGCGTGATCGAGCCCGTGCGCCGCTCCGACCATGCGCTCGGCGGTCGCGCAGGCAGCCGCGTCGTTCTGCAGGCTGACATTGAGGCCGATGCCGGCCGATAGGGTTTCGAGCAAGGGAAAGCGCTGCCAGGCACCCATCATCCAGGGATTGTCGGCATCATCCTGCTCGATACCGAAGGGACCCGGCATCGCCGCGCCGAGGCCGACGAGGCGTTTCTCCGCCTGCGCCACGCGCTGCCGGAGCTCGGCACGCACGTCTTCTATCAGCTTCAGGACGACAGGTGTGCCTGTCGCTGGTCCGCCGGCCGGCAGGTTCGCTTCCTTGCGGATGAGAACATTGCCAACGAGATCGACAGCGATGGCGCGGGTGATGTGACGATCGATCTGCAGGCCGATGGCAAAGGCGCCCTCCGGCACGAGACCATAGGGGGTCGAGGGTTGGCCGCGACCGCGTCGCACCGTTTCCCTTGAGGTCACCAACCCGTCGTGTTCCAGCTCCTCCACGATGTTGGAGACCGTCTGCTTCGTCAGGCGGGTGGCGCGTGCAAGATCGGCGCGGGAGAGCGCACCGTTCAACCGCAGGGCGTCGATGATCACCCGCCGGTTATGGGCGCTGGTGCCTTCGTGGTTCGTTCCGCTCGTAGCCCTGATCGGGCGAATATCGTTCATCTGTTTTTGCCTCTTGACAGCAATAGAATATTGAAGAAGAAATTAGTCAAGACAATTGACTTAAAAGAAACCACAGAGTTTCGTCAGGGAACTTAAGCGAGCCTTACAGCTCCAGCAGGCGCCGATAGACGTTCGGCAGCCGGCCCGGCCAATTGCCTGCCCGACAACAGATGGCGACGTCAGCCGCCGTCGGAAAAATCGCGTGACTGTCAAAAACCGGAGGATGGAATGTTGAAATCATTGAACAAGACATTGCTCGGCACAGCGCTGATCGGCGTTTCCTTCGCCTCGCACGCCTTTGCCGAAACCACGATCAATGCACTCTTCATGGCGCAGGCTGCCTATAGCGAAGCCGATGTGCGCGCCATGACGGATGCCTTCTCCAAGGCCAATCCGGATATCAAGGTCAATCTCGAATTCGTCCCTTATGAAGGCCTGCACGATAAGACCGTGCTCGCTCAGGGGTCCGGCGGCGGCTACGACGTCGTGCTTTTCGACGTGATCTGGCCTGCCGAATATGCAACCAACAAGGTCCTGGTCGACGTATCCTCGCGCATCTCCGACGACACGAAGAAGAATGTCCTGCCGGGCGCCTGGACGACGGTCCAGTATGACGGCAAGTATTACGGCATGCCGTGGATCCTCGACACCAAGTATCTGTTCTACAACAAGGAAATCCTGGAAAAGGCCGGCATCAAGACGCCGCCCAAGACCTGGGACGACCTGAACGAACAGGCGAAGACCATCAAGGACAAGGGCCTTCTCGCCACCCCGATCGCCTGGAGCTGGTCGCAGGCCGAAGCTGCGATCTGCGACTATGCCACGCTCGTCAGCGCCTATAAGGGCGACTTCATCAAGGACGGCAAGCCTGACTTCCAGACGGGCGGCGGCCTCGACGCGCTGAAATACATGGTCACCAGCTACAAGTCCGGCCTAACCAACCCGAACTCCAAGGAATTCCTCGAAGAGGACGTCCGCAAGGTCTTCGAAAACGGCGATGCCGCCTTCGCGCTGAACTGGACCTACATGTACAACATGGCGAATGACCCCAAGGACAGCAAGGTCGCGGGTAAGGTCGGCGTTGTCCCGGCGCCGGGCGTTGCCGGCAAGAGCGAGGCTTCGGCCGTCAACGGCTCGATGGGCCTCGGCATCACCACGGCCAGCAAGCACCCGGACGAAGCCTGGAAGTACATTTCCTTCATGACCTCACAGGCGACGCAGAACCAGTATGCCAAGCTCAGCCTGCCGATCTGGGCATCGTCCTATAGCGATCCGGCCGTCACCAAGGGCCAGGAAGAGCTGATCGCGGCCGCAAAGGTCGGCCTCGCCGCCATGTATCCGCGTCCCACGACGCCGAAATATCAGGAACTGTCGACAGCGCTTCAGCAGGCAATCCAGGAATCGCTGCTCGGCCAGTCTTCCCCGGAAGATGCGCTGAAGTCAGCTGCCGACAATAGCGGTCTCTGATACTCTTGCCGGGCGGTGCCAGTCACCGCCCGCCTCTCTTGATCCTCCATGAAGAATGAAAGAAGGGGCCAGCCATGTCCGGCACCTCCATGACAACTCGCGCTTGGGCTTTGATGCTGCCGCTGCTTGTGGTGATGATTGCAGTCATCGGCTGGCCTCTCGTGGATACGGTCGGCCTTTCTTTCACCGATGCGAAGCTTGTCGGAACCGGTGGCAATTTCGTCGGCATCGACAATTACGCGAAGATGCTGGCGAATTCCAATTTTCAGCGCACTTTGATCACGACAGCCTGGTTCGCAATCGTCTCCGTCGCCGCCGAAATGGTGCTCGGCGTGCTGGCCGCCCTGCTGCTCAACCAGAATTTCAAGGGCCGCGGTGTGCTGCGCGCGCTGATGATCCTGCCCTGGGCGCTGCCGACCGTCGTCAACGCGACGCTCTGGCGGCTGATCTACAATCCCGAATATGGCGCGCTGAACGCTGCCCTTACGCAGCTCGGCCTCATCGACGCCTATCGCTCCTGGCTCGGCGAGCCGGGCACGGCGCTGACGGCGCTCATCGTTGCCGACTGCTGGAAGAATTTCCCGCTGGTGGCGCTGATTGCGCTCGCCGCCCTGCAGGCCGTGCCGCGCGATATCACCGCCGCATCGCTGGTCGATGGCGCCGGACCTTTCAAGCGTTTCCGCTTCGTCATCCTTCCTTATCTTGTGGGACCGTTGATGGTGGCGCTGGTGCTGCGTACCATAGAAGCCTTCAAGGTCTTCGACATCATCTGGGTCATGACGCGCGGCGGCCCGGCAAACAGCACGCGCACTCTATCGATCCTGGTCTACCAGGAGGCATTCTCCTTCCAGCGGGCGGGGTCAGGAGCATCGCTTGCCCTCATCGTCACGCTGCTGGTCACGGTGCTTGCCGCCGCCTATGCCGCTCTTGTCCGCAAAACCGCAGGGAGTGCCGCCTGATGGAACGCCCAAGCCCGCTCTTCACCTGCTTCGTCTATATCTGCGCCATCCTGCTCGCCGTCGTCATCCTGGCGCCGATAGCCTGGCTCTTCATCATGAGCATTTCGCCGGCTGCCGATCTTGCCGCCAAACCGCTGCGCTGGTGGCCGCAGACAGCAGACTTCTCGCGCTACAAGGTGCTGCTGTCGACGCTGGAAAACAGCGAGGGTGCCGCCTTCACCTCGTCACTGCGCAACAGCATCGAAGTGGCAGGCATGGCGACCATCGCCGCCATCGCGCTCGCCATCCCCGCCGGCTGGGCCGTGTCGCGCACACCATCCGTGGGCTGGTCGCTCTCCATGGTCATCGCCACCTACATGCTGCCGCCGGTCGCACTTGCCGTGCCGCTCTACATGGGTCTTGCCCATCTCGGCATGCTGAACAATGTCTTCGGCCTGGCGCTCGTCTATCTGACGATCCTGGCGCCATTCACGACCTGGCTGATGAAATCAGGCTTCGATTCCATTCCGAAGGAAATCGAGGCTGCGGCGATGATCGACGGCGCCGGGCTGTTCCAGACCTTGAAGATCATCACGCTGCCGCTTGCCATGCCTGTGATGGCGACCTCGGCGCTCTTCGCCTTCCTGCTTGCCTGGGATGAATTCTTCTATGCGCTGCTCTTTACCTCAGACCAGCGCGCCAAGACCCTCACCGTCGCCATAGCGGATCTCGCCGGCGGCCGTGTCTCGGATTACGGACTGATCGCGACTGCCGGCGTGCTGGCCGCCCTGCCCCCGGTTCTGATCGGCCTTGCCATGCAACGTGCCCTGATCTCGGGCCTGACCAACGGCGGCGTCAAGGGATGACCATGACCAAAGAGAAAACAAGCCCCGCAGGCCTTACCGCCATCGGCCGTGAAATGGCCCGCCAGCATAGTGATGCACTCGCCTCTTTCGAAGCCGCAACCGATATGGCCGCCAGGGCTGCCGCGTCGCTGAAGCGCACCGGCAAGCTGCTCCTGCTCGGTATGGGCGGCTCCCACGCCGTCAACCGCGCCGTCGAGCCGCTCTATCGCGCAGCCGGCATCGATGCGATCGCGCTGCCACTCTCCGAACAACTCGGCCAGCCACTGTCGCTGGAGGGCCGCACGATCTTCATGACCTCGCAATCCGGCGAAAGCGCCGAGGTCGTGCGCTGGTTCAGCGAAACAGGCGGCACTGCCGAGACCTTCGGCCTGACGCTGGAGGGCGGCTCCTTCCTCGCCAGAACCGCTCCTTCGCTCGTTGGCGCCGGCGGTACAGAGCTTGCCTTTGCGGCAACCCGCAGCCTCACCGTCACCTTTGCGCTGCATCTGGCGATCTTCGCCGCTCTCGGGCAAGAGCCGGCGCGTGCGCTCGCCGTGCTTCGTGCACCCGAAACGCTCGATATCAAGCTGGCGCTTTCGGCTCTCGCGAATGTTGCGACCGTCGTCACCTCGGGTCGCCGCCTGCAGGGCATTGCCGAGGCGCTGGCGCTCGGTCTCACCGAACTCTCCCGCCGTCCCTGCTTCTCGCTCGAGGGCGGCCAGCTGCGTCACGGTCCGATGGAAATGCTCGGCCCCTCGATCGGCGTCGTGCTCTTCCGCGGCAACGATGCGACGGCGAACCTCGTGACGGCCATGGCCATTTCTGCCGTCGAAACGGGTGCGCCCGTGATCGTCTTCGACGGCTCAGGGGAAGAGCCCGTACCCGGCTGCGTGACGCTGTGTTTCAAGCCGGAAACGGGGCTGGCCGCCATCTTCCAGATGCTGCCCGTCGCCCAGTCGCTGATGATCGCTTTTGCCGACGAGCGGGTGGAGAATGCCGGCACGCCGGTACGCTCGAGCAAGATTACGCGGAGCGAATGAATGAAGCCGCTTGCAGTCATCGGCAACGTCAATATCGACCTGATCCTGGGGCCGGCGACGCCATGGCCGAAAGCCGGCACCGAGATCATCGTCGACCATGACGAGCTGCGCGTCGGCGGCCAGGCGGGCAACAGCGCGCTCGCCTGGGAGGGCCTCGGCGTCAATTACGAGATCGCGGCCAATGTCGGCAGCGACCAGTTCGGACGCTGGCTCAGCGAGGCGTTCGGCGCGCGCGGCAGCAAATGGCCGGTCAGACCGGAAGGCACCACGCTTTCGGTCGGCATCACCCATCCCGACGGCGAGCGCACCTTCTTCACGACACGCGGCCACCTACCAAGGTTCAATCTCGACGACGTGCTGGCGGTTCTCGATGGCGACAGGCTTGCCGGCGGTTATGCGCTGCTGTGCGGCGCATTTCTCACCGAAGATCTCGCCCGCGACTACGACGCCCTGTTCGGCTGGGCTGACAAGCATGGAATCACCATCGCGCTCGACACCGGCTGGCCGCTCGACGGCTGGACCGAGGAGAATTGCGACACCACGCGGCGCTGGCTTTCCCGCTGCGGCGTGGCGCTGATGAACGAGGTCGAGACCACGACGCTTGCCGGCATAGACGATCCGATCGAAGCGGCGCGCGCGCTTCACGCGCTGATGCCGGAAGGCGCGATCTTCGTCGTGAAACGCGGCCCAGACGGCGCGATCGCTATCGATGCCGACGGCAATCTCGTCTCGGCCGCAGCGCCGCGCGTCACCGTCGTCGATACGATCGGCGCCGGCGATGTCTTCAATGCCGGCTTCCTGGCCGCCCTTGCCCGCGGCAAGCCGCCTGCGGCCTGCCTTTCGGCGGGAACCGCGGTCGCTTCCCGCGCCATTTCCACTCTGCCGCGCAGCTACGGCCCGGCCAACGCATCCGAGGAGGCCGTTCAATGAGCGCGCTCGACATCCAGAACATCCGCAAGAGCTACGGCGAAGTGGAGACGCTGAAAGGCATCGATATTTCGCTCGAAAGCGGCGAGTTCCTGGTGTTGCTCGGCTCCTCCGGCTGCGGCAAGTCCACGCTTCTGAACATCATCGCCGGGCTTGCCGAAGCGACGAGCGGGGATATCCGCATCGGCGATCGCTCCGTGCTCGGCGTGCATCCGAAGGACCGCGACATCGCCATGGTGTTCCAGTCCTATGCGCTCTATCCGAACCTCTCGGTTCATCGCAACATCGGCTTCGGCCTGGAGATGCGCAAGGTGCCCGCCGCCGAGCGCGACAGGGCGGTGCGCGAGGCGGCGAAGCTTCTGCAGATCGAACCGTTGCTGGAACGCAAGCCGAGCCAGCTTTCCGGCGGTCAGCGCCAGCGCGTGGCGATCGGCCGTGCCCTGGTGCGAAAACCGGAAGTCTTCCTCTTCGACGAGCCGCTCTCCAACCTCGACGCCAAGCTGCGCATGGAGATGCGCACCGAGCTGAAGCGTCTGCACCAGATGCTGAAGACCACTGTCGTCTACGTGACGCACGACCAGATCGAGGCGATGACGCTCGCAACCCGCATCGCCGTGATGCGCGACGGCCGTATCGAGCAGCTCGGAACGCCGGACGAGATCTACAATCATCCTGCAACGCTTTACGTCGCGACCTTCGTCGGTGCTCCGCCGATGAACCTCCTGAATGCGACCGCCGATCAGGATTCGCTTCGTATCGACGGCACCTCGATTACGTTGCCGATGCCAGCGACGAAAACCGAGATCAAACGGGGTCAGGAGCTGGTCATCGGCATACGGCCGGAAACCCTGCGTCTTCAGGAAAACGGCAAGCTCGAGGCCATCTGCGAAGTCGCTGAACTCACAGGCCCCGAGCTGATCGTGACGGCACAGGCAGGCTCGCAGCGGCTGATGGCCTGCCTGCCGCCGCGCACTGCTATTGCCGAGGGGCAGGCGTTCAGGCTCGGCTTCGACGCCGGCGCGCTGCATCTCTTCGATCGCACGACGGGCCGCCGCTGCGAATAGGCCTTTCGAGTTTAGGCCATGATCTCTCAAAGTAGCGCCTCGGATCCCAGGGACGGTGCGATCGGGATTCTCGCCGTCAGCAGTACCGGAAGGAGCAGCTTGGCGCATGCCATGCTGATCTGCGTGATTTCGCCTGACTTTCCAGGATGGCGGCCTCCGGCAGGCAGCGACATCTACTTAAAAAATAGTTAAAAAATTCCATTCAATCCCATAAAAATACTCAATGATTTTTCAATATTTTCAAATCCTGCAATGTACCGGCAATTCTCATCGGCAAAATGAACTCCATCTCCTAAAGCCGGTCCACCTCCCAAGATGGGCGGCGCGCGGAGAGCAGCAGGAACCGACGCCCGGTTCTCCAACGTAAACAGAGACCTTGCGAGCGCCCAGGGAGGGCGCATGGGTTTCGTATGGAGTTTAGCAATGTCGCTCAGCGCAAAATCTATTCTGTTCGCGGCTCTGGCCATGACGGCCGCGACCAATGCTTCCGCCGCCGATCTTATGACCTATCAGGCCCCGGATGCCACCGCCTACGACCGGCCGCCAGCCTTTCAATGGACTGGCGCCTATTTCGGTGCTCATGGCGGTATCGCCTCGCCAAAGTTCAACCCTTTTGCCAGCGGCAAGGGTCTGACCGGCGGCGTGCAAGCCGGCTACAATTTCCAGGTGGGGCCTGGCATTATCGGCGCCGAACTGGAAGGCTCCTACCTCGGAAACAACGAGGTGCGCGTGCCGAACGGCAAGCTGGAAGAACGCTTCCGTGGCGCCGCCAAGGCCAAGGCTGGCCTCACCTTCGACCGTACGCTCGTCTACGGAACGGCAGGTCTGACGATGACGAAGTTCGACGGCGGCAAAGGCGTTTCCGGCCCCAATGGCTGGAAACAGGGCTATCTCTTCGGCGGCGGCGTCGAACAGGGCTTCGGCGGCGGGCTGTCGGCCAAGATCGAATACAACTACGTCATGACCAATGACGTCACCACCACGACATCGAGCGGCAAATCGAAGACCGATCTGCGCGATCACGTCATCAAAGCCGGTCTGAACTACCGCTTCTGATCCATGCCTTTGCAGAGGTCGGGCGTATCTTTCAAGCCAAGACACGCCTGATCGAGAGCGGCGAGGCGCGACCGATCAAACCCCGAGTCAGTCCTCTCGCCGCTCTCAACCGCGAAATGAAGGCATGTGATCTGGTGCTGGGACGGGCCTTGTCGCGATAACATGGATCGCCTCGGCGCTGGTCATGCCGGGAATTGCGGATGTCATGATCGCATCCGCCAGGGCCGGCGCACAGAACCTGTTCGATGATGCCGGCGTTACGCGCTTCCAGCCCTCGTCATAACGGCCTCGGCATGGAGCCCCGGACATCCGGTTTCGGCCTTGTCGCCGATCCAAAGTCATAGGACAATGCTGCCAAGAAACCGGACCGATCGGATGAGGATGCGAGCAGATGACGAGCAAAACACCTTGGTTCCGCGTGAAGACCTATGGCTATGGAGCCGGGCTGCCTTGCAGCTGGCAGGGTTGGGCTGCAATCGCGATCTACGCGCTCGTGCTGGCCGCGGCCATTTCCCTCATTACGTCCTATGCGAACAGCCACCCGGCCGCTTGTGCGGCGGCGATCGGCGTCCCGACTGCGCTGCTGATTTTCGTGGTCTGGTGGAAAAGCGATGCTCCATGGCGCTGGCGATGGGGTGAATTCGATCAAGCGGAACGGGATTGATGTCCCGGGCTTTGGCCGGGACAGTTTTACAGATCAAATTTGCCGATCAAAGAACCTCAAGCTGGAAACCAGATCCGACAAAAGGACGCTGCCTGTCCCTTTTATCGGCCGAAATACCGTCCTCGGCCCCGCTTCAGGACGGCATCCAATAAGCGGACGATGGCAGCATGCCGCTCTGCTTCGGCGTGCAGTCGAAGCGAAGGAATATCCTAAGCCTTATGAATGGAGGGATTTACTCGCATTCGAGCGAAGGCTGGCGGAAACTGATCACATACCAATCAGAGCCGGAACTCCGGGCATAGAAGGTGTAGAAGCATTCCGTGTGCTCGACATAGCCCGGCATCTCGGTAACGTCATAGCGCGCGCCGTGGCGCGTCTCCTTGATTTCGCCGCTGGATTGGCCGGGCACCACCTGCGTCTTCCGCTTGCGCCATTGATAGGCACGCTCACCCGGGCGCAGTTCATAGACATTATCTGGCGGACCGTAGTCAAGCATCACGCTATTGATCGGCGCGCCGATATAGCTCTTCATGATCTGTGAGGCGCAGGCCGACAGCATCGTCAGGATTGAGAGCATGGCAACTCCGACCGGGAGTCGCTTCATGGGAATGGCAGACATCAGGCATGTCCTTTGCGATTGAAGAGAGATCGCAGACAGAGGTACGTCCGCCGGATTACCCGCAGCATTGCGTTATCGGGCATCTTTTGTCGGGTGGCCAAGGACCGGCGGCTGCCGTCCCTGCCGAACGGCTGTGTCGGCGTTCGTGCTCTCAGCTCGGATGCCGATGTCGATCAAAGAGCGGCAGGCGCAACATCCTCAGGAGATGAGCGAAGAAGCCGATGTGGACTATCGACGTTGCAATGGATGAGACGTGTCATGAGCGCGGCCCCTGTCCGGCCGGTCATATGCCGTCAATCGTATCGCAAGGCGGTTCAGTTCCTCACAGCTCCTGGGGAGACCGCTGCTCCCGCGGCCGTCCCTGCAAGGATCGTATCCGTGTCGGAAGGGTATCGGACGCGAATTGCCGTCTTCTGGATCGGGTCCGGCGGGGGAGAAGCAATGTACCCTAGCCAGTACGACGCAGGCCATCAGGAAAGATAACTGCATAATGATCCGCCTTCGATCGATGAGACGGCGGAATGTGGCGGAGAGATATTGCGGGAGCATTGCGCATTTGGGCTGATTTGGTTTTGCGGCTCTTCAGCGCACTTTTGGCAACAGAGAATCCACCTGCTTTTGTGGGCTCTTATGTTTGATCTTCATATTTTTGGTGAGTT
>UBUL01000002.1 GCA_900468625.1 Hyphomicrobiales bacterium
TCAGTACATAGCTTGTCATGTCTCTTCCCTCATAGAACGGCTTCATCTTTGCCGTTCGCTTATCGCAATCAACCGGCAGGGAAAAGCTTCCCGATCCGAACGTGGGTCAAAGCTTATGACAGGTGGCGGAAAATTCCGTTCCCATTGCGTCTTCCAGCCGCGTATCACCGTCGTCTTGAGAGAAGACGGCAAGAATCCGGTGAGGAGATGATGGTCAGGCCGCGGCCGGGCGCTTCCTTTTCCATTTCCGCCAGCGGCTGGGCGTCGTCAGCTCATGGACGATGGCGCCGCCGATCGCCGAAGAGGCGATACAGGCCGTGACGAAAATCGGCGCATTTGCCAGAATGTCGATATCGAGATGGACGCAAACGACGCGCAGTATTGCGAGCGTGAAGGCATGAGTGATGTAGATGCTGTAGGAGGCGTCGCCCAGATATTGCAGGGTGGCGATGACCGGAAGCTTCGAGAAGTCGATCGACACGGCCGAATAGAGGATCACGACGGCGGGAATGCCCCACATGTAGGAGCGCGTGCTGGCATCGCAGAGCGTTTCGTTGATCAGCAGAAACGAGAATCCCATGGCCAGCGCCGGCCAGGCGACGGCTTGCGGCAAAAGAATCTTGTCGAGATAGAGCTTGGCAAGAAGTACACCCGCCAGAAACTCGTAGATGATCGGGTCGCTGTAGAATTTGGTGGCAGTCGTCCCGCCGGGCAGGAAACGGCAGATGAGGATGATCGTGGTCATCGCCGCAAACAGCGCCGCAAGCCGCCATTTCTCACGCACGAGCAGCAGCAGGCCGAACACGAAATAGAAGAACATCTCGTAGTTCAGCGTCCAGCCCGGCACGACGACGGGGGCCGTGAGCTCGGGATCGGCAGGGTTGGGCCAGGGGAGGAAGAACAGCGAGGCGATGAGATGCGGAAGGTCGAAGACCGTCGACTTCAGTAGCGTCGGGGCAACGAGCGCGACGCTTGCGGCAAACAGCGTCGCCAGCCAATAGAGGGGCACGATGCGCTGGATCCGGCGTCGGTAGAAGTCCAGCGGGCGTATTTGGCGCCGGGCGGTGGTCAGCCACATGACGAAGCCGCTGAGCACGAAGAATATGTCGACGCCTGTTTCGCCGAAAAGGTGAAAAACCGTTTGGAAGCCGGGCTGGACCTTCGGCACCTGCAGCACCGAATGAAAATAGACGACCATCAGTGCAGCGATGGCACGCAGATACTGCAGCTGGACAAGCATCCCGATCCTCACGCGGCCGTTACCGACGCGAACGGTCGTCAGCCCGGCACTCTGCTTTCGTTTAGGGTCTCCGACTGCGCCCGAACGGCGCGCGGGTTGTCGGACACACGCATGTAACCGACGAGCAGCCAGAGCAGCCCGGCGATCTTGATGGAAAAGATCGCCGTGCCGCCGATCATCATATTCAGAAAAATGAAAAGAGAGAGTGAATGAACGCAGCGTCTTTGCGCCGCCGTCCTGCCGGCGGGATAAAGGCAGACGAAGAGCCAGAAGACGATCAGGCCGAGGATCGTCGATCCGTAGATGAGGTAGACATAGCCGCTGTCGGCAAATTCGCCGATGCGCGAGATCGACAGGCCGAGCATGGACTGTATGTCGAGATCCAGCATCTTCTTGATCGTGACGCCGATGCGCCCGGTGAAGTTATCGCCGACCTCGTCCGGCTTCATGAAATGCACGAAGAAGCCGATGAGGATGATGAGCGGCATCAGGATCAGGTCGAACGCTTTCGGTATCTTCGGAAACAGGAAGTATCCCCCGATGCTGATGCAGGAAAAGATCAGCATCGTTCGGGTGTCGTTGGTGAGCAGGATCAAAAGCACCGTCGAGATGAACAGCGCCTTTTCGAGGAAGGCGAGCTTCGGCCAGAAGGACAGCAGGTAGATGACGATGACGCCGCAGAAATTGGCGAGCGATACCTGTTCCAGAAAGATCGACGAGGAGCGGTGATCGATGAGGCCGAAAGAGAAGCGCCCCTGGAAGCCGAGCGCATTGGCAAAGAGGCCGGTCGAATTGAAGCTCGCCTGCTTGATGCCGCGCGTATTCTCGAAATATTCGCCAGGATGGAACAGGCTGACATAGAAGGGCGTGCTGACGACTTCGCAGACGAGGAACAGCAGCACCGCCGCGCAGGCAATGCGAAAGGCGAGCTTCACCGTTCGCTCGCTCGCCCAGCTTCCGATGCCGGCAAAGGCGAAGATGATCAGGACGTTGCGGAACTGGTCGATGAAGGTCAGGCGATTGAAGACCGTGATGTAGATCGTGATGATCAGCGTAAAGAGGAGAAAGAGGACGATCGCCAGATCCTCCTCGTAGATCCCCTTCTTGAAGATGAAGACCACGCTGGAGATCATCATCAAGCCTTCGCAGAGCACCACATGCGAGACCGAAAGCGGCATGATATTGTGATTGATGTAGGCGAGGATGCAATTGTAGAGCACCGAAAACAGCGTGATCGCCAGGATCGGATAATCGACGCGCTGTTTATCGAGAAGGCTTCTCATCTATCGTCCGGGGCTACGGCATTCTTTGGCCGGCGCAAGGATATCAGTCCGGTGATTCGCGACAAAGAGCTAACCGTTTGCACCGGCCGCACGCTTTCCTGGGTCGGTCAGCCGGCTGGCTTCACGGCTGCGCAGCTGGGTCCGAGCGGCGTCTTCTTGCCGGCGGCGGCCGTGATCGTCTTCATCTGCGGCCGGTCCTTGCCGTTGCGCGGCTGTACGTTCAGCGGCTCTTCCTGCGGCCACCACTCGCCTGCGGCCCAATAGGTCCAGCCGAGCCAGACGTCGCTGTTGTCGGCCATGATGCCGAAGACCGCCTTCAGCCCGTCAAGGCAGGGCTGGCTTCCCGCTACGCCGAATTCGCCGAGAAAGCCGCGTTTGCCGTTCTTGCGCAACCAGTCCGTGACGTCGAGCAAACCCTTTTTCGCGCTGTCGCTGCCGTCGCAGACCGCGTGTGTTCCCGAACTGTCAACGTCGAGATATTGATGGAATTCGAAGGCGTAGAAATCGATCGGGTCCTTGACGCCGAGCATCACGGTGCCGTTGGCCCCGCCGCCGAGCACGTCGGCGGACCAGCTGTGTGCGCCCGTCCAGTTCGTGCCGGGCACGAGGATGAGGTTGCGCGCGCCGACGGTACGGATGCTGCGGATGGCCGTATTGGCGGCCTCCAGCCAGTCGGGCGCCTTGATATCGTGCGGTTCGTTCATCAGGCCGAAGAGGACGCCCTTGCGGTTGGCGAATTCGAGGGCAAGCCGTGCCCAGAAATCACCGAAGGCAAGGTCCGTTGCCGGCGCCTGGGTTACCTGGATCTTGTCGTAATAGCCGAAATTGTGCGGATCGAGGACCACAGCCATGTTGTGCTTCTGTATGAGCGCAACGGCATCCTTCAATCTCTGCAGTTCCGTCCCGTCGAAAGGCTGGCCGAGTACCGGCTGCAAGCGCTCCCAGCGGAAAGGCAGGCGCACGGCATTCATGCCCTTGCTGGCGAAATAACGCACGGTCTCTTCCGAGGGATAGGTATAGTTGGTGCCCGGCACGCCGTCGCGGTCGCCGTATTCGGCGCCGGAAAGATTGATGCCGCGATAGCAGAGCTGCGAGGCGGCAGAGCCATCGCCGGCCTGCGCGACAATGGAAACAACCGCCACCGTTGCTGCAAGTGCCAGACGCAGCATTCTCGTCATCGGTCCGGTCATTGCACGCTCCTGTTTGCGCTGCGAAGGCGCAGTTTTCATAAGGCGCCACGCGTTGAGCAAAGATGAACGGAAGGGGCTGCGGCTGCCGCCGTCTCGACTTCCTCGGAGCGTCCTTAATGATCCGTTAGCCAAACATTTCTAAACTCCTTGCATCCGTTGGGCGCATCAGGTCTGCGGAGCGTTGGAAGCCTGACATGAGCTCAATGGAAAGAAACAAGCGATCGGACCAACCCGCAGGTTGGCGCGACATCGAGCCGTCTGACGGATACCGCCAGGGCTTGCGTGCGCGCAGCCCGCTGCTGCGCCCGCGCGATTTCATTTCAGAAGCAGAATCCCGCTCCCCGGATCACCCAATAGATGCCGTGGCACCGGCGGCGACCGGGGGTGCGCCGCAGCCTTCCAGTGAGCGTCAGCCGGAGCCAAGACCTCGTCAGCCCGCGGCCGAACCGCTCGTCGCCGCTGATCCCGTGACGGAGCCGGCGACGATTGCTGCAGCACCGAATGCCGTCTCATCGCCGGCGCCGCAAGCTCCAGCAGATGCGCCGCTTCTCGATCTGGGCTCCGCCATTCGTTCGATCTGGGCAAAGAAATTTCTGGTGCTTGCCTTGGCAGGCGCCGGTGCCGTGCTGGGCGCCGTCACCATTCCGATGATACCGCAGAAGTTCACCGCGGAAACCAGGCTCTATTTCGATCCCCGTCCGGCCGGAGCTTCCGATTCCGCCCAGCAGGCGCCCACGGCACCGGAACTGATCACGACGATGATCGACAGCCAGACGCAGATTCTGTCTTCGGGCAAGGTGCTCGGCCGGGTCGTCGATGCGCTGAAGCTCGACCAGGACCCGCAATTCGATGGCGGCGCCACCGGTGAGGCGGCAAAATATGTCGCGGCGGCCACGCTGGCGAAAGCCCTGCTGATTGCCCGCGAGGCCAGCACCTATGTGGTGACCGCGAAGGTGACGACGGGCGATCCGCAAAAGTCGGCCAGGATCGCCAATCAGCTCGTGGCCTCCTTCATGGAGGAGGAGAGCAAGGCGGCGGCAAAAAGCTACAAAAGGAGCAATACGGCGCTCGACTCCCGCCTCGAAGATCTGCGCCAGCAGGTGCTTTCAGCCGAAAAGGCCGTTGAAACCTACCGCGCCGACAATGACATGGTGGCCGTCGAGGGCAATCTGATCTCCGACAAGCGGCTGACCGCGCTGAACGATATGCTGGTGACCGCCCAGCAGAAAACGATCGAAGCGAAAGCCCGCGCCGATGCGGCCAGCAAACTCAGCTTCGAGGATGTTGTCTCCGACAATTCTTCCTCCGGGGCGACGTCGACTGCATTGAGCAGCCTACGGCAGCAATATGCGGCGTTGGCGGCCAATGTCGGCAGCCTCCAAAGCCAGCTTGGAAGCCGTCATCCGCGTCTGCTCGCCGCGAAATCCTCGCTGGAAAGCCTTGCTGCGGAAATCCGGGCCGAATTGCAGCGGCAGATGACCTCGGCCCGTGCCGGCTACGAGCAGGCGCAGAGGGCCGAGCAGGATATCGCCAAGGAACTGGCGGTGCAGAAGGCTTCGCAGGTCAACACGTCGGGCAAGCTCGTCGGTCTGAACGAACTGCAGCGCAAGGCAACTGCCGCCCGCGACCTCTATGAATCGCTTCTGAAGCGGTCCGGACAGGCCAGCGACGCGCAGGATCTGTCGCAGAGCAATATTCGCGTGATCTCCGAGGCGGAGCCGCCGCTGAAGGCGGATGGGCCGAGCCGGAAGGTGATGATGGTGGCCGGCTTGATTGCGGGCGCGATGTTCGGCGCGGGTCTCGGCATGGCTTTTGCCGTCCTCCTCGGCCTGTTTCGGCACCCGATCATTCGCGCCTATTTCGGCAAGTGAGCTCTTTTCCGCATTTTTGCGCAGGCAGCTTCTTCAGGATCGGGGATGCAATTGTGCGCGGGCTGTTCTAGATGTAAATCGGCGCTACGAATGATCGGACCTTGCTAATGAAGGCACGATACGGTCATTAGGCGTCGTATGGCATTTTGTGAGACAATCTATGCGAGAAAAGCGGTGTGCTGCTCCGATGACTGGCGCCGGGGAAAATTGACCGATGGTGCCCGCGGATAAGCTCGTCTTGCCGTTCCTGGCGCTGCCGCGCTCCACCAAGCGCGCGCTGGCACTGCTGGTCGATGCCAGCCTTTGCGTGCTCACGGTCTGGTTCGCCTATTGCCTGCGCCTCGACGATTGGGTCATTCTCGAAGGCGTCGAATGGCTGCCGGCGATCGTCTCTCTTCTCCTTGCCATACCGATTTTCATCGTCCTCGGCCTCTATCGCGCCATTTTCCGCTATGCCGGCCTTTCGGCGTTCGTGACGGTCGTCAAGGCGGTGGCGATCTATGCTCTCGCCTTCATGACGATTTTTACCGCCATCAGCGTGCCGGGCGTGCCGCGCACGGTCGGCATATTGCAGCCCTTGCTGCTGCTGATCGCCGTCGGCCTGTCGCGCATGTGGACGCGGTACTGGCTCGGCAATGCCTATCAACGTCTTCTGAACCGCAACCAGCTTGCCAAGGTCCTGATCTATGGCGCCGGCGGCTCGGGACGGCAGCTCGCGGGCGCTCTTGCCAACAGCGCCGAGCTGAATGTCGTCGGCTATCTCGATGACGACCGCAATCTGCATGGCAGCATTATGGGCGGTCTGCCCATCTACGATCCTAGCGATTTACCGGCGCTGGTGGTTTCGGGCGAGATCAAGGGCGTGCTTCTGGCCTTGCCGAATGCCACCCGGCAAAGACGCAATGAAATTCTCGAAGACATGCGCAAGGCCCGCGTTACCGTACGGACGATGCCCGATTTGACGGCGCTCGCACAGGGCCGTGTCGCTGTCTCCGATCTGCGCGAACTGGACATCGAGGACCTGCTCGGCCGCAATGTGATCGCCCCCGACCGCAGCCTGATCGAAAAGGATATCCGCGGCAAGGTCGTCATGGTGACCGGCGCCGGCGGCTCGATCGGCAGCGAACTCTGCCGTCAGATCCTCAAGAACGGCCCGTCCTCCTTGCTGCTGGTGGAGCAGAGCGAATTCGGCCTTTATGCCATTCATGGCGAGCTGGAAAAATCGGCTGCCTCCGCAGGCCACGCCGATGTTCGCATCATTCCCTTCCTTGCCTCCGTCCGCGACGACCGGCGGATCAGGCAGATCATGGAGGCGTGGCGACCGAAGACCGTCTATCACGCCGCCGCCTACAAGCATGTTCCGCTTGTCGAATACAATCCTGTCGAGGGCATCCGCAACAATGTGCTGGGTACCCAGATCGCGGCCGAAGCCGCCCGCGATTGCGGCGTCGAAAATTTCGTCCTCATCAGCACCGACAAGGCGGTACGTCCGACCAATATCATGGGCGCGAGCAAGCGGCTGGCGGAAATGGTGCTGCAGGCCATGGATGCCGATCGCAAGCCCGGTGCCGTCAGCACCAATTTCGCCATGGTCCGTTTCGGCAACGTGCTTGGCTCCTCCGGCTCGGTCGTGCCGCTGTTTCGCCAGCAGATTCGGGACGGCGGACCGATCACGCTCACGCATCCGGACATCACCCGTTATTTCATGACCATCCCCGAGGCGTCGCAGCTCGTGATTCAGGCAGGCGCCATGTCCGGGGGCGGCGACGTCTTCCTGCTCGATATGGGCGAGCCCGTACGCATCGCCGATCTCGCCCGGCGCATGGTGGAGCTGTCCGGCCTGACCGTGCGGGACGGCGACGAGCCCGATGGCGACATAGAACTGGAGATTACCGGGTTACGGCCGGGAGAGAAGCTCTATGAGGAGTTGTTGATCGGCGATAATCCGCATCCGACGAGCCACCCGCGCATCATGCAAGCCAAGGAGGACTTCCTGCCATGGCCGGAATTGTCGAGGCGGCTTGCCGCTCTGGAGGCGGCACTGGAGGAAAACGACATACCCTTGGCCAGAGCCCTGTTGCAGAAGCTCGTCTCCGGCTATGCGCCGAGCGGTGAAGTGGTCGATCTGGTCTATCGCGAGCGCGAGACGGATCTGGCGGTCGGCCAGCCGAACCTCGACAATGTCGCGCAGCTATAGGGCATGGCTGCCAAAGCATGTCGCGCAAAACTGCGCGATGGTTCTGCGATAACGACGTGCAAAAAAATCAATGGCTTGAGCGCATGGAGCGAATCTGAAAGATCGCGACGGTTTTAGATGTCGGCGCGGCCGCGCTCAGCGCTTGCCGAGGTCTGCCGCAGTTTCCCGTCCGGCCTTGATGGCATAACGCCAGCGGCGCAGCTGATCGCAGGTGCGGAACCAATGCGCCGTCAACCGCAAAAGGAAGTGCCGCTTTACGGCGCGATAGTGCATGCGCTTGCCGATTGTAGTATCGGCGCGATGCCGGCTGAAATCGACCAGATTTTCAAGTGTCGTGAATGTCTCCACCCCTGTCGACCAGCCGCGCTCGAGAGCGACGTCGTAGGGAAGAAGCATGGGTTTCAATGCCGTCAGCAGCTTCTTGGCGGCCTTGCGGTTGAGGATGTAACAGGCGGCCGACCCCTGCGGACCATGCATGCAGCGGCCGATGACATCGTTTTCAGCCGTCTCGCAGATCGCCTTGAAGCCGACGAGGCGATGGTTGACGAGTTTGACGAGACGTGCGCCCTGGACGCATTCCATCGCGGCAACCGCTCGCGGAATCAGCCTCTCGTTGAGCTCGACGTCGTCTTCCATGACGATGGCCATCCTGTCGCCGCTGGCGACAAATCGCTCAAGCGCGAGCAGATGGCTGCGATAGCATCCGTATTCGCCGGGCAGAAGTTTGCGGCCATTATGGTAGATGAACGAATGCGGATGGAAATCGACGCGATCCGCGTCGGCGATGACGCGGCCGTCGACGGCTGGTATGCGCGTAACGTTGAGGTCGTACTCCACGGCCTGACTGCACAGATGTTCCCAGCGATCACGCGAGCGGTCGAGATTGATGACATAGATCGAGATCTGCTGAGCGGCATCGTCAGCGACCTCGGGGTCAGTGAAAGGGGGGATACGACTAATCTGTTCGAGAATGACGGCTACTCCTGCAAACAGAAATCGCGGCGACGGCAACTAAGATGATAATTTTCATACTATATAACATGCTTATAACTTGTCGCAAACAGGGAATACACGCATATGTTGTATTTGCGGATAAAAGCATTTTTTTTGGTGTAACGTAGCGTGAACGCCCTGCCTCCGACATGGGAACCATCACTTGCGCGCGATTTTGGTAGGCGGCCCGTTGGCGCGTGGCGATAGCACTATTATATCTATAGCATGCGGCGCGTGGTCGTTGCGCTCGCATCTGCGAAGGAGCGTAGCAATTCATGTGGACCAGGTCGAAAATCGCCATTGCTGCCCTATCCCTTGCGGTCTTCATGCCGGCGGCTGCGCTTGCCGACAACCCGCTTCTCCCCAAGCCATATGTCGCTCCTGTCTATCCTTACAAGGACCTCCCAGGCGTAACTGCGCCAAAAATGGCGGCTGACGAGAAATTTCAGTGCCGAACCGCCACGGTGTATGCAGACTATTTTCGCGAGGGCCTCTTCTATCGTGGTCTGCCGCGTCTCGGCTACGTGTGCGATCAGAATGGCGTCATTTCCAGCAGCACCAGAAAGCCGAACTACCAGTATTGGCAGTATAACGGCCCTGACAGATGATGTCTTAGGCACCCTGCCGGATTAAGCGGCAGCGCAATCAAGGCGAGCGTGGATTCATGTTCGGCGTCGCGTAGGTTTGTCCGTGGTCTGAAAATAAATTTCATGTTTTTGGTTAAACGCGCGAACGTCGTTGACGAATGCGAAAATTTGCCCCAAGGTTACGAAAATAAATTACGTAATGGGAACTCAAAAGCATGCGCGTTGGAATCATTGGGCTGGGATTCCGCCTGGGCTATCTGGGCTATGTCTTCAAGGCGATAGACGAAAGCTTCGAGATTGCCGGATATGTCGATCCGGCGCCTGCAGGCCTGCCCGGTCTGGCCGAACGCGGCATACCGGCCGGAAAGGCCTATGCGACGCCTCAGGAGCTGATTGCCAGCGAAAAGATCGATCTCCTGATGATCGGCTCTCCGAACCATATGCATCTCGATCACATTCGCATCGGCCTCGAAGCCGGTCTCAAGATCTTCTGCGAAAAGCCGATCGTCACGACGATCAAGGACAGCATCGAGCTGGCCCGCCTGATGGCGAAGTTCGGTCACGAGCGCCTGAATGTTGGTCTGGTGCTGCGCTATTCGCCGATGTACCGCGATCTCTTGGCCGCCCAGGCCGAAGGGAAACTCGGCCATGTCGTTTCCATCGAGGCGGCCGAGCATATCGAGCCCTATCACGGCGCCTTCTTCATGCGCGACTGGCGCCGCTACGAACATTATTCCGGCAGCTTCATGCTGGAGAAATGCTGCCACGACCTCGATCTCTACAATGGCGTGGTCGGTGCGCGGCCGGAGAGGGTGGCAAGCTTCGGCGGCCGCAAGAGCTTCATTCCGGAAAACGATCCGGCAAGGGAAGGCATCAACGATCTCGAGCTCTTCCATCGCAAGCCGAGCGGCTGGATGGGATCGGACAAGGTCTTCGACAGCGACGGCGATATCATCGATTACCAGGTGGCGATCGTCGAATATGCCAATGGCGTCGGCATGAACTTCCACACCAACCTGAACGTGCCGGATCAGTTCCGCCGCTTTGCCATCATGGGCTCGCGCGGGATGGCCGAGGGCGATTTCATTCGCGGCTATCTCAATGTCCACGAGATGCTGACCGGCAACAAGGTGATCGAAAACACTTACGCCGCCACCACGCTTTCTCAGCATTATGGCGCCGACGAGCAGATGGCCGCCGATATCATCGCGCACGTCAAATCCGGATTGCACCTGCCGGTCTCGACCCAGAATGCGCTGGAAGCGGGCATTCTGGCGCTCTCGATGGACGAGGCACGCAGGAAGAGGGCCGTCGTCGATCTCCGACCGATATGGGACGAGTTCGACGAAGCGCTTCATTCAAGAGCCGCCTAGGGAGGGGCGTAAGATGGGTGTTCAACGCAGCACGGTCATCTTCGCCTGGCTCCTGCTTTTTCCGGCTCTTCTCTACGTCACCGTCATCGTTGCCTATCCGCTGGTCGATACGATCATCCTCTCCTTCACCGATGCGTCGCTGAAGAAGGTGACGAATTGGGTTGGTTTCGAGAATTACGCGAAGATCTTCAACGACACTTTTGCAGGCGTCATCGTCCGTACCTTCATCTGGACGTTCTTTTCCGTGTCGATCAAGATGATCATCGGCACGTTGGGGGCGGCACTCCTGAATTCGGCCGTTCCGGGCCGTGCGCTCTTTCGTGTCTTGACCATGCCGCCCTGGGTCGTGCCGATGGCGATCGGCATCTTCATGTGGGGCTGGATGTACAATGGCCAGTTCGGCATGATTTCCGGCCTGCTCCAGCGTTTCGGCATCGTTGACAGCCCGGTCGCATTCCTTGCCTACGGTAGCTCAGCCTTCTGGGCGACGATCGTCACCGACGTCTGGATCGGCGTGCCGATGGTCACTCTTTATATGCTGGCGGCGATGCAGGCGATCCCGCACGATCTCTACGAAGCCGCCTGGACGGACGGCGCCGGCCGTTTCTATCGCTTCCGCCGTATCACCCTGCCGCTTTTGGTGCCTTCGCTGGTCACCATGTCGATGCTCTCCTTGATCTCGACCTTCAATTCCTTCGACATCATCTGGATTTTGACCCGCGGCGGGCCGAACGGCGAAACGACGACGATGATCATCGACACCTATCGCACCGCGATCGGCTCCTACAAATATGGTGAGGGTGCAGCGCGTGCGGTGCTGATCTGCATCTTTCTGTCGCTCTTCTGCCTTGCCTATTTCCGCCTGACGAGCCGCTTTTCCACGGGAGCCAAGCAGCGATGAGCCACCCTTCGATGATCCATCGCTACAAATGGTACGAGCTCGTCGGCATCTATGCCGGAATCCTGCTCTTCCTGACTTTCGTGCTGGCGCCCTTCATCGAAGGCTTCCTGGTGTCGCTGAAACCGCTCAGCCAGCTTTTCTCCTCGCCCTACCGGTTCATTCCCGAGAACGGGTCCTTTGCGGCCTATCGGACGATGTGGACGAGCGTGCCGGGTTTCGGCTGGTACATCTTCAACTCGTTTCTGATCTCCGGCACGATCACCATCATCGTGCTGGTTCTCGTCGTGCCGGCGGCTTACGCCTTCGCGCGTTTCGAGTTCAAGGGATCCGGCCTGCTGCTCGGTGCTTTTCTCGCAGTCAAGATGTTTTCCGGCGCCGTGCTGCTCATTCCGCTGTTCCGGCTCATGCGCTCCTTCGGCGTGCTGAACACCTATTTCGCCATGATCGTGCCCGGGGTCGCCTTCATCATCCCCACAGGCATCTGGCTGCTGCACACTTATATCAGGCGCATCCCGCGCGAACTCGACGAAGCAGCCTATGTCGATGGCGCGAGCCAATTCTACACACTGCGCCGGGTCATCCTGCCGATCGCCATGCCAGGCATCGTCGTGGTGGCGATTTCCTCGTTCATCGAGGCCTACGCGCAGCAGTTCATCTATGCTCTTACCTTCAATTCGAAGACGGAATACATGCCGCTGCCGGTCGGGCTCTTTGCCTATTTCGGCCGGCAGGAGGTCGTCTGGAACGAACTCATGGCCGCAAGTTTCGTCGGCATCGCGCCGGCTCTGGTCGTGATCTTCTTCCTGCAACGGTATCTCGTCAGCGGTCTGACCGCCGGCGCGGTGAAGCAATAAAATCAATCAACCACCAGAGAGAACGGGAGCTTAAACGTGACATTCCATTTCAAGACGGGGCTTCTTGCCCTTGCTTTGCTCGGCTCCACCGCGCTTGGCGCCGTGAACGCCCAGGCGGCCGACAAGGAAATCAGCTGGATCTATTGCGGTGACAGCATCGATCCGATCCATGTGAAATACATCAAGCAGTGGGAAGACAAGAATCCGGGCTGGTCCGTCAAGCCCGAGGTCGTCGGCTGGGAACAGTGCCAGGACAAGGCGACCACGCTTGCCGCCGCCGGCACGCCGGTCGCCATGGCCTATGTCGGCTCGCGCACGCTGAAGCAGTTCGCCGACAACGATCTCATCGTTCCGATCCCGATGACGGATGAGGAGAAGAAGGCTTATTATCCCGGCATCGTTAATACCGTAACGTTCGATGGAAAGCAGTGGGGCACGCCGATCGCCTTCTCGACCAAGGCGCTCTACTGGAACAAGGATCTCTTCAAGAAGGCCGGACTTGACCCTGAGAAGCCGCCGACCACCTGGGCCGAGGAAATCGCCGACGCCAAGGCGATCAAGGAAAAGACCGGCGTTCCCGGTTACGGTCTCTCGGCCAAGACCTTCGACAACACCATGCACCAGTTCCTGCATTGGGTTTATACCAACAACGGCAAGGTCATCGATGGCGACAAGATCGTCCTCGACAGCCCCGAAGTGCTGGCCGCCCTCCAGGCCTACAAGGACATCACGCCTTATTCCGTCGAAGGACCTACGGCCTACGAGCAGAACGAAATGCGCGCCATCTTCCTCGATGGCAAGGTTGGCATGCTCCAGGCCGGTTCGGGTGCCGCCGCCCGCCTGAAGGAAACGAAGATCAACTGGGGTGTCGCTCCGCTGCCGCTCGGCCCTTCGGCCAAGGGGCCTGGCACGCTGCTCATCACCGACAGCCTTGCCGTCTTCAAGGGCAGCGGCGTCGAGGAAAAGGCGATCGACCTTGCCAAGTTCATCACGTCTCCCGGCCCGCAGGGCGAATACGAGCTGCAGGGCGGCGCTGGCCTGACGCCGCTGCGCCCGTCTCCGATGGTTGACGAGTTCGTCAAGAAGGATCCTTCCTGGAAGCCGTTTATCGACGGCATCGCCTATGGTGGTCCGGAGCCGCTGTTCAAGGACTATAAGGGCTTCCAGAACGCCATGATCGCCATGGTCCAGTCGGTCGTAACCGGCCAGGCCCAGCCGGCGGACGCTTTGAAGAAGGCCGCTGCCGATCTCGAGCAGTACAAATAAGTCTGCAAGTCACCGGGCCGCGCGCGCATCGCGCGCGGTCTTTGGAGCCCTGCCCGCCAGATGGCGGCGCCGCGCGGAGACAGAGTTTGGGAAAGCTGCACCTTAATCAGGTCAAAAAATCTTACGGTCATTTCGAGGTCATCAAGGGCGTGGAGCTCGACGTCGATGACGGTGAGTTCATCGTTTTCGTCGGCCCATCCGGCTGCGGCAAGTCGACCTTGCTGCGCATGATCGCCGGTCTCGACGATGTGACCGGCGGCGACATCAAGATCGATGGCGCCCGCGTCAATGATCTGCCGCCCGTCAAGCGCGGCATTGCCATGGTCTTCCAGTCATATGCTCTCTATCCGCACATGTCGGTATTCGAGAACATCGCCTTCCCCTTGCGGGTGGAGAAGATGGCGGAGGACAAGCTCAAAGCCAAGGTCGAGAATGCCGCTCGCATTCTCCATCTCGATCAGCGCCTGCAACAAAAGCCGGGCCAGCTCTCGGGCGGCCAGCGCCAGCGTGTCGCCATCGGCCGCGCCATTGTGCGCGAGCCGAAGATCTTCCTGTTCGACGAGCCGTTGTCCAATCTCGATGCCGCTCTGCGTGCCGACATGCGCATCGAGCTCGCCAAGCTGCATCGCCAATTGCAGGCGACCATGATCTACGTGACGCACGATCAGGTCGAGGCCATGACCATGGCCGACCGCATTGTTGTGTTGAATGCCGGCGAAATATCGCAGGTCGGCGCGCCGCTGGAGCTTTACCACAAGCCGGCAAATACCTTCGTCGCTCGCTTCATCGGCAATCCGAAAATGAATTTCCTGCCCGTGACCTGCACTGGCGTCAGCGATGCGGGCGTGGAGGTGGATTACAAGGGCCAGATGGCTCTGCTGCCTGTCACGCCACGCCCCGGCTTTGTCGGCAAACCGCTGACGCTCGGCATCCGCCCGGAACATGTCCAGCTCGGCGACGGCGATCTCACTTTGACCATCGTGCCGACGGTCGTGGAGCGCCTTGGCGCGCAAACGGTCGCCTATGCCACCGCTGACGGAATTGACGAGAATTTCTGCGCGACATTGCCCGGCAGTGCAGCCATCCGCATGGACACCCCGCTCAAGACCGGCATCCGCCTCGGCGATTGCCACCTCTTCGACGAGAACGGCCAGGCCTTCGAGCGTCGGGTGGAGCTGACGGAAATCGACATGGAATTGCTGAACCAGGCCGCTTCCTGACGGGAGGCGGCTGCCGGGGATCCTCGCCCTTCGACAAGCTCAGGGTGAGGATGGAGCGAATCCGGTCCTCGATACGGCTTGCTACTCTTTGGCTACAGCGCAGAGGATCGGCCCTCTTGGTGAGGAGGCCCATTGGGCCGTTTCGAACCACGAGAGCGGGTGAGGGATCGCCCTACCAGACCAAACCGCGAGCTGCCACGTCTTCGACGCGTGTCACGACGCCATCGCGGTGGAACACCATCTGGTCGAAGAGGTTGGACACGACGCAGGTGTGGTTCGGGATGATGCGGATCTTGTCGCCGATCTCAGGGCGAGGACCTGTGCAGTTCGACAGGTCGATGACGCCGTGCTCTTCCGAAAGCCCCTTGATCACCGCTTCCGGATAATCGACCACATGCCCGTAATCCGCAAAGCCGAGAAGATCGGAGGTCAAAGCCTTGGAGCCTGCATCGATGACGGCTCGATCTTCGGTCGGCCGAGAGACGACGGTGGCGAGGATATGCATGGCGCAATCCTCTTCCTTGCAATGGCCGGCACGTACCATCGAGCGGTCATTATAGATGTAGGTTCCGGCGCGATGCTCGGTGGCGGCCGTGACCAGATGCGCCTCGAAAAGGCTTGGCGTGCCGCCATTGCTGACGATCGGGCACTTGATGCCATCGTTCTTCAGCAGCGCTACGGCTTCAACGAGGAACGCCTGTGTCGCAGCCGCATTGTTCGGCTTCGGATAGCTCATCAGACCGCCGAAGACGAGACCCTTCTTGCCGGCGATATATTTGCCGAGGGAGGCCGCCTGCTCTGGCGATTGCACGCCGCAGCGCGCGCCGCCCGTGTCGCATTCCACCAGCACGGTTATCGGCTTGCGGGCGGCGAACCAGTCGGAGAGGCCATCCACCGTCACCGTGCTGTCTGCCACGACCATGAGGCCGGCGATGCGGTCGTTCAAAGCCGAGAGCCGCGCAAGCTTTTCAGCCCCAAGGATATTGAAGGTGATCAGGATATCCTCGAAGCCTGCATCGGCGAAGACTTCCGCTTCGGTGATCTTCTGGCAATTGATGCCCTTGGCGCCGGCGGCGACCTGGGCGCGGGCGAGGGCGGGAATCTTGTGCGTCTTGATATGCGGGCGGAAATTCAGGTCGTTCGCATCCATGTAGGACTGCACGCGGGCAATGTTTGCAGCCAGCCGGTCTTCGTCGATGATAGGCCGCGGCGTGGAGAGGCTGTCGATCTTGTCGCCCGGCTTGGGGCCGATTTCCACGGCGATGTCATGCGCGATACTGGGAGCCATGTCAGGCGTCTTTCCGTTCTTCCGCAAAGGGGTCCGCCACCATTGGCCAGATATCCTTCCGCGCGCGGCGATAAGGCGTGCGCGCCGGATTGTTGGGATAAGGCGTTCCCGCGGAGCAGTAAAGGATCTCCGATGCGATCTTCGAGAAGGACGCGTAAAAATGATTGGTCGATTTGATGACCAGGATTTTCTTCGTTGTCGGATCAATGCCCATGACGGAAAACAGGCTCGGATCGAAGCTCTGGGCACGCGTCGAATTCAGAATGATGTCGATGCCATCGAGCTGAATATGCGCGGCATCGCCGAAAGGAGCGAAGCTCTCGCCGAAACGCATTTCGGCATTCGGGACGAGGCGGACGATCTTGACGAGGCCGTCGATCGGATTGCCGGTGCCCGGTGCCGATTTGGCACCGAAGCGCAGCGGAACTTCAGCGCCTTCGCCGGCCGCCATGCAGATCTGAACGGCCATCGGGTCCCAGATCGTACCGATCGCGGTATCGGTAGCGCCGCGGTCGAGCAATTCCTGCAGGATGACCGTTGCGTCGCCTGCCGTGCCGCCGCCGGGATTGTCCCATAGATCGGCAATGACGACCGGACTCGAGGCCGCAGCCATCGCTTCGCTCACTGCCTGCTTCTCGTCGATCTGCGGCATGATGAAGGTGCCGCGCTTGGAGAAAAGCTCAAGCCCGAGATCACGAGCAATTGCAGAGCCTTTACCCGGCTTATTATCTGTAACGACGAGCAGCTTCGTGCCCATTTCCGGCACGTCACCCGCCATGAAACCATGAATGACCGAAATAGAGAGGATATCCGTATCGGCCTTTTCCATTCCCGTGATCTTGTCGACGAAGGAGCGCATGGGGTCGCGCGAGGTCGGAAAGACATCGATCATGCGGCAGTCGAAGACGGACATGACCGGCTTCACGTGGCCTTCCAGCGTATCGATGGCGATGCGCCAGAGGTCCTCGGCGCGATCGACGAAGTCCGTATGCGGGAATTCCTTGAAATAGACGAGGAAATTCGCGGCTGCGACGCGCTGCGCCGTTAGATGGCTGTGCGGATCGAGCTCGGCGCAGACCAGAATATCCGGCCCCACGATCTCGCGCACCCGTGACAGGAAGTCGCCTTCCGTATCCTCATAACCAGCCGCGACCATGGCGCCGTGCAGACCGAGGACGACGGCATCGACAGGCATCGCCGCCCGCAGTTGCGCAAGAATTTCATCGCGCAGTTCCTCATAGGTCTGGCGATTCACCAATCCGGCCGGGTCGGCCCAGGTGGCAGTGCCCTCGATCACGTCCCAGCCCTTTTCCGCAGCAATGCGCCGGCCGACGGTAATCGGCGCGGAACATAGGGTCGGCGTCTCGGGGTGCTTGCCGGGCGGTGCATAGAGAGAGGCTTCGAAAGCGCGTCGGTCGATGCAGATGGGGGAGAAGGTATTCGTCTCGGTCGCAAGGGCCGCGGTGAAAATGCGCAATGCTGTCGCCTCTATTCCATGGGGTTCGGCAGATAACCGGTAAAGCCGCAGATCTTCCAGTGTCCCTCATGCACGCGGCAATAATAAAGTGTCTGCCACTTAAGAACGTCGACGCCGCCATCCGATTTCTTCAGGCTCCCGTCGAATTTCTTGCGCACTAGCGCCATGTCGCCTTCGATCTCGATGTCTTCGAGCGTCGTGGTGGTGAAAATGGCTGTGCGCGCGTCTTCGGCGAAGGATTGCTTGGCGAAGTCGCGGGCCTGGCGGAGCCACTCGTCGCGATAGGCTGACAGCGTCGGGAAGGCGAGACGCCATTTATCCGGGCTGACCTCGCGCTTGCTGTCGATGCCGATGAAACCTTCCTCGACGAAATCGCCCGCGACCATCGACCAGTCGGCCGCAAGAAAAGCATCGATATCACGCGGAACGAGCATCTCCCAGATCGAATGCCTGGCGGTATCGCTGGCAGGGAAGGGATTCTTGAAAGGATCACGCATGATAGCCGCCATGATTTAAATTCTTTTCATAATTTGCGATTTTCACTGGTCAAATTCTGCTTTCTGTGGTCATTTGTCAACGTATCAAGAAAATAATTTGCAGGAATCGCATGGTGGCCATCGCATGTCACGGTTCCGGCTGAATGGGAACGAACGACAAGCCGCATCTGCTCGCAAGTCTGTCCACAGGCGCTGGCGGGATAGATGAGATTGAGATGGATCGCGTCGCTGGCTAAGTGTCAAACGAACCTAAACCAGCGATAAGGGGGGCTGATGGATATCTTCACGACCATGCAGGAGGAGAGGGGCCGGCTTTCGCAATCGGAAATCCGCATCGCCGATATCGTCCTCAATGATTTCGAATTCGCCGTCAACGCTTCCATTATCGAGCTTGCAGGTAAGGCGGATGTCTCGCCGCCGACGGTGACGCGCTTCTGCCGGCGTCTGGGCTGCGAAAGCTTTTCCGATTTCAAGGTACAGCTTGCGCGCACTGCCTATGTGGGCATGCGCTATCTGAAGCCCGAGCCAAAGAGCATTGCTCCGGCCGATGTCGCCCAGGACATTATTACCAAGGCGCAGAACGCGCTCTTCCTGTTGCATCGCGGTCTGGATGTCGCTGCCATCGAGCGGGCGGCAAACCGGCTTGCCGGCGCTGAGATGATCTATGCCTTCGGTTCCGGCGGCAATTCCTCGATGATCGCCACCGAGCTGCAGAACCGCCTATTCCGGCTCGGCCTCCGCATTACCGCGAGCTCCGACCACAGCATGCAGCTGATGATGGCGGCCGCCGCCAAGCCGACCGACGTGCTGATCGGCTCGTCCTTCTCCGGCCGCAATGCCGAACTGGTACGTGCCTTCGCGCTGGCGCGCGAAGCCAAGGTGCCGACCATTGCGCTGACGCAGAGCGAAAGCCCGGTCGCCCACGCCGCCGAGATCACGCTGCCCGTCGATTTGCCGGAAGGAGACAATATCTATCGGCCGACATCGACCCGCATCGCCTATCTCGCAGTGGTGGATATTCTCGCCAGCCTGGTCGCCTATCGTATCCAGCCGCAGGCCACGGTGACGCTGCGCCGCATCAAGCAGCAGCTCGTCACCCATCGCGACGGCGACGATCGCCAGCTGCTGGGAGACTAGCTTTCAAGACCTGATCGGAGGGAAGCATATGAGCAAATCCGTTGCCATCGTCACAGGGGCCGCCGGCGATATCGGCCGCGCCATCGCAAAGCGCCTGGCCGATGACCACGACATCATCCTGCTGGTCGATATCGACGAGGCCGCCGCGCGGAAGGCGGCGGAGGCGCTGGGTCCGGCGGAGCGTTTCGTGCCGCTCGGGGCTGATATCACCAGCGACGCCGATGTTGCCGCGATGGCGAAGGCGGCATCGGATCTGGGTGGGTTGAAGACGCTCGTCAACAATGCCGGTGCTGCCCGTGCCGTCAGCCTTCATGATACGACACCGGCCATCTGGCGCGCCGACAATGTTCTCAATCTCGAGGCGGCCTTTCTTTGCTTCCGCGCAGTCGAGGACATGCTGAAGGTGTCGAAGGGCTCCGTGATCAATATCGCCTCCGTCAACGGCATGGCCGTCTTCGGCCATCCCGCCTACAGCGCTGCCAAAGCCGGGCTCCTGCATTTCACCCGGCTGGTCGCGGTCGAATACGGCAAGTTCGGCATCCGCTCGAATGCGGTGGCACCCGGCACCGTGCGTACCCAGGCATGGGAAGCGCGCGCCGCCGCAAACCCGAATGTCTTCGAGGAAGCCAAGCGCTGGTATGCGCTGCGGCGCGTCGTCGATCCGGTCGATGTCGCCAACGCCGTATCCTTTCTCGCAAGCCCGCTTGCCTCGGCGATAACAGGCGTCTGCCTGCCTGTCGATTGCGGCCTGACGGCAGGGCAGGCCGAGCTTGCCCACACCTTCTCACAGTCCGAACACTACTGAAGCTCGCTGCCAAAGGGGAACATCATGCAGCCCTCCTCCTATCATCTCGAAAACACCTGGTCTCCCGAAGGCGGAAAGCACGGTCGGCTAACCCTGACGCTTTTCAATTTCTCGGATGCGCCTCTTACGAATTTCCGTCTCGCCTACACGACGCTGACGCGTCTCGTCGATCCCCAAGCCTGCAACAACGCCGTCTTCGTGCGCCGCAACGCCAATTTTCACGAGTTTGCGCCGCCGGCCGGCCTGTCCGTCGCGCCCGGAGGAAGCTGGACGTTCACGGTCTCCGCTCTTCATCGGATCGCACGGCATTGCACCGACGGCGCCAAATCCGCCTATGTGACGCTGGAAGACGGGACGCACGTTACGGTCTTCACCTCGGATTTGTTGCTTGCCGAGCGTGCCAGCGAGCCGCCGCCTGCGCTGCTGCCGGAAGGCAGGCTGGAGCTTCCCTACGCGATCCAGCCCTGGCCGGCGGAGATCGACGTCAAGCCGGGCGAAGATTTTCCGGTTGCGCTCTATCCGGCCGAAGGCTCCGATGCCGCAAGCGTCAAGGCACTGGCTGCGGCGCAGGCGTTATTCCGGCGCCTCTTTCCGTCCAATCACATTCCATTCAGCCTCATTGCCGCGCCGCAGGGCAGGGCGCTGCGTTTCGTCGAACGAAAGGCACTTGTGCGCGAAGCCTATGAGCTTTCATTCTCTGGCGGTGAGGTCGTGCTTGCCTTCTCCGCCGAGGCGGGCCGCCTCTATGGCCTGACGACGCTGGCACAGCTTCTCGATGGCGCGCGCCGCGAGCCGGGCAAGTTCCGTTTCCCGGTATCGGGCGTGATCGCCGACCGGCCGCGTTACGGCTGGCGCGGCTGCCATCTCGACGTCTCCCGGCAGTTCACTCCGAAAGACGATGTCCTGCGCCTGCTCGACATTCTCGCCTGGCTGAAGCTCAATATCTTCCATTGGCACCTGACCGATGACGAGGCCTGGCGGCTGGAGATCCGCGCCTATCCGCAGCTGACTAGGACGGGCGTGCTGCGCGGACCGGACGAGCCGCTGCTGCCGCAGCTCGGCAACGCCGCGGAGCCGGTCGGCGGCTTCTATTCGCAGGATGATGTGCGCGACATCGTCGCCCACGCCACCGCACTCGGTATCGAGGTCATTCCCGAGATCGACATCCCCGGCCATAGTACGGCCGCCCTCGTTGCCCTGCCTGATCTCACGGATGGGCAGGAGGCGCCGGACAGCTATCATTCCGTGCAGGGCTTCCCGAACAATGCCCTGAACCCGGCGATCGAGCCGACCTACGAGTTCCTCGCCAAGGTCTTCGACGAAATGGTCGAGCTCTTCCCCTCCGAATATATCCATATCGGCGGAGACGAGGTTGCCGATGGTTCCTGGCTCGCTTCGCCGCTGGCGCGCAAGCTGATGGAGAAGGAGGGCATTTCGGGTACGTTTGCCCTGCAGTCCTATTTCCTGAAACGGATCAAAACCATGCTTACCGAGCGCGGGCGCAAGCTTGCCGGCTGGAACGAAGTCGCCCATGGCGGCGGCGTCGATCCAAAGGGCACGCTGCTGATGGCTTGGGAAAAGCCGGAGGTCGGCATCGATCTGGCGCGCGAGGGCTATGAAGTCGTCATGACCCCGGGCCAGGCCTATTATCTCGACATGGTGCAGGCGGACGCCTGGCAGGAGCCTGGCGCGAGCTGGGCGGGCACGGTGCCTCCGGCCCATACCTATGCCTACGAGGCCGAAGGCGATTTTCCGGATGAGCTGAAGCATCTGATGAAGGGCGTGCAGGCCTGCATCTGGCAGGAGAATTTCATCTCCCGCGACTATTTCAACCGCCTGGTCTTCCCGCGCCTGCCGGCCATTGCCGAAGCGGCCTGGACACCGAAGGCACAGAAGGATTGGCTGCGCTTTGCCGCCATCGTGCCGCTGAGCCCGAAGCTTTAAGGCCATTGCCGGAGGCAGGATCGCTCACCGATATTCGACCCTCCTCGAAGCCGCCGAACGAGAGTTTCGGCGGCTTTCTTGTGGCGGATATATGAAGTTAACCGGCCCGCGGCGAGGTAGCCATGTCAGCCGGGAAAAGCCTGCCTGCAGCGTCGCGCGTTCCGCATCGCCGGGCGGGATGAAGCCTCAAGAAAAATGTAACGCATGCCCGCAAGCCAGGAACATCTCGTCGCCGCTGCCGTTATTGCCTGATCGTTTGAAGCGAGGAGTTGATATCATGGGCTGTCATAGGACGATGATCGCATGTGTCGGCACCGGATCGTTTCCAGTCGCGGCGTTGACAGCGCTCGATGGTTGAGGAGGTGCGGCTATGGAACACGGTGATTGGAGCAACCCCGTCATAGTCGACCTCGGCATTGGCCACTATGCGATCATAACCAATGCGCTCGACGCGGCGAACTGCATGAGCGGAGAGTGGCCGGTAAATGGCGGGCCTGCGGCGGACGAGGCTGTGCTTGTGTGCCTCGATGCCGTCCTCGGCAAGGCTTCGGCCGAGCAATCGCGCGAGGCTTTCCTGGAGGCGGCACGCGAAGCCGGCCTTTTCATCCACCCGGACGCTGAAAACCTTCATTAGGGGATTTCCAGGAAAAATGCGTAGCAGTTTCCGTCCGGAATGCGTTGGGAAACAAGCGAATGTGCTCAGATCATCCAGAAGATCAGGGCGAGGATCACGATAACCGCGAGGATGAAAGCCATCATCCTCCCGAGCCCTTCATTGACGTTGCCGTTGCCGACGATCAGCTCGTACCAGTCGCTCTTTTGATTCATCGAAAATCCCTCAAGGTTTCCCCCATTAGAGCACTTCCAGGAAAAGTGCATAGCGGTTTTCCGTCCGGAATGCGTTGGGAAATAAGAAGATAGAGCGTTTTCGCGATTCGAAGAAAAGCGGAAACGCTCTAGGTCGATCTTCCATTCGTCAGTCAATGATTTAGAGAAGTCGGATACCCGGCTTCGAGCAGCCGTTCGAACGATGGTTGTTCCAGGAAGCCAAGGGTGAGGATTTTCATCCCTTCAGCCCGCTTCAAGACAAGCTCATCGAACTTCCGGCTAACCGAAAGCTATATTCCATGAACTCGCAAAGTCTTGAAAAATTTGAGAAATCAATGTTTCTCAAAAAAGGAAATGGTGCCCAGAAGAGGACTCGAACCTCCACGCCTCGCGGCACAGGTACCTGAAACCTGCGCGTCTACCAATTCCGCCATCTGGGCGACGGACACGCATGTAAGGGGGTGGCCGTCCGGTGTCAACAGGGTTTTTGAAGTTTTCGTGGCAATCGCGAAAAAAGCGGTTGAAGCCCGTGTCAAACCCGGCCCGCAGCCCATGCGCTGATCAGGCCAAGTCCCTGTTCCAACAGAGCCTTTGCCTCGCTTTCGCTCGATGCTTCCACATAGCAGCGCATTTCCGGCGCATTGCCGGAAGGGCGGAAATGGATGATTCGGTTATCCACAAGCGTAACCCGCAGCCCGTCGATATCGCTCTTGGAGGCGACGGCGGCGACCGGCTTGAGGAAATCCGAGAGATTGGCGTCGGAGGCGCGCAGATAAGCCATCAGTGCTGCGCTGGTTTCCACGGGGAAATTCTCCAGCCGGTCGGCGGCGGCAAAGGGCAGGCGGTAGCTGCCGGCGAGGGCCGAAAGCGGCTTCTTCGCCTGCGCTGCGGCGTAGAGCGTCGCCAGAATCGGCAGGAAGCTGTCGCGCGTCGGCAGAGGCTCGAAGGCTTTTCCGCCGACGATGAAGCGGCTTGCCGTCAGCGTGCCGCCATTGGCCTCGAAACCCATGACATTCGCCTTGCCGGCGGCAATGGCCTCGTCCATGCCGGCAATCACGTATGGGGAGCCGACGCGGGTACGGGTGACGGTATAGGAGCCGGCGGCTTCGATGCCGGAATTGGAGGTGACCGGCGTCACCACGACTTCGGCGCCGAGGAAGTTTGCGGCGATGAGGCCGAGCAGATCGCCGCGCAGCGGCTCTCCGGTCTCGTTCGCGACCAGCGGCCGGTCGCCATCGCCATCGGCCGAAACGATCGCGTCCAGCCCGTGTTCCGGCGCCCAGCCCTTCATAAGGCGGATGGTCTCGGTCGAGACCGCTTCGGTATCCACGGGAATGAAGCTTTCCGAACGGCCGAGCGGCACCACGCGCGCACCGTAATGGGAAAGCACCTGACCGAAGAGGTCGCGCGCCACCGTGCTGTGCTGATAGACGCCGATCGTCAGGCCAGCGAGGCTACCGGCCGGCAGCAGACCCTTGTTGCGCTCCAGAAACAGCGCCTCCGTCTCGGCCGTGCGATCCTCGGCATTGCCAGGTGTCTCGTCGATAAGCGTATCGATGATCGCGGTTGCTTCCGCGCTGATCGCCAGTTCGTCCTGCTTGTCGATTTCGCCGTCCGGCCGATAGAATTTGATGCCGTTGCGATCGGCGGGAATATGCGAGCCGGTGATCATCAGCGAAGCGGCCTTCAGCTGAAGCCCGTAAAGCGCCAGCGCCGGCGTCGGCAGCGTGCCGCAATCGATTGGTGTCAGGCCCGCCCGCTTCAGCGCGCCGATGCAGGTGGCGGAGATCGCCGGGCTCGACTCGCGAAAGTCGCGGCCGACGAGGACGGGATCGCCGGCTTTGGCATGACCGCTCTTCAGCAGATGATGGGCAAATGCCGTTGCATAGAGGGCGGAGGCTCGCCCGATGAGATCAACGGACAGGCCGCGAAGGCCGCTGGTGCCGAATTTCAAGCTGCTCACTGGCAATCTCCTAGGATCGATTGCGGTGTTATGAAGCATGCCGCCGCAAGGATCAACCGATCGAAAACAGCGGCCATTTCGCGCACTGTGCTGGTTTTGCCCCTTCGCGATCCCACATAAATATGAAACCGTTATGAAAAAGACATCGCCTCATGGTGGCAGGACTGGAGATCGTCATGGCTGTTTTTCATCGGATCGCGCTTGGTTTTGCTCTCGCATTCTCCTTGATGCCGCAGGCGGATTTCGCCGCCGCCGCTTCGAATTCTCCGAAGAATGCCATTCCGCCGAGCAGCACGAATTCCGTCATCTGCGATTCCCGCGGCTGCTTCGGCTTCGGAGAGCGGCAGTTCTACACCCGGCCCGGCCAGCCGCTTCCGATCACGCCGCCCTATACGGGAGGGGTGAATCGTTACGACAGCCCGCGCATTCAGATACCGCCGCGCGAAACCTCTACGCCGCCGACGCCTATCTACCCTTCGGCGGGCCAGCGGCGCATCCAGCACCAGACCTGGTGCGCCGAGCACTATCGGACCTATAATCCCGGCACCGATCGCTATACCACGATCAACCACGGCACTCAGCCGTGCCGTTCGCCTTTCGACTGATGCCTACGAGCAGCGGTGGGCTCAGCTTTCCAGCGAGGCGCGGTCGGTATGGCCGAGATCGCGTTCGGGATCGATGATATCCCGCACCCGCTGCTTGAGCTCCTTCGGTCCCGGGAAGCCGCCATCGCGCTTGCGCTCCCACAGGAGCTCGCCATCGATGCGGATTTCGAACACGCCGCCAGTGCCGGGGATCAGCGCCACTTCGCCGAGACTGTCGGCAAAGGTCTGCAGCAGCTCCTGCGCCATCCAGCCGGAGCGCAATAGCCAATTGCATTGAGTGCAATAGAGAATGGTGATGCGGGGCTTGTCGCTCATCGTCATGGTCCTTGTCGTTTGCTGACATCTATGCTCAGCTTTAACCGGCTGCAAGCTCCAGCAATTTCAGGAAAAGCGCGGTTTTGCGTCCGGAATTGCGCAAAAACAAAAGGATAGTGCGTTTTCGCGATTCGAAGAAAAGCGGAAGGCTCTGCACTCTTGCCTCTCCCGCCGCCGCATGCTCATCTCTCTGCAACATTGTTCGGGGATTATCGCAATGCGTGTCGCCATCATCGAGAATATGAAGAACACTCCGCTCGGCGCTCTCGGCATCGCGCTCGAAGAGGCTGGCGCCGAGATCGAATGGTTCCGCCCCTGGGGCGGCGAAGCGCTGCCCAAGGACACGGTCTCTTACGATGCGCTTGTCGTGCTCGGCGGTGAGCAGAGCGCGCGCGACGATGACACGCATCCCTATCTTCCGGAGCTGGCGCGGTTGATGCGCCGTTTCGAGGGCGAAGACAAGGCCGTGCTCGGCATTTGCCTCGGCAGCCAGATCCTGGCGCGCGCCTACGAGGCGGAAAATCTTCTCGGCGTTGCCCACGAATTCGGCTGGAAAACGATCGGTCTCACCGATGCGGGGAGGCAGGACCCGCTGCTGGCCGATGTCGGCGACGAATTCACCATTTTCCAATGGCATGGCGACACCTTTACCTTGCCGGCCGGTGCCACGCGTCTCGCAGCCAACGGCACAACACCGAACCAGGCCTTCCGCATCGGTCGTGCCACCTACGGCACGCAGTTCCACTTCGAGGCCAATGCCGCCGTGGTCGAGCGCTGGCGCGGCGAGTTCGAGGAAACGATCGGGTGCAGGGAGCCCAGCTGGCTGGAGAATTATCCGCAGCTGGTCGCCAAGCATGCGCCTGCGGCGGAAACGGCCGGTCTCGCTATCGCACGCGCCTGGGTGCGGACGATCGAGGCGCAGGTAGAGCCTTCGCAGGCAGTGGAAGCCTGAGGATTTCGGCGGCATGCCATCATGACTGGCAACCAGCAGATCGAGTCGCGATATGCTATGCCTGAACAGATTTCGAAGTGGGAGAAGACGATATCATGAGCACGATGGAACTACCCTGCGAGGGCGGCTGCCGCTGCGGCCAGGTGCGGTTGAAAATCAGTGCCAAGCCGCTATTGACCATGGCCTGCCACTGCACAGGCTGCCAGCGCATGACGGCCGGCCCCTATTCGCTGAGCGCCGCCATCCCCTCGCAAGGTTTCGAAGTGACGCAAGGCGAGCCTGTCATCGGCGGCCTGCACAACGATGCCATCCATCACTATTTCTGCCCGCACTGCATGAGCTGGCTGTTCACGAAGCTGGAGGGCGTCGACTGGTTCGTAAACGTCCGCGCCACCATGCTCGACGACACCAGCTGGTTCACGCCCTTCGTCGAGACCTGGACGAGCGAGAAGCTGCCCTGGGTAACGACACCGGCCAGGCACAGCTACGCCGCGCTGCCGGCGATGGAGGAGTATGAAGGGCTGACGAAGGAATATATGGCAGGAAACTGAGGTCAGAAGCCTTGGAAGAGAAAGTCGGTCGCGGCGGTAATCTGATCGCCGTGCGGACTGAGATCGGTAACCAATTCTCCGATTTCGATAAGCGATATAGCTGCCATCAGCTGGGTCGCCATAGTATACGGCTCGCCAGCGATAGTAAATTGCGGGTTGAGCCGTGCCATTGGCTTAGACACTTCTTCCGCGCGGAGTAGTGGCGCCATCATCCGCGTACTTAGTCTTTCCAGCAAGTCAGACTGAAGGTCCAACGCGAGAATTCGACTTTGTTTCAGGCGATAGACATTAAATCTCGCCATCAGAACTGCCGGTATTTTCCAAATGGCAGGCCGTGTTTTTCAACATAGGCATTGGCTTGGTCGATCGCTTCGGCATTTTCCAAAAGCCATAGGCGCTCGCGCTCGGCCTTGATGGCGCGGGCTATGCCGTCTTCGGCAGCACGTGAGATATTGATTTTCAGTTCACGGGCATCTGAAACGAGCCCCTCATCGAGAGACAAATTTGCAGCTTTTCGCGTCGCTTGGGTCACGAGGCATTCCTCAAATTATGCGCAAACTATATGCGCATAATTTGTTGTTGGGAAGAGCCTCACTCATCCCCCATCTTCAGTGCAGCAATAAACGCTTCCTGCGGGATTTCGACCTTGCCGAACTGCCGCATGCGCTTCTTGCCTTCCTTCTGCTTGTCGAGCAGCTTGCGCTTGCGGGTGGCGTCGCCGCCGTAGCACTTGGCGGTCACGTCCTTGCGCAGCGCCTTCACCGTCTCGCGGGCGATGATGCGCCCGCCGATGGCGGCCTGGATCGGGATCTGGAACATGTGCTGCGGGATCAGGTCTTTCAGCTTCTCGCACATGACGCGGCCGCGCTTTTCGGCGGCGGAGCGGTGCACCAGCATGGAAAGCGCATCCACCGGCTCGGCATTGACGAGGATCGACATTTTGACGAGATCGCTCTCGCGATAGTCGGTCAGGCTGTAGTCGAAGGAGGCATAACCCTTGGAGATCGACTTAAGGCGGTCGTAGAAGTCGAAGACGACTTCGTTGAGCGGCAGGTCATAGGTGATCATGGCGCGGTTGCCGACATAGGTCAACTCGGTCTGGATGCCGCGGCGGTCCTGGCAGAGCTTCAGGATTGAGCCGAGATAGTCGTCCGGCGTCAGGATCGTCGCCTTGATCCACGGTTCGCGGAACTCGGAAATCTTGACGACGTCGGGCATGTCGGCCGGGTTGTGCAGCTCGATCTCGGTGCCGTCTGTCATGGTGAGCTGATAGACGACGGAGGGCGCCGTCGCGATCAGGTCGAGATTGAATTCGCGCTCCAGGCGCTCCTGGATGATTTCGAGGTGCAGCAGGCCGAGGAAGCCGCAGCGGAAGCCGAAGCCGAGAGCGGCAGACGATTCCATTTCGAAAGAGAAGCTGGCGTCGTTGAGGCGCAGCTTGCCCATGGCCGAGCGCAGATCTTCGAAATCGGCGGCATCGACCGGGAAGAGGCCGCAGAACACGACCGGCTGCGCCGGCTTGAAGCCCGGCAGCGGCTCGGCGGTCGGGCGCTTGTCTTCGGTGATCGTATCGCCGACGCGCGTGTCGGCCACTTCCTTGATCGAAGCAGTGATGAAGCCGATCTCGCCGGGGCCGAGGCTGTCGACGGCGACCATCTTCGGCGTGAGAACGCCGACGCGCTCGATCTGGTACTTCGCGTCCGTGCCCATCATGCGGATGGTCTGGCCCTTGGTCAGCGTGCCGTCGATGATGCGCACGAGAACCATGACGCCAAGATAGGTGTCGTACCAGCTGTCGACCAGCAGCGCCTTCAAGGGCGCCTTTTCGCCACCTGCGCTCTTCGGCGCCGGCAGCTTGTGGACGATGGCTTCGAGAACGTCGGGAATGCCGAGGCCGGTCTTGGCCGAGATCAGCACGGCGTCGGAAGCGTCGATGCCGATGACTTCCTCGATCTGCTCCTTGATGCGGTCGGGCTCGGCCGCCGGCAGGTCGATCTTGTTGAGGACGGTGACGAGCTCGTGATTGTTGTCGATCGCCTGATAGACGTTGGCGAGCGTCTGCGCTTCGACGCCCTGCGATGCATCGACCACCAGCAGCGATCCCTCGCAGGCCGATAGCGAGCGCGAGACTTCATAGGCGAAGTCGACGTGTCCGGGCGTGTCGATCAGGTTGAGGATATAGGTCTCGCCATTGTTCGCCTTGTAGTGCAGGCGCACGGTCTGGGCCTTGATGGTGATGCCGCGCTCGCGCTCGATCTCCATATTGTCAAGCACCTGCTCCGACATCTCGCGTTCGGCAAGCCCGCCCGTCGTCTGGATCAGGCGGTCGGCCAGCGTCGATTTGCCGTGGTCGATGTGGGCCACGATCGAGAAGTTGCGGATGTGCGAAAGCGGAGTGGTGGAATTGGTGCTCATGCGCGCCATATAGCAGCGCCGCCCCGCGCCGCAAAGCGGAAAAGCAGGCTTTTGGCGGCTATCTTCACCTTACGTTAGCCGTTTCCGGTCCCCCGATGGGGAATGTTGAAGCATACTTGATTCCATCATGCGAACGTGTATTTCTTATATAATAGAATTATGGGCATGAGACCTGGGCAATGGCGGATGATGATCTGGAACTGGCGATCGGCGCGCGCATCAAGGAGCTGCGCATCGCCCGCGGCTTGACGCTGGATGAACTTGCCAACGCCTCGGCCGTCAGCCGCGCCATGATCTCGCGCATCGAACGGGCGGAGGCGAGCCCGACAGCCTCGCTGCTGTCACGGCTCTGCGCAGCGCTCGGCCTTTCGCTGTCGGCTTTCTTCGCCCAGGAGGACGAAGAGGTGTCGCCGCTTGCCCGCCGCGATCAGCAGGCGATCTGGCGCGACCCAGGCACCGGCTATGTCAGACGCGCCGTCTCGCCGCCGGGAACCGAATCGAAGGTCGATATCGTCGAAGTCGTCTTCCCCGCCGGCGCGCGCGTCATCTTCCCGCCGAATTCGGCAAGCGCCGGCATGACCCAGCATGTCTGGCTTTTCGAGGGCGAGATGGAGGTGACGCATCGCGACATAACACATCGGCTGATGCCTGGCGATTGTCTCTTCATGGGCGTCGGCGATGGCCACGCTTTCCATAATCCCGGCGAGGTGCCGGCGCGCTACAGCGTCATCCTCGATCGCGGCCGCTCATAACACTCAAGGATCTTTTCATGCCGGACATTCGCCTTCTCTCCGCTGCCGACGCTCGCGGGATGCTCTCCGATCTCTGTGACGTGCTTGCCGATTGCGTCAATGGCGGCGCTTCCGTCGGCTTCATGCAGCCTTATGGGTCTGCCGACGCGTTGCCGTATTGGCAAGGCGTGGCCGATAGCGTCGAGAGCGGCGCAACTTTGCTTCTCGTCGCCGTTATAGAGGGCAGGGCCGTCGGCACGGTGCAGGTGGGTGCCGCGCAGATGCCGAACCAGCCGCATCGCGGCGATCTCAAGAAGCTGCTGGTGCACCGCTCCGCGCGGGGCAAGGGACTTGCCCGCCACTTGATGGAGGCGGCGGAGCGTGAGGCAGCCCGTATCGGCAAGACCTTGCTGGTGCTCGATACCGCGACCGGCAGCGATGCCGAAGCAATCTATCCGCGCCTCGGCTGGCAGCGCGTCGGTGTGGTGCCAGATTATGCCATGTGGCCCGGAGGCGGGTTTTGCGACACGACCATTTTCTATAAGCGTATAGCCGGCTGAGCAGGGCAGTTCAGGCCGAAAAGACGGCAATGGCATCCTGCAACTTGGAGCCCGGCGCCCATTGCATAGCCTTCCAGCCGAATTGACGCGCCGCCTCGATATTGGCCTCCACATCGTCGATGAAGCCGATATCGCTTGCGGGAAGCCCGACACGTTCGGTTGCCAGCCGGAAGAACTCGGTGGCGGGCTTCTGATGACCGAGGGCGGCGGAATAGAAAATGCCGTCGAAACGCGCGGAGAGGCCGAGCGTCCCCATCAGATAGGCGGCACGCATATGCTCCTGGTTGGTCGCAAGGAACATCCGCGTTCCCTCGGAGCGCAGCGCGGCGAGATCTTCGAGCAGGCTGTGGTCTAGGCGGGAGTCGTTTTCGAACCAGTAGTCGATCAGCGTGCGGGCGCTGAGATGGGGAGCGATCCTGCTAAGAACCTCCGCAAGCCTCGGCTCCAGCGCATCGCGGCCGGTGACGATATCGACCCAACAGGTTTTGAAGAAAGCCTGCTGAAGCACATCCAGCGGCAAGCCGAGATCGCGCTCCAGATGAGTGAAAAGCGGCAACCCGTCGCTTGGCCGGCCGTGCACCAGAACGCCGTCGACATCGACCATCAGGAGTTTCATTCGGACGCCCTCGGTTCATCAAATGCAGGCGGAAGGTGCAGTTGTTTGCAGCGGCATTCAAGACCGCATGCCGCTCTTTTTTCTCCGGCGCGATGCATGTAAGCCTTCGTATCACCAGGATAATCAAGCCGGCGATGGAGGAGGCGAACATGCGGGTCATCTATTCGGAGGATCACAAGCTCAGGGATGCCAAGACCGAGCTGCATGATGGCCAGCTCGTCACGCCCTTCGAGGCGCCCTTCCGCGCCGAATGGATTCTCGCCGCGGTCAGGGAGGCCGGCTTCACCGATGTCGTTGCGCCCGAAGCCCACGGGCTGGAGACGGCACGCAAGGTCCATGATCCCGCCTATCTCGATTTTCTGGGAGTGGTTTGGCAGCGCTGGGTCGCCGCCGGCTATAAGGGTGAGGCGATCGCCAATTCCTTTCCGATCAGGCGCACCAGCCAGCGCGTGCCCGAAAACATCGTCGGCATGATCGGTCACTATGCGAATGCCGCCGATACCTCGATCACCAAAGGGTCTTACGAGGCGGCGCTCGCTTCGATGCGATGCGCGCTGACCGGCGCCGACTGGCTGAATGCCGGCAATCGTTTCGCCTTCGCGCTTTGCCGCCCACCCGGTCATCATGCCGGCATCGATCTCTTTGGCGGCTATTGCTTCATCAACAATGCCGCCGTTGCCGCACAGCGCCTGCGTGATCATGGCGCGGCCAAGGTTGCCGTGCTCGATGTCGATTTTCATCATGGCAACGGCACGCAGGACATCTTCTATCGGCGGGGCGATGTCTTCACCGCCTCGCTGCACGGCGACCCCATCCATGCCTTTCCCTATTTCCTCGGCCATGCCGACGAAAAGGGCGAGGGCAATGGGCTGGGTGCCAACCGCAATTACCCCATGCCGCACGGTACGACGTGGGAGGTCTGGTCGGCGGCGCTGGACGATGCGCTTTCCCGCATCAAGGCCTTCGGCGCAAAGGCGATCGTGCTTTCGCTCGGTGTCGATACGTTCGAGCGCGATCCGATTTCCTTCTTCAAGCTGACCTCGCAGGATTTCATCCGCACGGGCGAGCGCATCGCCGACGCGGATCTGCCTGTCCTTGTCTGCATGGAGGGCGGCTATGGCGTGCCGGAGATCGGCCTTAACGTCGCCAATGTGCTGAAGGGCCTCGAAGCCTGAGTGGCCCTGGCATCAAAGCACCTGATCGCAGGATGAAAAGTTTGAATTTGCCAGCACGAGTCTGAGCCTCTAAAAAACCTCGCCTGATGGGGGAGGTCATGGACCAGAAGATTATCGAGAGTGGTAAAGATGGCGGCGCGGCCTTGATCCCGCATACGGATGTTACGCCATCGACCGGCGGCATTGCCGCCGGCGTGCTGATGTGCGTCATGTCCATGTCCTCCATCCAGTTCGGCTCGGCCCTCTCGGCTCCAATCATCAACGCTTATGGGCCGGCCGGCGCGACATGGCTGCGGCTCGTCTTCGCCTCCGTCGCGCTGGCGATCGTCGTCCGTCCGAAGATCATGCGCTACAGCCGCGCGCAATGGCTCGGCGTGCTGGCGCTCGGCACCGTATCGGCGCTGATGACGACCTCCTTCTTTTCGGCGATCGCGCGCATCCCGTTGGGTCTTGCCGTCGCCATCGAATTTCTCGGGCCTCTGCTCGTCGCGACCCTCGGGTTTGGGCTCAGCCGTCAGCTGCTCTGGCCGATCTTCGCCGCGATCGGCGTTCTGCTGCTGGCCTATGATGGCGAGGCCTGGGTCGGCAATCTGCCGGGCATCCTTTTCGCCATCGGCGCCGGGGCAGGCTGGGCCTGCTACATTCTGCTGACGAAGAAGGTCGGCAATGCCTTTCAGGGTCTCGAAGGCCTTTCCATGTCGCTGCTGGTTGCGGCTGTTGTTTCGACCCCCTTCGGCTTTGCCTCAGCGGCCCCGCATATGACGGGCTTCGGCCTGCTTGAGATAGCCGGCCTCGCACTGCTCGTTCCGCTGCTTCCCTATGTGCTGGAAATGGTGGCGCTGCGGCGCATGCCCACCTCGTCCTTCGGCATCCTCATGAGCCTCGAACCCGCCATCGGTGCCTTCGCCGGCTTCATCATCCTGTCGCAACCGATGACGCCGTCGCAGATGTTCGGCACGGCGCTTGTTGTTGCCGCCAGCATCGGCGCGACGATCTTCGCGGCGAAAGGCTAAGGCCAGACGCATCCCGTTTTGCCAGATAGGATGTTCCGGTGCCGGCCACGAGAGCACGACGCCGGTACGGCTTCCGTTGATCGAATGACGACCGCCGCTGCCCTCATCGAGTTCCGCACTTCATAGCGATAGGGCTTAGATCGTCTTCCTCGCCGGATCATCCAGCGCCGGATTGTAAAAGAGCGAGAGCGTCAGGCTCTTGGCAATGCGTTCTGCCGTCGCCATGAACCAGTCCTTCGCCTGCTCGGAGGGCGCGATATCGGCGAGCGTCTCAGAGAAAAGCGCCAGCCATTCCGGAAAGAGGTCAGCCGCCATGCCCCCCACGCCGAGATGCGCCTGCACCGGCTTGCCGCCATAGGCGCCGTTCTTGAAGGCGACCGACGACCAGAAGCGCTTCATCTTTTCCATGTGCTCGGGCCAGCGTCCGGCAAGGCGTCCATCGAAGACCGGTCCGAGCCGGGGATGGGCCTGCACGCGCCCATAAAATGTGTCGACCAGCCTGTCGATGAAGACGGCGTCGATGCCCATATCAGCCATTTCCGCCTCGGCCTTCTCGCGAATGCCGGCAAGATGGGCCGCGCGAGCCTGTAGTTCGTTTTCCATAATGTTCTCCGGGCGCTTCGACGAAATATCGCGGCTGCCGCTTTCGGTCCCGCTTATGTATGCAATTTGCCGGCTCAGCCAAGACGTCATTGAGATGTTGCGGCAATCTGTCAACGTCGCCTCGCGAGTTGTCGCCGTTTGCCCGTTGAGCGTAAGATTTTCCGGCACGATTTTTCGTTGCAATGGCACCACTGCGCTTGACCAGCGCCATCGCTCAATCTAGATTTAGAATAATTCTAAAGTTATGAGGCTTCTCCAATGTTGTTAGGCTTGTTCCGTCCGTCGAAACGTTCCTTTACCTCGCTGTCCGAGCAGGAGATTCTGGCTGTTGCCATCGCTGCCGAGGAGGACGATTCGAGGATCTATCTTGCCTATGCCGATATTCTGCGCCCCAATTTTCCCGAGTCGGCAAAGGTCTTCGAAGATATGGCCGAGGTGGAGGATAGCCATCGCAAGACGCTAATCGACATGCACCGCCGCCGCTTCGGCGAGCGTATTCCGCTGATCAGGCGTGAGCATGTGCGCGGCTTCTACGAGCGCAAGCCGGATTGGCTGCGCAAGAATCTCTCTCTCGATGCCATGCGCGACGAGGCCGAAGCGATGGAGCAGCAGGCCTATCATTTCTATGTCGAAGCGGCCAAACAGGTGTCCGACGCCTCGACGCGCCAGCTTCTCGGCGATCTTGCGCTGGCCGAGCAGGGCCATGAAGATGTCGCCCGCATGCTTGGCGAGAAGCATACGCCGGAAGAGGTCAAGCACGAGGAGGATGCACAGGCGCGCCGCCAGTTCGTGCTGACCTATGTGCAGCCGGGTCTTGCCGGCCTGATGGATGGTTCCGTCTCCACGCTCGCGCCGATCTTTGCCGCCGCCTTCGCCACGCAGCAGACGTGGCAGACCTTCCTCGTCGGCCTTTCGGCTTCTGTCGGCGCCGGCATCTCAATGGGCTTTACCGAGGCGGCGCATGACGACGGCAAGATCTCCGGTCGCGGTTCGCCGATCAAGCGCGGCCTCGCCTGCGGTATCATGACCGCGATTGGCGGTCTCGGCCACGCGCTGCCCTACCTCATTCCGCATTTCTGGACCGCGACGATCACTGCGGCCGTCGTCGTCTTCTTCGAGCTCTGGGCCATCGCCTTCATCCAGAACAAATATATGGAAACGCCGTTCCTGCGGGCTGCCTTCCAGGTCGTCCTCGGTGGTTCACTGGTGCTCGGTGCCGGCATTCTGATCGGAAATGGGTGAGACGCGTTCGGCGTAGCCGACGAAACGATCCTGTGAATCGTTTCGAGAGCGTCGAACGCCCTGAACCCAAGCGAAGGGCCGGTATGCAAAGCAGGGCGAAGACGTCCATTATCACGAAATGTTAAAATTCGGAACGCCTTCCGGCGCCACCGGTTAGCAACACGAGGCCGCTCTTGGCCTCGTATGCAACCAAAGGAGATGATCCAATGGCAAACCAAGGTGGAACCCACGAGCAGCATGTGAAGGCTGGCCAACAGAGCCACAAGAACATGGATAACGACAATACGAGGAACGCTTCGTCCACCGGCTCCCGCGAGCAGCACTCTGGCGGCTCGCGCGGCGGCACCCACGAGCAACACGTCAAGGCAGGCCAGCAGAGCCATAAGAACCATTGACGTTCGTGGTGACGACCGATCCGTCCTTGCCGGAGAGTGAGGAGCGTTCTTACCCATGATGAAAAGCGAAGGGCCGGTCCGATGGGCCGGCCTTCCTGTATGGTGCGAATTGCCTGGCGTTTACTTGACGGCGCCGACCAGAACGTCGTTGCCGTTCTCGATGGTGACCCAGCGGCCGGCATTGAAGCTTGCCTGACGCTTCAGGAAAGAATAGGGGGTCTTGGACCAGACCTTGATCTCGTCCTCGAGGTTATCGAGAATATAATCGCCCTGTTTGGTGCGCAGCGTCAGCACCGCATGTCCTTCGCCATCTGGCTTGCGCACGACCGTCATCAGCAGGTTGGAGGCGGAGATGCCGCTCTGCATCAGCAGCTTGCGCTTCAGCAGAGCAAAATCCTCGCAGTCTCCGGCGGTCTTCGGATATTCCCAATATTCTTCCTGGCCGTAGACTTCCATGTCGGTCGCCGGGCGAATGGTTTTGTTGACGCGCAGATTGATCTGGTTGACCAGCGCCCAGGAGGCGGCGTTCATGTCCACGGGGCCGACATTGCGTGTCGGACCGCATTCGTCGGTATGCCTCTGGCAGAAATCATAATGTCCGATCGGCTGGGAAGTGACGTTGCCGACGGTCATCGAAACGCTCTGCTGAGGTGCCGGCACCGCCGCCGACGACATCGCAACTATAGCAGCGAAGGCAATCAACAAGCCCTTAATACGCACGCCCACTGTCCTTGTATCGTCCCTGCATTTGTTAACAAATTGTTAATGTACGGGGGTGCGCGAAGTCAATCGTTACTTAAACGTTAACGCGGGAACCGGGTCGTATGGTTAATTTCGGCACGATCAGGGAAGCAGCTGCCATGATTCTTTGCTGCCTGTGATTGCGCAAACGCGCGCATGCGGCGTTCGGCAAAGAAGCCGTGCGAACAGTAATTTCGCAGATATCTATCTGTTTTTATGGAATATTATGCAGGGCCAACGCCTCAGCCGCCGAAAGCATGCGCTCAAGATCCTGTGGCCGCGACAGGCGGTGATCGCCATCGCGCACAAGCGTTAACACCACGTCGTCGGCCGGCAAGTGCTCGACCAGCTTTAACGAATGCGAGAAAGGCACGTCGGCGTCCTCCATGCCCTGCAGGATGTGCACGGGGCAGCCGGTCTCGATGATGCCGTTCAGCACGCGATTGGCCCGGCCGTCCTCGATGAGGGCGCGGGTGAAGATGTTCGGCTCGGGGCTGTATTCCGAAGGTTCTTCGAAATAGCCGCGCTCAGCCAGCGAGCGCCGCTCGACGTCGGAAAGGTTGGGCTCGATGAGATCGACGGTAAAATCGGGCGCGGGGGCGATCAGCACGAGGCCTGCAATAGTGGGTGCCTTCTTGCGTTTGCGCAGTTCCTGAACGACCCTGAGCGCGATCCAGCCACCCATCGACGAGCCGACGAGAACGATCGTCTTCGGCTTGGTATGGTCGATGACGACAAGCGCCTCTTCCAGCCAGCGTGAAATCGTGCCGTTGGTGAAGTCGCCGCCGGACTGGCCATGTCCGGAATAGTCGAAGCGGATGCAGCCGATCCCGAGCCGCGCCGCCAGCGCATCCAGTTCCAGCGCCTTGGTGCCGCTCATGTCGGATCGATAGCCGGACAGCCAGACGAAGCTGACGTTCTTGGCGCCCCTGCCCGCGGCACGTTCACAAATGGCGATCTGACGCTGGCTTTCGCCCGTGCCGACGGGAAGAAAGGTCGGCTGGATGGCTTTGGCTGTTTCGGACATCAAGAAACTCCCGGATTTCATGCCCTATAAAACAGATTCGTGCTTGCATGACCCGAAAAATCCTCGATCTTTGCGGGGCCTTCTCTATATTGTGCGGGATAATACTGTGTCCTTAGCGCATCTTGCGCCACGAGACACTCCGTTGACACGCGGGAGGTGCTTTTTTCCTGCTGTCATGCTATTGACTTCAACACAGCTTTTACGACATTTCCGTCAGTTGCGCCGACGGGGAGCGAGAGGCTGCAGCTATCCGAAACAATTCGTGGAGAATACGACCATTCGCAGACCTTTTAAAGCCGACGCGCCTGTAAAGGACGGGCCGCGTTCCAACAGGGAAATTCGCATTCCCAAAGTTCAGCTCATCGCTGCTGACGGCCAGAATATGGGCATCGTCCCAACCGACCAGGCATTGAGAATGGCAGAGGAGGCCGGTCTCGATCTGGTGGAGATTTCCCCTAATGCTGAACCGCCTGTATGCAAGATCCTCGATCTGGGCAAGCTGAAATACGCCAACCAGAAGAAGGCCGCCGAGGCGCGCAAGAAGCAGAAGATCGTCGAAGTCAAAGAAATCAAGATGCGCCCGAACATCGACACCCATGACTATGAGGTGAAGATGAAGGCGATCGGCCGTTTCTTCGAAGAGGGCGACAAGGTGAAGGTGACCTTGAAGTTCCGTGGCCGCGAGATGGCTCACCAGGAACTCGGTATGAAGCTTCTTCAGCAGGTCAAGGAAGATACGCTCGAGATTGCCAAGGTGGAGGCCGAGCCCAAGCTCGAAGGCCGCCAGATGATGATGGTACTTGCGCCCAAGTGAGGCGCAAGTCGGGTAAAGAGGCTGGAGCCGCCCCTGGGCGGCTTTTCCTTTTCTGCCGCAAACCGTGCCTGTCATCGATCTGCAAAGATTCCCGGGCGGCACCGTTGCACTTCAAGGCAAGTGCGGTTATAAGCGCGCGTCCGAACTGACCGGCAGGGCATGCCGTGGCGGTTCAGAATGCTGGTGGAACGGTTCGTCACCGTATCCGCCGTTCAACAACAAACGCTCCGGCACCTTGCTGCAGCCCGGCCAGTCCGGATCTGTGGGAAGGGCTTTTTAGTAAAGCGCGCCAGGAAGCATCGAAGGAGTAGCAAAATGCCCAAGATGAAGACGAAGTCCTCTGCCAAGAAGCGGTTCAAGATCACCGCGACCGGCAAGGTCAAGGCAGCCGCTGCTGGCAAGCGCCACGGCATGATCAAGCGTAGCAACAAGTTCATTCGCGATGCCCGCGGCACCATGGTTCTCGCAGAACCGGATGGCCGTAAGGTTATCAAGAACTACTTGCCGAACGGTCTCTAAGACTATTCGTAACGCTATAGACTAAGGAGATCATGAAATGGCACGCGTAAAAAGAGGCGTTACCGCCCACGCCAAGCACAAGAAGGTTCTGAAGGCAGCCAAGGGCTTCTACGGCCGTCGCAAGAACACCATCCGTACCGCCAAGGCCGCCGTCGATCGTGCAAAGCAGTACGCTTATCGCGACCGCAAGGTCAACAAGCGCAACTTCCGCGCCCTCTGGATCCAGCGTATCAACGCTGCCGTCCGCGAGCATGGCCTGACCTACGGCCGCTTTATCGACGGCCTGAACAAGGCTGGCATCGAAGTCGACCGCAAGGTTCTCTCCGACATGGCAATCCATGAGTCGGAAGCTTTCGGCGCGCTCGTCGCTGCTTCGAAGAAGGCACTTGAGTACCTCAAGGAAGCCGGCACGAAGAACGAGTTCGAAGCAGCCGTCAACTAACGCTGCCTCGCACGTCTTTCGTAAATTCATTATGAAACCCGCGCTGGCGAAACCGGCGCGGGTTTTGTGTTTTGCAGCATATGCTTTTCCATCGTGTCAGGCTGTCTTGTCGGGCTAGACCCCAAAAACGGTCGCGCATCGGGCGACAATTGCCAAGCACCGCATTCTTGGCGTGTTTTTGTCATTTGCCCGGTTGATTGGCCGCTTGCACATGGATAGTGATCTGCAGCGCCTCATCGTTGCCGCAAGCTGTCTGATGTGGGCGTTCATCCATTATTCCGCGGAATGAGCGGCGTTCCATGCCCGCCGCCCGCAAGGCAGGATCAGATGACGGAACTCGTAACACTCGAAACCCAACTCATGGCCGAAGTGGCCGCGGCGACCGACGAGCAGGCGATCGAGGCAGTCAGGGTCGCCGCGCTCGGCAAGAAGGGCTCGGTTTCGGAACTGCTGAAGACGCTGGGCTCGATGTCGCCGGAAGAGCGGCAGACACGCGGCGCGGCGATTAACGCGCTGAAGAACGCCGTCACCGACGCGATCAACTCCCGCAAGAGTGAGCTGCGCGATGCGGCGATCGAGGCGAAGCTGAAGGCCGAGACGGTCGATGTCAGCCTTCCCGTCCGCTCCTCGCCGGCCGAACGCGGCCGCATCCATCCGATCAGCCAGATCGTCGATGAAATCACCGCCATCTTCGGCGATATGGGCTTCTCGATCGCCGAAGGTCCGGATGTCGAGACCGATTACTATAACTTCACAGCGCTGAACTTCCCGGAAGGGCACCCGGCCCGCGAAATGCACGACACCTTCTTCTTCCATTCGGATGAAAAGGGTGAGCGCAAGGTGCTGCGCACGCACACCTCGCCGGTGCAGATCCGCACCATGGAAGCCTCGAGCCCGCCGATCCGCATCATCATTCCCGGGAAGACCTACCGCCAGGATTCGGACGCGACGCACTCGCCGATGTTCCATCAGGTCGAAGGCCTCGTCATCGACAAGACGGCGAATGTCGCCAACATTCGCTGGGTGCTGGAAGAGTTCTGCAAGACCTTCTTCGAGGTCGACAATGTGACGATGCGTTTCCGCCCATCCTTCTTCCCGTTCACGGAACCGTCCTTCGAGGTCGATATCCAGTGCGACCGCTCCGGCCCGATCGTCAAGTTCGGCGAAGGCACCGACTGGATGGAAATCCTCGGCTGCGGCATGGTGCATCCGAATGTGCTGCGCTATGGAGGCCTCGATCCGGACGAATATCAGGGCTTTGCCTGGGGCATGGGCCTCGACCGCATCGCCATGCTGAAATACGGCATGCCCGACCTGCGCGACTTCTTTAACGCCGATGTCCGCTGGATGAACCACTACGGCTTCCGCCCGCTCGACATGCCGACCCTGTTCGGCGGTCTGAGCGCGTAGTGATGCCGACAATTCTGCGCTGGAAGGGATATCGTTTCTTCTTTTATTCCGCAGACGGTTGGGAGCCGGCGCATGTTCATATTGCAAAAGACGGAAAGGAAGCCAAAATTTGGCTTCACGATATGCTGGTCGCCGCCAACCTTGGCTATTCGGCAAAGGAACTGAACGAGATAATCCGGAAGACACGCGACGAACGCGACGCTTTCTTGGAGGTCTGGAATGACTATTTTGCAGATTGAGATCGAAGACAGCAGGCCTGTCGAAGCCCATTGCGACGATTCGTTTCTGCACGTTTCGCTGGCTGATGGGCGCAGCGTGAGTACGCCGCTCTGGTGGTATCCGCGCCTCCTCAAGGCATCCGAGAGCGAGCGTAATACGATCGAATTCATGCCGATGGGCATTCACTGGCCGGAGATCGATGAGGACATCTCCATAGCCAGCATGCTGCGCGGCCAGCGTGCGCCTGGCGCCATCCCCCCTGCGGCCAACTAATTTCAAACGAGATCGCAAACGATGAAATTCACACTCTCCTGGCTGAAAGAGCATCTGGAAACCGACGCCTCGCTCGATGAGATCTGCGCCCGCCTGACGATGATCGGGCTGGAAGTGGAAGAGGTCGATGACAAGGCCGCGTTCAAGCCTTTCGTCATCGCCAAGGTTCTCACGGCCGAAAAGCACCCGCAGGCCGATCGCCTGAAGGTGCTGATGGTCGATACCGGCAGCGGTGCGCCCGTTCAGGTCGTCTGCGGCGCACCCAATGCGCGCGCCGGCCTCGTCGGCGCCTTCGCGGCTCCAGGCACTTATGTTCCCGGCATCGACGTGACGCTTGCCATCGGCAACATTCGCGGCGTCGAGAGCCGCGGCATGATGTGCTCGGAAAAGGAGCTGGAAATCTCCGACAGCCACGACGGCATCATCGACCTTCCCGAAGATGCGCCTGTCGGCACGAGCTTTGCGACCTATGCCGGGCTGGATGATCCGGTCATCGAGATCAACCTCACGCCGAACCGCCCGGATTGCACCGGTGTCTACGGCATCGCTCGCGATCTGGCCGCCTCCGGCCTCGGCACGCTGAAGCAACGCGGCACGCCAACCTTCCCTGTCCAAGGCGAAACGCCGACCGAGCTCAAGATCGTGCTGGATGACACGCGCCTTTGCCCGGGCTTTGCGCTTCGCCTCGTGCGCGGCGTCAAGAACGGCCCTAGCCCGAAGTGGATGCAGCAGCGCCTGCTCGCCATTGGGCTGCGCCCGATCAGCGCGCTGGTCGATATCACCAACTACATGACCTTCGATCAGGGCCGGCCGATGCATGTCTTCAACGCCGCCAAGGTCAAGGGCAATCTGGTCGTTCGCCGCGCCAGGGATGGCGAAACCGTGCTGGCGCTCGACGAGCGCGAATACAAGCTCAACCCGAGCAACGTCGTCATTGCCGACGACAATGGTGTCGAATCCATCGGCGGCATCATGGGCGGCGAGCATTCCGGCTGCGACGAGAACACCACCGACGTGCTGATCGAATCGGCGCTCTGGGACCCGATGAACATCGCCAAGACCGGCCGCAGCCTCGGCATCATCACCGATGCGCGCTATCGTTTCGAGCGCGGCGTCGATCCGGAATATATGGTGCCTGGCCTTGAGCGCACGACCGAACTGGTGCTTGCCTGCTGCGGCGGCACGGCTGCCAAGGCCCGTGTCGAAGGCTACAAGGGCTATGAGGCGAAGGTGGTCGATTTCCCGCTGTCGGAAGTCAAGCGCCTGACGGGCCTCGAAGCCTCGGCCGATGAGAGCAAGTCCATCCTGACGAAGCTCGGCTTCTCGGTCTCCGGTTCGGGCGAGCGCATCTCCGTCGCCGTTCCCTCCTGGCGTCCGGATATCGACGGCAAGGCGGATCTCGTCGAAGAAATCATGCGCATCCATGGCGTCGATAATATCAAGCCGCAGCCGCTTAGCAGCCACGCCGCCGTCAATGGCAAGATCCTGACGACGCTGCAGATCCGCACGCGCACCGCCAAGCGCGCGCTCGCCTCGCGCGGCATGCTGGAAGCCGTCACCTGGTCCTTCATTTCCGAAGATCAGGCGAAGCTCTTCGGCGGCGGCTCCAACGCGCTGAAGCTTGCCAATCCGATCGCATCGGACATGTCCGACATGCGTCCCTCGCTGATGCCGGGCCTGCTGTCGGCCGCGCAGCGCAATGCCGACAAGGGCTATGGCGACGTCGCGATCTTCGAAGTCTCCGGTACCTATGAGAACGATACGCCCGAAGGCCAGCGCCGTGTTGCCGGCGGCATCCGCCGAGGCACGGCAACGCTTGCCGGCGCCGGCCGCATGTGGTCGAACGCCGCCAAGGGCGGCGGCAAGCCGGTCGATGTCTTCGACGCCAAGGCCGACGCTCTGGCTGTCATCGAAGCTTGCGGCCTGCCGATGGGCAATATCCAGATCGAGCAGGGCGGACCGGCCTGGTATCACCCCGGCCGTTCCGGCACCATCAAGATGGGTCCGAAGGTCGTGCTCGGCTATTTCGGCGAGTTTCATCCGAAGACGCTGGAAGCGCTTGATGTCTCGGGCGCTCTCGCCGGCTTCGAAGTCTATGTCGATGCCATGCCCGAACCGAAGAAGAAGGCGACCCGCACCAAGCCGGCACTGGAGCTTTCTCCCTTCCAGGCCGTCAAGCGCGACTTTGCCTTCGTGGTCGACAAGTCGGTGGAAGCCGGCGCCGTCCTCCGCGCTGCCGTCGGCGCCGACCGCAAGCTGGTCACCGGCGTCAACGTCTTCGACATCTTCGAGGGCGCATCGCTCGGTGAAGGCAAGAAGTCGATTGCCATCGAAGTGCAGATCCAGCCGGCCGAGCGCACGCTGACCGACGAGGATTTCGAGGCACTGACCCAGAAGATCGTGGCGAATGTCACGAAATCGACGGGTGGGGTGCTGCGGGGGTGAGGTAGCATCTCGGCGGCCCTTCAGGTCGCCGGGAGTGCGATACCCCCCTCTGTCCCTGTCGGGACATCTCCCCCACAAGGGGGGAGATTGGTAACTTGCGGCGCTCTTTCGCCTCAAGCCGATATTGCATCTGCTGAAATCGAGGCTTCTGCTTTAACTAAGATGAGCGGCATATTCCAAACGATCTCCCCCCTTGTGGGGGAGATGTCGCGAAAGCGACAGAGGGGGTATCAGAGCCGCAGCGTAGAAGGCATGCGCTTTAAGGCCGCCAATCATCGATGCAGATGATAAACCTTGTTCACCACGCTCCACCGCCCATCGATCTTCACCAGTGACAGGTAGTCCGAAAACCGCATCCCGGCGAATTCGTCGACGACCTTGACGCTCGCGGCATCGCCTTCGATGTCGATCAGCTCGATCTCCATCAGCGGTATGGTGCCGGGCGGGGCGCCGCCTTCCTCGACGATCGCGGCGATGAATTCATCCCGCGTCATCCATTCCACTGCGCCCTGATAATTGCCGATGATCGCGGCTCGCGGATGGAAGGCCTTGCGCAGCGCCGGCTCGTTCGCGAATGCCATGCCATCGACATAGAGGTGAACAACCGCCCGGATTGCCTGCTCTTCCGACATCTCGCCATTCCTCATTTGAGTCATGCGTAAGATATCATAGACGCCGCTGGCTGACAAAATTCGGCGGCCGGTCGCAATGATGCGATGGATATTATTCGACGAAGACGCGCACGCTCGCCGCTCGCCCGGCCGCATCGATGACAGTCAGCGTCGAATAACCAGCACCATCGGGCGTCCACTGGTTGGTGCGGCGGCGCGACATGTCGGGCAGCGGTTTGCCGTTGGCAAGCCAGCGGAACGGGGCACGGCCGCCCTGAAGTTTCAGCGCCAGCGGCATGATCTGGTCGTTGCCGCTGCTGGCGCCGAGATCGACGCGTGCCCCTTCCGGCGGATAGACGATCTGCGGCGCCGGTTCGCGGCTGGAGGCGGCCAGCAGCCCGGCGGCGGTGACGGAAAAGCGCCTCTGGCTGATCGGCAGCTCGGTCGGCGCGATGCGCACGGCCCCCATCGGGGCAGGTGGGAAGGGGGTTATGGCAACGCCCGATTTGGCGAAGGCCTCGAACAGGATCGGCGCGGCCGAAACATAGCCCGCCAGTCCCGGCACGGCGCCATTGTCCGGGCGGCCGACCCAGACGCCGAGCACATGCGCGCCGTCATAGCCGACCGACCATGCATCGCGATTGCCGTAGCTGGTGCCGGTCTTGTAGGCGATGCCGAGCTGCTTGCTGCCACGCGGCGCAATGATGTCGGAGAGAATATCGGTGATGTTCCATACCGCGATCGGCTCCATCAGAGGCTCGCCGTCGATCGGTCCCGGCTCGTCCTGAACGCCATCGCCGATCCGCATCGCCTTGCCGCGATTGGCAAGCCCGGCATAGAGCTGCACGAGATCCTTCAGCGTCACGCCGACACCACCAAGGCCGATGGCAAGGCCGGGTGCCTCGTTCGGCGGCAGCTTCGGCTTCACCTCGGCGCGGCGGAAGCGCACCAGCAGCCGCGTCGGGCCGACGGCATCGAGCAGGCGCACGGCCGGCACGTTGAGCGATAGCTGCAGCGCCTGGCGCACGCTGACATCGCCCTGATAGCTCATGTCGAAATTGCGCGGGCGATAGCCGTAGAAATCGGCGGGCCGATCCTCGATGATCGTTTCCTGCGCCACATAACCCTGCTCGAAGGCAAGGCCGTAGATGAACGGCTTCAGCGTCGAGCCGGGCGAGCGCAGCACGCGGGTCATGTCGACCCAGCCGGCACGCGAGGAATCGAAGTAATTGGCCGAGCCGACTTCGCCGATGATCTCGCCGGTCTTGGCGTCGGCCATGATCATCGCGACAGACACCTTCGGCCCCAGCCGCTTTGCCGCGGCATCTGCAACGGCTTCCAGGCCCCGCTGCACATCGCGCCGCAGCGTCGTCTTGTGCTTGATGATGCCGGGCTGCTTGCGGAGCGCCAGTTCGGCCAGATGCGCGGCATAGGCCGGCAGCTGCCGGCGCTGCGCCGGAATGGGAGAAAGCGAGGCGCGCTCCGCTTCGCCTTCGCCGATCACCGTGGCAACGGCGGCGCGCTCGAGCACACGATGGCGGGCCGCCTGCGCAGCGGCAAGATTGCGGTCCGGCCGGCGCTTTTCGGGCAGCTGCGGCAGCGCCACGAGCAGGCCCGCCTGCGCAACGGTCAAATGCTTCGGCTCCTTGCCGAAGTAGGCAAGGCTCGCCGCGCGCACGCCCTCCAGATTGCCGCCATAAGGCGCATGGGTCAGGTAAAGGTCGAGGATCTGTTCCTTGGTCAGCCGCCGCTCGATCTGGATGGCACGGACGATCTGCAGGAGCTTCGCCGTCATCGAGCGCTCGCTGCGTGGCTCGATCAGGCGCGCCACCTGCATCGAAAGCGTCGAACCGCCTGAGACGATGCGGCCATGCGTGAGGAGCTGCAAAAAGGCGCGGCCGATCGCCACCGGATCGACGCCGTGGTGATCGTAGAAGCGCCGGTCCTCATAGGCGACCAGCATGCGCAGAAATTGCGGATCGACATCGGCAACGCCGGTCTTCAGCCGCCAGCGCCCCTCAGGCGTGGCGAAGGCGCGCAAGAGATCGCCATTGGCGTCGAGCACTTCAGCCGAGACTACACGGGCATTGTCCAGCGGCGGCGGATAGGCTCGATCCGCGGCTTCCAGGCCGAAGACCAGAGCCACCGCCGTCAAGACGGTGGCTCCAAAGCCGATCGCAATTTTCCACCTCGCCTTCATTGCTGTTTCTTACTGCTGGGCGCCCAGCACCTCCATGCGGCCCATCGCCGTGCGGGCCGAGAACTGCGGGCGATACATGTCCTCGACGCTTGCGGCCGGATGATCGTAGACGCCGGGGGTCACAGCGCGCACGACATAGGCGAAGGTCATGTCACGATCTGCGCCGGAATTCTGATCGAAGGCAGCGACGAAGCGGTCATTGCGGAATTCGACATGGGCAGGCTGAATTTCGCTGAGCCAGTCGAAGTTCGAAAGCTGAGCACTGTTGACGATGCTCGGATTGTCGATCTCGAAGCCTGCCGGCAGGAGATCGGTCACGAGGATGCGCTGCGGCCAGTCATTGTCCTCAGTGACATGCAGCACGACGACATAGCGCTCGTTCTGCTGTGCCTGGCTGACATTCGCCTCTTCGCCGTCGAGCGTGTAGTACTTGCGCTCGATCTTGAAGCCGTTGCCGCCGGCAGGCAGCTGCGCAACCGGAGCCGCGACCGTGGTCACGGCAGCTGACAGCGGCTGGCGCGTCGTATTGGTCACGGTCAGCGGATGACCCATCAGGGCGTCGCCGGACATCTGCGCCATGTAGGTGCCGCTATGGGCAGCACCATTGACATCGAGTGTCAGGCCGTCGTCGCCATTCTGCAGGGCGCGGGCGGCGAGCAGCATCCAGGTCTGTTCCTGGGTGCTGGTATATTTCCGGCTCTGCCAATCCTTGGCGACGACGCTCGCGAGTTCCGGAATGATCGGCGGCACCGGGCGGCTTTCGGCGGCCAGCGCCAGCACGGCGGCGCCGTCGCGCAGCGACGAGCCGTAGTCCGAACGGACGAAGCTGACCTTCGTCACCGCGGCCTTTTGCGACATCTGCAGCGAGTCGATGAAGATGTTGCGCGAGCGCTGTGCATCCCCATAGAGCGCGAGAGCTGAGGCCAGATGCGCCTTGGAGAGCGGCGTCGGGAAGTCGTTCAGCATGGTGTCCGCATAGTAGCGCAGATCGCTGATCGAGGCCTTCTTGTTGCGCGCCAGCACGTAGAGCGCATAGGCGATATCGTTGCCGTTATCCTTGACGTTGGTATTGGCGCTGAGCGCGTTCTGAAGGTTTTCGAGCCCTTGTACCATGGCCTGATCCGGCACGTTGTACTTCTGCTCGCGGGCGCGGGTCAGGAAGTCCATCACATAGGCGTCGAGCCAGAGATCGCCGGAGCCTGGCCCCCAGAGGCCGAAGCTGCCGGTCGAGGACTGGTAGGACATTTCGCGATAGATGGCGTCCTGCACGCGCTTGCGGATCTCGCTATCGTCAGCAAGACCGTTCTTGATCGCCATGTCGCTGAAATAGAGCAGCGGCATGGCACTGCTCGCGGTCTGTTCCGCGCAGCCATAGGGATAGCGGCTGAGGCTCATCAGGAGCGCCGGCACGTCGAACGCGCTGGAGCGGCTGACATTGACGCTGACCGAGGCGCCGGGCAGCACGCTGTCGGCGAGAAGGTCGGCATTGACGGTCAGGCTCTTGCCGGGGGCAAGCGCGATGACACGCCGTTCGGTCAGCGGTAGCTGCGACGGGCGGACCGGAATATCGACCGATTGATCGAGCGACATGCCGGAAGCGTTCGAGAGCTTGATCGAAACCGTGCCAGCGCCCGGCTGTCCACCGGTCAACGGCAGGGTGATGGCGTACTTGCCGCCGGCCTGCAGATTGATCTTCTGCTGGGTAGCGCTGGCGTCCACTGTCACGGCGCTGTTGCCGGTCACAGCAAGCGTATACTCGCCGTCGGGCGCATCTGTATTGGCAACATCGAGACGCAGGTTCGCCTTGTCTCCAGGCGCCAGGAACTTCGGCAGGCTCGCGGTGACGACGACGGGATCGCGGATGATGACATCCTGCGTCGCATGGCCGACGCCGGCCTTCGACCAGGAAACGGCCATCAGTCGCGCCGTGCCGTTGAACTGCGGAATGTCGAAGCTGACATTGGCCTTGCCATTGGCATCCAGCTTGATCGGGCCGGAGAAGAAGGCAACCAGTTTTTCCTTCGGGGGGCTCGCCTGCAAGGCCACCTGTCCGCCGTCGCCGCCGGTGCGCAGCTTGCCGGTCGCGCCGAGCGAACCGTCGATGAGGCGGCCATAGATGTCGCGGATTTCGAGGCCGAGCTGGCGCTGGCCGTAGTACCATTCATCCGGTGCCGGCGACTGATAGCGCGTGAGATTGAGGATGCCGACATCGACGGCGGCAACCGTGACATAGGCATCTTCATTGGCGCCTGCGCCGGAGACCTGCAGGCTGATGTTCAGCGGCTGGCGCGGCAGCGTCTTCTCAGGCGCGTCGATCTTGATCTGCAGCTTGCGCTCGCCGGGATCGACCGGCGCCCATTTGATGCCGATGGCGCGCATCGGCATGCGGCTTTCCTGCGCGTCGCCGGGGCGGAACAGGGTCGCCGTCAGATAGGTGCCGGCGCCCCAATCGGCCGTGACCGGGATGTCGACTTCGCCGCCCGTCGCACCAATATCGGCATTGGTGACGGAGATCAGCGTTTCCGAACCCGCCGTCACCATCAGCTGGCCGGCATAGCGCGAAGTGACCTTCAGCTTGGCTGTATCGCCCACACGGTAGCTTTCCTTGTCGAGCGCGATCTCGAGCGCGTCGGGCGTTTCTGTCGAGGTGGAGGCGACATACCAGCCGGCATTGAACTCGACGCTGGATTGCGGGCCGTTCGCATTGGAGGTGGAGACCTCGAGACGGTAACGGCCCCAGGTGACGGGCATGGAAATCGCCGCGCCATCGGTCGTCGCGTTCACCGTGCCCACCGCCACCTGCTTGGTGGACATGATCGGCTCGAACTTCCAGCTGCTGCCGTCGCGATACCATTGATAATTGCGCTCGACGCTCAGCAGCTTCCAGGTCAGGCCCTGCATGGCCTGCTTCTGGCCGTTGGCATCGATCGCGATGATGTGGAAGTTGCCGACGGAGTTTTCACCGAGATCGCCGTCGAATTCCGGCTTGATGCCGATGCGCGGGCCATCCGCCTTGACCGGCAGCACCAGCGAGCGCTCGACGGCGCGGCCGCCCGCTTCCTGCATGCGCACCGTGATATTGGCGTTCAGCAGCTGCGTGGTCGAAGGCGTGTCGTTGATCGTGACGTTGAAGGTGGTCTTGCCGTTCTCGTCCAGCGCTTGCAGGTCCTCGAGCGGGACCTGCGTGCTCTCGGCCTTGCTGTCGCCGCTGCTGGCGTCGCTGTCGTCGTTTTCGGCCTTGCCCGCGCCTTCATCGGCGAGGCCGAACTGGTAACCCTTGTAGGCGTCACTCTGGCGCGTCGGCTTCAGCGTCACCTCGCCTTCGAGGTTGAGGCCGGCGGCCGGCGCGCCATAGAGGTAGCGTCCATCGACATTGACCGGCGTCGGCTGGCCGACTTCGATCTCCTTGGCGTCGCTCTTCATGTCGAATTCGATGCGATCGGGTACGAAGTCATCGACAATGAAGGTCTGCGAGCCGATGGAAGAACCCTTCGGGTCGGTATAGATGCTCATCGTCCAGGTGCCACGCATCGAGGTCTGCTGCAGCGGCAGGTCGACATTGTAGCCGCCGAGCTTGCCGCCATCGGTGACGATGCGACGGTCTTCGACGCCGTCCGGGCGCCGGAAGACGAAAGTAAGCGGCAGGTTTTCGACTGCAGTCGAGCTGACGTCGCGGGCAAGTGCGGACGCATGCACCGTCTCGCCGGCACGGTAGATGCCGCGCTCCGTCCAGGTCAGCAGGTCGATGGCGCCGGGCGCGGTTCGACCGGCGACGCCGCGGTCGGAAAGATCGAAGCCGGCGCGCGTCATGTCGAGGAAGACGTAATCCTGATCGCCATTCTCAGCGGTAATGACGGCCGGGGTCATACCCGCCGTGCCGCGCATCAGGCCGGCGCTGAAGACGGCGCGGCCATTGTCGTCGGTCTTCGCGGTGCCCAGAATTTCATTGTTCTTGGCAAGCAATTGCAGCTGGACGCCGGCGAGCGGCTTGGCGCTGCCGAGCGAGCGGGCAAAGACGTTCAGTCCGTCGGTGCCGGCATAGGTGGTGACGCCGATATCGGAAACGACGAACCACTGCGTCGCCTGCGGGTCCCATTCATGACCGCCGCTGTCGGGCGCAACCGCTGTCAGCACATAGACGCCCGGCTTGCGTTTCGGCAGCACCTCGTCGACTGGGAAGCTGGTCGCGACCTCCTTGTTGAGTTCCTGCTTGATCTCGATGGAGCCCTGCCAGACCAGCTCGCCATTGGTATCCCGAATGGTCTGGGCGCTGTAGCTGTCCACCTGTGTCAGGAACTGCGAGTTGTTCAGAAGCTGGGCGATATTGCGGTCGCCGATGCGGTAGAGCTTGAGATTGGCCGTATTGGCATTGACCGAAACGATCGGAATGCCGCGGCGTGCCGTCGAAGGCAGTACGAAGTTGTCGCCCGTGAAGCGCAGCGAGGCGGCGCGATCCTTGACGTAGACATCGACATTGACCTGCGAGGCGAGGTTTTCATCCACCGAGGAGGGCAGGCCGGCGCGCAGCGAAATGCGGTAGTGCTGGCCGAATTCCAGACCTTCGACGCAGATCTGGTTATTCTTGGCGTCGACGCCCTTCGGCGCGGCTCCGTTGAGTGTGACGAAGGGGGTATAGTCGACGCCGCTCTTCACCAGCTTTTCGGAGAACTGCACGCAGGCGCGTGGCGAGGCATTGTCGTTGTCGAGCGTGTTGCCGGTAACACGGAAGCCCTGGCGGGCCAGAAGGTCGTTGTAGGCAGCCTGGACGGCGGCCGAGCTGACGAGATTGAGGCTCGCCTTGTAGGCGTTGAGGGCGGGACGGTAGTTCTGCGCGTTCTTCAGCGCCTCGGCGAGTACAGCGAGCGCATCGGCGCGGCTGCTAGTCGTGCGGGTCAGCTGATAGCCGTTGAGTGCGGCATAGGCGGCTCGTGTGGCGACAGACGTGTCGTTCGTGATCGTATTGGCGGCGCGCGCCATTTCGATCCACAGATCACCGTTGTCAGGATTGAGCGAGAGCGCGCCCTGGAAGGCGTTCAGGGCATCGTTGACATTGCCCGAGGTCAGTTCGATGCGGCCGAGCGCAATCAGGCTTTCGACGCCCTGGCCCTTCAGCTCGTTGCCGAGCGTCAGCGTGTTTTTTGCATCGCGCGCGCTCTGAACGAAATTGTCGGAGAGGAAGGAAAGGGCAGGTGCTGCGCCGATATCCGGCTCGCTGGTGGCAGCCGTTTCGACGATCTTGCCGGCGATCGCCCCGGGGAAGCTGTTGAGCTGGTTGAAGTCCGACTTCATGAAGCACCACTTCACCTTGGGATTGTAGGTGAAGGCCTTGCAGGACTTGTCGCCGATGCAGGAGGCGGAGCACTGGTCCAGCGTCACATTCTGCTCTGTGCGCAAATCGAAGCCGAAGTAATCGCCATCCTTCGTGGTGACCACCTGGCGCTTGACGTCAGCTGCGACCGAGGGGTTCAGAGAGGTAAAAGTGGCAAGAAGAAAAGCAGAGAAGCCGATAAACGCGCGCTTAGACATAAGTCCTCCCCACGCTGCCCGTTTTTGATGGCGGCAATCTTCAAATTTCGAACCCGTTTGTCAACCGAGCGTGGAGCTTCTGAATGAGCTTCGCGCCCATGACGATCAATCTAGGGGTTTGAAAAAGCCTGCAATTCAGGCAATTCGCATGTTCGGCGACCCTGTCTCCGATGCTTCATTTTTCTTTTCGGTCCCAAAATGACACCGGCCTTTGCGGCCGATGTCTTCGCGTCGGTCGAGGGGGCGGCCCAAGTGTCATATATTCGTCATCGCCAGAGAGGCATCGGTATACCGTTTACCGGCGACCCTTTCGGGTGAGACGATGTCGCCGAGCTCCTTCACCTCTCGCGGCGAAAGAGCGATGTCGGCAGCCGCCGCATTCTGCTCCAGATGATGCAGCTTGCGTGCGCCGGGAATCGGCACGATATCGTCGCCCTGATACAGCACCCATGCGAGCGCCAATTGTGCCGCCGTGACGCCCTTTTCTTCGGCAAGCGCCTGAAGTTTCGCGACAAGGGCCGTGTTGGCATCGAAATTCTCGCCCTGGAAGCGCGGCAGCGACCGGCGGAAATCGTCGTCGGCGAGATCGTCCGTCTTCTGGATCGCGCCGGTCAGGAAGCCGCGGCCGAGCGGGCTATAGGGCACGAAGCCGATGCCGAGTTCGCGGCAGGTGGCAAGCACATCCTCTTCCGGGTCGCGGCTCCATAGAGAATATTCGCTCTGCACGGCAGCGATCGGATGCACCGCGTGGGCGCGGCGGATGGTGGCGGAGCCGGCTTCCGAAAGGCCGAGTGCCCGCACCTTGCCCTCTCTCACCAGCTCCGCCATAGCGCCGACCGTGTCTTCGATCGGCACGTTGGGATCGACTCGATGCTGATAGAAGAGGTCGATGACATCGGTGCCGAGCCGTTTCAGCGAAGCCTCGGCAACGTCCTTCACATGTTCGGGCCGGCTGTCGACACCGACCATCGCCGCCGGACCGCTTTTCGTATGATCGAGCTTGAAGCCGAACTTGGTGGCGATGACCACGCGGTTACGCATGGATTTCAGCGTGCGGCCGAGCAGCTCCTCGTTGGTGAAGGGGCCATAGGTTTCGGCGGTGTCGAAAAAGGTGATGCCGAGATCGACTGCACGATGAAGCGTCTTGACGGATTCGGCTTCGTCGGTCGCGCCATAGGCAAAGCTCATGCCCATGCAGCCGAGCCCAACGGCGGAAACGGTGAGATCCTTACCAAGCCTGCGGGTTTTCATGGTGTGTTCCTCTTGAGATGTATGGGAGCGACAGGGCTTGTATCCGCTGTCTACGAGTTCAAGGTAGGATTCTGGATAATGAATGAAAATCCATGCAAATCCTTACAGGCTGTTCTATAATTTAGATCAATGAACCGAACTCAGCTCTCCCAACTCGCGGTATTTGCCGCCGTCGCCGCCCATCGCAGCTTCCGCGCCGCCGGCAAGGAACTGTCGATTGCGCCATCTGCCGTCAGCCACGCCGTTTCCAGCCTCGAAGAAAGCCTCGGCGTGCGGCTGCTCGCCCGCACCACGCGCAGCGTACTGCCGACGGAGGAGGGCCAGGCCTTGCTTCAAAGGCTGGCGCCGGCTCTGGAGGAAATCGATATCGCGCTGGAGGACACGCTTGCGACCCGCGGCCGCCCGGCGGGAACGCTGCGAATCACCGCCCCGCGCTTCGCTTCCGATCTTCTCATGGCGCCTCGGCTTGGCGATTTTCTCAATACCTATCCCGACATCACGCTGGAGATCGCCAACGAGGACGGCTTCAGCAACATCGTCAAGGAGGGTTATGATGCCGGCATCCGGCTGGCGGAAAGCATCGAAGGCGACATGATCGCGGTGAAGATCTCGCCCGACATCCGTACCGTGATTGCGGGCTCGCCTGCATATTTCGAGAAACATCCGAAGCCTCTGCATCCGCGCGATCTCGCCCATCACCGCTGCATCAAGCGGCGGTTCACGGATGGCTCGCTCTATCGCTGGGAGTTCGAGAAGTATGGCCGCGAGCTGGTCGTTGCCGTCGATGGCCCTTTGATCGTCATCGAGGATCGACTCGGCGTCCTGGCGGCCGTCAACGGCGCCGGGCTTGCCTATCTCTTCGACATTCGTGTGCAGCAGGAACTGGCCGAGGGCAAACTCATCCGCGTTCTCGAGGATTGGTGCCCGCCCTATCCGGGCTTCTGCATCTATTATCCAAGCCGCCGCCAGATGCGTCCGGCGCTTAGAGCCTTCATCGATTTCTTCAAATATACGGGGCCTTGAGGGCATTCGGATTTGCGTCGAAACAAGCGATGAGCGACTGCTGACAGAAATCGGGTGGCGGCGATGCGATAACTCGTCTCGACTGATTGAATGGTTTCAGGAAGGGTAGCAGCGATGAGAAAACCGGGATCGATGAAGGGGCTCGAGGATCTCGGCCGCGTCAGGTTGTCGAAGAACTTCTTCTTCCGCGATTTCCTGCATTCGGAAATTGCTGATTTCTATCGCATTCCCAATATTCCGGAAGACCCGGATCTGGCGATCGAGACGGGCCGGCGGCTCTGCGGGGAATTGCTGGAGCCGCTGGAAGCGACCTTTGGCCGGCTACATATCCGCTCCGGCTATCGCTCGCCCGAGGTGAACGCCTTCGGCAACAGAAGCGGGCTGAATTGCTCGACCAATCCCCACACCGCTGCGCACCATATCTGGGACATGCGCGATCTCGACGGCTGCATGGGGGCCGCCGTCTGCATCGTCGTGCCATGGCTCATCGATCACCATAGCCAGGAAGGCGACTGGCAGAAGCTCGCCTGGTGGATACACGACCACCTGCCCTATGCCTCGCTCTGCTTCTTCCCGAAACTATGGGCCTTCAACATCCAATGGCACGAGCGGCCGAAACGGACGATTCAGAGCTTTGTCGGCCCGCGCGGCATGCTGACCAAGCCCAGCATGGCCAACTGGGAAGGGGATCATTCCGCGCACTATGAGGGTTTTCCGAAGCTTAGAAGCTGATGCGATAACGAATGTGCCCGTCGCTTTTGACATAGGTGTCGTATAGCTTGCGGGCGGTCGCATTGCCTTCTTCCGTATGCCAATAGAGCCGCGCCCAGCCGTTTTTCTTGCAGAGCGTAACGAGATCGTCGAGTAGCGCCCGGCCGACGCCGTGGCCCCGGGCGCTTTCATCGACGAACAAGTCCTCCAGATAGCAGTCGGGAGCGAGCGTCCATGTGCCCTCGTGCGTTAGGCAAAGCGTGAAACCCTTTACCTCGCCGTCGACTTCGGCCACACGCATGAAGATCGCCGACGCCGGATCGAAGACCCGGCGCCAGGTCGCATCGGTAATATCCGGCGCGATCGTGACGCCGTAGAAGGCCAGATAGCCGTTCCATAGCGCGCGCCAGCGCGCTTCGTCTTCAGGTCTGGCATCTCGGATCGTCACGGTCATTGGTTGCCTCTTTTATTCGCCGGCTGCGTCGAGCAGGCGCATGGCGTTATCGGAAAGCGGAAGCTTTGCCGAATTGATGAGCGCTTCGAGCTGGCTGAGGCTAGTCGCGCTTGCGATCGGAGCAGTGACGCCGCGCTTGCGCAGAAGCCAGGCAAGCGCGATCTCGGCCGGCTTCGCGCCGGTTTCGGCGGCGACCTTGTCGAGGGCTGCAAGGATGCGCAGGCCCTTGGCGTCGAGATAGGCGGCGACCCGGTTCTCGCGCGCCCGTCCTTCCGTATCCGCCTTGCGGCGGTATTTGCCGGTCAGGAAGCCCGCCGCCAGACTGAAATAGGTGATGACGCCGATCTCTTCTTTGACGCAGAGATCCGCAAGCGGTCCCTCGAAGCTGTCGCGGGCATAGAGGTTATATTCGGGCTGCAGCACGTCGTAGCGCGGCAGTCCTGCCTTGGCGGCGGCATCGAGCGAAGCCTGCAGCTGCGTCGCATTGAGGTTCGAGCAGCCGACATGGCGGATCTTGCCCTGTTCCTTCAGCTTGGCATAGGCAGCAAGCGATTCCTCGTGCGGCGTTTCCGGGTCCGGCCAGTGCGACAGATAAAGGTCGATGTGGTCGGTCTGCAGCCGCTTCAGCGATGCCTCGGCCGCCTCGATGATATAGTCGGCCTTGAGGCCCTTCTTGCCCGGCCCCATTTCCGATCCGACTTTGGTGACGATAATCGCCTTGTCGCGCGAAACGCGGCCCTGCTTCAGCCACTTGCCGATGATCTCTTCGGAATCGCCGCCCTTGTTGCCGGGAACCCAGCGGGAATAGACATCGGCCGTGTCGATCGTGTTGAAGCCGGCATCGAAGAAGGCGTCGAGCAGTGCATAGGAGGTTTTCTCATCGGCCGTCCAGCCGAAGACGTTGCCGCCGAAAACGATGGGGGCGACAAACAGATCGGTTCGTCCAAGCTTGCGCATGTCCATGATATGTCTCCAAATCACTTGAGTGTCGGACCGGCGAACAGGCGCCGGAGGGGAGGGACAAGGCAGGCTAACGCCGCGAGCAGTGAAATTCCACTGACGATTTCTTTATTCCGCCGTCGAACGCCGATAGTGGCTGGGCGGCAGCGCGTTGTATTTCGACCAGACGCGCCGCATATGCCGCGGCGAGGCGAAGCCGGACTTTTCCGCCACGCGCTCCATGTCCAGCCGCGAATTGGCAAGCACGTCGCGCGCCAATGTGACGCGCATCAGATTGACATAGGCCGTCACCGACAGGCCGGCATGTTCCTGAAACAGCCGCGAAATATGCCGTGCGCTCATCGCGCCGATACCGGCAAGCTCGGAAAGCGACCAGCTATGGGCCGGATCGGCCATGATCGCATCCTGAACGCGATGGATGGCGGGGTGCACATGGTTGCGGCCGCTGAGCCAGGGCGAAAGCTGCGGCTCGGCGCCGGTCCTTCGCATGTAGACTACCATGTGCCGGGCAATGGTCAGCGCGGTCACCGGTGACGTCAGCTTGGAGGCGAGGTGCAGCATCAGATCGGTGCCAGTCGTAATGCCGGCGCTCGAATAGCGGTCCCGGTCCTCGACATATAGCCGGTTGTCGAGAACCTTTGCCGTCGGCGCATATTCCCGAACTTCGTCGATACAGGCGGCATGCGTGGTGCAGGCATAGCCGTCCATTAAGCCGGCGCGGGCGGCAAGCACGGCTCCCGAGCAGATGGTGACGAGCGTGATACCGGGACGTACCGTGCTTTTCAGCCAGGTCGCGAGCCTGCCAAGCTCCTGCTCGATATCCTCCGCGTCGTCGGGCGGCGTGACGCTGCCGGACAGGATGATATAGGCGCCGTCGGGAATATGCTCCGGCAGCGGCTTGAGATCGGCAAGCGTCAGCCCGACCGAGGTCGTCTGCGATGCTTGGGCGGCGACGAATTGATAGTCGAACAGGACGTCGTCCTGTTCGATATTGGCGCGGCGCAATACCTCCACCGGCCCGGCCACGTCCATCAGCAGCGTATAGGGCGGCAGAAGGACGTAGACTGGAATGATCTGCCGATGACGGTGCTGGCCGTTTTGGGTCATGCGGCACTCCGTATCGATGCGCCGGCCAGCGCCTCTTCGACGGTTGCGATGCGGGCGAAGCGGCCCGAAAGCACCAGCTCGCTGCGCTTCTTGATATCGTCGGCGCTGAACACCGTACCCGAGGCGTGCGTCATCGGAAAAGTCAGCGTCGCCTCGGTGACGTAATCGACATCATAACCGAGATCGGAAGCGTGCCGGGTGGTCGTCTCGCAGCATTGCTCCGTGCGGATGCCCGAGACGATCACCTTGCGGATGCCATTCGCCACCAGCCAGACATCGAGGCCGGAGCCGACGAGCGCCGAATGGCGGCGCTTGTGGAAGACCGCATCGGCCTCCAGCGAAATTTCGTCGAGCTTGCGCACGTAGCCGCTCTTCAGGCTGAAATGCGCGTCGCCATCCTCGACATGGAAAATCTGCACGACGGGAATGCCTTTTGCCTTGGCTCCGTCGATCAGCGCCTGCAGGCGGTTGGTAAAGGCCGGCAGGTCGTCCGTTCGCCAATAGGGACGCTGGCGAAAGGATTCCTGGACATCGATGACGAGCAGTGCGGTATCGGCATGGGACATTTTCGTATCTCCTGTGCTTGAAGGATAGCCGAGACTAGGCGTCGATTGAAAGCTTCGAAAGCCATTTGGCAGACAGAAAGGGGACAAATACGGACATGATGCGATGATTGCCGTGCTCCCCGTTCGTGACCGCGAGCTCATATCGAGCGTTGCGCCTTAGCCAGGGGCCGAATAAAGTGGCCTTCGATTTCATCGAGAGTGTAACGGCCTTCGTTTCGCTTCACCCACCGTGTCTACACGACATCCCGCCGGAAGAGCCGAGTGGCGGTCATCGCCATGCAGCCGTCCGCTTCGGGACGATGTTTTAGGAGAGAGAGCATGCTGCGCTTCGGAATTCTGTCGACTGCGAAGATCGGCCGCGATCTGGTGGTGCCAGCCATTCAGGATGCGGAAAATTGCGTAGTGACCGCTATCGCCAGCCGTGATCTCGACCGTGCCCGCCAGATGGCCGATCGTTTCTCGGTGCCGCATGCCTTCGGTTCCTACGAGGAGATGCTCGCCTCCGACACCATCGATGCCGTCTATATTCCCCTGCCGACCTCGCAGCATGTCGAATGGACGATCAAGGCCGCCGATGCCGGCAAGCATGTGCTTTGCGAAAAGCCGATTGCGCTCAAGGCGGATGAAATCGACAGCCTGATCGCTGCCCGCGATCGCAACAGGGTTTTGGTGACGGAAGCCTATATGGTCACCTATGCGCCGGTTTGGCGCAAGGTTCGCTCGCTGCTCGCCGATGGCGCCATCGGCCGCCTGCGCCATATCCAGGGCGCATTCACCTATTTCAACCGCGATGCCGGCAACATGCGCAACATCCCGGCGCTCGGCGGCGGCGGCCTGCCCGATATCGGCGTCTACCCGACCATCAGCACCCGTTTCGTCACCGGCCGTGAGCCCCGGCGCATTCAGGCGGTGACGGAGCGCGATCCCGAATTCGGCACCGACATCTATTCCAGCGTCAAGGCCGATTTCGGCGACTTCGAACTAACCTTCTATATCTCCACGCAGATGGCCAATCGCCAGGTCATGGTTTTTCACGGTACGGAAGGCTTCATCGAGGTGAAGTCGCCCTTCAACGCCGACCGTTATGGTGCCGAAGAACTGGAACTGACCAATCGCAACCATTCCGAATCGCAGATCTTCCGTTTCCCCGACAGCCGGCAGTACAGACGCGAGGCGGAAGCCTTTGCAGCCGCGGCGCTTGGTCAAGGTGCGGAGGTCGTGTCCCTGGAAAGCTCGAAGCTCAACCAGAAGGTCATCGATGCGATTTACCGGGCCAGCGAAAAGGATGGCTGGGAGCCGGTCTGACCGGCTTCCTTATTCTCCAGGCAATTCCGGCCGGAAAATTGCCCGCGCTTTTCCGGAATTGCTTCAGGAATTTTGCCGGTGGCGGAAGACGAAGCGCGAATAGCCGAAAAAGCTGAATGCCGTCGCCGCCGCCGAAGCAAGCGTCAGGGCGATGATCGGCCGCAGCCCCGGCTCGGCCATCAGCAACGAGCTGAAAACGGCATAGTTCAAGAGCGCCGAGGTCAAGCCGACAGAACCGTAGCGGAAGCCCTCCGACGCCAGCGACCGGTTGGATCGACCGAAAGTGAAGTTGCGGTTCAAAAACCAGGTCGTAAGCAGCGCGGTCGGTATCGATACGGCGCGGCTGACGAACGGGCCGAATGGCGTGAACCACAGCAATAGATGCAATATGCTCGCATCGACAATGAAGCCGATAGTACCGGCAATCAGGAAGCGAAGCAGCTTATTCATGCAGCCTTGGACCTTTTCTTCCGGCTTCCCGGCTTTTCGAGTTCTGCCATGTAAACAGTCCGTTCGTCACCATTGTGACGCGAAGATGGCTTGGCCAGGCTCATATAGTGGATTCGCAATTGTTCTGCACGCGCACGTGCAACGGAATCCAGAATCAGCCCCGCCGTGAACAGCATGAAGGCGATCATCGTCAGTGCCATGGAGAGCACCCAGCTCGGCATGCGCGTTACCAGGCCGCTTTCGAAATACTCGACAAGGACGGGGATGCCGAAGCCGATGCCGAGCTCCATGGCGACGGCGCTCAAAATGCCGAAAAAGGCGAAAGGCCGCGTTTCCTTCATCAGCATGGCGAACATCCAGAGGATCTTGCCACCGTCGCGGAAAGTGGAAAGCTTCGAACGCGAGCCTTCCGGCCGCCGCCCATAGTCGAGTTCCAGTTCGCTGACCGGCAGCTTGAGCCGCGAGGCATGCACCGACATTTCGGTCTCGATTTCGAAACCACCCGATACGGCTGGGAAACTCTTGACGAAACGGCGCGAAAAGGCGCGATAGCCGGAGAAGATGTCGGTGAAATCGGCACCGAATATGCTGCGATAGAGCCAATTGAAGATGCGGTTGCCGAAGGCGTGGCCCTGCCGGCCGGCGTCGTTATGGACATTGCGGCGTGTGCCGACAACCATGTCGGAGCCTTCGGTCAGCAGCGTGCGGATCAGCTCTTCAGCGTCCTCCGGCGCATAGGTGCCGTCGCCATCAGCCATCAGATAGATATCCGCCTCGATGTCGGCGAACATGCGCCGCACCACATGGCCCTTGCCCTGCCGGCGCTCGCGCACCACGGTTGCACCCGCCAGTACGGCGTAAAGCGCGGTGCCGTCGGTGGAATTGTTGTCGTAGACATAGACCGTAGCCTGCGGCAGCGCCTTGCGGTAGCCGCGCACGACGTCTCCGATCGTCGCGGCTTCGTTGTAACAGGGCAGAAGAACGGCGATGTTCAGTTTCTCATTCCACATGGTCTTGGCCGGTTCCTACGCGTAAAGTCAGTGTTGAGGCCCGATGGACGATCCGGACGAGAGCTTATCCTGCTGGCTGTTAATAAGACGCTATGGCTGCGAACGAAAAATGGCGGGGAATAGCCCGTACGAAAAACATTATCGTGATGAATGTCTCCGGACATCCGCTTTACTTTTTTTTGATGGGCATGAGCTAGCGTAAAGCCCCGAATATCCTTCCAACACAGGGCTTAACCACATGGCGCAGACGCTGGCAATGCCGCCCGAGGCAGCCCGAACGGCAGAAAAGAAGGCGCCTTTGCCTTGGTCGCATCCGGCCTTGGTCGCACTTGCCTATGCTGTGGTCGTTATCGTCGCGCAACTCGTCATTCATCGTCACCTCGCGGACTATGTCGGTCCGGATAATGACGACGCCATGCGCCTTGTCGAAGTGCGGGATTTCCTCGCCGGCCAAGGCTGGTTCGATATGATGCAATACCGTCTCGGCCTCGACGGCGGGACGCTGATGCATTGGTCGCGCTTCATCGACCTGCCGATCGCAAGCCTCATCCTCTTCTTCCGGATGTTTTTTTCGCCCGAAGGGGCGGAGGCGGCGGCGCTGACCGTGTGGCCGCTCATGCTCGTTCTGCCGCTGATGGTCTTTATGGGGCTTGCCGGCCGGCGCGTCGCCGGTGTCGAAGGTATGCATTTTTCGCTGATCTTGACGGCGATGTTCGTATTGCTCTCGCCGCGTTTCGTGCCGGGGTCCATCGATCATGACAATGTTCAGCTTGGCCTTGTCGCCCTCACCGTTGCCATGCTAGTCGATGAAAACCATCGGCCGCGCAATTTCGCGGTCGCCGCCGTCGCTCTTGCCATCCAGCTCGGTATCGGTGCGGAAACGACGCCCTTCGTTGCCGTCGCCTGCATGTCGGTTGCTTGTCTTTGGGCCTGGAAAGGCGAAGCCTTCGCGCCGGCTGCGAAAGCCTTTGCGCTGACACTGACCATCGCCGTCAGCGCCGCCTTCTTTTCGCTGGTGCCGCCGCGCTTTTATTCCATGGTCACCTGCGACAATCTTTCGCTCGGCTTTTACGGCATCACCAGCGCCGGCTGCGTCGGGCTTCTGTTGTCGGCGCTTTTTGCCAGCCGCCTGTCCCGGCAGTGGCGCATCGCGGTTCTGCTGGCCGATGGCGCGTTCGTATTTGCGACGACCGTCGCGCTTGCGCCGCAATGCCTGCACAATCCGCTTGCCGATCTCGATCCGATGCTGGTGGATCTCTGGCTGAACGAGATAACGGAGGCGCAGTCGATCTTTTCGATCGCCCGGACCCAGCCCGATACGCTCGGCGTCTTCTATGCGACCGGTCTTCTGGCCATGGTCTTTTGCGCAATTCGCATTCTGCGCGGTGATCGCGCCGGCCTGTTTGCAATTCTCATGGCCATGGTTGCGATCAACTGGGTGATTACGCTGGTGCAGGTGCGCGGCGCGGAATTTGCCAACCTCCTTGCCATCCCGCCCCTGGCCCTGATGATCGCCGATCTCAGGCGCGGCTACATGGCCGATACCCGTAACATGCGCTCGGCCTTGCTCTATGCGGTGACGGTGCTGGTTTCCGCCCCCGCGGTATGGGCGATCGGCGGCTTGCTTGTCACGAAGGGCTTCAGCAACGGCTTTGCGATCGCGACTCCCGCCAAGGCCGAGGAAACCGCCGATTGTGCCTCGAAGACAGCGCTGGCGCCGATCGCGGGCCTTCAGCCAGGGGTCGTCGCGGCAGCCTCGAACATGGGAGCGCCGCTTTTGCGCTTCACGCCGCATCGCACCTTATCCGGCCCTTATCACCGAGATCCCGACGGCATGCTGGCCGAACTGCATATCGGCCTTGCGGAACCGCAAAGGGCGGAGGCGCTCTTGCGTGAGGCAAAGGTGACATTAGTCGCCTTCTGCAAAGAGGATCCGCAGGTGCTGCTCTTAAGCGAGCGGGCTCCCAAGGGACTTTATGCCTATCTGAGTGCTGGGCGTGTTCCCGTTTATCTGGAACCCATTGCGACCCAGGGCGAATCGGATGTGCAGTTCTTCCGCGTCAAATCGCAGGATTGAGCCGGAGGCGTAATTTCGGACCGAAAACCGCCTACACTTTTCCGCATCACGCTCTAGGCGCGGCGCTGCTCCATCATCTCGGCCGTAATGAGATAGCCGATGAAGCCAAGATTGTAACCGCCGAGCGCAATGAACAGTGTCGTCAGCGGCGGCGGAACGATCGACATCGCGACCGCCGCCATGAAGGCGATACTCACCAGCGCCACGCCGAGCAAGGCGCCGATGGTCGTGCGCTGCAGCCCGGCGACAATTCCGATGATCATGGCGGTCGCGAATATCATCGCTCCATATCCTCTTTACCAAGAACCAGTTTGCACAGATTTACGCGCGGACGGCTAAGAAAGGCTTTGTCGATAGGGTTAACGTTTGATGAAGCGATAAGCTCCACTCTCTTTATGGGACATGCAATGATCGCTGCTGTCCCTCAACTATGCGCACAATCCTCGCCTTCGATCGTTTCAGACTTAGGGAGTACGCACAAGGCTCCGCATTTTCCGCGACATGGGCTAGAAGGAAGCCATGAGCAGCTTTTTTGAGAATGATTCGCCCTCGAACCTGACGGAATATTCCGTTTCGGAATTGTCGGGATCGATCAAGCGCACCGTCGAGAACGCGTTCGACCAGGTACGCGTGCGCGGTGAAATCTCCGGCTATCGCGGGCCGCATTCCTCGGGTCATGCCTATTTCTCGCTGAAGGATGATCGTGCCCGTATCGACGCGGTGATCTGGAAGGGTACCTTCTCCAAGCTGAAATTTCGCCCCGAAGAGGGGATGGAAGTCATCGCGACCGGCAAGGTGACGACCTTCCCGGGTTCGTCGAAATATCAGATCGTCATCGAGACTTTGGAGCCTGCCGGTGCTGGCGCCTTGATGGCGCTTCTTGAGGAGCGCAAGCGCAAGCTCGGCGTCGAAGGCCTCTTCGATCCCGAGCGCAAACGCAGGCTCCCCTTCCTGCCAAGGGTAATCGGTGTCGTGACCTCTCCGACCGGTGCCGTCATCCGCGATATCCTGCACCGTATTTCCGATCGTTTTCCCGTGCATGTGCTGGTCTGGCCGGTGAAGGTGCAGGGGGAGGGCTCCGGCGACGAGGTGGCGAACGCCATCCGCGGCTTCAACGAGTTTGAGCGAGGCGGCCCGATCCCGCGCCCCGACGTGCTGATCGTCGCGCGCGGCGGCGGCAGCCTCGAGGACCTCTGGAGCTTCAACGACGAGGCCGTCGTCCGTGCCGCTGCCGCGAGTGATATCCCGCTGATCTCGGCCGTCGGCCACGAGACCGACTGGACCTTGATCGACTATGCCGCTGACGTGCGCGCACCGACGCCGACGGGCGCGGCGGAAATGGCAGTGCCTGTTCGGGCCGAGCTGGAGGCGCAGCTCGCAAGCCTTGCAGCCCGGCTGCAGGGCGGAATGATAAGACAGATGGATCAGCGGCGACAGGCGGTGCGTGCGCTGTTGCGGGCGCTACCTTCGCTCGACCAGATCCTGGCCCTGCCGCGCCGCCGCTTCGATGAGGCGGCCGCCGGCCTTGGCCGTGGATTGGAGCTGAACACGCTGAACAAGCGCCGTTCCTTCGAGCGCATGGCCTCGCAGCTGCGGCCGGATATCCTGTCGAACCGGATCGCCGAGCGCCGCCAGCAATTGGGCGAGCGGATGACCCGCGCGGAGCGGACCATCGAGCGCATGCTCGACCGCTCTCGCGCCCGCATCGAACGCGCGGATGCCGTCTTCGCCACGCTGCCCTCGCACCTCGAAGCGCAGACGGGGAGGGCGCGCGATCGCCTCGGCAATCTTGTCCGCCACGCCGACACCGCCATCCGCCATCAGCTAACCCGTGCCCGCAGCGAGCTTGTCGCGCAGGAACGTATCCTGCAGTCGCTCTCCTACAAGAATGTTTTGAAGCGTGGCTATGCCGTCGTGCGTGATGAGGACGACCGCCCGGTTTCGCTGGCAGCGGCACTTTCGACAGGTGCTGCCATATCGATCGAATTTGCGGATGGCCGTGTCGGCGCGGTCATCGGCGATGCCGCCGCCCCACCGTCATCAGGCGCCACACCTGCGAAAAAGCGGGCTACCAAACCCGCAGAACCCGCCGTTCCGCCAAAGCAGGGAAGCCTGTTCTGATGCGTATCCTGCTCGTTCTGGCACATCCGCTGGAGGACAGCTTCGCCGCCGCTGTGGCGAAGCTCGCGCGGGAAACGCTTGCCGCCGGCGGCCACGAGGTCGATCTGCTCGATCTCTATCGCGAGGGCTTCGACCCGCGTCTTTCGGAAGTGGAGCGGGGCGGCTATTTCGATCAGCCCTACGATACCGCGGGCGTCGGCGATATCGTCGCGCGTCTGCGGGCGGCCGAGGGACTGATCCTCGTGTTTCCGCAATGGTGGTTCAATTTCCCTGCCATTCTCAAAGGCTTCTTCGATCGTGCCTTTGCGCCCGGCGTTGCCTTTACTCATGATCCCGCCGGCGGCCGTATCGTGCCGCAGCTCACCAATATCCGGTTGTTCTGGGCACTCACGACCACCGGTTCGCCCTGGTGGATCGTGCACCTCTATATGGGCAATCCGGTGCGGCGCCTGCTGAAGCGCGGCATCGCCGCCTTCTGCGCCAAGCGGCTGAATTTCCGCATGCTGGCGCTTCATGACATGGATCGCGTCACCGATGCCGGACGCAAGGCGCATCTCGAGCGCGTCAAGCGAGCGCTGGCGACGATCTGATTCCGCGCTTCCAGACAAAAAACATGCCGCGGCAGGGATACCGCGGCACGCTCTCATTCAAGGTATCTGTGCGTCCTTATGCCCACTCGCCCTTGCGCATGACGGGAACGCGCGAGCCATCGGCATTGATACCGTCGATATCGACCTTGTCGGAGCCGATCATCCAGTCGATATGAATCAGGCTGGAGTTGCCGCCCTGCGCCTTGATCTGCTCCTGGCTGAGCTTGGCGCCGTCCATGAAGCACTTGGAATAGCATTGGCCGAGCGCGATATGGCAGGAGGCGTTTTCATCGAAGAGCGTGTTGTAGAACAGGATGCCGCTTGCCGAAATCGGCGAGGAATGCGGCACCAGCGCCACTTCGCCGAGCCGGCGCGCGCCTTCGTCGGTGTCGAGTACCTTGTTCAGCACCTCCTCGCCGCGCGTCGCCTTCGCCTCGATGATCCGGCCGCCCTCGAAGCGCACCTGGATATTGTCGATCAGCGTGCCCTGATGCGACAGCGGCTTGGTGGAGGAGACATGGCCTTCGACGCGCAGCGCATGCGGCGTGGTGAAGACCTCTTCCGTTGGGATGTTCGGGTTGCAGGTGATGCCGTTCTTAGCGATGGAAGCGCCGCCATGCCATTCGTGGCCGTCTGCGAGACCAACCGTCAGGTCGGTGCCTGGTCCCTGGAAATGCAGGGCGGCAAAACGCTGGCCGTTCATCCACGCCGAACGCTTGTGCAGATTGGCGTTGTGCTCCGCCCAGGCCGCGATCGGATCTTCGACATCGACGCGCGACGCGGAAAAGATCGCCTTGGCGAGCTTGGCAACCGCGATCGGTTCCGGATCGTTCGGGAAGACCAGCTTTGCCCAGGAGGGGTTCGGATAGGAGACGATGTTCCAGTTGGTGTCGAAATTCGAGATCTTTTCGAGCGCCGGCTTGTAGGCGGCCGAATTGGCGCGGTTGGCGCGGGCCACCTTGTTCGGGTCCTGGTTCGACAGGAGCATCGGATTGTCGCCGGCAATGGCGAGACGAGCCGTATTGTTGGAGAAAGCCTTGGCCATGCTTTCATAGAGCCATGTCGCGGCACGGTCGAAGCTGGCATCCTGGCCGTATTCGTAGCGGGCGAGCGTCGTCTCTTCGTCCGAATAGAAGGTGGAGACGAGACCGGCGCCGGCCTTGTAGGCCTCCCGCGTGATCAGCCGCACCAGCGGCATCGCTGCGATCGGCGCTGTCATCAGCAGATCCTGGCCGGACTGCAGCTGCAACCCGACCCTTACGGCTACTTCCGCAAGCTTTTCCAGCTTGGCGTGATCGACGGGATGATGGTTGGGGCTGGCTGATGTCATGGCAAAACCTGCTTGGCTGATATCGAGGATGGTCCGAAGACTTAGACCGGTTTGCGGCGAAATTGAAGGCGCTTTGTCCGATCTTGAGGATCGTCAGGCAATCAGCGGCGCGGCCTTGGCTTTAAGAGCGGTCAATGCATCCTGCGGACTTAACCGCACCTGCAACCCGCGCTGGCCGCCGTTTATATAGACGTAAGCCTCGACCATCGCCTGCGCCTCGATCGCCGTCGGAACGAGCTTCTTCTGGCCGAACGGGCTGATGCCGCCGACATGATATCCCGTCAGGCGCTCGGCATCGACAGGTTTCATCATGGCGGCCGACTTGCCGCCAAAGGCCGCGGCAAGCTTCTTCATGCTGACTTCGTGGTCGGAGGGCACGACGGCGCAGACCGGTTTGCCATCCACCTCGGCCATCAGCGTCTTCAGGACGCGATGCGGCTCCTCGCCAAGAGCCTCCGCCGCCTGCAGGCCGACACGCTCCGCATTCGGGTCGTAGTCATAGGCATGCACGGTGAAGGCGACTTTCGCCTGGGTCAGCACTTGTGTGGCGCGGGTGGTTTTGGACATGGGAAACCGATATATTCTGCTGTGAAACTTATCCCCGTTCGGAGTGAACGCGATCCAGCTTTCCTAGAATTTCGAGACCACGAGTTTTGTCACCCTTGGCCGCCCTGAGCTGAAATCGCGTCTCGGCATCGAACTCCGTGAGCGCTTTTGTCGTCAGCTCTTCGAAAAGCTTGTTGAGACTCGTGCCGCGGGACGCGGCAAGTGCCTTCAGCCGTTCGTGCTGATCGCTTGGAAGACGAATGGTGAGCGTGCTCATGTCAAGACTTTCTCCTCATAAGGAACTCACCTGCCGTAAGAATTTCCAGCTGCGGAAATAGCAATTCCGCTTGGGCGAAATCCTTCTTGTTTGCCGTTATTAAATTCGACGCGCCGCCACCGACCGCAAGTTCGATCAAATGATTATCTCCTTCGTCGCGCAGGTTTGGACGCGATAAATAATATATGGGAATCCACATGCAGCTCGAAAGGAATGCATCGAGGAGTATCGCGCGCTCTTCTTTTGAGATGAAACGATCATCGAAAAGGGCATCTCTTCCGCAAACATCCTCGTATTTGGCAAACAAGGCATTGCTGATCAGTGGAACAAGGTGCTCTTCAAGACAGAGGCGGATGACCTGTCGTGGAGCGCCATCGGCGTTCATGATCGCGGAAACGAAAATGTTCGTGTCGATGACAACCTTCATGGAAAAGTGATAGCATATATGCTATCATTTTAAAAGAGCGCCTCAGTCGGCCAAGCCTTGAAGAAGCTCGCATAAATATCGGGTTTGAAGCCGACCAGCAACTTTCCGTCCGCCTCCAGTACCGGGCGCTTGATCATCGAAGGCTGCGCCATCATCAATGCGATGGCCTTGTCCTTCGAAAGATCGGTGCGATCGGCTTCCGGCAGCGCCTTGAACGTGGTGCCGGCGCGGTTGAGCACGACTTCCCATCCGGCTTCCTTTGTCCAGCGTTCGAGATGTTCCCGATCGATACCGACGGCCTTGTAGTCGTGGAAATCATAGGCGATGTCATGGCCTTCGAGCCAGCTGCGGGCCTTCTTCATCGTGTCGCAGTTCTTGATGCCGTAAATGGTGATCGTCATGTCGAATCCGTCTCTTGCTTCCCATTAGTCCTCAAGCGTTCCAGGCTTCCGGGCGACGGAACTCGGCCTATCGGAGCCGATCTTCATCAGGTCGCCGCGCCTGCGTACCAGCCGGTCCGAAACACGGGTGACGATCAGGCCAGCCTGCGGTGCGCGGACATCGATGGTCCCATCCGGCATGCCGGGGGAGGTGATGATCGTCGCTAGCAGGTCGCCTTCTGCAACGCGCTCGCCGATATTGCGATGGAAGAGCACGGTGCCTGCCTGCGGCGCGCGGATCATCTCGATATTGTCGAGCGGCACAGCCGGGCCATCGAACGCATCAAGTGCGACGCGTTCGTCGTGGACTGCGCCGCGCGCGGCCAGGAAGCGCCAGAGCCCTTCCGCATCCTTCCTTGCCATCTCGGGATAGACATCGCGAGTGCCGCGCAGTTCCACCGTGACTGAAAGCTTGCCCGGCAGTCTCGCCTTCTTCTCGCCCGGCACTTCATATTTCCAGGCGAAACTCACAGCCTCTTCAAAGGCCGAACTTTCGCCGTCCGACAGCAGCACGGCATCCATCTTGAGCGCTGCGGCAAGATCGGAAGCCTCGGGCCAGAAAGCCTCGTCGATATAGGCATATTGCAGGGATTCGTCGTCGCAATGAAAATCGATGACCAGATCGGCGCCGAGCGCCATATGGATCAGCTGGCGCTTCAGCCGGTCTACGGCCGGATAACGCTCGAGGTTCTCGATCAGGAGATCGCGGTCGCGCAGCGAGATCAGCGGAAAGTCGCGGTTGAAATTGGTGCGCGAGCCGAGGTCGAAACGGCCCTGCATCTCGCCGAAATGCGATTGCGCCGCGCCGATCGGATTGGCGTGCGGCACCACGATGATGTCGCTGAGGATCACGCCTTCCGCTTCCGCCTGCCGCAGGCGCCCGCAGAGGAAATGCACGAGCGCCGTGCCCGGCAGCTCGCCGGCGTGCAACGCAGCCTGGATATAAACCTTCGGTGCATCCGCCTTGCTGCCGGCAAAATGCAGGACGGGCAGCCGCCAGGCGATCCCCGGAGTGTCGCCTTCGATGACGATTTCGGTGACATTCATGGGCCGGCCTCCTGCTGATGACAATCGGAGACCCATATCAAGCCTTGACCGCAACCCGCAACCTTTTGTCGCCATCTGCCGAAACCAGGATCAAGGACAAATGCCCCAAAGTGGCTGCTAGCGGCGGCCGTTCCTGCGCAGGCAGAAGCTTAGGATCAGGCTGAGTAATACCGCGCCGGCGCCGAAGGAGAAGGGGGCGGCATAGCCGAGATGGTCGGCAAACAGACCGGCAATCGGGCCGGTCGAGCCGAGCGACACGTCGAGAAAGATCGAATAGAGTCCGAGCGCGACGCCGCGGTTCTGCGGCGGGATGCGCTCCATCGCCTCATTGCCGAGTGCAGGAAAGACGGGCGCAAAACCGGCGCCGGCCAGCGCCGCGCCGATGATGGCAACCGTCGGGGAGGGCGCAAGGGCAATGGCCGCAAGGCCGATGATCTCGATGACGAGGGAAATACGCACCAGCGGCAGGCCGCCGAAGCGGGCGACTGCCTGGGCAAGACCCAGGCGCACGCCCATGAAGGTAAGGCCGAAGGCGCTGAGCGCAAAAGAGGCGCCATCCCAGTTGCGGCTATGGAAGAACAGCGCGACAAAAGCCATCACCACACCGAAACCGCTTGACGCAAGCGCCAGTGCGATGCCGAACGGCGCGACGCGGCTCAAAACCTGGCCGGTGCCGATGCCCTTTTCCTTCACGCCAGGCACGGGCGGGCGCGTTTGCGCCAGCATGAATCCGGCGACGGCAAGGATGATGGTAACGACACCGATGGCGAAGAAGCCGTATCGCCCCTGCAGCCAGGCGCCGAAAGGGGCGGCGAGCGCGATGCCGCCATAGGTGGCGATGCCGTTCCACGAGATGATGCGGACTGTTTCGCGCGAGCCCATCAGGCCGATCGCCCAGGTGATCGCCGCGGTGCTTACCCAGCTTTCGCCGATGCCGAGCGCCAGCCGGCCTGCAAGCAGAAGAGCAAGGCTTGCCGCCGGGACATTCACTGTGAATGTGGAGGCGATCGTCAGCGCGCCTGACAGACCATAGGCAAGGAAGCCGAGGAAGACCGAGCGGCGCGGCCCGTATTGATCGCAGAGCCGCCCGACATGCGCCCTGCTAACGATGGTCGCCACATATTGCGTGCTGACGGCGATGCCGGCCCAAACGACGCCGAAGCCGAGGCCGCTGTCGACATAGGTCGGCAGAACCGCGAGCGGAAGGCCGATGGCGATATAGCCGAAGAATGTCAGCGCGACGATCGAAAGGAGGGATAGGGTCGAGGTCGGCCGGATGGTCTCAGACGCAGTGTTCACGGTATATCGCCTGCGGACACCGGAGGTGGTGTCCATGCTGTTTGCCACGAAGAATCGGAATTCGGATCGGATAGCCATGACGGCGGCGGCCGGATGGCCATGCGTCGCCACGGACAACCGGTATCAGGCAGGGACGGGCATGGTCAACGAATTGCTGCCTTGCAGCAAAAGTCATTGACGGGATGAATTGATTGTGCGCGGCAGCCGAAACCGCGCAGTGCGGAGGGGCGCGGCCTGCGGCCCTGCTTCGGAGCTTGGTAATCAACCCCTTTTCCACGGAGGAGAGAAGGGGTCTGCGGCAGCGGCATGCCCATCTGCGAGAGGCTTGCGCTTCGAAAGGCGGTCACATCGTCAATATGACGCTGGCCGTCGTTCGTCCCGCCTCGAGATCGGCATGGGCTCGGGCGGCATCCTTCAGCTCGTATTCTGCGCCGATCGGGTTGAAAAGTCCGGCCTGCAGCGCCACCATCAGCGCCGTGGCGCCCTGGCGGTAGAGTTCGGGATCGTTGGCGTAGGTCAATACGCTCGGGCGCGACAGGCCGATGGCACGAGGACCCGACAGTTCCTCCACCCTGATCGGCGGAATGGGACCTGCTGCCTGCCCGAGGCTTGCGACCATCCCGAAGGGGCGCACCGTCGCAAACGTCTGCGACAGCATCGTGCCGCCGATCCCATCGACAGCAAGATGCACACCGCGGCCATCGGCAATGCGGCGCGTTTCCTCGACCCAATCCGCCGACGTATGCAGGAGAACCGCGTCTGCGCCCGCTTCATAGGCAAAGCCGGCCTTGGCTTCGGAGCCGACCGTGGCGATGACGTTCGCACCAATTCGTTTGGCAAGGCGTGTGACGAGCTGGCCGAGGCCGCCGGCTCCCGCATGCACCAGCACCCACTCGCCCGTCTTCACCGGATAGGTCTTTTGCAGCACCATGTGCGCCGTCAATCCGCGCAGCATCGTGCTGCCGGCAATCCGCTCGCTGACGCCATCGGGCAATTTCACCAGGCGGCTGGCAGGCAGCGTGCGCACCTCGGCATAGCTGCCGACCGGATGGCCGATATAGGCGACACGGTCGCCGACCTTCAACTCGCCGGCATCGGCGCCGAGCGCTTCGATCACGCCGGCACCCTCGAAGCCGAGCACATTCTGGCCCGGTTGCAGCGGGTAAAGCCCGGAACGGACATATATGTCGACGAAATTGACGCCGGAGACGCTTTGGCGGATCCGTGCCTGGCCGGGACCGGGTTCGATGGCGGGGAGATCGACGGTTTTCAGGACTTCAGGGCCGCCGGGGCTGGTAATGGCAATCGCTAAGGGCATGGTGAAATCTCCTTTCGAGTGAGTTTTCATCACAAATCGCCATGGGAATAAATTCGGTATGAACTCACCATATCTGTGCAATAATGCACCGATGATCGACTGGCAGGACCTTCACCATTTCGCCGCTCTCGCCCGAACCGGCTCGCTCTCGGCGGCGGCCCGCGAGCTGGGTGTCGATCACGCAACGGTCGGCCGGCGCATTGCGGCATTGGAACGTTCTCTCGATCTGCGCCTCGTCGACCGGCGGCCACGCACTTCACCCTTGACGGCTGACGGCCGCGCCATCGCCGAACTGGTGGCGGGCATGGAGGAAAATGTCGAGGCGATCAGGCGCTATTCGAAAAGTGCCGTCTCCGGGCTTTCCGCCGCAGTCAAGATCAGCGCACCACCGTCGATCGCCGCCCATCTTCTCGCCCCGAGAGCCGCGCTGTTTCATGCGCTTCATCCCAACATCACGCTGACCATTGCCGGCATCGCTCGCAGCGCCGCACTCAATTACGGCGAGGCCGACATTGCCGTGCGCATGACCAGGCCGGAGGAAAGCGATCTCTTGGTACGGCGTATCGGCGCCATGCGCTTCGGTCTCTATGCGATCCCGCCCATGGCGCAAACGCCGGAGGAGGACTGGGTGTTCATCGGCTATGATGCGGCGATGGAGTATCTGACCCAGCAGACCTGGCTTCGCAGTCTGCTGAATGGCCGGCCGATCGTTTTTCGCGCAACCGATGTTTTCGGTCAGCTCGAGGCCGCGCGTGCCGGACTTGGAGTCGTGGCGCTTCCGATATTTTTGGGTGATCGCGAGGCGGGGCTGGTGCGCCTGCCGACGGCGATCCCGTCGCCGACGCGCGACCTCTGGCTCGTCACCTATCCCGATCTCCGCCGCTCGCCGGCCATTCGCGCGGTCATGGACTTCATTGCTGATGTGGTCGGTCAAAGCTGCCCCTTGCGGGACGTCTTCGATAGCGCGGTATGAGTCCGAATTCCGATCCGCATTTTTCTGTTGCGGCCCCATGGCGAATCTCTATCCATAGATGGATGGGCCACACTTACGGTCGGTGATCGATGACGAAGCTGGGCAGTTGGTTCGCGGTGGACAGGGCGGATCTGGTCGCCGGTATATCGGTTGCCGGACTGATGCTGCCGGAAGCGGTCGCTTACGCCGGCATTGCCGGCCTGCCGCCGCACCGGGCCATCCTCGCCGGCATTGCCGGATGTCTCGTCTATGCCATATTCGGCCGCAGCCGCTTTGCCATCGTCTCTCCCACATCCTCGTCCGCGGCCATTCTTGCGGCGACATTGGCCGTCGTGCCGGGCGATGCCACGATCAAGGCGGGACTTGCCACGGTCGCCGTGGCGCTCGCCGGCATTCTTTTCGCCGTCGCCGGCGCGTTGCGTCTCGGCGGCATCACCGGTTTCATCTCGCGGCCCGTGCTGCGCGGCTTTGCGCTCGGATTGGCAATCACCATCATCCTGCATCAGATGCCGATCCTCGTCGGCGTGCCTGCGCAGGGTTCGAACATCCTGACCTATGCGGCCGCATTGTTCGGCGCGATCCTGCAGTGGAATCCGGTCAGTGTCGCCGTCGGTGTCGTCGCGCTGGCGGCATTGCTGCTGCTAAAGCGATTGCCCGGCATTCCTGGCGCCTTCCTCGTGCTCGTCGCCGGCATCTTCGCCTCCTACCTGTTCGGCCTGGAAGGCCATGGCGTCAAGCTGGTCGGCCCCATCGAGATCCTGCCGCAATGGCCGTCGGTGCCGAATGCCGACTGGAACGCCTATTCGCGGCTGGTGCAGTTCACCGTGCCGCTGGTGCTCATCCTCTTTGCCGAGTCCTGGGGGACGATGCGGGCGTTGGCCTTGCGCTATGGCGAGACGCTGGAGGTCAATCGTGAGCTTGGCGCGCTTGGTGCCGCCAATATCGCCAGCGCCGTTGTTCAGGGCATGCCCGTCGGCGCGGGCTTTTCCGCAGGCTTCGCCAGCGAGGCGGCCGGCGCGAAGACGCGGGCAACCACCGTTTTCGCCGCCATCGGCCTCGCGATCCTGATTGCCTGCGCCGGGCGGCTGGTGGCGCTTCTGCCGGAGCCGGTACTCGCCGCAGTCGTCATCGCGGCGCTGACCCATGCGCTCGATCCGAGCCCGATCCTGCGCCTGCGCCGCTTGCATCGGGATTTCTATGTGGCGCTTGGAGCTGCCATCGGTGTGCTTGCGTTCGGTGTGCTCAACGGCATGCTGCTGGCGATCGCGCTCTCGCTCGCGGCCATGATGCATCGTCTGGCCTCGCCCTATGTCGCCCGCCTTGGGCGGCTTGGAGGCAGCCATAATTTCGTTGATGTCAGCCGCCACGACGATGCGAAAGAGATATCAGGCATTGCCATCTGGCGCCCCCGCGAAACTCTGTTTTTCGGCAATGCCGATACGATCTTCGGCGAGATAATGTCAGGCAGCCGCGCCGAATCAGGTTTGCGGGCCATCATCCTCAGCCTGGAAGAAAGTTCCGATATCGACAGCACGGCCATGGATGCCTTGATGGAATTCGACAATGCCATGCGGCGCACCGGGCTGCGCGTCCAGTTCGCCCGCGTCCATGACCGCGTCCGCGATCTCATGACCGTCGCGGGCGTTGCCGACCTCGGCAGCCGCTGCAGCTTCAGCGTCGATGATGCCGTGGCGGCGGTGATGGCGGATCACAAGCCGCCGAAGGCTTGAGCGGCCGTTCAATCGTGCAAAGTCCAATAGCAGAGATGATCGTGCTTGGCCTCACCCTGCAGGCTGTTGATGAGGACGAAGTCCCTGGCGGTCCAACTCACAGGTTCCTCGAGCAGGGTGCCGGGAACGAGATGTCCCTGATAGAGTAGCGTCATATGCGGCTCGACGGGCTTTCCCTTGGCTGGCGCAATGCCAGTGAGGCGCATGGCATCGGCCAGTTCCTGATGGAGCGCCTTTAGTTCGGCATTCCCGTCCTTGTTCCAAAGGACAAGCGGGCGGTTGTCGCCATTGCCGAAGCTGACAGCTCGATCGAAGACGATAGGAAAGGGTGGCCTTCTCACCCGCGAGGCAGCTTCCATCGCCGCAAATGCCACCTCCTCGGGAAGGCAGCGAAACGAGCCAATCGGGTAGAGCGTCACATGAAAGAGATCCGCCCGGCGCGGCTTCGTGGAAAAGCGGTACTGCCGGCGAAGATGTCCTGCAAGCTCATGACTTCGTGTGGCAACCGCCGCATCGGGCAGGAGGGCGAAATAGAATTCATTGATGGCCGCTTGATCGATTGGCGGCGGTGTTCTCGTATGCGCTCCCCCCGCAAGATAGAGCGAAAGCTGCCCATTGTTCTTCATGGTCACTGCAAAGCTATACCGCTTTGTCCTCCTCCTTATTTTGACCGCAAAACGATAGAATAAAGCGGTCATTAACTCAAGAACAAAAAGTGAACATGCTTTTTGTTAAAAAGCCATCGAATAAAAGGCCGGCCTGATCTGTTCATTTCAGGTTCGGGCCGGCGTGCCCTATCACCCCAAAGGAATCATGATCATGTTCGCCAGATCAGTTTTTGCGGCCGTTGTCTTCGCTCTCATCGGTCTTGGCATTGCTTCCTGCACCACCCCGGGCGGGCACAATTCCGGCGGTGGCATGGTTCAGAATGCCCCTCCGACCGGCGGCGGATATTGATACGCCTGCCTGGATAGTCTCAGGAGCGGCCGTCATCGCCAAAACGGTGGCAATTCCTTCGTCTTCGCAAGAATCGGGTTGAATTCGGGGCTTCCGAGGACGATTTTCATGACAAGTGGAAACACGGGAGCTTCGTCATGAACGAGACAAGGCAGAATTACCTGATCTTCGAAACCGCCGGTGGCTTCTGCGGCATCGCCTGGAACGATGTCGGCGTGCTGCGTTTTCAATTGCCGACCAGAGATGCGGGCGCGACCGAGCGCTTGCTTCTGCGCCGTCTGCCGAATGCGCAGGCCAGCACGCCGACCCCGGAGATCGCGGAGGTGGTCACCAAGGTGAAGCGCTATTTCGCCGGCGAGGCGATCGATTTTTCCGACGTCACCCTCGACCTCGGCGAGCAGGATGCCTTCTTCAGGCAGATCTACGATGCCGCCCGTCAGGTTGGCTGGGGCAGCACCACCACCTATGGAACCCTGGCCAAGCAGCTTGGCGCGGGGCCGGAAGCTGCGCGCGATGTCGGGCAGGCCATGGCGAAGAACCCGGTGGCGCTGATCATTCCCTGCCACCGCGTTCTGGCGGCGGGCGGCAAGATCGGCGGCTTTTCCGCGCCGGGCGGCTCTAACTCCAAGGCTCGCATGCTGGAGCTGGAAGGTGTCCAGCTCGCGCCGTCCAAACCGGTGCAGCAGTCGCTGGCGTTCTAGAGCAATTCCAGGAAAAGTGCGCAGCGGTTTTCCGTCCGGAATTGCGCGAAAACAAGGAGATAGAGCGGTTCAGAGATTCCGTGAAAAACTGAACCGCTCCAGGTGATGCGCTGCCAACGATAGTTGATGAATTTCTGGATGATGGCACCCGCGACGCGAGTCGGCTTATGCCGCCTGTTCCGGTGATTTTGTCCGCAACAGGATCACGAAGGCGAGGACGTGGCTTACAAGCAGCAGCGGCACGTAAAGCGCCGGTATATAAATGCCGGCGCCGAAAAGGCCGGGATTTCCGATTTTCGTGACACCCATATAGTACGCATTCAGAAGATCCAGAGTGCCCCAGATGTTGAATATCCAGACAATCGGAACGGCGATCGGCCATCGCCAGGAAAGTGCGGCCATGGAAACAAGCGCGAGAACAGCCGCGGCGAGATCGCCCCATCCGACCTTACTGGCGAAATCCGAACTCAACTCCGAAGATACGAATCCGGATACCAGAAAGTTCATCCCCAGGAACCGGAACGCATGGAAAGCAGCAAGAAGTCTGAGAGCCTCATAGCGCGGCATTGTTCGAAGCGCCGGCCAGACATAGACATAGGCCATCACCGAACTTGTGAGGAAGGCACCTGCGACACTGAGAACGAATGGGAGATTGAGATCCGGCGGCATACTGGGGTTTCCTTTGTCTCTCTGCTTGGACGAAGCCGAAGTCGATGAATGTATCTCGGTGCCGTCGGGTGTTCAGGCATTGGCCATGAGCAGGCGGAGCGACAGAAGCGGACCGATCGCGATGTATTCGTGGTCCATGAGATTTTGTTTGGCCAGCGGCAAGCCTTCCATGATCGCGTGTGCGTCGGCGACATCCTTCGAATCCAGCAGGAACACGGCTCCCCGGCCATCGCCTCGCGAATACCATTCGCGTATCTTCCCATCGAGATAGAGCTGCGCGGTCTGCCGGATTTCATCCGGCATGACGGCCATCACCCGTTCGCGCGTGACGCCGGCCTTCACGGTAAGGATGACCATTACGCCGGTAATTGCAGGTGAGAAGGCTTGTGCTTGAGTCAGGGTTGACTGATCGGTCATGGAAGTAGCTCCTCTGAGAGTGAGAACCGGGAAGGGTTCCGAGCCGGCGCGCCGCAAGTGCTTGGGCTCGATGTCGGCGACGTTCCCGGCTTGCAACTCAAGTATAAGACCGCTTTTCATGAGCGACTATTCTCGATAATGTCGACGAGTTATGAAGCAGAACTTCACAGTCAGACAGGGTGCGCTCGATGGCGTGGAAGCCTTTCTGAGCGTTGCCCAGCATCGCAGTTTCCGCAAGGCGGCCGCCGAACTCGGGGTAACGCCATCGGCGATCAGTCAGGCGGTACGCGCGCTCGAGGCGCGCGTCGGCGCCGCGCTTTTCATCCGCACGACCCGCAGTGTCAGCCTGAGTGAAGCCGGCGAACGATTTTACCTGCGCGCAAAGCCCGCTTTCGAGGAGCTTGTTGCCGCAAGCGAGGTCGCGCGTGACCTCGGGCAGCGGCCCGCCGGACTGCTGCGCCTCACCGTGCCGCGGGCAGTGATACCGATCCTGCTGGAGCCGCTGATCTCATCCTTCTGCCAAGCCTATCCCGAAGTCGAGCTGGAGATCGCCGCGAGCGCAGATCTCGTCGATATCGCAGCCGAGGGATTTGACGCAGGCATCCGGCTGGGGCAGTTCATTGCCGCGGACATGGTGGCGGTCCGGCTTACGCCGCCCTTTCCGCTGGTGGTCGTCGGCAGCCCCGAATATCTGCGCCGGCGAGGAACGCCCGAACATATCGATGATCTGCGCCGGCATGCCTGCTTGCGCATGCGTCGTTCGGACGAGTCGATCGCGCCTTGGTCCTTCGTCGACGGCAACAAACCGATCGAGGCGATCGTCTCGGGTCCGCTGATCGCCCGGGATTTTCCCACCATCCTTGGAGCGGCGGGGGAGAATATGGGGCTTGCGCAAGTGCCTGAGCCGATTGCCGTGAGCCTGGTGAAAACGGGCAAGCTGGTGCAGGTTCTGGAGCCTTTCGCGCCGATGGCGCCGGGAGTGTTTCTATACTATCCCAGCCGCCATCAAATGATGCCGAAGCTGCGTGCCTTCATCGATCACGTAAAGAGCCGTTCGGGCGCCATCAACAAAAGTCGGAGACGCATCGAGGGCGAACGAACGCGCGGGCTGAAAATACGCTGAAGTCGGATGCGCGGCGCGAATTGAAGTTGCCGGCTGCTGCAGGCCGGGATGCGAGGCCTCGACCGCGGCTGCAAGGACAATATCGCATCCAATATGCCGCGCCGACCTGCTCCATCCGGCGCTGCCATCCCTTCATTCTCTTTCGATTACGGGATGTACTCTAACGCTTTGTTATTGCCGTGCTTTGGAACCAATGATGGGCAAGAACGTTCATCTATGAGTTTGATACGACGCTGATGTCGTGCCCGGCCGGCTGGGGAAGCGGCGCTCTTGAGGAATAGCTCGTCATGAAGATTTCATCCGGATTTCGTTCAGCTGCGGTTGCCGTCATCGCCGCCGCGGGAATTGGTTTTGCCAGTGCCGCGCATGCCGATAGCGGCACGATCCGCTTCGCCGTCTACAAGGCGGCCTTCTTTGTCGGTGGTTCCGGAGGCGAAGGCACGCTGACCTTCCATGGTCGTCACTATCCCATCTCGATCGGCGGCATTTCCGGCGGCCTCGCCTTCGGTGCCTCCAAGACCTATTTCCAGGGCACCGTGCGCCATATCCGCCGCGCCCAGGATGTGAGCGGGGTCTACGGTGCAGCCGGCGGCGGTGGCGCGGTCGGCAAGGGAGCCCAGATGATCGTCATGACCAACGACAAGGGCGCCCAGCTCGAACTGACAGGCCGCCAGGTCGGCCTGCAGGTCAACGCCGATATCAGCGGCATGAGCATTACGGTGAAGTAAGGTCGCTATTCCGTTCGCCATAATTGTCTGGAGGCCTGATTTTCAGAAATGGCGATCAGGCCCTTGGTCTCGAAAAGCTGTCGAAGAAGGATGCGCGTCCTTCCCATTCTCACTCGATTGTTCGCATTGCACCCAACAATTGGATGCGCGGGCAGTGCGTCAGTCGAGCGATATTGACAGCCCCGTGAGAAGCGGAGCGTAGGCGGCGAGCCTGCGGGATGCGAACTCGGTGAAGAGCCGCACGCGCTTCGTCTTGCGTGTCTCCCCCTGTGTGAGAAGCCAGAGAGTTCCGTACATGTGCAGGTCGGTGCCTGGCACCCTCACCAGCGAGGGGTCGGCATCTCCGACGAAGCACGGCAGTGTCGTGATCCCAAGCCCCTGCCGTACAGCAACGATCTGCGCCTCGGCGTCCGTGGTCCTGAATGGCGCCGCCGTGATGCGAACTTCACCCTCGCTGGCCCAATCTGGAATTCCGTGAATGCTTATGACGATCCACCGAATGGGATCGGGCGTGCCCGCACGCCACGCGGCCAGCCGATCGCGGGACATGTAGACGCCGCCGAATACATCCGGTCCTTTCAGGCCGTGAAGATTGAGCGGTAAGGTTTTGCGGTCGTAGACGACGCGGATCGCCACGTCGGCCTCTCGGTTGGTTAGATTCGCCAGCTCGCCGGACAACAGGACTTCCATCTCGATATCCGGATGCAGACGCGCGAAATCCGCGAAGTCCGGCATGAGCAGGTGTGTTGCGAGGGGCGGCGCCAGCGTCACCCGCAGAAGCCCGCGCACGCTCTGGTCGCGCCCGAAGACGCGCGTCTCCAGCTGATGGGACGACGTTTCCATCTGGTTCGCAAGCTCGAGGACCTCCTCGCCCGCAGCCGTCAGGCGGTAGCCGGAGGGCAGCTTTTCGAACATTTGCGCGCCGAGGCGTTCTTCGAGCTGTGCGATGCGTCGCAGCACGGTCGAGTGGTTCACGTCGAGGCGCTCCGCGGCAGCCCGCACCGAGCCTCCGCGTGCCACGGCAAGAAAGTAGCGAATGTCATCCCAGTCGATCATGGTGCAATCCGGCACCACACGGTGCGCTTTCCAAAGCCGGCATCTGACGCATCGCATAGCCGTATGGGCAGTCTTCATAGCTTATGTGGACGCTGGCGGCCAATACGGAACAGCGAACACCGATCGTCGCAGCTGGCGTCAGTCATCCGGCCCGGATGGATTTTGCACCACCCATGTGCGCGCTTCCACACTCAACGCCCGACTCCTGTGGACCTATCTTGAAGGTCTCGGGGACATGCCCCGGACGACCAAGGGCGGAGCCTGGAAGGAGAAGTTATGGAAAAGCTCGAGGCTAGAGTCGGATGAATCGACCTAAAATAAGAATCTGCCCTAGAATCAAAGAGATAGAGCATGCTGTCGTCCGAAAACCGATCACACCTTTCGGCATCATGCTCTAAGCATTTCCCCAGCTTCCGCGCAGCTTCAACGAAGGATGCATGACATGAACAGACTGAATGGAAAGACCGCCGTGATCACCGGTGGCGCTACCGGCATCGGCCGCGCCGCTGCGAAGCGCTTCATCGAGGAGGGCGCCTTCGTCTTCATCTTCGGCCGCCGGCAGAAGGCGCTTGACGCGGCTCTGGCCGACTTCGGGCCTAATGCCCGCGCGGTGAAGGGCTCGGTCTCCGATCTGGCCGACCTCGACCGGCTCTACGCGGCGGTGAAGGCCGAGCGCGGAACCCTCGACATCGTCTTTGCCAATGCGGGGGCGGGAAGCCAGCTTCCGCTTGGCGAGATCACCGCAGAGCACATCGATGAAATCTTCGACACCAATGTGAAGGGTTCGATTTTCACGGTCCAGAAGGCGCTTCCTCTGATGGGCGAGGGCGGTTCGATCATCCTGACCGGATCGAGCGCCGGTACGACGGGCGCGCCGGGCTTTAGCGCTTACAGCGCGAGCAAGGCGGCAGTGCGCAACCTCGCAAGGACCTGGGCGGAAGATCTGAAGGGCACCGGCATCCGGGTAAATGTGCTGTCGCCTGGGGCGACGGCCACCGAACTGGCAAAGGAAGCGCTGGGCGAGGAAGGCCAGAAGGCCTATGGCGCGATGACGCCGCTCCAGCGCATGGCCGATCCGGCGGAGATCGGAGCGGTGGCTGCTTTTCTCGCATCGTCGGACAGCAGCTTCATGACAGCCAGCGAAGTCGCCGTGGACGGCGGCCTGGCGCAGCTCTGACGCGCCGCGCCAGGCCGGTCGCTCCAGTAATCCGATTATGCACACATCCACGGAAGAAAATCAGATGGAACAATCTCTTAAAGGAAAAACCGCTCTCGTTACCGGGGCATCGCGGGGCATTGGGCGCGCCATCGCCGAACGTCTCGCAAAGGATGGTGCGACAGTCGCGCTGACCTACAATGCCAGCAAATCCGGCGCAGACGAGGCGGTTGCGGCCATCGAAAAGGCTGGAGGCACTGCCTTCGCGCTCCACGCGGACCTCGTTCACCCGGCGACCGTGCCGGCCCTGTTCGAGAGACTCGACGAAGAGTTCACCAAGCGGAACGGCAGCAAAGCCCTCGACATTCTGGTCAACAACGCGGGCAATTCCGGCTGGGTTGGGTTCAAAGACGCGACGCCGGACAGTTGGGACACCCTGATCGCGGTCTACGCCCGCGCGCCCTTCTTCATCGTTCAGGCCGCTCTGGATCGTCTGGCCGATGGTGGACGTATCATCAACATCTCTTCCGCGGCCGCGACGAAGCCGGTGGCGGCCGCACCCGTCTACTCGATGGCCAAAGCGGCCATCAACAACCTGACCCATGCGCTCGCGTCCGAGCTGGGGCCGCGCGGAATTACCGCGAACGCCGTGGCTCCGGGCTACACGCGAACGGACGTGAACGCCGCTATCCGAGAGAATCCCGAACTCGTAAAGGCGGTCGAGGCCGAAATCGCACTGGGACGCTTTGGCGAGCCCTCGGAAATCGCCGCCGTCGTGGCGTTCCTGGCTTCCGATGAAGGCCACTGGGTAACAGGCCAGACGATTGAGGCGAGCGGCGGCTACAAGCTCTGACCGCGTACCCTGACCGATTGGCCAACTAACCAATTCTCTACTCTGCGAGACCGAGACCACCGGCGAATACTGCCTCATCCGGTCCCGCTGACCGGCCAAAGACGCACCATCCGCCGAGCGGGCGTCTCCCCTGCTTAATCCCCGTCAGCTTACCGGATTGCGCGCCGTGACGATCCACGCCGCGCTGTCGATCACCACTGACCGCTCGCCGGGGAGGCCCGCGAAGGCGGCACGAACCGCGGCCGAGGCGCGGGCGCGGATGTCGTCGGGCTGATCGGCGAGCGCTCGCGACAGCGGACCGACCTCGAACGTCATCTTCACGGCGTCGTCGATCGCCGCGTCCCGCGTTGCGCCCTCGCCAAACGGGGCGGAAGCATCGAAGGGCACGATAGCGATATCGGTGAACCCAGCCGCCGTCAGGATGCGCGCCACCCGCCCCCGGTCGCCGAACGAGAACGGGCCGGGCGCTTCGGGATCTGGCGGCGCGGTCGGCGGAACGATGCCCTTGATCGCGCCCATCAGCAGGCTCACCCAATCGTTCTCGGCCGCGCCGCGCCAGCAGACGAAAGCGACCCGTCCTCCCGGCTTGAGCGCATGGCGCATATGGGCGAACGCCCCTGTCGGATCGTCGAAGAACATCACCCCGAAACGCGAGAACAGGATGTCGAACGTCCCCTCGGGTAGCTCGGTGCTGCTGGCGTCGGCCACGCGGAACAGGGCCGGCGTATCCTTTGGCGCAAGTGCGCGCGCTCGAGCGATCAGCGGTTCGGATATGTCCACGCCCAGAACATGGCCCGCCGCGCCGACGCGGGTGGCCAGAGCCAGAGTCGACGCGCCCGCGCCGCAGCCGACGTCCAGCACGCGCTCGCCCGCGGCGGGCGCAGCGGCTTCGATCGCAGCCTTGCCGAACACCGCCAGCCTGGCGTCGAGCCGAGCCTGGTGGACGACCCAGTGCTCCCCGCTTTGGCCATTCCAGTCGGCGAGCTGATAGGCGTTTTGCTCTGCCATGACATATCCTCGTTCTGGTTTGTTCTTAGCTAAAGCTCCGAGGGACTACCGCGCGTGCCGCAACCGGAGAAGGGAATCTCTGCTCTCAAACCAGCATCGACTGCTGAGCGAAGATACCCGCCATTGCGCCGTGCGATGATGCCAGGGTGACCGATGGCGGCGTAAGGGGGTTGGCGAGGTCGCCGGCTGCGTAGATGCCGGGCATGCTGGTTTCGCGGCGCTCGTCGACCTTGAGGATGATGCCGAGGGGCGTATCGATCGTGGCGAGGCCCAGTGATTCGTGCAGGCTTGCGGACGGCTTGTTGCGCGGATGCGCGAACAGGATGTCGACCGCGACATTGGGGCCGGTATCGAGCTTGACGGTGGCGTTATGGTCCCCGTGACGGGCGATCTCGATGATCCGGCCATCGACGACGGTCACGTTACGGCGCGCCAGATCGGCCCGGATATCGGGTGCAATGTCATGGCCATCGGCGAAGACCGTCAACCTGTCGGTCCAATCGTGGAACAGCCTGACCTGATTGTGCGACTGCCGGCCGGACCAGACGAGGCCCCAATGCTGGCCGGCGACTTCAAAGCCGTCGCAATAGGGGCAGGGCACGATGGACGTGCCCCAGCCTTCGGCAAAGCCTGGAACGTCAGGCATCTGGTCGATGACACCATAGCTCAGGATCAGGCGGCGCGCCCTAAGGGTTTCGCCATCACCAGTGAGGACGGAGAAATCGTCGATGGTACCGGAAATGCTGTCGGCCCGGGCATTGACCAGCTTGACCGTGGGATAGCGGGCCAGCTGCTGCCGCGCCTCGGCCAGGATGTCCAGCGGCGGCTTGTGATCGTGGCCGAGCAGACCATGCGAATGGCCGGCGAAGCGGTTGCGCTGCAGGCCGGTATCGAGAACGGTGACCTTGCGGCGGGCACGGCCGAGCTGCAGGGCGGCGGCGAGACCGGCAAAGCTGCCGCCGATGATGATGACGTGTTCCATGGTTATGGGTTCCGTATGTGGACGAGGGGTTGGGGCCTGCTTGCACATTTTAGATACTATGTGGTATCGTAATTCAGGAATTAGGATACTGTCAAGGACTGGAATTGTACGTGACCGAAAATAGCCGGGGCCGGCGCGGCCGGCCCGCCAACGGGGCGCTTGGCCAAACGATAGTCGACGCTGCGGGCGAACTCTTTGCGGAATTGGGTTTTCAAGCGACGACCTTGGACAAGGTCGCCCAGCGGGCGAAGATATCCAAGCTCAGCATTTATCGGCACTTCGAGAACAAGGAGGCGCTGTTTGGCGCAGCGTTTGCGGCCCGATGCCAACAGTTAATACCACAGGCCCTTTTTGAAGGCGTCGATGGTTCGGCCGAAGATCAGCTAATGGCGGTGGGATCATCGCTGCTTCGCACGCTGTTGCGCCCGGACGTGAGCAGTGTCGAGGCCATGGTCATGGCCGACGTCACGAGTCAAAAGTCGTTGAGCAAGCTCCATTACGAAGCCGGCCCTGCCCATATCATCGCCCAGATCGAGGCCCTGTTGCGTCAATTGCACGCGAAGGGGGCTCTGAACGTGCCCGATCCTCTTCGGTCCGCGCGCTTGTTTGCCGCGCTTTTCAAAGGCTCCGATCTCTTGATTATCGCACGCTTCGATCAGGCGAGGGCAGAGGATGACAACGAAATCGAATCCTATTGCCGGTCGGCCGTCGCCATGTTCATCGCCGCGCATGGTGGCAACGACCACGCGGGCAGATAGCCTAGACGAGGCCGCAAAAGAGGGTGGCGATCATCCAATAACACCCGCTTTTTGGGGCAGAGCCATTCAAGCGCCGCTCAAATGGATGAAACAGGCACGGCAGCGAAGATTGGCGCTCAGAGTCTGTCGCGACTTGGTCGTTAGGCTCGCTCGATATGGGCGGGTTCTTGCCCCCATCCTGAGAACGCTGGCTTTTTGCGCCAGCAATTCAGGTCACGTGTAGGCTTTGATGCTTGGCGGCTACGACAACTTTGAAATGACCCGGTCGATCTCAGCCGGCCATTGGTCACTAGCAAATGCCTTGTAGGCAAGCGCCCCTTGCGATGCGCTGGACAGGACGGCGTCGGGTGCGAGATCGCGCAGTAGGCGCAGGCTGTTTCTCAACTCGGACTTCGATCCAAAGCCCTGCGGCCGGGTTTCCCATACTCCGTTGTTCATGTAGATCGTGTCGCCTGTGAGCAGGTATCGCTTGCCTTCGACCGACCGAACAAGGAAACAGACACTGCCGTTCGTGTGACCAGGCGTCGGAATGACCTCGATCGCACTTTGAAGCACCTCACGTTCGTCGAACAAATAATCGACCTTAGCCACCCGGCGGACCGATGGCTCTTCCAGCCGATGGCATGCCAGCTTCGAAGCGAATTCTTGCTTGATCTCCGCCAGAGCCGAACTCACTTCGTCCCTATGACTGAGATATTGCCATGAAATTCCGCCAAGACTTTTGATTTCTTCGCGCTCTCCTCGGAGGTAAGAGCTGTAAAAGAGAATGTTTCCGGTTTCCTTCACCAGAAGATAGGCGTGAGAATTGACACCCGAAAAAGGATGCTCGGCTTGGCTTTGCCACAGGTCTGGATAAATCTGCTTCATAACCGTCTCGCTTCGCGGCCTCCGGCGTATTTACTCTATTGTCGATGGCGTGGTGGGCGCGAATAGCCGGCGCCAACGGCGCCGGCCTGCATCGCGTCGCGCCACGTTCCTTACGAGGAAGCCGCCTGATACGCCTTGAAGTACGCTTCCTTGTCCAAATCGGACAGCAGCGTCGGCATGACCGGGCTCCAGCCGAGTCGATCCTGAGTGAGTTGGCTCGACGGGTTGAGATCGAAACGCACGAAGCCAGCGAACCAACCGAAATGCGCGTCAGCCTCGGCCTCCGTCTTGGAGACAACCGGGACCCCCAAGCCTTTGCCAATCGCTACGGCGATGTCCTTAAACGGAATGGTTTCCTCGGCGACCGCGTGATAGCGCGCACCCGCTGTACCGCGTTCGAGCGCCAGGCGATAAACGGTAGCGGCGTCGAGCCTATGGACGGCGGGCCAACGATTCTGCCCGTCGCCCATATATGCGGAAACGCCGGCCTTCTTAGCGATGTCGATCAGCATCGGCACAAACGCGTGGTCGCCTTCGCCATGAACCGAAGACGCCAGGCGAACGATCGAAGTATGCACGCCCTTCGCAGCCACCTGCGCCACGGCGTCTTCAGTCGCTGCACGCGGATTCCACTCCTCGCCTGTCGCTGGCAATGAATCCTCGGTCGTTCTCACAGTCTTCGGCAGAATGCCGATCGCCGATGTAATGATCAGTTTGCGGTTCGAGCCGCGGGCAACCTCGCCCATGGCTTCGATGACCCGCCGATCAAGCTCACAGTTTTCGACGAACTTCGAGAAATCGTGGCCAAAGGCCGTGTGAACGACGCCGTCACTGGCCAAGACACCGGCGCGGACGCTATCGAGGTCGGCGATATCGCCGCGCTGGGCGACGCCACCCATCGATTGCAGTTGGTTCGCCGCGTCGTCTGAACGGACAAGGCCGAGCACCTCATGGCCGTTGCCAACCAATTCCCGAACGACCGCGGAGCCGACAAATCCACTGGCTCCTGTGACGAAAACCCGCATCGCGAGCTCCTTTCATAGATTGTTGTTAGGCCATGGATGCTCAGGGATTTTGATCGCCGAACCAGTGGCACGACGGACTTGTATCAAATGCGAGACCATACGATCTATGCTTGAAACCCCGGAATAATTCCGCGATCATCCGGAACATCAGATTTATCTGGTCGATTAATGCCTGCCTGAATTGGACGCCTATGGACCTGCTTTCCGACATCCTGTCTCTTCTGAAACCTGTGAACTACATGTCGGCCGGTTTCGATGGCGGCGGAGATTGGGCAGTTGTGTTCCCTGACCAAACCGACACCATAAAGTGCGCCAATATAGTCAAGGGTGCTTGCTGGCTGACGGTAGAAGGCGTCGATCAACCTCTAAGGCTAGAAACCGGTGATTGCTTCATTCTGCCGAGAGGCCAAACCTTTCATCTGGCGAGCAAGCTCGACGCCGATCCAGCCCAGGCGGAGGACGTCTTCGGTGGTGCAAAATACGGCGGCGTCGTCACCTGGAACGGTGGCGGTGACATCTTCATCGTCAGCAGCCGTTTCTCCGTCTCACAACAGCGCTTTGGCATGCTCCTGAACCTCTTGCCGTTCATCGTGCACATTCGTCGCGAGGCTAACCAGGGAGAGTTGCGATGGCTCGTGGAGCGCATGATGCAGGAGTTGCAGATCCCCAGCCCCGGCAGCCTGCTCAGCCTCCAGCATCTCGCCCATATGATTCTTCTGCAGGCTTTGCGACGACATCTTGACCGCGCTGACGCTGGACTGCTCAAGGCGTTGGCCGATGAAAAACTGAACGTTGCCATATCGGCTATGCATGAAAATCCCGCCTTCAATTGGACCGTCCAGGAGCTTGCGGATCTAGCGGGCATGTCCCGCTCAATCTTCGCAGAAAGGTTCAAGGACACGGTAGGCACGGCCCCAATAGATTATCTCATCCGCTGGCGCATGCTTCTCGCCAGTGACCGACTGACCAACGCGAGTGAACCAATATCGGCAATCGCATATTCATTGGGCTACGATTCCGAAGGCGCGTTCAGCACTGCGTTTAAACGCGTCATGGGTCGCTCGCCTAGGCAATATGGCCGGGCGCACGCCTGATATCGACTTCGGAAAATGGCTGATCGGTGAGCTGCCCGAGCGCAGGGCTCCACCTTCAACAGGCCGAGCAGGCAGCTATATCCACGGTGAGACCTGTCCGTCGTAAGCGAAGAGACACGTTCTATGCGGTCTACGGGATCGGACGCGGCTTCCTCTCCTTCGCCATCTCACCTACGCCAGCAATCCCGCCTATGTGTACGCAAGAGCGCGAAACCACCGCATGGCGTCTGAAAGGATACTCCAGTATCGGGACCAATCGACTTCTATCGGCTCACAGCAGTGGTAGGGCGTAAGATGGGTGTTTTTGGATAGGCCCGGATAGGCGAAAATCACTCCCACTCGATCGTGCCGGGCGGCTTCGAGGTGACATCGTAGACCACGCGGTTGATGCCGCGGACTTCGTTGATGATGCGGGTGGCGGCGCGGCCCAGGAATTCCATGTCGTAGTGATAGAAATCCGCGGTCATGCCGTCGACGGAGGTGACGGCGCGTAGCGCACAGACGAATTCGTAGGTGCGGCCGTCGCCCATGACGCCGACGGTCTGAACCGGAAGCAGCACGGCGAAGGCCTGCCAGATCGCGTCGTAGAGGCCTGCCTTGCGGATTTCGTCGAGATAGATGGCGTCGGCTTCGCGCAGGATTTCCAGCTTCTCGCGGGTGATGCCGCCGGGGCAGCGGATCGCGAGGCCGGGGCCGGGGAAGGGGTGGCGGCCGATGAAGCTGTCGGGCAGGCCGAGCTCCTTGCCGAGCACCCGCACTTCGTCCTTGAAGAGTTCGCGTAGCGGCTCGACGAGCTGCATCTTCATGCGCTCCGGCAGTCCGCCGACATTGTGATGCGACTTGATGGTGACCGAAGGCCCGCCGGTGAAGGAAACGCTCTCGATGACATCGGGATAGAGCGTGCCCTGGCCGAGGAAATCGGCGCCGCCGAGCTTCTTGGCTTCTTCCTCGAAAGTCTCGATGAAGAGCCGGCCGATGATCTTGCGCTTGGTCTCGGGGTCGGAAACCCCCTCGAGTTCGCCGATGAAGCGGTCGGAAGCATCGACATGCAGGAGATGCAGATTGTAGTGCTCGCGGAACATGGCGACGACATTGGCCGCCTCGTCCTTGCGCATCAGGCCATGGTCGACGAGGATGCAGGTCAGCTGGTCGCCGACGGCCTCGTGGATCAGCAGCGCGGCAACGGAGGAATCGACGCCGCCGGACAGAGCGCAGATGACGCGCTTGTCGCCGACCTGATCGCGGATCGCCTGAACCGCCTTGGCGCGATAGGCCGACATCGACCAGTCGCCCTTGATGCCGGCGATGTTATGAATGAAGTTGCCGATCAGCTTGGCGCCGTCGGGCGTATGCACGACTTCCGGGTGGAACTGCACGCCGTAATATTTGCGCTTCTCGTCGGCGATGAAGGCGTAAGGCGCGTTCGAGGAGGTGGCGACCACTTCGAAACCTTCCGGCAGCGCGGTGACGCGGTCGCCATGGCTCATCCAGACCTGATGGCGCGAACCGTTCGACCACAGCCCTTCGAAGAGAGCACAATCCTTGTCGACTTCCAGGAAGGCGCGGCCGAATTCGCGATGATGGCCGCTCTCGACCTTGCCGCCGAGCTGCATGCACATGGTCTGCTGGCCGTAGCAGATGCCGAAGACCGGGATGCCGCTGTCGAAGATGATCTGCGGCGCTCGCGGCGAGCCTTCGTCCACGGTCGAGGCCGGGCTGCCGGACAGGATCACGGCCTTCGGCTGCAGCCGCTTGAAGCCGGCTTCGGCAGATTGAAAGGGAACGATTTCGCAGTAGACGCCTGCTTCGCGCACACGCCGCGCGATGAGCTGCGTCACCTGGCTGCCAAAATCGACGATGAGAACGGTGTCTGGATGTGCTGTCTGGGTCATGGCGAGCCTTTAATGAAAAGCGCTTTCCCTGGCAATCGGGCAAATCACGCACGCGGTGATTTTATTGTCCCGATTGTCCTTACTTATGCTTGGCCTACGGCCTCTCAGAACCAGAATACCCCGTCTTCCAGTGCCGTAAACAGTCCGTCGACGGCATAGGAGAGCTTGCGGTCGATCACATGCAGATATTCGGTCCAGTCGGAGATGTGCTGAAGTTCGACCTTCCCGTCGGAAATTCCGCGCAGGCCGATCAGCGGCAGGCTGTAGGTCTGGCAGGCGCGCAGCACGGCGAAAGTTTCCATATCGACCATGTCGGTGCCGATGCGTTCATAAGCTTCCAAGCCGGAGATGATGTTGGCGCCCGTCGAAAGGCTGCCCTCGGCAATGGTGGGGATGCGCAGCGGCAATTCGATCGTTGCCGGCAGATCGAGGAAGGGCGTGCGGCCCCTCTCGAAGCCGAGCGGCGAGGCATCCATGTCGCGGTAGGATACCGAGGTCACCTGGTAGACTTCCGTCTGCTCCAGCTTGGCGGAGCCGGCCGAGCCGAGCGAAACCACGAGATCTGGAAGATCGCCTTGCGCCTCCAGCTGGCCGATGGCGCGGGTGAGCGTGATCGCCGCTTCGACAGGGCCGACGCCCGTCATCAGCGGATCGATACGCGAGCGCAGGAAGGGTCCGTACTCGGCTTCGGCCGCCATCACGAACAGGATCGATTTGCCCGACACCCGCTTCAATTCGAATTTCATCCGCTAATTCCCTCTCTGCCCCGGATGACCATCATCGTTCCCGTCATCGAGGCAATCAGTTTGGCCGGCCCGTCGCCGATGGCGTAGCCGCGGCCGTCGGCGACGATGATCGTCGTGCCGGGCTTGGTAACATCGCCACGAAACAGGAAGCGCTCGCCGCGCCCCGGCGACATCAGGTTGACCTTGAATTCGATCGTAAGGATGGATGCAGAGGGATCGATGACGCTGTAGGCGGCAAAGCCGCAGGCCGAATCCAGCGCGGCGGCAATGATGCCGGCGTGCAGGATGCCATGTTGCTGCGTCAGCTTGATATCGAAGGGCAGCTCTATCTCGACCGTACCGTGCTCGACACGCGTCAGTTCCGCGCCGATCGTCGCCATCGCTGCCTGCCGTGCGAAGCTCGTTCGGATACGGCTCCGAAAATCGCCATTGGTCCCCGTCTCGTCTGCCCCTGTCATGCCGTCCCCTTTCGCGGGTGCGAAATTGGCACGGAGAGGCCGTTTGGACAAGGGACATCTATCGCGAAAGAAAACCTTTTGAACGCCGCCACTGAGTCTCCTTGAGGCATCGATGGCGAATCTGTCTAGGCTGGCCGCTTGATCGTGACGATATGCTGGTCCCAGGCGACATCGCTGTGCGAGCCGAGGAAATCACCGTCATAGGAGGAAACGGCAAAGCCATGCTGAGCCGGTGCGATCCCGGCTGCATCGGCGACGCTTTCCACCTTCAGCACCTTGCCGGTCCTGGCATCCAGCGTCACCGAGGTCCCCTCGACCGGCGATGTCACGCCGACGAGGTTTTCGGCGCGATTGACGGCAATCGCGCCGACGTAATTGCCGAGCGCCCGCGTCGTATCGTCGGGGAGCGTGACGAAGCTCAGGCTCTCGCCCCGCACGAAGTGGCCGACGAGCGGCGGCAAGTCGTTGCGGTGGCCCTCATACTGGCAGGCGAACCAGACCCGGCCGCTGGCATCGATATCGACATGGCGCGTCGAGACGTGGGCATATTGCGCCGGCAGCGTGTGTTTCTCGATCAGCCGGCCGCTGGCGGCGTCGATCAGCGTCAGCGACGGTTCCATGTGGTCGAGGTTGAGCTTGGTGCGGCCGAAATCCGGATGGGTCTCGATGCCGCCATTGGCGACAATCAGATACCTGCCATCATCCGAAACCGTCATATCGTGCGGGCCGACGCCATAGGTCTCGTATTCGCCGATGCGGGCGAAGCGGTTGCCGCTGTCATAAAGCCCGATGATGCCGCGGTTGTTGTCGAAATCGTTCTCGCTGGCATAAAGCAGCCTGCCATCGGGCGAAAACGTGCCATGCCCGTAGAAATGCCGGCCCTCCTCGGCGGAAATGACGATGGGCTCGGCCTTGTTCCAGGGGTCGAAGATCATCGCATAGGTGCCGGGGCGGCGCGCAAAGGCGACGGTCTTGCCGGTCGCCTTCGAAAAGGCCATGCCATGCGCGCGGGCGGGCAGGGCGACCTGATCGACGATGCGCCCCTGTTCCGTCACCGTGGCGACGGCAAACGAACCGTCTGCTCTCCGGATGCCCGAGGCGTAGACAGCATCGGCCCGCTCCAGCGCCATCAAGGCACCGGGCTTCAGCGTCGCGAGGAAGGTCAGCCCCGCAGCTTTGACGAAGGCTCTCCGATCGATGAGGCCGCTGCGTATCACGCTCAGTCTCCGTCTGCGAAGGAGAAGCCGGCCGAGAGGCCGATGGCGCCGCCGTACGCGTCGCTGAAGCTGGTGGCGAGGTCGCGGCTGACGGAGAGCAGCTTGTCGATCTTGGTGCGCTCCGCATCGTTGCCGATGGCCGCCTCGATATCCGGATTGATTGATGGCGCCGTCGTTGCAAGCTCGTTCAGAAGGCTATCGATCTTCGTGGCGACCGCGTGCTTGTCCGATGGCAGCAGGCTTGCCATGTCGGCTTTTTCCCAGAGTGCCTTCAGGCCTTCGATATTGCCTGACAACGAGGTCCAGGTATTGGCCGAGCGCCAGTAGATCGCCATCTTTGGCCGTGCCGTTGCCTGATCGCCCTTGTAAAAGGTCTCCAGCCGCCGGTCGCGGACATTGGCCGCCCCATGCACCAGGATTCCGAGCAGTGCCGTCACGGCCTCCTTGTTGTCCATGAAATCATCGCTGGATTTGCCCGGAAACTTCCAGGATGTCTGCACCCCGCCGGGGGCATCCCATTCCTCGGCGATTTCCCTGGCGGTGTTTTCGATATTGCCGGCAACGGCCGCACCATAGCGGCAACGGAAACTCTGCTTCTCCTTGCCCAAAACGTCCGAACCGCTGCCGAAGAGCACATATTCCAGCGCCGTCATGCTCATCAGCGCCACGCTCTTGCCGGCGACGGCCTCGACCGTCGTGTCCTGCTCGTCCGCCTTGGCGATCAGCGCCTGCACCTGCTTGAGGCCGACGCCCTTGCGGTCGGGATAGAAAAGGATGTGCTCGAAGCGGTTCTTTTCGATGATCGGGCCGGTATCGACGATCTCGATGCGCGACCAGCTCTTCACCGTATCGCCGAAGGCTGATTTGGCGCCGGAAAGCGTTGCATCGGTGGGATCGGCACAAAGCGCCTTCATCGCGACGGTCAGTTTCGAGGCGGAGTCATGCATGGCACGGTAGCCGGGGCGGATTACGTCATCCACCGCCTTCTGCAGCACGGCTGGCGCGGCGGCCTCGTTCAGGCCGGCGCCAGTGGTCGTCGCATCCTCGGCATGAGCAGGCAGGGCCACGACGGTAAGCAGCAGGCTGGCGGCCAGAGCAATTCCAGCAAAAGTGCGCAGCGGTTTTGCGTCCGGAATTGCATGAAAACAATGGGAGGGAGCATTTGCGTGACTCCGTTTAGAGCGGAAATGCTCCGGGTGTTTCCAGTGGCGCATCAAAGGGACTCCAGAAAGTTGACGAGGGCTTGCCGGTCTTCCTTCGAAAGATCGGCGAATGCGCTGCGGGCTTTTTCGGCCTCTCCTCCATGCCAGAGGATAGCTTCGGTCAAGGTGCGGGCGCGGCCGTCATGCAGATAGGCCTGCCGGCCGCTGACGGTCTGTGTCAGGCCTATACCCCAGAGAGGCGGCGTACGCCAATCGCGGCCGGATGCCACGCCCACCTGCTGCCCGTCCGACAAGCCTTCACCCATGTCATGCAGCAGGAAATCGGAATAGGGCCAGATCAGCTGGAAGGCCTGTAGCGAATCCTTGCCGTCACTGCCCCTGATGTCGGTGCGGGTGACGAATTTCGGCGTATGGCAGGCCACACAGCCGGAGCGGTAGAACATCTCCTTGCCATGCAGCACATCGGAGGAGCCTGTCCCGCGTCGGGCCGGTACGGCGAGATTTTCGGAATAAAAGGTGACGAGAGGGAGCACCGGGTCCGGCGCTTCCGTATCGCCAAGGCGCTTCTGCGCGCCGGTCGGCATGCTCAGGCAACGCGTTTCCTTAGGGGTGCAGTCGCCATGGGGATTGGGACGGTCCGGCGTCGAAATGCCGATGTCGATCGAGAAGGCGTCGGCCACCTGGTCGCGCACGGTTGCATTCTGCGCTTTCCAGCCGAAACGTCCGAGTGTGAGCTGGCCGGTGCGATGATCGCGAACGATGGCGGGACGGCCGCGTATGCCGGTGCCCTTCTTATCGTCCGGGTCGGCATTGGCCAGAATATCGGCATCCGGAATGGCTTCGATCAGGCCAAGGCCGATCATCGGCGGCGCGATGCGCGCTGAAAGCGTGATGCTGGCGTCCATCGGCCCGTAGGCGAGATCGCTGACCCCGTATTGCGGTTTACGCAAGATCACGGTCTCCCCGCCGGCAAGCGTCACCGTCTCCTCGCTATAGCTGAGGGCTATCTTCCCTTCGGCGGCAAGACCGGGAACGGCAAGATCCTGCAGCTGAGCTCCATAGGTCGAATCCGGGAAATTCAGCGCGTGAAAATCCCTGACGGCGTGCTCTTCCTCCGGCGTTGCGGCGGTCCTTGCCAGGCGCAGCACCATCGAGGTCGCGGCAGCTCCTGCTTCCTCAGGCGGATGGCCGCGCCCGTCGCGGACATGGCAGCTTTGGCAGGAGCGCGCGTTGAACAGCGGCCCGAGGCCGTCGGAAGCCTGCGTGGAAGAGGGCGCCGAGACCCAAAGCTTGCGGAAGAGGGCATTGCCCAGATGAAAATCCTGGCCCTGTTCCTGGTTCAGACTGGCGGAAGGCTTGGAGAAGATATCGCGATTGACCTTGTCGATCGCGGTCAGGGCGCCGCCCTGCATCGCCTCATAGAGTTCGGCCTTGAGAAAATTGCCGGTTAGGCTGACAACATCGTGGACGCGCTTCAGTTCCTCGGGAGAAAGATCCGTGCGGCTGCTCGGAAAGGAGAGGATGTCGGCGGCGGCCAACGTGATCGAAAAAATCAAAAAACCCGCGGCGATAGCGGGCAAAAGGGCGCGATTGGCCGGTAAACCTGTCATGGGTAGCGGGGTGGCAGCGCCTTTACGCACTGCCACCTTCCCTCATTATTTCTTCTTGAAGACGGAGTTCGGGTTGTCCAGACTGTCCGAACCTTCGAGCTTGATCGCGCCGAGATCGAGAGCGGCGATCACGCGCTGGATGCTCTTCGTCTGGTCGAGCAGGCCGTCGATGGCCTTCTGGATGGTGGCATTGCCTTCCTTGTTGCCCTCGGCAATCATCTGGTCGTATTTCTCGACCGTCTCGCCGCGATGCACCAGCGCCTTCATGGCATCGAGCGTGGTGTCGAGCTTGCCTTCCATCTCCTTGTCGAGCGCCGGGTCCTTGGCCTTGACCAGATCATGCAGCGACGGACCCTTCATCCTGGTGCCGTCGATGCGGGTGTAGTTGCCGTTATAGGCAGACGCGATGCCGATGGCGTCGCCGTTATGCTCGTTATAGGTATTGTCGGAGAAGCAATCCTGCTCTTCTTCCGGATCGTGCAGCAGCAGGCCGAGCTTCATGCGTTCGCCGGCAACTTCGCCATAGGAGAGCGAGCCCATGCCGGTCAGGATGGCGGTGAGGCCAGCCTTCGGATCGGCTTCGACATGCTTTGTGGCTTCGCCTTCCGGCGCCCACTTGTCCGCCATGTCCTTCAGGTCGGCAACAAGCAGCGCCGAAGCGGACTTCAGATATTCGGCGCGGCGGTCGCAATTGCCATGCGTGCAATTCTTCGGATCGTAGTCGGTGGCCGGGCGTTCGCCGGCACCCGGTCCGGTGCCGTGCAGGTCCTGCCCCCAGAGCAGGAATTCGACGGCATGATAGCCGGTCGCGACATTGGCTTCGACACCGCCGGCCTTGTGTAGCGTACCCGACAGGAATTCCGGCGTCAGATGCGAGGCATCGATATCCTTGCCGTTGATCTTGATCGTCTTGTTGGCGATGACGTTCGCGACATAGAGTGCGTTTTCGTCGCTTTCCGTGCCGTAGGAGGCGTCCACATAGTCGATCAGGCCTTCGTCCAGTGGCCAGGAGTTCACCTGGCCTTCCCAGTCGTCGACGATCGGATTGCCGAAGCGATAGACTTCCGTCTGCGCGTAGGGAACGCGAGCCTTGATCCAGGCCGCGCGTGCCGCCTTCAGCGTCTTGTCGCTGGGCTCGGCGAGCAAAGCGTCGATCGCCTTGTCGAGTGACTGCGCCGCCGTCAGCGCGTCCTGATATTTGGCATGCGCCAGTTTTGTGTAATGCTTGAGGACGGCGGCCGGCTCCGGAGTGTCGGCAAAAGCAGGTAGGCCGGATGCGGCCGTCGCGGTAATGGCCACCGCAAGCGCGGCGCCGAAATTGATCTTCAGTTTCATGTTCCTCTCCTGTGACGGCGGGGGCACCGTCAAAACTTGGTAATTTGTCTCATGTATGAAAAATAAACTTGTGTCAAATACTCTAGTTTAGAATGATTTTAAGACTGAAAGCCGCCGGGCTTTGCCGCCGCAAACGGAACGAATTTGCCCGCAAACACGCGGATGCACGTCTGATGGCAATCGTTGCTGGAGGCAGTCGAGGCTCTGTGATGGCAACGTAAGCGGGCTGGCGACAATCGGATACGCGACCGCCGTCAGACTGATCATGTCGTTTCCAATGCGGCAATTCCGTCGTGGACGGGCTGAGTTCGGCTCACATCTTCCGTTGCAGGCGGCAGAAGAAGAATCCGTCCGTATCGGTGGTGGCCGGCGTCAATGTAATGGTCTTGCCGTCCGAGGAGCGGGGCTGCGGCGCGTCCTTGCCGAACAGCTTTTCCCAGGAGCTCAGGGTTTCCGTCATTTGGAAATCGGGATTCTGCGCCGCAAAGCGGTTCACCTGCACTTCGTTCTCTTCCGGCAGGACCGAACAGGTGACGTAAAGCAGCGATCCGCCTGGACGCACGAATTCGCCGGCCTGCGCCAGGGCTTCCTGCTGCTGGATGATGCGCTCGTCGAGGTTCTTCTGCGTCAGCCGCCATTTCGTATCGGGCCGGCGGCGCCACGTGCCCGTGCCAGTGCAGGGGGCATCGACCAGCACCTTATCGAACTTGCCGCGCAGCTGGAGCAGGCCATTGCGCTCGTCATGGACCTGGACATTGCGGGTGCCGGCCCGCTTCAGGCGCTCGATGATCGGCGCCAGCCGCCGCCGGTCTGTATCATAGGCGTGGACCTGCCCCTTGTTGTGCATGGCAGCCGACATGGCAAGCGTCTTGCCGCCGCCGCCGGCGCAATAATCGAGCACCTGGTCGCCTTCATCAGGCAGGACCAGATCGGCGACGATCTGGGAGCCCTCGTCCTGTACTTCGAACCAGCCTTTTTGAAAGGAGAGCTCGGCGGTGACGTTCGGAAGGCGCGATGCGCCTTCTCCGGCAGGAATGCGGATGCCGAAGCGGGCGACCTTCGATGCTTGGGCGCCTGCGCGTTCCAGCGCCTTCACGACTTTGGCGCGGTCGGCCTTCAGCGCGTTGGCGCGCAGGTCCAGCGTCGGGCGTTCGGAAAGAGCCTGCGCTTCGGAGAGCCAGCCGTCCCCGAAGGCTTGCTGGAAGGAGGGCTCGACCCATTCGGGAATATCGCCCTGGATATGGAGGGGGGCGTCTTCGAGCTTGCGGGCTGCAAAGGCAGCCAGTGCCTCGGCGCTCGGGGCTTCGGGCGCGAATTTATCGCCGTCGAGCTCGGCAGCCAGAGCCTCGGGCGTCAGGCTCCATTGGCGAAAGAGCACGGCATGGGCAAGCGCCGAAGGGCTGTCGTCTCCCATCAGCCAAGCGTGGGAAAGCCGCATGCGCAGGGCGTCGTAGACGATATTGCCGATCGCGGCCCTGTCTCCGGATCCGGCAAAGCGATGAGCAAGGCCCCAGTCCTTCAGGGCATCGGCTACCGGCCGCTTGCGCGCTTCGATATCGGCAAGAACTTCGATAGCCCCCTGTAATCGGCCACCCAGACGCATTCACACTCTCCTGCCTGCGCAGACCCGGAACCCGTTGGAGCTCATCTTGGGAATCTGCGCCCTACCAAAACCGCTGACGGCTCGCCAATCCGCGCAAATATGCCCATGGCGGCGGATTTTGAGACGTCTCAATCGCGTGGTAGCCGCGATTGGCCGAGAGAGCAAGCGTCATGCCGATTTGCCGTATTGTTTCGGCTGCCGGCGATTACTTCGAGGCGACGACCTCGTAGCAGACCTTGGCGGTACCCGAAGCGACCATGCCGATGTTCTGCGCGGCGGCACGGGAAAGGTCGAGAACGCGGCCCCGAATGAAAGGTCCACGGTCGTTGATGCGGACGACGACGCTGCGGCCATTGTGCCTGTTGGTGACCCGCAGACGTGTGCCGAAGGCGAGCGAGCGGTGGGCTGCAGTAAGATTTCTGGAACTCATGCGTTCCCCGGAAGCAGTTCGGGAGCTTCCCCCGTACCATGAAGCGCCACCGCAGCCAGCGGATGCAAATGCAGGAGTCGAAACGACAGCAAAGGAGGCGGATATAGTTGCGGCGATCGCCAAAGAACGTATGATTTTCTTCAAACCGATTTTTCCCTCAAGCTATTGAACTTGCGCCTGCGGTAGGCGGCGGGGCTTAAATCCGGCCAAAAGTGGCGAAAAAGTGCCATGTGAAATCACGGAATGTTACAGAATGTAACATTTCTGGATGGCTGCAGATACTGTGACTAATCGGTAAGTTTGCTTGATTGTGGAAAAAACCTAATAAAATCAGTTAAAAATGAAATGATTTTTTCTCCACCCATGCTGCAATGCGGGACATCACAAAAAATAGAAAAATAATTTTCCATATCCGCCATAATTGCTGCCGCATTTGTGCAATTTTAGAGGTCGTTAACCATAAATGCGGAGTAAATTGAACTAAGAGGGCCGGATAAGTAGGAATTTTCATGCGATTTTTCTCGATATGAACGGCCGTTTCTCAGCCGCGCCACCGCCCGGAGGACCAGAGTTCGGCAAGCGACATACGATACTCAGGGTAGCGGAAGGGGAAACCGAGCGCGCGTAATTTCGCATTCGAGACCCGCTTGTTCTCGCCGTAGAAAGAGCGCGCCATCGGCGTCAGCTCGGCTGTTTCGAAAGGCTGTTCCGGCGGTGGTTCGACACCCATCAGGCGGGCTGCCTCGACAATCACATCCTGCGGCGGCGCGGGTTCGTCGTCGGTGACATTATATATGCCGCCGAGCCTGCGCTCTGACAGGAAGCGGGCACAGAACCCGATATCCTCGACACGGATGCGGTTGAAGACCTGGTTCGACTTGATGAGCCGTCGCGCCGTGCCTTTTTCCAGATTGCAGAAGGCGTTTCTGCCCGGGCCGTAAATGCCGGAAAGCCGGAGCACGGCGACGGGAAGACCGAGCCTGATGCCGACGCGCATCCAGCCGTCCTCCGCCTCGACCCGCTCGACCGAGCGGTCCGCGACCGGATGCAGCGGCGTCTGCTCGCTGACCCAGGCGCCCTTGTGGTCGCCATAGACGCCGACGGTCGAGAGGTAGCAGATCCATTCCAGCTTCGGCATCAGCGCCTTGAGATTGAGCTGCGCCAGCCGCAGCAATGGATCGCCCGACTTGCCCGGCGCGATCGATTGCACCAGATGCGTCGCCGTTGTCATCGCCTCGGCCAGAGCCGGGTCGAGCGTCTCTCCATCGAAGACGAAGGCTTCGATGCCTTCCTTCGCCAGCAACGCCGCCTTGTCGCCGGAGCGGGTCGTGCCGGTGATGCGGATACCGGGACCCGCGAAAACCTTGGCGATGGCCATTCCGGAATAGCCGCAGCCGAAAATCATCACATGCATCATCGTACCCCCGCCAGTTTCCATTCGGCGCGAACCTCTTCGTCCGCTTCGTCACGCCTTTGTGCCGCAAATGCGGTGAACTCGCCAGCCGTCATCAGCCGCGATAGCGCCCAGACGGCCATCCCGCGCACCACGGGCAAGGGATCTGCGGCCAATTCGCGACATCTCTCTATGAGGGAGCGTTCGCCTGAATTGCCGGCTGCGATCAGCACATTGCGGATGAACCGGTCCCGGCCGATGCGCTTGATCGGTGAGCCGCTGAAGAAGGTACGGAAGGTCGCATCGTCCAGGCCAAGCAGAAAGGCGATCGACGGTTCCCTCAGGTCGTCCCGCGCAACGAGTTTCATTTCCGATGCGTTGCTTGCGAACTTGTTCCAGGGGCATACGGCGAGGCAGTCGTCACAACCATAGATGCGGTTGCCGATCAACGGCCGAAGCTCAGGATCGATCGGCCCCTTGTGCTCGATGGTCAGATAGGAAATGCAGCGGCGCGCATCGAGCTGGTAGGGGGCAGGGAAGGCCGATGTCGGGCAGACGTCCAGACAGGCCCGACAGGAGCCGCAATGGTCGATCTCAGGCTCATCCGGCTCCAGATCGGCCGTGGTGAACATAGAGCCTAGAAACAGCCAGGAGCCGAAAGCGCGGCTGACGAGATTGGTATGCTTGCCCTGCCAGCCGAGGCCGGCCGCGCCTGCCAGCGGCTTCTCCATGACGGGTGCCGTATCGACAAAGACCTTGACGTCCTCCTTTGACCGGGCCGCGAAGCGCGTCGCGATCTCCTTCAGCCGTCCCTTGATGATATCGTGATAATCGCGGTTTCGCGCATAAACAGAGATCGCCGCCGTGTCCCTCCTCTCCAGAATGCCGCGAGGATCTTCGTCGGGACCATAATTGAGGCCGAAGACGGCGATGGAGCGGGTTTCGTTCCAGAGCACGCGCGGATCGCCGCGCCGCTCGCGTGTCTCCTCCATCCAGCCCATGGTGCCGTGACGGCCCTTGTCGAGAAATTGGCCAAGCCGGATCGCTGCCTCGGGAATGGCGTCCGGCCTGGTGATGCGGCAGAGATCGAAACCCTGCGCGAGCGCTTCCTGCCGCAGGAAGGCGGTCAATGCTTTCCGGCGCTTGTCGGCTTTTTCCGCTTCACGATCATCGGGCATAGCGAGCCCTCGTCAGAAATCCAGATCGGCGTAGTGCGAAACCGGGGTAACACCGCGCACGCGCTCCGCCAGGATTGGCCGGAAGGATGGGCGCGACTTCAGCCGCTGATACCATTCCTTGGCGACCGGCGATTCCGTCCAGTCGATCTCGCCGAGATAGTCTAACACGGAAACCGATGCGGCGGCGGCAAGATCGGCATAGCTCAGCCGTTCGCCGGCCAGCCACTGCCGCGAGCCTGCCAGCCAGGACAGATATTTCATATGCTGACGGATATTGCCGCGCGCCATGCGCATGACCTTGGAATCGGGTGCGCCGCCGCCCTGTTCGGCGGTCATCTGCAGCTTGAAGACGCGCTCGCGCGTCAGCGGCCGCGTCACATCCTGCTCCATCTTCTGCATGAACCATTCCGTCAGGCGGCGAATCTCAGCCCGCTGGAACGGATCTTCGGCCAGAAGCCGGCGGTCACGCTTCAGAACGCCGTGCGTCTCGTCGAGATACTCGGAAATAACAGAGGCGCCGCAGAGCGCCCGCATGCTGTCGTCGACATAGACGGGCAGGGTGCCGGCCGGATTGAGCGCCAGGAAATCGCGTCGCTTTTCCCAGGTCTGCTCCTCTATCAGTTCCGTCTGATAGCCATATTCCGTCAGGATCAGACGAACGAACCGTGAGGAGGATGACATGGGGTGGTGATACAGCGTCGGCATTGGTACTCGGGTGTTTCTGATTGATGCTATGGAGCTTTTGGTCGCGATACTGCGACCCTAGTCATTTGTCATCGGTTGAAGCTATAGGATCTTGGCCTAGTTTGCACAAGCGAATCGGGCCGCCCTGCCGTTTGACAAAGGACACGATATGGCTGAACAAATTATTATCGCGCTGGTTTTAGGCCTTGTGGAGGGGCTTACGGAGTTCATTCCGGTCTCTTCCACCGGCCATCTGATACTTCTCGGACATTTTCTCGGCTTCCAGTCGACCGGCACTTTTGAAGTTTTGATCCAGCTCGGCGCGATTCTCGCCATTCTGCTCGTCTATTTCAATCGGCTCGTCCAGATCGCCAAGGCGCTGCCCGTCAGCGTCAAGGCCCGTCACTTCGTTCTGGCTGTTCTCTTCGGCTTTCTTCCGGCCGCCGTCATCGGCGCGCTCGCCCATGACTTCATCAAGAAAGTGCTGTTCAACTCACCGATGGTGATCTGCATCTCGCTGATCCTCGGCGGCATCGTCTTGCTTGTCGTCGATAGAGTCCGGTTCAAGCCGAAATATACCAGTGCCTATGAATTTTCCTGGCCGCTGGCGATCAAGATCGGCTTTTTCCAATGCCTGGCCATGATCCCCGGGACGTCGCGCTCCGGTTCCACCATCGTCGGCGCCCTGCTGCTCGGTGCCGACAAGCGTTCGGCCGCGGAATTTTCTTTCTTCCTGGCCATGCCGACCATGGTCGGTGCCTTCACGCTGGATTTGTGGAAGAGCCGCCACGACCTCAGCATGGCCGATGGCCAGTTGATCGCGATCGGCTTCGTCATGGCTTTTATTTCCGCGCTGTTCGTCGTACGCGCGCTGCTCGATTTCGTATCACGCCGCGGTTACGCCCCTTTCGCATGGTGGCGCATCGGCGTCGGCACGGTCGGCCTGATCGGGCTCTATTTCGGTTGAGCCGATCGTCCCTGCAGCAACCGCTAAGAAAATGAAGGCCGGTGAAAACCGGCCTTTTTCATGCTCGATCAGTTCGAGGAGGAAGAGGTGTCGATGGAGCCTGTCGTGCAAGGATCGACGCCATAGGTCGGCGCACATTCGCCCTTGATCGAGGCGATGCTGCCGCGGGCGACGAAAGAGCCAGCGAGAATCACCAGTGCCGCGCACGCAAACAAAAGCGCGATAGACTTGCCCATCGAAGAATGCCTTTCCGCAGAAGTGTGAAGCGCGCCACGGACCGGTTCATTGTCCAAGCCTGAGACGCGCGGCTGTGTTAGTCAGTGAGATGAGCAATAGCAATAAATCTTCATGTTAAATTTGACGTTAATGCTACTATTTCCGCACTGCGTCTTTTAGGCAACGCTAAGCTGTGAATCATCGCAGTGCCGTGCGCCATATATGGCGCGCAAAGGTCGCCGTAACGCATTTAATCTGCTGCATGATTTTGTGCTGAAATCGATCCCGATCCAGGAAATTATGCGGAAGGTCTTTTCGATCTTCCGAAGCTCGATTCCGGCTTTGGCAGGCCCCAAAAAACCGCCCGACGAGGCCGGGCGGCGCATAATTCTCATCGAATTGCCGAATCGTCAGGCAGCCTTGCCCGAACCTGTGAACTGACCCTGCGGCCGATAGCGCACCAGATAGGACGGCAGCACGGAAGCGAGCAGGGTCGGCAGCAGGCCGATACCCTTCAGGGTGCGTTCTTCCGCTTCCGCCTGCTTGGAAACGACATTGTCGCTCTTCAGCAGGGTCACCTGATCGGCCGTGATCGGTGGCTTGATGAGCGGCACCAGCGAAGCGATCGAGCCCGCCAGCGAGGCGAGGCTGAAGGGGATGGAGACGAGCGCCTTCTTCCGGCTGATGACGGAAAGGGTGGTCTCGAGACATTCGCGGAAGGACAGCACTTCCGGACCGCCGAGCTCATAGGTCGTGCCGGCCTTCAGCTTGCCGTCGACGGCGCGGGCAACGGTCTCGGCGATGTCCCCGACATAAACGGGCTGGAACTTCGTCTTACCGCCGCCGATCAACGGCAGGAACGGCGCCGTGCGCGACATGTCGGCAAACTTGTTGAAGAACTCATCTTCCGGTCCAAAGACGATCGAGGGCCGCAGGATGATTGCATCCGGCTTGATCGACAGGATCGCAGTTTCGGCGCGAGCCTTGGTGCGGGCATAGGCCGAAGCCGAATTGGCGTCGGCGCCGAGCGCCGAAATATGCGTCAGCGAAGCGCCGGCGCCACGTGCAGCTTCCGCAATGGCCTTGCCGCCGAATTCCTGCGCGGCTTCGAAGGTGTTGCGACCGCTCGGCGCCAATATGCCGACGCAGTTGACGACATGCTGAGCGCCTTCGACGGCGCGGTCGATGGAGTTGCGGTAGCGCACATTGGCCTGAATGATCGAAATTTGGCCGAGATTGCCGAGCGGCTGCAGGAATCCGGCAAGATCGGGACGGCGCACGGCGACACGAATGCGATAACCGCGCTTGGCAAGCGCACGCACGACATGCCGCCCGATGAAGCCTGATCCTCCAAACACGGTCACGAGCGGCGGGAGGTTGGACAGGGTCATGGCAGGCTCCTCGAAAGGCTTTATTGGGCTGATCTGGTTTCGTCTTAGCCGATCCGCGCGCCGAGGTGAAGTGCTATCGCGCTGCATTGCACCTCGGCTTTTCGCTGGGTTCAGATGCCTTCGACGACCACCATTTCGGCGTCCGCCACCTGCTGGCGGATTTTGGCTGCGATCTGGTATTCCGGCGAGTTGTAGCAATCGACGGCATGCTGCAGCGAAGGAAATTCGATGACGACGTTGCGGCCGCGCGCCTGTCCTTCAAGCGGTGTAAACGCACCGCCGCGGGCAAGGAAGTTCGCGCCGTATTTCTCGAAGGCAGGCTTGGCGGCTGCGACGTAGTCCTTGTAGCGCTCGGGGTCGCGGACATCCACGCGCGCGATCCAATATCCCTTTGCCATATGTTCCTCCTTGCTTGCTTCTGTATCTTAGAGCGCGGCATCCATTTCGGCGAGGATGGCGTGGGCTGCCTCTTTCGGATCGGCCGCCTTGACGATCGGCCTTGCGACGACGAGATGGCTCGAGCCGGCCTTGATGGCATCCGCGGGAGTCATCACCCGCTTCTGGTCGCCCTTGTCGCTGCCTGCCGGTCGGATGCCGGGGGTTACCAGCGCCATATCCGGACCGATGATCCTGCGCACCCCGGATGCCTCTTCCGCTGAGCAGACGATGCCGCCCATGCCGGCCAGATGCGCCTGTTCGGCCCGGCGCAGCACCAGCGTATGCGGGTCATATTCGTAGCCTGCGGCAATGAGATCCTGTTCGTCCATCGAGGTCAACACGGTCACGCCGAGCAGACAGAGGTCGGAGCCCTTGGCGGCTTCGACGGCCGCTTTCATGGCTTTCGGATAGGCATGCAACGTCAGCATCGACATGCCCATCTTAACGATATTCTCTACGCCGGAGGCCACGGTGTTGTCGATGTCGAGCAGCTTCATGTCGAGGAAGATCTTCTTGCCGCTGGCGGCGAGATCGCGGGCGAATTCCAGCCCGCCGGCAAAGGCGAGCTGATAGCCTATCTTATAGTGGAGGATATCGTCGCCGAGGGCACCGACCACTTTTTCGGCCTCCTGAAGGTTTGGAACATCCAGTCCAACGATCAAGCGGTCGCGTGCGGTCATCTCAAGCCCATCCCATCCAGTCTTCCATGGGTGTCCAGTCGCATGAGACGGCGCGCTTCGCAAGATCGAAACAGAAAAGATTGCCGCCGCCCGGCGGCTGATCGCCCTGCCGCGCGATCGGTTTTCCTTGCAGATGACATTTCAGCAGCGTGCCGACGCCGCCATGGCCGACGAAGGCGATCGGCATTTGCGGATCATGCCGCGCGAGCACGTCCTCGACGTTGGAGATGATCCTCGCCTGCGCATCGATGGCGCGCTCCCAGCCTTTGAAGCTTTCATGCGGATGGGCGAAGAACCAGTCGGCTGCTTTCTCGAATTCGGGAGGGGTTAGGAAACCCGTGGCGCTGCGGTCGTTTTCGTGCATGGCCCCGATGATTTCGACAGCCGCACCGCTTGCCGCCGCCAAAGCCTCGGCCGTTTCGATCGCCTTGCGTTCGCCGCTGGAGACGATGAGGCCGAGCTTGCTGGCCCAAGGCCGGCTCGCCGCCAGCCGCGCTCGCTCAGCACCTGTTTCGGACAGCCCCCATTGCGGCACCGGCACATCCGGATCGATGCGCACCTGCGGGTGCGTAATATAAAGAGCGTACATGGATACCCTCGACGACCGTCTCAGCCGCGGCTGTAGACCCAGAGCTGGGCCGGTGGAATGTTGCGGACGATGAAATCGAAATGGCGAATATGATAGCGATCCGGCTTGGCGATGATCGGCGAAACCGGTCCATACGAGATCTGTACCACCGGACGGCCGGGCGGCATGCGATCCAGCAGGCTTTCCAGCAACGCGACACGCGCCTTCATCGGGAAATTGAGGAGGGGAATGCCCGATACGACGGAATCGAAAACCTGCCCGCGCAGCACGCCAAGCGTCGTATCGAGATCGAAGGCATCGCCGTTGATGAAATTGACGCCGGGGTAGCGGCGCACGAGGTGATTGTAGAAGTCGGTGGAATATTCGATGGCGACAAGATTTTGCGGCTCGACGCCGCGTGCGAGGATTGCCTTCGTGATGGCCCCCGTGCCCGGCCCGAGTTCCAATACGGGCAGGCCCGATTGCGTGTTGATGACGCTCGCCATCTTGCGGGCGGTGATCGAGGAGGTTGGAACGATCGAGCCGACGGTTTTCGGCCCTTGCATCATGCCCTTGAAGAAGCGAATCTCCTCGTCGAATTTCTTGCCCAGCCGTTCTTTGAGACGCAGCGCCATGCTCTCCCCCCACCAAATGTTACGGTCGCGACTTACTACCGTTTCTCTCAATCTTGCAATGCGATGACGCAATAAAAAGAGAAAATGTCGCAATCCACAAAGGACCAAATAAAAACGCCCCTGCGTTGAACAAACGCATAAAAGGGCGTTTTTGTTTCGCCAGAGCCAGATGATTTCTGGTCCGTTCGACCTGAAATCATCTGATCCTTGAGTCGAGAAAGTGGAGTATGGTGTCGTCCGAAAAACCGCTCACACTTTTCGGCATCATGCTCTAAACGCGCATCGGCATCAGCACATAAAGCGCGTCGTCGCCGGCCGTGTCGCGGATGAGCGTCGGCGAACCGGCATCGGCCAGCAGGAACACGGCAGAATCGCCTGAGAGCTGTGCGGTGATGTCGAGCAGATACTTGGCATTGAAGCCGATTTCCATCGGATCCATCTCGTAGCCGACGGCGACTTCTTCCGTTGCACTGCCCGAATCCGGGTTGTTGACCGTCAGCAGAAGCTGGCCGTCCGACAGCGCCAATTTCACGGCTCGGCCACGTTCCGACGAGATCGTCGAGACGCGGTCGACGGCCTGCGCGAAGGTCTGGCAATCGACGCGCATTTCCTTGTCGTTATTGGCCGGGATAACACGCTGATAATCCGGGAAAGTACCGTCGATCAGCTTCGAGGTCATGACGATGGAGCCGATGGTCAGACGGATCTTGGCGTCGGAGACTTCGACAGTCACGATCGTATCCGGTGCATCCACAAGCTTCTGCAGTTCGCCGACCGTCTTGCGCGGGATGATGATGCCGGGCATGCCCTCGGAGCCCGAGGGGGCGCTGACATCGGCACGCGCCAGGCGATGGCCGTCGGTGGCGACGGCTCTCAGCTTCAGGTCGCCGCCGCTTTCGATCGTGTGGAAGAAAATGCCGTTCAGATAGTAGCGCGTCTCTTCGGTGGAGATCGCAAACTGCGTGCGGTCGATCAGCATCTTCAGATCGGCGGCTTTCAGCTTGAAGGAATGGCTGAAGCTGCCGGCAGTGAGATCCGGAAAATCCGATTCCGGCAGGCACTGCAGCGAAAATTTCGAGCGGCCCGAGGCGACCGTCATCGAGCTGCCATCGGTGTTGGTGGCAAGAAGCACCTCCGAGCCGTCTGGCAGCTTGCGCACGATGTCATAAAGCAGATGCGCGGGAACCGTGGTGGCGCCGGCCTGTTCGACATTGGCGGGCGTCGCCTCGGTGATTTCAAGATCGAGGTCTGTCGCCTTCATGTCGAGGCTGGTGCCTTCGGCCTTCAGCAGCACGTTGGACAGGATCGGGATCGTGTTGCGGCGCTCGACCACGCGATGGACGTGGTTCAGCGACTTCAGGAGGTTCGACCGCTCAATTGTTATACGCATGGATGCTACCGCTTTCGACCGTGACTTGCCGGGCGGCCCGAGGCGCCCGAGCGACATGTTTTCGGACGAGGCCCGAAAGATTGGACAGGCAACTTGGCAGACTTCTCCATCCGAATGCAAGAGGCATGGGCGATTTGCCGGGCGGCAATTCGACATTTCGTCGACAATGCTCCACAGGAATTGCGCCGCTCTTGCCGTCGGCACGCGCCTCGCCCATAAAGGCCGGGAATACGAAGTGAAGTCAGGACCGGCATGAACGAAGAGCAATCAGGCGGCGGAACGCGCAGTTTCCGCCTGCACAACAACCAGATTCCGGCCCGTCCCCTCGAACCGGCGCTCTATCTCGTCGCGACACCGATCGGCAACCTCGGCGATATCACGCTGAGGGCGTTGGAAACGCTGGCCGGCGCAGACGTTCTGGCCTGCGAGGACACGCGTGTTACCCGCGTCCTGCTCGACCGCTACGGCATCCAGAACAAGCCCTATGCCTATCACGAGCACAATGCCGATGAGGCAGGCCCGCGGCTGCTGCAGGCGCTGGAGGCCGGCCGTTCCGTCGCACTGGTGTCGGATGCAGGCACGCCGCTCGTCTCCGATCCGGGCTACCGGCTGGCAACGCAGGCGATCGAGGCTGGCTGCAAGGTTGTTCCCATTCCCGGTGCTTCGGCGCCGCTGGCGGCCCTCGTCGGCTCCGGCCTGCCGAACGATGCTTTCTTCTTTGCCGGTTTTCTGCCGGCAAAGGACAAGGGCCGGCGCGATCGGCTGGCGGAACTTGCGGGCGTTCCCGCAACCCTCATCTTCTTTGAATCGCCGCATCGCATCGCCGCCACGCTTGCCGCCGCCGCCGATGTGCTCGGCGGCGAGCGCAGGGGCGCGGTCTGCCGCGAACTGACGAAGACCTTCGAGGAATTCCGCCGCGGGTCGCTGTCCGAACTCGCCGCGTTCTATGACGCCGTCGAGAATGTGAAGGGCGAGATCGTCTGGCTCGTCGGCCCGCCGGCGGAACGCGTTGCGGCGGAGGCCGATGTCGAGGCCATTCTGGCCGATCTTGCCGGAACGATGCCGACAGCCAAGGCGGCAACGGAGGCCGCGCATCTTACCGGTCTGCCGCGAAAGGAGCTTTACCAGCGCCTGCTCGACATGAAGGAGCGTCATGAGTGAGACAGGCGAACGGCTGAAACGGCAAAAGGCCTGGCGGCGTGGTCACATTGCCGAATATCTTGCCGCCGTCTTTCTTATGCTCAAGGGCTATCGGATCGTGGCGATCCGCCATCGCACCAGGCTCGGCGAAATCGATATCATTGCGCGCAAGGGCGATCTCGCCGTCTTCGCCGAGGTCAAATCGAGACGCGATGAGCAGGAGGCGATCGATGCCGTTTCCTTCTCTTCACAGAGACGCATCCGTGCGGCCAGCGACCTTTGGCTCGCCCGGCAGCCGGATTTTGCCCGCCTGTCGCAGCGCTATGATATCGTCGCCATATTGCCCGGCCGATGGCCGCGGCATTTTCCGGACGCCTTTTGAGCGCGGCGTTACAGCAACGTCACAAAATCAGCCTATTGCCGGGCCGATAAGCGCTTGCGACTTCCGCCGCGCTCGCAATCCTATTTCGACAGGTCTCAATATGATCCGCAACACCGTTTCCGCTTTCGCCGTTCCCTCGCAGGAGGAGCGCAACAGCTTTGCTGCGCTTGAAAAGACCCCTGCGGTTCATGCCGGGAAGCTTTCGTCGCTCCCCTGTCTGAATGCGGTGCGCGTCGGCGGGACGGGTGCCAAGATCGAGGCCCTGTCCTTCCCGTTCACGGCTGCCGCCTGGAATCTCGAGCGCTGCCTGTTTCCGGAGGAAAGTGCTGCCAAGCTTCGGGGAACTGGAGCGTCGCTCATCCTGTTGTCCGAGATGGACCAGGGCATGGCCCGGACCAAGCAACGCGATCCGACCGCCGTCATCGCCGACGAACTCGGCATGAACCATGCCTATGGCGTCGAGTTTCTCGAACTCAGCCTCGGTTCGGAAATCGAGCGTTCCTACTGCCGCGACGATTTCAACGAGAAGGGCTTTCACGGCAATGCGCTGATGGCCTCCGTCGCCCTGAAGGATGCTTTCATGATCCGTCTACCGGGCGAGGCCGTATGGTTCAACGACAGCAACGAGCAGCCGCGCATCGGCGATCGCTGTGCCGTCGGCGCTGTCGTTAAGACCGCAGCCGGCCCTATGGTCGCCGTTTCAGTTCATCTTGAAAGTGTCGCGACCGCTGCCTATCGCGAGCGGCAGATGGCGGCGTTGATCGACGAGGTTGAAGGTTTCGCACCCGGCCTCCCGATCCTGATCGGCGGCGATCTCAACACCGGCAATCACACCGGCGGCGATTACTCGACCGATACCTTGTTCGCCATGGCCGAAGGCCGCGGCTTCGAATGCCACGGCGGCCCGCTGGATCAGACGAGCACGCGCCCGAGCCTGATCACGCGCTTTCCCGATCGCACCATGAAGCTCGACTGGTTCCTCACCCGTGGTTTGAAGATCGGCGAAAGCCACCTCGTTTCCTCTCTGAACGAAGAGGGCAAGCCGCTCTCCGATCACGACATGATCCTCTGCACAATCGAAGGTTTTTCCGTCTGATCGCTACAATCGTTAAAATGCGCTGGGTTTGATGAACCCTGCCGTTACCCCTTCCATGCGATGGATCTTAGATACGCATGGAATTTTGGGGGATTGCATGGTTCTGAAAATGATATTGGCGAGCATGGCGGCCTTTGCCGCGCGTGCCGCGCCGGACGTCGTCACAATGCCGCGGTCGAAAAGCTTCATCGCCGGCGCCAGCGGCGAAATGGAAATGAAACCGTCGCCGATCGAGCCGTCCTGGATCCTGGCGGGCAATCCCGTTGCCCGCATCGCCGAGCATTCGCGCGGGCAGGACGATGCCGCGTTGACGGCGCTGTGGGATTGTACGGCAGGCGAATTTCGCTGGTATTTCGGCTGGGACGAAACAGTGATGATCCTTGAAGGCGAAGTGCATATCACCACGGAAGACGGTGTCGAGCGCACGCTGAGCGCCGGCGATGTCGCCTATTTCGCCGGCGGCACTTGGGCGACATGGCGCATCGACAGCTATCTGCGCAAGGTCGCCTTCTTACGCAAGCCGTTCCCGAAGCCATTGAGCATGGCCTATCGCCTGCGCAACTTCGTCCGGCAGGGCGGCGCACAGGGACTGGCCGCCTAAGCGCGGCCGGCCCTGGCAAAAGACGTTCCGCACGAAGGCATACCTGACGGAAGTCCTTGAATGGCCGTTGCGTTTGGAGGCGGGCCGACCTACATCTGTCCGCAAATTCGAGCGAGGGCTGACTATGGCTGGTATCAAGAATGTTGCGGTCCAGATGGACCATGTCCGGAGCATCAATATTGCGGGCGACTCGACCTTCGCCATGAGCCTCGAAGCCCAGAACCGCGGCTACAAGCTCTTCCACTACACGCCCGAGCGGCTGAGCATGCGAGACGGCAAGATCTATGCATCCGTCGAGCCGATGATCCTGCGCGACGTCAAGGGCGATCACTTCGAGCTCGGCGAGCCGGAGCGCGTCGATCTCTCGACCATGGATGTCGTCCTGCTTCGGCAGGACCCGCCCTTCGACATGGCCTATATCACCTCGACGCATCTGCTGGAGCGCATCCACCCGAAGACGCTCGTCGTCAACGACCCGGCCTGGGTGCGCAACTCGCCCGAAAAAATCTTCGTTACCGAATTCGCCGATCTGATGCCGGAGACGCTCATTACGCGCGATGCCGGCGAAATCCGCCGCTTCCGCGAGGAGATGGGCGACATCATCCTGAAGCCGCTTTACGGAAATGGCGGCGCCGGCGTCTTCCACTCGACGCGCGACGACCGCAATCTCTCGTCCCTGCTCGAAATGTTCGGCCAGCTCTTCCGTGAGCCCTTCATCGCCCAGCAATATCTGCCTGATGTCCGCAAGGGAGACAAGCGCATCATTCTCGTCGATGGCGAGGCTGTCGGCGCGATCAACCGTGTGCCGGCCGAGCATGATGCCCGCTCCAACATGCATGTCGGCGGCCGCGCCGAGGCGACCGAGCTGACGGCGCGCGAGAAGGAAATCTGCGCCCGCATCGGACCGGCGCTGAGAGAGCGCGGCTTCCTGCTCGTCGGCATTGACGTTATCGGAGATTACATGACCGAGATCAATGTGACGTCGCCAACGGGTCTTCGCGAAGTGAAGCGCTTCGGCGGCGCCGATATTGCCAGTCTGCTGTGGGACGCGATCGAATCCAAGCGGGCCTGATCGGCACCTCCCTTCCACATTTTCCAGCTGAATAGTCGCATTCCCCCAGGGACGTAGACGCTTCGGCGTGCCAAAGTGGAGTTTTTGTTCGTTTATTGTTCTTGTTCCATTCCTTATCTTGTGCCAGATTGCAACTCGAAGTTTGTCGATCGGAGTAAGTAACGGCAAACGGGTTGGGCGACAGGGGGCAGGGAATGGTAGCGCGTGTCAGTACGGTCGCGTTTCAGGGCATTGAAGGCGTACCCGTCGAGGTGCAGGTGATGATCGCGCCCGGCAAGGTGCTGATGCACATCGTTGGCCTGCCCGATAAAGCCGTGGCAGAAAGCTGGGAGCGGGTGCAGGCGGCATTGCACGCATCCGGCCTCGCGCTGCCGCCGAAAAAGGTCACGGTCAATCTCGCGCCGGCGGACTTGCCGAAGGAGGGCAGCCACTTCGACCTTGCCATCGCGCTCGGTCTGATGGCGGCGCTTGGCGCGATCCCCGCCGATGCCCTGTCGTCCTACACGGTCATCGGCGAACTCAATCTCGATGGCACCATCGCGCCCGTTGCCGGCGCGCTTCCCGCGGCGATCGCCGCCAATGCCATGGGCAAAGGACTGATATGCCCGGCCGAAAGCGGCCCGGAAGCCGCCTGGGCCGGCAAGGAGATCGATATTCTGGCGCCGCGCAGTCTGATTGCGCTCGCCAACCATTTCCGCGGCACGCAGGTTCTATCGCGGCCAGAACCCTCCATTCGTGCCAGTGCCGCCAATCTGCCCGACCTTGCCGATATCAAGGGCCAGGAAAGCGCCAAACGCGCCTTGGAAGTGGCGGCGGCCGGCGGGCACAATCTGCTTTTTGTCGGGCCGCCCGGTTCCGGCAAGTCGATGCTCGCCTCACGCCTGCCGTCCATCCTGCCGCCCTTGTCGACAAACGAGCTGCTGGAGGTGTCGATGATCCATTCGATCGCCGGCCAGCTTTCCGGCGGCAAGCTCTCGGATCGGCGGCCCTATCGCGCGCCTCATCACTCCGCCACCATGGCGGCGCTCGTCGGCGGCGGTATTCGCGCCCGGCCGGGCGAGGTCTCGCTCGCCCATCACGGCATTCTTTTCCTCGATGAGTTGCCGGAGTTTTCGCCGCAGGCGCTCGATGCGCTGCGCCAGCCGCTTGAAACCGGCGAATGCGTCATTGCGAGAGCAAACCACCGCGTCTCCTATCCGGCCGGCATCCAGCTCGTCGCGGCAATGAACCCGTGCCGCTGCGGCATGGCTGGCGAGCCGGGCCATACCTGCGCCCGCGGGCCACGTTGCGCTTCCGATTATCAAGGCCGGATTTCCGGTCCTCTGCTCGATCGCATCGACATCCGCATCGACGTGCCTGCGGTCTCGGCCGCCGATCTCATCCGGCCGACGGTGGCCGAAAAGAGCGCCGATGTCGCGCTGCGCGTCGCCCGTGCCCGTGAACGGCAAAGGGAGCGTTTCGAACGGGCCGGCATGAAGGATGTCAGCACCAATGCCCGCTGCTCCACCGCGATGATCGAAACCCTCGCCGAGCCCGATGCTGCCGGCCTGCAATTGCTGCGGGATGCGGCCGAAAAGATGAAATTCTCGGCCCGCGGCTATCATCGCATTCTCAAAGTTGCACGCACCCTTGCCGATCTGGACGATAAACCGACCGTCGGACGCATCCATCTCGCGGAAGCCATCTCCTACCGCATTGCCGGCGAACGGCTGACTGCGGCGGCATGAGCTTGAAGCACGTCGCGCAAAAACGCGACGCGATTTTTTCTGGTAGGCAGCTTCAGCCGCCAAGTCCCTCGAACAGCGCCGTCGAGAGATAGCGTTCAGCGAAGGAGGGGATGATGACGACGATGGTTTTGCCTTCGCTTTCCGGGCGTTGGCCGATCTTGATTGCCGCCGCCAGCGCCGCGCCGGAGGAGATGCCGACCGGCACGCCTTCGAGCTTGGCCACGAGCCGCGCCAGCTGGAAGGCCTCGTCATTGCTGACGGTGACCACCTCGTCGTAAACATGGGTGTCGAGGATCTTCGGCGCGAAGCCGGCGCCGATGCCCTGGATTTTGTGCGGGCCGGGATTGCCGCCGGAAAGAACCGGCGAATCCGTCGGCTCGACGGCGATGACCTTGATATCGGCTCTGCGGGCCTTCAGCACCTGGCCGACGCCAGTGATCGTGCCGCCGGTGCCGATGCCGGCAACGAAAATATCGACCCTGCCGTCGGTGTCGTTCCAGATTTCCTCGGCCGTCGTCTTGCGGTGGATTTCCGGATTGGCCGGATTTTCGAACTGCTGCGGAATGATCGCGTCAGGCAGCGACGCGGCGAGCTCTTCCGCCTTGGCAATCGCCCCCTTCATGCCCTTCGGTCCCTCCGTCAGCACCAGTTCCGCACCGAGCAGCGCCAGCATCTTGCGGCGCTCGACCGACATGGTCTCCGGCATGGTGAGGATCAGCCGGTAGCCCTTGGCGGCGGCGGCAAAAGCAAGCGCAATGCCGGTGTTGCCCGAGGTCGGCTCGATCAGGACGGTCCGGCCGGGAGCGATCTTGCCCTGCGATTCCAGACTCTCGATCATTGCGACGCCGATGCGGTCCTTCACGGAGGCGATCGGATTGAAGAATTCGAGCTTTGCCAAGAGGTTGGCCTTGACGCCCTTCTCCTTCGCCAGCTTGTCCAGACGGACAATCGGCGTGTCGCCGATGGTCTCGGTGATCGAGGCATAGACGCGGCCGCGGCCAGGTTTACGGGTGTCGGACATGGGTAGCTCTCCCTATATTGGAATTATGCAACGACAATAGGAGCAAACGCCCGCGGAAACCAGAGTACGCACACGCCACTCGCGCGAGGCGCGTGAGAAAAGAATCTCCTACAAGCCTTCTTTGAGGATGTTTTTTTCAGGCAGCACGCGCTGCAATGAAGGCGGCCGTGGCGGCGAGGATGCTGGCGGCGGCCCGGTTCAGAACCTGCAGCGCCCGCGGCTTCTTGAGAAGGGTTCGCGCGCGCGAGGCAAGCAGCATATAGGGCACGAGAACGATCAGAAGAATGGTGAAAGTCGCCGCCACAAGGATCGCATATTCGCGCAGGCCGATACTGCCGATATCGATCAATGTCGGCACCAGCGCGACATAGAAGAGCATGGTCTTGGGGTTGCCGAGCGTGACAAGCAGTCCGGAGAGGAAGGACATGCCGGCGCTGCTGGATTTTTTGGCCGCGATATCGGCGGCGAGCAGGCCGGCGGTCCAGAGCTTCCAGGCGATATAGCCGAGATAGAGCGCGCCGGCGATCTTGATGACGACGAAGACCTCGGTAAAGGCCTGCGCCACGAAGGCGAGGCCGAGAATGACCGCCGTCAGATAGATCGTATCGCCGAGCACAAGGCCAAGGCCCATGAAGAAGGTCTCGCGAAAACCGGAGCCGAGTGCGCGCGCCACGATCGCCGTGATGCCCGGGCCGGGAATGGCGGCGGCAATGAAAAGCGCGCCGCAATAGGCAAGCAAAGCCGCGAGCGTCATGAAGATCTTCCTCCTGAGATGGTATTCGGCTCTATCGCACCACTTCTGCGTTTTCAAGCGATTGCGCCGGCGCTGCGAACATAATACCAAGGCATTAATGGCACGTCGAAACTGCTTTGCCCAAGGATATCATGTCTCTCGCATTGCTCCTGATCGATCTTCAGAATTCCATCCTGACCGGCCTTGGCGCGCCGAATCGTCAGCCGGCTATCGATGCCGCGCTGGAAACGGTCGTCGCCAAGCTCGCGGCATTGAAACATAGCGCCCGCGCTGCCGGCGTTCCGGCTTTCATCGTCCAGCATGACGGCGCTCCGGGACATCGCCTGGTCAAGCGCAGTGAAGGCTGGCAGCTGCGCCGTGAAATCGCACCGGAGGCAGGCGATGTCGTGGTGCACAAGACGAGCTGCGATTCCTTCTTCGAGACGGATCTGGAGGCGCGGCTGAGGGCGCGGGGCGTTACCCATATCATTGTCGGCGGCTGCATGACGCAGTTTTGCGTGGATACGACTGTGCGGCGTGCCGTTTCGCTCGGTTTCGACGTGACGCTGATTTCCGACGGGCACACCACTGCCGATATGGGCAAACTGAGCTTTGAAGACATTGTCACCCATCACAATATGCTGCTTGACGGTTTCGATGCCGGACCGCATGAAATCAAACTGGTCCCATCCACGGAAACTTCCTTCTGAAGCCCTTTCCCCGCCGGAGGCTCTATGCCGCATCTGACCAGTATGATCGCCTTTGCCCTGATCGCTCTCGGCATGGTGCTGACGCCTGGGCCGAACATGATCTATCTGGTCTCGCGATCGATCTCGCAGGGGCCAGCTGCAGGATTGATTTCGCTCGGCGGTGTCGCCTGCGGCTTCCTTTTCTACATGTTCTCGGCTGCACTTGGCATCACCGCGTTCGTCCTTGCCGTACCCTTTGCCTATGATGCGCTGCGGCTGGCGGGCGCGGTCTATCTTGGATGGCTCGCCTGGAATGCGCTGAAGCCCGGCGGCCGCTCGGCCTTTCAGGTGCGCGCGCTTCCCAAAGATAGCACACGCCGGCTCTTCACGATGGGACTGGTGACGAGCCTGCTCAATCCGAAGGTCGCGATCCTCTATTTGTCGCTGCTGCCGCAATTCATTGATCCTGGCACCGGCAGCGTCTTTACTCAATCCATTGTTCTCGGCTTCGCGCAGATCATCATCAGCGTAACATTCAACGCCATCTTCGCGCTGAGTGCCGGCTGGATCGCGATGTTCCTCACCCGCCGCCCGTCCTTCGCGCTGGTGCAGCGCTGGCTGATGGGCACGGTGCTGGCCGGTCTCGCCCTGCGCATGGCTTTCGAGGCGCAGCGCTGATGAGGCGCCTTTCGCAGAGACTGGCGACCTGCCTTCTGGCGCTCTCATCGCTCTGCGTCTCCGCGCCAATCGCCTCGGCAGCCGAGACGGGTACGCAGACGATCGTCTTCATGCGCCATGGGGAAAAGCCTGAGGCGGGTCTTGGACAATTGAGCTGCCAGGGTCTTAACAGGGCTCTGGCGCTGCCGCCGGTGCTGGCAAAGCTCTTCGGCAAGCCCGCAGCGCTCTTTGCGCCGGATCCGTCGAAGCGCAAGAAAGATTCCGGTACCTCCTACGATTACATCCGCCCGCTCGCGACCATCGAACCCACAGCAATCGCCCTCGGCATGCCTGTCGATACCAGCTTCGGTTACGATGATATCGAGGGTCTGAAAGCCGAGCTGAAGAAGCAGGATTATGCCGGCAAGCTGATCTTCGTTGCCTGGGAGCACAAGCAGATCGTCGATCTTGCCCGTCAGCTGACGAGCGAGAATGGCGGCGACGCCAAGGCCGTGCCGAAATGGCATGGCGCGGATTTCGACAGCCTCTATGTGCTGCGCATCGGCGGCGGCAAGGCCGGATCGGGAGCGACCTTCGAGAAGATGGCCGAGGGCCTCGACGGCCGCCCTGAAGTCTGTCCGAATCCGGCTAAGTAGGCTCTAGAAGACTGGTCGCATGAAGCTACGTTCGTAGCTGACGATGCAGCGCGTTTCCTCGCCATAGGCAAGAGCGGCCTGGCATTCTGCATCCTCGGGTATTTTCAGCCGATATTCCTCATAGGCAGCAAGGCTTGGGAAGCTGAAAAGCGCCAATGCGATATTGCTTGCGCCCTCATGCGGCATGAAATAGCCATGATGCGTGCCGCCCAGCCGGTTGACCAGCGGAATCCAGAGCTTGGCATAGTGCTCGAACTGAGCAAGCTTGTAAGGATCGATGACATAGCGCAGGTAGCAGGTGATCATTCGGCCGTCCTCTTGGAAAGATGACCGCTTCTATGCCAGGGCAGCGGGATCGTCCAGCCGAGATTCATACCCGCGGCAGCGCCCAGAATGATGATCGCGCCGACGATCTGTCCGGCGCCGAGCACATGGCCGAAGGCAAAGCGATCGACCACGATGGCCGCGATCGGATAGATGAAGGATAGCGCGCCGGTCAGGTGTGTCGGCAGCTTCTGGATGGCGCCGTAAAGCAGCACATACATCACGCCGGTATGGACGACACCCATGGTGACGAGGATCGACCATCCGCCGATATCCTGGGGCGCGGCCGAAAAATTGGTAAAAGGCGCCAGCATCAGTATGCCTGTCGAAACCTGGATCAGCGCGATAAGATGCGGCGGCGTACCTCTCAGCCATTTGGCGGCGACCGCCGCCAGCGCATAGAAGAAGGCGGCACCCAGCGACAGCAAGATGCCGATCGCATAGCTTCCCGAGCCCACTGCCTCTGCCGGCTTGCCCTCGACGATGATCGCCATGCCGGCAAAGGCAAGTGCCAGCCAGAAGAGCTTGGTGAAGGTGATCCGCTCATTCAGAAACAGTGCGCCGAGCCCAAGCAGCATGAAGGGCTGCGTGTTGTAGACGGTCGTGGCGATGGAAATGGAAGCGTGGGAATAGGCGGCGAAAAGCAGCAGCCAGTTGAGGACAATGGCGATCCCACCGCCGACAGCGATGGAAAAGGTTTTGAGATTAAGAATGCCGGGGCGCAGCAGGCCCATGGTCCCACAGATGACGAGCAGCGTCAGTGCGCCGAAGAAGCAGCGCCAGAAGACGACCCCGGTCACGGCCTGCCCCGACATCAGCACGAACCAGCCGATCGTGCCTGAAATCAGCATCGCCGCCGTCATTTCCCCTGTGCCGCGTTTTATCTCGTTCATTACCTTGGCTCCGGTCTATCTACGCAATCATATTGCAGGCCAGTGGCAGGTGATATAAATTTAATGAGGTTATCTTGCACATTTGCCTAATTAAACGAGGTTTTGATATGGGTTTTCCTAACGCGGCTTTGAATCTCGACGATACCGATCAGCGGATGCTCGAGGCGCTGGCGCGCAATGCTCGGATCTCTCTGAAAGAGCTGGCTGAGGTGGCTGCTCTGTCGTCACCGAGTGCAGCGGAACGGCTGCGGCGGCTGGAAGAGCGCGGCATCGTCTCAGCCTTCACCATCGATATAGCGCCCGAAGCGATCGGGTATCCGCTGCAGGCGATCGTTCGCATCCGGCCGCTGCCCGGTCAGCTCCATGTGGTCGAACGGATCATTCAGGAGACGCCGGAATTCATCGAGTGCGACAAGGTCACCGGCGACGATTGCTTTATCGGTCGCCTGGTGGTGCGCTCTATGGGTGAACTCGACGGCATATTGGACAAGATCACCGAGCGGGCCGAAACCAATACGTCGATGGTCAAGGCGACCCCGGTCAAGCGCCGCCTGCCGCCGCTTTCACGCTAGAATTCCGCCATCGGCGACAGGATGAACGGTCCAGCAATATCGTCTGCCGCTTTGCCGCGTGCCATAAGCATCGTGTAACCCTCATAAGGTTCCGGCGACGCCTCGCAATCCAGCCGATCTGGCGAAAAGCAGATTTCGATACGCTCAGGTTCGACATCAAGCATAGACAGAATCGTCGCCAGGGATGGAATGGTCGTTCCCGCTATGTCGAGAAGCCAGAACGTCGCGCCGTCAAATGTCCATGCAATGATGGCGTTATCCGCGAGTGCTGTCAGGCGGATGGCGGAATTGAAGCAGGCATTCAGCAGAAACATCTCCTTCTGCCTGACGACGGCAAATTGAGCAGAAACCGGTTGGCGGTTCTGCAGAAGCGTCTTGATCAGGCGTAGATCGTCAGGCGAGTCCAAGGAGAGCTGCCGGGCAGGTGGGCCGGGTTTCCGGGGTTCGGGCGTCTTCGCAATGAAGATATGCTGCGGCAAGATTCGAAAGCCGTACCGCTCATACAACGCAGGCTTGTCGGTGAGCAGCAGATCGAGTTCGTAGCCTTCGGCGGCGGTTCGGGCAAAGGCGCGCTGCATGAGATCGCGATAGAGGCCTCGTTCGCGCCATTCCGGCCGCACCGCGCCTGATTGATAGCCTGCTGCCTTGACGGCCGTGCCATTGATCATCATCGGCATGGAGAAGGCAGTGAAATTGGCGACGCAGCGGCCTTCGCTATCGAAATAGCCGAACGGCATGCTTGTCGGGTCCGGGCCTCCGAACGAAGCCTGCATATCGACATCGATCGAGAATGTATCCTGCAGCAACTCGGCGAGCGCTTTCCAGGCACAGGGATCGCCGAAATAATCCTGCCGGAACGTCAGTCCAGGTTCAGACATCACACACCGGTCGAGCCGAAGCCGCCCGCACCGCGCTTGGTCCCGGTCGCTTCCGTTGTCTCGACGATACGCGCCTGGATCGCCGGCGCGATCACCATCTGGGCGATGCGCATGCCGCGGATGATCTCGAAGGGCTCGTCACCGAGATTGATGAGCAGCACCTTCACTTCGCCGCGGTAGTCGCTGTCGATCGTGCCGGGGGCGTTCAGGCAGGTAATGCCGTTCTTGAAGGCAAGGCCGGAGCGCGGGCGGATCTGCGCCTCGAAGCCTTCCGGAATTTCGAAGATGAAGCCGGTCGGGACGAGAGCCCGTTTGCCGGGCGCGATCGTCAGCGTAGCACCTTCTTCAACGGCCGCGCGCAGGTCCATGCCGGCGGCCCCCTTGGTCTCATAGGCGGGCAGCTCAAGGCCTTCGCCGTGCGGCAGGCGGATGAGGTTCAGCGTCGGGCCGATATCGGTGTGAATGGTCATGCGGCATTAGTTTGCGCGCGAACGCCCGAGGTCAATTGCATTTAGGCCTTTGAGTCGCTAGATACGGCGCCAATTCACAGGATTCACACGCATGGCCGAAAGTCTCGCCGAGGCGGTCTCCCGCCGCCGCACATTCGCTATTATCGCTCACCCGGACGCGGGCAAGACGACGCTCACCGAAAAGCTGCTGCTGTTCGGCGGCGCCATTCAGCTTGCCGGCGAGGTCAAGGCGAAGAAGGATCGCATGCAGACGCGCTCCGACTGGATGAAGATCGAGCGCGAGCGCGGCATCTCGGTCGTGACATCAGTCATGACCTTCGAATATGAAGGCAATGTCTTCAACATTCTCGATACGCCCGGCCACGAAGACTTCGCCGACGACACGTATCGCACGCTGACGGCCGTCGATGCCGCCGTCATGGTCATCGACGCCGCCAAGGGTATCGAGCCGCGAACGCTGAAGCTCTTCGAAGTCTGCCGCATGCGCGACATCCCGATCATCACCTTCATCAACAAGATGGACCGCGAAAGCCGCGATCCCTTCGAAATTCTCGATGAAGTCGAAGAGAAGCTTGCGCTGGATACGGCCCCGGTCACCTGGCCGATCGGCCGCTCCAAGACCTTCTGCGGCTCCTATCATCTGGCCGACAACACGGTACGCGGCTCCGATACCGAGGTCGAGGCGACCAAGGTGAACGGCCCGCAGGCTGTTGCCGACAGGCTGCCGGAAAACGAGCGCCAGGCCTTCATCGACGAAACGGAACTGGCGATCGAGGCCTGCCGTCCCTTCGATCGGGAATCTTTCCTTGAAGGCCACATGACACCGGTCTTCTTCGGCTCGGCGCTGCGCAATTTCGGCGTTCGCGACCTCATCAACGCGCTCGGCGCATTCGCGCCGCCGCCGCGTGACCAGGTCGCCGATATCAGGACGGTTCACGCCACTGACGACAAGATGACGGCCTTCGTCTTCAAGATCCAGGCCAACATGGACCCAAACCATCGCGACCGCATCGCTTTCGCCCGCATCTGCTCCGGCAAGCTGGAGCGCGGCATGAAGGCGCGGCTGTCGCGCACCGGCAAGCAACTCGGTCTCACCGCGCCGCAGTTCTTCTTCGCCTCGCAGCGCCAGCTTGCCGATACCGCCTATGCCGGCGATGTCGTCGGCATCCCGAACCACGGAACGCTGCGCATCGGCGACACGCTGACGGAAGGCGAATCCCTCGTCTTCCAGGGCGTGCCGAACTTCTCGCCGGAAATTCTGCGCCGCGTTCGTCTTGAAGACGCGATGAAGGCGAAGAAGCTTAAGGAAGCCTTGCAGCAGATGGCCGAAGAGGGCGTCGTGCAGCTCTTCTCGCCGGAAGACGGCTCTCCCGCCATCGTCGGCGTCGTCGGCGCCCTGCAGCTCGACGTGCTGAAGGAACGGCTGATGGCCGAATACGGCCTGCCGGTGTCGTTCGAAATGTCGCGCTTCTCCGTCTGCCGCTGGATCTCGGCCGACCAATCCGCCGATCTTGAGAAATTCGTCACCGCGCGCCGCGGCGATATCGCCCGCGATCTTGACGGCGACCCGGTCTTCCTCGCTCAGGACGGCTTCTCGCTGCGCTACGAGGCGGAACGTTATCCGGCTATCAAGATGGCCGCGATCAAGGAATATCACGCCGTCAAGGCGGCTTGACAGCGGGACATCTAGCCACAGGCGATCGGCCTGTGGCTCATGCCGCTACTCCTCTGCAGTATTCATCAGCTCCGCGTAGCGAGCCTCCGTGGCGTCATCCAGCGGAAACATGCATTCGACCCGCAGCTCCTGGGTCGTGATCATTTGCGCGGTTCCGACCGTCGTCACCAGCGAGAAGAATTGCAGGACATGCCTGTCCTTCACGAAGGAGAGGGGAATGATCGGCGCATTCTCGATCGCCGGCGATGCCGGCCATTCGGCGTTCACATCGGGATAGGCGAGCAGACCGTCGATAAGCTCCTTCGTCCGCGTATCGATAACGCGGCCGACAGACTCGCGGAAGACGCGCCCCAAAAGGCTTTCCGCCGTCTTCTCCCAGTCCGCAATGAAGGGCCGCATGCCCGATGGATCGAACATCAGATGCAGGAGATTACGCGGTTTCGGTCGTGTGGCCATATCGGTGAACCGGCCGAAAAAGCGAAGCGTCGCATCATTGGTCAGCAGGACATTCCAGTAACGGTCCATCACGATGGCCGGGAATGGCTCGTGCTGACGCAGCATGCGCTCGAGCGCCTTGGTAACGCCCTGCAATTCCTCATCGTCAAAACTGCCTTCGGAATAGATCGGTGCATAGCCGGCGGCAAGCAACAGGGTGTTGCGCTCGCGGAATGGCACCTCCAGCGCGTCGGCGAGACGCAATACGTTCTGGCGGCCGGGCGTGCTCTTGCCGCTTTCGATGAAACTGATCTGCCGCTGCGAAATGCCGGTGTCGAGAGAAAGTTCGAGCTGGCTCTTTCCCCGTGTGTCGCGCCATGCACGCAGCTGCGGGCCGAGTTCGTTCGGCAATCTCAGTTCTGCGGGGAAAGAACTCATCCTGCAAAGCCTCGCTTCGTTCGTTCGTTTGGCGTGGCGGGGGCGTATTGGGCGGCCCCGCCAGCCTCATTTCTTATGAGAAGGCAATCGGCCCGACCGAGCCGTACCAGTGGCGCACTTTCGTCGGATCGGTTTCATCCATGTAGAAGAAATGCGTCATTACCGGTTTGACCACCGCCTGCGTGCGGTCATCGGGTGTCATGGTCACGGTCCCGCGGAACATTTTCAGCGATCCGCCGTCCCAATATTCGGTGACATCATGCAATGCGGTGAAACCGGTGTCGATGAAGGCGCGCAGGTTTTCACGAATGGCTTCGCGCCCCTTCCAGTCGGCAACGCCGAGATTGCATGTGGCGTCTTCCGCGAGGCAATCGAAGCCGTCCCCGAAGGTCTTGTCGTCGATTTCCCGCCAGAAGGCGAGCAGCCATTGCGGGGCTTCTTTCTTGGTAAATGACATCATTGTCATGGATTTCTCCCGAGCCTGCCGTTGGAATGATGTCGTGGCCATCGACGTCATGCCGGGCGAAAGCTCTCTTTCGTTGAAGGGCTGAAAAAGCTCTTCCTGCAAGAAGATGATCTTTGGATACTCCGAGACGAATGCTGCTCTCAATTACATGCGATGTAATGAAGACCCAGCCAATCACGCTCCAAATCGATGAGGTCGATACGGATGCGTTTCATTTTGGAATAGTGCCTCCGCGATGTTCCATCCGATATAGCGCTATGCCATAGTGCCGGCCCGGAGGATCTCTTCGATCAGGACGGGCAGTTTTCATGATGAAATTCCTTGCGGTTCTTGCTCTGGCCCTTGCCGGCCTAATGCCGGTCGCGGCCGAGGCGCGAATCATCACCGATGCGGCAGGGCGCACAGTGTCGGTGCCGGACAAGATCAACCGCATTTTGGTGGCCGGACCGCCCGCTGCCGTGCTGGTCTATGTGCTGTCGCCGGAGAAGCTGGTGGGCTGGGTTCACGCGCCCGATGATGCCGCCAAGGCCTATCTGATGCCGTCCGTGCGGGTACTTCCCACGATCGGCCGGCTGACGGGCAAGGACGGCGCAATCGGCGCGCAGGCAATCAAGGATGCCAAGCCCGACATTATTCTCGATGTCGGCACGGTCGATCCCACCTATAAGGCTCTGGCCGACAAGGTGCAGTCCGAAACGCAGATCCCCTATGTGCTCGTGGATGGCAGCTTTGCCCGCACCGCCGCTACGCTGCGCGATGTCGGCGCGNNCGTCGAAGACCGCGCCGACAAGCTTGCCGATTACGCCGATTCGGCAATCAAGGGTTTGAACGACAAGCTGGCCACGCTGCCGAACGATCCGCGCCCGCGTGTCTATTATGGCCGTGGTGCCGATGGCCTGGAGACGGGGCTTTCCGGTTCGATCAATCTTGAAATACTCGACGCCGTCGGCACGATGAACGTTGCCGCCGCCGCCGGCAAGGGCGGCCTTGCCAGGGTAACGCCTCAGCAGGTCGTCGGCTGGAACCCGGATATCATCATCGCCGAGACCCCTGCTTTCGCCGCCTCGGTGAAGAGCGATCCGCAATGGGCCGGCATCAAGGCCGTCAAGGACGGCAAGATCTTCGTACCGCCCTCGTTGCCCTTCGGCTGGTTCGATTCGCCACCCGGCGTCAACCGGCTGCTCGGCGTGCGCTGGGTGGAGAAGCTGCTCTATCCAAAACTCTTCCGCAGCGATTTTTCCGACGATGTGAAGGAGTTCTATAAGCTTTTCTACCAGGTCGATCTGACCGACGATCAGCTGGCGGCATTGCTGAAGGGCATGAAATAACCGCTCTATAAGGAAGGCACCCATGGTCCGGGAAAACGAAATTCGCGAAAACGAGGTGGCCGTCGATCCGCCTGCAGCCTCGGATGCGGGTCTCACCTTCATCGGCCGCATCTCCACGCCCTGGACATCGCGCATGGAAACGCCGCGGCAGGGCCGTCATGACGGCCCGATCTGCCGGATCGAGATATTCGAGCCTTGGGTGGCGGCGCTGCAGGGCGTGGAAGCCTTCGAGCGGCTGGAAGTCCTCTACTGGCTGGATCGCTCCCGCCGGGATCTCGTGCTACAGAGCCCGGCCAACAGTGGCAAGGTGCACGGCACCTTCTCGCTGCGCTCACCGGTTCGGCCCAATCCTATCGGCACATCCATCGTCAAGCTCGAAGCCGTCGAAGGAAACGTCTTGCTGGTGCGCGGCCTTGATTGCCTTGACGGCACTCCCCTGCTGGATCTGAAGCCGGATCGCACCCTGTTCAAGCCGATCGCGCCGCCGCAGCCCGGAGATTTCCAGACCGGCGACGGCGAGACGGCGCATTACTGCCAGAAGCGCGATGCACCTTCCCCTTGAGGCGGTTTCTCGCGCTGATTTTCACGGATAGTCTCCATTGTGACCGGCGCGACCATATCGCTCAACCGATGATGGGCTACCGAAATCCTATTCACCCCGCGGATAGCGCTGGTTCTCTTCCAGCACGTTGAGGTCCATGTGATTGCGCATGTAGCGCTCCGATGCCTTCTGCAGCGGCTGATAGTCCCAAGGGTAGTAGGCGCCGTTGCGCAGCGCCGTGTACACCACCCATCGCCGTGCCTGGCTTTCGCGCACGGCAGCGTCGAAACTTGCGAGGTTCCAGCGTTCCATGGCCTGCGCTGTCAGTCGCTTCAACGTTTCGGCATAGGCCGGATCGTAAGCGAGGTTGCTCAACTCCTTCGGGTCCGCGTCGATGTCGAAGAGCATCGGCGGGTCCTTCTCGCAAAGGGTCAGCTTGTAGCGGCCGTCCCGCAGGCCCACGAGCGGCGCTTCGGAACCTTCTGCCGCATATTCCATCGGTACGGGGCTGCGGCTTCCTGTGCCGAGGGCGAGCGGCGTCAGGTCTTCGCCATCGGTCCAGCGGCGGAGCGAGGCGATGTCGATGCCGGCAAGGGCGGCGAGGGTCGGCGTCACGTCGAGCGTCGAAACCGGCTGATCGATGCGCTTCGGTTGCCAGCCTGGCGCCGATATCATCAGCGGCACGCGGGCCGAGCCCTCAAAGAAGTTCATCTTGAACCAGAGGCCGCGCTCGCCGAGCATGTCACCGTGGTCAGAGACGAAGAGGATGATCGTGTTGTCGGCCATGCGGCCGCGCTCAAGCGTTTCGAGGATCTCGCCGATCTTCTCGTCGACATAGGAGATATTGGCGAAATAGCCGCGCCGTGCCTGGCGGATCTGCTCCGGGGTGATATCGAAGGCGGTGTGGTCGCACGCCTTCATCAGCCGCCGCGAATGCGGGTCCTGCTGGTCGAAGGGGATTTCGCCGACTTCCGGGTCGAGCGCCGGGCAATCCTCATAGAGATCCCAGAAGCGCCGGCGTGCGACGTAAGGGTCGTGCGGATGCGTGAAGCTGACGGTCAGGCACCAGGGCCGCTCGTCATGCCGGCGCGAGAGATCGTAGAGCTTGCGGGTCGCGTGATAGGCGACCTCGTCGTCATATTCCATCTGGTTGGTGATTTCGGCCGTGCCGGCTCCGGTGACAGAACCGAGATTGTGATACCACCAGTCGATGCGCTCGCCGGGTTTGGTGTAGTCCGGCGTCCAGCCGAAATCGGCCGGGTAGATGTCTGTAGTTAACCGCTCTTCGAAGCCGTGCATCTGGTCCGGGCCGACGAAATGCATCTTGCCCGAGAGCGCCGTCTGATATCCGGCGGCGCGCAGGTGGTGGGCAAAGGTCGGGATATCGGAGCAGAATTCGGCGGCGTTGTCGTAGACGCGCGTGCGGCTCGGCAGCTGCCCGGACATGAAGGAGGCTCGGGCGGGCGCGCAGAGCGGGCTTGCCGTATAGCTGTTGGCAAAGCGCACGGAGCGCTTTGCCAGGGCCTTCAGGACCGGCGCATGCAGGAACTCGGCCGGGCCGTCGGGAAAGAATGTCCCGTTGAACTGATCGACCATGAGGATGAGGATATTCGGAGGGGACATGTGAAGCTGTTTCCTTAGGATCAGAGGCCGATGGCAGCTTTGACGGCGCCGAGGCCTGGCTTGCCGTCCATAGTGGTGACGCCGGCAAGCCAGGGCGTCAAGGCATCTGGATGCGCCTTCAGCCAGGCGGTCGCCGCGTCCTTGGCGCTCTCGCCGCCGAGGATCGAGCCCATCAGCGAATTCTCCATTCCGATGTCGAAGGTCAGGTTATGGAAGAGCTTGGCGGCATTCGGGCATTGGGCGGCCCAGCCGGTGCGTGCCAGCGTATAAACCTCGGCGCCACCGTAATTCGCGCCGAAATAGGTATCGCCGCCGGAGAGATAGGCGATCTTGAAGCGCTCGTTCATCGGATGCGGCGCCCAGGCAAGGAAGACGATTGCCTGCTTCTCCTTCGAGGCGCGCTCCACTTGCGACAGCATCGCCTGCTCGCTCGATTCCACCAGTTCCCAGCCTTTCAGGCCGAAATCGTTGGCGTCGATCATCTTCTGGATATTGGCATTGGCCGGCGCGCCGGGCTCGATGCCGTAGATCTTGCGGCCGAAATCCTCGGCATGTTTCTGCAGATCGGAAAAATCCTTGATGCCCTTCTCGGCAGCATAGGCCGGGACCGCGAGCGTGAACTTGGCGCCCTGGAGATTGCGGTTCAGCACTTCGGCCGCCTTCGCCTTGTTGAGATCGTCGATGAAAGCCTTCTGCGCCGGCATCCAGTTGCCGAGGAAAACATCGATCTCGCCTGTCTTCATCGCCTGGTAGCCGATCGGCACGGAAAGCGTCTTGATGTCGGGCTCGTAGCCGAGGGCGGTGAGCAGCACGCCGGTCACCCCGTTGGTCGAGGTGATGTCCGTCCAGCCGGGGTCCGAAAGGTGGATCGTCTTGCAGCTATCGCCATCGGCGCGGGCGATACCGGCAAAGGAAAGGACGGAAAGAAGAGCGCCGGCGGTCAGCCGACCCATTGCAGACATGCGCATGACGATGGTTCCCTCTTGTTATTGGATTATTTTATTGAACATCACTAGAGTTCTCGCTGTGAAGCGGGCATTTTTCGATAGCTGGTAAAAGGAAATTTTATGGCTGAACGTTTGGTGGATCTCGGCTGGCTGCGGATATTTCTGGATGTCGGGCGCTCCGGCAGTCTCTCCGCCGCCGCTTCGGCGCTCGGCCTGACGCAGCCGGCCGTCAGCTACCAGATCCGCCGCATCGAAGAGCAGATGGGTGTCTCCTTATTTCGCCGCCAGCATCGCGGCGTCGAGCTTTCGCCGGAAGGGCAGCGCCTGTTCGAGATCGTCGAAAAGGCGGTCGGCGGCGTCGACAATCTGGTGCGCAGCTTCCGCGTCGAGGCGGAGCGTCCATCCGTCCGTCTGCGCACGGATTATGCCTTTTCCGCTCTCTGGCTGATACCCCGCATGCATGCGTTCCGGCTTCTCCATCCGGAAGTGGATATCCAGATCGTCGCCACGCAGCGGCTCGATCGCGGTGCGCCGGAGAGTGGCGATATCGCCGTCTTCTTCGGCACGCGCAGCGAATTCGGTCCGGCGGCGACGCTGCTTTTGCCGGAAAAGGTCGTGCCGATCTGCACCAGGGGTTTTGCCGATCGCCATGGCCCGTTCACCGATCCCTCGCAGCTTGCAGGCACCACGCTCGTCCATCTCGATTCGGAAATGCCATCGGCCTGGTTCGATTGGGAAAGCTATCTTGCCGCCTTCGGCATTGCCCGGGATGCCTATGCCGGTCGTGGCGACCTGCGCTTCAATACTTATTCGCTGGTCGTGCAGGCCGCTCTCAGCGAACAGGGCGTTGCCATCGGCTGGATAGGGCTTGTCGATTCCCTGCTCGCCGCGAGGACGCTGGTAACGGCGGGTCCTATGCTGGAGGCGCCGGAGCGCGGCTACTGGCTGCTGCCGCCGGCCGCCGCAAACCCGGAGGCGGAACAACTGGTGCAATGGCTGCTCGCCGAAGCCGCCGCCGGATAATCATCAATCATGCTCTATTCCGTCGTAAGATCGGCCAGAAACGTCTCGCACCAGCGCGAGACATCATTCTTGAGCAAGTGATCCATCATGCCGCGCCAGCGTTCCTGCCGCTCTTCCAGCGGCATGCTGATGCCGCGCGCCATCGCATTAGCCGTGCCGTCGACATCGTAGGGATTGACCAGCAGGGCGCCTTTGAGTTCACGCGCGGCGCCCGCAAAGCGGGAGAGCACCAGCACGCCGGGATCTTCCGGATCCTGTGCCGCGACATATTCCTTGGCGACGAGGTTCATGCCGTCGCGCAACGGTGTCACGAGCCCGATCTTGGCGAGCCGGTAGAGGCCGGCGAGGATCGGGCGGCTGATCGAGCGGTTGATATAGCGGATGGGAACCCAGTCCACCGTGCCGATCGCGCCGTTGACCCGGCCGGCCTGTTCGGCAACCGCATGCTGCATCGCCTCATATTCCGGCACTTCGGAGCGCGATTTCGGGGTGATCTGCAGATAGGTGACGCTGCGCTGGTGCGCCGGATTGTTCGTGATGAAACGTTCGAAGGCGTCGATGCGCTGGGTGATGCCCTTGGAGTAGTCGAGCCGGTCGACGCCGAGGATCAGATCGCGGCCTTCGATGCTCTTGCGCACCTTCTGCACCATGCTGTGCGAAGCGGCCTTGCGGGCAAAGGCGGCAAAACCCGCCGTCTCGATACCGATCGAATAGGCGCCGCCGCGAAAATCATGGCCATGGGCGCTGAAATGGCCGGGACTTTTCTCGATGCCCATGCCTTCGCGCCTCAAGCAGCCCGCGAAGTTTTCCAGATCGTGATCTGTCTGGAACCCGAGCAGGTCGTAGGAGGAGAGGCCCCGCATGATCTCCTCATGCACCGGCATGGCCAGCACGACATCTGCCGGTGGCCAGGGAATATGCAGGAAGAAGCCGATGCGGTTCTTCAAGCCCATCTGCCGCAGCTCCGCCGCCAGCGGAATGAGATGGTAATCGTGCACCCAGATGATGTCGTCGGGTTCGATCAGCGGCGCAAGCCGGTGGGCGAAGAAGCGGTTGACGCGGAAATAGCCGGTCATTTCCTTGCGGGCATATTCGGCGAGATCGAGCCGGTAATGGCAGATCGGCCAGAGGACGCGATTGGCAAAGCCCTGATAATATTCCTCGACATCGGTCTGCGTCAGGTCGGAGAGGGTATAGGTGATGTTGCCGTCCTGCGTCATCTGCAGCGGCTCCGGTTCCACGTCGCCGCTCGATTTGCCGGACCAGCCCATCCAGATGCCGCCGCGCTCGGCAAGTGCGGCCTGCAGCGCCACGGCGAGGCCGCCCGCGGCTGCTGCGCCCTTGTGATCGGGTACGGAAACGCGGTTGGAAACGATGATGAGACGACTCAATGAATTCTTCCTTTCGAGAAGGCCAAAGCAATTCCGGGAAAAGTGCGCAGCGGTTTTCCGTTCGGAATTGCGGGAGACTAAGAAGCTGGCCGGGTGATCGACGGATTACTTGACGAGCGTTCCCAGCACGTCTCTTAAACGCGCGGGCGAGCCAATGGATGCACGCGCCAGCGTTTTTCGGTCGCCTTCGCCGATGCGTACGGATTGGCCGCCAAGGCGGTTGGCGGCGGCAAACATCGTCTCGTCGGTCACGTCGTCGCCGATCGCGACCGGACGGCGTCCCTCGAACGGCTCTTCAGCGAGAAATGCCTCGACGGCATGTCCTTTGCTGGCATGCGCCGGGCAGATTTCGATCACCATCTTGCCGCGCTGAAGGGTCCAGTCGGAGCCGGCTTCTTCCAGATGGCGTTGCATGGCCTCGGCGATCTCGGCTTCGCTTGCCGGAGCATGCCGGAAGTGAACCGCGACCGCAGCCCCCTTGTCCTCGAAGATGGCGCCGGGCCAGGCCATGGCCTGACGCTGAATGACCTGTTTCATCTCCTGAAAGGCAGGCGGAATATGCGCCCGCCGCAGCCGTCCGGCCGCATCGCGGCGTTCCCCGCCATGCAGACCGGCAACGGGAAAACGGAAAGGAGCGAAGAGCGGATCGACGAATTCGATGGCGCGGCCTGTCACCAAGGCCAAGGCGCCGCCGAGCTGGCGGGAGAGGGCATGCAGCGTGCCGGGCAGATAGTCCGGCACGACGATCGCTTCCGGGCTTTCGGCAAGATCGAGCAAGGTTCCGTCGATATCGAGGAACAAGGCCCAATCCTGGGGATACAATGAGAGTGCGGTAAGGGCCGGCTCGTTCAGCGGCCTTGGCTTGGCTTCACCCTGTTCGGGCTGTTCCTGAGAAGACATGCTGGGTTAGCTAAGGCGCTCTTCCCGTTTGGCAAGGAAAAAAACGAAAGGTTGAAAATCAAAAGGGGCCGCCTCAAGCGACCCCCCATGAGCTTTGGCCCGTAACTGGCCTGAAGCGGCAAACGCTTCGGGAAGGTGTTGGTCAGAGCGAGGGCTGCCTCGCAACGTTCATCACCATTTCCATGCCGTATACAAAGACCGAAATCTCACTAGACATTGGATCACCTTCCTTTCGTTACGTTTCAGACAAGCTAAACGTAGCTCAAAATTGGCCCGATGCAAGTGGTTCGGCTTTGGAGAGTTTCACATTGTCGTCGCGTTGAAATGTCTTGGCTCGACACCTCTTCGAGGAAAGCCCTGCCACAACGGCCTTCACGAAGGAAATGTTGCGATGCAGAATGTGATCGGACGAAGCGTCAAATATCTGTCATCTTGCGCTGCAGTCGATGGAAAATTAAGACTTTATTACCCATTCCGCATAAACAATCATCCAAGATTTGCCATTCTCCCGCGGGACAGGAAGACAGCGGGAATCGGAGTATAAAGACGCATGTGTCGCTGGGCAGCCTATCGTGGAGAACCCCTCTATCTGGAGGAGCTGGTATCCTCGCCTGCCCACTCCCTGATTGAACAATCCCATTGCGCCACACGCGCCAAGACGGCGACCAACGGCGATGGTTTCGGCATCGCCTGGTATGGCGATCGGCCGGAGCCCGGCCGCTATCGCGATATCCTGCCGGCCTGGTCCGATTGCAATCTGAAGAGCCTAGCGCGGCAGATCCGTTCGCCGCTCTTCCTCGCCCATGTCCGTGCGGCCACCGGCGGCGGCACGCGGCGCGACAATTGCCACCCCTTCGTCCTCGAAAACTGGTCGTTTCAGCACAATGGCCAGATTTCCAATTTCGACCGTCTGCGCCGGCCGATGGAAGCCATGCTCGACGATCGGCTTTTCCATGCCCGCAGTGGGACGACCGATTCCGAGCTGCTCTTCCTGCTGGCGATGCAGTTCGGTTTGACGACCAGTCCGATTGCGGCGATCGCACAGACCATCGGCTTTGTCGAAGGATTGTCGATCCATCTGACCGGCTCTGTGCTGGTGCGCTTCACGGCAGCCTTTTCCGACGGCAAGTCGCTCTATGCCATCCGCTATGCGACCGACCGCAAGGCGCCGACGCTCTATGCTTCGCCCGTCGGCGCGGGATACTGCCTCGTATCGGAACCGCTGAACGACGACATCGATGCCTGGCGCGAAATTCCCGACGGCAGTGCCGTTCTGATCGACGATAGCGGCGTCCATGTCACGCCCTTCCAGCCGGAAGAGCGAGCAGCCGCGGAGCGCCAGCCGATAGCCGCTATCCCTGCTTGAATCGTTCGGCGATCAGGGCTGCGAGCCGCGCCGCCACTTCATCCTTGTCGAGGTCCGGCCATTGCTCGGCGCCGTGGTGACTGATGATCTTCACGCGATTCCGCGCGCCGCCCATGATGCCGGTCGCGGGTGAAACGTCGTTGGCGACGATGAAGTCGGCGCCCTTGCGCTCCAGCTTCGCGCGCGCATTGCTTTCGACATCCTGCGTCTCCGCGGCAAATCCGATGACGAGTTTCGGCCGCTGCGTGTGGTGGCCGACCGTTTTCAAAATGTCGGGGTTTTCCGTGAGTGCCAGAGTCGGAATGGATTCGCCCGGATGTTTCTTGATCTTCTGATCGGACGCGGAGGCCACCTTCCAGTCGGCGACCGCCGCTACCATGACGGCGATGTCAGCCGGAAGGGCTGCAAGAACGGCATCGCGCATTTCGTCCGCGCGTTCGACATGGATGACGTGCAAGCCGACCGGATCGGGTATGGAGACCGGGCCTGAGACGAGGGTGACATCGGCGCCGAGCGCCGCAAGCGCCGCGGCTATCGCATGGCCCTGCCGTCCCGACGAGCGGTTGGCGATATAGCGCACCGGATCGATCGGCTCATGCGTAGGTCCTGAGGTGACGACTGCCTTCTTGCCGGCGAGGGGCTTCGCGCCGCCATCCAGCCGCTTCTCAACGGCTGCGACGATATCGAGCGGTTCCGCCATCCGTCCTGCGCCGCTCTCGCCGCTCTCGGCCATTTCGCCGGTCATGGGGCCGACGAAGGCAATACCGTCGCTGCGCAAGATCTCGACGTTGCGTCTGGTGGCCGGATGAGCCCACATCTTCGGGTTCATCGCGGGCGCAGCGAGGACCGGCCGGTCCGTGGCCAGCAATATGGTCGAAGCCAGATCGTCCGCCAGCCCGTTTGCCATCTTGGCGAGCAGATCGGCCGTTGCCGGCGCGATCAGCACGAGATCGCAGTTGCGCGCCAGCCTGATATGGCCGACATCCTGCTCATCCTGCCGCGAAAACAGATCGGTGAAGACATGGTCGGCGGCGAGCGCGCCGACGGCAAGCGGTGTGATGAACTCCTGCGCACCCGATGTCATGACGGGCCGCACACTCGCGCCGCGCTCGCGCAGCCGGCGAATGAGATCGAGGCTCTTATAGGCCGCGATACCGCCGGAGATGATAAGGAGGATGCGCTTATCCGCGAGAACCATGCCTGAACCCGTCGCCTGTTCTTTGTCCGTAAGCCTAAGCCTTTGGCGTGTCATAGGCAATCGCAGCATCCTCTCATTATGGTTGTGATCCTTCCTTTCGAGCCATTTTCGACAGGGGATTACAACGGTCTCACGCCCTTGTCATTTGCTGAGGGTCTTTGTCTCGGACAACAGTGAACAGGTTAACGACCAAAGGAGCAACGCCTTGAAACTGATGAAAGTCGCGATGATCGCCCTGCCAATCATGGCCGCTGCCATGCCGGCCTTTGCCGAGCATGCCTATTCGCCGCAAGAGCTGAAGAACAGGGAAATCGTTCTGGATTTCTACCAGAAGGCGCTGAACGACAAGGATTTCGACGCAGCCTCCAAATATCTCGGCAAATACATCCAGCACAATCCTCTTGCCGCCGATGGTCCCGAAGGACTGCGCGGTTTTCTGGAATACCTGAAGAAGAACTATCCGCAGTCGAAGAGCGAGATCAAGCGTGTGATGGTCGACGGCGATTATGTGATCCTGCGTGTCCATGCCGTTCGCCAGCCAGGTGACCGCGGCAGCGCCATCGTCGACATCTTCCGCGTCGAGGATAACAAGATCCAGGAACATTGGGATTCGGTGCAGCCGATCCCCGAGACGTCGAAGAACAGCAACACGATGTTCTGAGCGGAAGTGTCGCAAGGGAAGTAGGAGCGGCGGCCCGTCCTCATCTATTCAAAACATTCCAGCAACATGATCCTGCAAGCAATTCATGTTTGCGGGATCATGTTCGCGTTTCGAAGTTGCCGATACCGGCAACAATAATTGCGTCGTCAAAACGTCAGGTACGCGTGATCGACAGGCCGCCGTCGACGAGCGAAGCCGTGCCGCTGACGAAACTTGCGTCATCGGAGGCGAGATAGAGGACCGAGCGAGCGATCTCTTCCGGGCCGGCGACGCGCTTCAGCGCATGCAGATTGGTAATGAAAGCCTGCTTGTCGGCCGTATCGTTCATTTCGCGGTACATATCGGTATCGACAGCGCCTGGCAGTATGGCATTGATGCGCACGTTCTGCGGGCCGAATTCGGCGGCGAGTGCCTGCGTCAGGCCGATCAGACCGGATTTGCTGGCTGCATAGGCGGCAACGCCGGGGAAGCCGACGGTATGGCCGACAAAGGTCGAGGTGAAAATTACAGAACCACCGCCGCGCTTGATCATTTCGCCAATTTGGTGCTTGGCGGCCAGGAACGACGCGGTGAGGTTGATCGCCAGCGCTTCGGCAAAACCTGCCTCCGAAACCCCCGTGCTCGGGCCGGCCTCGCCGAGCGTACCGGCGTTGTTGAAGGCGATATCGAGCCTGCCGTAGCGCTCGATGGCGAGAGCGACCAGCGCCTTGTGGTAGTCTTCCGAGCGTACATCGCCAGCCAAGACGGCTGCTTCACCGCCGGCGGCCTTGATCTCGGCGGCAAGGCTTTCCAGCTCTGCGCCACGGCGAGCGCCGACGACAACCTTGGCGCCCTCGGCGGCAAAGAGCTTTGCCGTGACGCGGCCGATGCCGGAGCTGGCGCCGGTGATGACTGCAACTTTTCCATTCAAGCGATTCATTGTTCCATCTCCTGTGTGAGGACGTGTCTTTCGGTTTGTCCGATACGTGGAACATGGCCTTTTCCGATCGTTCGGATTAGTCTGCAAAAAGAGGAATTCGAATTCGGAGTTTCCGAACGATGCTGAAGATCGACGGGATCGTGACATTCGTGACTGTAGCCGAGGCCGGCTCGATCAGCGAGGCGGCGCGTCGGCTGCGTCTGTCGAAATCCGTGGTCAGCGAACGCCTGTCGGAAATGGAAAAAGCGTTGGGCGCTACCCTGCTCCATCGCACGACCCGCAAGCTGACCCTGACGGAGGATGGCGCTGCCTTTCTGCAGCGCGCGACCCGCATCGCGCAGGAGGTTCGCGAGGCTGCGGCCGATCTCGCCGAGCGGCGCGGTACGCTGATAGGACCTCTGCGCATCGCCGCGCCCGTCACCTTCGGCCGCCTGCATCTGGGGCCGGCTCTCTATCCGTTTCTCGCCGAGCATCCGGAAATCGAGCTGACGCTCGATCTCGATGACCGCCGGGTCGATGCGGCCTCGGATGGCTATGACGCGATCATTCGTCATGGCTTGATCGCCGACTCGCGTCTTGTCGCGTGGAAACTCGCCCGCAGCCGCCGCCTTCTTGTGGCGTCGCCGGACTATCTCAGCCGCCACGGCAAACCCGCGTCGCTCTCCGATCTCGAAGATCATCGCGGCATTTTTTACACCAATCGCGGCGTTGCGGACTGGCGTTTCGAGGGACCGGACGGCGCAGTCGTCATCCGTGCGAAGCTGGCATTGGGTGTCAACAACGGCGATATCCTCCACGATGCCGCGATTGCCGGACTTGGTATCGCCTTGTTGCCGGCCTTTATAGCCGGACCATCGGTGAGGGAAGGTCGGCTTGTTGAAATCGATGTCGGCTATCGCCCCGAGCCGGAATTCATCTTCATGGCCCATCCGGAGGGGCGCAATCCGTCGGCCAAACTTCGCGCTATGGCCGATCACCTGAAAAAGGTCTTTGGCGATCCGCCTTATTGGGAGCGGGGCACGTAACTAGGCAATCAAGCTCATGAGATTGGCGATGACGGGCGATCTCTGCGCCTTGAGGCTGGCAAGGCCAAGACGCGCCACGAGCGGCGGCCCGTCGATCGGCCGATAGGCGACGCCGTCGAGCTTGATCTGCGCGATCGAGGCGGGAACGATGGAAACGCCGAGATTGGCGGCGACGAGATTGACGACGGAGGGGATCTGCGGCGCTTCCTGCGTCACCACGAGGTCGAAGCCGGCTTCGCGGCAGGCCGCGACGATATCGTCATAGAGGCTGAGACCCACCATGCGCGGAAAGAGAATGAAGGGTTCGCCGGCCAGCCCCGAGATCGGCACGCGCTCCTTTTTCGCCAGCGGATGATGTGCGGGCAGCGCGATCAACATCGGCTCGTCGGCAAAGCGCTTCAGGCGCACATCCCGCGGATCTTCCAGTCCCGGCCGAATGAAGGCCGCGTCGATCTCGCCGCGCATCAGCCGCTCCATCAGCGCATTGGTGTTCATTTCGGTCAAAGACAGCCGCACCTCCGGCCAGTGTCCGCGGAACTCGCGAATGGTTGATGTGACGATGGTGTTGAAGGCGGAAGAGGCGGTGAAGCCGAGCGACAGGCGGCCGATTTCGCCGCGATTGGCGCGTTGGGCGGCGAGCTTTGCCTTCTCCGCCGCATCGACCGCCATTTTTGCTTCCGCGAGAAAGGCCTCGCCTGCCGCCGTCAACTCTGCGCCATGCGGCACGCGGTGGAACAGTTGCGCACCCACTTCGTTTTCCAGGTCCCGGATCTGTTGGCTGAGCGGCGGCTGGCCGATGCCGAGATTGGCCGCGGCGCGGGTAAAGTTTCCCGCCTCCGCGAGCGCCAGAAAATAGCGGATATGACGCAGCTCCATCGCTATCTCCAAAAGCTATTGAGATCGCCTGTTCCATATATTGGACTAATGAAGCCGATCTGACTAGATTCGGGGGCAAGAAAGGTTGGATGTCCCGATGTCTCGCGCTGCTGGCAAGCAGGAAGCCACTGCTTCCGAAGTTCCGTCCCGTCCCGAATTGACACTCGTCAGGATTGCGCCGCCGGCGGAGTCCCGCCAATTCCTGATACGCGGTACGCCTGCCTTCCGCCATGCGACCATCGCGCTGTTTCTCTCCGGTTTTGCTACTTTCTCGCTGCTCTATTGCGTGCAGCCGCTGATGCCGATTTTCTCCCAGGATTTCGGTGTCACACCAGCGGCTAGCTCGTTGTCGCTGTCACTTTCGACCGGCTTCCTGGCCTTTGCGATCTTCGGCGCGGCCGCCGTTTCCGAAAGCCTCGGCCGCCGCAGCCTGATGTTCATTTCGCTGCTGGGCGCCGCGATCTGCACGATCGTCTGCGCGGTGTCGCCGAGCTGGCACATATTGCTCGTCGTCCGCGCGCTTGAGGGCTTTCTTCTGGGCGGCGTGCCGGCTGTCGCCATGACCTATCTGGCGGAAGAGATTGAGCCGCGCGGCCTTGGCGGTGCCATGGGTCTCTATATTGCCGGCAATGCCTTCGGCGGCATGGCGGGGCGTGTGGTAACGGGTTCGATCGCCGAATATCTGAGCTGGCGACCGGCACTGGCAACCGTCGGCATTCTCGGCCTGATCGCCGCCATCGGCTTTCTCTACCTTCTGCCGCCGTCGCGCAATTTCATCCCGCGCAAAGGCTTCGATGCCGCCTTTCATGTGAAAGCCTGGAGTGGACACTTCACCAACGCTGCGCTGCCGCTGCTCTTTGCCATCGGCTTTCTCGTCATGGGGGCCTTCGTCACGGTCTATAATTATGCCGGCTTCCGCCTCGTCGCCGCGCCTTATAATCTAAGCCAGACCGAGCTGGGCCTGATCTTTACCGCCTATCTCTTCGGCATTGCCGCCTCTTGGGCAGCCGGTCTGCTCGGCGATCGCATCGGCCATTTCGTCGTGCTGCCTGTCGGCGTGCTGATCGCTGCACTCGGCGCAGCGGTGACGCTTTGCAGCTCTCTGCCGCTGGTCATTCTCGGCATCGTCCTGGTGACGATCGGCTTCTTCATGACCCATTCCGTCGCAAGCGCATTGGTCGGACGGCGGGCGCGTAGCTTCAAGGGTCACGCCTCCTCGCTCTACCTGCTCGCCTATTATCTCGGCTCCAGCATTGCCGGCTCCGTCGGCGGCTACTTTTGGCTCGCCGATGGCTGGAATGCCGTGGTTGCCTTCATCCTCGTCATGCTGGCACTCTGTCTCGCCTGTGCGCTTGCCGTCGCCCGGCTGGCGCGCCGTTGAGGTAGGAGGGTGTCATGGTCCGCATCGATCATCTCGATCATCTGGTGCTCACGGTCGCGAGCATCGACGAGAGCTGCGATTTTTATGCACGCGTCCTCGGTATGGGTGTCGAAACCTTCGGCGAGGGCCGCAAGGCTCTGACCTTCGGCAACCAGAAGATCAATCTGCACCGCGCGGGACATGAGTTCGAGCCGAAGGCTGAACGGCCGACGCCGGGCTCAGCCGACCTTTGCTTCATCAGCACAACGCCTCTGGACGATGTCATCGCTCACTTGCAAGCCGAAGGCGTCGCGATCGAAGAAGGCCCTGTTCCCCGCACGGGCGCAACCGGCCCCATTCTCTCGGTCTATTTCCGTGATCCGGACCAGAACCTGATCGAAATTTCCAACGTTATGTCCTGAGATTGCGCGTCGGCAGCGGCTTCTTGACAGAGTTCGCTTTCGGTTATATTAAACCAGCAAGTTAATTAACTTATCGGTTTATAAAGTGCTGTGGACACGTTAAGCATCACCCTTTCGGCGCTTGCCGACCCAACCCGCCGGGCGATCCTCGCCCGGCTGGCGAGCGGCGAGGCATCCGTTTCCGAACTGGCTGAACCCTTCGACATGTCGCTGGTTGCCGTTTCCAAGCACCTGAAGGTGCTGGAAAAAGCGGGGCTAATCTCGAAGGGGAGGGAAGCACAATGGCGGCCCTGCCGGCTGGAGCCGAAGCCGCTCCGGCAGGTGGATGATTGGCTAGAGAGCTACCGTCAGTTCTGGAACGACAATCTCGATCGCCTGGAGACCTATGCGGCGCTATTGCAAAAGGGAGGAAAGAATGACCCCAGCAATTGAGGGTGGTAGCAGGCGGCCACGAGAGATTGTGCTGTCTCGCGATATTGCCGCGCCGCGCGCATTGCTCTTTTGTCTCTGGACCGAGCCGGAACATCTGATGCGCTGGTGGGGTCCACAGAATATGACGGCGCCATCCGTTTCCGTCGATCTGCGGGAAGGGGGCGCCTGGCGGCACTGCATCTTGACACCGGAAGGCAAGGAATATTGGAGCCACGGCCGCTATCTGGAAATCGCCCCGCCCGAGCGCCTCGTCTTCACCTTCGCCTGGGAAAACCAGGAGGGTAAGCCCGAGCATCCGATGCAGGTGACCGTTGAATTTCATGAGCTTGGCGAGAAGACGCGTCTCGTCTTCCGCAAGGTCCAATTGCCTGACGATACGGAGCTGAAGCTTCAGACCGGCGGCTGGGAGCAGGCTCTCGACAAATGCGTCGCCTATGCGGAAGCCACCTCAAGGGAAGGATGAGAGTGATGAAGAAGACCTATCATGGCAGCTGCCATTGCGGCGCCGTCGCTTACGAAGCCGATCTCGATCTGCAGGGCGGCACCTTCAAATGCAACTGCTCGATCTGCAAGAAGAAGCGCAATTGGCTGGCTGTCGCTACACCTGCCGATTTCCGCCTGACCTCGGGTAAAGGCAGCATTGGCGAATATCAATTCGGTGCGCGCATCCTGCACCATCTCTTCTGCAAGACCTGCGGCATCAGCTCCTTCAACTGGGGTGAGAATGCAGCACTCGGCGGCAAGTTCTATGCGATCAGCATCAGCTGCCTGGACGATACCACCGATGAGGAGCTTGCCTCGCTTCCCGTCGGTTATTTCGACGGCCGCGACGATCGGTTCGATCGCGCGCCGGAGGAAACGCGCTATCTTTAGCCGCTCGGCGAGGATTCCCAGTCTTCGAAACGCAGCCTCCGGATGCGCTGAAACTCTCTAACGTTATGGGTTATCAGGATCAGATCGCGAGCGACCGCTTGACCCGCGATCAGAACATCATAGGTGCCGATTGGTGTGCCGAGGGAAGCAAGGGCCGCCCGAATTTCGCCGGCCACACGGGCGTCGTGCCTATCGAAATCCAGCGTCTCGAACTGGAGGGCTTCCACACGCGCAAGATTCTCGGTGACACGCTGGCCCTTGTAGGCGCCGTAGAACAACTCGTGTGCAACGATGGCCGGAATGGCGAAATCCTGCGGCTTGTGCCGGCGAAGTTCACTCACGAAGCCGGAGTGTCCTTTCATCAGGGCGATAACGGCATTGCTGTCGAGCAGATACTTCACTTAAAGATATCCAGCTCGGGGCGTTGCTGTTCAGCCGGTTGCTCGGTCGCTGCTTCTACAAAGTCATCATCGACTGGCCCAATGACGGTTTCCAGCCAGTCCCAATCTTCGACGATCGGTTCCAGAATGATTGCCTTTCCTTGCCGGCGAATGCGCACTTCCTCGCCATCGAGGCGGAATTCCTTCGGCAAGCGTACGGCCTGCGAGCGGCCGGACCAGAAGATCTTTGCGATGTCCATGCCATAGCTCCTTATTTGAGATATGACATTGATATATAGCATCCAAGGGCCGATTTCAATTCGACGCGTTACGATCCGGCTTTCGTGGCGAGCCAGATCACATGACGCGCGCCTGTCTTGCCATTGGCGCGCGTGTTGACCACCTCGGCCGTAAAACCACTGTCACGCAGACGTTTTGTAAAGCGCTCGTCAGGTCCCGACGACCAGACTGCCAGCACGCCGCCGGGCCGCAGCGCATCGCGCGCCGCCTTGAGGCCCTGATAATCGTAAAGACCGTCATTGGCCTCCGACGTGATGCCATCCGGCCCGTTGTCGACATCGAGCAGAATGGCATCGTATGTTGCCTTGCGGGCACGGATGAGCGGACGCACATCACCTTCATGGATAGCGACGCGGAGGTCATCGAGACAGCCGTCGAAAACCGTTGCCATCGGCCCGCGTGCCCAGGTCACGACAGCCGGAACAAGCTCCGCAACCGTCACCTTGGCATCCGCATCGAGTTCGCCGAGGGCCGCGCGCAAGGTAAAGCCCATGCCGAGGCCGCCGATCAATATATGCGGCGCCTTGCGGCCCTTGATCTTTTCGCAGGAAAGCGTGGCAAGCGCGCGCTCAGAGCCGCTCAGACGGCTGTTCATCAGCTCGTTGGTGCCGAGCATGATGGAAAATTCCTGGCCGCGCTGCTTCAGGCGCAGCTCGCCGCCACCGGGGATTTTCGCAGTGTCGAGCAAGGTCCACGGGATCACGGGCAACTCTCCAGGGCAGCTCCGGGAAAAATGCGCAGCGGTTTTCCGCCCGGAATTGCGTGTAATATAGGTCGTTTCGAATTGCCCGGGACCATAGTCTCTGGACGCTGCTAAGAACAGACGCACTTATCCCAAACAGATATAGGGCACATCCTTTTTCGCAACTTCGTCCAGTGCTTCCTCATAGCCGGCGTCGGCATAGCGCATGACGCCGAGAGCGGTGTCGTTGGTCAGCGCGTGGTCGAGCCGTTCGTCGGCGGCAGGCGTACCGTCGGCAACCACGGTGACGCCGCAGCTCGTCATGTAGCCGGCATAGCCGCCGCCGCCGGAATGGACGACCACGAGATCGGCCATGGACGAGCAGAGCATCATGGCGTCGATCAGCGGCCAGTCGGCTATGGCGTCGGAGCCGTCCTTCATCCGTTCGGTCATGATGTTCGGATGCGCCATGGCGCCGGCATCGAGGTGATCCCGCGAGAAGGCGATTGGCCCCTTCAGCTCGCCGCCTGCCACAAGCTCATTGACCCGGCGCGCAAGCGCTGTGCGCTCGCCATGGCCGAGCCAGGCGATGCGCGCCGGCAGCCCCTCGAAGGGCACATGCTGGCGGGCCAGCCTGATCCAGTTGGTGATGATCTTGTTGTCCGGGAACATTTCCAGCAGCAGATCGTCGATGCGGGCAATATCGCTTTCCTCGCCCGAGAGCGCCATCCAGCGGAACGGGCCGATGGCGCGGCAGAAGAGCGGCCGCAGATAGGCTTCGGTGAAGATCGGGATATCGAAGGCATTGGCGACGCCGCCTTCCTTCGCCTGGGTGCGGATCAGGTTGCCGTTATCGAAGACTTCGGAGCCCTTTTTCTGAAAATCCAGCATGGCCTTCACATGCTCGACGATCGAGGCACGGCTGGCCGCCATCAGCTGGCCCTGGCCGTCGTCGCGTAAATCTTTGACCTGGGCGAGGCTCATTCCCTTCGGCACATACCCATAAACGAGGTCGTGGGCCGAGGTCTGGTCGGTGACGATATCGGGCACGATGCCGCGCCGCGCGATTTCGGGATAGATCTCGGCCGCATTGCCGACGAGGCCGACGGAAAGAGCCCGCTTCTCCTTGACGGCCGCATCGATCATCGCCAGCGCAGAATCGAGATCCGGGGCGATTTCCTGCAGGTAGCCGATGTCCTGGCGCTTCCTGGCGCGCTCCGCGTCGATATCGACGCAGAGGATGGCAGCCCCTGCCATGCGGCCGGCGAGCGGCTGCGCGCCGCCCATGCCGCCGAGACCGGCCGTCAGCACGAAGCGGCCGAAGAGATCGCCGCCGAAGCGGCGTTCGGCGATGCGCATGAATATCTCGTAGGTGCCCTGGATCACGCCCTGGCTGCCGATATATTGCCAGGCGCCGGCCGTAAGCCCGCCCCAGCAGATCAGGCCCTTGCGCTGCAGCTCGTAAAACACCTCGGCCTTCGCCCATTGCCCGACGATGTTGCAGTTCGCCATGATGACGAGCGGCGCCTTGTCATGCGTGCGGATGAGGCCGATCGGTTTGCCGGACTGGATGAGCAGGGTCTGGTTCTCATCCATTTCGGTGAGCGCCTTGACAATGCCCTTATGCGCCGCCCAATTGCGGGCAGCCTTGCCGAGGGCTGCATAAACGACAAGGTTGTCGGGATCTTCGCCGACCGAGAGCACGTTTTCGAGAAGGCGCAGCAGGGCCTCCTGCCGCCAGCCCTTGGCACGCAGCTCCGGGCCGCCCGGAATGGGGAATTTCGGGTGACGTGGATTGGTTTTCGGCATGGTCCTCTTACCTCTGTCGTTGTGGTCTTCCTTCTCCCCGTCCGGCAGAAGGTGGCCCGTCCTTCGACCGGCTCAGGGTCGGGATGAGAGCGGCTCGGCATATACCGTCTTCGCTTGCCGCTCAGACATTCGCTCCTTGGTCGCTCACCCCCTCATCTGTCCTTGCGGACATCTTCTCCCCGCCGGGGAGAAGAGGAGTGCTCTTCAATACTCGTTCATTTCGGCGGCAGGCCTTCAACGAAATTCAGCGCGGCCAGAAGCAGCCTCTTGCGCAGCATGTCGTTGCCATAGGCTTCCGGCCCGGCGCGCACCCATCCCTGCATCTGCCGGCCGCCCATCAACATGGGTTTGACGTCATGCTGCTCCAGCGCCCAGGCATCGTTGCTCTTGCCGAGACGGATCAGCATCCCGTCGACACGAGCGCCGCATAGCAGATGGCCGTTGAGCAGAAAGGCCCAGCCGCCGAACATCGCTTTCTCGCTGAGCCCGGGGTGTTCCCCAAGCTCTTCCCTCAGCAATTCTTCGAGACCCGCGTCCCGCGCCATCTGCGCCTCCTGCGCTTCTCAGCCTTTCTTGCCGGCCAGCGCGTATTTCGCGATCTCGATCCCCATGGCCTTTTCGACGGAGGGATAGACCGCGGGGTCGAGCACGCTGGCAGACAGCGGAATGATGTCCATCGGCACATGCAGGATGAAAACCTTCATCCCTTCTTGCAGCTGGCCGACGCTCAAGGGCTCGCCTTCCGGCGATAGCGTGGTGATGACGGAAGGGAAGGTTGCGAGGCGCTTGCCGCCCGCATCTTCGACAGCCATGTATTCGTTCATCACATGCATGGTGGCGGCCGCGTCGCCGCTGCCGACGGTAACGGTGCCGATGTCGAAGGCTTCCTTCGTGTAGACGACGTCCTTCTTGGTGATGGTGCCTTCGGCCAGGATATAGCCGCCCGTCGTCGTGCAAATGGCGTCGATGACGGCGCTGCCGCCCTTCTTTTCCGCCTCGATAATCGCTTCGCCGAGCGAAAGCGCCATGGAGATACCGCCGAGTGCCGCATGCGTGCGGACGTACGAAGCGCGCAACGGGTTGCGGCAGGAGGCGATGAAGCCGCCGGACTGATCGGATGCGGCGCGCAGGATCGGCGAAATCTTCGCCGTCGCGCCCTTCACGACCAGTTCGATATAGCGGTTCTCCGCGCGGTTGCCGCCGACGGCGGTCTGGATCATCTGCTCGGGCGAACCGGCCATGCCGATCGAGCCCATGTCGCCCGTCGGATGGGCGCGGATATCACCCACCGCGTCCACCACCTTCGTTCCGAGGATGGCCGATGGCAGCCAGCCGTTCAGCGTCGAGGACTTCCCGTTCTGGCCGATGATCAGGCCGGAAAGCTTCTCGCCAAGCTCGTCCTGCAGCAGCTGCACGGCTTTCACGTAGTCGATGCCCTGCATTTCCCAGGGGGTGGTCGAGGCCGGCGCGCCGATGGCGGCTGCCGTGGCAATCCAGTCGTTGTCATCAAGCTCGTCGATCGACACCAGCTCCGGCTTGCCGACATTGACGGCCGCATAGCCGAGCATGCGGCCGTGATCGGCCCAGCCGCCGCCGCCTGCGGCGTAAACGGAGCCGCCCTTGACGGCCGCTTCCACATCCTTGGCAACGAGTACGCGTCCCATCGGCTACTCCCGGTTCTGTTTAAGGTTCTTGTCCATGTCGCGCACCGCTTCGAAAAGAACGGCGGCACCCATGGCGATGTCGTCATTTTCGGTCCATTCTTCGGCGCAATGGCTGCGGCCTTCCTTGCAGGGCACGAAGATCATGGCGGCAGGCGCAACCTTGGCGATCCAGGCCGTGTCGTGGCCGGCGCCGGAGGCCATGCGGCGATGCTTGGCACCGACCGTATCGCAGGCGCGCTCGAGCGTTTCGAGCAGCACCGGAGCGCCAGGGGTCGGCATGTTGTCGGAGACGCGCACCGGCGTATTGATCGTCACGCCATAACCGGCGGCGATGGTCTTCACTTCACTGTCGATCCAGGCGAGGAAATCTTCCATGTCGCTGCGGATTTCGGCGCGGCCGTCGATCAGCAGCACGACCTTCGAGGGCACGACATTAGCGGCATTCGGCTCGATGCGGAATTCGCCGACGGTCGCAGCAAAATGCCCCGGCGTATTTGCCTGCTCGGTAGCACGTTGGCGAATGTCGAGGACCAATTGCGAGGCTGCCACCAGCGCATCCGCGCGGCGGTCCATCGGCGTCGTGCCGGCATGGTCGGCGCGGCCTTCCACGGTGATCTCGATACGGGTGATGCCGGCGATCGCAGTGACGATGCCGATATCCTTGTTCTCGGCTTCCAGCACCGGACCCTGTTCGATATGCAGCTCCAGGAAGCCGGCAAGATCCGGTCGCTTCTGCGAGAGCAGCACGGAGGGATCACCGCCGACCTCGGTGATGCCCTGCGACAGCGTGCGATCGCCGCTGACGCGGGAAAGCCAAGCCTCGGGGATTTGCCCAGTCATGCCGCGGCTGCCGATGCAGGAGACGCCGAAGATGCTGACTTCCTCGGCGAGGAAATCGACGATCTCCAGATCATGATCGAGTTCGATGTCGCGATCCTTCAAAGAACGTGCCACTTCGAGCGCCGCGATCGTGCCGGCAATACCGTCGAAGCGGCCGCCATCGGGAACGGTGTCGGAATGCGAACCGACAAGGATCGTTCCAAGGCCCGGCTTGGCGCCGGCGCGCCGGCCGATCAGATTGCCGGCGGCGTCGATACGTGTCTCAAGCCCAGCCGCCTTCATCCGCGCATCGATATAGGCGCGCCCCTGCAGGAAGAGCGGCGAGAAGGCGCGGCGCGTCCAGGGATGGCCGGGATCGGTAATCCTTGCCAGCGCATCGATATCCTCGGCGATACGATCGGCGTTTATGGGCAGGTTACGGCGCTTGGCTTCGGTCATCGAGCTGCATCTCCGGCAAGAACTTGGCGAGGCAAGGGACGGGCGAAGCTGCCGAAGCCGGGCTCGGCCAGCACCTTCTGTCCCTCGGTGATTTGCTTGCCTCTAAGATAGGCGATGGACACAGTCCAGGGCAGGCGAATGCCGTTATAGGGGCTCCAGCCGACGACATTGTTGCCGCTTGCCGCCGCGTCATAGATCATTTCGCGCGGTTCCAGCACGACGATATCGGCGTCCTTGCCCGGGGTCAGCGCGCCCTTGATGTGATCGAGGCGGAAATGCCTGGCCGGGTTTTCCGCCATCAGCCTCGCAGCCCAGGTCAGCGGCACGCCGCGTTCCAGAGCACCCTTGACGAAGAGCGGCACCATGATCTCCAGTCCCGGTACGCCGGATGCATTCGCCAGCATGTCCGGATTGGTCTTGCGGTTTTCCGACCAGCTGACGTGGTCGGTCGAGACGAGCCAGACATTGCCCTCCGCCACCTTGCGCCACAAGGTTTCCACTTCGGCGCGCGGGCGGATGGGCGGATTGATTTTCGCCTTGCCGCCGAGACGGCGCACATCGTTTTCCTCGTCGAGCGTCAGGTAATGAATGCAGCATTCGACCGTTGCTTCGAAGCCGTCGCGGCGATAGGCGCGGGCGATGTCGTAGCCGCGCCCCAGCGAGCAATGCACGACATGGGCCGGGCAGCCGGTGTCCGCACCCGTCTCGAAGATCGTGTGCATGGCGAGCAATTCGGTGATCGGCGGGCGGGAAAGGCCGTGAGCGCGGTAGTCGGTGACACCGCTTGCCTTCACCTGCTCCATGTAGGTGCGCACCGCTTCGTCGTCTTCGTTGTGGACGCCGGCGGTCAGGCCCGTCGGAGCGATGGCGGCAAAGCAGGCATCGAGCAAGGCAGGCGGAATGCGCGGAAAGCGCTTCGGATCGGTCCCGAAGGTGGAGAATTTGAAGGCGGCGACACCGGCCTCGACCATCTCGGCGATGCGCGCCGGCCCTTCTTCCGGATCGACCGTGCCATAGAGGGCAAAGTCGACGCGGGCTTGCGGGGAGGCATGGTCGATCTTCTTCTTCACCGCCGCTGCCGAGCAGACGAGATTGCCTTCGTCATAGGGCATGTCGACGATGGTGGTGACGCCGCCGGCCGCTGCCGAGCGCGTCGACCAGATGAAATCCTCCTGGTCCTTCTGAGAGAGGGAATGGACCTGCGCGTCGATTGCACCCGGGAGGATCAGCGCCTTGCCGAGCAGGTGCCGCTCGCTTGCGGCCGGCGGCACGCCGATGCCGATCTCGGCGATCTTGCCTTCGCGCACGGCGACATAGCCTGCTTCCACGATACGATCAGGCAAAACCACGGTGCCCTGCAGAACAAGATCGAAATCGGCCATGTGCGTTCTTTCCGCCCGTCGGTTGGGCTCGTCGGTTGATTCAGATGGCGACGGTGTCGTGATAAAGCCGCTCTTCGACCCGCTCCAGGGAGCCGAGCGCGAAGAAATCATCATAGGCGATGATCGGCTTGTGGGCGATCATCTCTGAGACGAACGCCTCGGAGGCCAGTTCTTCTTCGATCGCCTCGACTTCGGCCGAAAGCGGACGGTCGACCTCGTAGAAATCCGCATGCTTGCGCACGACTTCATAAAGCATGCGCGCGACACCTCCCGGCTTGTCGCCGAGAATGTCCATTGCCTGCGCCGAAAGCAGGGCTTCCAAAGCCGCCAGGCGCTTCAGCGCCCGCATCTGCCGTTCGAAGCGTTCGATGACCAGCGGCAGGAAGGCTGCTTCGTCTTCCATGCCCGCAGCGACCACGAGAGATTGCGCGGAGACCGGATTGGACATGGACAGAACGCGCGAGAAGATTTCGCCCGCGAGCTTGATGATCGGGCCGAAACCGGTGGCGATCTTCCCTTCCGGGACGAGGTTGACCGGCAGGCCGCGCCGCTGACCGTTGCCGAGCAGGACGCAGCGATTGAACGCGTTGCGGGCGGCATGGGCCATGCAGATCACGGCCGCTTCCAGAAGCACGGTAACATCGAGCGGAAGCGATCCGCCCGAGGTCATGACGCGACCGTCGACGATGACGGGATTGTCGTCCGAGCGGCCGGTGGCGGCAAGAATCTTGTGACCCGCCGTCAAAAGGTTTTCGATGACGGCGCCGAAGACCTGGGCGATCATGCGCAGGCTCAGAGGGTCCTGCACATGGGTGGCGACCGGCCAGGGCCATTCGTCCGAGGCGTTGCAGAGCCAGGCGCCGATCAGGGCCTCGCGCGCAGTGCCGACATGGCGCACGGAAATCCAGGGATCGCGCGAAGCGCCAAGCGCGCCGGCCGCCATCATGCCGGTCGCAAGCAGGACGCGGATCGAGGCGGCGGCGTTGCGGGTCGTCTCGGCAGCCGCGGCAAAGCTGACGGCATTGACGCTGAGCGAGGCCAGGCTGTCGCGCGGCATCATCCTGACGGGAGCGATGCCGGCGGCATCGAAGGCATCGGCCGCCTGCATGCGGCGGCCACGATAGACGGCCTCGCCGACGCCGGTCAGAACCGCGCCGATCTGACCCATCAGGCCGATATCGGCGCAGCCGATCGAGCCGGTGCGGCGTACCACCGGAATGACATCGGAGCCAAGCAGCTGCAGATAGGCCTGGATCAGCTCTTGCGAACATCCGACCTGACCGGTGAGCGCGGTGTTGACCCGGATCGCCATGGCATTGCGTACGACCGACATGGAGAAGGGGGCGCCCGTGCCGAAATGATGGGCGCGCACGAGGCCGAGATTGAAGGCATCGAGATCCTCGGGTGACCACTCGACGTCCTTCATGGCACCGACGCCTGTCGTAGAGCCATAGACCGGCATGCCGGATTGGATCGTGCTTTCAAGAACGCTGCGCGCCAACCGCACCCGCGCCATGCCGGCTTCCGATGCCGAAGGCAGTGCGGCGCCCGCCCCGATCCGCACCAGATCGGTGAACCCCAGGGGCTGTCCGGTGAGTTCGATGCCGGCTCTCTGACGCTCCATGTCTCTTGTTCTCCTTTTCCGCAAGGCTATGCGAGCCTTATCGACAATGGGATATCCCAAATGGCGAACACCTGATATCCCCGGCGAGCGAGAGTACACGCAAAGCAAGCAGCCGCATCATGCATTATAGCCGGAAGAGAGACATCCGCTCCCGTCGCGACGGCCGCTTTTGAATTCAGTGCGGTCCGATTATTCGGACTCGATCAAGGCAGGATTGACGAATGGGCGCTGCAGCCGTTTCTATGCGGAACGATCCATTCAACATCCGGAAAATCATTGCGATGAAGATTCCTGAACTGCCTTTTACAGTAACCAATTGGGACGAGATTGTTCCCACCAGGCACGCGGGCGAAAGCGGCCATGCGCTCTGGAGGACGTTGAACATCGGAGACATCCGCGTTCGGATTGTTGAATATACGCCCGGTTATGTTGCCGATCACTGGTGCGATCGCGGCCATATCATCTACGTGCTCGAAGGGGAGTTGATTTCCGAGTTGAAGGATGGGCGGGTATCGATCCTCAAGCCGGGCATGAGCTATCAAGTGTCCGATTTTGGCGACGCCGCGCACCGGTCATCGACAAAGACAGGCGTCAAGTTGTTCATTGTCGACTAGAGCGGATCATTGCTTA
>UBUL01000050.1 GCA_900468625.1 Hyphomicrobiales bacterium
CGACAATCATCATAGGAGAACAATGATGAAAAGTGGTCTTGAAGATGTCATTGCTGCCGAAACGAAGCTGTCCGATGTCGACGGCGCTGCCGGTCGTCTGATTATCCGCGGCGTATCGCTGGATGATCTGGTCGCGACCAGCCGCTTCGAGGATGTTGCGGCGCTGCTGCTGGATGGCCTGTTTGACGAACATATTGACGCAACTTCCATCCGAGCGAAGCTTGGCGCGGCCCGTATTGCCCTCTTTACGCATGTGGAGGCCGCCGATGCCGCTGTGCTCGCGTTGCCGCCGGTGGACGCTGTGCGTGCCTTGCTGGCTCGCGTCCCGGATGGGGAAGATTTTGCTACGGCGATCCGCCTGATGGCGGCGCCTGCCGTCTTCCTGCCGGCCGTATTGCGATTGCAGAAGGGCAAAGCGCCGATCAGGCCGGATGCCTCGCTCTCGCAATCAGCCGACATCCTGCACATGTTGACGGGTCGCGTGCCGACAGCCGAGCAAACGGCGGGGCTCGACGCCTATCTGGTAACGATTTCCGATCATGGTCTCAATGCATCGACATTCGCCTCCCGTGTTATCGCCTCGACCCATGCCGGCCTCACTTCTTCGGTTCTCGCGGCAATCAGCGCCCTCAAAGGGCCTCTGCATGGCGGTGCCCCCGGCCCGGTGCTCGATATGCTCGACGGTGTCGGCAAGCCTGAAAATGCCCACGCCTGGCTGTCGCAGGCGCTCGATCACGGCGAGCGGTTGATGGGCTTCGGCCATCGCATCTACCGTGTCCGTGATCCCCGCGCCGACGCCCTGAAAACGGCATTGAAGCCGATCTTTGCCAGCGGACAGGCCGACGCCGGGCGCATCGCTCTGGCGGAAGCCATCGAATCTGCGGCGCTGGCTTTGCTCAAGGAGCGCAAGCCGGATCGGCCCTTGGACGTCAATGTCGAATACTACACCGCCCTGCTGCTCGACGCCCTCGGCTTCCCGCGCAGTTCCTTCACCGGCGTCTTCGCGATTGGCCGCACGGTTGGCTGGATCGCCCACGCACGCGAGCAGACGCTTGACGGACGCTTGATCCGCCCGCAATCGCGCTATGTCGGTCCGCTGCCGACGGCAGCATAAGGGCCTCCCAGAAGCTGGGACTCAGGCGGCCGCGGATTGCCGCGGCCGCATCATGCCTTCGCGGATGTGGCGGGCAAGCTCGAGCGCTTGCGGTGTTGCACCGCCCTTCGGCAAATGCAGGTTGATCGCAAAGACCGGCAGTTCGGGCAAGCCATGCTCGACATTGAGGATGTCGAGATCGGAGGGAACGGTCGAAGCGAGCCAGGCGGTGATGGCCAGATCGGTGCGCACCGTTGCCGTGGTCGCCTCGATATTGCCGTTCTCAAAGACCGTCCGCCAGCGCAGTCCGTCCCTGCTGAGTGCCGCAAAGACCGATGTGCGGAAGGCGCAGGTATCGGCGACCATCGAAATCGGTAGCGGCACCTTGCGATGGGCATTGCCGGCCTTCGCGCCGACCCAGACGAGCCGTTCGACAGCCAGGCACTCGCCCTGCGACGCGCCGTAAGGTTCCTCCGCCACGCAGAGATCGACGGTTCCGTTCCCCAGCTCTTCCAGAAGCTCGGGAGACGAAGCGCAAACCAAAGAAATCTCCACCTGCGGGTGACGTTCGGCATAGGATTTGAGCACAGGCGCGAGCGTTGCTCCGACGAGATCGTAGGGAACGCCGAGCCGGACGCTGCCGCGAACCGTCCTTTCCGTCATGTCGTTCCAGATCTCGTCGTTCAGCACCAGCAGGCGGCGAGCATTGCCGAGCAGCCGTTCGCCTGCTTCCGTCAGACGCAATCCGCGCCTGTCACGCTCGAACAAGGCGCAGCCGAGCATGTCCTCAAGCCGCTTGATCTGCTGGCTGATGGCGCCCTGGGTCATATGCAGCATATTGGCTGATATCGTCATGCTGGCCTGCTCGGCGACGGTGGCGAAGGTTCTGATGAGTGTAATGTCGAAGTTTCGGGTCATGGCTGCATTATAGTTTCTAATGCCTGGATCCTTCAATATTCGATTTCATGATGCAGAAGTGCCGTCTATGACTTTTCCCGATATGGAGAAAAGCCGGATATGACGATCGAATCCTTGCTGCCGCTGATCCTCTTCGCATTGGTTTCCACGATAACCCCCGGTGGCGCGACGACACTTGCGACCGCGTCCGGTGCGCATTTCGGCTTCCGCCGCTCGATACCCGTTATGGGCGGTTTTGCCTTCGGCCTGGGTTCCATGGCCTGTGCCGCGGCGGTGGGGCTTGGCGGCGTATTGACGGCCCTGCCGATGTTGCAGATCGCCATGAAGGCGTTGGGTTCCCTCTATCTGATCTGGCTCGCCGTTCGGATCGGCGGAAGCGGCCAGCCGCGCGAGGCCGGGCAGATGGCAAGGCCGACGGGCTTTCTGGCGGGCGTCTGGATGCTGTGGCACAACCCCAAGGGCTGGGCCATGACGATGGGCGCTGCAGCCTCTTTTGCCGCGCTCGCAAACAGTCCGTTGACGCTTGCGATGCTGCTTGGCATGACCTTCTGCGTTATGGCGGCACTCTCGCTGACATTGTGGTGCGCGCTGGGCCAGTTATTCGCCCGGCTGCTGAACGCGCCGTGGCAATGGCGTGCCCTCAATATCTTTTTGGCCTGCCTTCTCGTGCTCTCCATCATCCCGATGTGGCGCGATTGACGTCAGGAATGATTGATCTGCAGGCTGTCATACCCCTTCGCCTTATAGAGCGCGGCCGAAATCAGCCAGCTCAGCAGGAAAATGCCGACCACGGCGAAGCCGAAATTGGCGAGATTGTCGTTGAGTTCGGCGATGAAGCGCCAAAAGCCGCCTTCGAGGCCAAGCTTGTCGGAGATCAGCCCGAGCGCCTCGATGCCTCCGATGAAGATGGCGACGACGACGGAGGCCGCTGTGATCGTCAGATTGTACCAGAGCTTGCGGATCGGCTTGACGAAGGCCCAGCCATAAGCGCCTGTCATCAGCGTACTGTCGAGCGTATCCATCAGTGACATGCCGGCGGTGAACAGCGCCGGGAAGATCAGGATCGTCCAGAAGGACATGCCCTGCGCGGCCTGAGCGGCCGAAATGCCGAGAAGCCCGATCTCGGTTGCTGTGTCGAAGCCGAGGCCGAAGAGAAAGCCGATCGGATACATGTGCCAGGAGCGGGTGACGACCTTGAACATCGGCCGGAAGATACGCGCGAGAAAACCGCCGCCGCCAAGAAGCGCATCGAGATCGTCATCGGTGATCCCTTCGCCTTTTTGCGCCCTCTTGAAGGCGGACCACACGTCCTTCAGGACAAAGAGATTGGCGATGCCGATCAGCGTCAGGAACAATGCCGAAACCGCGGTGCCGATGACGCCGCCGATATTGTGGAACGAATCGAGCTTGCTTTGCATGGCGGCCGCGGTCGCTGCAATCAGGATAGAGGCGATGACGACGATCGAGGAATGACCGAGAGAGAAGAAGAAGCCCGCAGCATAGGGCTGCTTCTTTTCCTGAATGAGCTTGCGCACGACGTTGTCGATGGCGGCGATATGATCGGCATCGAAGGCATGGCGAAGGCCGAACATATAAGCAAGAAGTGCAATGCCCAGAAGCGACGGCCTCTCGGCAAAGACCGCCCAGGCCCAAATCCATGCGCTAATATTGAACGCGATCAGCAGCATGAAGGTGATGGCGATCTTGGCCCTCGGTCTCTCCGCGCGATCGTCAAACGGATTGAGGATCATACTTTTGTTCCCGTTATACTTGCTCGCACAGTGGCACGGAAACAGAAGCCGCGCGACAGCCAAATGACGTAGGTATCGACGCTTTCACAGTGTTTCAGAAGCAGGCGGACCCGGCACATGCCAAGTCTGCCTTCTCATCTGTTAGCCGATCTCGAAGGGATACCCCTCATCGGCCCAGCCGGTCATGCCGCCGATCATCACCTTCACGCGCTTACCGAGCGTGCCGAGCCGCCAGGCGGCCTTGTCCGTGCCGTTGCAATGCGGTCCGGCGCAATAGACGACGAACAGCGTGTCCTCGGGCCATTCCGCCATCTTTCGCGCAGTCATTTTGCCATGCGGCAGGTTGATCGCGCTCGGAATATGCTTCTCCTGAAACGTGGCTGGGCCGCGGACATCGAGCAGCACGAAATCCGCGTTGCCCGATGTCATGGCCTGACGCACGTCGGAGCAATCCGTCTCGAAGGCAAGCCTGCGGGCATAATGTTCGGCGACGAAGTTCGGGGCTGCTGCGGGGATTTCACTGACTAGGGACATGGAACGCTCCTTCTTGCTTCGGCGCATTCATGCCTGAGCGGTCCCGCGGTTGAAATTGGCCGAAATGCCATATAGCGTCAATATCATGCCAAACTCAGATGATCCCGATCTCCGCGGCCCGCATGTTGTAACCCTCGTCTATGACGGGCTCTGCACATTCGAATTCGGCGTCGCCTATGAAATCTTCGGCCTGCCCCGTCCGGAGATGGGCGGCGATTGGTACAGGTTTTCCGCTTGCGCCATCGAGGATGGCTCGCTTCGCGCTGCCGGTGGTTTGACAGTGCAGGTCGACCGCGGGCTGGAAGTCATCGCCGATGCCGATCTGATCGTCGTGCCCGGCTGGCGCGGCATAGGCACGCCGGTCCCTACCCCGCTGGTTGCCGAGCTGCAGGCCGCCAGCCGCCGCGGCGTTCGCATCATGTCGCTATGCTCCGGCGTGGCGGTCCTCGCCGCGGCGGGATTGCTCGCCGGTCGCAAGGCGACCACGCATTGGCGCTATGTCGAATCCATCGCTGCGCGTTATCCGGACATATCGGTGGATGCCGATGTTCTCTATGTCGATGAGGACAAGGTGCTCACGGCGGCCGGCAGTGCCGCCGCGATCGATCTCTGCCTGCACGTCGTGCGCCGGGATTTCGGACCTGACATCGCCAACCGCGTTGCCCGCCGGCTCGTGGTGCCTCCACATCGCGAAGGCGGTCAGGCGCAATATATCGAGACCCCGGTCCTGAGACAGCGCGAGGGAGCGCGTTTGGGTCCATTGCTTGAATGGATGCGCGAGCGTCTGCAGGACGAGCAGCCCATCGCCGCGCTTGCAGCGCGGGCCGGCATGAGTGTGCGAACCTTCCAGCGCCGTTTCGAGGCGACCACTGGCATGGCGCCGGGCGAATGGCTGCTGGGTGAACGGCTCCGGCGCGCCCGTGATCTGCTCGAAAAACAGACAGCCATTTCACTGGATGATGTAGCAGCAGCGAGCGGTTTTGGATCGCTCGCCACCATGCGTCATCATTTTCGGGAGAGGCTTGCGGTGAGCCCGAGCGACTACCGCAAGCGATTTGCAGCTTTTAAACCAGCCGGCTCTGTTCCGTCGCGGCTTCGATGAAGCTCGAGAACAGCGGATGCGGTTCCAGCGGCCGGGACTTCAGTTCCGGGTGATACTGGACGCCGATGAACCACGGATGATCCGCATATTCGACCGTCTCGGGCAGAACGCCGTCCGGTGACATGCCGGAGAAGGTCAAGCCGCATTCTTCCAGCCTGTCCTTGTAATCGACATTGACCTCGTAACGGTGGCGATGGCGCTCCGAAATATCGGTCGAGCCGTAAATCTCCGAAATCTTCGTACCCTTCTTCAGGGCTGCCTTGTAGGCGCCAAGGCGCATGGTGCCGCCGAGATCGCCCGATGCCGTGCGCTTCTGCAGCTCGTTGCCCTTCAGCCATTCGGTCATCAAGCCGACGACGGGCTCCTTGGTGGGGCCGAACTCGGTCGACGAGGCATGTTCGACGCCGGCCAGATTGCGAGCCGCTTCGATGACGGCCATCTGCATGCCGAAGCAGATGCCGAAATACGGCACCTTGCGCTCGCGTGCGAATCGGGCTGCCAGGATCTTGCCTTCGGAACCGCGTTCGCCGAAGCCGCCGGGCACGAGAATGCCATGAACTTTCTCGAGATAGGGCGCCGGATCTTCCTTTTCGAAGATCTCGGACTCGATCCATTCGAGCTTGACCTTGACCCGGTTGGCGATACCGCCGTGATGCAGCGCTTCGATCAGCGACTTATAGGCATCTTTCAGACCAGTATATTTGCCGACGATGGCGATGGTCACCTCGCCTTCCGGCGTGCGGATACGATTGCAGACCTCTTCCCACTGCTCGAGACGCGGCTTCGGAGCCGGCTCGATGCCGAAGGCGGCCAGGACTTCGTTGTCGAGGCCTTCCTTATGATAGGCCATCGGCACGTCGTAGATGTTCGCAACATCGAGCGCCTGAATGACGGCAGATTCCCGCACATTGCAGAACAGCGAAAGCTTGCGGCGTTCGGCTTCGGGGATTTCCCGGTCGGCACGCACGAGCAGAATGTCGGGATGAATGCCGAGGGCCTGCAGTTCCTTGACGGAATGCTGCGTCGGCTTGGTCTTCAGCTCGCCGGCCGCGGGAATATAGGGCATCAGCGTCAGATGAACGTAGACTGCCGTGCCGCGCGGCAGATCGTTGCCGAGCTGGCGGATCGCCTCCATGAAAGGCATGGCTTCGATGTCGCCGACCGTGCCGCCGATCTCGCAGATCACGAAATCATAATCGTCATTGCCTTCGGTCACGAAATCCTTGATCTCGTTGGTGACGTGCGGAATGACCTGGACGGTGGCGCCGAGATAATCGCCGCGGCGTTCCTTGTCGATGATGTTCTTGTAGATGCGACCGGTGGTGATGTTGTCGGTCTTGGTGGCCGAGCGGCCGGTGAAGCGTTCGTAGTGGCCGAGATCGAGGTCGGTTTCCGCACCGTCGTCGGTAACGAAGACCTCGCCGTGCTGGGTCGGGCTCATGGTGCCCGGATCCACGTTCAGATAGGGGTCGAGTTTGCGCAGGCGAACGCGATAACCACGAGCCTGCAACAACGCTCCTAGAGCCGCAGCCGCAATTCCTTTTCCGAGGGAAGAAACCACGCCGCCTGTGATGAATACATATCGCGCCATGGGAGTCACCGGATACCTTTTCACAAATGATTCCGCTAGCCCTAAAATTCTTTTCCGGAATTTTGGCTACAGAACGCGGAATATGGACAAAACAAAACCGGCAGATCCGAGGACCTGCCGGGGATGATCTTCGGCGACCGGAATTACTTTCCGGTCGGAACGCCGCCGTTGTCGGCTGGCGCGGGAGTCGTCGTCGCCGGCGCGGGCTGCTGACCGGTTGCGGCCGGAGCCTGCTGGGCAGGCGCCGTCGCGGCGGGCTGGTTCGTCGAGGCAGGCGGTGTCGCCTGCGACTGCGGCGCGACGGCGCCGCTGTTCGGAACGCCGCTATTGTCGGCCGGCTTGGCCGGGGTCGTCGCCGGAGCGGAACCCTTCTGGCCGCCGAGCGAATCAAGGATGCCGTTGCCCTGGCCGGCCGTGCTCGGGATACGGTTAAGAATGTCGGTCGGGCGAGCTTCGAAGCGCGACAGCACGTTCATGCCGAGCGCGAGCGCGAAGAAGAGCGCCGCGAGAATGGCCGTGGTGCGCGTCAGCGCATTGGCCGTACCGCGCGCGGACATGAAGCCCGATCCGCCGCCGATGCCGAGGCCGCCACCTTCCGAGCGCTGAATCAGCACAACGCCGATGAGGGCGATGACAACCATGAGATAGATGACAAGCAGTACGGTTTGCATAGATCCAGTCCTGCCCGGTGCGGGCATCAAAAATAAAAGCTCGCGGCTCTTTACATGAGGCTCTCGCCTATTCCAAGCCCTTTTAGGGCCGGAATTTCGGGCAAGTCGTTGCTTCAGGCGAACTGCCGTTCGAATGCCGCATAAATGGCGAGGAAGTCGGCGGCTTTCAAGCTCTGCCCTCCGACAAGCACGCCGTTGACGTGTGGAACATCGAGAAGATCGCGCGCGTTGGCGCCGCTGACCGATCCGCCGTAAAGGATTCGCATATTCGCGCCGTCCTTGCCGAAGCGCTGGATCAGCTCGGCGCGGATGAAGGCGTGTGCCTCCTCGACATTTTCCTGAGTGGGGACGACGCCGGTGCCGATTGCCCAGACGGGCTCGTAAGCAATTACGGTCGTTGCCGCCGTCGAGCCATCCGGAATCGACCCCAGCAGCTCCCGCTTCAGAACCTCCAAAGTCTGGCCGCTGTTGCGCTCATAGGCAGTCTCGCCGATGCAGATGATGGCGATCAACCCTGCATCATGCGCTGCCTGCGCCTTTGCGCGTACCAGCATATCGCTTTCAGCGTGATTCCTGCGGCGCTCGGAATGGCCGACGATGACATGAGTGCCGAAGCAGTCGGCAATCATCTCGGCCGAGATATCGCCGGTGTGGGCGCCGCTCACCTGCTGATGGCAGTCCTGGGCGCCGATGGCGAGCGGGCTGTCGTCGCAAAGCGCTGTCGCGACATAGAGCAATGTGGCCGGGGGGCACAGCAGCGTATCGATCTTTTCCGACAGCGGCGCCTTGACGCCATCCGCGATCGCCTTGATCTGATCCAGGCTCGCGCGCGTGCCGTTCATCTTCCAATTTCCGGCCAGGAGCGGCCGTACGGTCTTCGTCATTCCGAATGTCTCCCCCTATTTCAACAGTCGGACTAACAAAAAGGGGGAGGAAAGGAAAGTTATCGAACGGGACCGGAACCAGTTAAAATCGTTTGAAAAATGCTTATCCGGAAAATAATCCGGCGTCTGAGCGTTTTAAGATGCCTGTGGATCGACGATCCAGTTCAGCACCTTGCGCCAATCGGTCATGCGTACCGGCGTTCCGTGATTTCCGGTCTCGAAAAGCGTGAAGCGTGTCGGATAATGCGCCTTATAGAGTTTTTCGAACAGCGCCTGCTGGTCGGCCGCAGCATAGACCGGATCCTTGCTGCCATGTGTGAACCAGAGCGGCAGCTTGGCCTTGTAGAAGGCGCTCTTCGTGAAATCCGGATCGGTGACGCCGCTCAGGATCGCCATGCCCTTCAGGCGCTTGACGCTTTCGCCATCGCGGGTGATGCCCCAGCAGATGAAGCTGCCCATGGAGCCGCAGGTGAGGATGACGGGCTTGCCGCCAGACTGCTCGTAGGAATAACGGATCAGCGCGGCGATATCGGCGACGCCGTTGCTGTCGAACCCTTTGACGCTCGGCGCATAATAGGTGCCGCCATTGCGGTAGGCCAGATTCTTCAGCCGGTTGAAATTGCCGCCGAATGTATAATCGTTGGAACCGAGCCTGCGGTCGCCGCCGCGGCCGTGGATGAAGATGACGGTAAAGGCCTGCTTCGACGCTTGGCCTATGCGGGTGACATCCACTTTACGGTCGCCAAGCTGCAGGGTTTCGTCTTCCTGCGCCTTCCAGCGCACGCCGGTATCGACATAGGCCGGCTTCACACGCTTTTCCGGAATCTGGTCGCGGCCGTTAATGTCACGCATTTCCTGGTAATCGATCGTCTGGAACGCGCCGTTGTCGTGAGTTTCGATGACTGTCTGATTGGCAAACAGCTCGTCCTTGAAAGGCTTCAGCATGTCTGCCGAAGCCGCTTGGGTGGACGCCAGAAGCAAAATGCCGGAGATTGCGGACAGGATGGGCAAATGAGCTGTGGACATTGGCATGCGGACACTTCCTCCGATCGGCCATCGGGCTTGCCATTCTTCACCCGGCAACGCAAATCTCTTTCATGAATCTGCCCTGTCGTGGGGCACCATCGCTCTTGTGTGCCGTTTCTGGCAGAATCACGGTGATTCGCGAATACCGGCGACAAATGCAATAATAAAGGGGTCTGGCCCCACCAGAACAAATCTGAGCAGCTTGAAATTCTATGGATAACAGCAACGATCTCTTCTCCGGCCTCCCCCGCCCGCCGAAACCGGAAGCGGCGGAAAAGCCGGCCGCAAAGACAGAAAAGCCGGCTCCCGCGCCCGCACAGCGCGCGGCTCCGACGACCCAATCGTCGGAGGAATATGGCGCGAGCTCCATCCGTGTTCTCGAAGGGCTCGAGCCCGTCCGCATGCGTCCCGGCATGTATATCGGCGGCACGGACGAGAAGGCGCTGCACCACCTTTTTGCCGAAGTCATCGACAACTCCATGGACGAGGCCGTGGCCGGCCACGCCAATTTCATCGAAGTCTATCTTGATCGGGAAGGCTATCTGACGGTCACCGACAACGGCCGCGGCATTCCCGTGGAAAACCATCCGCAGGTGCCCGGCAAGTCGACGCTCGAAGTCATCATGACCAAGCTGCATGCCGGCGGCAAGTTCGACGGCAAGGCCTATGAAACGTCAGGCGGTCTGCATGGCGTCGGCGTGTCCGTCGTCAACGCGCTGTCGGACGATCTGGAAGTCGAAGTCGCCCGCAACCGCAAGCTCTATCGCCAGCGCTTCTCGCGCGGCTTGCCGGTCGGCGGCCTGGAAGAGCTGGGCGATGTGCACAACCGGCGCGGCACGCGCGTCCGCTTCCATCCCGACCCGCAGATCTTCGGCGATCACGCCCGCTTCGAACCGGCCCGCGTTTTCCGCATGGCCCGCTCAAAGGCCTATCTGTTCGGCGGCGTCGAAATCCGCTGGAGCTGCGATCCGGAACTGGCGCCGGAAGGTGCCGATGTTCCCGAAAAGGCGGTGTTCCACTTTCCCGGCGGCTTGAAGGATTACCTCAAGGCGACGATGGGCAACGAGTTCACCGTCACGCGCGAGATCTTTGCCGGCAAGTCGGAGAAGGAGAGCGGCCACGGTTCGCTCGAATGGGCGATCACCTGGTATGGCGGCGACCCGCAGATCCATTCCTACTGCAACACGATCCCGACGCCCGAGGGCGGTACGCACGAGGCCGGCTTCCGCATCGCGCTCACCAAGGGCCTGAAAAACTACGCCGACCTCACCCAGAACAAGCGTGCCGCCAATATTACCACGGACGACGTGATGATTTCGGGCGTCGGCATGCTGTCGATCTTCATCCGGGAACCGGAATTCGTCGGCCAGACGAAGGACAAGCTTGCGACGGTCGAAGCCCAGCGCATCGTCGAAAACGCCCTGCGCGATCCCTTCGACCATTATCTTGCCGACAATCCGGCGGAAGCCGAAAAGCTGCTGGAATGGGTGATCGAGCGCTCGGAAGAGCGCATGCGCCGCCGCAAGGAAAAGGAAGTCAACCGCAAGACCGCCGTGCGTAAGCTCCGCCTGCCCGGCAAGCTGGCGGATTGCTCGCAGAGTGCTGCCGAAGGTGCCGAACTCTTCCTCGTCGAGGGCGATTCGGCAGGTGGCTCGGCCAAGCAGGCGCGAAACCGCACCAACCAGGCGATCCTGCCGCTGCGCGGCAAGATCCTCAACGTCGCCAGCGCCGGCCGCGAGAAGCTTTCTGCCAACCAGCAGATTGCCGACCTCGTCCAGGCGCTTGGCTGCGGCACCCGCACGAAATATCGCGAGGAAGATCTTCGCTATCAGCGCATCGTCGTCATGACCGATGCCGACGTCGATGGCGCGCACATCGCTTCGCTGCTAATCACCTTCTTCTATCAGGAGATGCCCGAGCTGATCCGCCAGGGTCATCTCTTTCTGGCCGTACCGCCGCTCTACAAGATCACGCAGGGTTCGAAATCCATCTATGCCCGCGACGATGCTCATCGACAGGAACTGATGGCAACGGAATTCAAGGGCAAAGGCAAGGTCGAGATCAGCCGCTTCAAAGGTCTGGGCGAAATGCTGCCGGCTCAGCTCAAGGAAACGACGATGGATCCTTCGAAGCGCACCCTGCTGCGCATCGAGATCGACGAGGTCGATTTCGAGGGAACCCGCGATGCCGTCGACAATCTGATGGGTACCAAGGCCGAAGCTCGCTTCCGCTTCATTCAGGAACGGGCTGCTTTCGCCGAGGATCTGGATATCTGACGGCAGACCAGCCGCCGATTGGCGCAGCCGACTTTCGGACAATCGTCGATCGAGTGCTACTCAGGGCATCCTGCCGGTACGCAAGACACGGATCATGGATTTGTGTGCGTTCGGCGGTTTTCCCGGAAATATCGAAGGTATTATCTGCGGCAAGGCAAAGGGTGGCGCCGACCTGCTGATGCTTGTCGCTGACAATAATTTCGATCCGACGCAGAAAACTCAGTTTTCGCCTTCAAGATAATCCGGCATTCCTTCCGGCAACGTTGCTCTGGTTTACGCTTCAGTCGTGCTATTGTCACGGCAGCGGAATAAAGAGGCTTTCAGGCCGTCGCTCTTGAAACGGCCAAGATCATACCCCATAACCGGTTGATCTTACGAAAAAGGGGCAAAGTAAGTCCGGTGGGTGTATTTGAACGTCAAAAGCCGAGAGAACATCGGTGGCTGGGGCCGAGCGCGCATGCGCGCATGCCGCTGATACCTTCTATCTCCGCTGCGCGTTGGCTGCTGATCCTGATTGCCGTTGCAGGCATCTATTTCTTCTATGGCTTTCTCGTTCCGGTTCTGGCCGCAGCAGTTATCGGCTTTGCCACTTGGCCGCTCTATAGCGACATCGTGCGCCGAACCGGCGGAAATACGACAGTTGCCGCCAGCATTGCCATTGCGTTCATCGTGACCTTTCTCGTCCTGCCGATCGTCCTCTCCGCCCTCTACATGGCCGGAGAGGTGCGTGACTGGTTCGGCTGGGCCATCCATGTGAACCGAGACGGCGCACCGCCGCCGCAATGGATTCTGGCTTTGCCCGTCATCGGCTCGTGGCTCGGCGATCAATGGACGCAATATGTCGGCAGCCCGGGCTCGCTCGGCGAGCTGGCGCAGCTCGTGAGCGGCGCGCATATCGGCAATATCTACAGGGCGGTGCTTGCGGCCGGCGGCGGCGCGTTCCACGTCGTTCTGACCTTGCTCTTCATGCTGATCGCCCTCTTCTTCATCTATCGCGACGGCTCGACATTCGTTCGGCAGGTCGATCTGCTCGGCGAGCGCATCCTGCCCAATCGCTGGGAGCGCATTTCCCGCGTCGTGCCGGCGACGATCAGCTCGACCGTCATGGGCATGACGCTGATCGCTATCGGTGAAGGCATCGTTCTTGGCGTGGCCTATTGGCTCGCCGGTGCGCCTTCTGCCATTACGCTCGGCGTACTCACCGGCGTTATGGCGCTCGTGCCGGGCGGTGCGCCGCTTTCGATGTCGCTCGTCTCGATCTATCTCGTCGCCAGTGGTGCGCTCTGGGCCGGTATCGCGCTCTTCCTCTGGGGCACGATCGAGCTTTTCATCGTCGATAAGACGCTTCGCCCCAAGCTCGTCGGCGGCCCGATCAAGCTGCCCTTCCTGCCGACCTTCTTCGGCCTGGTCGGCGGCGTGAAGACCATGGGCTTTCTCGGCCTTTTCATCGGCCCGGTCTTGATGGCGATCATGGTGGCAATCTGGCGGGAATGGATTCGTGAAGCCGAATTGACAGAAGAGCAGCATCAAACTCAGGAACCGGAGCTGCAGCTGCATGTCCGGGACGCTAACGAGCGCTGATCACCGGGTTACTCCCGCGTCAACCGCTTTTCCATGAACAGGCTGAGCGGGTCCGGCTGGTAGTCGCCGAAAGCCGCAATCTCGATGTATCCGAACTTCCGGTAGAGGCTTATCGCCTCCGGTTGGTATATGCCGGTTTCCAGCCGGATTACGGAAAGATTTCTTTCGAGCGCCGCCGCCTCGAGCGTCTCCATCAGCCTGCGTGCAACGCTGCGGCCCCTGGCGGCCTGATCGACGAACATGCGCTTGATCTCGGCAGTGCCGTCGTCCGATTCCACAAGGGCGCAACATCCGACAATGTCCCCTTCGATCCTGGCGACCCAGAAGGTCACTTCAGGCTTCTCCAGTGCGGCAAGGTCGAGGATGTGGTTGCTTTCAGGCGGATAAAGCGCTTCCACATAAGCGCTCGACATGTCCAGAAGACGAATGACGCCTTCCTGACGCGGGGATTCGGCAGCGATCGTCAGCAGCAAGATGAACCTCGAAAAGATAAGATCGGCCGCTGGATATCACGCAGCAGCGAGCGTCGCCAGTGCAGCAAAGCTGCGCGCCGCCTGTCGGCGTTCGGCATTCGCAAGCTTCTCCACCATGTCGAGGAGCTGTGTCGCGGCGGCTGGAGGTTGCTCCGTGAGGCGGAATTTGCGCATCAGGCGCGAAGAAACGTCTTCCAGCAGCGCGGCACCGTTCCTGCGCGAGGATTCGCGCCATATCATTGTCGCCTCGACGAAGATCGTGCTGATGTCCCTGCTCAGTCCGGCGCTCTCGTAAAGTGCCCGGATGGCATAGACGCGGCCCCTTGAAATGATCGAGCGCACGCGCCGTTCATCGCAGCCTGAGAGATTGGTGATCGCACAGGCGAAGAAATCCACCTTGCCGGAGCAAAGCGCATGCATGAGGAAGGCAGGCGTCAGCCATCCGCTTTGCCTCAGATGCTCGACCAGGTCGGGCAGTTGCTCATGCTGCGCCGCTCCCGCGATCGCGACGGTTGCGGACTCGCTCGCCTCACGCGTCACCTGCTGAAGCCTGGAACTGCCGATAACAGCCTGAACGAGCATCGATTCCGATAGCGCTTCAGTGACCTGACGCATCAGCAGGTGCCTGATTTCGGAAGACAACGTATCGCGGGAAAGAAGCAGTCCGCGTATGTCGGAGCAACTGCCCAGCCGCTCCGCGATACGTTTCAGAGATGCCTGCGAAAGCAACGCACCGTCGTTCTCAAGCAGACACAGGATCTCGGCCTCTCCGCCGATCTCGGCAAGCGCTGCACAAACTGCGCGCGGCACCTGTCCGCGGGAGGCGATCAGAACCCGCGCCACGTCGCTGCCACGCAATGCAAGATCGACAAGATCGGCGTCGGTGAAGACGGGCGAAAACAGGATGATCTGCCCGGCAATCTCGGGCTGATCCTCGGCAAGGGACAGAATGACGTTTCGCGGCGCGCCGGCCGAGCGGGCGACGGCTTCTGCGAGCGCCAACCGCACACGTGGAGACGGATCGTCGAGCAGATAGGTCATCGCCATTTCCGCGGCGTCACGCTCTTCCTTCGGCATATTCGACTGCAAATAGGCTCTGCCGAGTGCGTTGGCCGCCCGGGCTCTGCTTTCTGCCTTGGCGGTTTCAGCCCAGCGAAGGAATGCTTCTATGATCACGTAACGCCCCGGTATCGACGAGGCGATTCCTGCCCCGCAAATTCATATCCTCTACGCTATCGAGGAAAGGTTTACGGGACGTTTACCTTGCTTGTTAACTTTTCGCATATCGGCGCAACTGGAGCCGGATGATTTTAGGTCTGTTCGGCCTAAAATCCGAATTCGCTTGCGCTTTTCGACATCACGCTCCGGCGCTCGTCACGGAGTCTTCGGACGCATCATTTCGAAAACGTCGCTGCCTTCGCTATAGTCCATGTAGCCCATGCGCGCGACGGGGCGCGCAAGTGCCATGTCCAGCCTGCCGTTGCGAATGACCGCCTCGTCGATATGGATGCCGACGACCTGCCCGATGACCATGATGTTTTCCGACGCCTCGCCATCGAGCCCTTTGGGTTGCAGCATCTCGGTCACGCGGCATTCCAGCACAGCGAAAGCTTCGCCCACATAAGGCGCATCGACCAGCTTGCCGGGCTTTGCCGTCAGTCCGGCGAGCTCGAATTCGTTGACGCCGTATGGCACGGCAATCGAGGAATGATTCATTTTCTCCACGAGATTGCGGCTGACGAGGTTCGCGGTGAATACACCCGTTTCCTCGATATTGCGCACGCTGTCCTTTCGGCCGGACGATGAGAACATCACCAGCTTGGGCCGGTCGCTGACCGCATTGAAGAAGGAATAAGGGGACAGGTTCAGCGAACCATCCCTGCCCTTGCTGCCGATCCAGCCGATCGGCCTCGGAGCAACGATCGCCTTGAAAGGATCGTGCGCGAGACCGTGGCGATTGGTATCCGTCGTATAGAACATCACGCGTCCTCGCCGCCGACCCACGTCACGGTTTCGGATAGCTCCGGACGCGGACGTTCCACCGGCGGGAAGGTCGTGGAGCCGATATGGATGAAGCCGGCCACCTTCTCGCCCTGTGCGACGCCAAGCAGCGGATAGGCGCGCTCGTCGAATGCAAACCATTCGGTCAGCCAGTTGGAGACCCAGCCATGCGCGTTGGCCGCAATCAGCAGGTTCATGCAAAGCGCACCGGCCGACATCAGCTGCTCCCATTCCGGAATCTTGAAATGCGGCGCCGCCTTGCTGACGACGGCAATGACGACCGGGGCGCGGGTGAAGCGGGTCCGTTCGACCTGGATCATCTCCTCGGAAAGATCCGGCTTGGTTTCCAGTGCGAGTTTGAGCAGTTCTTCGCCGATGCGTGCGCGTTCCTTGCCGCGGTAGACGATGAAGCGCCAGGGTGCGAGCTTGCCGTGATCAGGCACTCGCGAGGCCAGCCGGATGATCTCCTCGATCTCTGCCTTTTCCGGCCCCGGCTCCGACATTTGAAATGCAGGAATCGATCGGCGCACGGCGAGATAATCGACCAGCTTGATATCGGTTTTCATTGAGAGACTGCTTTCGTTTTGGCTTATGGGAGGATGTAGGTCTTGAATTTGCCACTGCATTGGTTTTGAAGTGGCGTGTGTTTTATCGGAAGTCAATCGGTTGGGTATCCATGTCAGGCATTTCATCCGCTCGCCGATTGAGCGTGGCTTTCGCGATGCTTGCCGGTTTGAGCGGGGCCGCCTCGGCGCAGGATGCCTTCAAGGAATTCAAGCAGCTCGACGGCAGCGTGAAGATGCCGAAGCTCAACGCCTTCGTGGCGCCGAATGGTGAAAACTCGGCTGCCCGGACGCTGCGCGATGTTTTCCTCGAAGCCAAGATGACGCCTCAGAGCGGTGCGCAGCAGCAGGGTCTATCGTGGTATGTCTTCAGCCCGATAGCCGGTGCCGATGGCAAGCTGCCCTTGGTTGCCAGTTCGCGCGGCGGCTCTGCCTCCTTTCACCTTCCGCCCGGCGACTACTTCGTCAACGTCTCCTTCGGCCGCGCCGGCGTCACCAAGAGGCTGAGCGTGCCGGAAACGGGCGATACGCAGAAGCAGACGATGGTTCTCGATGCCGGCGGCATGGTTTTGAATGCCGTATCCGGATCCGATGTCCGAATTCCACCAAATGAACTCAGTTTCTCGATCTATTCGAGCGAAGCCAAGGAAGACGGCGAACGCGGTCTTGTCATGGACGACGTCAAGCCGAATACGCTGGTCGGCCTCAGCGCCGGCACCTACCACATCGTTTCCGAATATGGCGACGTCAACGCCGTCATCCGCGCCGATATCCAGGTGGAAGCAGGCAAGGTGACGCAGGCGACCATCCAGCACAGGGCGGCAAAGATCACACTCAAGCTGGTGTCGGACGCCGGCGGCGAGGCGATCGCCGACACGGCCTGGTCGGTCCTGACATCCGCAGGCGATATCGTCGGCGAAAGCGTCAGTGCCTTTCCGACCATGGTGCTTGCCGAGGGCCGCTATACCGCCGTTGCCCGCAACAAGGACAAGATCTATCAGCGCGACTTCACTGTCGCCGCCGGCATGAATACCGATGTGGAGGTGCTGATGAAGCAGCAGCAGCCGCAGGATGCCAACGACGAACAGCCTGCCCGCCAGCTTCCGATCCAGATGCCGCCGATGCGCCAGAGCCAGACACCGCCGGCGACCACCAATCAGCAGCCTTTGCCGACCTACGAGCAATTGACGCCGGCCGGTGGCGGCGATGACGGAGATAGCATGGATTGACGCCGGCGTTCCCCATTTGGCCGCCGACTGAAGCTATGACAATAGTCGCCCAGCGCAGATGGGGATTGCAGCGCCCACTCCGTTCACCCAGCCTTGCGCCGCAGCACTTTTCTCGGTGGTGCCATGGAAAAAACCGCCCCGTAAAGCTTTGAGAGCAGATCCTTGCGGTCGCTGCCCTCGCTGAGCGTCTCCCAGTTTCTAAGCGCGCCGATATGGGCGGTGATGGTGCTGCCGGAAAGACGCCGGAACTCGCGGATCAGCAGCGAGATGCGCAAGGTCATCGAGATGCGGCTCGCCAGATGGAACAGCCGCCCGTTCTGCCCTTCGAAATAGATGGGAATGACGCTCGCGCGCGCTGCCTGGATGAGCTTGGCGGGGAATATTTTCCAGGGTAGATCCTCTGCCCGCCCGAAACCTTTCTTCGCCGTCGCGACGCCGCCCGCCGGGAAGACGATGATGGTGGTGCCTTCCTTGAGCAGGCGAACGGCCTCGTGCCGGGTCTTCATGTTGACCGCCATCGCCTCCTTGGTTTCCTCGAAAGAAACCGGAAGCGAATAATCGAGCAATTCCGGCACCTTCAACAGTTCATTGTTGATCAGGACCTTGAAGGGGCGCCCCAATTGCTCGGCCAGCGCCAGCACGGCGATGCCGTCGCCGATGCCATAGGGATGATTGGCGACGATGACAATCGGCGCCTCGGGAATCTGATTTGGCGGCCATTCACCCTTGATGTGCAGACGCACATCGATGAGATCGAGCATCTTGCCGAAGACCCGCTCGCTCTTGCCGACAATATCGGTGCGCCAGATGTCGTAGAGCCGAGCGTAACGTTCACGTCCGGAAAGACCTTCGATCGAGCGGATGAACCAACGCTTGATGCGCGGATCCCGTTCATTGGCGTAGGATAATTCTTTGAATTCCAAGTGCACCACGGGGCTGCCCCGCTCCTATGGTTCAGTCGCGTCCCATGTTGCAGCCACAGCAACGCGTTGATTCATCAAATATATGAAAGCTGCATGTCAGTTCTCTGACGGCACCCCGAGGGTGCCGTCAGATATCGGGGCCGTTAAGCGACTTTGGACCGACGCGCTGCGCGCTTGCGCAGGACATCCGGCGGAGTGGCTTCGAGGGCGAGTGATGCGATCGCCTCGTCGATCGACATGGATGTCTGCGATTGACTGCCGAGGCGGCGGATATTGACCGAGCGCTCCTCGGCTTCCTTCTTGCCGCAGACGATGATCACCGGAACCTTGGTAACGGAATGCTCACGGATCTTGTAGTTGATCTTCTCATTGCGGAAATCGGTCTCCACTGTGAGACCAGCATCGCGCAGCGCTTCCGCAACCTCTTCGCCATAGGCGTCGGCTTCGGAGGTGATGGTAGCGACGACGACCTGCAGCGGCGAAACCCAGAGCGGCATGTGGCCGGCGAAGTTCTCGATCAGAATGCCGAGGAAGCGCTCCATCGAGCCGCAGATGGCGCGATGGATCATGACAGGCTGCGTCTTTTCCGAGTGCTGATCGATGTAGAACGCACCGAAGCGCTCCGGCAGGTTGAAATCGACCTGCGTCGTGCCGCACTGCCATTCACGGCCGATGGCGTCCTTCAGCGTATATTCGAACTTCGGACCGTAGAAAGCGCCCTCGCCCGGCAGAATGCCGGTCTTGATGCGTCCTTCGGACTGCGCCTCTATCATCTTCAGCACGTCCATCATCACGCTTTCGGCGCGATCCCACAGCTCATCCCACCCGACACGCTTTTCCGGACGGGTCGAGAGCTTGACGACGATCTCCTTGAAGCCGAAGTCCTCATAGACCGAGAGAATGAGATCGTTGATCTTCAGGCACTCGGCCGCCATCTGCTCGTCGGTGCAGAAGATGTGCGCATCGTCCTGCGTAAAGCCGCGCACGCGCATCAGACCATGCAGCGCGCCCGAGGGCTCGTAGCGATGGACCGCACCAAATTCAGCAAGGCGGATCGGCAGTTCGCGGTAAGACTTCAAGCCATGCTTGAAGATCTGGATATGGCCCGGGCAGTTCATCGGCTTCAGCGCAAAGACGTGGTCGTCGTCGGTATCGTCGCCGGCGACGGTCACCTTGAACATGTTGTCACGGTACCAGCCCCAGTGACCGGAAGTCTCCCAAAGCGACTTGTCGAGCACCTGCGGCGCGTTGACTTCCTGGTAATCGCCCTGCAGCCGCCGGCGCATATAGGACACCAGCGTCTGGAACATGCGCCAGCCCTTGCCGTGCCAGAAGACGACGCCGGGGCCCTCTTCCTGGAAATGGAATAGGTCCATTTCGCGGCCGAGACGGCGATGATCGCGCTTTTCGGCTTCGGCGAGAATGTGCAGATAGTTGTCGAGATCCGCCTGCTCGGCGAATGCCGTCCCGTAGATGCGGGTCAGCATCGGATTGTTGCTGTCCCCACGCCAATAGGCGCCGGCAACCTTCATCAGCTTGAAGGCGCTGCCGATCTGGCCCGTCGAGGCCATATGCGGGCCGCGGCAGAGATCGAACCAGTCGCCCTGAAAGTAGATCTTCAGATCTTGGCCTTCAGGGATCGCATCGACCAGTTCCACCTTGTAGCGCTCGCCCTTGGCGGCAAAGACTTCCTTCGCCTTTTCGCGCGACCAGATTTCCTTGGTAAACGGCTTGTTGCGCTGAATGATCTCGCGCATCCGCTTCTCGATGACAGGCAGGTCGTCGGGCGTAAAGGGCTCGTTCTTGGCGAAGTCGTAATAGAAGCCGTTTTCGATGACCGGACCGATCGTCACCTGCGTTCCCGGCCAAAGTTCCTGTACGGCTTCGGCGAGAACATGCGCGGTGTCGTGGCGGATGAGCTCCAGCGCGCGGTCGTCCGAGCGGGTAATGATCTCGATCCTGCCGTCGGTCACCGGGTCGGAAAGGTCGCGCACTGTGCCGTCGATGGCAATGGCGACAGCCTTCTTGGCGAGCGACTTGGAAATGGATTCGGCGACATCGCGACCGGTCGTGCCGGCAGCGAAGCTGCGCACGGAATCATCGGGAAATGTCAGGGAAACGGATTGGGACATCGATATTCTCCTTGTCCAGTCCCGCCAACGAATGCGGGTGGTTTCGAAAGATAAGGACCAAGTAAATGCGTACTTATGTCCGCGCGCCTGATAACGGTATTTCGCATTCTAGTAAAGGAAAAGCGGCGCTAGGACCGGATCATCTCGGCCAAACCACGCACGGTGTTCCAATTCCGCATCGTTCCGACGCCGAGGCGTTTCGTCGTCAAGACCGGCAGCAGTTTCGTCTCGCTGGCCTTGAGACCGAAATCGATCCAGAGGTCGCCATCGACGACGGCCATGCGCTCGCCTTGACGGTATTTCGCAAGCCTATCGAGAGCATCTGGTTCAAGCGGCTGCCTCATCACCCGAACGATGACTTCGCTGCCGATCCCTTCGGGAAAGGGATTGCCCTCGGCAAGCCTCAACCATGCATCGGCATCGCGGGCGATGATATCGACATGCTTGCCGAAAGCGGCAGCAAAACCGGCTTCAAACTGTGCCTCGACCGATGCGATCAGCTGTGGCTCGGCTTCGAAAACGAGATTGCCGGTCGCCACCAGAGTGCGGACATTGCGAAAGCCCAAACTCTCCGCCATGGCCTTGAGATCGCTCATGACAACCCTGCGCCCGGCGCCGAGCACGATGCTGTGGAGCAACGCCACGTAGCGAGCCATGCGGATCAGGCGACCTTCTGTCCGAGGCGGAAATAGCGCCAGGGCGTCCACCAATGATAGCGCTTCTCCAGCTCGCCGGGGACCGGATCGAGCCCGCTTGTACCTCCCGGTCCGCAGCGGGCCACGCGAAACAGCGTCATCCAGCCACCGGCCCAAAGCCCGTGGCGAGCGACGGCTTCATAGCCGTATTCCGAGCAGGTCGGGATATGGCGGCAGGCATTGCCGACAAAACCGGAAAGCGTGAGCTGATACAAGCGAATGAGACCCATGCCCAAAAGCCGGTCCGGCGTCTTGCGGAAAGGGCCGGAGTAATTTCGGCCGACTTGCCGTGCGGCATACCCCCCTCTGTCACTTCGTGACATGTCCCCCACATGAGGGGAGATCGGTTTGGAGCTTGCCGCAGCTCCACCCTCTTCTTCATCATCATCTCGTATTGAGCAGAGACAGCACATAACTCACTATCCCTTGGTAATGGGTGGGGCTAAGCGGAGACCGCGGCAAACTCCCAACGATCTCCCCTCATGTGGGGGACATGTCACGAGGTGACAGAGGGGGGTATGCGCGCTCCACATAAAAGGACTCACGATAAGGCCTCGACAACTTTACTCTCGCGCGCGGCTTCGATCTGCCCGATCGCATCCACAACGGCATCGAAGGTCAGCATGGTGGAGGCGTGGCGCGCCTTGTAGTCCCTGACCGGTTTCAGATAGCGCATATCCTCGAAGCGGCCGTCCGGCCCTTCGCCATCGGCCTTGAGCATGGCGAGCATATCCTCGCGAGCCTTGCGCACCTCATCCGCCGAAGCACCCACGACATGAAGGGCCATGATCGACGACGATGCCTGGCCGAGCGCACAGGCCTTGACGTCATGCGCAAAATCGGTCACGACATCGCCGTCCATTTTCAGCCAGATTTTTACGCGGGAACCGCATAGTCTGGAATGGGCCTGGGCACTGGCATCGGCGTCAGGAAGACTGCCTATACGGCCGATATTACCGGCAAACTCCAGGATTTTGCTGTTATAGATGTCGTCCATCACAGATTTGCTCCGATGCACTTGTTAGAGCATAATGCCGAAAAGTGTGGGCAGTTTTCGGATGACATCATGCTCTACTTATTTAATCTAGTGCGGAACCGGATTTTAGGTCGAGCAGACCTAAAAATCATCCGGCTCTAGTGTTTCGTAACAAAAAACACAGCGTGTCCATTCAGGACACTTCCACAGGGACGATGCCATACTATATGTATGTCGTTCGAAGGCCATCGAAATGCAATGGTCTTATGTAAGTTTGATGGGAAACCGTGCAGGACGGCAGGCTTGTCCGCCAGCCAGAACGCCCCGGAGCCCGCCAAAGGTACAAAACTCCGTACCCTCGGGGAATGCCAGTGGCGAGTCCGACAAAATGATATCCGCAGAGCGGGTCAGGAGAACCACAGGTAATGGACGCCGTTGTAAAGAACTTTCCGCAAACCGTTGTTTCTGAACGCCCAACCCAGAAGGAAGCCGAAGACGCGATCCGCGTCCTGCTGCGCTGGGCCGGCGACGATCCGCAGCGCGAGGGCCTGCTGGATACGCCCGCGCGCGTCGCGAAGGCCTATCGTGAGCTTTTTTCCGGCTATGACTTGAATCCAGAGGACGTGCTCGGCCGCACCTTCGAAGAGGTCTCCGGCTATGATGACATGGTCCTCGTGCGCGACATTCCGTTTTTCTCTCATTGCGAACACCACATGGTGCCGATCATCGGCAAGGCTCACGTCGCCTATCTGCCGAAGGGCCGTGTCCTCGGGCTCTCCAAGATCGCCCGCGTCGTCGAGATCTTCGGCCGTCGCCTGCAGACGCAGGAGGCCATGACGGCGCAGATCGCCAATTCGATCGACGAGACACTGCGCCCGCGCGGCGTTGCCGTCATGCTCGACGCCGAGCATATGTGCATGGCGATGCGCGGCGTGCAGAAACAGGGCTCCTCGACACTGACCACCACCTTCACGGGCGCCTTCAAGGCCGATCCCGCCGAGCAGGTACGCTTCATGTCGATGGTCCGGGGTCGCTAGAGCCGGATGATTTCACGTCTGTTCGACCAGAAATCTGAATCCGTTGTGGAACAAAGGAAGTGGAGCATGATGTCGTCCGAAAACCGATCACACTTTTCGGCATTATGCTCCAAAGCAATTCCAGGAAAAGTGCGCAGCGGCTTTCCGTTCGGAATTGGGTAAAAGCAGAGGGATGGAGCGTGTTCGCGATCCGAGGAAAAGCGAAAAGGCTCTAGCCAGGCTTCAACGAAAGAGCTGGGGATGAATCTGATTTTCAATGCTCCTTCAGAAGACAAGTCCGAGCTGGAGGATGCGGGCGATTTCACGCCCCGTTTCGACGATCGCGGCCTGATCACTGCGATCGTGACGGATGCTCATGACAGCGAACTGCTGATGGTCGCGCATATGAATGCCGAGGCGCTCGCATTGACGATCAAGACCGGCATAGCGCATTATTTCAGCCGTTCCCGCGGAAAGATCTGGAAGAAGGGTGAGACCTCCGGAAACCTGCAGTCGGTGAAGGAAATTCGCACGGACTGCGACCAGGATGCGATCTGGCTGAAGGTGGAAGTCGCCGGACATGACGCAACATGTCATACTGGGCGCCGTTCCTGCTTTTATCGCACTGTTGCGCTGGAAGACGGCAAGCCGGTGCTGAGCGTGGTCGACGATCATCTGCATTTCAACCCGGAAGAAGTCTACAAACAGTAGATCCATCGGTGCTGGTGTTTCAGCAGGCCACAACCAGTATACGATTTGGAAACGAAAAAGGGACAGTATTTTAGCCGAGGCATACGGAGCCTCGCAGGAGGCGTCAGATGCTGAATTGGGGGTTGAATCGTCACATCGGCGGACAGAACTCGACCGGTTCAGGCCTCTCTCAGGATACGTCAACTCCGCTTCTCCCTCCCGCTCCCCCGAAAAAAGTCAAGATCGCTTTGGCGCTCGGCGGCGGTGCCGCGCGTGGCTGGGCGCATATCGGCGTTCTGCGTGCCCTCGATGAGGCAGATATCGCGGTCGGCATGATCGCCGGTACTTCGATCGGCGCTCTGGTCGGCGGCTGCTATCTTGCCGGCAAGCTGGATGAGCTCGAGGCCTTTGCCCGTTCGCTGACGATGCGCCGCATCGCGAGCCTCCTTGACCTGACGATCGGCGGCAGCGGCCTGTTCGGCGGCATGCGGCTGACCAAGCGCATGCAGGAGCACCTTGAGGGGCTGTCCATCGAAGATCTCGGGCATCCTTTTGTTGCCGTCGCTTCAGAGCTGAACACCGGCCACGAGGTTTGGATTGCCAACGGCTCCCTCATCACGGCACTGCGTGCGTCCTATGCCCTGCCCGGCATTTTCGAGCCGGTCCGCTCCAACGGCCGCACCCTGGTCGACGGCGCGCTGGTCAATCCCGTGCCGGTTTCCGTATGCCGCACGTATGAGCAGCCGCTGGTGGTCGCGGTCAATCTGAATTACGATCTCTTCGGCCGTTCGGCCGTCGTCAAACACAATGTCGCTTCGCCGAACGGTGATCTGTTGCGCCGGGAGGATCCGCCTTCCATGAAACTCGGCATGACCGGCGTCATGGTGCAGGCTTTCAATATCATACAGGATAGGATCGCCCGTGCGCGCCTTGCCGGAGATCCGCCGGATCTCGCATTGCATCCCCGGCTCAGCGATATCGGCCTGTCGGAATTCCATCGCGCCGGCGAGGCCATAGAGCGTGGCTACGAAGAAACATTGGCGAGATTGACTGAAATCCGCCGCATGCAGGAAGCCTACGCGCGTTAGGACGCAAATCAATATCGGCATGCCGGTTTGGACCTCTTCGCCGAGAAGGAGAGAGGTCCTGCCCATGTCGTGCAATCCGGCCGTTCGCATTGAGTCGCCGTGTTCGTCGCCTCACCCGGCAATATAAGCCTTGATCTGCTCCGCCTCGAGTTCGATCTCGCGGATGCGCCATTTGACGACGTCGCCGATCGAGATGATGCCGGAAAGCTTGCCCTTATCTTCGACAGGAACGTGACGGAAGCGGCGCATGGTCATCAGCTCCATCAGTTCGTCGGTGGTGGTATCTTCCTTGCAGCGGTGGACTTTCGCGGTCATCAACGATGCGATCGGCTTGTCGAGACATTCCGAACCATGCTTGGCGACGGCATTGACGACATCGCGTTCGGTGAAGATTCCGGCAATCTTGGCGCCCGGTCCGACGACGACAACGGCGCCGATGCGTTTCTCATTGAGAATTTTCGCGGCCTCGGCAAGCGTCGTATTCCCCCCAGTGGTGACGACATCGCGGCCTTTGGCTTCAAGTATTGCCTTTACGGAAACTGACATTCGATCCTCCGATCTCGAAAGCATGGTGAACACCTGAAGCGTCCGATATGTTCCGAAATTACCCCCGGAGCTCAAACCGGCGCCTTGCCCGTCGGTCGTGTCGGTCTCCTCGATCCGGCGACCCACGGACGGCAATGGTGCGCTTGTGTCAGCGAGAAAGCAACAGCTCATTCATCGAGCGGCAAAGCTTCCTGAGCCTCTGCACGCGGCTGCCGATCAAATAATCCGAAAAGCAGAAATCCGAAGAGAAAGCCACCGATATGGGCATCCCAGGCCACCGGTTGCGAACTGTCGCCGGCAAGCGTGATGCCGAAAGCAACGAGCGCATTGCCGGCAATCCACATGACGATATAGGCGACGACGGTGCGGCTTCGAAGCGAACCGAGAATGGTCTGGCGCGGATTGAGATGCGCTTGCCGTATCAACGCCCGGCGGCCGTCCATTGCCGGGAAGGCAAAGCGGCAAGCCGCCCCCATCAGCGCCGAGACAACGCCTGATGCGCCGATCAGCAGCGTTTGGTCACCCCAATAGAGCGCAGCATGCATGAAGGCGGAAGCGGCAGACGAGAAAACCCAGAAAATGACATAGCGAAGCGCGCCGATGCGCCTCGCCACGGGCGCGGCGAAAACCATCAGCCAGAGGCTGTTGAAGACGATATGCTCGATCCCGCCATGCAGCAGCGAATAGGTGAGCGGCGTCCAAAGCCATTCCAGCCCCTGCTGCGACAGAGGAAAGGCATAGCGCGCCGGGATGAAGCTGAAGGAGAAATAGAACCAGCTCAGCGTATCGTCCGACCACCACGGCAGGTTCATGACCGCGAAAATGACGATCAGAACCGCGAGGCTGGCCAGAATGACAGGAGGCAGATTGAATGCCGTTGCACCCTGCTGCGGCCGCGGATATTCCGGCTCTTGGCGCGGCGGCTGTTCATCATCCATGTCTTGCTCAGCTTTCGATAGAAGTTAGCGACACATAGCGCAGCGAAAATCAAAAAAAAAGCCGCCCGGCAAAGACGGGCGGCGTATCGGGTGTTCTTCTCCGGATTTGGCCTCAAAGGCCCTGTCCGGCACCCGGAAATTCGTGCTGCAGGTCACTTCGTGAAGTGATGTACGATTTCTTTCATCCGCTGCCGCCAAAGGCAACGACAACCCTTTATTAACCCTAACGAACCGGTTCTGGCATGGATTTCGCAACGTCCAAAGTGGAGGCAATGAATGCCTTTGCAATTGAACTGAAATGGGACACGGACGCATCATGCGCCAGAAGACGAGCACAGAGATATTTACCTATTGGGAGCATATACGCGGCAACGCGGACGCCCCCTTGCGCAATTTGATACAGCCATCCGCGGTGAGCCATATCCTTCCGGAGCTGTTCATCCTGGAAAACACCGCGGACAACAATCCGCGATTCCGGCTGGCCGGCACCGCGATCTGCAATCTCATGGGACGTGAAATCCGCGGCGAGAATTTCGCAGCGCTCTGGGCCGGCAGCCAGCAGGACGATCCGGTGCATATTGCCGCCGGCGTGATGAAGCATGTCGTTCCGGCTTCGATCAATGCCACTGGCTATTGCATCAGCGGACGCAGCATGGCTTTTGAGCTGATGTTGCTGCCGGTTCGCACATCCAGCGATACTTGCGATAGATTGCTTGGCTGTCTGACTCCCTCCGCGCATCCGTCGTCGCTAGGCAACGAGCGTCTGGAATTCTTGGCGCTCGACCGCAGCCGCCTGCTCTACGAACGCCCTGCCCGGCTTGTCGATGTGCCGCCGCACCCCGATCCGATCGATCTTCTGCCGCTTCGGGCAGGCTCCAACCTGGGTGAATGGATACGTCACAAGTTGATTCAGGCCAAGAATGGGCGCGATCGTGCCGGGATTGATCCAGCACGGGACAGAATCGGCGACCATTCCTGAATTATGCTTCCGGAAAGACAACCTTACCTTAAGGAGTTGCGGCTAATAGTTGGAAGAGACTGCAATAGGGTTCAAGACGGTTCCATGCACTCATTCCAGCCGGCCCATGCGACGCGGCCCAATCAGATGGCAAGCAATGCGATCCGCAATGATCAACGGACCTTCCAGCGGGTCCCGATCAACATGCAGGGCCGCCTGATGCTGGCCAGTTATGAGGAATTCGAGTGTCTGGTGACAGAAATGTCGCCGGGTGATCTTTATGTTACCTGTGCGGGACGTCCGCGCGCCGACGAGCGCGTTATCGCCTATATCGATCATCTCGGCCGTGTCGAAGGCAACGTCGTTGCAGTCGATGGCCGCGGCTTCAGCATGTCGATCAACGCGACCGAACGAAAGCGCGAAAAGCTCGCGGCGCAATTGACATGGCTCGCCAACAAGCATGAGCTTGGCCTGCCTGAAGATCGTCGCCACGACCGTCTGACGCCGCGCAGCATCCGCAGCGAGCTTACGCTTGAGGACGGCTCGCAATATGTCTGCCGCATCATGGATCTTTCGCTTTCGGGTGCTGCGGTCGATGTCGAAGTGCGCCCCGCGATCGGAACGCCGGTGCGCCTCGGCAACATGCGCGGCCGCATCGTGCGCCATTTCATGGAAGGCGTGGCGATCGAATTCCTTTCCTTGCAGTCGCGCGAAACCTTGCGCGAATTTCTCTGATATCGTCATCTTCCTGTCACGCGCTGTCGCGAAATAGCGGCGCCTGTCTTTCTCCTCATTGCGTGGCGGCAAGATGCTCTACCCGGATACAACGCCCTTTGCCGAGGGTCTGCTTGAGGTCGGTGACGGCCAGCGCATTTATTGGATGCAATCAGGCAACCTCGAAGGCCATCCTGTCCTTATCCTGCACGGCGGGCCTGGATCGGGCAGTTCGGCGGGAACGCGGCGCTATTTCGACCCGCAATACTACCGGATCATCCAGTTCGATCAGCGTGGCTGCGGCGGCAGTCTTCCACATGCGTCGGAGCCTGCGATCGATCTCACCGCCAACACGACATGGCATACAGTGGAAGATATCGAACGGTTGCGATTGCTGCTTGGCGTGGAATGCTGGATCGTATACGGCAACTCTTGGGGCTGCACGCTGGCGCTCGCCTATGCCGAAACCTATCCGCAACGGATCGAGAGCTTGCTTCTTGTCGGTGTCACCATGACAAGACAATCGGAAATCGAGTGGCTCTATCATGGCCTCGGCCGTTTCTTTCCGGAGGAATGGGCGCGCTTTCGCGCCGCGGTACCAAAGGAGGATCGCAGTGGAGATCTGGTTTCCGCTTATTATCGCCTCTTGCTCGACCCGAATCCGGCGATCCACGTCAGGGCTGCAACGGATTGGCACGAATGGGAAGCAGCCTCCATCCTAGTCGATCCGCGCGCAGCGCTGTCGCCACGCTGGTCAGACCCGCGCTATCTGACGGCACGCGCCAGGATCATCACCCATTATTTTCACCATCTGGCCTGGCTTCAGGACCGACAGATTCTGCGTGATATCCATCGGCTCGCCACTATTCCATGCACAATGATCCAGGGCCGCATGGATCTTGAGGCGCCGCTCGTTACCGCCTGGGAACTGTCGCAGGCTTGGCCGGAAGCGGAACTGGTGGTCGTTGCGAACGCAGCCCACTCAACGGCCGTCGCGGAGATGGCTGACGCGATCATCCGCGTAACCGACGGGCTTCGTCGCGATATCCATCGATAAAAATCAAAATTATTTTTCGAGCCGGCTTTCCCAAAATGACACAGATTCGGGCTCATGCGGCCACTATCGATGCCGGAAACGGATGCCGGCATGCGCACTTTGTTTCATTGCGGCATGACCTTCGTTCGAATTGGCACCCCGACGTTAAGAACTTCCCTGGCCCGATATCATTGTAAAGCAGCCGGATACGGTGTTTCCTCTCCCTCCGTCCGATACCGAAATCACTCAAATTTTAATCGAATTCGCCGCAAACTTGAATCAAGTTTTCTGCGTATTTTATGAAAATTCGACGCGGATTTGATTCAACTAAGCCTTTAATTTGACTGTGCAATTTTGCGTCGGATAAAATCATGCGTGTCATTCTGATCCCAATAAAAAAGGGACAGGGACATGAACTTTCAATTCGTACTTCGCGGCTGCGCTGCTCTGATATTTTCCACTCTCGGCATCTTCGGCCTCGCTCAGGCCGCACCCGCCAATATGACGATCACCGGCGACGCCGCTCCCCCGATCGGTCACTATGAGTTCTGCAAGGAAAATCCGCGGGAGTGTGCCTATGCCGGCGGCGATGCGGGTCCGATCATCCTCAACCAGGACAGCTGGAAAACCATCCTGAAGATCAATTATACCGTCAACACGACCATCAAGCCGATGACCGACATGGAGCTCTACGGCGTGGAGGAAAAGTGGGCGATCCCGACCACCGCGGGCGATTGCGAGGATTTCGCGCTCCTGAAGCGCAAGCAGCTGATCGATGCCGGCTTCTCGCCGTCCGACCTGCTCATGACGGTGGTGCTGCAGCCGAACGGCGAAGGCCATGCGGTGCTGACCGTTCGCACGGACCGCGGCGACTTCATCCTCGACAACATGCGCAGCAAGGTAAAGCTCTGGTCGGAAACCGAGTACACCTTCCTCAAGCGACAGTCTGCCGATCATCCGGCCCGCTGGGTCAAGATTCAGGACGGCCGCGCCGTCGCGGTCGGCAGCTTGAAGTAAGCATTCCACATACATGATCGTCGGCGGCCTAGCGCCGATGATCAAAGTCAGAGGCCCGGTCTCGTCCCCTGATTTCTGTCCAGGCCGGTGCCTCTGAGCCGTTCCCACTGTCCCGGGAACGGCTCTTTCTCGTTGTGCGACCATCAGAAGGGCCAAGGGTCGGAAAAAATCTCCTGAGATTTATGTGTGCCGTTAGCATGCGTTGCGATGCATATTTAACCGCCGGTTAACCATCGCGGCGCCAATCATCATTTCCAGCAAGACTCAAAAAAGTCAGGCGCCGGGCAGCTTTGCCATCGATGATGACGGCTGGGGCGCAAGGAAATGAAGGCAAGAGTATGGCTCCCTCTCTGTCATCCGCTGCAATGATCGAGGAAAGACCGCTGATATCGAGCGGCTTTGTCTACCGGCTCGCGGCAGGGATTGTCGTTCTGGCCGCCCTTACCGTCGCCATATCCATCGGCGGCCACTGGCTTGGCGGTAAGATTTCGCTGGCCGGCCACACGACGGATACCAAGCCCATCTCCGTTACGGTCGGCGAAGACACGATGCGTCTGGCCGCAAACACCATCCGCTTCCCGAGCGAGCGCATGGACGGCGCGGCTGAGCGTGTCGATCTCTATCTGACCTGGCCCCAGATGCAGGGCTACAGCGAGGCCGATCGGATGCGTTTCGACGATATCTCGCAATCCTCCTCGCTGATCTTCCTGCAGATCAGCCAGAGCACGATGTCCCGCGACATGTCCGGCCGGCTTGAGCCGATCTATTCGCAATTGATGGATGGGGCAGCCCATGCCGGTCCCTTCGGCCTGACGGCGCATCGGCTTCGTGCGGATGCCGGCTATAACGGCGAAGTCCTCCTGACGGCGCAGCGGCCCGGCGAGCCGGATTACGTGGTGCGCTGCCTCCTTCCTCCTTCGCCGGCAATGGCGACCAGCGGCGATTGTCAAAGGGACGTCAAGGCCGGCAAGGATTTGAGTGTTCTCTATCGCTTTTCCAGCAATCATCTCGGAGATTGGCGCGCCATGGACGCCGCCGTCCGGAATTTCGTCAAGATGCGCCTTGTAGATAATACCGAGCTGGCGGTGACGGCTGCGGGCGGCCGCTAAAATGACGCGGAAACCTGAAACCAACTGTTCATCATAAACCGATTGGTAACGCTAAACCTCTACATTCGAACGGAATGGCCGTTCATGGAGGCGGCGGCCCGATAATCGAGAATGTAAATGCAAGCAGAGAGTAATTTAGTGTCCAGATCCATTCTTTCCGTTTCGTCGTCTCAAACCGGTAAGATTCTGGCGAGAGCGATCCTTGGTTTTTCGATCGCGGCGGCGGCGGTCACCGTGACCGTTATTGACGCGAATGCCGCCGGCCCGAAATATGCCGGCATCGTCATCGATGCCAATACAGGCAATGTTCTCTACAGCGAAAATGCCGATACGCTGCACTATCCCGCCTCGCTGACCAAGATGATGACGGTCTATCTGACCTTCGAAGCGCTTGAAGCCGGACGCATCACTCTCGATACGCCCGTCGTGTTTTCCAGGAATGCCGCCGCCCAGGCACCCACGAAGCTCGGTATCGGTGCCGGCCGGTCCGTGACCGTCCGCGAGGCGATCCTCGGCATCGTTACCAAATCCGCCAATGATGCCGCGATGGCGCTTGGCGAAATGCTCGGCGGTTCGGAAGAGGGCTTTGCCCGCATGATGAACGACAAGGCGCGGGCGCTCGGCATGACACGCACGACTTATCGCAATCCCAACGGCCTGCCGAATACCGCCCAGATGACGACGGCGCGTGACCAGGCTCGCCTCGGTATCGCCCTGCGTGAGCATTTCCCGCAATATTACGGCTTCTTTTCCGAAGCGAGCTTCAAACTCGGCAATCGCGTCATACCGGGCCATAACCATCTGCTCGGTTCGGTGCGCGGTGTCGATGGCATCAAGACGGGCTATACGCGTGCTGCGGGCTACAATCTCGCAACCTCCGTCAAGATCGACGGACGCTCCATTGTCGGTGTCGTCCTCGGCGGCGCTTCGACACCGGCTCGCGATAACCAGATGCGCAAGCTGATCGCGACCTATTTGCCCGTTGCATCGACGAAGCATATTGCAAACAACGTGATCGCTCATGGGCCGGCCACCGCGCCCGATGTCCAGGCTGCAAGCACGCGCATGGCGGACGTTACCACCGCGAAGGTCAAAAATGACGAGACGGCGGAGATCGCCGATGCTCGTCCGTCCAGCGCTGCAGCCTTCGCGGCAGTCACGCCGCAGTCCGGCAATCCGCTGCTTGCCGCAAAGCCTGCTCAACATCCCGCTTATGAGGAAGCCGCATCGGCTGCATCTTCTGACGATGCCGATGAGGACGAAGTCGATACCGTAACGACGGCATCTACGACCAAGAGCGATACGAAACTCGTCAAGCTGCAGCGGGCCGAGAAGTCCGAAAAGGCCGCGAAGGCTGAACGCGAGCCGGCCGGCTGGGTCGTTCAGATCGGCGTTGCCTCCAGCAAGGATGGCGCAACCGACCTGCTCGATACGGCCAAGAACAAGGGCGGCAAAGCCCTGCGCGCGGCCAAGCCCTATGCAGTTGCCTTCGATGGCGGTTATCGCGCCCGTTTCGGCGGTTTCGAAGATCAGAGCGAGGCGATCAATGCGTGCAAGGCGCTCAAGCGAGCCGGCGTGAAATGCTGGGCGAGCATGGAATAGGAATGCGGCCAAGCCATTCGGCGCGGCATGATCCGAGTACCGGTCGGGCCTTTCCGAAGGATGCCCGACCTTCCGGCACCGAATGTCAAACGGGCCGGCCCTGAGTTTGTAACGTGTACGGGGTTTTGAAATGGCAATGAACGAGAACTTTCCCGGTTTCTCGCTCGATGGCGGGAGCAAGATGAAACCGAAGGGCTTCGCTCTTCATCCGCTGCATGAAGCGGCAATGCGGCTGGCGGATCTGGGTCTCAGCCGTTCTCGCGCGCGCCACAAGACGAAAGATCTGATTGGCATACTGCTTTGCCACGGTGCGCGTGCATGGCGTTATTCGCAGCCTGAAGCGAACATTCATCTGCATATTGCGGCCCCGACCGGCCGTGCGCCGATCATGATGCGGCTGCGTTAGGGCCGCCCTGGAAAACCGCTGCGCGGCTTTCTATCTGAGATCGCGTGAAAATAATGGGATGGAGCGGTTCGATAAGGTCTTGCTCCAAGCAGAACCGCTCTGAGCAGGTGCCCTACAGCAGACCGAGTTCGGAAAGTTCCCGCCGCAGGTCGGCGGGCAATTCCGCCGCGGCACCCAGGCTGTCGAGATCGCGCGGCACGTCTTCCTGCGGCAGATAGCGCCACCCCTGAAACGGGCGCCGAGGCTGCCCCGTCGTTTCGATGACGCTCGGGTCAAGAATGAGCCGGCAGCGCTGAATGCCCTCCGCGTCGGTGAAGGTCTCGATGCCAAGCAATTTCTGCCGTGCCTGCACCTGCCCCTTGATCACCCAATAGAGCGAGCCGCCGTCCAGCAGTTCTTCCACCCGTTTCGGCACCATGCGCGTCGTATGGGTCGTATGCGGCTCCAGCCCGGCGGCAATGGCGTTCATCGCCCGCTCGGAAACCCATTCGCGCAGATCCTCGATCGAATCCGCGCCGACGCACAATTTGATGAGATGCAAAGCCATGGATGCCGTTGAAGTCCTTTTGGCCGGCAGCGTCAAGCTTTTAGATCAGGTGTCCACATTCAGCATTCAACGACATTCACCGCGAGGCCGCCGGTCGAGGTTTCCTTGTATTTCTCGCTCATGTCGTGACCGGTCTGCCGCATGGTTTCGATGCAGGCGTCGAGCGGCACGAAATGCCGGCCGTCACCCTTGATCGCAAGCGAGGCGGCGGTGACGGCCTTGACGGCACCGAGGGCGTTGCGCTCGATGCAAGGCACCTGAACGAGGCCGGCGATCGGATCGCAGGTCATACCGAGATGATGTTCCAGCGCAATTTCCGCGGCATTTTCGATCTGCTCAGGCGTCGCGCCCATCACGGCGGCAAGCCCCGCAGCCGCCATCGCGGCCGCCGAGCCTACCTCGCCCTGACAGCCGACTTCCGCGCCGGAAATCGAGGCGTTGTGCTTGATGATGCCGCCAACGGCGGCAGCCGTCAGCAGATAGTTGCGGATGCCATCCTGATCCCAATCCTCATGGAAATGCTGATAGTAGCGGATCGTCGCCGGGATGACGCCGGCCGCTCCATTGGTCGGCGCGGTCACGACGCGGCCGCCGGCCGCATTCTCCTCGTTGACGGCCATGGCGTAGACGCTGAGCCAATCGTTGGCGAGCAGCGGATTGATGCGGTTGCTGCGCCACTCTTCCTGTAATTTGTCATGAATGGCGCGCGCTCGCCGGCGCACCTTCAGGCCGCCCGGCATGATGCCGTCCACCTTGAGGCCGCGGTCGATGCAGCTGCTCATTGCGGCCCAGATGCGGTCGAGGCCCGCATCGAGCTCCTCGGCGCTCATGTGCATCTCTTCATTGGCGCGCTTCATCTGCGCGATCGAAAGACCGGAGCGCTCGGACATCTCAAGCATCTGCTTGGCGCTGGCGAAGGGGAACGGAACGCGTTCGCCCGCCGCAGCCGGCTTTTTCCTGTCGGCCTTCATCTGCTCCAGTTCCGTATCGGTGACGACAAAGCCGCCGCCGACGGAATAGTAGATGCGCTTGAGGAGCAGGCGATCGTCCTTGTCGAAGGCGGAGAAGCTCATGCCGTTGGCATGGCCCGGCAGCGGCACCTTCTTGTCGAAAATGAGGTCGGTTTTGGGCTGGAACTGATAGGCCGGATGGCCGGGAGGCGTTATGCGCCCGCTGCGCTCGACCTCGTCGATGATGCCATCCATATGGTCCGGATCGACGCTGTCGGGCTTTTCGCCCATCAGGCCGAGAATGACGGCCCTGCCCGTGCCATGGCCGATGCCCGTATGAGCCAGCGATCCGTGCAGGCTGACCTTGATCGACTCGACGTGCACGTTCGAGGACGGACGCGGCCACTCGTTCGACAGCAGCAGGTCCAGGAACCGATTCGCGGCCGACATCGGCCCCATCGTATGCGAGCTGGACGGCCCCACACCGATCTTGAACACATCGAAAACGGAAAGAAACATGGACCTTTGGTGCCTCCAGGCAAATCGTTTTCCGGCAAAGCTACGCTATCGCAGCAAGCTTGCATGGCGATTGGCCGACATCGGATTTCATGGCAGCGACATTACACATAGGCATTGGGGAAGCAAACAGAAGGCCATTGCGCGCCGCCCGTCCTGAGATAGAGTCCGCATCGGACCGATCTGGAGAATTTCCCTATATGACGACTGCCGACTACGTCGCCCTCGCCCTTTTCATCTTTCTCTGGGTCGCGCTGAACTGGATCACTACCAGCGCCCGCTTTTTCAATCGCACCAGCCTGACGCTGGCGATGAACGAGCGCCGGCGCGAATGGATCCACAATTCATTGCGCCGCGATCTGAAGATGATCGATACCCAAATCCTCTCGGGCCTGCAGAACGGCACGGGCTTCTTCGCCTCCACTTCGATCTTCGCCATCGGCAGCTGCTTTGCGCTGCTCGGCGCCACCGACAAGGTCAATGCGTTCTTCTCCGACTTGCCGTTCATCCTCAATGGCGGCCGCGCCGCTTTCGAGATCAAGGTGGCGGGACTTGCTTGCCTGTTCGGCTATGCTTTCTTCAAATTCGGCTGGGCCTATCGCCTGTTCAACTATTGCACCATTCTTTTCGGTTCGCTGCCGATGCGCGAGGAAGCCATTCTCGATCCGCTGGGCGCGGAGCGAGCCGCAGAGCGGGTGGTGCGCATGAACATCATCGCAGCCCGCAATTTCAATGCCGGCCTGAGGGCGATCTTCCTGTCTATCGGTTATCTCGGCTGGTTCCTGAGCCCCTACGTGTTCATGGTGACGACGATCTTCATCATCGTCGTGCTGATCCGGCGGCAGTTTTTTTCGGATGCCCGTCTGGCCATCATGGACGGCGATATGCCATGACAGGGCCGCGCCGGCTCGACCGGCGTAAAATTTGAATTCATGCCTGGAAGGACCCCGTAATGGCCGCCATCGCCGAGAGCGCCGATGCTCCGCAAAAGAGACCTCGCATCGGCATTCTGGATACGGCGCGCGGCATCGCCCTCCTTGCCATGGCGAGCTATCACTGCACCTGGGATTTCGAGTTTTTCGGCTACCTCGACTCCGGCACGGCGGAAACCGGCTGGCTGAAATTTTACGCCCGCGCCATCGCCAGCACCTTCCTGTTCCTGGCTGGCTTCAGCCTCGTGCTGGCCAATACGCCGGAAATCCGCTGGCGGTCCTATTGGCGTCGCCTGGGCATGATCGTGGCCGCCGCGGCCGCGATCTCGATCGTCACTTTCATCGGCATGCGCGACGAATGGATATTCTTCGGCATATTGCATAGCATCGCGGCGGCAAGCTTCATCGGGCTTCTGTTCCTGCGCTTGCCGGCATTTGCTACGCTTCTGATCGCCGCATTGCTCGCGGCCGGCATCGTGGTCGACAATGTTATCGCACCTCTGTCGCTGCACTCCACGTTTTTTGACGCACCTTGGCTGTGGTGGGTCGGACTTTCGGAAAACATCCAGCGTTCGAACGATTATGTGCCCCTCTTCCCGTGGCTGACGCCATTCCTGTTCGGTCTCGGTATCGCGCAATTGACCACATCCTTCGGCTGGCTCGAGCGCCTGGCGAAATTCGGTCCCGGCCGCAATCTCATCGCCCGCGCCGGCCGCCATAGCCTCATATTCTATCTGATCCACCAGCCGGTGCTGTTCAGCCTTGTCTATCTTCTGTCGCTGGCCGCGCCCGCACCGCCGCAGGATCCGACCGTCGGCTACATCAGGCAATGCGTGGCATCATGCACGCGATCGGGCAGCGAAACCATGTGCCGCAGCTTCTGCCAATGTACGCTCGACAAGCTGCAGGCCCAGAATCTCTTCAAGCCGCTGGAATCTGGAGCGATCAAAGCAGATAGCGATGAACGCGTGAGCCGAATCGCGATACAATGCACGGATGAAGCGCAATGACAGGGTTATTCTATGAATGCCTATCGTTCGAAGTCGCTGAGTTTTCCGTGGCCGCCACTGCTCTATAGCCTCGCCGTTGTCGCGGCGCTGTACCTGCAGCGGTCGTATCCGCTGCCCTTGCCCTTCATTTGGGCGCTTGTTTCCTGGATGGTTGGCGCGCTCCTGACCGCCTTCGCGGTGACATTGAATGTCTGGGCCGTCAAGACGCTGCTGGAACGCCGCACGACCGTCCTGACACAACGCTGCTCAGCCCATCTGGTAACCACCGGCCCCTTTCGCTTCACCCGCAATCCAACCTATCTCGGCTATACCCTGCTGACCGCCGGCTTCGGCCTGCTGATCGGCAATCTCTGGTTTCTCGCTATGGGGGCGGTGGCAGCTGCTTTGACGACCTTGCTCGTCATCCGCTGTGAAGAGATGCATCTTCTGTCGCGATTCGGCTGCGAATTCGAATTTTACTGCAAGCGCACGCGCCGCTGGCTTTGACGAGCAACAAGCCTGTAGCCGATCACGTCCCGACGCCGATTTCAGCCAGCCGTCCGAGACAAGCTTCCTCGACGTTATCGAGTTCGCTCAGCGTATCGTCGATATCCTTGCGTTTCTGACGCAATTCATCGCGCTTTTCGTCAACACGTTTCATCAGCAGCTTCAGCTGGCCGATTTCGCCCGGAGGCTCTTTGTAGACCTGAATGATCTCGCGGATTTCGGCAATGGTGAAGCCGATACGGCGGCCGCGCAGGATTTCGGCGATAAGGCGCCGGTCGGCGGGCCGGAACAGGCGCGTGCGCCCCTTGCGCTCCGGATGGATGAGGCCCTCGTCCTCATAGAACCTCAACGTCCGGGTCGAAACCCCGAATTCCCGCGTGAGCTCCGTTATGCTATAATATCCGTCAACCAAGAATCTGCCCCTATCTGCCGCTCAGCATAATATTGACTTTTACGTAATAGTCAATTTCTGGCCGACGCGCGCCGGCATCGCAGAATCTCCAAATGCGATGCGTCCGTTTCGTCAATCCGTGGCGACGGCCAAGGCTGGCGATTCTAGAGTTAACAATGCAGTTTAAGGATAAAATTATGCAGCAGTTTTAAAATACTGGAGCGCCTTTGCGCATTGCAGTGACGCACGGCGTTGTAAAGGAAAATCAATATTAGCAACCAGATAGACGAAACCGCTCATATTTCCTATCAATTTATCGCGGGCGATCGCGGGACTGCGCCATTCGTATTCCCGCTCCTCCAGCGCATTTTATTTCACCAATGGAGACCAAAGTGCCGCCCCGCCCGATCGTCCGCTTCCCCGATCCGCTGCTGCGAACCGCTTGTACCCCGGTGACCGTCTTCGATGACGATCTGCGTCTGCTCGTCGGCGACCTGCTGGATACGATGAGGGCCGCGCCCGGCGTCGGCATCACCGGTCCGCATATCGGTGTCCTCAAGCGTGTCGTCGTGATCGAACTCAGTCGCGAAGACGGCGTGCGCACCTATATCAATCCGGAGATTCTGTGGTCGTCGGAAGAGACCATGCGGCACATGGAAGGCAGCGTTTCCATGCCCGGATCGACCGAAGAGGTCGTCAGGCCGAAATCCGTCCGCTTCCGCTATCAGGATATTGCCGGCGAAGTACACGAGGCAGAGGCGCAGGACTTTCTGGCCATCTGCATCCAGCACGAGATCGACCAGCTGAACGGCGTTTTCTGGCTTCAGCGGCTTTCCAAGCTCAAGCGTGACCGACTTGTGAAGAAATGGGAGAAGATGCGGCACTGAGCCCCGCAAAAGGAAACGGGCGCCAGAAAGGCGCCCGCTCATAAAGGATCAATCCAAGATCAGCCCTTGAGCTTGGAATTGCAGAGGCTGTAGTAGCCGCCGCCCTTCTGGATCCACTTCAGGCCGCCGAGCGAATTGCTGGCTTTGGCGGCATTGTAGGCGTCCACGCAGGTGTGGAAGCGGCCCTTGCCAGGCGTCTCGGTAGCATATTTCGGATCAACCTTTGCGGGGAAGGTTACGCCGGCCGGAGCAGCCGTTGTAGGCTTTGCCGGTTCTGCTGCCGGCGGCTTGGTGGCGTCAGGCTCGCTGGCGTCGACCTTGGCAGCAGCGGTCGTCTTCGCCGTCTTGGGCGGCGTTGTGGCCGCCGGTGCGGTCGTTGCCGGAGCAGTCGTAGCGCTGGCATCGGCGCTGCACTGTGTTGCGCGGAAGTCGTTCCACTTCTGGCCGTTCAAGGTACCAGCGGTTTTGGCGGCCTGATATTTGGCACTGCACTCTTTCATGGTTAGCGCAGAAGCCGAAGAAGCGAGGCCCATCGAGCCTACAACTGTGAGAGACGCGAGAGACATCAACAGAATGGCACGACTTGTCATTGGCATTTCCTCCGCTCTATGACGAATGTCGAAACTATTAATCGTATCGTCCCTATCGATTGTCAATCGACGCGCGATTTTTGGGGCGACGGAACATACCATATGCGGACGAAGATGAACGGAGACTGTACAAAAATAGCGATCGAAAAGAGTGACTTGGCTTGATAGGCAACCGTTGGTGGCGGTCCATTGGCGCTCCGGAATCAACCGCAGGTAATGGTACGGCTTCGATGTGGCCCGACGCCAGTCTTCGTCCCGCTGTTCGCGGTCCAGCGATGCATTTGCCACCAATTTGTATCGCTGACGTAGAGCAGATTCGCGGACGCTCCACGCCCGGATGGCAAGGCAGTTGCGGCTCGCCCGGTTTCTCACGATGAAGATACTCTTGTCATCCCGCCCGAAAAAGCAGCGGGGGACGGGACGGTTTGCCACTCACGATCACTGTTTCGCGAGTTGAAGGCGCGATTGTCGGCGCAATGCAACCTGCCGTGAGTTCGGACCTTGAAGTGCGGGCACATCGCCCTACTCTCCTTATGGCAGTTCCCCTCTCTATGCCCTGGATGCTCTCCCTTCCAGGGCATTTTTCTTGGGCAAATGAAAAATCAGCTATCGGATCTGCAAATGGCTGTCCCTCGTCGGCGATCCGAAATGATTCGCCAGAACTGTCTGAAGGGCGTAAGTTCGATCTACCGTTGGCTACCCGAACCCGTAGGCGCCAACGGCTGGGAGAGATGACATACTCTCGCCTGCAGAGGTCAAGGAGCTAATCGGATGACCTCGCATGACAATCGCGACAATATTCTCAGCGACCAAGAGCTTCACTATCTTCTGGAGGCGGAAGCCGAGATGGAGCGCTTGGCGGAATCGAAGCGTGACGGACCGGCGGAGGCTGGATTGCCTACAGAAGAAGCACGAGAATCAATCCTGTGAAAGCTTGATGCATCGTGACGGCCGATCATGGTCGTGGAAACCTGGCGACCGTCGAGAGCGACACGATGCAAACCGGCGCTTTGGCGATCGGGCAAAATGCCTGGATCTGCCAGCTTCTCCCGGAATTGCCTTAACGGTCGCGGGCCGTTTCGCCGAAGACCTGCTCGAACGCGTCGCGGAGACGGATATCGACATCCGCCATCATGACCGGCAGACCGAGATCGACCAAGCTGGTGACGCCATAGGCCGAGATTCCGCAGGGAATGATACCGGTGAAATGCCCGAGATCAGGATCGACGTTCAGCGACAGGCCATGAAACGTCACCCATTTGCGCACGCGGATGCCGAGCGCCGCAATCTTGTCCTCCGCCATGGTGCCGTCGGGCAGGATCGGCTTTTCCGGACGCCTCACCCAGACGCCGACCCTGTCCTCACGCCGTTCGCCGCGGACATTCATCGATTCGAGCGTGCGGATGATGACTTCTTCGAGCGCGCCGACGAAAGCGCGGATATCCTGCCGCCGACACTTCAGGTTCAGCATGACATAGGCCACACGCTGGCCCGGCCCGTGATATGTATATTCGCCGCCGCGCCCGGTCGCGAAAACCGGAAATCGATCCGGCTCGATGAGATCGGCTGCGTTGGCGCTGGTGCCTGCTGTATAAAGCGGCGGATGTTCGACCAGCCAGACGAGCTCCGGCGCTTGTCCCTCGGCAATCGCGGCCACTTCCGCTTCCATTGCGGCAACGGCCTCTTCATAGGGCACGAGACCGTCGCTGATCCGCCAGCGAACGGGGGGCGTACCTTGAACGGGAAACATTTGGTGAGAAAGTTCGGTGCGAAGCATACAGCGGTCCTTTGCGCGCCGCAGGCCGCACTTGTGGAAATCCTGCGTGCCGACGGGTTGTCCAGATATGGCGCTATTCGGGCGAGAATTCAAACATCTAAGGCGTTTCCACCGTATTCTGACGGGTGCAATCGGAGGCGCTGTGAAGGAATTTAAAAAAACTGACATATCGCTCTTGTGCCCCCCGAATGCTTTTGCTACATGCAGCCGCGCCGGAGCAATCCGGCCTACCACGATGCGGTCGTGGCGGAATTGGTAGACGCGCAGCGTTGAGGTCGCTGTGGGGCAACCCGTGGAAGTTCGAGTCTTCTCGACCGCACCAAATGGCACAGAAAAACCCGCTTCGGCGGGTTTTTTCTTTTTATCTCCAATGCTTGCAAACTTGACGCTGCCATCGCGAATTGCGCATGGCTCAGTGTGCCACGTCCTTGCTGAGATTTCGCAATCGGATCTGATGATCGAGCCGCTCCAGTTGTCGGGTCGTCGTCTCGATCAGCCGCCCGATCTCCTGATAGGCCGTCCGCAGCCGCGAAAGTTCATTTCTGACCGCTTCCAGCGCGCGCTGGTCGCTGTCCTCTCCCGGTCCATCCCCCGACCCGGTCATGAGCCACGCCGGAGAAACATCGAAAAGAGCGGACATTTTGACGAGAGCGGATGACGTGGGTTCGGCGCGGTCGGATTCCCACGCCAGCATCGTCTCTTCGCTGACGCCAAGCTGACTGGCCAGCATTTCGAGACTGATTCCCGCGGCATCGCGGGCCATGGACAGGCGCCCGCCAAGCGTGTCGCCGCCTTCATCCGAAAAAACGGTCGTCTCTTGTTCTGGCTTGAACATCGGTGCGATCCCTTTCCTGGTCGCGCCGGCGATTTTGTGCGGCGCATTCATGTTTTAGCCGTTTCCAAAGCGCGAGATAGGTCTAAGGGCGTCATCCCGCCCTCGCGATCTGTCCCAATTGGAAAAGTGTGACATTTTTGGACGGTCGCTTCCGCCCTTCGCCATCGCTCCTGATCGCGCCTTGATTGCACGCCTTTCCTGTGTTTGATGTTCGCGCATGCCCGTCTCTTCCGCCGTTCCCACACAAAAGAATCCGCTCAGAGGCATGACGATCATGGCAAGCTCCATGATCCTGCTGCCGACGATGGACGCGATCGCCAAATACATGGCGAGTTTCGAAGCCATGTCGCCCGGCCAGGTGACCTTCTATCGCTTCTTCTTTCAGCTCGTCTGCATGCTGCCGCTGCTGGTGACCGCAGCCGGGAGGTCGGCATTCTCGGCAAAGCGTCCATGGATGAACCTGCTGCGGGGCGCCCTGCATGGCGCTGCCAGCCTGCTCTTCTTCGCGGCGGTCAAATACATGCCGCTGGCCGATGTCTTTGCCATTTATTTCGTCGAACCTTTCATGCTGACGGCACTTTCGGCCCTGTTTCTCGGCGACAAGGTCGGCTGGAGGCGCTGGCTTGCGATCGTCATCGGCTTCGGCGGCGCGCTGATCGTCATCCAGCCCAGTTTTGCGATCTTCGGATTGAAGGCATTGCTGCCTGTGGCCTGCGCTTTTCTTTATGCGCTCTATCTCTTCATGAACCGCGCCGTCGGCGAAGCGGATTCGCCGCTGACGATGCAGATCATGGCGGGTGCCGGCGGCACTTTGTTCATGGCATTCGCTCTCTTTGCCGGCACATCCGCCGGCGTCGCCGATTTTGAACCTTCCCTCCCGACCTCGGCGCTCGGGCTTGTCCTGCTGCTGATCCTGGGCTCGATTTCAGGCTATGCGCACATGCTTGTCGTCAGGGCTTTCCGGTTGGCGCCGCTCTCACTGCTTGCCCCGTTCCAATATTTCGAGATCATTTCCGCTACCCTGCTCGGTTATGCGGTCTTCGGCGACTTTCCCAATCTTTCCAAATGGATCGGCATATCAATCATCGTCGGCTCCGGCCTCTTCATCATCTGGCGGGAACGCGTTCAGTCGAGATTGGAGAAGGCGGCGTGAGCGCAAATATCTTGCGCATGGACCGCCGACGCAATTTATGGCTAAAACACTGACTGAATAGAGTATTTGGGCGGAGATTGCATGTTCAAGAAAATCCTGATCGCCAACCGCGGCGAGATCGCCTGCCGTGTGATCAAGACTGCGCGCCGGATGGGCATCCTCACGGTCGCCGTCTATTCCGATGCCGACCGCGATGCCCTGCATGTCGAAATGGCCGATGAAGCCGTCCATATCGGCCCACCTCCCGCCGCCGAAAGCTATCTCGTTGCCGACAAGATCATCGCCGCCTGCAAACAGACGGGCGCCGAGGCCGTTCACCCGGGTTACGGCTTTCTCTCGGAGCGCGCCTCCTTCTGCGCAGCGCTGGAGAAGGAAGGCATCGTCTTCATCGGCCCGAAGCCGAAGGCGATCGAAGCCATGGGCGACAAGATCGAATCGAAGAAATTCGCCAATGCCGCCAAGGTCTCGACCGTTCCCGGCTATCTCGGCATTATCGACGACGCCGATCACGCCGAGAGGATCGCCGGCGAAATCGGCTATCCGGTCATGATCAAGGCATCTGCGGGCGGCGGCGGCAAGGGCATGCGCATCGCCTGGAGCAAGGACGAAGTGCGCGACGGCTTCGAGCGTGCCCGTTCGGAGGCAAAGAGCTCCTTCGGCGACGACCGCGTCTTCATCGAGAAATTCGTCGTCGATCCCCGCCATGTCGAAATCCAGGTACTGGCGGACTCCCATGGCAATGTCGTCTATCTTGGCGAACGCGAGTGCTCCATCCAGCGCCGAAACCAGAAGGTCGTAGAAGAAGCGCCCTCGCCTTTCCTTGACGAAGCGACACGCAAGGCCATGGGCGAACAATCCGTGGCGCTGGCCAAGGCCGTGGATTACCAGAGTGCCGGCACGGTCGAATTCATCGTCGATCGCGACAGGAACTTCTATTTCCTCGAAATGAACACCCGCCTGCAGGTCGAGCATCCGGTAACGGAGCTGGTGACCGGCATCGATCTGGTCGAGCAGATGATCCACATTGCCGCGGGTGACAGGCTGCCGTTCGAGCAGGCGGATATTAAGCTCGATGGCTGGGCGATCGAAAGCCGCCTCTATGCCGAGGATCCCTATCGCAACTTCCTGCCGTCGATCGGCCGCCTGACGCGCTATCGGCCGCCGCGCGAGGGCAAGACGGAAACGTCGATCGTGCGCAACGATACCGGCGTCTTCGAAGGCGCCGAGATCTCCATGTATTACGATCCGATGATCGCCAAGCTCTGCACCTGGGCTCCAACCAGGCTGAAAGCGATCGAAGCGATGGGAGAAGCCCTGGACGGCTTCGTCGTCGATGGAATCGAGCACAATATGCCTTTCCTCTCGGCGCTGATGAAGCATCCACGCTGGCGTGACGGCCGCCTCTCCACCGGATTCATTGCCGAGGAATATCCTGATGGTTTCGCGCCTGTAGCTCCGGACGAGGAGCAGACAGCCTTGCTGGCAGCCGTCGCTCTTTCCTGCGGCCTGATCGAAGCCAGCCGCCGCGAGCACTATGGCGACCGGTTGCGTCCCGCGGCCGGACCGTTGCGGGAAAACTGGATCGTCAAGCTCGGCGCAGATTACCTGCCGGTCGCGCTGCTCGAAGGTGTAGTAACCATCCCCTTCGAGATGGACATGCGGATGGACGGCAAGACCATGACTGTTGCAACCGACTGGCGCCCCGGCGACGCTGTCTGGACCGGTACGGTGGGCAGCCGCAAACTGACTGTGCAGATCCGTTCCGTCTTGAACGGCCTGCGCATCGATTGGCAAGGCCTATCCGTCAGAGCCAAGGTGTTTACGCCGCGCCAGGCAGAGCTCGACAAGCTCATGCCGATAAAATTGCCGCCCGACACGTCGAAACTGCTGCTCTGCCCCATGCCTGGCCTTGTCGTGTCGATCGCCGTTGCCGAGGGTCAGGAGGTCAAGGCAGGCGAGACGCTCGCCATAGTCGAGGCGATGAAGATGGAAAATGTCCTGCGCGCCGAACGTGATCTGGTTATCGGCAAGATCAACGCCAAGCCGGGTGAAAGCCTAGCCGTCGATGCTGTGATCATGGAATTCGCCTGATCAAATCGGGGTATCGGGGTAAATTCCCGAAAAGTGTCCGGCGGTTGTTCGGCTAAAACCTCACAATTGCGACGCTAAGTGTCTGATTTTGGCTTGAGTCGCCCTGTGTGGCCATGGCAATGTCGCGCGGACCAAATCATAGCAGCAAGGGACGAGACCATGGACGTAAGAGCAGCGGTTGCGGTTGCGGCGGGCAAGCCGCTCGAGGTGATGACGGTTCAGCTCGAGGGGCCAAAGGCCGGCGAAGTGCTGATCGAGGTCAAGGCGACCGGCATCTGCCACACCGATGATTTCACGCTCTCAGGCGCCGATCCGGAAGGGCTGTTCCCGGCGATCCTCGGCCACGAGGGCGCCGGCATCGTCGTCGATGTCGGACCAGGCGTAACCTCGGTCAAGAAGGGCGATCA
>UBUL01000009.1 GCA_900468625.1 Hyphomicrobiales bacterium
AAAACATGATTTGCTCTAGAGCAATTCCAGGAAAAGTGCGCAGCGGTTTTCCGTCCGGATTGCGCGAAAACAAGGAGATAGAGCGGTTCAGAGATTCCGTGAAAACTGAACCGCCCTAGAGCCGGATGATTGTAGATCGGATCGATCTACAATCTGAATCCGCCCAAGGATCAAAGAAGCAGAGCATGATATCGCCCGAGGGCCGCGCACACCTTCGGCGTCATGCTCTGAGGCCGCGCTGGGGAAGAAACGCAACTTGGCCGATGTGTCCGCTGCCGCCGCAATGCGCGGCCGCAGGTCAACTCAGATGCCAGGCAATATAGAGCAGCGTCAGCGCGATCACCCATAGTGCAAAGCGGCCGGAACGGCTGTGCTTGGCCTCGGCCTTGCCGATTGCTTCCGCCGTCTGCGGATCGAAGCGCAGGCCATTTTCGCTCATATGCAGCAGTTCGTGGTGGAATTTCTCGGTCTTTGCGGCGATCTCGGGTGCTGCTTCGGCGAGCTTCACGGCCGCTTTCAGGCCATCCCGCAGATCGGTCATGATCCGTTTCGGGCCGAGATTGGTGCGAATCCAGTCGCCGACGACCGGTTCGGAAGCCTTCCACATGTTGAAGCGCGGATTGAGCATGCGCGACACGCCCTCGACCACGACCATGGTCTTCTGCAGCATCACCAGCTCGGGCCGCGTCTCCATGTCGAAGAGTTCGGTCACTTCGAAGAGCAGGGTCAGAAGCTTGCCCATGGAGATCGTCTCGGCCGGCTGACCGTGGATCGGCTCGCCGATCGCGCGGATGGCCTGCGCAAAGCTCTCGGTATTGTGGTGTGCGGGCACATAGCCGGCCTCGAAATGCACTTCGGCAACGCGGATATAGTCGCGGGTAATGAAACCGTAGAGGATTTCGGCGAGGAAGCGGCGTTCCTTCTTTCCCAAACGGCCGACGATGCCCATGTCCACGGCGACAATCATGCCGGCGGCATCGACGAAGAGATTGCCGGGATGCATGTCGGCATGAAAGAAACCGTCGCGCAGCGTATGGCGAAGGAAGGACTGGATCAGCGTATCGGCGAGCACATTGAGATCGTGTCCGGCAGCCTTCAGCCCCTCGACATCGGACATCTTGACGCCGTCGATCCACTCCATGGTGATGACGTCGCGCCCGGTACGCTCCCAATCGACCTTCGGAACGCGGAAGCCTGGATCCCTGTCGGTGTTTTCGGCGATCTCGGAGAGCGCGGCCGCTTCCAGCCGCAGATCCATCTCGACTTTGGTGGTCTGCTCGAGCGTCTTCGTCACTTCCACGGGCCGAAGGCGCCGGCTGGAGGGCATGAAGCGCTCCTGCAGCCCCGCGACGAGATACATTGCCTTGATATCGTTGGAAAAACGTTGACGCACACCGGGCCGGACCACCTTGACGGCAACACGCTTGCGGCCTTCAGCCGTTTCGACTTCGGCAGGATGTACCTGCGCTATGGAAGCGGCGGCGATCGGCTCGCCGAAGCTGGCATAGAGATCGCCGATCCGCCGGCCGAGTGAAGCCTCGATGGCCGCCGTAGCGGTCTCATGCGGGAAAAAGGCCATCCTGTCCTGCAGCTTCGACAGGTCGTTGGCCATATCGACACCGACCACATCCGGGCGCGTGGCCAGGAACTGGCCGATCTTCACATAGGAGGGGCCGAGCCGCTCGACAGCCTGGGCAAGCCGGTCGCTGCGGGCCTGGCTCTTTGCCTTCCTGCGGGCGAAGACGCTGACGAAGGATTTGGCGAGGCTGACGGAAGGAGGCAGCCCTTCCGATGGCAGCGCCACGACCACGCCTTCGCGCACGAGCACCCAGCCGACCCGAACAAGGCCGAAATATGCGCTGAAAGCACTCATATCGTCTCAAGGTCTCGGAATGTGGAGGCCAAAAGCCGGATCGGGTGACTGGATATCATGCTTTAGAGCTTCCAGCCGGAGTGCAGCGCAGCGATGCCGCCGGTGTAATTGGTGAAGCTCACGCGCGAGAAGCCGGCCTCGCGGATCATCGTCGCGAAGTCCTGCTGGTTCGGGAACTTGCGGATCGATTCCACCAGATACTGATAGGGCTCGGCATCGCCCGTGATCGCCTTGCCGAACTTCGGAATGGCGTTGAAGGACCATGAGTCATAGACGCGGTCGAGCAGCGGCAGATCGACTTCGGAGAATTCGAGCACGAGCAGCCTACCGCCGCGCTTCAGCACGCGATAGGCTTCCTTCAGTGCGACATCGATATGCGGAACGTTGCGGATGCCGAAGGCGATCGTATAGGCATCGAACGAGTTGGGCTCGAACGGCAGTTCCTCGGCATTCGCTTCGACGAAGGTGAGATTGTCGGAAAGCTTCCTCTTCTCTGCCCGTTCCGCGCCGACGGCAAGCATCGAGCCGTTGATGTCGAGCACGGTCGCATGCGCTAGCCGGTTCGAGGCTTCGACGATGCGGAAGGCGATGTCGCCCGTGCCGCCGGCAACGTCCAGAACCTTGTAGCCTGCTTCCTTGCGCGGGTTGAGCGCCGCGATCATCGCATCCTTCCAGGCGCGATGCATGCCCATGGACATGACATCGTTCATGATGTCGTAGCGCTTGGCGACCTTGTGGAATACCTCGTTGACGAGGCCCTGCTTTTCGCCATCGGCCACTTCGCGGAAGCCATAGGATGTTTCCATGCCGCCATCGGCGGAGGTGCGGCTTTCTGCCATCGGCTCAACTCCGTTACACGACAGCGCCGCGCGTCGTATGTGACGTGCAATGGCGCTGTAGCACTTTAAATCTGCTGCATAATTTAATCCTTAAATCCGATAGGGTTTAAGGAATTATGCAGTATCCAGTGGCGGACCATAGCGAAATCGCGTTTGCCACGCTATCTCATCAGCCGGATCACCAGCCGCAATGCCTTGGGCTATAGCTCAGATCATAAGCGGTTGAAACATAAAGATGGATAGCCATGCCGGAATTACCAGAGGTCGAAACCGTCAGACGAGGCCTCGCGCCTTCCATGGAAGGCGCTGTTCTGAAGGAGCTGGAGTTGCGCCGCAACGATCTGCGTTTTCCGTTCCCGGCCGATTTCGCTCGGCATGTGGCTGGGCGCGGCATCAGGTCGCTGTCGCGTCGCGCCAAATACCTGCTGATCGATTTGGATGACGGCAAGACGATCGTCGCGCATCTCGGCATGTCCGGCTCGTTCCGGGTGGAGGCGGGTGCGGTGGCCGATACGGCCGGAACCTTCCATCATCCGCGCTCCAAGGACGAGAAGCACGACCACGTCATCTTCCATCTGGCGGGTGCCGGCGGCGATGCGCGCGTCATCTATAATGACCCGCGCCGCTTCGGCTTCATGGACATCGTTCCGCGGGTCGATATGGCGAGCCACCCCTTCTTTCGCGATCTCGGCCCGGAGCCCACCGGCAACGAACTCGGCGCTGATTATCTGGCTAAGCGTTTTGCCGGCAAGGCGCAGCTGCTGAAGAGCGCGCTTCTGGACCAGAAGAATATCGCCGGTCTCGGCAATATATATGTGTGCGAAGCGCTCTGGCGATCTCACTTGTCGCCGCTGCGCGCAGCCGGCACGCTGGTCACGGATGCGGGAAAGCCGACGGAGGCGCTGCAGGGGCTGGTCGTCGCCATCCGCGAGGTCATTGCCGACGCGATCGCGGCAGGCGGTTCGTCGTTGCGGGATCATATCCAGGCCGATGGCTCGCTCGGCTATTTCCAGCATTCCTTTTCCGTCTACGATCGCGAGGCACAGCCTTGCAGCACGCCGGGCTGCGGCGGTACGGTCAGTCGCATCGTCCAGGCAGGGCGTTCTTCTTTCTATTGTGCCGCCTGCCAAAGCTGATTGAAGGGCCGAAACTATTTAAAGGGAGAGACAAATGGCTTACGAGACCCTCATCATCGAAACTCATGGGGCCGTCGGCCTCATCCGGCTCAATCGGCCGCAGGCGCTGAATGCGCTGAATTCCACCGTGCTTGCCGAGCTGAAGCAGGCCTATGCTGCGTTTGATCTCGACGATGGCATCGGCGCGATCGTGCTCACCGGTTCGGAAAAAGCCTTTGCCGCCGGCGCAGATATCAAGGAAATGCAGTCGCTCGATTTCGTGGATGCGTATAAGAACGACTTCTTCAGCGGCTGGGCCGAGATTGCCAATGCCCGCAAGCCTGTCATCGCGGCGGTCAGCGGTTTTGCGCTCGGCGGCGGCTGCGAGGTTGCGATGATGTGCGATTTCATCATCGCTTCGGAGACCGCCAAGTTCGGCCAGCCGGAAATTACCCTCGGCGTCATCCCCGGCATGGGCGGCTCGCAGCGTCTGACGCGGGTCGTTGGCAAAGCCAAGGCGATGGATCTGATATTGACCGGGCGAATGATGGATGCGGCGGAGGCGGAACGCTCCGGCCTTGTGGCGCGCGTCGTACCGGCAGACAAGCTGCTCGACGAGGCGCTGGCCGCCGCCGCCAAGATCGCCTCCCACTCGCGTCCCTCGGTGCTTATGGCCAAGGAGGCGGTCAGCCGCGCTTTCGAAACCACGCTCGAGGAAGGATTGCGCTTCGAACGCCGGCTGTTCCATAGCCTGTTCGCCACGGAGGACCAGAAGGAGGGCATGGCTGCCTTCGTCGAAAAGCGCAAGCCGGCCTTCAAGAACCGGTAAGGACCAAGATTCCGGAATTACGCGGGTTTGGCGAGAATCCGCGTTGACGCGGGGGCTCATTCCGGTTATATGCCCGCCACAGTTTGGAAAGCCGCTCTGGTTTTCCGCAATTGCTCCCGCATTGCTGGATGAAGTGGCCGCAAGGCCCGCGCCGCAACGATGGAGTTTTGTTCGAATTCTAAGAGAGGCATACATGGCCAATACTACCTCGGCGAAAAAAGCGACCCGCAAGATCGCCCGCCGCACCGATGTCAACAAGGCTCGTCGCTCGCGCGTTCGCACGTTCGTTCGCCAGGTCGAGGAAGCCATTGCATCGGGTGATGCAGACCGTGCAAAGGCAGCCTTCGTTGCTGCTCAGCCGGAACTGGCTCGCGCAGCCACCAAGGGCGTGCTTCACGCCAACACTGCTTCCCGCAAGGTGTCACGTCTTGCCAAGCGTGTGAAGGCCCTTTCGGCCCCGACCGCATAACTTTCAATTAACGATTTAGTCGTTAGAGTTAAGCCCGGCCCTTGTGCCGGGCTTTTTGGATTCGGCCAAAAAAATGCCGCATTGTCAAAATTGGCCGGCCGAACATGTCATTGAAGTGACATAAATATACGTTTAAAAACAATGGCTTGCGGCAGGATATCCCAGCTATGGGTGATCTGCATGACGCATTGCCGGCTCACAACTGAGTCAAGCGGATTTTTTATTTTTTTGTTTTGAAAGCTGTGAGAATCGCGCCGAACGGGAATCTCTTTGATTCAACAGCGATTCTTTTTTGAAGGGCTTGTGACAGTCAAAATTGGCCTCCGGAGTCAATGGCCGCCTCTTAATTTTGTGTAAAATTCATCGTTGATATCTGCCCTCGATCCTGCCTAAATGCATTTCAACAAGGGGCGCGGACATCACCTTAAACGGCTTCGGCAAAACACCGTCACTTCAGACGGCGTGGGTGGTTTTGCCTCTTGTAACGGAGCAGTTCAGCTCCGTTTTTTCAAACAGTTGACGAGTAAAAGCCGGAAGCGGCAACGCTTGCGGAACGAGGAAGCTTGTCTGTCCTTTGTAGCCTAAGTCGATGGCGTGGCTGCGGGGAGGGGAGAAAAATTGACAGCCGCTGGGGCAGCCGATCGGAATACGAGGGCCGATTGCTGTTCCGCTTACAGACGCCGAGACGAAGGCTGCTTTAAAGAGCGGTTTTCGCCACAGTGTTCTTGTAAGGCCCGTTGGCCGGGCGTGGCTGATGAACCGGTATGCGGCGCAGCTTGGCAACGAGCGCGACCTTCATGCCATGGCGAAGACCTGAGGGCGGCGGTATGATGCTGTCTCGCCCTATAAGAGACTGTGGAAGGCGGCACTATATGCAGATACATACGAGGGCGACGGGTGCGTTGGAGAATGGGGACAATGCGCAGGCGTTCGGTGCGGTTTGCTTAGAAGCGGCGGGGGAAAAGGGCGACGTGGCGCATAACAATTTGTTCGAGCGCGTGAGTGCGCGCTTGAAGGCCCAGGTTGGCCCCGACGTCTATGCCAGCTGGTTTGCGCGGCTCAAGCTTCATTCGGTTTCCAAGAGCGTCGTCCGTCTCACTGTTCCGACGACTTTTCTGAAGTCGTGGATCAACAATCGCTATCTCGATCTGATCACTAGCCTGTTCCAGGCAGAAGATGCCGAGATTCTCAAAGTCGAGATTCTGGTTCGCACGGCGACCCGGCAGGGCGCGAAGCCAAGCGCCGACGAGCAGCCTGTGGTGCCGGATCAGGCGGCTGTTGCGCCGATCCGTCGTGCCGTCGCTCAGCCGGCGGGCCAGGCCGTCGCCCAGGCCGTGAGTGCGGCAGCTGCCGTGCGGCCCGCAACGGCGGGCACGCCGCTTTTCGGCTCTCCACTCGATTCCCGCTTCACCTTCGACACATTCGTCGAAGGCGGCTCGAACCGGGTCAGCCTTGCCGCTGCCAAGACCATCGCAGAAGCCGGTTCCGGTGCCGTGCGCTTCAATCCGCTCTTCGTTCATGCAACGGTCGGTCTCGGCAAGACGCATCTTCTGCAGGCGATCGCCAACGCAGCCGTGCAGAACCCGCGCGGCCTGCGCGTGGTCTATCTGACGGCGGAATATTTCATGTGGCGCTTCGCAACCGCGATCCGCGACAATGACGCGCTGACGCTGAAGGACTCGCTGCGCAATATCGATCTGCTCATCATCGACGACATGCAGTTCCTGCAGGGCAAGATGATCCAGCACGAATTCTGCCATCTGCTGAACATGCTGCTCGACAGTGCCAAGCAGGTCGTCGTGGCTGCCGATCGCGCTCCGTGGGAGCTGGAATCGCTCGATCCTCGCGTGCGCTCGCGCCTGCAGGGCGGCGTGGCGATCGAAGTCGAGGCACCGGACTATGAAATGCGCCTTGAGATTCTCAAGCGCCGTCTCGATGCCGCCCGTCTGGACGATCCGTCGCTGGAAATTCCGGCCGAGATCCTCTCGCATGTCGCTCGCAACGTCACCGCCAGCGGCCGCGAGCTGGAAGGAGCCTTCAACCAGCTCATCTTCCGCCGCTCCTTCGAGCCGAACCTGACGGTCGAGCGCGTCGACGAACTGCTGGCACATCTGGTCGGCTCCGGCGAGCCGCGCCGGGTCCGCATCGAGGACATCCAGCGTATCGTGGCCCGCCACTACAATGTCTCGCGCCAGGAACTGGTTTCGAACCGCCGCACGCGCGTCATCGTCAAGCCGCGCCAGATCGCCATGTATCTGTCGAAGACGCTGACGCCGCGCTCTTTCCCGGAAATCGGCCGCCGCTTCGGTGGCCGCGATCACACCACGGTTCTCCACGCCGTGCGCAAGATCGAGGAACTGATCTCTGGCGACAGCAAGCTGTCGCACGAAATCGAGCTGCTGAAGCGCCTGATCAACGAGTAGACCGAGCGATCGGCATCGACAGCAAATTCAACGGCCGGCTTCATCGCCGGCCGTTTCTTTTGTGCACTCCCGGCCGTCGGCCGCAGGGCCTGCAGCCGACGCATTTCATCGGCATGGCGTTGATTCCAGTTGGCCTGGCGGCAATCGGTGGAAGACGGTTCACCCTTCCTTCAGGGGAAGGCCACGTAGTGCCGGGCGGGGGTGACCTGAGTAAACTCTGAAGTCTCTATTATATCTTCGGGGATCACCCCCACCCGCCGCTTTGCGACGACCTCCCTCTCAAGGTGGAGGTGCTAACAAGCGAGATCGGCGACGACCGAGTCGAGAACCAGCATTCCCGCAGGCGTGCAGCGCAGGCGGGAATTGCCGATGCGCTCTATGAAGCCGTGTTCCAGTAAAAATGCCTCGCGCTGCGGATCGGGATCGCGGCCGGAAAGCTGCTGCCAGCGGGCGAGATCGACGCCTTCGCGCAGCCGCAAACCCATCAGCAGCAGTTCGTCGGCCTGCTCGTCGAATCCAAGCATTTCCTGGTCGATCATGCCGTGACCGTCGCGTTCGACCGTCTCGAGCCAGCTTTCCGGCTTGCGTTCGGTGGCCGTCGCCAGCTTCTGCGGTCCGCGGGTCAGGCGCCCATGCGCGCCGGGGCCGATGCCGGCATAGTCGCCATAGCGCCAATAGGTAAGGTTGTGCCGGCTTTCGGCGCCGGGACGGGCGTGATTGGAGACTTCGTAGGCGGGCATGCCCTCGCGCTCGGTAATCTCCTGCGTGGCCTCATAGAGCAGCGCCGATTGATCCCCATCGGGCACGATCAGCTTGCCTGCCTTGTGAAGGCCGTAGAAGGGCGTTCCCTCCTCGATCGTCAGCTGGTAGAGCGAGAGGTGATCGACTGCATAGGAGATCGCCTCTTTCAGCTCGCGCTCCCATTCCTCGACGGTCTGATTGGGGCGGGCATAGATAAGATCGAAAGACATACGCGGGAAGATCTCCCGCGCCAGCCTGATCGCCTTCAGCGCATCCTCGACATTGTGCAAGCGTCCGAGAAACTTCAGGTCACGGTCGTTCAGTGCCTGCACGCCCATCGACACGCGGTTGACGCCGGCCGCGCGATAGCCGCGAAAGCGCTCCGCCTCGACGCTGGACGGATTGGCCTCCATGGTGATTTCGATGCCGTCGGGTACATGCCAGGTCCTGGCGATGCCCTCGATGATCGCGCCGACCGTCTCCGGCTTCATAAGGGAGGGGGTGCCGCCGCCGAGGAAGACGCTGGTGACCGTTTTCGGGCCGCTGATCATCCGCATCGTCGCCATTTCCTTGAGGAAAGCGGCGGCGAAGCGCTCCTGGTCGACCGGCTGATGGCGGACGTGGCTGTTGAAATCGCAATAGGGACACTTGGCCGCGCAAAAAGGCCAATGGACATAGACACCGAAACCGGGCTCGCCGGTATCGGGCAGCAATTGCGCCCCGCGCATCAGGTCCTGTGTATCCACGATTTCCACGAAGTGAGCTTACGCCTCCAGGCACGTTTCGACAAAGACCTTGAAGGCGCGGGCACGATGCGACAGCGCGTGCTCGTCGCCGCGCTTCCAGCCATGTTTCTGGTCGGCGCTCATCTCGCCAAAGGTGGTCTCATAACCCTTGGGTTTGAAGATCGGATCGTAGCCGAAGCCTTGGCCGCCGCGTGGCGGCCAGACGACGGTGCCTTCGGCCTCGCCGCGGAAAAGCTCGGTATGTCCGTCCGGCCAGGCAAGGCAGAGCACGCTGACGAAGCGCGCCGTGCGGCTTTCCGGAGAACTGGCTCCAGCCTTTTCGAGGGCGGTCTCGACCTTCCGCATCGCCATCGCGAAATCGCGCGTGCCGTCAGCGGTTTCAGCCCAGTTGGCGGTGTAGACGCCGGGATCGCCGCCAAGCGCATCGATGACGAGGCCGGAATCGTCGGAAAGAGCCGGCAGACCGGAGGCCTGCGCCGAGGCAAGCGCCTTGATCGCGGCGTTTTCCTCGAACGTCGTGCCGGTTTCATCCGGTTCGATGAAGTTGAGGTCGGCAGCCGATGTGGCGGTAAAGCCGAAGGGGCCGATCAGGTCCTGTATCTCGCGGATCTTGCCGGCATTGTGGCTGGCGACGACGATGGTCTTGGTGTCGAGCTTGCGCATGTGCTGTCCTGTCAAAGGCCCCAGATGCGGGGTTCGGCGCATTCCAGGCTGTTGCCGGCTGGATCGCGGAAATAGATCGATCGGCCGCCGTTCGGCCAGTGAAAATCGGCTTCGATGGCGATGCCGGCGGCTTTCAGCTTCTGCGCCATTGCCTCGATATCGTCGCCGTCCACGCGGAAGCAGACATGACCATGCCCCTTCGTGCCATGCGGTGGCACGGGCAGGGCGCCCGGCTCGTGCGGTTTGACCGTTTCCTTGCTGTTGAAGATCAGCAGTACGCCCGGCCCGCAGCGATAGAAAACGTGTCGGTTGCCGCCGCGCGAAATCTTCTGCAGATCGAGTATGCCGCCATAGAAGGCCTCGACCGCATCGAGATCGTCCGCATAGAGTGCAGTTTCAAGGACGCCTGCGAGGGCTGGGTCAGCCATTCAAGATATCCTCAGGCAATGGCCTGCTTCTGCAGCTCCACCAGTTCGGCGATGCCGTTCTTGGCAAGGTGCATCAGCGTGGCGAATTCCTCTTCGCTGAAGGGGGAGCCCTCAGCCGTTCCCTGGATCTCGACGATGCCGCCCTTGCCCGTCATGACGAAATTGGCGTCGGTTTCGGCCGAGGAGTCCTCAAGATAGTCGAGATCGATGACGGGTTGATCGGCGAAGATGCCGCAGGAAATAGCGGCGATGTGGTCCTTCAGCACGCGCTCGACCTTGACCATGTTGCGGCTTTCCATCCATTTCAGGCAGTCGTAAAGCGCGATCCAGCCGCCGGTGATCGAGGCCGTGCGCGTGCCGCCATCCGCCTGGATGACGTCGCAGTCGACGGTGATCTGGCGCTCGCCCAATTCCTTGAGGTCCACGACCGCGCGCAGCGACCGGCCGATGAGGCGCTGGATTTCCTGCGTGCGGCCGCCCTGCTTGCCGGCGGCAGCTTCGCGCTTCATACGCTCGCCTGTGGCGCGCGGCAGCATGCCGTATTCGGCCGTGACCCAGCCCTTGCCGCTGTTGCGCAGCCATGGCGGCGTCTTGTCTTCCAGGCTTGCCGTGCAGAGCACATGCGTATCGCCGAATTTCACCAGGCAGGAGCCTTCTGCGTGCTTGGAAAAATTGCGCTCGAACGATACCTTGCGCATCTGGTCGGTTTTTCTGCCTGAAGGCCGCATTCCACTCTCCTGAAAGTTTGTTGACCGCTTCTACGATCCACAGGCCGCTTTTGCAAAGGAAAAGCAGGCGGCAGAGCCGCTTGGCGGCCACGGCTGCATTTTTCCCTTTTGCCATTGCTAACCGAATGATTATATTTTGGCTAAGGCTCAACGGAATGGATCTGACAGCGAAATGGTATTCACGACATCGTCGGTTTCGGATGTCATTGCTGCACTGGACGAACGCTCCAAGGAAATCTTCCGCCGCATCGTCGAAGGCTATCTGGAAAGCGGCGAGCCGTTGGGTTCGCGCAATCTCTCGCGCCTCTTGCCCATGTCGCTGTCGCCGGCTTCCGTGCGCAATGTCATGAGCGATCTGGAAGAGCTGGGGCTGATCTATTCGCCGCATGTGAGCGCCGGCCGATTGCCGACTCAGGTGGGCCTGCGCTTTTTCGTCGATGCCTTCATGCAGATCGGCGATCTCTCGGCCGAAGACCGCGCCAATATCGACCGGCAGGTGCGGGGCAGCAACCGCGACCAGCCGGTAGAATCGATGATGTCGGAGGCAAGCCGGGTGCTGTCGGGCATCTCGCGCGGCGCCGGCCTGGTGATCACCTCGAAGAGCGACCCGGTTCTCAAGCATGTGGAGTTCATCCGGCTGGAGCCGACCAAGGCGCTTGCCGTGCTCGTTGGCGATCACGATCAGGTCGAAAATCGCATCATCGAACTGCCAGCCGGCACCACGTCCTCGCAGCTCACCGAAGCCGCCAACTTCCTCAACGCCCATATGACTGGCCAGACGATGCCGGAATTGCGGCGGCAATTGCAAAGCCTCAAGGAAAATGTGCGTCAGGAGCTGGATACCCTGTCCCATCAGCTGGTCGAGCGCGGTATAGCAGTCTGGTCCGGGGGCGATGACGACGGCAAGCCGACGCAGCTCATCGTGCGCGGCCAGTCCAATCTGCTCGCCGAGATCGGCGGTGCGGAGGATCTGGATCGCCTGCGGTTGCTCTTTGACGATCTGGAAAAGAAGGACAGCCTGATCGAGATCCTCAATCTTGCCGAAAGCGGGCCGGGCGTGCGCATCTTCATCGGATCGGAAAACAAGCTCTTCTCGCTGTCCGGTTCCTCGCTCATCGTTGCGCCCTATCGCGACGAAGATGATCGTATCGTCGGCGCGGTCGGCGTCATCGGCCCGACGCGGCTGAATTATGCCCGCATCGTGCCCATGGTGGACTATACGGCCCAGCTTGTTTCGAGGTTATCGCGGCCTGGGATGTGACGGCAGCGGCCATATCCGGCCGGAGATGATTGCGGCGGTCGCGAAATGCCGCGAATTGGCTGTTCTTCTCGACAAAGCCTTGATTTTTTCCGGCCAAACCTCGATATCGGGCACATTCAAAGACCAAGCAATTCGGAGACCGTCATGACCGACGAAACAACGAAAACCGGACCTGACGCCACGGCGGCCGACACGTCAGCGGAATTCGCGCAGGATGCTGCGGAAACCGTTGACACGGCCGAGCCGTCTCAGCCGGATCCGGTTGAGCTGCTGAAGGCCGAAAACGGCGAACTGCGTGATCGCTACCTTCGTCTCGCCGCGGAGATGGACAACCTCCGTCGCCGCACCGAGCGCGACGTGAAGGATGCCAAGTCCTATTCCGTGGCAAGCTTCGCCCGCGACATGCTTTCGGTGGCGGACAATCTGCGCCGTACGCTGGATGCCATTCCGGCGGAAGCACGCGCCAGCGCCGATGCCGGCCTGAACACGCTGATCGAAGGCGTGGAGATGACCGAGCGTTCGATGCTCTCGGCCCTGGAGCGTCACGGCGTGCGCCAGCTGGAGCCCGTCGGACAGAAGTTCGACCCCAATTTCCACCAGGCCATGTTCGAAGTGCCGAACGCCGAAGTGCCGAACAATACCGTCGTGCAGGTGGTGCAGGCCGGCTTCGTCATTGGCGACCGCGTTCTGCGCCCGGCCATGGTCGGCGTTGCCAAGGGCGGCCCGAAGATCGTCGAAAATGCCGAGCAGGGCGCCAACAGCCCGCTGGACGAAAAGGACGCCTGATCCTTTTTCGGGTAGCCCAATTCCAGGAAAAGTGCGCCGCGGTTTTCCGTCCGGAATTGTGTAAAAACAAAACGATGGAGCGTTTTCGCGATTCGAGGAAAGCGGAAAGGCTCCAGCGGCAACAAAAGAAAGAGCCGGACGACATCAGATCGTCCGGCTCTTGTTTTTGTCTTGGTTCGATGCGGCGCGGGCCGTCACGCAGCGTTGGATGCCTGCTCTTCGTTGAGGAATGCGTAGATGGCGGAGGCTGAATCGGTGGCCCGCAGCTTGGCGACCAGATCCTGGTCCCGCAGAACGCGCGCAATGCGCGACAGCGCCTTCAGGTGGTCGGCGCCAGCACCTTCGGGCGCGAGCAGCAGAAAGACGAGATCGACGGGCTGGTCGTCCAGGGCCTCGAAATCGACAGGCGCTTCGAGACGCGCGAAAATGCCGGCGATAGACTTGATGTTGGCAAGCTTGCCATGCGGAATGGCGATGCCGTTGCCGACGCCGGTGGAGCCCAGGCGCTCGCGCTGCAGCACGACATCGAAAATTTCTCGCTCCGGCAGGCCCGTCAGCTTGGAGGCCTTGGTGGCCAGCTCCTGAAGCAGTTGTTTTTTGGAATTTGCCCTCAAGGCGGGTATGATCGCATCTTGCTGTAGCAAATCTGCCAATGCCATTCTCTTTTTCCTTCGTGTCGCCGAGAACCGATGACGAGCAAGCAGCGGCCGGTCGCCACTGGGCGCAGCCGCCGCTCATCTTCCATTCTCAGCCTTTGATATTGGCTGCGTCGATCCAGCCAATGTTACCGTCCTGGCGACGGTAGACGATGTTCAGATGTTCCTTGCCGGGGCTGCGGAAGAGCAGCAACGGCTCGTCGGTCATGTCGAGCGCCATCACGGCCGTCGCAACCGACATGGTCTTCAATTGCTTCGTGCTCTCGGCAACGATCGCCGGTGCGAAATCGGCGGGAACCTCCTCGTCGTCATCGGGCACGCCGTCCATGACGGTGTAGGCGACTTCAGCCTGGCCGTTCATATGGTTGCCGGCTTGATGGTCCTTGAGTTTGCGTTTGTAGCGGCGCAGGCGCTTTTCGATGCGCTCGGACGCTGCATCGAAGGCAAGCTGTGGGTCCATGGCTTCGCCGGCAGCATGCAGCACGACACCGCTGTCGAGATGAAGCTTGCAATCGGCCGCAAAGCGCGAACTGGACTTCTGCACAGTTACCTGACCCGAATACCCCCCGTCGAAGTATTTGGTCACGGCCATACCGATCTGGTCTTCTATCCGTTGGCGGAAGGAGTCACCAATTTCCATATGTTTACCGGAGACACGCACACTCATGGAGTTTCCCTTCTTGTAGTGGTTATTGCGCGTATCAGTTTACGCCAAGCCTCAAGCTCATCCAAGCACTTCACGCAGTCAAAGGCAAATTGCGTATCTCGACCGCCTTTTGGATGGTGGGGATAAGTTTCATGGTCGTGCTGTCAGTCCTGCAGCGATTGCGGCGGGCTTCTAGCCTTGCCGCATGGGAAAGTCAACCGCGTCTTAACGGACTGTTAGGAGTCGGACATCCGGCGGTTGAAAGGCCGCAATCGTCAGAAACCGGAGACTTTGGCGAGCGCTCGTTTCTCGCGTCGGCGCTGTACCGACGAGGGAATGTTCATGGCTTCCCGGTATTTTGCAACCGTGCGGCGGGCAAGCTCGATCCCGCCCTTCTTCAGCGTATCGACGATATCGTCGTCGGACAGAACCGCATCCGGGCTTTCGTTCGAGATCAGCAGGCGGATCTTGTGGCGCACGGCCTCAGCCGAGTGGCTGTCGCCACCCTCGACGGCGCCGATCGAAACCGTGAAGAAATATTTGAGTTCGAACAGTCCGCGCGGCGTCAGCATATACTTGTTCGAGGTCACGCGGCTGACCGTCGATTCATGCATCTTGATGGCATCCGCCACGGTTTTCAGATTGAGCGGCCGCAGGTGATCGACGCCATGCAGCAGGAACGCGTCCTGCTGCCTGACGATCTCGCTTGCCACCTTCATGATCGTCTTGGCGCGCTGGTCCAGGCTGCGGGTCAGCCAATTGGCGTTCTGCAGACATTCCGACAGGAAGGCATGATCCTGGCTGGTCTTGGAGACGGATGCGAAATAGGACTGGCTCACCAGCACCCGCGGCAGCGCATCCGGATTGAGCTCCACCAGCCAGCTCCCGTCCGCGGCCGGACGCACGACGATATCGGGCATGATCGCCTCGGATATGTCGGTCTCGAAGCCGCTGCCGGGCTTGGGGTTGAGCTGGCGGATCTCCGCCATCATGTCGAGCAGGTCTTCCTCATCGACGCCGCAGAGCCGCTTCAGCGTGGCAAAATCGCGCCGGGCAAGCAGCTCGAGATTTTCTATCAGCCGCTCCATGGCGGGATCGAAGCGATCCTTCTGCCGGAGCTGGATTGCCAGGCACTCGCTGAGGGAGCGGGCAAAGACGCCGGGCGGATCGAGCTGCTGCAGGGCATCCAGCACGCGCTCCACGTCTATGAGCGCCGTGCCGAGGCGCTCTGCCGTTTCGCCGAGTTCGGCGCGCAGATAGCCGGCATCGTCGAGCTGATCGACGAGGTGCTGGGCAATCAGCCGGTCGCCCATGGCGGGGAGCGAGAAGGGGATCTGTTCATTGAGATGATCGCGCAGCGACACCTGGCCCGCGACGAAATCGTCCAGATCGTAGCTTTCGCCGGCTTCGCCGCCGGGCATGGATTTCCACTGGCTGAGCAGCTCCGGCGCATCGGCGCGCTGCGGGCCGCCATCGTCGGGAAAGACGTCGCTGAAATTGGTGTCGAGCTCCTCGCTCAGCCGGGTGGTATTGCCGGTGTTGTCGTTCTCGTACCAGTCGCTCGCAAGATCACCGGCGCCGCGGTCGGAGTCGTCGTCGCCATGGGATTCTTCCGCAGCTTCGAAACGGTCATCCTTGGTCTCGCGGTCCGCATTGCTGCCTATATCCTCGTCATTTGACGAAAATTCCAGCAGCGGGTTCTTCTCGACTTCCTGGGCGATGAATTGAGTGAGTTCGAAATGAGTCATCTGCAGCAACTGGATGGATTGCATCAGTTGCGGTGTCATCACCAGGCTCTGGCTTTGGCGCAGAAAAAGATTGGCCGATAGTGCCATGGCGGACGCGAGACTCCCCTTGAACTCCTCGGGAATCCGCGCTTCCATCCATTAAAATCTTCGCGAAATTCCAACTGGCCCAAAAATTGCTTTTTTCTTGGATTTGGTCAAGCGGAACTGTGAAGCGGAAGTAGATTTCCGCCATGCAACGGCACGCCGGTAATATTAGCGCGTGAAGGAATGGAATTTCAGCCTATCAGAGGCTGAAATTGTCACCCAGATACAGCTTGCGTACTTCAGGATTGCTGACGATATCGTTCGCCCTGCCGTGCGTCAGCACCTCGCCCGCATGGATGATGTAGGCACGGTCGATGAGGCCGAGCGTCTCGCGAACATTGTGATCGGTAATCAACACGCCGATGCCGCGCGCGGTCAGGTGATGCACGAGGTTCTGAATGTCGGCGACCGAGATCGGATCGACGCCGGCGAAGGGCTCGTCGAGCAGCATGAAAGTCGGGTCGGTCGCCAGCGCGCGGGCGATTTCAAGGCGGCGGCGCTCGCCGCCCGAAAGGGCGATCGCCGGCATGGTGCGCAGATTGCGAATGTGGAACTCCTCCAGCAATTCGTCGATCTTGCGCTCCCGCTTCGTCTTGTCCTTCTCATGGACTTCGAGTACGGCGCGGATGTTTTCTTCCACGGTCAGGCCGCGGAAGATCGAGGCTTCCTGCGGCAGGTAGCCGACGCCGAGCCGCGCGCGGCGGTACATCGGCATCGTTGTGACGTTGTTGCCGTCGATCTCGATCGTGCCTTCATCGACCGGCACCAGTCCGGTGATCATGTAGAAGCAGGTGGTCTTGCCCGCACCGTTCGGCCCGAGCAGCCCCACGGCTTCGCCGCGGCGTACAACCAGCGAAACGCCGTTGACGACGCGCCGCCTGCCGTAGGTCTTGGTGAGGCCACGGGCGATCAGCGTGCCCTTATAGCGTGCCTTGTCCGCAGCCGGCGAGCCCGATGCTGCAGAAGACGGCCCGGGCACGCCGGGCAAAGTGGAGGTTGTCGATGTCGTCACGAGGGAGCCGGTATCAGTTCTTTTTTTGCTGCTGCTGTACTTGCTGCGACTTCGGATCGAGCTGGATCTGGACGCGGCCCCCACAGGCATCGAGCTGTGCTTCGCCCGATGCCATGTGCACGGTGAGCTGGCAGCCTGTGAATACGTTCGGCCCGTCGGTCAGAACCACCTTCTTGCCCTTCAGGACCGCAAGCTGATTGGTCATGTCGAATGAACCGTCGTCCGCCGTTGCCGTCTGCGTGCCCGAGACGAGGTAGACCTTGTCGGTGACCAGAATATGGTCGATGTTGGCGTCGCCCGACACCAGCGACTGGTTCTGCTCCTTGGCGGCCTTGGCGACCGGGTTGTCGAGCTGCTTGGCGTCACCCGCCTGCTTCTTCTTGTAGAAGACCGTCATCTTGCCGGCCTGCATGGTCGTGGTGCCCTGGACCACCTTGACGTTGCCGGTAAAGACGGCCTGGCTCTCCTGGTCATGGATCTCCAGCTTGTCGCTTTCGATCTGGATCGGCTGATCCTTGGAGAGGGCAAGACCCGGCATCGAGCTGGTCGTCGACTGCGCGCCGGCGTCGGCAGCTGCGAAGAAGGCGACTGCGCCAAAAGCACAGAGAAGGCCGGCCTTGTGCAAGCCGGAGTTGAAAATTGAATTTGGCCAATACTTTATCATGAACCGCCCGGCTTCTGTTCGCTATCTGAATTATGGAGAGCGGCAGGTTCGATGTTCATCCGAACCTGCCCGTCGAATTCGATTACGCTTCCCTTATCCGTCATCTTGAGCGAACGCGCAACAACCGACATGCCGCCTCGGGAGATGGCAACCTGATCCTGGCTGGAGAGATCGCCCTTCTTCACGTCCAGGAACGCGGTCGTGAATTCGGCGCGCAAGCCATTGTCCATCTCGACGACGAAGGGCTCGGTAAGCTTCAGCGTGTCGGCCTGGCGATCGAAATCCGCGCTCTGGGCCACGACATGCGCGATCACGTTGGTGTTGACCGGCATGGATGCCTTGATGGTCTTCAGCGTGATCATGTTCGGGTTCCTGATGTCCTGCAGCGCCTTTTCGGCGAGGAGGGAATAATTGATGCCGTCCTTGTTGCGTCCGGCGATCGCGGGCCGCTCCATGACCACCTTGCCGTCCTCGATCCTGGCGCCTTCGATCTTGATGTCGGCCGGCAGGTAGGCGCGTATGACGGAGACGGCGACGAATATCAGCGACACGATGACGGCGGCAAGCGGTAGCAGCACCCTGAGCCGCTTCACGCGGTTAGAGTGGAAGATCGCGTCCTTATACGCGTTTCTTTCCGGCATCGAGCGCATTGCCTCGCCGGGGGGCTCGATCGTATTGAGCATGCAACAGTCCGTCTTCTTATGATCCGGAGAACCGCATTCACGCTATGCGAGGCTGTGCCAAAAAGCCTGTCGGATCGTTTCGCATTATTGCAATGGCTTGCCAATATGGATTTTTTTCTGCAGCGGGCGAATTTAGGCAGAAAAATGTGCCATAAACCGGTTTCATCAGGTCGGACGATACCCTATCTGATGAACCGGCAGAGCGGGTCCCGCTGCCGACATCGGGAACGGGAAACGCTTTTCTCTGAAGATTGTGCCCGTTTCAAGGTGTCATACATCCGATTCATGGCGCATTCGATTTGTTGCAAGGAGAAATAAGGCGTGATGGACAGTTCTGCAATCGCGGATCGGCGACAAATGCGCCGCAAGCTTGGTTTCTGGCGAATTGTTGCCGTTTTGCTGCTTGTGGCGCTGGGATTCGCGCTCTATCGCTTCTTTGCCGCCGACCTGCCGGATACGCGCGGCCCGCAAATCGCCCGCGTCACGATTTCCGGGCTCATCCAGGATGATCCCGAACTGCTGGAGCGGTTGAAGAAGATCCGCGACAACGATCAGGTCAAGGCACTGATCGTTTCCATCTCGTCGACCGGCGGAACCACCTATGGCGGCGAGCGCATCTTCAAGGCGATCCGCGCCGTTGCCGCCAAGAAGCCCGTCGTATCCGACATCCGCACCGTCGCCGCTTCGGCCGGCTATATGATCGCAACGGCCGGCGACGACATCGTTGCGGGCGATACGTCGATCACCGGGTCGATCGGTGTCATCTTCCAGTATCCGCAGGTCAAGGACCTGCTCGACAAGGTCGGCGTTTCCCTCGACGAGATAAAATCGGCGCCGCTGAAGGCCGAACCGTCGCCCTTCCATCCGGCAAGCGAAGAGGCCAGGAACATGATCCGCAATATGGTCATGGACAGCTACGGCTGGTTCGTAGATCTCGTTGCGGATCGCCGCAAGCTGCCGCGCGGCGAAGTGCTGAAGCTTGCCGACGGCAGCATCTTCACCGGCCGTCAGGCGCTTGAGAACAAGCTGATAGATACGCTCGGCGGCGAGGATGAAATTCTCTCCTATCTCGAAACGCGCAAGGTCAAGAAGGATCTGCCGATCGTGGATTGGAAGCGGGAAGACAAAACTGCGCCCTTCTTTTGGCCCGGGGCCGCTTCCTGGTTGCTAAATCGTCTCGGTTATGATGATTTGATCAAGGGAGAGAGTCTTCAGAAAATCATGACCGATAAGTTGTTTCTTGACGGCCTGCTTTCAGTTTGGCAGGGTGCAGCCAATTGATAAATCAATGATTTAAGGGGATAGCCGTGATCAAGTCGGAATTGGTGCAGATCGTTGCCGCCCGCAACCCGCATCTCTACCACCGTGACGTCGAAAATATCGTCAACGCCGTCCTCGACGAGATCACCGATGCACTCGCGGCCGGAAACCGGGTCGAACTTCGCGGATTCGGCGCTTTTTCCGTCAAGAACCGGCCTTCGCGCTCCGGTCGCAACCCCCGCACCGGCGATACGGTCTTCGTCGAAGAAAAATGGGTTCCGTTCTTCAAGACGGGCAAGGAGCTGCGCGAACGTCTCAATCCGGGCGCCGGCGACGAGGAAGACGATAACTGATCGGCCCGTTCCGGCCGGATTTCCCCCAAATACTTCGACGGAAATAGCCGTCTGACATGATTGTGCCGCGACGCGGCGGCACTTGAATTCGGCCGCCTCTTTTCTATTCTGCGGCAGAAGGCAGCTTGGATGTGGGCATTCATGGCTGCGGACAAAGGAGCTGCGCAATGGCCAAGAAGATCGTCAATCTGCTGATATTGCTGCCGCTCGGCATCATTCTCATCGTATTCTGCGTCGCCAACAGGCAATCCGTCACGCTGGCCTTCAATCCATTCCGGCCGGACGATCAGGTGCTGTCGCTGAATGCGCCTCTGTTCTTGCTGCTGTTTGCGGCGCTGATCCTCGGCATGCTGGTGGGGAGCGCGGTCACCTGGTTCAACCAGGGAAAGCACCGCAGGCGCGCCCGCAATCAATCGCGGGAAGCGGTACGCTGGCATGCTGAAGCCGACAGGCATCGCGCTCGTGCGGAAGAGATTGCCGGTCAGCTTCCGTCAAAATGATGCGGTGTCCGAAAGCCGCATTTCCTTGTAATCGCCTTCCGGCGAGGCGCCATCGCCGATGATCTCGAAGCCGAGGGCTCGATAGAAGGCCATGGCGCGCACGTTTCTGACCAGACATTTCAGCCGGTAGCGGCGCTTCGGCCAATCCGGCAGGGCGGCAAGCAGCGCCTTGCCGGCGCCACGTCCCTGAAAAGCCGATTGAATGTAGAGCATATGGATGAAGTCGTCCGGCTCCCAAATCGCGGCGAATCCGGCAATCACACCGCATTCGTCCTCGCACACGTACAAGCGCTCGCCATTCGTATGAATGGCGAAATCTTCCAGAGTGAAGTGATCGGGATCGACCCAGAGGAATGTCTCGCGACGAACGCGGAGATAGATCTCCGCAAGCTGCGGCATATCCTGTTCGCGTGCCGGCCGGTTGGTCCAGATATCGGATTTCGATGTCATAATTTTCTATATGGGCGCGAAAAGCGCCCACAGCAATCACGAGTTGGCCTGACCGTTGATCGCCGCGGTAAAATCGGCGAAAAACTGCTGTGCCAACTTCCTGGCGCTGGAATCGACCAGCCGCGAGCCGAGCTGCGCGATCTTGCCGCCGACCTGCGCCTTCGCCTCATATTGCAGGATCGTCTCGCCGCCTTCTTCCCTGAGGACGACGTCGGCGCCGCCCTTGGCGAAGCCGGCGATGCCACCCTTTCCTTCGCCCGATATCGTGTAGCTTTCCGGTGCGTTGATGTTGGAAAGCTTGACCTCGCCGTTGAAGGATGCGGAAACCGGGCCGATCTTCAGTTTCACGGTCGCCGTCAGCTCCGTGGGAGAAATCTGCTCAAGGCTTTGGCAGCCGGGAATGCATCGCTTGAGGATCTCGGGATCGTTCAGTGCCGCCCACACTGCGTCCCTGGGTGCTGCGATCCGCTCCTCGCCGGTCATGTCCATGCACAGTCCTCCCTATGTGACATTTTGTGCATGGATCATCGCAGATCGGAAAGCGCTTTGCCAAGTGGCGGCCAGATGCTATTTGCACGCACATATCAATTTTGAGACAAGCATGGTGAAACATAGGGAAAACCGGCCCGGCCAGAAAGCCGCGGGCGGTCTCGGGGCAAAACCCCGGCGTGACATGCCCGGCAAGCCACCGGCAAAATCCGCGCACGCCTCAAGGCCGGCCAAGCCTTCGCGCGATCACGATGAGCGGGTGGCCGAACCGCGGGATGCGGCAACAGCTTCCGCCGCGCCCGAACGGCCGTTGATCTTGAGAAGCGGCGAACGGCCGGCAGAGCGCGTGCCCGTCGTCCTCGAATCGCTGGGCGCCGGCGATTTTCACCTGATCGACAGCGGCAACGGACTGAAGCTCGAGCAATACGGCCCCTATCGCATCGTCCGCCCGGAGGCGCAGGCGCTCTGGCCGCCGGCGCTTGCCGCGCATATCTGGGACAATGCCGACGCCGTCTTCACCGGTGATACGGACGAGGACGGCATGGGCCGCTGGCGCTTCCCGCGCGAGGCGCTTGGCGAGACCTGGCCGCTGCAATTGCTCGGCGTCGATTTTCTCGGCCGTTTCACCGCCTTCCGCCATGTCGGCGTCTTTCCGGAGCAGATCGTGCACTGGGCCTGGATGAAGGAGCAGGTCGAGGCGGCGAAAAGGCCGCTGAAGGTGCTGAATCTCTTTGGCTATACAGGCGTCGCATCACTGGTGGCGGCTGCGGCGGGCGCGGAAGTCACCCATGTCGATGCCTCCAAGAAAGCGATCGGCTGGGCGCGCGAAAACCAGGCTTTGGGCCGCATGGAAAAGCTGCCGATCCGCTGGATTTGCGAGGATGCGATGAAGTTCATCCTGCGCGAGGAGCGGCGTGGCAACAAATATGATATCATCCTGACCGATCCGCCGAAGTTCGGCCGCGGCCCGAACGGCGAGGTCTGGCATCTGTTCGAGCATCTGCCGCTGATGCTGGATGTCTGCCGTGAAATCCTGTCGCCCAAGGCGGTCGGCCTCGTGCTGACGGCCTATTCCATCCGCGCCAGCTTCTATTCGATCCATGAGCTGATGCGCGAGACCATGCGGGGCGTGGGCGGCGTGGTCGAATCCGGCGAGCTCGTGATCCGCGAAGCCGGCCTCGACGGCCGCACGCCGGGCAGGGCGCTTTCTACCTCTCTCTTCAGCCGCTGGGTGCCGAAATGAACCAGGATTTCCGTAACGACGGCCCGCGCAAGGTCGGACAGGTCAAGGAGGTCACCTCGCTTGCTAATCCGATCGTCAAGGACATCAAGGCGCTGACGGTCAAGAAGTCGCGCGAGGAAAGCGGTGCCTTCCTGGCGGAGGGCCTGAAGCTCGTCATCGATGCGCTCGATCTCGGCTGGACGATCCGCACGCTTGTTTATGCCAAGGCCGCCAAGGGCAAGCCGCTGGTCGAGCAGGTGGCCGCCAAGACGGTCGCCGCCGGCGGACTGGTGCTGGAGGTCAGCGAAAAGATCATCGGTTCGATCACCCGCCGCGACAATCCGCAGATGGTGGTCGGCGTTTTCGAGCAGCGCTGGCGGCCGCTTCGGGACGTCAGGCCGAAACCGGGCGAGACCTGGGTGGCGCTCGACCGCGTGCGCGATCCCGGCAATCTCGGCACCATCATCCGCACCGCCGACGCGGCAGGCGCATCCGGCGTCATCCTCGTCGGCGACACGACCGATCCGTTTTCCCTGGAAACCGTACGCGCCACCATGGGGTCGGTCTTTGCCGTTCCCGTCGTCAAGGCGACGCCGGAAGAGTTTCTGGCCTGGAAGAAGACCGCAAGCGTTGCCGTCGTTGCCACCCATCTGGCCGGCGCCGTCGACTACCGCACCATCGACTACAAGAGGAAGCCCGTCGTCATCCTGATGGGCAACGAGCAATCCGGCCTGCCGGATATCCTGGCGAAGGAGGCCGATGCGCTTGCCCGCATCCCGCAGGCAGGCCGCGCCGACAGCCTCAATCTGGCGGTTGCCACAGCGGTCATGCTGTTCGAAGCCCGCCGTCATATCCTGACACTCAGCGAGACGCGATGACCGAAAGCGAAACCCACGAACGGCCGACGACGAAGGCAGCCCTGTTTTCGCGGCCCCTGCCCATCCTGATCTTCATCGTGATCGCGGTCATTCTCGATCAGGCCATCAAGATCATGGTGGACCATTGGCTGCCGCTGCAGGAGATGGTGCCGATCATTCCGATGCTGGCGCTCTATCGCACCTACAATTTCGGCGTGGCATTCTCGATGCTGTCGGGCATGGACGGCTGGTTCATCGTCGGCATGCGGCTCGTCATCGTCGCCTTCGTGCTGTGGCTGTGGCGGCGCGCGCCGGATCACCGCTGGCTCGCGCATGTGGGGTTTGCCCTGATCATTGCCGGCGCGCTCGGCAACCTGATCGACCGGTTTCTCTACGGCCATGTGATCGACTACATCCTCTTCTATACGCAGACGTGGTCTTTCGCCGTGTTCAATCTTGCCGACAGTTTCATTACCGTCGGCGCGGGATGCGTCATCCTCGACGAGCTTCTGATGCCGAAAAAGGCAAAAACTTAAAATTCTAGCGAATCCCTGAAGGCATCGGGAACCGTGCCTGTGATAGCCAGTGTGCATGAGCACTCTGGCAAATTTGCAGGAAAAGCTTGCCGCGGCAGCAGTTCGCGGCCAAACGGAGCCGATCGAGGGACTGGCCGAAAACGCGCCGGTCCCTGCAAGGCCGATCGAGTCGCCCCAGAATGGGGTTCGTCAACCGGCATTGCCCGCGCGGGCCTGGTGGCTGCAGGGCCATTGGCTGAATGGCGGTGGGCTCGTGGCGGGCGCTGCTCTTCTTGCGACCGGCTTTGCCGGAGGTCCCCTGACGCTGGCGGGCGTTTTGGCCCTCTTGGCCCTCGCACTCGCCGCTGCCAGCGTCGCCAAAATCCGAAGCGCAGCCCATAAGCCCGAGGCCGCCCTTACCGATTTCAGCGAGAGCGAGCACGACCGCCTGTGGGAACACAAGGAGAGCATCGGCCTGCTTGCCACCGTCCATGACGCGCTTGGAGACATAGCAGTCACCCGCAGCATCGATCGCCGGATTCTGCACGCCAACGCCACCTTCCGCAAGCTGACGGGCAAGTCACATCCGGAAGGCCTGACGCTGGAAGAGGCCGGTCTCGTATTCCGTGCCGTCACCGACGCGAAACATCAGGACGCGGAAATCGCCACGCCCGAGGGGCGGCGCATCTTCGCCTGGCACGATGTCATGTTCCGTGATCCGGCAACCGGACAATTGTGCATGCAGAGCATCGCGCGCGACGTGACGGAAGAGCGGCAGACCGCCCGGCTGCGCGAGGATGCGCGGCTGAAGGCCGAGTATAACAGTGCGGCCAAATCGCGGTTGCTCGCAACCGTCAGCCACGAGATCCGCACGCCGCTGTCGGGCATTCTCGGCATGAACCACCTGCTTGCCCAGACACCGTTGACTTTGGAGCAGGCAAATTATCTGACCGGCATTCGCCAATCGGGGCATGCGCTGGTGCAGTTGGTCGAAGACCTCCTTGATTTCTCCACGATCGAAGTTGGCCGCTTCCAGTTGCATCCCCGCCAGGAGGCTTTGCGTCCTCTGCTGGAGGGCGTCATCGAAATGCTCGCCCATCGTGCCCATGAAAAGGGCATCGAAATTGCCGCGAGCGTTGCCGCCGATGTCCCCGAAAGCATGGAGTTCGATCCCGCCCGTCTACGCCAGATCCTGTTCAACGTCATCGGCAATGCGGTGAAGTTCACCCAGACCGGCGGGGTTCTCGTCCGTGTCGATCTTCACGAGCGCGACTTGACGATATCGGTGCGGGACAGTGGCCCCGGCATGACGGAGGAAGAACAGGCGCGCGTCTTCGGTGAATTCGAACAAGCCGGCTCGGTCGTGGAAAGAAGCGCCGGCACAGGGCTCGGCCTTGCCATCTCCGCCCGCATCCTGCGTGAGTTCGGCGGCAGGCTCAGCGTCGCCAGCGAGCGCGGCGAGGGCAGCGAGTTCGTCATCTCCTTTCCGGTCGGCCTGGTTGCCGGGGAAGACGGGTACGGTTGTCGCGGCAGGATGCTCGGGGGATCCCGCGTCCTACTGCTGGCTCCCGAGGGAGCAGCAAGCACGGCCATCATGCGGACCGTTCAGACCCTCGGCGGCCACTGCAGGCTGATCGGCGCCGATGACATGGAGGATCTGCTGCGGTCCTTCCCGATGAGTGACGAGGGGGCCTGGACGGATCTGATCGTCGACCACCGCATGGCGCCCTGGTATTTCAGCGACGGAAATGCGCTCGCGGTGCCGAGGCTTCGCAAGATCTTTCTGGTCAATCCCGAGGAGCGCAATACCCATCCGCTCGATCTCTTCGATGCCTGGCTCATCCGGCCGCTGCGCGAACAGTCGCTGATCGATGTGCTGAGAGGCCGCATGCGCGGCATGGAAAAGCGCGAAGCCTTGATCGAAGCGGTCTCGGAGATCGGCATAACGACGCCCGAGGCGGAGGACCGCACTCTGGATATCCTTCTGGGCGAGGATGATCCCGTGAATGCGATGCTGGTTCGGGCCATGCTCTCCAAGGCCGGCCACAGGGTTCGTCTCGTCGAGGATTTCGATGGCCTTCGTGCCCGCGCTGAAAATGCCGAAGCGCGGCCCGAAGTGCTCGTGACCGATTTCAACATGCCCGGTGGCACGGGTGCGGCTGTGCTTGCACAATTGCGCGCTTACGAGCGCCGGCAGGGTTTGTCGCCGCTTCCCATTATCGTGCTGACCGCAGACAGCCGCGATGCGGTCCGCCGTCAGGCGCTTCTGGCGGGAGCCGATGCCGTCATCGTCAAGCCGGTCGATCCTGAAAAGCTGACGACGGCGTTGCAGGCCCTGTCGAGATCGGCTTGCGAACGCGGCTACACCGTCGCCCGTCACGTGTGACGCGCAAAGGCCGTTGCTGCACTTTAAATCCGCCGCATAATTCCGCCTCCGATCTTCAAACGAAGATTGAGGAAGCCGGCTGATCGACGCCAGATTGAGGGCGCTATGTCGCTCAACCTCTGGCAATTGCCGCCGCTAAGTTGGGGACAGCGCGTTCATTCGAAAATTTGCAATGGGCACGCTTCTTGCATTTAGCCAAGCTGCGTGTCACTTTCCTGTCGCACGAATTTGGTTTATGGCGCTATATCGGCCCGCAGGGGGAGAATCGCCATGTCCATCGAAATCTTGAATCGCGAAGCTCAGGGCGAAATGGTTCAGTCTTCAAAGGCAACGGTTGAGCCGGTTGCCAGCGATGTGCTCGGACGCATCGGAAATCTAGAAACGCGCCTTGCCCGCTCGGCGCGCGAAATCGATGCCGCTCAGGCCGTCCGTTACCGCGTTTTCGTCGAGGAGATGAACGCGCAACTTCCGGCCGATGCCATGCGCCGTCAGCGTGATGTCGACGGCTGGGATGCGATCTGCGACCATCTTCTGGTGCTGGACCGTTCGATCGAGGGCGATCCGGAAGATCAGATCGTCGGCACCTATCGCCTGCTGCGCCAGGAAGTGGCCATGGCCAATGGCGGTTTCTATTCGTCCTCGGAATTCGATATCGACGCGCTGCTTGCCCGCCATCCGGACAAGCGCTTCATGGAGCTCGGCCGTTCCTGCGTGCTGCCGGATTACCGAAACAAGCGTACGGTCGAGTTGCTGTGGCAGGGCAATTGGGCTTATGCGCTGAAGCATGGCATGGGCGCGATGTTCGGCTGCGCATCCTTCCCCGGCGTCTTGCCGGAACAGCATGCGCTTGCCCTGTCCTTCCTTTATCACAACGTTGTGGCCAAGGATGAATGGGCTGTCGACGCTTTGCCGTCGCTTGCCCGCAATATGGACCTGATGCCTACGGAAGCCGTGAATGCGAAGAAGGCGCTGATGGCGCTGCCGCCGCTGATCAAGGGGTATCTGCGCCTCGGCGCCATGGTCGGCTCGACCGCCGTGGTCGATCAGGCCTTCAATACCACGGATGTGCTGATCGTCCTGCCGATCGCCAGCATCTCGAATCGCTATGTGAATTACTACGGCGCGGATGCAGGTCGCTTCGCGAGCTGACTCTATCTTTGTTTTCACGCAATTCCGGACGGAAAATCGCTGCGCACTTTTCCGGAATTGCTCTAAGGGATGGCAAAGATGTCGATCGCGTCCGTGATGCCGCGCAACGCGACATGATGCGATTGCGGCGTGAGGCCGCGCCTTGTCATCAGTTCGGCGGCGCGCGGATGATCGAGCACCGAGCTGGTTGCGAATATTTCGCGTGACGTGGCAAGATGCTGGACGCGGGACGCGATATTGACCGTTTGCCCGAAATAATCCTGCCGTTCATTCAGGCTCACGGCGATGCACGGCCCCTCGTGGATGCCGATTTTCAGTAGAAGATCGTCATTGCCGCGCTCTTCGTTGAGGTTGAGCATGGCCTCGCGCATCCGCATGGCAGCAATCAGCGCCCGGTCCGGCGTCGGGAAGGTCGCCATGACGGCATCGCCGATGGTCTTGACGACCGCACCCGCCTCCGCCGCGACGATCTCGTGCAGGATGCCGAAATGGGTCTTGACCAAGTCGAAGGCTGCGAGATCGCCGACCCTTTCGTATAATTCCGTCGAGCCGCGCAGGTCGGTGAACAGAAAGGTGAGGCTGGTGATCTTCAATCGCTGATCGATGTCGATCGTATCCGTGCGGTAGATGTCACGGAAGGTCTGGTTGGAAAGCAGATGCTTGGCGGTCAGGAATGGCCGGCGTTGCCCGAGCAGCGTGTGAAGAGCTTCATTGGCCACGCAGATCGACGGCAGCACGCGAATGTCCGTGTGGTTCTCCATCTGGATGCGCAAGGGACCGGGCCGCAATTCGATCGCCTCGCTGTGGCGGTGCATGCGATCGAAAACGAGCGAGAGAGCCTGCCGCTCCTTCGATGGCTCTCCCTTCACATCGAGGAATTGCGCCGCATGCGTGACAGGCTCGAAGATGATAGTAAATTCCGCCGGCAATTGAAGCGATATCACCGCCTTCTCGCCGGGCGGCAGCTCAAGCGATTCCAGGACGAACTGATCGACTTTTTCCTCATACCCTTCGTCGGGAAGGTCGATACCCGAGCCCCAATAGATCTGGCGGAAATATTCAAGGGGCGGCAGGTCGTGCGGATTGTGCGCTTCTATGTGGCGCACGCGCGGACTGACGGTGAAGGTGACTTCCACCATCTCATCGAGCGTCGGCTCGTATCCGGCTGCGCAAAGCGTACAGTTATAGGTGTCGCTTTGCACGGTTTTCAGCGAGGTATTGGCATCCAATACCCCGCCGCAGCCGGGGCAAAGAACATTCCACGACATCTCGAACAGGCCAAGGCGCGATGCGTGCAGAAAGGCATTGACGGTCTGTTCTTCCTCGAAGCCGTGGGCGGCCGCGAAGGCCAGTGGGTTCACGCGGTTGAGCTTGCGGTCGGGTGCCTCGAGGACGAGCCGCTCTATAGCATCGACAATATCCGGCTGCGCTGAATGGCGCAGCACTCCGAACAGGACTTCTGCTTCGCTCATCCGTATATTTTACACCGAATTGAGACGGGAGCCCATCACCTTTGTTGGTCTCCGACTCAGTCTTATGGATTGCCGGCTACGATCCTGCACCATAGGCGGCGATGGCGGCCATATTGACGATATCCGAATCCTTGGCTCCCATCGAGGTGATCTGCACCGGTTTGTCGAGCCCGACGAGCAGCGGCCCGATCACGGTGGAGCCGCCGAGTTCCTGCAACATCTTGGTGGAGATCGATGCCGAGTGAAAGGCTGGCATGACAAGCACGTTTGCCGGTCCGGAAAGCTGCGAGAAAGGATAAAGGCTTTCCATGAGCTTCCTGTTCAGCGCGACATCGGCGGCCATTTCGCCGTCGAATTCGAAATTCACATGGCGCTTGTCGAGAATATTCACCGCTTCACGCACCCGCTCGGAGCGTTCGCCGGGGGGATGGCCGAAGGTGGAATAAGCGAGCATGGCGACGCGCGGCTCATAGCCCATGCGCCGTGCGAAGCCGGCGGCTTCCTCAGCGATATCGGCCAGTTCTTCGGATGTCGGCATGTCATGCACGGCGGTATCGGCGACAAACACGGTGCGGCCTCGCGCAAGCACGATCGATATGCCGATCACTGTATGCCCCGGCTTGGCGTCGATGCAGCGGCGCACGTCGCCGAGTGCCGTCGAATAGTTGCGCGTGACACCCGTCACCATGCCGTCGGCGTCGCCAAGCGCCACCATGCAGGCGGCGAAGTGATTGCGGTCGTTATGGATCAGGCGCGTCACGTCGCGATGCAGATAGCCCCGGCGCTGCAGCCGGGCATAAAGATAGTCGATATAGGCATCGCCCCGCTTCGAGATGCGGGCATTGACGATTTCGAGGCCCGGGCGGTTGAGATCGATGCCGGCGCGCTCGGCCGTGGCTTTGATCAGATCCTCGCGGCCGAGCAGGATGGCGGTGCCGAGTCCCTGATTGGCATAGGAGAGAGCGGCGCGCATGACCTGTTCCTCCTCCGCCTCGGCAAAGACAATACGCTTCGGATGCCGGCGTACGCGCTCGTAGAGCTGTGCAAGGGTCGAGGCGATCGGATCGCGCCGGGCTGAAAGCTCGCGCGCATAGGCGGCCATGTCCGAGATTTCGCGGCGGGCAACGCCGCTATCGATTGCAGCCTGGGCGACCGCAACCGGAATTGCCGAGATCAGGCGCGGGTCGAAGGGCACCGGAATGATATATTGCGCGCCGAAACGCGGCCTTGCCCCCTGATAGGCGGCGACAACATCATCGGGCACGTCTTCGCGCGCAAGGCTCGCAAGCGCATTGACGGCTGCGATCTTCATCTCGTCATTGATCGTGGTGGCTCGCACGTCGAGCGCGCCGCGGAAGATATAGGGAAAGCCGAGGACGTTGTTGACCTGGTTCGGATAGTCCGAGCGTCCCGTCGCCATTATGGCGTCGTCGCGGATGCGGGCCACTTCTTCCGGCGTGATTTCCGGGTCGGGATTGGCCATTGCGAAGATGATCGGCTTGTCCGCCATCGAGCGGATCATGTCCTCGGAAAAGGCGCCCTTCTGCGAGAGGCCCAAAACCACGTCGGCACCCTTCATCGCTTCCGCCAGCGTGCGCTTGTCGGTCTTGACGGCATGTGCCGACTTCCACTGGTTCATGCCCTCGCTACGGCCCTGGTAGATCACGCCCTTGGTGTCGCAAAGGACGATGTTCTCCGGGTTGAAGCCCATCGACTTGATCAGCTCGATGCAGGCGATGGCCGCGGCACCCGCGCCATTGCAGACGAGCTTGGTGGTCTGCAGGTCGCGCCCGGTCAGCTCCAGCGCGTTGATGAGACCGGCGGCGGCGATGATGGCGGTGCCGTGCTGGTCGTCATGGAACACCGGGATGTCCATGAGCTCGCGCAGACGCTGCTCGATGATGAAGCAGTCCGGAGCCTTGATATCTTCCAGATTGATGCCGCCGAAGGAGGGGCCGAGATAGCGCACGCAATTGATGAATTCATCGACATTCTCGGTGTCGATCTCAAGATCGATCGAATCGACGTCGGCGAAGCGCTTGAAGAGGACCGACTTGCCTTCCATGACCGGCTTGGAGGCGAGCGCGCCGAGATTGCCGAGGCCGAGAATGGCCGTGCCGTTGGAGATGACGGCGACCATGTTGCCGCGCGAGGTATAGTCGTAGGCGGTGGCCGGATCGGCGGCGATTGCCTTGACGGGGACGGCCACGCCGGGCGAATAGGCAAGGGAAAGATCGCGTTGGGTCGCCATCGGCTTGGTCGGGTTGATCTCAAGCTTGCCAGGGCGGCCGTTCCTGTGGAAGTCCAGCGCTTCCTGCTCGGTGATCCCCGTTCCCGGACGCGACTTGCTCTTGCTGTCAGCCATTGTTCCTCCAAACCTCCTGTGGGCGACCGGTCCCTCTTGCCCGATAGCTGTTGTCTTCTATAGCCGCGCGCGGATAGGGTGGCACCTCATTTTTTTGGAAAAACTGCACCTCCGTGAACGAACGTATAACCGCCAGCATCGATGCTTTCTCGGCCGCCGAGCTTGCCTCGGAGGAAAGTCGCGCCTCGGCTACCCCGATGATGGAGCAATATATCGAGATCAAGGCGAACAATCCCGGTTCGCTGCTGTTCTACCGCATGGGCGACTTCTACGAGCTGTTCTTCGAAGACGCCATCGACGCGTCGCGCGCGCTCGGCATCACGCTGACGAAGCGCGGCCAGCACATGGGGCAGGATATCCCGATGTGCGGCGTGCCGGTTCATGCAGCCGATGATTATCTGCAAAAGCTGATCGCGCTTGGCTTCCGCGTTGCTGTCTGCGAGCAGGTGGAAGATCCCGCCGAAGCAAAGAAGCGCGGCGGCAAGTCCGTGGTGCGGCGCGATGTCGTACGCTTGGTGACGCCGGGCACGATCACCGAGGAAAAGCTGCTTTCGCCCTCGGAATCCAATTATCTGATGGCGCTGACCCGCATCCGCGGCGGCGCCGAACCGCAGCTGGCGCTCGCCTGGATCGATATTTCGACGGGTGTCTTCCGCCTTGCCGAAACGGAGACGTCACGGCTGCTCGCCGATATCCTGCGCATCGATCCCAGAGAACTGATCCTGCCGGATACGATGTTTCACGATCCTGAATTGAAGCCTGTTTTCGACATACTCGGCCGCACGGCCGTTCCGCAGCCGGCCGTGCTGTTCGACAGTGCCAGTGCCGAGGGACGTATCACCCGCTATTTCGGCGTCTCGACGCTCGATGGTTTCGGCACGTTCAGCCGGGCCGAACTGGCCGCCGCTGCCGCTGCGATTGCCTATGTCGAAAAGACCCAGCTTGCCGAGCGGCCGCCGCTCGGGCTGCCGGAGCGCGAAAGCGGTGCCTCGACGCTCTTCATCGATCCCGCAACGCGCGCCAATCTGGAACTGGTGCGCACACTTTCCGGCGACCGCAACGGCTCGCTGTTGAAGGCGATCGATCGCACCGTGACCGGCGGCGGCGCCCGGCTTCTCGCCGAACGGCTGATGTCGCCGCTGACCGATCCTCGGCTCATCAACGAGCGTCTGGATTCGATCGGTTTTCTGACCGAGGAGCCGTCGCTCTGCAGCGATCTGCGTTCGGCGCTGAAACATGTGCCTGATATGCCGCGCGCTTTGTCGCGTCTCGCGCTCGATCGCGGAGGGCCGCGTGATCTCTGGGCGATCCGTCAAGGCTTGGCTGCCGCCGCCGATGTTGCCCGCATGCTCGCAGCTGCACTTCTGCCGGAGGAGCTGAAGGGGGCACTGGCCGGACTCAGAGCTTTGCCTGCCGATCTCGAAGCCATGCTCGCCGCGACGCTTGCCGACGAGCTTCCCTTGCTGAAGCGCGACGGCGGTTTCCTGAGAGAAGGGGCAAATGCCGAACTCGACGAAGTGCGGGCGTTGCGCGACCAGTCGCGCCGCGTCATCGCCGGCCTGCAGCTGCAATATGCCGATGAAACCGGCATCAAGTCGCTGAAGATCAAGCACAACAATGTGCTCGGCTATTTCATCGAGGTCACGGCCGGCAATGCCGGGCCGATGACCGATAGCAGCGAAGCCAAGGCGCGCTTCATCCACCGCCAGACCATGGCGAACGCCATGCGCTTCACCACGACCGAGCTTGCCGATCTCGAAAGCCGCATCGCCAATGCCGCCGACAAGGCGCTGGCAATCGAGCTTGAGGCTTTCGATCGCATGGTCACGGCCGTTGTTGCTGCTGCCGAAGCGATCAAAGCCGGCGCCCGCGCTCTGTCGGTCATCGATGTCGCAGCCGGCCTTGCGCTGCTTGCCGAGGAGCAGGCCTATTGCCGGCCCGTGGTTGATGGAAGCCGCATGTTCGCCATCGAAGGCGGCCGTCATCCGGTGGTCGAACAGGCGCTGCGGCGCCAGGCAGGCGGTCCGTTCGTTGCCAACAATTGCGATCTTTCGCCGAAATCCGACGGCAAGGATGGCGCCATCTGGCTGCTGACCGGCCCGAACATGGGCGGTAAGTCCACTTTCCTGCGCCAGAACGCACTGATCGCCATTCTCGCGCAGATGGGCTCCTTCGTGCCGGCCGCTTCGGCTCGTATCGGCATCGTCGATCGGCTGTTCTCGCGCGTCGGCGCTTCCGACGATCTGGCCCGCGGCCGTTCGACCTTCATGGTCGAGATGGTCGAGACGGCGGCGATCCTCAATCAGGCAACCGAACGTTCCCTGGTCATCCTCGATGAGATCGGCCGCGGCACCGCGACCTTCGACGGCCTTTCCATCGCCTGGGCCGCCGTCGAGCATCTGCATGAAGCCAACCGATGCCGCGGCCTCTTCGCCACGCATTTCCACGAGCTGACCGTTCTGTCGGAAAAGCTTAGCCGGCTTTCGAATGCCACCATGCGCGTCAAGGAATGGGATGGCGATGTCATCTTCCTGCATGAGGTCGGGCCGGGCGCTGCCGACCGCTCCTATGGCATTCAGGTGGCGCGTCTCGCCGGCCTGCCGGCTTCCGTGGTGGCGCGTGCCCGCGACGTTCTGACGCGGCTCGAGGATGCCGATCGCAAGAATCCGGCAAGCCAGCTCATCGATGATCTGCCTCTCTTCCAGGTGGCCGTTCGCCGGGAGGAGGCGGTCGGGCGACGCGAACCCTCCAAGGTCGAGGAGCGGCTGAAGACGCTCGATCTCGACGATCTGACGCCGCGCGCCGCCCTCGATGTGCTCTACGAGCTGAAGAAAACTCTGACCAAGACCGGCTGACACGGGCGATATTCCAAGGACAACATGATGTATCTCGAAGTTCTTCTCGCCGAAGTCCGCATTCTGGGCGAGCGTTTTTCTCCGATTGCCGCGCGTGGCAAAATAGGCGGCGAGGGTGAGGCGCCGGATTGCGAATCCGATCGCGGCCTGCTCGACATCACCCTGTCCTGCAGCCGTATTTCCGATATCTGTTCGAAGATCGCCAAGGCCGGCTATTGGGAATGCGAGCGCGAAATGGTGACGCAGATCGGCGCCCAGTCGCGAAACATATTATATAGCTTGAACGAGCTAAGGCGGACGCTGGAGCCGGCAAGGCCCTAAAACTGCCGGTTTCTGCGTCGATTGGCGTCACGCTTCGTCAACTTTGACCCGGTAGAAATCGGGAGGATCATCGATTCGAGATGGTCGGCTCCGGCTGGTTTCGAGGAACCCGGGCATAGAATGCCTGTGTCAATCGCCCGGCAAAGAGGCTATAGCGCATGCAGACGAAAAGACGGGCGCGCCGGCAATGCGCCGCGCCAGCGAACAGAAAGCCGATCGGCAGGGCATGGAAACGCATCATATCGATTTTTCGACCATTCTCGATGTATCCGCGCTGAGGGCGGAGTGCGAGGCTCTCGCCAAACGCGGTCTGGACAAGAATGAGGAGCGTTCCGCGCTACTTGCACTGCTGAAGAAGGCGAGCCAGGACGGACGCGAAGAAGCGCGGCGATCGCTGATTGCCGACGGCAGCGGGCTCGATTGCGCGCACCGGATTTCCTGGCTGCAGGACCAGATCATCACCGTCCTCTACGATTTCACCGTCCGCCACGTCCATCCAAAACAGGCAGGCGCCTTCTCCGTCACCGCCGTCGGCGGTTATGGCCGCGATACCTTGGCGCCGGGCTCCGATATCGACCTTCTCTTCCTCTTCCAGCCGAAACCGGCGAGTGAGACGCACAAGGCGGTCGAATTCATTCTCTATATGCTTTGGGACATGGGCTTCAAAGTCGGCCACGCCACGCGCACGGTCGAGGAATGTATCCGCGAGGCCAAGTCCGACATGACGGTGCGCACCGCCATTCTCGAAACCCGCTATATCTGCGGCAACGTCGCGCTGGAGCGCGAGCTGCAGGCGCGCTTCGACAAGGAAATCGTCACCAATACCGGTCCGGAATTCATCGCCGCCAAGCTCGCCGAGCGCGACGAGCGCCATCGCAAGGCCGGCGACACCCGCTATCTGGTCGAGCCGAACGTCAAGGAAGGCAAGGGCGGCCTGCGCGACCTGCACACGCTCTTCTGGATCTCGAAATATTATTATCACGTCCGCGATCCCGCCGAACTGGTGAAGCTCGGCGTGCTTTCGAAGCAGGAGTACCGCCTTTTCGAGAAGGCCGAGGATTTTCTATGGGCCGTGCGCTGCCACATGCATTTCCTGATGGCTAAGGCGGAGGAGCGGCTTTCCTTCGATATCCAGCGCGAGATTGCCGAGGCGCTCGGCTACCATGCCCGCCCCGGCCTCTCCGCCGTCGAGCGCTTCATGAAGCACTATTTCCTTGTCGCCAAGGATGTCGGCGATCTCACCCGCATTCTCTGCGCGGCGCTTGAGGATCAGCAGGCGAAGGCCACTCCGGGGCTCACCGGCGTCATCAGCCGCTTTGCCAACCGCTCTCGCAAGATCGCCGGCACCGTCGAATTCGTCGAGGATCGCGGCCGGATCGCACTTGCCAATCCCGATGTCTTCAAGCGCGATCCGGTCAGCCTCATCAGGCTGTTCTTCGTCGCCGACATCAACGGCCTCGAATTCCATCCGGATGCCTTGAAGCGCGTCACCCGTTCGCTGAACCTCATCGACAACGATCTGCGTGAAAACGAGGAGGCGAACCGCCTCTTCCTTTCCATCCTGACCTCGAAACGCGATCCGGCGCTGATCCTGCGCCGGATGAACGAGGCCGGTGTGCTCGGCCGCTTCATCCCGGAATTCGGCAAGATCGTCTCGATGATGCAGTTCAACATGTATCATCACTATACGGTGGACGAACATCTGATCCGCGCCGTCGAGGTACTGTCGGAAATCGACAAGGGCAAGGCCGAGGACATCCATCCGCTCACCAACAAGCTGATGCCCGGCATCGAGGATCGCGACGCGCTCTATGTTGCCGTGCTTCTGCACGATATCGCCAAGGGCCGCGAGGAAGATCACTCGGAGGCCGGCGCCGTAGTCGCGCGCAAGCTCTGCCCCCGCTTCGGCCTTTCGCCGAAGCAGACGGAGCTTGTGGTCTGGCTGATCGCCGAGCATCTGACCATGTCGATGGTCGCCCAGACACGCGATCTGACCGACCGCAAGACCATTATCGATTTTGCCGACCGGGTGCAGTCGCTCGACCGGCTGAAGATGCTGCTGATCCTGACGGTCTGCGACATCCGCGCCGTTGGCCCGGGCGTCTGGAACGGCTGGAAGGGCCAGCTTCTGCGTACGCTGTACTATGAAACCGAGCTGCTGCTATCCGGCGGCTTCTCCGAAGTATCGCGCAAGGAGCGGGCGGAAGCTGCGGCCGAGGCGCTGGCACATGCGCTTGCGGACTGGAGCCAGAAGGATCGCAAGGCCTACGTCAAGCTGCACTACCAACCCTATCTGTTGTCCGTGCCGCTGGAGGATCAGCTCCGCCACACGCAGTTCATTCGCCAGTCGGACAAGGCGGGCAAGGTGCTCGCGACCATGGTGCGCACCGACAGCTTCCATGCCATCACCGAAATCACCGTGCTCTCGCCCGACCATCCGCGTCTGCTGACCGTGATCGCCGGTGCATGCGCCGCTGCCGGAGCCAACATCGCGGATGCCCAGATCTTCACGACATCGGACGGGCGTGCGCTCGATACCATCCATGTCAGCCGCGAATTCCCCAATGATGCCGATGAGCTGCGCCGTGCCGCCACTATCGGCAAGATGATCGAGGACGTGCTGGCCGGCCGCAAACGCCTGCCGGAGGTCATCGCGACGCGCACGAAGAACCGCCGCAAGAACAAGGCTTTCGTCATCCCGCCGTCTGTCATCATCACCAACAGCCTCTCCAACAAGTTCACGGTGATCGAGGTCGAATGCCTCGACCGCCCCGGCCTGCTGTCGGAAATAACAGCCGTTCTTTCGGACCTGTCGCTCGATATCCAGTCGGCGCGCATCACCACCTTCGGCGAAAAGGTCATCGACACCTTCTACGTCGCCGATCTCATCGGGCAGAAGATTTCCAACGAGAACAGGCGAGCCTATATCACCGCGCGCCTGAAAGCCGTCATGGCGGGCGAGGAGGATGAAATGCGCGAGCGCATGCCGTCGGGCATCATCGCGCCCGCCGCCACGCGCGGCGTCGTCGTCGAAAAGCCAGATCCTGAGAAGAAAGCCGGTTCCGCCGCATGAGCCTAGTCAAGAAATTCATCACCGTCGGTGGCGCGACGCTTGGCAGCCGCATCTTCGGCTTTGCTCGCGAAACGCTGATGGCGGCCGCTCTCGGCACCGGGCCGATGGCCGACGTTTTCTACGCTGCCTTCCGCTTCCCGAACCTCTTCCGCCGCCTGTTCGCCGAAGGCGCCTTCAACGCCGCTTTCGTGCCGCTCTTCGCCAAGGAAATCGAGGCGAATGGCATCGACGGCGCGAAACGCTTCTCGGAAGAAGTATTTGGCGTTCTCTTCTCGGTCCTGTTGCTGATTACCGTCGTCATGGAACTCGGCATGCCGCTCCTGGTGCGTTGGGTCATCGCGCCTGGTTTCGCCGACGATGCCGAAAAATTCGACCTGACTGTCCGGTTGGCCGCCGTGATGTTCCCCTATCTCATGTCGATGTCGCTGACGGCGATGATGAGCGGCATGCTGAATTCGCTGCATCATTTCTTCGCCGCCGCCGTGGCTCCGATCTTCCTGAACCTGGTGATGATCAGCGCGCTGTTCTACGCGATCCACTTCGGCGCCGATCCGCTGAGCACCGCCTGGTACCTGTCCTGGTCTGTACTGGTGGCAGGCGTCCTGCAGCTGGCCGTCGTCTATATCGGCGTGCGTCGTGCCGGCATCAATATCGGCTTGCGCTTTCCTCGCTTCACGCCCAATGTCAAGCGGCTCCTGCTTCTTGCGATCCCAGCGGCCATCACCGGCGGCGTCACTCAGATCAATCTGGTGATCGGCCAGGCGATTGCCTCGGGCAAGGAAGGCGCGATTGCCGCTCTGCAATATGCAGACCGCATCTATCAGTTGCCGCTCGGCGTCGTCGGTGTCGCTGTCGGAATCGTGCTTCTGCCGGAACTGGCGCGTTCGCTGAAGTCGGGCCATATCAAGGAAGCCGCCAATATCCAGAACCGCTCGATCGAATTCGTGCTGTTCCTGACGCTGCCAGCCGCTGTCGCCCTCTGGCTGCTCTCCGACGATATCATCCGGGTGCTTTATGAGCGCGGCGCCTTTAACCCGAACAACACGACGCTGGTCGGCTCCATCCTCGCCATCTTCGGCTTGGGCCTACCGGCTTTCGTGCTGATCAAGGCCTTGCAGCCCGGCTTTTATGCCCGCGAAGATACGAAATCGCCGATGCGCTACACGGCGGTCGCCGTCTTCGTCAATTCGGCGCTGTCCATCCTGCTTTTCCCGGTGCTGGCCGAACGCGGTATTGCGCTCGCCGAGGCGGTTGCCGGATGGCTGAACGCTGTACAGCTCTTCGTTACGCTCTATCGCCGCGGGCATCTCGCCTGGGAATGGTCGCTGGCGCGCCGCACCGTCATGCTCCTCGTCTCCTCCGCCGTCATGGGCGGCGTCATCGTATATTTGTCTCATCGGTGGGAGCCGCTTCTGGGGTCCGGCTCGCCGCTGCTCACCAAGGCCGGCGTCCTGGGCTTGCTCATAGTGATTGCGATGGCGGTGTATTTCATTGTCGCCTTCCTGATCGGCGGCGTGGATTTGGGCATGATACGCCGCAACTTGAAGCGCAAGCGGGCGGCGGCTGCACCGGATGCGAAGGCGGTGAACGGGGAGTAGACAGCGACGCCGGCTATCGCGCGAGCTGAGATCGCGTACCTCCTCTGTCGCTGCCGCGACATCTCCCCCACAAGGGGGGAGATTGTTGGGAGTTTGCCGCGCCCTTCGTAAACCAGTAGGCCCACCTCTATGAGCACGTTAATGATTAGATATGAGTAGGTGCCACGCGCTACCGATCTCCCCCCTTGTGGGGGAGATGTCCCGAAAGGGGACAGAGGGGGGCACGCACCCTCCATATATGCGCAGTTTATTTTGTTCGCGGAGCCCGCATGCCCCAATCCCTCTTCCTGGTAACCCTCGTCGTTGACGATTACGACCGCGCCAAAGCCTTCTACTGCGATGTCCTCGGCTTCGAGTGCTTGGCTGACGAGGCGCAGTCGGAAGGCAAGCGCTGGGTCGTCGTCAGACCGAAAGGCACCGAGGGCGCCGCGCTGTTGCTCGCCCAGGCCGCCAGCGACAGTCAGCGCGCCGCGATCGGCAACCAGACCGGCGGCCGCGTCGGCTTCTTCCTCAAGACCGATGATTTCGCCGGCGACCATGCCGGGATGAAGGCCAAGGGCGTGCGTTTTCTGGAGGAGCCGCGCCATGAAGTCTATGGCACGGTGGCGGTCTTTGCCGATCCCTACGGCAACACCTGGGACCTGATCCAGCATTCTTCCTGAGACTCCGTCACATAGCCTCTTGATCCCCGTCGATACCGCGTGCATAAGCCGCTCGAAACCAAGGGGCGAGCATTGCTCTCCTAGAGCCGGATGACTTTCGGTCGAAGCGACCGAAAATCATCCGGCTCTAAAATCAAAGAAATAGAGCATGATGTCGTCCGAAAACCGCATACACTTTTCGGCATCATGCTCTAGGCCCTCCACAAGCCTTTTGAGGACGACATGACCGAATTCAAGCCGCTCGTATTCTCCGGCGTTCAGCCCACAGGCAATCTCCATCTCGGTAACTATCTCGGCGCGATCCGCAAGTTCGTGGCCCTGCAGGAAAACAACGATTGCATCTATTGCGTCGTCGATATGCATGCGCTGACGGCCCAGCTCGTCCATGACGATATGCCGAACCAGACGCGTTCGATCACGGCCGCCTTCCTTGCTGCCGGCATCGATCCGGAAAAGCATATCGTCTTCAATCAATCGGCCGTGCCGGGGCACGCCGAGCTTGCCTGGATCTTCAACTGCGTCGCCCGCATCGGCTGGATGAACCGCATGACGCAGTTCAAGGACAAGGCCGGCAAGGACCGCGAGCAGGCCTCGCTCGGCCTTTACGCCTATCCGAGCCTGATGGCCGCCGACATCCTGCTCTATCGCGCCACCCATGTTCCGGTTGGTGACGACCAGAAGCAGCATCTGGAGCTGACCCGCGATATCGCCATGAAGTTCAATCTGGACTACATGGAGCATATACGCCGCACCGGCTACGGCATCGACATCACTGTCGGCGACGAGCCGGTGCATGCCTATTTCCCGATGGTCGAGCCGCTGATCGATGGCCCGGCGCCACGCGTGATGTCGCTGCGTGACGGGACCAAGAAGATGTCGAAATCCGATGCTTCCGACCTCTCGCGCATCAACCTGCTCGACGACGAGGAAAATATTTCGAAGAAGATCCGCAAGGCCAAGACCGATCCGGATGGCTTGCCGAGCGAAATCGCCGGTCTCGCCGGCCGCCCGGAAGCCGACAATCTGGTCGGTATCTATGCGGCTCTTGCCGACAAGTCGAAGGCCGAGGTTCTATCCGAATTCGGCGGCCAGCAGTTTTCGGTCTTCAAGCCGGCGCTGGTCGATCTCGCGGTGCATGTGCTGTCGCCGATCACGATGGAGATGCGCCGCCTGATGGCCGATCCCGGTCACATCGATGCCGTTCTGCGTGATGGCGGCGCCCGCGCTCGCGCCCGCGCCGACGTGACCATGAAGCAGGTTCGCGACATTATCGGCTTTCTCTATTGAAGATGTCGTCATGCAAGCTCCCCGGTTGAAAACGGGGGCTTGCAAAACGTCGCCTTCGGGTGTCAGAATCGCCGCATGGTTTCAAAACGTCTCTCACGGCTGGAAGGCCATCGCCGCAAGTTCATGGCGATCATCGACGGCACGCCCGAATGCCAGCGCGCCGTCCACTATGCTGGCCGACGTGCCAAGAATTCCAATGGCGGCCTCGTATTGCTCTATGTGATTCCCGAGGGCGATTTCCAGCAATGGCTCGGCGTCGAGGAGATCATGCGGGCGGAAGCGCGCGAGGAGGCCGAGGCCGCGACCGCAAAGGCGGCGCAGAGCGTGCGCGAGAATGTCGGCATCGATCCGGAGATCGTCATCCGCGAGGGATCGGCGGCCGAACAGATCAACGCGGCGATCGAGGAAGATCGCGATATTGCGCTCCTCGTGCTTGCCGCCGGTTCGGCCAAGGAAGGTCCAGGTCCGCTCGTTTCATCGATCGCCGGACGCGCGGCAGCCTTTCCGATCCCGGTCACCGTGCTTCCGGACACGCTGAGCAACGAGGAAATCGACGCGCTGAGCTGACCGGCGCATGCCATTCTTGAGAAACACTCTCTTGATTGAAATGGCCAAAAGGCCTATTTTCTTTTGAAATATTCTAAAGTCGGAACCGGGTGTTTCGCCCGCCGCATGGAGATCAAGATGTTCATTCAGACCGAAGCGACGCCGAACCCCGCGACCCTCAAGTTTCTGCCGGGCAAAGTGGTTATGGAAAGCGGCACGGCCGAGTTCCGCAGCGCCGAGGAAGCCGAAGCTTCGCCGCTCGCCGCCCGCCTCTTCGAAGTTCCTGGCGTAACGGGCGTCTATTTCGGCTACGACTTCATTTCGGTCTCCAAGGAAAATCAGGAATGGCAGCATCTGAAACCCGCCATCCTCGGTTCGATCATGGAGCATTTCATGTCCGGCAAGCCGGTCATGGGAACGTCTTCGGTTTCCTCCGAAGTGCAGGATGCCGGCGGTGAGTTCTTCGACGAGGGCGACGAGGCGATCGTTCTGACGATCAAGGAACTGCTGGATACCCGCGTGCGTCCTGCCGTTGCCCAGGATGGCGGCGACATCACGTTCCGCGGCTTCCGCGACGGCAAGGTCTACCTCAACATGAAGGGATCGTGCTCGGGTTGCCCGTCTTCGACGGCGACGCTGAAGCATGGCGTGCAGAACCTTCTGCGCCATTTCGTCCCGGAAGTGCAGGAAGTCGAAGCCGTTTAACACCCAGGCTTTCGGAAAAGTTGACATGATCGTACTGGCGCTCGACACGGCAGGTGTGGATTGCGCTGCCGCTGTGTATGATAGCGGCAGTGATTCTGTGATGGGGGAGGTCACGGAAACGATCGGACGGGGGCATGCCGAGCATTTGATGCACGTTGTCGACGAGGCGCTGGCAAAGGCCGGTATAGCGCTTTCGGCGGTCGAGCGTGTCGTCGTGACCGTCGGCCCCGGTTCCTTCACCGGCATCCGCATCGGCGTCGCAGCCGCACGCGGTTTTGCACTTTCCCTCAATGTCGCTGCCGTTGGCGTCACGACCCTCGAGATCATGGCAGCGGCCGCGCGAGAGCAGAATCCGGGCAAGTCGGTTCTGGCTGCCATCGATGCCAAGCGCGAGGAGATCTATCTCCAGAGCTTCGATGCCGATGGCAGTCCGCTGGACGAGGCTCGGGCCGTGACGATCGGCGAGGCGCGGACAATTGCCGGCGCCTTCGACGGCATCGTCACCGGAACGGCCGTCGCCCGGCTGAGCGACGCGCCGCCTGCGGAGCGGCCAGACGCATTTCCGATTGCCATCGTCGCCCGGCTGGGCGCTGGCAAACCTGCCGGCGAAAAGCCGAAGCCGCTTTATCTTCGCGGACCCGATGCCAGACCGCAGGCCGGATACGCAGTTGCCAGGCAGTAGAAATGCTCGAATCCTACCTTACCTTGAAAGCCGAATACGAAATCATCCCAATGGAACTGAAGGACTGCGCCGAAGTGGCGCTCCTGCACGGCGAGCGGTTCTCGCGGGTCTGGGACGAGGCCGAATTTCAGGGGCTCCTTTCGCAGGAAACCACCTTCGGCTTCGTCGCCCGCCAGACCAATGCCATCCTGAAGAAGGCGCTTCCCGGCTTCGTGCTGGCGCGGCATGTGGCGGGCGAGGGTGAAATCCTGACGATCGCCGTCCATGCCAAGCTCGCGCGCTCCGGCCTCGGCTGGAGACTGATGCAGGCGGCCCTTCGCGAGACCCGCAATCGCGGCGGTGAAGCCATGTTCCTGGAGGTTGACGGCGGCAATCAGCCGGCGCTCGGCCTCTATCGCAAGCTCGGCTTCGAAACGGTCGGCGAGCGCAAGGCCTACTATGTCGGTGACGACGGCACCAGATCGACGGCGCTTGTCATGCGCCGCGTTCTTCGCTAGAGCATTTTGCAGCCAGGTGGCATCACTTGGCGTCGCACGAATGCGGCAAGACAAATGGATGGAACGGCAATTCGGCGCTCTATCCCTTGTTACAGTCCAACAGACCGAAGACAGCAATTGATGGATGATGCCGTAAAATCCCTCGAGGAGCTTTGCGCCGAGCGCGGCATGCGCATGACGGAGCAACGCCGGATCATCGCGCGCATTATCGAGAGTTCCGGGGATCACCCGGATGTCGAAGAGCTCTATCGGCGTTCTGTACAGGTGGATGCGAAAATCTCGATTTCCACCGTGTATCGCACTGTCAAGCTGTTTGAGGATGCCGGCCTTCTTGCCCGCCACGATTTTCGCGATGGACGTTCCCGCTACGAAACGGTGCCGGAAGAGCATCACGACCACCTGATCGACCTGAAGAGCGGTGAGGTGATCGAATTCCATTCGCCGGAGATCGAGGCTTTGCAGGAACGCATTGCCCGCGAACACGGCTTCAAACTCGTCGACCACCGGCTGGAGCTTTACGGCATCCCGCTGAAGAAGGACGAAGGTTGACGTGAAGGCTTTTATGCAGGAGCGAATGATTTGATGACCTGGCTGCGCATCGGCTGTGCCGCCGTAGTCATTTGCGCCGTCAGCGCCGTGATGCTGCCGCTGCAGATCCTTTGCCTGCGCTTCGACTGGAGGCTCCGGCGCTATCTGCCGCGCTACTGGCACCGCATCGTCTGCTACTGGCTTGGGGTGCGCATCCATGTGGTCGGCAGGATGGAGACGAGCCGGCCATTGATGCTGGCCTCCAACCACTCGTCCTGGCTCGACATTCTCGTCCTTTCGGCGGTTGCCGATGTAGCTTTCATCGCAAAATCGGAAGTGCGGGACTGGCCGATCTTCGGCCAGTTCGCGCAATGGCAGAAGAGCGTCTTCGTCGAGCGCGAGCAGAAGCGCAAGACCGGCGAGCAGGTAAACGAGATCGCCGACCGCATGGCCGATGGCGAGATCATGGTTCTGTTTCCGGAAGGGACGACGTCCGACGGCAATCGGCTGCTTGAGGTCAAGTCCTCGCTGTTCGGCGCTGCTGCTGCCGCGCTGCCGAAGGCGCCGGATGCCGTCGTGCATGTCCAGCCGGTCGCAGTCGCCTACACCCGCGTTCATGGCACGCCGATGGGTCGCTATTATCGCCCGCTGACGGCGTGGCCCGGCGACATCGAGCTCGTGCCGCACCTGAAGGGCATTATCCAGTGTGGCGCCATCGATGTCGATGTCTGCTTCGGCGAAGCCGTCGATTATCGCCCCGGCACCAACCGCAAGGAAGTCAGAGCGACCATCGCGCGGCGCATTCGCAATATGCTTGCCAGCCGCCTGCTTGGCCGCGAGATCGCTTGATTTCCAGGTGATTCCAACTTTTTCATTTTCTCCGACGGCAAAAGCCACTACATAGCGGCCCATGACCAAGGACAGCCTGACCCTCGATGCCCCGGCGGCCGACGCTTCGCAGCTCGGTCCCCGCGACGGCTCCAACAGCCGCAAGGTCTTCATCAAGACCTACGGCTGCCAGATGAATGTTTATGATTCCACGCGGATGAGCGATGCGCTCTCCCGCGACGGCTATGAGCCGACCGAGGACATGGAAGAGGCCGACCTCGTCCTGCTGAACACCTGCCACATCCGCGAAAAGGCGGCGGAAAAGGTCTATTCCGCGCTTGGCCGCCTGCGCGAGATGAAGAAGCGAAAGGCTGCCGACGGCCGCGATATGATGATCGGCGTCACAGGCTGCGTCGCCCAGGCGGAAGGCGAGGAAATCCTGCGCCGCGCGCCGGCCGTCGATGTCGTCATCGGCCCGCAGACCTATCATCGCCTGCCCGACGCGCTTCGCCGCGCCAAGGAAGGTCAGCGCGTCGTCGATACCGAATATGCGATCGAGGACAAGTTCGAGCATCTGCCGATCGCAGAGAAGGCGAAGATCCGCTCCCGCGGCGTCACCGCCTTCCTGACGGTGCAGGAAGGCTGCGACAAGTTCTGCACCTTCTGCGTCGTACCCTACACCCGTGGCTCCGAAGTCTCCCGCCCGGTCGCTCAGATCGTCGAGGAGGCCGAGAAACTTGTGGACGGCGGTGTGCGCGAAATCACCCTGCTCGGCCAGAACGTCAATGCCTGGCATGGCATCGGACCCAAAGGCGAAGACTGGAGTCTCGGCGATCTCCTCTATCGTTTGGCGGAAATCCCCGGCCTCGCGCGCCTGCGCTACACGACCAGCCACCCGCGCGACATGGACGACCGGCTGATCGCCGCGCATCGCGATCTGCGCACGCTGATGCCCTATCTGCACCTGCCGGTCCAGGCCGGCTCGGACCGTATTCTGAAGGCCATGAACCGTCGGCACACGGCTGCGGAATACCTCGCGCTGATCGAGAAAATCCGGGCCGCACGGCCGGATATCGCGCTTTCCGGTGATTTCATCGTCGGTTTCCCGGGGGAGACAGACCAGGATTTTGAGGATACACTGAGGCTTATCGGGGAGGTGAATTATGCACAGGCCTTCTCGTTCAAATATTCCACGCGGCCGGGCACGCCCGGTGCGGAATTGAAGGATCAGGTGCCCGAAGAGGTCAAGACCGAGCGGCTGGAGCGATTGCAGACATTGCTGTTGAGGCAGCAGCATGCGTTTGCCGAGGCCTGTGTGGGCAAAACAGTGGATATCCTTCTGGAAAAGCCGGGCCGGATGCCGGGCCAGTTGATTGGACGCTCCCCTTGGCTGCAATCTGTGAATGTTGATGCAAAAGCATCGCAAATCGGTGACATTATTAACGTACGAATCACCGGAACGAGCACCAACAGTCTCTTTGCTGAGTTGCTCTAGGTTCCGGCCTACCCAAAGGAGCCGCACCGCTTGAACGGACAGGAATTGGTTTCTTCTTCATCGCGCCAGCCCCGCACCGCGAGCGACGCCAATCACTTCACCCTGACGTTCGAGAATAATCGGTTCGCCAGTGAGCTTTTCGGGCAATTCGACCAGAATTTGAAGCTGCTCGAGGAGCGGCTCGGCATCGATGCGCGCGCCCGCGGCAACTCCGTCGTCATCACAGGCGATGTGCTGGCCACCAATCAGGCGCGCCGCACGCTCGATTACCTCTATGACAAGCTGCAAAAAGGCGGCAATGTGGAGCGTTCCGACGTGGAAGGGGCAATCCGCATGGCGGTTGCCGCCGACGATCAATTGACGCTGCCGACCATGGAGAGAAAAGCCAAGTTGACGATGGCGCAGATTTCGACGCGCAAGAAGACGATCATCGCTCGCACGCCGACCCAGGATGCCTATATGCGGGCGCTGGAGCGTTCCGAGCTCGTCCTCGGCGTCGGGCCTGCCGGTACTGGCAAGACCTATCTTGCCGTTGCCCACGCTGCTCAGCTTCTGGAGCGCGGCGCCGTGGAGAAGATCATCCTGTCGCGCCCGGCCGTCGAGGCGGGTGAGCGTCTCGGCTTCCTGCCTGGCGACATGAAGGAAAAGGTCGATCCCTACCTGCGTCCGCTCTATGATGCGCTCTATGACATGATGCCGGGCGACAAGGTCGAGCGTGCCATCACCGCCGGCGTCATCGAGATCGCGCCGCTCGCCTTCATGCGTGGCCGCACGCTTGCCAACGCTGCCGTCATCCTCGACGAGGCGCAGAACACGACATCCATGCAGATGAAAATGTTCCTGACCCGTCTCGGCGAAAACTCGCGGATGATCGTGACAGGCGATCCGAGCCAGATCGACTTGCCGCGCGGCGTCAAGTCCGGCCTGGTCGAAGCGCTGCAGCTGCTGAACGGCGTCGAAGGCATCACCATCGTTCGCTTCAAGGATACGGATGTCGTCCGTCATCCGCTGGTGGCACGCATCGTTCGGGCTTACGATTCCACCTATGCCGCAACGGCCGAGGAAAGCGATCCGCAGATTTGATCTGCGACGCAGAAGCCGATGAGCAAACTCGATATACAGATCAGCGTGGAGGAGGGCGATTGGCCCTCCGAAGAGGAGTTGCAGTCGCTTGCCGAGCGCGTGCTGGGTGAAGCTACGGCCTATCTCAAGAAACACGAAAAGCAGCCTTTTCCAAGAACGGCGACCGAATTGTCCCTGGTCTTCACCGACGACGCCTCCATCCGTGAGATCAATGCGGAATGGCGCTCACAGGACAAGGCGACGAACGTCCTTTCCTTTCCGGCTTTTCCGCTGGAGCCCGGCGGCAAGCCCGGCCCGATGCTCGGCGACATCATCATCGCCAGGGAGACGGTGGAGCGGGAGGCCGTCGAGCTCGAAAAGAGTTTTGACGACCATCTGACGCATCTGTTGGTGCATGGTTTCTTGCATCTCTTCGGCTACGACCATATGAATAATAGCGAAGCCGAAAGAATGGAGGGGCTGGAGACTCGCATTTTGGCTGGTCTTGGCCTATCTGATCCCTATGCGGGACAAGACCCCATTTGATTTGAACCCTGTCCGATCAGGAACAATGAGCGACTTTACGACAAGACCGGCCCCCGAGGCCAAAGACGGAGCCGATGCAGCCTCCTCCGACGAGGTAGGCAGTAGTAGCAACGGCAAGCGATCCCATTCTTCATTCTGGGCACGCGCCGCGCGCATCCTTCGCCCCGCACAGGATGCCGCCCGGTTGCGCGAGGATCTCGCCGACGCGCTGATGACCAACGCGGCCGGTGACGACGCCTTCTCCGCGGATGAGCGGGCGATGCTGCACAACATCCTGCGCTTCCGCGAGGTGCGCGTCGAGGATGTCATGGTGCCCCGCGCCGACATCGAGGCCGTCGACCAGAATATCACCATCGGCGAGCTGATGATCCTGTTCGAGGAAAGCGGCCGCTCACGCATGCCCGTCTATGCCGATACGCTGGATGATCCGCGCGGCATGGTGCATATCCGCGATCTGCTCTCCTATGTCGCCAAGCAGGCCCGCAACAAGCGTCGCGCAGGCAGTGCCAAGACGGCCGCCACTGCTGCGACCGGTGCTGCCGCTGAAAAAGCGCCGCGCTCGGCCAAGCCGAATTTCGATCTTTCTCGGGTCGATCTGCAGAAGACGCTGGCGGACGCCGGCATCATCCGCAAGATCCTGTTCGTGCCGCCCTCGATGCTCGCCTCCGATCTCCTGCGCCGTATGCAGGTCAACCGGACGCAGATGGCGCTTGTCATCGACGAATACGGCGGCACGGACGGCCTGGCTTCGCATGAGGACATCGTGGAAATGGTCGTCGGCGACATCGATGACGAACATGATGACGAAGAAGTGATGTTCAAGCGCGTCTCCGAAGACGTCTTCGTCGCCGACGCCCGCGTCGAGCTGGAGGAGATCGCCGCAGCGATCGGTCCGGATTTCGATATCGCCGAGCAGGTGGACGAGGTGGATACGCTTGGCGGCCTGATCTTCTCCGCGCTTGGTCGCATTCCGGTGCGCGGCGAGGTGGTACAGGCGCTTCCGGGCTTCGAGTTTCATATTCTCGATGCCGATCCGCGCCGCATCAAGCGGGTGCGTATCACACGCAAGCGCCATGCCGTTCGCCGCCGGCCGACCGTCAAGTTGGAAGGCGAAGTGGGTTCGCCGGAGCGTGACCTGCCGGCGCCGGAAGCGATTGCCGAGGAAATATCGGCAGAGCGTAACGCAACCAGCCATTAGAGCAATTTCAGGAAAAGTGCGTAGCGCTTTTCCTGAAATTATGCTGCAGATTTAAAGCGTTACAGCGACTCCTTGCGCGTCGTATATGACGCGCGGCGCTATAGTCGGCGCTTCAGCGGGACAAATCGCTGCATTTTTGAAAGACTGCGCCCAATTGATTCGCGATTGGACGGAGCTGGCGCATGGAATGGCTTTCGGGCAGGGTGATCCTCGTCTGGGGTTTCAAACGTGCGTTGCTTACGATTCTAGCCGGTGCCGCCGGCGTGCTGGCATTGCCGCCCTTCGGCTTCTTTGCGGCGATGTTCGTCTCCTTCACGCTGCTGGTCTGGCTGCTGGACGGTGTCGCCGCAGGCCCGGACAGCGGCCTGCTCGGACGTCTGTGGCCGGCTTTCTTCACCGGCTGGCTGTTCGGCTTCGGCTATTTCGTTGCCGGTCTCTGGTGGCTCGGCCACGCGCTGCTGATCGATGCCGACGAATTCGCCTGGGCCTTGCCGCTCGCAATTCTCGGCCTTCCCGCCTTCCTGGCCGTCTTCTACGGTGTTGCGACCGTGCTTGCCCGCCTCCTGTGGTCCGATGGCATGGGGCGTATCGCGGCACTCGCCTTCGCCTTCGGCATTCTCGAATGGCTGCGCAGCTTCCTCTTCACCGGCTTTCCCTGGAACGCCATCGGTTATGGCGCCATGCCCATTCCGCTGATGATGCAGTCGGCGCATGTGATCGGCGTGCTCGGGGTCAACGTGCTTGCCGTCTTCGTCTTCGCCTCGCCGGCACTGCTCGGCACGCGCCAGGGCAGGGTGCCGGGGATCGGTCTTGCTATCCTCATCGTTTCAGCTCATGTTGGCTACGGCTACTACGCGCTTGGTCTGCCCGAAGCGCCGCTCACCGACGCCAAGACCGCGCCGGTCGTGCGTATCGTACAGCCGTCCATCGATCAGGAAACCAAAATGGACACGGCCGCCGACCGCGCCGTCATCTTCGACAAGCACCTAGCGCTTTCGGTCCAGCCGCCGGCAAACGGCGGCAGGCGGCCCGACATCATCGTCTGGCCCGAGACGGCCGTTCCCTTCATCCTGACCGATAACCGCGATGCGCTTGCCCGCATCGCGGATCAGCTCGACGACGACCAGACCCTGATCACCGGCGCCGTCCGCGTCGAAAACATGGGGCCGGGCATCGAGCCGCGCTATTACAATTCGATCTATGTCATCGACGGCAAAGGTCAGATCATCGGCGCCTCCGACAAGACCCATCTCGTGCCCTTCGGCGAATATGTCCCCTTCGAGCATATTCTCAGCTATCTCGGCATCGAGAATGTCGTGGAGCTGCCGGGCGGGTTTTCCGCCGCCGCCAAGCGGCAATTGCTGACGTTGCCGGATGGCATCAAGTTCTATCCGCTGATCTGCTACGAGATCATCTTCCCGAACGAGATGACGTCGGAAATCCGCCAGGTCGATGCCATTCTCAACGTGACCAACGACGGCTGGTTCGGAGATACGCCCGGCCCCTATCAGCATTTCCTGCAGGCAAGGGTGAGAGCGGTGGAGCAGGGGCTGCCGCTGATTCGGAGCGCCAATACAGGTATTTCAGCATTCGTTGATGCACACGGACGTCTGCTTTCTGGTATCGATTATAACCAGCAAGGCTTTATAGATGCCACTCTGGGTGGCGCAACCGTATCGCGCATCGATGATAAGGTCAGAAAAACAAACTTTTGGTTGATCATCGGCGCAGTCGGCATGATTGCTGCGATTTCGCGTATGGGTTTTATTTTTCGGGTGAATTGACCAAAAAACCCTAAAATTGCATAGTGCTAGGCATCCGCCTTTTGAACGTAGACTGGAGGCCTTGGGGGCGTCGGCTGCAACGTGGCGTTATAGGGGTGGAGAAGGGTACCGGGTGGCAGGTCCTGAATTCAACCTATGTTAGGGTAAAATGATGATAGAGAATAAAAAGAAGCCGAACCCCATCGACATTCATGTCGGTAGCCGCATACGCCTCCGCCGCACAATGCTTGGCATGAGCCAGGAAAAGCTCGGCGAAAGCCTCGGAATTACGTTTCAGCAAATTCAGAAATACGAAAAAGGCACCAACCGCGTTGGCGCCAGCCGCCTGCAGAATATCTCAAGCATCCTCAATGTCCCGGTATCCTTCTTTTTCGAAGATGCGCCGGGTGAGCACTCGGCAGCCGCCGGCGGCATGGCCGAGGCATCCAGTTCCAACTACGTCGTCGATTTCCTGTCTTCCTCCGAAGGCCTGCAGCTCAATCGCGCCTTCGTGAAGATTTCCGATGGTAAGGTCCGTCGCAAGGTTGTCGAGCTGGTCAAGGCGCTAGCCGCCGAGGCAGATGCCGAGTAACCCTTTCTCAGCAAGGGCAAACCCGTAAAGTGGAGAGGCGGTCAGTTTGGCCGCCTTTTCGCGTTTCAGGCAAAATTTTATCACTCTGGCGGGGATATAAAGATATATTTATGTCCTTGTGTGGCTTGTTTTTCCAGGCGGAGGCGAATATCAAATGCAGAGATTTGTTCTTTGAGGGGAATCCCGTATGCGCGCGAATTATCTGTTTACGAGTGAGTCTGTTGCCGAAGGTCACCCGGATAAAGTCTGTGACCGCATCTCCGATGAAATCGTCGATCTGGTTTACCGCGAGGCCACAAAAACCGGCGTGAACCCCTGGAGCGTGCGCATAGCCTGCGAGACCCTTGCCACCACCAACCGCGTCGTCATCGCCGGTGAGGTTCGCCTGCCTCCGAGCCTGATGAAGAAGGACAAGGACGGCAACGACGTCATCAATCCTTCCAAGTTCAAGGCCGCCGCGCGCCGAGCCATCAAGGATATCGGCTACGAACAGGACGGCTTCCACTGGAAGAAGGCGCGCATCGACGTGCTCCTGCATTCGCAGTCCGCCGATATCGCCCAGGGCGTCGACAACGCTGCCGACCAGCAGGGCGACGAGGGTGCCGGCGACCAGGGCATCATGTTCGGCTACGCCTGCAAGGAAACGCCTGACCTCATGCCGGCGCCGATCTACTATTCGCACAGGATCCTGCAGCTGCTCGCTGCCGCCCGCAAGAAGGGCGACGGTGAGGTTGCCAAGCTCGGCCCCGATGCCAAGAGCCAGGTGACTGTCCGCTACGTCGACGGCAAGCCGTCCGAAGTGACCTCGATCGTTCTGTCCACCCAGCATCTCGACGAAAGCTGGGACTCGAAGAAGGTTCGCACCGTTGTCGAGCCCTATATCGTCGAAGCCCTCGGCGACCTGAAGATTGCCTCCGATTGCAAGTGGTACATCAACCCGACGGGCAAGTTCGTCATCGGCGGCCCGGACGGCGATGCCGGTCTCACCGGCCGCAAGATCATTGTCGATACCTACGGCGGTGCTGCCCCGCACGGCGGCGGCGCTTTCTCCGGCAAAGACACGACCAAGGTCGACCGTTCGGCTGCCTATGCCGCCCGCTATCTTGCAAAGAACGTCGTTGCCGCCGGTCTTTCCGATCGCTGCACGATCCAGCTGTCCTACGCCATCGGTGTTGCCCAGCCGCTGTCGATCTATGTCGATCTGCACGGCACGGGCAAGGGCGTTACCGAAGATCAGGTCGAAGAGGCCATCCGCAAGAATATGGACCTTTCGCCGACCGGCATCCGCCGTCACCTCGACCTCAACAAGCCGATCTATGCAAAGACCTCGGCCTATGGTCACTTCGGTCGCAAGGCCGGTCGTGACGGTTCCTTCTCCTGGGAGCGTACGGACCTGGTCAAGGCCCTCAAGGAAGCCGTGAAGCTCCGGGAAGCCGCATGATCGATACCGAGCGCCGGTCGCGGGCGACGGAAGCATTCTTCGGCCGGCGCAAGGGTAAGGCCTTGCGCGGCCAGCAGGCCGAAAAGCTGGAAGCATTGCTGCCGCGGTTCATCCTCGACCTTTCCGACCCGGCGCCGCAGCCGCTGAACGATCTCTTCCCGGTGCCGACCGAACATCTGCGCCTGGAGATCGGCTTCGGCGGGGGAGAGCATCTGATCCACAGGGCGCTGGAGCAGCCGAAAGCAGGCTTCATCGGCGTGGAACCCTTCGTCAATTCGATGCAGAAGCTGCTTGCACGTGTCGACGAAGCTGGCGCGCACAATATCCGCGTCTACAATGACGACGCGACGCAGGTGCTGGATTGGCTGCCGGCCGGATGCCTCGATCAGATCGACCTGCTCTATCCGGATCCCTGGCCGAAGAAGAAGCATTGGAAACGCCGCTTCGTCTCGCAGGTGAACCTTGCCCGTTTCCACCGCGTGCTGAAGCCTGGCGCGCTCTTCTGCTTCGCATCGGACATCGACACTTATGTCAACTGGACGCTGCAGCATTGCCATGCGCATGGTGGCTTCGAGTGGACCGCGCGGAATGCCGCCGACTGGCTGACACCCTATGAGGGCTGGCCGAGCACGCGCTATGAAGCCAAAGCGAGGCGCGAGGGGCGCTCGTCTGCCTATCTGACCTTCAAGAAAGTCTGACCGCTCGTTATCAGGGCGAAAATTTGAGATATTGCTGACCGCACCATTCGAAGACCGCCGCGCGAGGCGGTCTGGATCATGCGCACGCGTTGCCATATGGGGCCGGTTCGATGCGGTCCTGGCGGACGGCGGATTTCACCGTCGGGCGACGCTCATGGTCAGTGCAGGCTGACCGTCTTCAGTTCGTCTTCGGCAGCACGATAGAAGGTGCTGGAGCGATTGTCCGTCAAAAGGATCGGCGTGCCGTCGGCACCGAAGAGAGCCCAGAGATCGACATCGGGATCGATATCAGGCGCTTCCGGGAAGCAGCGGGATACTTCGGACCAATCCATTTTTCTGATATAGGCGACCTCACCGGTACCGATATTGGCAAGTTCGGTTTGGGTCAGGCGGGCGGTGGCTTCTTTCAACAACATGCTCGTACCTCCAGTGTGAGGGACCAACGGCTCCGGAGCATGATGCCGAAATGTGTAAGCGGCTTTTGGCGACATCGTGCTCTAGTTCTTTGATTCTAGAGCTGATTCGCATTTCAGATCGATTCGGCCTGAAATCGTCCGGCTCTAGGCCGTTGTTCTACTGTGAGACCGAAATGTTAATTTTCTTTACTATGCGGTCGGGTTCCGGCCGAATGAGGTCGACGGAGAGCAGGCCGTTCTTCAGCGTGGCGCCGAGCACCTGCATGCCGTCGGCAAGGACGAAGACGCGCTGGAATTGCCGGGCGGCAATGCCGCGATAGAGATAGTCGCGCTCGCCCTGCTCGACCTGGCGCCCCCGGATCAGAAGCTGGTTTTCTTCCGTCGTGACATCGAGCTCGTCTTCGGAAAAGCCGGCGACGGCCAGCGTGATGCGCAGACGCTCCGGCTCGCCGGAAAGACGGTCCGCACGCATCCGTTCGATATTGTAGGGAGGGTAACCGTCGCTGACCTTGGAAATCCGCTCCAGCGTCTTTTCCATGGTGTCGAAGCCCAGAAGCAGCGGGCTGGCAAAGGGAGTCGTCCGGCTCATCGTTTCAAGTCCTTGGTATCAAGCGACCGTTCCGGACCTGATCTTCAGCACCCGGTTGGCCATAATATGGGAGTACGCGCCTGTGAGTGCAAGCCATCGCGTCTTCGCATTTGCGAGATCGAAATCCATGATGCGAAATCGTTTTGCGCCACGGCGAGCGAGTGCTTGACAAAGCCGGACCGGACCCGCGACAAAGCCTCTCGATCTGCACCGGAGGAAAGTTGAAGACATGACCGAACCCAGAAAAATCATCATCGATACCGACCCCGGTCAGGATGACGCCGCAGCGATCTTTCTCGCCTTCGGCAGCCGCGAGGAGATCGATGTGCTCGGCATCACGGCGGTCGCCGGCAACGTGCCGCTACGGCTGACGAGCCGCAATGCCCGCATCGTCTGCGAGCTCTGCGATCGTCGCGACGTCAAGGTATTTGCCGGCGCCGATGCGCCGCTCAAGCGCAAGCTGGTCACGGCCGAGCATGTGCATGGCAAGACCGGCCTCGACGGCCCGGAACTGTCCGAGCCGACCATGGAGCTGCAGCCGGGCCATGCCGTCGATTTCATCGTCGATACGCTGCGCAGGGAACCGGAAGGCGCCGTCACGCTCTGCACGCTCGGCCCGCTGACCAATATCGCAATGGCTTTCCAGAAGGCGCCCGACATCGTCGGCCGCGTACGCGAGCTTGTCATGATGGGCGGCGGCTTCTTCGAAGGCGGCAACATCACGCCGGCGGCCGAGTTCAACATCTATGTCGACCCCGAGGCGGCGGACGTCGTGTTCCGCTCGGGTGTGCCCATCGTCATGATGCCGCTCGACGTCACCCACAAGCTGCTGACGCGCAAGGATCGCGTCGAGCGTATCGCCGCTGTCGGCACTCCGCCGGCCAAGGCCATGGTCGAAATGCTGCAGTTCTTCGAGCGCTTCGATATCGAGAAATACGGCTCGGACGGTGGTCCGCTGCATGACCCGACGGTTATCGCTTACCTTCTGAGGCCCGAGCTGTTCAAGGGGCGCGAATGCAATGTCGAGATCGAGGTGACTTCGGAGCTGACCGCCGGCATGACCGTGGTGGACTGGTGGCACGTCACCGACCGTAAGCGCAATGCTAAGGTCATGCGCGACGTTGACGCTGATGGCTTTTTCGCATTGCTGACGGAACGGTTCGCCCGCATCTGATCGGGACCCCCCATCTGATCGGACCATGCAAAAGGCCGCCGGATCGATCCGGCGGCCTTTTGCGTTTTCATCCGGTCAAGGTCGGCTCAGAACTCTTCCCAATCGTCCCGAGCGAGTGCATTGGCGCCTTGGGTCTGGGCAGCCGCCTTGCGCGCCGGCGCAGCCACAGGTGCCGCAGCCCGGCGCGGAGCTGCCGGCGCACGCATCTGCTGCGCCGTTGCCCGCAATGCGCTGGCATTTTCCTGGACGGCGCGCGCGGTGCGGAAGCGTGCGACGAGCGTCCTGAGCGTCTGGGCCTCCTCGGCAAGCGCCACACTGGAGGCCGTGGTCTCCTCGACCATCGCGGCGTTCTGCTGGGTCACCTGGTCCATCTGGTTCATGGCCGAGTTGATTTCCTTCAACCCGATGGCCTGCTCGCTTGCAGACGCGGAGATCTGGCGGATCAGGCCGTTGATCTCCATCACCTGCTGGGCGATCTTGTGCAGGGCATCGCCCGTGCGGCCGACCAGATCGACGCCTTCCTTGACCTGCCCGGCCGAGGCGTTGATGAGAGTCTTGATCTCCTTGGCGGCATTGGCCGAGCGCTGAGCCAGCTCGCGCACTTCCTGCGCGACGACGGCAAAGCCCTTGCCTGCCTCGCCGGCACGGGCGGCTTCCACGCCGGCGTTCAGCGCCAAGAGGTTGGTCTGGAAAGCGATCTCGTCGATGACGCCGATGATGCGCGACACTTCCTGCGACGATTGCTCGATGCCGTGCATGGAGGCAATGGCTTTCTGGACGATCTCACCGGAACGCTCGGCATCTTCGGAAGCGGCGCTGACGCTGCTTGCCGCCGTGCGGGCGTTGTCGGCGCTGGAATTGACCTGAGCGGTGAGCTGGTTGAGCGCTGCCGCCGTCTCTTCGAGGCTTGCCGCCTGCTGTTCGGTGCGGCGGGCGAGGTCCGATGCGCTGTTGCTGATTTCACCGGTGCCGCTGCCGATATTGCCGACGCTGGCATTGACGGTGTGCACGGTCTCCTCGAGGCTCGCCAGCGCGGCATTGAAATCCTGCTTGAGCTGGGCATATTCGCCTGGGAAATCGTCCGTGATCCGCTGGCTGAGATTGCCTTTCGAGAGTTCGGCAAGGTTATGGCCGAGAATGCTCACGATGTGGCGTTGCAGCGCAACGCTCTCGCTGCGTTCCGTTTCCGAGCGGCGGCGCTCGCCTTCCGCGGCCAGACGCTGATTGTTGGCTTCGCCTTCCAGGCGTTTGGTATCGGCGAGTGCGAAGCGGAAGCCTTCCAGCGCTTTGGCGACCGAGCCCACTTCGTCCGCGCCGGCCTGACCGGCGACCGGTTCGGCATAGTTGCCGGCGCTGAGGCGGTTGACGCTTGCGACGAGACCCGCAAGCGGCTTCTGCACGAAACCGCGTACGGCGGCGTAGAGAGCGAGCATGACGGCAGCGAGTACGAGGATGCCGGCAACGATCATCATATAGGTCTGATCGCGTACCGGCGCTGCAATGGCGCTGTGCGGCACGTCGATGAGAACGACCCAGGTGGCGTTGAGGCCCGGAACGGCGAAGGGATAGACGACGCGGTCGAATGCCTCGCCGCTATTGTCCGAGAGGTCCTTCAGGACGCTTGACGAGGAAGAGGTCAAAGCCGCCTTGATGACGTCTGCGCCGGTGCCGTTATAGTCCTTCATCAGGAGGTCGGCGGTCGGCGCGACCAGCCATTTGTTGTCCTGCGAAACCAGCAGCACGCGGCCGGTGCCGAACGGCTGCAGCTTCTGCAGTTTGGTGGAAAGCGAAGCAAGCGAGATGTCGACGCCGGCAACGCCGATCAGCTTCCCGCCTGATACGACAGGATAGGCGATGGAGCTCATGGTCGTCGGAACGTCGGTCCCCTGGGCGAGATAGGGCGGCGTGATTGCGCCCTTGCCGCTGTCGGCGGCAAGCTTCCACCACGCCGCGGTGTAATCATTGTCGAAGGTCGAGAACTGGATGCCGCCATCCTTGGTCTTTGACCAATAGGGCGTAAAGGCGCCCTTGTCGTTGACGCCCTGATCCTTGTTGTTGGCGAGTTCCGTCGTCTTGCCATCGATCGAGCCGAGCTGCTCGCAGAACCAGCTGCCGAAGGCAAAGGCGTTCTGTTCGACATTGGCTTTGAGGATGTTGATGATGCCCTTGCGATCGAAGGTATGACCTTCGTGACCGCGGCCGATAATGGCGGCCATGGAGCGGGCCGCGCTGGCCATTTCGCCGACATTTGCGGCGATCTCATTGGAAATGGATTTGGCCTCGGTATTGGCCTGATCCATCGTCAGCGTTTCGACGCGATCGCGGGTCTGGGAAATCAGCAGAAAGTTGGAAATCAGCAGGACGAGTGCAATCGCCAGCCCGGTGACCAAGATCAGCTTGGCCGCAAGCGACTTCATACGAAAGATGAACATCATTTCCTCGAAAAGCGATGCGCCGGATACACATTATCCGGATGCAAAGTCGGCGCAGGATGGCCCCGTCATGGGGCCGCCGTGAAAATTCCTGCCGCGGCCGGAAGGCTATGCACGCCAGGCCAGAGGAGAATGATATGGAAGCGCAAAAATTTAATTAACTGCGCTTCGCAATGCTTACAGAATTTTAGTCCTAAAGCTTTTCGGCGACTTCGCTGGCAATCGGAATTGATGGCTGTGCGCCCGGCTTCAGGCAGGCAAGCGAGCCGGCGACGGCAGCCCGGCGCAGGCTGGCATGAAAATCCAGGCCTTGATCGACGCTGGCGGCAAAATAACCGCAGAACGTGTCGCCGGCACCGACCGTATCGACCGGCTCGATGACGAGGCCTTTCGCATGCGAAAGCTCACCGTCGCGGATGGCGACCACACCGTCGCCGCCGAGTGTGACGATCAGCGTCTGTCCGGTTTCGCCATGCAGGCGCACGAGCGCTGCTTCACGCTCCGCCGCCGACATGTTGTCCTGGCCTGCCAGCCTCTCGAATTCCGTCTCGTTGGCGATGACGATACCGGCAAGCCGGCCGAGACGGGCCGCCTCGGGGATCAGGGGAGCGAGATTGAGCACGGTGCGCACGCCCTTTGCCTTGGCGGCGTTCAGCGCGGTTTCGACCGCTGCGACCGGGATTTCGAACTGAAGCATCAGCGTATCGCCCGGGTTCAGTGCGGCCACTGCAGCCGTTGCGTGCTCGGCCGTATTCGTGCCATTGGCGCCGGGAACGACGGCGATCATGTTCTCGCCGTCACCGCCGACCAGGATGAGGGCCGTGCCCGTCGGCTCGGACACCCGCCGGACGGCAGAAAGATCGGTGCCTGCCGCCTGAAGCAGATCCAGCGCGGGCTCCGCAAAACCGTCATTGCCGACCGCCCCGCTGAGGCGGACGGTTGCGCCGGCGCGGCGTGCGGCCAGCGCCTGATTGGCACCCTTGCCGCCGGCGGCCGTGGAAAAACCGTTGCCGGCAACCGTTTCACCCGGCTTCGGCAAACGATCCGTGGTGGCGATGAGGTCCATGTTGATGGAGCCGAAAATAGTGATCATGCAATGTCCTGCCCTGGGTGTTGGTCTCGCATGATCCTACCGTCTTATGTCTTTGCGGATCATGCGCCGATTGGGCGCGACACTGCCGAAGCGATCAGTCTTCGTCAACTACCCTGAGCTTGAGTTGGCTCGTGCGGTTGTCGACAGGCTTGGGCCGTTCTTCCGGCCGCGCCTTGACAGGCTCTTTCGCCGCCTCGAATTCCAGTGCTTCTATCCGTTCGCCGCGCCTTGCGAGCTTGTCGGCGGAGGTGACGATCATGTCGACATCCTTCTGCGCCATGGCGAAATGACCCTGCAGCTTTCGCACCCGTTCGTCCAGGCGTGACAGGTCGTCCATCAGATGAGCCACTTCACTTTGGATCACATGGGCCTGCTCGCGCATACGCTGGTCCTTCAGGACAGCTTGGATGACCTGGATCGACAGCATGAGCAGCGAAGGCGAGACGATGACGATACGGGCGCGCTGGGCCTTCTGCACGATCGCCTCGAAATTCTCGTGGATCTCGGCGAAGATCGACTCGGACGGCACGAAGAGGAAAGCCGTATCCTGCGTCTCGCCGGGGATCAGATATTTTTCCGAAATATCGCGGATATGCAGTTCGAGGTCCCGGCGGAACTGTTGTGCGGCGATCTTGCCCTGTTCGGGACTGGCCGCAGCGCGAATGGCATTCCAGGCCTCTAGCGGAAACTTGGCATCGATGACAAGCGGTGGCGTGCCGTTCGGCATTCGCACGGTACAGTCAGGCCGCGAGCCGTTGGAAAGCGTTGCCTGGAATGCATAGGCACCCATCGGCAGCCCATCGGCGATGATGGTTTCCATACGCGCCTGGCCGAAGGCGCCGCGCGTCTGCTTGTTCGAAAGGATGGCCTGAAGGCCGACGACATCCTTGGCGAGCGTCTGGATATTGGTTTGCGCGGCGTCGATGACGGCGAGCCTTTCCTGCAGGCGGCGCAGATTTTCGTGCGTCGAGCGCGTCTGCTCGCCGATCGTCGCCGTCACCCGTTGCGACATGCCGTCCAGGCGCTGGCCGATGGCCTGATTGAGCTCCGCCTGCCTGGAGCCGAAGACTTCTGCCATTGTGGCAAGCCGTCCCTGCATCTCCGCCTGCGACCGCAGCAGTGCGGCCATCGTGTGCTCGGCGTCGAGTGCGTCATCTTCCGCCCGTGCTCTGCCGCGGGCGAAAAGGACGATCACCGCGATCGCAAGCAGGACGACAAGGCCGGTCAGAACCTGGACCGCGGAAATGGCTTGGCCGAAGAGGATGAAGGACATGAAACCTGGCGCGCTGATGACGTTCTCATCGACACCATAGCAAGTTTGATACGAATATCCAGATCAAAACGTGAACAGAATTTCCGAACCGGTTATGCGGATCTGAATGGCGACCGTTGAAAAAACACCGCTTCACCGTCATCTTGGCGATTCCATCGCACAACAAGATGCGTTATGGGAAACGTCATGACGATCAAGCCACTCATCATTTTGCCCGATCCGCTGCTCCGCCAGGCCTCCAAGTCCGTCGAGCAGATCGATACCGAAATTCAGCGCCTCGCCGACGACATGCTGGAAACCATGTATGACGCGCCGGGCATCGGCCTTGCCGCTATACAGATCGGCGTTCCTCGCCGTCTCCTGGTCATCGACGTTGCTCGCGAAGGCGAAGAGAAAAAGCCGCTCGTTTTCATCAACCCGGAGATCGTCGCATCTTCGGACGAGCGTTCGGTCTATGAGGAAGGCTGCCTTTCCATTCCGGATTATTATGCCGAAGTGGAGCGCCCCGCGCGCGTCACGGTCAAGCACCTGGACCGCAATGGCAAGGAGCAGTTCACGGAGGCTGATGGCCTGCTGGCGACCTGCGTACAGCACGAGATCGATCACCTGAACGGCGTGCTATTCATCGACCATATCTCGCGCCTGAAGCGGGAGATGGTGATCAAGAAGTTCACCAAAGCGGCAAAGGCCAAGGTTCTCTGATCCCCAGCCATTGAAAGATCGGCTTGAAGCGCCTATGATATCATTGATATCAAAGGGAGGCGCGAGTGAGTGATCTGTTGCTGCGCGGCATCGATGACAGCTTGAAGAAACAATTGCAGGCAAATGCCAGTAAGCATGGCCGTAGCCTCTCGGATGAAGCAATCGCTCTGCTGCGTCAATCGCTTGGACGCTTGCAGGATGGAAGTAAGTCGGCGGGTCAGCGGTTGAGGGCTGTTCTCGGCGCGGAGAAGCTCAGCGAAGAAGAAATTGAGGCGATCAACGCCTTTCGGAATGTACCGGATCGCGATCCGCCCCATTTCGAATAGTCCTGTGGCTGGCGAATGATCGTTCTGGACACAAATGTCGTATCCGAATTGCAAGGGCGACTATATAGCGAGCACATATTGTCCTGGCTTGATGGCTTCGCTGCCGAGGCCGTCTTCTTAACCGCTATCACAGTGGGTGAGGTCCGTTTCGGGCTGGAACTGTTGGCCGACGGACGGCGTAGAATGGCGTTGCTTGCGGAGCTGGAGGCGATAGAGACGGAATTTTCCGGTCGTGTTCTGGGATTTTCGAGCAACGCAGCCCATCAATACGGAATTATCTCCGCTCGCCGTCACAAGGTCGGACGAAGGATGGAAACGAAGGATGCGATGATCGCGGCCATCTGCCTTGCGAACGGTGCGACATTGGCGACGCGGAACACAAAAGACTTCGAAGGGCTTGATCTCAAGCTCATAAACCCGTTTGAAAGCGGCTAGCGCTTGACCGATGGCATGTGCAGCCGCTGCTGGGTCATTCCAAATCTGATATCTTAGCCGGATGGATCGCATGTCGCTCAACATCATTTTCATGGGAACGCCCGAATTCTCCGTACCGACATTACGGTCCCTGATCGATGCCGGGCACAAGATTCGTGCCGTTTATACGCAGCCGCCGCGGCCAGGCGGTCGGAGAGGGTTGGATCTGCAGAAATCTCCCGTACATCAGGCGGCCGAATTGCTGGGCCTGCCGGTTTTCACGCCCGTCAACTTCAAGGATCCCGACGAACGCCAGCGCTTTCGCGATCTGCAAGCCGATGTCGCCGTCGTCGTCGCCTATGGCCTCCTGCTGCCGGAAGCGATCCTCACGGGCACGCGCCTTGGCTGCTACAACGGCCATGCCTCGCTGCTGCCGCGCTGGCGCGGTGCTGCCCCAATCCAGCGTGCGATCATGGCCGGCGACGCCAAGACTGGCATGATGGTGATGAAGATGGACAAGGGGCTCGATACCGGCCCGGTCGCGCTGACGCGCGAGGTTGAGATCGGCGGGACCATGACCGCAGGCGAGCTCCATGACAGGCTGATGCTGGTGGGTGCGAAAGCCATGGCCGAGGCGATGAACAAGCTGGAGTATGACGAACTGCCGCTGACCGCACAGCCATCCGAGGGCGTTGTCTATGCCGCCAAGATCGACAAGGGCGAAACGCGTCTCGATTTCGGCAAGCCCGCAGCGGACATTCACAATCACATTCGCGGCCTGTCACCTTTTCCTGGCGCCTGGTTCGAAGCCGAAATCGCCGGCCGTCCGGAGCGCATCAAGGTGCTGGGTTCGGAATTGGCCGAGGGCAATGGAGCGCCCGGCCATGTGCTGACGGATGATCTCGTCATTGCGTGCGCCTCCGGCGCCGTCAGGCTCACGAAGCTGCAGAAGGCCGGCGGCAAGCCGTTGGGGGCGGCCGATTTCCTGCGCGGCACGCCGATCGCGCCGGGCACCGTACTTGCCTCGGAGCAGGATTGATGCCGCGTTACAAAATGACCGTCGAATATGACGGCATCCCCTATGTCGGCTGGCAGCGCCAGGAAAACGGCCCCTCCGTGCAGGGCGCGATCGAAGGCGCCATCCTGTCTTTGACGGGCGAAACCGTTTCGATCCGCGGGGCGGGACGCACCGATTCCGGCGTGCATGCCGTGGGGCAGGTCATGCATGCGGATCTCTCCAAAGAGTGGAAGGTCTATACGCTCCGAAACGCGCTCAATGCCCATTTGAGGCTCGCCGGAGAGCGCGTCGCCATTCTCGATGTCACTGAAGTCGATGCGAGCTTCGACGCGCGCTTTTCGGCCATCCGCCGCCACTATCTCTATCGCATCATCGCCCGCCGTGCGCCGCTTGCATTGGAAGCCGGACGCGCCTGGTGGGTGCCTAAGGATATGGATCACGAGGTCATGCATGCCGCGGCCCAGACCCTTGTGGGACGGCATGATTTCACTACCTTCCGCTCGGCGCATTGCCAGGCGAATAGTCCGGTGCGCACGCTCGACCGGCTGGACGTGACGCGCAGCGGCGAGCTGATCGAGATCCGGGCCACGGCGCAAAGCTTCCTGCACAATCAGATCCGCTCCTTCGCCGGTACGCTGAAGCTTGCCGGCGAGGGCAAATGGACGCCCGACGACGTGCGCGCGGTGCTCGAGGCCAAGGATCGCAAGGCCTGCGGCCCTGTCGCGCCGCCGGATGGGCTCTATTTCATGCAAGTGGATTATCGCGACGGTGCCGGTTTGGCCGGCAGCGAAGAGGAGAATATCGATGACGGTGACGATCTATCATAATCCCACTTGCGGCACGTCGCGCAACACGCTGGCGATGATCCGCCAATCGGGCGAGGAACCCATTGTCATCGAGTATCTGAAGACACCGCCGAGCCGCGAACGGTTGGCGGAACTCATAGCCACCATGGGCCTGACGGCGCGCGATCTTCTCCGCCAGAAGGGAACGCCCTATGACGAACTCGGTCTTGGCAATCCGGACCTCGCCGACGATCAGCTGCTTGATCGGATGATCGAGCACCCGATCCTGATCAATCGTCCGATCGTGGTCACGGAAAAGGGCGTGCGCCTCTGCCGCCCCTCCGAACTCGTGCTCGATATCTTGCCGAATCCGGACATCGGTCCCTTTACCAAGGAAGATGGCGAGGTCGTGGTTCGTTAGGAGCAGGTCTCAGCCCGGCGGATAGACGCCGAGGAAGCGCTGCAGGAAATCCGTCAGCAGCAGGTTTGGAATGAGCAGCATCAGCGTCAGCGTGCCGACAAAAAGCGGATGTGTACCGCAGATCATCCTCAGGATGCGCGCCAGCGAAAAGATGATGGCCATGGTCAGCGCCAGGGATAGAAGCGCCGCCAACTCCTTTGAGCCGGGAATAAAGACGGTCATCGCAACGAGGAGTGCGTTCAGATAGTTTGCGGGCACGAAAAGCCAATTTGCGGTAACGACGATCGGCGCGAATTTGTCGCCGAAGCGGAAGGCCAGGAGCAGCACGCCGACGAATATGGGTGGGATCAGCCAATTCGCGGCTTCGACCAGCGCCAGCCTTAGGAAAAACGCCAGGCCGGTCGATGTTTCGGGCGGCATGGCGGTCAGATAGGCCTGCTGCCACCGCAGCCAGAAAATGCCAATCGACGGCAGGCTCCACAAAATCGCCCAGAAGGAGCGCAGCATGCCGCGGTCCGAAATATCCAGATACTGGAAGCCGCGCGCGTCCATGCGTATCAGCAGCCAGAGGCCGGACAGGTAATATTGGACTTCCCTAAAGTTGGGCATTCTCGAACCAGCGCTGGATGAAGGTCTGGTAGATCCCGGTCAGCGTTTCGAGATCGGAGAGCGCTACGCGCTCGTCGACCATATGCATGGTCTGGCCAACAAGCCCGAATTCGACGACCGGGCAGTAGTCCTTGATGAAGCGGGCATCAGACGTGCCGCCGGTGGTCGACAGCGCCGGCCTTTGGCCGGTGACGCTCTCGATGGCGGAGGAAAGTGAGGCGATCAGCGCATTGTTGCGCGTCAGGAATACCTGGCTCGGACGCTCCGACCAGACGATGTCGTATTTTGCGGGCGGGCGCCCAGGGCGCAGCGACTGGTCGGCTGCCGCCGCATCCAGGCGCGCCAGGATTTCGGCCTTCAGCGTATCGGCCGTCCAGGTGTCGTTGAAGCGGATGTTGAAGGCAGCGGCCGCCTTGGCGGGAATGACGTTGGTAGCGGCATTGCCGACATCGACGGTCGTCACTTCGAGGTTCGACGGCTGGAAATTGTCGGTGCCGGCGTCGAAAGGAGGGTCGAGCAGCGCTTCCGTCAGCTTGACGATGCTGCGCACCGGATTGTCGGCGAGGTGTGGATAGGCGGCATGGCCTTGGACGCCATGGGCGGTGATGAAGCCGGAGAGCGAACCGCGGCGGCCGATCTTGATCATGTCGCCGAGGCGGTCGGGGTTGGTCGGTTCGCCGACGAGCGATGCGTCCCATCTCTCGCCGCGCTCCGCCGCCCATTGCAGCAGCTTGACCGTGCCGTTGATTGCCGGTCCTTCCTCGTCGCCGGTGATCAGGAAGGAAATCGAACCGGCCGGCTTGCCGTGCTTCTCGATGTGCCGCGCGACTGCCGCTACGAAGCAGGCAATGCCGCCTTTCATGTCGACTGCGCCACGGCCGAAAAGCTCGCCATCGGCGATTTCGGCGGCAAAGGGCGGATGGCTCCAGGATGCGGCGTCGCCGACCGGTACGACATCCGTATGGCCGGCAAACATCAGATGCGGCCCATCCGTGCCAAGACGCGCATAGAGGTTTTCGATATCGGGCGTTCCGGGTTCGCTCGCCGTCATGCGCTCGACCTTGAAGCCAAGCGGTGCCAGCATATCGGCAAGCGCAGTCAGCGCACCGCCCTCGGCCGGCGTGACGGAAGCGCAGCGAATGAGGGTCTGCAGATTGGTGACGGGATCGGTAACGGTCATCGGAGGCAACTTATCCGGCGGGAAATGGCAAAGCGATGGCAAAGGATCGGCGATGAGTCGAAAATCTTTGCAGCGATTCCAGCAATCGCACAGGCGTGCTCACCCGGCAAGCATGAGGGAAGCGCGGTATGGCGCCCGCGCTTCCGAATTTTTGCGAAATCAGTCGCGCAGCAGCTCGTTGATGCCGGTCTTCGAGCGGGTCTTTTCGTCGACGCGCTTGACGATGACGGCGCAATAGAGGCTCGGGGCCGGCTGGCCGTTCGCCATGGTGTTGCCGCTCGGCAGCGCGCCGGCGACGACGACCGAGTATGGCGGAACCTCGCCATAGGTGATCTCGCCGGTGGCGCGATCGACGATCTTGGTGGATTTGCCGATGAAGACGCCCATGCCGAGCACGGAACCTTCGCGGATGATGCAGCCTTCGACGACTTCGGAGCGGGCGCCGATGAAGCAATTGTCTTCGATGATCGTCGGGCCGGCTTGCATCGGCTCCAGCACGCCGCCGATGCCGACGCCGCCGGAAAGATGCACATGCTTGCCGATCTGGGCGCAGGAGCCGACCGTCGCCCAGGTATCGACCATGGTGCCCTCGCCGACATAGGCGCCGAGATTAACGAAGGACGGCATCAGGATGGCGTTCGGCGCGATATAGGCGGAGTGACGCACGACGGCGTTTGGCACGGCGCGGAAGCCGGCTTCGCGGAAGCGGTTTTCGCCCCAGCCTTCGAATTTCGAGGGAACCTTGTCCCACCAGGTGGCGTTGCCCGGGCCGCCTTCGACGATCTTCATGTCGTTCAGGCGGAAGGAGAGCAGAACCGCTTTCTTGAGCCACTGATTGACCGTCCAGTTGCCGTCCGCACCACGCTCGGCCACACGAACCTTGCCGCTGTCGAGAAGATTGAGCGCCGCTTCGACAGCGTCGCGGACCTCGCCGCGCGTTGACGTGTTCACATTGTCGCGATTGTCAAAGGCAGCCTCGATGGACTTTTCGAGGGAGGCGAGATCGTTAGCGCTCATGGGAATTCCTTAAAACGTCAGTGCCTATCGTGTTTTCCGGAAATGGTCCGGAAACGGTCGATTGGTCCTATAGCATGGAGTTCGAAAATGGAATGTCTTTTCCGCGCCGATTAAGCTTGGAATCAAGGCGTCGCAGGGGCATATGCAAGAGCTTGGCCATTTCTGTCCATTGGCGGGAACGGCTCGTCATGATCTATTCGAAAGGCATGAATAAATGAGCAAGGGGAAGAACGGCAGGCTGAGGCGCAAGGATGGGGTATGGGACCCCTTGAAAACGAGCTCGGCGGACAAGCAGCGAGCCGAATCGGTGCCGCGCACGCCGCAATCGATGTCGCCTTCCTACCGCCTTGCCTATGCGGACGAGGATTTCCTCTGCCGCGAGGAATTGCGGCCGATCCGTCTGCAGCTGGAATTGCTGAAGACCGAAATGTATCTGACCGAGCGCGGCATCACATCGACCGTCGTGATGTTCGGCGGCGCGCGCATTCCAGCGCCCGGTGCCAATGCCTGGGCCGCGCGCAACGATGTGCAGCGCGCCAATCTCGAAGCGGCATCGGTCTACTATGAGGAGGCACGTAAGTTCGCCCAGCTTTGCTCGCGCTACTCCGCCGGGTCCGACTTCCGTGAGTATGTTATCGTCACCGGCGGCGGCCCGGGCGTGATGGAGGCGGGCAATCGCGGTGCGGCCGAAGAAGGTGCACCGTCCATCGGCCTCAACATCGTGCTGCCGCACGAGCAGGCGCCGAATGCTTACGTCACGCCGGAACTCAGCTTCAACTTCCACTATTTCGCGATCCGCAAGATGCACTTCATGGTGCGCGCCAAGGCGATCGCGGTGTTCCCCGGCGGCTTCGGCACCATGGACGAGCTGTTCGAATGCCTGACGCTCATCCAGACCGGCCGCATGGAGCGCCTGCCGCTCATTCTCTTCGGTGAGAAGTTCTGGCGCAGCATCATCAATTTCGAAGCGCTTGCCGAATTCGGCACCATCGCTCCTGACGACGTGAACCTGATCAGCTTCGTCGATACCGCCGACGAGGCATGGAAGATCGTTCAGGATTTCTACGAGCACGATAACGGGCACTGACGACGAAAGGCCCGCCATCGCATGGGCGAAGGCGGGCCTTCGGTCGAGGGAGTATCGCTCGATCGGGCGGGTTTACAGCAGCGGCCGGTTCGGCATGTCGTCCAGCGAGATCACGCCGTCATGGTTGCGATCCATGCGGTCGAAGAGCTTGCTGGCAGCGTCTTCGGCTTCCTGCTTGCTGATCTGGCCGTTCTCATCCTTGTCGATGCGATGGAACAGCATCATGCCTCGCATGAAGCCTGCTTCGTGCATGAAGCGTCCGTGCGGCCTGTGATGGCGCGGGCCGCTATCGCCGTTATTGTCGGCCTGAGCTTGATCCCCCTTGGACTGATCGGCTGGAGCCTGGCTGTTTTGGCTCTGGTCGCCGTCCGCCTTGGCGCGCTCGGCCTTCCACTCCTTGAGGCGTTCCTGGCGGTAGGCGCGCAGCTCGCCGGGCGTGATCTCGCCGTCGTGATTGGTGTCGATCTGGTCGAAGATCTTGTCGACGCCGGTCTTCACTTCATCACGGGTGATTTTGGTGTCGCCGGGCTGGCCGAATTGCTTCAGCATCCGCACATAGACGATTTCCGGTGAAAAGCGCGGTCCGTGCCAACGTCCGCCATGGTGACCGTCCCCTGCTTCGCCGCCTTGGGCAGCCAAGCTTGCCTGAGCGGCAGCGCCCACCAGAAGGGCGGCGGAAAGTCCTGCAAGAAGAATTTTTTTCCCGTTCATCGTTTTTCCTTTCGTGTCGAGGAATGGTCAAACGATACGGCTGGCGGTCGAAAACGACCAATTAAACCTCTGTAACGCGGATGAAACTTTCGTAACCCCATCCTAGAGCATGATGCCGAAAAGTGTGAGCGGTTTTCGGACGACATCATGCTCTATTTCCTTGATTCTAGAGCGGATTCAGATTTTAGGTCGGTCCGACCTAAAATCTGAATCCGCTCTAATGAAGGGTTAAATCAATGCCTTGAGGAAATGGGTGAGGTCGTCGGTTACATAGTCGATATGATCGTCCTCGCCCGTCGTGCGCTCCCACCACTCGACTACGGTCGTCTCGAGATTTTGAGGCACGAGAAGCACGGTCTTCATGCCGAGCGCCTTCGGTACGGTAAGATTGCGCGGCAGGTCCTCGAACATGACGGCCCTGTTCGTGTCCACGCGATGCAGGCTCATGAATTTGTCGTAGGTGGTGCCGGCGGGCTTCGGCACGTAGTCGGCCGCAACGATATCGAAAATATCGTCGAAGCCGTCGAGGATGCCGAGCGCTCCGGCAGTTGCCTGGGCGTGCTTGACGCTGCCGTTGGTGAAGATGAACTTTCGCCCCGGAAGCGCCTTGATGGCGGCGGCCAGCTCCGGCTGCGGCGTCAGCGCCGAATAATCGATCGCATGGGCCTTTTCCAGGAAATCGTTGGGGTCGATGCCGTGGTGGATCATCAGGCCCTGCAGGGTCGTGCCATGTTCGAGGTAATATTGCTTCTGCAGTTTGCGGGCGTCTTCGCGCTCCATCTGCAGCAGGGCAGCGACATAGGCTGTCATGTTCTTATCGATCTGCGCGAAGAGATCGACGTGATGCGGATAGAGCGTGTTGTCGAGATCGAATACCCAATCGCGAATATGGGAGAAATCGGATGGGTCGGATAGTGTTTTCGTCTTGTCCATGGCGTCTTATGACACGCCCTCTCCCGGGAGGGGAAGGGAAATATTCATGCCGCAACACGCGGATCATATTAGGGAGATTGCCGCCCACCTCAATGCCCGCTATGATTTTACTATTGATTTTCGGGGTTTTACTCTATTTCACTTGTGAGCAAGGGCTTACGCTCTTTCGGGTAGTGGAGAGGAAATTGCCCGGCCGGGCTTTTCGGAGGGATGCGATGAGTCAGGTGGAAAAGGCGCAGGAATTCGCGCGGCTGCACAAGAAGGGCGAGCCGCTGATCCTTTTCAACATTTGGGACGCGGGATCCGCCAAGGCCGTTACGGAAGCCGGTGCGAAGGCGCTGGCAACGGGAAGCTGGTCGGTCGCCGCCGCCAACGGCTTCAGCGATGGCCAGGCAATTCCGTTATCGCTGCTGGCTGTTACCGCCAAACTGATTTCGGTAACGAGCCCATTGCCTCTGTCGGTCGATTTCGAGGGCGGTTATGCCGTCGAGCCCGAGGAGGTTGCCGCCAATGTCGAAAAGATCATGGATCACGGCGCCATCGGCATCAATTTCGAGGATCAGGTGATCGGCGGTCAGGGCGTTCATCCCATTGAGGTGCAGGCGGCGCGCATCCGCGCCATCCGGGAAATGGCTGATCGCCGCGAGATACCGCTGTTCATCAATTCCCGTACCGATCTTTTCCTGCAGGAAAGCGATACCGCGCATCATCAGATCCTGCTTGATGACGCCTATCGCCGTGCCGATGCCTTCGCCGAAGCAGGCGCCAGCGGCTTCTTCGCGCCGGGGCTCGTCGAGGCCGAATTGATCGGGGCTCTGTGCGAACGCTCCCCATTGCCCGTCAATATCATGGTGCGCCCCGCAACGCCTGATAACGAGACCATGGCTGGCCTTGGCGTCAGCCGCATCAGCTACGGCCCTGCACCCTATCGTTCCGTCATGGGGATGCTGAAGAGCGAGGCCGAAGCAATCTATCGGCCGTCGTGATCGGGCCGTAGGCGCTCCGCAATCGAACTACGGAGGGCCTCTGCATCGAGCTGAACAAGCGTGGTCGTTACGGAACGATCAGCGTGCCGGCGCCGCGCTCGGTGAAGATCTCGAGCAGAACCGAATGGGCCGTCTTGCCGTTGAGGATGACGACGCCCTGAACGCCGGCCTTGATGGCGTCGATGCAGGTCTCGACCTTCGGGATCATGCCGCCGGAAATCGTGCCGTCGGCGATCAGCGCATGGGCCTGCGCCACGGACAATTCCTTGATGAGCTGGCCCTGCTTGTCGAGCACGCCGGGAACATCTGTCAGGAAGAGCAGGCGCGTGGCGCTCAATGCACCGGCGATGGCGCCGGCAAAGGTGTCGGCATTGATGTTGTAGGTCGCGCCGTCGCGGCCGGGAGCGACCGGAGCGATGACCGGGATCATCTCCGATTTGGCGAGCAGGTCGAGCAGCGTCCGGTCCACTTCGACCACCTCGCCGACGAAGCCGAGATCGAGCACGCGCTCGATGTTGGAATCAGGGTCCTTGATGGTCTTGTGCGCCTTTTCGGCGAAGACCATGTTGCCGTCCTTGCCGCAAAGGCCGATCGCCCATTCGCCCGTCTGGTTGATCAGCGCGACGATTTCCTTGTTGATCGAGCCTGCAAGCACCATTTCGACGATTTCTACCGTCTTCTGGTCGGTAACGCGCAGCCCGCCTTCGAACTTCGATTCAATGCCCATCTTCGTCAGCATGGCGCCGATCTGCGGGCCGCCGCCATGGACGACGATCGGGTTGACGCCCGACTGCTTCAACAGCGCGATATCGGCGGCGAACGCCTTGCCGAGTTCGACATTGCCCATGGCATGGCCGCCGTATTTCACGACGATCGTCTTGTTTTCGTAACGCTGCATGTAGGGCAGCGCCTGTGCGAGCAGGTTGGCTTGGAGTTCGCTGTGGGCTTCGGACATGGTGCACCCTTCGGAATTGTTCGCGGCCTTTTATCTCAAGTTTTTGACAGAGGGAATAATGATGTCGGGATTAGTTGATACTATGTCATATTCGCGTCGCTGAAATTGATGCTGCCGGCACGTTGGCCGTGGAGGAGTTTTCTTCTAAAGATGGTATGGCGTCGCAATCGAGGATTTGGATGGCGAACGAAGAGATCGAAGCGCTGATCGGTCGCGTTGCGATGCGCGATCAAAAGGCGTTTGCCGTGCTCTACAAACGCACCAGCTCGAAGCTCCTCGGCGTTAGCTTGCGTATCGTCGGCAATAAAGCGGATGCGGAAGAGATTTTGCAGGAAGTCTATGTCAGGATTTGGCAGCGGGCGGAGCAGTTTGCAGCTTCGGAAGGGCCGGCGATACCCTGGCTGACGGCGATCGCGCGCAAGCGAGCCATCGATTTCGTGCGCCCGCAAGCCCGTAGCCGACGAAATAGATAGCGCCTATGATCTCGCCGACCTCGAACCGGACCCCGAAGAGCAAGCAATCGTGAAGGGAGAGGGGAGGCGGATTGACAGGTGCATGGAAGAGTTGGAAGCTGATCGTGCGCGGGCAGTTCGCAGCGCCTATGTCGAGGGCTTGAGCTACCAGGAGCTCGCCGACCAGCACGCGGTGCCACTGAACACTATGCGCACCTGGCTGCGCCGAAGCCTGATCAGACTGAGAGAGTGCATGGACCGATGAGTACGCCCGATCAAAGCAAGGGAGGCCGCTCCCGCGACGAAGTCCTGGCCGGAGAATATGTGCTTGGCGTGCTTTCACTGGAGGACCGGCAAAAGGTCGAGCGCCGCATGCGCAGCGACCGCCAGTTTGCCGCCATCGTCAGCCGCTGGGAGCAGAATCTCTCGGAATTCAACGAGGAATATGAAGCGGTGGCACCCGCGGCCGCCGTATTTCCGAAGATCGAAAAGCGGATTTTCGGTGAGGTCGCGCTCGGAGCACATCTCTGGAATTCGCTCATGCTCTGGCGTTCGGTCGCCTTCGCTTCGCTGTTTCTGGCCGTCGGCGTCCTCGTTTTCGCCATCACGAACGAGGGTGGATTAAGGTCTTCCGCCGGCAAGCAGCTGACCGCCTCCCTTTCCGGCCAGAATAGCCCGATCAATCTTCTCGCCAATTATGACGTCGCCAACGGGCGTCTGAAGATAACGCCGGTCGCGGCCGGCAAGCCCGAGGAAAAATCGCTGGAGCTCTGGCTGATTCGAGGCAGCGATCCGGCCGAAGCGCTTGGCGTTCTGCCGCAGACCGGCGATGGCGAAATCGTCCTGCCGCCGGAGCTTCACGCTAAGTTGACCGAGGGCGCGATCATTGCTGTCAGCGTCGAGCCCTTCGGCGGCTCGCCGACCGGCAAGCCGACAGGCGATGTGGTTGCCTCCGGCACGATCCACTTGCCCTGACGAATTTCATCCCGCGAAAAGCAATCGCAGCCGAAACTCTTTGTCCGCGTGCTCCGTATCTCCTTCCGGCCCCGCCTGACGGGGTAACAAAGAGGGATAGGAGACGTTATGATCAGGACCGTATTTTGCATTGCTGCCTCTGCCGCAATGTTGTCAGCCGCAGCCGGCCTTGCCTATGCCAAGGACCCGATGGTGGGTGGTGCTGCGATGTATGCCAGCAGGAACATCGTTCAGAACGCCGTGAATTCGAAGGATCACACGACGCTTGTTGCGGCCGTCAAGGCGGCCGGCCTTGTCGATACGCTTGAAGGCAAAGGGCCTTTCACCGTCTTCGCACCGACGAACGAGGCCTTCAAGCAGCTGCCGGCTGGCACGGTCGAAACGCTGCTGAAGCCGGAGAATAAGGAGAAGCTGGTCAAGGTGCTGACCTGCCATGTCGTGGCCGGCGATGACATGGCTGCCGCACTCAGGAAGTGGGCGATGAGCAAAGGCGGCGAATACGATCTGAAGACGGTTGGCGGCTGCACGATAAAGGCCATGGACAAGGGCGGCAAGCTGACGCTCACCGACGAAGCGGGCGGTACGGCTCACGTCACCATTGCCGATGTCAAGCAGTCGAACGGCGTGATCCATGTCGTCGACAAGGTGCTGCTGCCAAAGATGTAATTCTCAACAGCGATACGGCCGTCGTCTCCTGATGCGGGATCAGGGACGGCGGCCTCGTTCTGCCGGTATGTGTCAGACCTGAATGCCGGCTGTCAGGCCGATGGCCTCGCGCAGTTCCTGAAGGCCCACGCCCTTTTCCGAGGAAGTGGCGAGGATACCGGGATAGGCGGCGGGGCGCTTGCGGATTTTTTCGGCGGTGTCGGCAAGGAGCTTCGGCAGGCCCGCATCCTTGATCTTGTCGGTCTTGGTGAGCACGATCTGATAGGAAACGGCGGCCTTGTCGAGCAGGTCCAGAACCTCCGCGTCGTTCTTCTTGATGCCGTGGCGGCTGTCGATCAGCACATAGACGCGCTTCAGCGTCGTGCGCCCGCGCAGATAGTCGAATACCAGTTTCGTCCAGGCATCGACCTGATCCTTCGGCGCTTCGGCGTAGCCGTAGCCGGGCATGTCGACCAGAGCCATTGGTGGCAGATCGTCGCCCTCGCCGGAAAAGCCATCGGGAACGAAATAGTTGAGCTCCTGCGTTCGTCCCGGCGTATTCGAAGTACGCGCCAGCCCCTTATGTCCGACCAGAGCATTGATCAGCGACGACTTGCCGACATTGGAGCGGCCGGCAAAGGCAATTTCCGGCGGCCCTTCCGGCGGCAGGAACTTCATCGACGGCACGCCGCGGATGAAGATCCACGGTCGCCCGAAGAGCGGCTTGTCGTCTTTTGTCGTCTGGTCTGCCATTTGCTCGGTCTTTTGCTTGGTCTGATGGTTTGGCTTCAAGGTTTTGCCCATGAAAGTCAAGTTTCGATCAGTCAATCGGCAGCATGAGAGTAAAATCCGCAATTGCTGCACCGCCAATACATCAAAGCCGTGCTAGATCTCGCGCCCATGAAAACCACTACAGAACAGAATTATCGTCGGCGTATTGCCCGGGTCATCGAAGCGATCATGCTCGATCCCACGGCACCTCATTCCGTCGAAAGCCTGGCGGCGATCGCTCACTTCTCGCCATTCCATTTTCACAGGCTCTATCGGGCGATGACAGGCGAAAGCGTAGCCGCCACGATCCGCCGGGTACGGCTTGCGCAGGCCGCTAATCAATTGGCCGCGAGCCCGGCCTCCGTCACCGAGGCGGCGCTTGAGGCGGGCTATGACAGCTCGCAAAGCTTCGCCCGCGCCTTTCGCGGGATGACCGGCTTTACCCCGTCAGCGTTCCAGCAGCAGCAGCAGGCGATCACCGCAAATCTGCCCGCCGTTGAGGTAAGTGACCGGGACTCCGCAAAGGTCTTTGGGTTGAGTCATGAAGGGCCGGCCCAAACGATACCGCACACCTTTCGCCGGCTCGCGCAAAGGCTGGCGGAATTCGGCTGCAGCTGGCACGATATGACCCGCGTAGGCATCGGTTCCGGCGACCCCGAACAGGGGGAGGGGTTTTGGTATTTCGCGGGCGTCGTGCTGCCGCCGGATGATGCCGCGACGGAAGGGCTGGAGCAGCGTGATCTGCCCGGTGGCCTCTATGCCTGCTATCGTCTTATGGGGTCGTATACCCTCATTTCTCCGACCTTTCAGACGCTCTTCGGCGGCTGGATGCCGCAGAGCGGCTACGAGCCTGACGACCGCCCGGTGATCGAAACCTATCTTAACCATCCCGCCAAGGTGATGGAGCATGAAGTAGCCACCGATCTCCTGATCCCGTTGCGTCGTACGGCAGCCTGAGCCGTCTGAATGCAGACTCCCGACTTTACCATGCCGGCCATCAAGGCCGGCGGGTCGGTATCACTTGTCTTTCTCTTGCTTGATTTCGCTCCCGGAGTAGAAAATGCATTTCACGAAGATTGGAATTCTCTTCGCCATAGGCTTGGCTGCCTCGTCAACTCAAGCTGCCGGTCTGGCTTCCATCAAGGTCCCTGAAAGTGCGGACAAGCCGGCCCTGAGCGCCTTTGTCTGGTCGCCCTGCGCGACGCCGCCCGGGGACGTGCAGCTTGGACCGATGACGATGCCCGCGGTCCGCAATTGTCCGATTGACGGAAGCAAGCTGCCACTGGTCATCATCTCGCACGGACATGGCGGCGGCTCCCTCAATCATCACGATGTAGCGGAAACGCTCGCCGATGCCGGTTTTCTGGTGGTCGCGCTCAACCATCCTGGCGATAATTTTTCCGATCTCAGCCGCTCCGGCGATATTTCGATCATGTTTCAGCGGCCACAGGACATCAAGCGGCTTATCGATTTCCTGCTGGGTGACTGGCAGCAGTCGGAAAAGATCGATCCTGACCGCATCGGCTTCTTCGGCTTTTCGCGTGGCGGCTATACGGGGCTCGTGCTTGCGGGCGCGGTCCCGGATTTTCATGATGCGACCGTGCCATGCCCGGAGCCCGCGCCGATCTGCGGCGAGATCCGCCGCAACGAAATACCCGTCGAGCCACTTGCCCGTGACCCGCGCATAAAAGCTTTCGTCCTGGCCGATCCGCTGAGCTTCTTTTCGAAGAAGGAAAGCCTGCGGGCGGTCAATGCACCGATCCAGCTCTGGAGTTCGGAACATGGCGGTGATGGCGTGCGACCGGAAAATGTCGCGGCACTGGCGGTGAATCTGCCTGACAAGCCGGATTTCCGTGTCGTGCCCGGTTCGGCCCATTTCGCCTTTCTGGCGCCATGCCCACCCGGCCTGGCCAAGTCGCAGTCGGAAATCTGCACGGATCAGTCGGGGTTTGATCGGGCCGAATTTCACGGATTGCTCGATGCCGACGTCCTCGAATTCTTTCAGCGAAACCTCGCATCTGAGCGCAAGAGCTGAGAAGATCGCTGGCCCTGTTCGCATCGAATGCCAGCCCCAAAAGAGAAGCCCCGCCGAAGCGGGGCTTTTGCCGTCATTTCGATGGAGCCGGTTTTCGTTTGAAGAGGTTCTTCAGATTGTCGAAGAGTTCCACCTTCACGCCATGCCGCTTCATGATGATCGACTGCTGGATCACCGAGAGCGTGTTGTTCCAGGCCCAGTAGATCACGAGACCGGCCGGGAAGCTCGCCAGCATGAACATGAACACCAGCGGCATCCAGTTGAAGATCATCGCCTGGGTCGGGTCCGGCGGCGTCGGGTTCATGCGCATCTGGAAGAACATGGTAACGCCCATGATCAGCGGCCAGACGCCGAGATGCAGGAAGGTCGGAGCCGCAAAGGGCAGCAGACCGAAGAGGTTGACGATCGACGTCGGATCCGGTGCCGAAAGGTCCTGTATCCAGCCGAAGAACGGCGCATGGCGCATCTCGATGGTGATGTAGATCACCTTGTAGAGCGAGAAGAAGATCGGGATCTGCAGGAGCACCGGCCAGCAGCCGGCGATCGGATTGATCTTCTCTTCCTTGTAAAGCTGCATGGTCGCCTGCTGCAGGCCCATGCGGTCGTCGCCGAACTTGGCCTTCAGCTCCTCCATCTTCGGCTGCACGCGCTTCATGTTCGCCATCGAGGCATATTGCCGGCTGGCGAGCGGGAAGAAGAGTGCCTTGACGACGATGGTGGTGCAGAGGATGGCGACGCCGAAATTGCCGAAGTAGCGGAAGAAGAAATCCATCAGCTTGAACATCGGCTTGGTGATGAAATAGAACCAGCCCCAGTCGATCAGACGGTCGAAGCGCGGGATCGAATAGCTGGTTTCGTAGCGGTCGATGACCGGGACTTCCTTGGCGCCGGCGAAGACGAGGTTCTTCAGCTCGATCGACTGGCCCGGGGCGACGGTTACGGCGTCTTCCTTGTAATCGGCCTGATAGCGCGGCGTGCCGTCGGTAAAGTGCGAGAAGCGCGCGTCATAGGCCGTCGATTGCGGCGGCACGATGGTTGCGGCCCAATATTTGTCCGTCATGCCGAGCCAGCCGCCGGTCGCCTTGGCGGGCGTCGTGGCTTCCTTCTCGGTGGACGCGTATTTGGTCTCGATCAGGCCGTCATCGCCGATGACGCCGATGAAGCCTTCATGCAGGACGTAAGCCGACGGCGTCTCGGGCTTGTTGTAGCGGGTGACGCGGCCGTAGCTCGACAGCGCAACCGGCGCTTGGCCGCTGTTGGCGATCTTGTCGCTGATCGTGAACATGTAGCGATCGTCGACCGAAATGGTGCGGGTGAAGGTGATGCCCTTGTCGTTGGTGTAGGAGAGCGTCACCGGCGTCTTGTCGGTGAGCTTGTCGCCGCTTGTAAGCTTCCACACGGTCGAGGGGCCGGGAACTGCGCCGGTCGTGTCGCTGCCGACATAGCCGAGCTCGGTGAAATAGCCGTCCTTGGTATCGGCCGGGCTGAACAGCGTGATGATGGGGCTGCTCTTGTCGACGGTCTCGTGATAGCTCTTGAGACGGAGATCGTCGAGGCGGGCACCCTCCAGGTTGATGGAGCCGGCAAGGGCCGGCGTGTCGATGATGACGCGGGCGGAAGCCGTCTTTTCGACGGATTGGTCACGGCTGAGGACCGCAGGCGTCGTCTGGCCGTTTGCCGGCAGCGAACCGTTGACCGCGGTGCCCGCAGGAGCTGGCTGCGTCGTCTGGGCCTGCTGCGTCTGCTGGTGCTGCTTGGCGGCCTGTTCGGCCTGGCGCTGCGCTTCGAGGCGCGGGTTCATGTAGAAAAACTGCCAGCCGAGAACGATCAGCACGGACAGTGCAATTGCTATGAAGTAATTGCGGTTGTTTTCCATCATACTTTCCTGGAGCGGTCGTTTTCCGACCGCCGATGTTTCGGCCTGGTTTCGATGCGGCTTACGAGTTCGCTCGCCAGTTTTTCGAAAGGCGCGGTCAGCACCTCGCGTCGCGCGACAACCACATAGTCGTGTCCGGGCTGCATTGCAAATCCGGCGTGAAGCCGCACGGCTTCTTTCAGCCTGCGCCGCATGCGGTTGCGCTCCACCGCGTTGCCATGTTTTTTGGTAACGGTAAAACCGACGCGAGGTTCGGCGTCGGCGAGCTTGCGGTCCAGCATTTCTATAAGGAAGAAGCCGCCTCTGCGCTTCTCGCCTTCGCGGACTGCAAGAAACTGCGGCCGGCTTTTCAGCCGCCCGACAGTCTTTTTGGGTCGTTCATTCGTCAATTTGCCCGCCATCCTGGATCATCGGGCACTTCGGCCCTTAGGCCGAAAGACGCTTGCGGCCGCGGTTACGGCGAGCGGAAAGAACCGCACGGCCGCCCTTGGTGGCCATGCGCGCACGGAAGCCGTGGCGACGCTTGCGGACAAGCTTGGATGGTTGATAGGTACGCTTCATTTATTTGAACACCGCGGAGTGCGGCCCTTCTTGAGCTTTGCTTTGAGTAGCAAGGAGCGTTGTTGATTATGGCGAACGGACTTGGCCTGCAAATGCGGGCTCCATGACCGGACGTGCGCGGGCTTATACGGACCAAGCCTTCGGAAGTCAATTATATGGGCGCAGATTCCTTGAATTCCGGCAAATTCGGCGGTTGTTCGAGGCCCTCGACGACTATTCATTGCTTCTTGCTGCAGATTCATATCCGTGGGGTGAAATTAAGCAATTCGTAAAATATGTAGTAAAACCAATCCGTATATGAGCTGAAAATACTTCAAGCGAACGTTAATGATTTTAGTCGATATCTAACCTAACGCTGAGAACCCATCAATTTGTGGGGGCTGGGATCAGTGTCGGAGGGATATATCGTGAAAATTCGCGGCAAAATTAACCTGCTTGTCTCTGTCATGACCGGAGCAGCGCTTCTGATCGGCGCGACCGCCCTTTATGCGCTGCATCAATACGATCAGAAACTGCAGAGCTACGAGCAGACGGCCGGCCGCGCCTATATGGGCGAGCGCCTGAATCGCTACGTGACCGCGGTCGTCATGGAAGCACGCGGCATCTACGCGGCTGCCTCGGCAAAAGATTCCAAAAGTTTTGCCGATGGGCTGACGGTCGATCTCGACGAGATCGACAAGGTGCTTGCGGCCTGGGCGCCCCTGGTTCCTGACGCGCAGAAGCCGGATTTTGCCAAATTGCAGGCTCGCGCCCAGGAGTTTCGCACCTTTCGCACCGAGACCGCCAGGCTCGGCGTGACCGACGGCCCCGAGGCGGCCGGCAAACAAGGGAACAACGAAGCCAACCGCGCCAATCGCAAGGCCTTCCAGGCCGAGATCGATGCGGTCGTCCAGACGGACAAGGCCGAACTCGCCGCGGCGGAAGCAGAGATCACGACTTTCCACACCAGCATCCTGACGGTCGTCCTCGGCATCATGGTCGCCGGCATTGGCACCGGTATCGGATTAGGCGCCTACATCGGCACCGTTCATCTGAGCCGTCCGATCCGCAAGGTGACCGAGGCGATCAAGAAGGTCGCGGAAGGTCATTTCGATATAGAGGTGCCGTTTGCCGGGCGCCGCGACGAGATCGGCGAAATGGCTGCCGCCGTCGATGTCTTCAAGGAAAACGGCAATGCCGTGCGCCGTATGAATGCCGAGGAAACGGCCATGCGCGCCAAAAGCGACGAGCTTCAGTCGAGCATGTCCCTGGCGGTCTCTGCTGCTGCGGCCGGCGATTTCAGCCGGCGCATCGACAAGGACTATGGCGACGTCAACCTCAATCGCTTCGCCCGCAATGTGAACGAGCTGCTGGTCAGCGTGGATACGGGGGTCGGCGAGGTCCGCCGTGTCATCGCGAGCTTGGCGGAGGGCGATCTGACGCAGGCCATGAAGGGCGAGTTCCAGGGCGCTTTCGCCGAGCTGCAGCAGAACGTCAACACGACGCTCGCAACGCTCAAGAGCACCATGCGCGAAGTGCGGGAGACCACCGGCTCGATCAACTCCAATACCAACGAACTGCGTCACGCGAGCGATGACCTCTCCAAGCGCACCGAACAGCAGGCGGCAGCGCTGGAGGAGACGTCGGCAGCGCTCGATGAGATCACCTCCGTCGTGCAGAATTCGACGGAACGGGCGCGTGAGGCAAGCGTCATGGTCGGCGAAGCGAAGGACGATGCCGCACGCTCCGGCACGGTCGTCCGCAACGCGATCGACGCCATGGGCCGTATCGAGCAGGCATCGGGCGAGATCAGCCAGATCATCGGCGTGATCGACGATATCGCGTTCCAGACCAACCTGCTGGCGCTGAACGCCGGCGTCGAGGCCGCACGCGCCGGTGAAGCGGGTAAAGGCTTTGCCGTCGTTGCTCAGGAAGTGCGCGAACTCGCCCAACGTTCCGCCACGGCCGCCAAGGATATCAAGGCCCTGATCGGCAAGTCCGGTGACGAGGTGCATGTCGGAGTCAAGCTGGTGCAGGCGACGGGGGAGGCGCTGTCCTCCATCGAAGCCAGGGTCCTCAAGATCAACGACCATATCCACTCGATCGCAACGGCAGCGCGCGAGCAGGCCACCGGCTTGTCAGAGGTCAACAAGGCCGTCAACCAGATGGATGAGGTCACGCAGCGCAATGCCGCCATGGTCGAGGAAACCTCGGCGGCGACCCATCGGCTGGCGGCCGAAGCGGATGGTCTTGTCCATCTCGTCTCCCGCTTCAAGGTCGATGCTGTCAATGTTTCGGTGCCGGTGCCCGCGCGTGCCGAAACGCATCGTCCGGCCGCTTCGCCGGCACGAAGCATGATCAACAAGGTCGCAACCGCTTTCGGCGGCGGGGCGCTTGCACCGGCTGCCGCGAGGCAGGGCTGGGAAGAATTCTGATCTTGCAGATATGAGGTCGGCTTGGTGAGGCTGGTTGCAGCGCCTGAGCGCCGCTGCCGGCCTTCTTCTTTTTCAAAATCCTCGGCCGATTGGAAAAAAGCCCACAATCGCCTATTATTTAGTTTCGACCAGATTGCATCAAGTCGCTTTCCAGCGAAGCGGGACAATTGAAATGGACAGTGGGCAGGACAAGGGCGCCGCAAAGGACGGCAAGGTCGAGAAGGGCCGCCTGTCCCAGTTTTGCCGTCCGACAGGCATCTTCGGCGGCCTTTCGGGTAAGCTCCTTGTCCTCACCGTCGTTTTCATTTCGCTGGCGGAAGTGCTGATTTTCGTGCCGTCCGTCGCCAATATGCGGTTGCGCTGGCTGGAGGATCGGCTGAACACTGCCGCAGCCGCCGCTATCGTCATTGACGGCCTGCAGCCGGCCGAACTGCCGCGCGCGCTGCAGAAGGAAACGCTGATGGCGACGGGCACGCGGGCCATCGTTCTGCGCAAGGACGGCACGTCACGCCTGCTGGCAACAGCCGAGATGCCGGCTTCCGTCGATGAGAAATACGACCTCGGCGACGTGTCTCAGCTCACCGCGATCAAGGATGCGCTGGATACGCTGCTGTTCGGCGGCAATCGCATCATCCGCGTTTTCGGTCCGGTCGGCGGCGACGCCAATACGGGCATCGAGGTGGTGCTGAAGGATACCCGCCTGCGCAATGCGATGCTCGCCTATTCGACCAGCGTGTTCTTCGTCTCCATTCTGATCTCGCTGTTCACGGCGACGCTGATCTTCTTTGCCATCAACCGCATGATGATCCGCCCGATCCGCCGGCTGACGGACAGCATGCAGGCCTATTCGGACGATCCGGAAGATCCCGGCCGTATTCTTGCGCCGGATAAGGGGCGTGACGAGCTTGCAGTGGCCGGCCGGCATCTCGCCGCGATGCAATCGCAATTGCAGAAGACGCTGAAGCAGCAGAAGAACCTGGCGGCGCTCGGCCTTGCCGTGTCGAAGATCAATCACGATATGCGCAATATCCTCTCTGCCGCCCAGCTGATGTCGGATCGCCTGGTCGATGTCGACGACCCTATGGTCAAGCGTTTCGCGCCGAAGCTGCTGCGCACCATCGATCGCGCCGTCGGCTATACGACCGAGGTCCTCTCCTATGGCCAGACCTCCGAATCGGCGCCGCGCCGGCGCAAGATCCGCATATTAGAGCTGATCGAAGAGGTGCGCGATATCCTGGCGATCGATCCGGATAGCGGCATCGAGTTCGTCGAGCAGCTCAGCCCCGATCTGGAGGTCGATGCCGACAGCGAGCAGCTCTTCCGCGTGATTCACAATCTCTGCCGGAATGCCCATCAGGCATTGATCGCTTTCAGAGAGGCCGAGCCCGATAGCGTCAGGCGGATTACGGTTTCGGCGCATCGGATCGGCAGCGTTGTCAGCATCACCATCGATGACACCGGGCCTGGCATGCCGAAAAAGGCGCGTGAAAATCTCTTCACGGCTTTCCGCGGCTCGGCCCGCTCCGGCGGCACGGGCCTTGGCCTGGCGATCGCCCGTGAACTCGTGCTTGCCCATGGCGGCACCATTGCGCTCGTCGAAAAGCCGGCTGCCGGCACCCAGTTCCGCATCGAAATTCCCGACCGCCCGGTATCCCTCGACGATTATCGCAGCAGAAGCTTGCAAGAAAGCTGATGGTTTTCAGCCACTTGACGTCGATATGCACGAAAATTGCGATCTTTTTCAGAAATCCACTTGCATTCCCTCAAGGGACGCTTTAGAGAACCGCCCACGCCAACGGTTTCTTCCGTTTCGGCCACGCACCCGTAGCTCAGCTGGATAGAGCACCAGACTACGAATCTGGGGGTCAGGAGTTCGAATCTCTTCGGGTGCGCCATTTCATTCATGTAGATTTTGACTTGCCTATCGGCCTTGGTGCCAGCGTATTAGTTCGCTTGGGACATCCGGCGCATGCAGCTAGGCATTCTGACCCTTCTCCGCGTTAGGGCATTTCTGCTTTCCTTCGAATCGCGAAAACTTCTTATCCTTTCGTTCTTACGCGGTTCCGGGCAGAAAACGCACTTTTCCTAAAGTGGCGCTAATCAGCCCTCACGCTTGGCTTCCGCTCCATGATCCGTCGCCAGCGGCAATTCCGGCAGGAAGAGCAGTGCGAGGAGCGCCAATGCCACGATGGCTGTGCCCGTTGCAAAGGTCATGGCAATCGCATGACGATAGAGGGCTATCGCCGCGGCATGGGCCTCGGGGGAGGCGGTGGCGAGCTGTTTCATGCCGGCTTCGGTCAAGGACGCTACATGCATCCCATCCAGTGCGCCGGCGGTCTGGACGCGATAGGCGAGGATTGCGCCGGAGCCGGTGACGCCGATGAGGCCGCCGAGCGAGCGGAAGAAGGCAAGCGTCGCCGTGCCCACGCCGCGGTGGGCAAGAGGCAGGGCATTCTGCACCGCGATCGTCATGGTGGGCATGACGAGGCCAAGGCCGAGGCCGAGGGCAAAAATGGTCGGCTCGATGGTCCAGAATCCCCGGCTGGTAGCTGCGGCCCAGGCGAGCACCGCAAAGGCGGCCGTCGCAAGGCTCAGGCCGCAGATCTGCGCCGGCTTGTAGCGCCCGAAGCGATGCAGCAGCACGCGCCCATTGACCATGGAGGAGATGACGACGCCGACCATCAGCGGGCCTGTGAGCAGGCCGGAATGCGAGGCGCTGACCCCCATGACCATCTGGAAGAACAGCGGAAAAAAGAGGCTTGCCCCCAGCATGCCCATGAAGGTCAGGGCGAGCACGATGCAGGCGACGACGAAGAGCCGGTTGCGGAAGAGATCGGGCGGCAGCACCGGCTCCGGCTCGCGCCGGATATGCAGGATGAAGAAGACGAAGAGAACGAGCGCAAGCGCGGAAAGGCCGAAAATCTGGGGCGAGTTCCAAGCCCATTCGTTGCCGCCGAGCGCGAGCACCAGCAGGAAGCTGGTCGTACAGCTCGTCAGCAGGGCCGCACCGAGATAGTCGATGCGGCGGCTACGAGCATGGTGTGGCCGCTTCAGCGCCCGGCCGATCATGACGAGGGCGACGGCGCCGATCGGCAGGTTGACGTAGAAGATCCAGTGCCACGACAGGAGATCGGTGATGACGCCGCCGGCGATCGGACCGATGACGCTGCAGACGGCGAAGACGGCCGCGATCGAACCCTGATTGCGGCCGCGTCTCGCCGGCGGCACGATGTCGCCGATGATGATCTGCGCCAGCGGCAGCAACCCGCCGGCGCCCATACCCTGGATCGCCCGGAAGATGATGAGCTGCATCAGCGTCTGCGCCATGCCGCTCAGCACCGAGCCGAGAAGGAAGATGAGGATCGCCGCGTAGATCATCGGCTTGCGGCCGTATTGGTCGCTGAGCTTGCCATAAAGCGGCATGGTGCTGGTCGAGGCGAGCACATACGCGCTGACGACCCAGGAGAGATGCGTCAGTCCGCCGAGATCGCTGACGATGCGCGGCAGCGCGGTCGCAACGATGCTCTGGTCGATCGCCCCGAGGCCGAGAACGATCATCAGACCGAATATGACGGCGCGGATCTCGCGACGATCCGGCGGGTCGCCTGCCGCGGGAGCGGATCGCGGGACGGTATCCAGGCGAGCCGTATTCATTGTCCGATCTCCATGAGCGGTGCGATTGCGGCGCGGATAGCGTCACGCTGCGCGGGCGAAAGTTTGCCGAGTTCGAAAGCGAGCCAGTCGGTTCTGCGCTGTTTCAGACGGCGGATGACCTCCTCCCCCTTCTCCGTCGCCACAAGGCCGATGCGGCGCCGGTCGCTTGGATCCGGCTCCGAACGGGCAATAAGGCCGTCCCGCTCCATGGCCTTCACATGGCCTGAAATCGTCGGTCCGCGCAGCCTCTCCATCCGCGCCAGCTCGACAACGCCGATGCCTGGCTGGCGCATGATGGCGGCAAGCAGCAGGGCATGCAGCGGCGACGGCCCGGCTTCGTCGCTCTCGCGGCGCAATTGCCGGTACAGGCGATGGAGTGCGGGGCGCAGCGCCTCGGCCAGTTCATAGGCATCTTCGATCACATGAGGGCGGTCGACTTTGCTCACAGGGCCTCGCGGGAAATATATAGGTAGGCTTCCTATCTATCGCGCCGGATGTACTTGCGCAAGCATTGAAATCCCTCTCTCCGTTCTGCGGGAAGGGATTTGTTATAGGGGCGTAGAGGGAAGGAGCATCGTCAACCCGTCGACAGCTCCGAGGCACTCGTAGCCGCCGGCAGATCGGCTGATCACGGGCATGAGCGGCGATCGCGGCGCGCACCGACAGCTCTTTGAGTTCGTAGAAACCGTATTTCGGTCCGTACATGGTGTCGCCCGTATTTTGGCAAGCGCCTCTTTGGCCCCGGCGTCGGTGCAAGAGGCAATGACGGCTCTTGCACCGGCCTGGCATCGCGGAACCCCTGCGAGAGATTTGGCGTTGCCTATTGCGCCCGGCCGCTTATACGCTGAGTGCAAGTTTGCAATAAATGAGAATTCATATCCGGCAAGACTGCCGAAATGCCTGCATATCAATGATTTTCGGTGCCTGACGCCATGGCATGCCTTTGAATTGCCATGCTGCTCAGCCCACATCTCGCCACATTCGATACCGTAGCCGAAGATTGGATTCGCGGAATGACGACAAAAACCTCATGCGCTGATTTTGTGCGGTTTTTCCGCTCCTGGGTGAGCGATCCGATGCGGGTTGCGGCGGTCGCGCCGTCGAGCGAGCGGCTGGCCAGGTTGATGACACAGGAGATCGAGCCGCTGACGGGTCCGATCCTTGAGCTTGGACCGGGAACCGGTGTGTTCACACGGGCTTTGCTGGCGCGTGGTATTCCGGAAAGCGCATTGACGCTCGTTGAGTTTGGCGAAGAGTTTGCCGTTCGCCTGCGCGGGCGTTTTCCCGAGGCGCGGGTGGTGCAGATGGATGCGGCGCAGCTCGGCCAGTGCGGCCTTTTCGACGATGCTCCCTTCGGTGCCGTCGTTAGCGGTCTGCCGCTGCTGTCCATGCCGCCTGAGAAGGTCGCGGCCATCGTCGGCGGCGCCTTCGAGGCGATGAAGCCGGGCGGCGCCTTCTATCAGTTCACCTACGGTCCGCGCTGTCCGGTGCCGAAGCTGGTTCTCGAGAGCCTCGGGCTGAAGGGGACGCGGATCGGCAGCACGGTGCGCAATATTCCGCCTGCCGGCGTCTACAGGATATCGCGGCAAAACCCGCTGGAGCTCCCGATTGCCGGTTCCAAATATCGTGGTGCGGGAGACAGCGCCGGAATAAGCGCTTAGAGCATCCGCGTTTCCTCGAAGCGCGAAAACGCTCTACCCTTTTGTTTTTGCGCAATTCCGGACGGAAGCTGCTGCGCACTTTTCCTGGAGTTGCCCCAGGCGCTGGAGCCGGCTAGCTGGTGTGGAGGCGCCGCGTGACGGATGCGGAACGGGGCAAGGATAGCGGATGGCAAAGAAGCCGGATGTCGATGTCGCGGGGAAGGAAGGCCGGCGTGAGCGCAAGCGCCGCCAGACCCGCGAGCGCATCGGTGCATTGCATATGCTGCGCTGCGACCCATCTAATATCGGATCGCGACAGCATTTCTCCCTCGCGAAGCCCTCGATTTATCCGTCACATCCCGGCTCCTCCACGGATGCCGAAATGCCAGATCCATTTCAGATCAGCAAAAGGGACCAGAACCATGTCAGAATTCCACGCAGCCAAGTCCGGTCAGTTCAAGATCGGCGCTGACCTCCCCGTCCATCACCTCGGTTTCGGCGCCATGCGCATCACCGGCGCAGGTATCTGGGGTGAACCGGAGGATCGCGACGAAGCCGTCCGCACGCTGAGGCGTCTGCCGGAGCTCGGCATCAATTTCATCGATACGGCCGATTCCTATGGCCCTGACGTGTCGGAACGTCTGATCAAGGAGGCGCTCCACCCCTATGGCCACGGTCTTGTCGTCGCGACCAAGGGCGGGCTCACCCGCACCGGCCCGAACGTTTGGGTGCCTCTGGGCCGCCCCGAATATCTGATCCAGCAGGCGCACAAGAGCCTGCGCAATCTCGGCGTTGGCCGCATCGATCTCTGGCAGTTGCACCGAATCGACTCCAAGGTGCCGGCGGCCGAGCAGTTCGATGCCGTGAAATCGCTGTTGAACGACGGCATCATCCGTCATGCGGGTTTGAGCGAAGTCTCCGTTGCCGACATCGAGGCAGCTTCGAAGCATTTCAAGGTCGTGACGGTGCAGAACCGCTACAATCTGGTCGATCGTACTAGCGAAGACGTGCTCGACTATTGCGAAAAGCACGGCATCGGCTTCATTCCCTGGTTCCCGCTGGCCGCCGGCGATCTCGCCAGGGAAGGTTCGCTGCTCGACACCATCGCGAAAAAACACAATGCAGCCCCGAGCCAGATCGCTCTTGCCTGGGTGCTGAAGCGCAGTCCCGTCATGCTGCCGATCCCCGGAACGGGCAAGGTCAGGCATCTCGAGGAAAATACTGCGGCGGTCGATATTGTCCTTTCCGACGAGGAGTTTGCCGCGCTGGACGCAGAAGGCAGGAAGGCGTTCACGGCAGCCTGAGCCGGAAAATGTCCGGCCGGCGGAGGTGGCCCGCCGGCCGGATTACCAGCAAGAGGCATTCCAATGCAAAAATGCCGATCACGATCATGTGAATCTCGGGATCTCGGCAAATAACGACTGTAAAATAGGCGTTGAAAGCCTTGAAATGCCGCTGCTATGCGTAATTTCCGGCGTCTGCGACAAAAGCAATGCATCGGATGCATTGCTGCATTGCGAAAGCTGGTCTGTTCATCCCGTCCCTCTCGTTATATCTAATCCCTCGAAGGCAGTGCACTCCTCCTCCCAGCGCTCCTTCAATGATTGGCAACACTCCTCCTCCTCCCAGTTGCCAATCCGGATCAAGAGCCCGATGCATCCTCCTCCCGCATCGGGCTCTTTTTTATTTTCAGCCTCGATCGGTGACCTGCGGTATCGGACGATTGCGTTGCGTCTTTGCAATGCTTTCGCAAATTAGCATTGCGTCATGAGACAGCGGGCTGCTGGAGTCGCTTGCGTGGCGGGTATCCACGCGTAGAGTAGCGCGGCTTTCTAGCGGTAATGAGAGGTTGCATGATGCAGCGCGTGGCGGATTCCGACCGATGGGGAAGAGTGTTTTTCCGAACTGTCGCCGTGGCCGCGACTTTGTCGCTGGCCGCATGTGGTCGTCCCATCGGAGTCATGCAGCCCGTCAGTGAAAATGTGCCGGGCACGTCGAAGGTCGATCTTCTCGTTGCGACGACACGCCTGCCGGACAAGGACCCGGCCATTCTGTTTTCGGGCGAGCGGGGATCCGGGCTGAAGGTGGATGCCGTCAGCGTCTCCATTCCGCCAGAGGCCAATCGCAAGGTCGGCCAGGTGCAATGGCCGAGCCGCCTGCCGGGCAATCCACTGAAGAATTTCGTCACGATCGCCGTCAAGCCGCTGGCGACCGAAGCGGACGGCCGAGGCTGGCTGCATGCGGAATTGCCGAAGAACAGGCGGGTGCTGATCTTCGTGCATGGTTTCAACAATCGCTATGAAGACGCGGTCTATCGCTTTGCACAGATCGTTCACGATTCCCACGCCGAGGTCGCGCCGATCGTGTTCACCTGGCCGTCGCGCGCCAGCATCTTCGATTATGCCTATGACAAGGAAAGCACGAACTATTCCCGAGACTCGCTCGAGGAATTGTTGCGCCGGGTTGCCGCCGATCCCGCCGTCGGCGATATCACCGTCATGGCGCATTCCATGGGTAGCTGGCTTGCGGTCGAATCGCTGCGGCAGATGGCAATCCGCAACGGCCGCGTCGCACCGAAGATCAAGAATGTCATTCTGGCGTCACCCGATCTTGACGTTGATGTCTTCGGACGGCAGTTCGCGGCACTTGGCAAGGACAAGCCGCATTTCACGCTGTTCGTCTCGCGTGACGACCGCGCGCTATCCCTGTCGCGGCGCATTTCCGGCAATATCGACCGCCTCGGCCAGATCGATCCCACCGCCGAACCCTACCGCAGCGAGCTGGAAAAGCAGGGCATCGCCGTACTCGATCTCACCAAGCTCAAGACTGGCGATAGCCTGAACCACGGCAAGTTCGCCGAAAGCCCGGAAGTGGTGAAGCTGATCGGCGCCCGGCTGATTGCCGGCCAGACCATCACCGATTCCGATGTCGGTATCGGCGATGCCGTCGGCGCTGTTGCCATGGGGGCCGCACAAACGGTCGGCAGCGTCGCAGGGGCGGCCGTCAGCGCCCCGATTGCCATTTTCGATCCCCGCACCCGGCAGAACTACGGCGAACAGTTGCGCCGGGTCGGCGCTTCGGCCGGCAATACCGTCGGCTCTCTCGGCGATAGCGTCGAAGCGACTGGCAGCAATGTCGGTGAAGCGCTGCAGCAATGATTTAGCCATGATTTGATCCGCAGCAGCGGCCTTCACGGCTGCTGCAAAACGTCGTAGCCATGTTGATCAATCTGATATATCAGAGAGCCGTGCCTGTTGGCGCATGGCATAATTGCGAATGGTCCCGGACGTAGCTGGCGACAGGCCGGCCGGGGGCCGATATGATATCGGTCGCCAAACCGACGCTCGGCAGGACGCCGTTTGCACCCACAGCAGTCAGGAGGAAAGCCATGTCCGATACCAAAAAGCCCGTTGCACTGATTACCGGGGGTGGCCGCGGCATGGGCGAAGCGATCGCCCGCGAGCTTGCCGCCAATGGCTATCGGCTGGCGCTGATGTCGCCGTCGGAAAGCTGCGAGACGCTGGCGGCCGAGCTAGGCGGCGTCGCTTCGCGCGGTGTTGCCGAAAAGGCCGAGGATATCCAGGCTATCTTCGACTTGACGATGAAAAGCTATGGCCGCATCGATGCCGTGGTCAATCACACGGGCCATCCGCCAAAGGGCGATCTGCTCGACATCACGGACGAGAGCTGGACGCTCGGCTCCGACATGATGATCCTGTCGCTTGTGCGCATGGCGCGGCTGGTGACGCCGGTCATGCTGAAGCAGTGCAAAGGCGCTTTCGTCAATATCACCACCTTCGCCGCTTACGAACCGTCGCTGGTCTTTCCGGTCTCCTGCACCTATCGCGCCGCGGCCGGCGCCTTCACCAAGCTTTACTCCGATCGCTACGCAGCCGACAATATCCGCATGAACTGCATCCTGCCCGGCTATATCGACAGCCTGAACCACAAACCGGAAACCGCCGACAAGGTGCCGATGAAGCGCATCGGCCTGATGAGCGAAATCGCCAAGACGGCTGCCTTCCTGCTGTCGGATGGCGCCGGCTACATTACCGGCCAGAATATCCGCGTCGATGGCGGCATTACGCGACACGTCTGATTGGAGCATATGAGATGAGATGGAAGCGCACGATCCAGCTGCTGGACGTTCATTGCGAAGGGGAAATCGGCAAGGTCGCCATCGGCGGCGTGCCCAAAATCCCCGGCAACAGCATTGCCGAGCAGCTTCATTGGCTGAACACCGATCCGAAGGGTCAGGAGCTGCGCCGCTTCCTTGTTCTGGAGCCGCGCGGCGCGCCGATTGGCTCCGTCAATCTGCTGCTGCCGGCCAAGCACCCCGAGGCCGATGCGGGCTTCATCATCCTGCAGCCGGATCAGGCGCATGCGAGCTCGGGCTCGAATTCCATCTGCGTGACCACGGCCCTGCTTGAATCCGGCATCGTCGAAATGAAGGAGCCGGAAACCGTCGTCACGCTCGACACGGCCGCCGGCCTCGTGCGCGCCACCGCGACCTGCCGCGACGGCCGGTGCGAAAAGGTGCGGCTGACCATGGTGCCGTCCTTCGTGCACGAGCTGGATGTCGGTCTCGACACGACGCAATGGGGCAGGATCAAACTCGACCTCTGCTATGGCGGCATTTTCTACGGGCTCGTCGATGTCGGTCAAATCGGCTTGAAGATCGAAAAGGCCAACGCGGCCGCCCTCGTTCAGGCCGGCATGGTCATCAAGGATGCGATCAACCGGGCGATCACGGTGGTTCATCCGGAAATTCCGGCGATCTCGGGCGTTGCCTATGTGATGTTCCGCGACATCGATGCCGATGGTGCGATCCGCACCTGCACGACCATGTGGCCCGGCCGCGCCGACCGTTCGCCCTGCGGCACCGGCAATTCCGCCAATCTTGCGACGCTGCATGCCCGCGGCAAGGCCAAGGTCGGCGATGTCTTCAAGTCCCGCTCGATCATCGGTTCGGAGTTCGAAGTTGGCCTGCAGGCGGAGACCGAGGTCGCCGGGAAGCCAGCCATCATCCCGACGATCACCGGCCGCGGCTTCACCTTCGGCTTGAGCCAGGTGGCGCTCGATCCCTTCGACCCGATGTCGGAAGGCTTTGCCATGACGGATGTCTGGGGACCTTCGGCGGGGGATATTTGAGGGCCGAGCAATACGCTTCGATCACTTGGCGAGTTCTGCCCCTCACCCTAACCCTCTTCCCGTTTGACGGGGAGAGGGAATTTTGTTTTGCATTCTCGTCTGAGCAAATTGCCGAAAGGAAGGTCGCAGGTGCGCCCATCCCCTTCTCCCCGCGCGCGGTGAAAAGGTGGCCGAAGGCCGGATGAGGGGCCTTTAGGACCGTCCCTTCACACCTTTGGATAAATCACACCCTTGCGCAGAATAATGTTCCCATAGAGCCGCGGCTCGCTGGTCTGGATCAGCGCATGCGCCTGCTTCACCCGCTCGTAGAATTCCGCCGGCAGCAGCGGCACGACCTTGATGTCGGGTACGTGCCGGGCGCAGCACTCGATCATTTCGGCATGAACAGGGTCGACGGCGTCCCGATCCTGTTTGACGGTTGCCCGGAAAATCGCCTGCGGCACGAAATCGTCGATCGGCAAAACGCTCAGCACGGCGTCGAGCACAGGAGTGACGCCGTGGCCATCGAGGCGGATGAGGCGCCGCCCATGTTCGAGGCCTGGATAATTGCCGTCCACGAGGGCGATCTCGTCGCCATGGCCCATCGCGCGCAAGGTCGCCAAAAGCTCTGGGCTCAATAGCGGGTCAATGCCCTTCAGCATGCTCTATCTCCTTGAAAAGAACGTTTTGATCGATGAGGTAGCGCGCAAAGATCGGCAGGCTGGCGCCGCCGATGGCGCGGGCCTGCGGTCCCACCGCGCCCTCGACGATCTCGGGCATGACGACGCCCTGAAGATCCAGTTCCGCGGCAGCCTTCATGGTTGCGCGCACCACGCGTTCGCGCACCCAGTGCGGAAACCCGCCATCGATGACGGCGGCGCTGAAATCGATGACGGAGGCGCATGCCACGATCGCCTGCGCCAATGCCTTGGCCGTATCCTGGATCCAGATTTCCAGCGGTTCGCCGAAATCGATCCAGTTGTCGGCCGAGTACCAGAGAGGACGCGAGTCGAAGCCGTGATCCCGCAGAAGATTTTCGAGCACGAAGATCGAGGCGATCTCCAGAAGCTGTCGGTTCTCGCCATTGCGGCCGCGCACGGGCAGAGGGCCAAGCGCGCCGGCCGTCCCTGTCCGGCCCACGAAGATCGACGAATTGAGAACGATACCGCCGCCAAGGAAAGAGCCGATGAAGAAGTAGACGAAATCGGGATAATGCGGGCCGACGCCGAAGACGAGTTCCGCGCCGCAGGCGCTGGTGGCGTCGTTCTGCAGCAGCACGGGATGCTGCACACGTGAAGCGATTTCGGTTCTCAGATCGAAACCGCGCCACACGTCCATCGCGCCGGGCGGGGCTCCTACCTGTTCTGCCCAGTTCCACAGTTCGAACGGCGCCGCGACGCCGATGCCGGCGATCCTGCGCCGTTCGCTGTCGCTGAGCCGGCCTTCCAATTCCTTGATGCCGGAGGTCACGAAAGCGAGAATGTCCTGCGGCAGCGGATAGGGATAGGTTTGATGGAGCTGCATCCTGATGCCGCCGACGAAATCCATCAGCACGAGGTCGGCGCTGCGCCGGCCGATCTTGACGCCGAAGGAGAGCACCGCGTCCGGATTGAGCCGCATGGGGATGGATGGCTGTCCGACACGCCCACGCACCGGCGCATCGCGCGACAGCAGTCCGTCCTTCTCCAATTCCCGCATGATAACGGACACGGTTTGCGCCGAAAGGCCGCTCCGCCGGGCGATATCGGCCTTCGACAGGGCGCCATGACGGCGCACCAGCGACAGCACGAGCCGCTCGTTATGGGCGCGCACGCCAAGCTGGTTCGCACCCCCGGAGGGGTCGAGAATCGCCGGCGCTGTGGGTGTGTCCTCCGGGTCGTGCACGAGAGACATGGGCCTGCTCCTTCCATCATGGCCATGCCTGATTTTTTCCAGAATGCCACATCCAATTAATAATTCAATCCGATTTATTTATTGACAGGCGGATTTCTTTGGGTTCTGATATGGACCGTCGAGGATGCGCACATGGCCTTGGAGGAGGTCTACCGAAAACAATCCGACAGGCATGACGCATCTTTAAACCGGGTTCGGAGTGAGCCCGCGACAGCCGGAGGATCCGGCCTTTCAAACATCGGGAGGATTGAATGAAGAAATCTGTTATTTCCGCAGCAGTCGCCGCTCTGGCGATCGGCGTTGCCTTCGCAGCACCTGCCAAGGCCGCCGGCGTATCCGCCTGCCTCATCACCAAGACCGATACCAATCCCTTCTTCGTCAAGATGAAGGAAGGCGCTGCCGCCAAGGCCAAGGAACTCGGCGTTACGCTGAAGTCCTACGCCGGCAAGATCGATGGTGACAGCGAAAGCCAGGTCGCCGCGATCGAGAGCTGCATCGCCGATGGCGCGAAGGGCATTCTGATCACCGCATCCGACACCAAGGGCATTGTTCCTTCGGTCAAGAAGGCACGTGATGCCGGCCTGCTCGTCATCGCACTCGACACGCCGCTGGAACCGGCCAATGCGGCTGACGCCACCTTCGCCACGGACAACCTGCTTGCTGGCAAGCTGGTGGGACAGTGGGCCAAGGAAACCCTCGGCGATAAGGTCAAGGACGCCAAGATCGGCTTCCTGGATCTGACGCCGTCGCAGCCGTCCGTCGATGTCCTGCGCGACCAGGGCTTCATGATGGGCTTCGGCATCGACCCGAAGGACCCGAACAAGATCGGCGACGAAACCGATCCGCGCATCGTTGGCCATGACGTCACCAACGGCAACGAAGAAGGCGGCCGCAAGGCCATGGAAAACCTTCTGCAGAAGGACTCCGGCATCAACGTCATCCACACGATCAACGAGCCGGCCGCGACCGGTGCTTATCAGGCCCTGAAGGCTGTCGGCCTCGAAAAGCAGGTTCTGATCGTTTCGATCGACGGCGGTTGCCCGGGCGTCAAGTCGGTCAAGGATGGTGTCATCGGCGCAACTGCCCAGCAGTATCCGCTGATGATGGCTGCCCTCGGCGTCGAGGCGATCAAGAAGTTCGCCGACTCCGGTGAAAAGCCGAAGCCGACCGAAGGCAAGACCTTCTTCGACACCGGCGTCTCCCTGGTGACGGACAAGCCGGTTTCCGGTCTGAAGTCCATCGACACCAAGGAAGGCTTGAACAAGTGCTGGGGCTAAGCCCCTCACGAATGTGATATAATCCCTTAAGGAGCCGCGTCATGCGCCTGCTGGCGCGGCTCTTTTATAGGGAACAGACAATCGAAACAGTCACGTCGGTCGGGTTCAGATCCTGGCTGGCCCCCAACAGCCGGCGGTTTCCGCGCATGTGCGCGGTGGCGGAGGAACAAAATGTCCGGAGCACAGGAATTCGAACGTGTTCTCGACGGCAGCGACAAGAACGTCGCTTCGTTCGAGCACAACGATGTCTCTCTTTTGAAGCGCGTGCAGCACTTTCTGCATTCGACGCCGGCGGCGGTGCCGCTCATCGTCTTGGTATTGGCGATCGTGATCTTCGGCATCTCGATCGGCGGGCGGTTCTTTTCCGCCTATACGCTGACGCTCATCCTGCAGCAGATCGCCATCGTCGGTATTCTCGGCGCGGCCCAGACGCTGGTCATCCTGACCGCCGGCATCGATCTGTCCATCGGCGTCATCATGGTCATCTCCTCCGTCGTCATGGGCAATGTCGCCGTCACCTACGGCCTGCCGACACCGATCGCTATCGTGGCCGGCATGGTGGTGGGTGGCATTTGCGGCCTGCTCAACGGCTTCCTCGTCGCCAACATGAAGCTGCCGCCGTTCATCGTGACGCTCGGCACATGGAATATCGTCATGGCGACGAACTTCATCTATTCGGCCAACGAAACCATCCGCGACACCGATGTCGATGAAAAGGCGCCGCTCTTGCATCTGTTTGCCGCCAGCTTCCGGGTCGGCGGTGCGGTGCTCACTCTCGGCGTCATCGCCATGGTGCTCTTGGTCGTCGGCCTTTGGTACGTCCTCAATCACACGGCCTGGGGGCGCCATGTCTATGCGGTCGGTGACGATCCGGAAGCGGCGAAACTTGCCGGTATTCAGACCAAGAAGGTACTTCTTGCCGTCTATGGCGTATCGGGACTGATTGCAGCCCTTGCCGCCTGGGTCTCCATTGGCCGCAACGGCTCGGTCTCGCCGTCCTCCGCCGTGACCGATTTCAATCTTCAGGCGATCACCGCAACCGTCATCGGCGGCATCTCGCTCTTCGGCGGCCGCGGCTCGATCCTCGGCACGCTCTTCGGCGCCATGATCGTCGGCGTCGTCTCCATGGGCCTCAATATGCTCGGAGCCGATCCGCAGTGGAAGGTGCTTCTGACCGGCGTACTCATCATCGGCGCCGTCGCGATCGATCAATGGATCAGAAAGGTATCGGCATGACCACGACCGTCGAACCCATCCTCACTGCCCGCGGTCTCGTCAAGCGCTATGGACGCGTGACTGCGCTCGACAACGCCGATTTCGACCTCTATCCCGGCGAGATCCTTGCCGTGATCGGCGACAACGGCGCCGGCAAATCCTCGCTGATCAAGGCGATCTCCGGCGCGGTCACCCCCGATGAGGGCGAGATCAGGCTGGAGGGAAAGCCGGTCCACTTCCGCTCGCCGATGGAAGCGCGCGAAGCCGGTATCGAAACCGTCTACCAGAACCTGGCGCTGTCGCCGGCGCTCTCGATTGCCGACAACATGTTCCTCGGTCGTGAAGTGCGCAGGCCCGGCATTCTCGGCTCCGTATTCCGCATGCTCGACCGGCCGGCCATGGAAAAGCGCGCTCGTGACAAACTGACTGAGCTGGGTCTGATGACGATCCAGAACATCAACCAGGCGGTGGAAACGCTTTCCGGCGGTCAGCGCCAGGGTGTGGCCGTGGCGCGCGCCGCTGCCTTCGGCTCCAAGGTCGTCATCATGGACGAGCCGACGGCAGCCCTCGGCGTCAAGGAAAGCCGCAAGGTTCTGGAGCTCATCCTCGACGTGCGCGCCCGCGGCTTGCCGATCGTCCTGATCTCGCACAACATGCCGCACGTCTTCGAGGTGGCGGACCGCATTCATATCCATCGCCTTGGACGACGCCTGACCGTCATCAACCCCAAGGATTATTCCATGTCCGACGCTGTCGCCTTCATGACCGGCGCCAAGGCTCCACCGGTCGAGAATGTCGCTGCATGAGCATCTCTCTTGAAGATGTTGCCGGCGAGATCATTGCGCGCGCCGGCAACGCGAAGCGGTTCCTTGTGGCGATTGCCGGTCCTCCCGGCGCCGGAAAATCGACACTGGCCGACAATGTCGCCAAAGCTCTGAAGGCAAAAGGGGAAAGCGTCGAAGTCCTGCCGATGGACGGCTTCCACATGGACAATGCCGTCCTCGTCGAGAAGGGACTTCTGAAGCGGAAGGGCGTACCGGAAAGTTTCGACGTTCGCGCCTTTCTCGACATCGTCAAGGCTGTGCGCGCCGCCGACCAGGAGGTCCTGGTTCCGGTCTTCGACCGTTCGCGGGAGATTGCCATCGCCTCGGCCCGCATCGTCTCGGCCGAGCATCGCTTCATCGTCGTCGAAGGAAACTACCTGCTGTTCAGCCAGGGAAAATGGGCTGAACTTGAGGGCATGTTCGACTATTCGATCATGCTCGCCCCGCCCATCGAGGTGCTCGAGGAGCGGCTTTGGGCGCGCTGGAGGGGCTACGATCTCGATGAAGAAACAGCCCGGGCCAAGGTCTACGGCAATGACCTGCCGAATGGCCGGCTGATCCTTGAGAACCGCCGCCGCGCGGACGTCACCATCGATATCGTGCAGGACTGACCTTGACCGTCATTTAGGCGCCGGCGCGGATTGTTTTGCGGGGGCGGATGGTGCTATCGAAACGCGATAGCAAAAGTGCGATCCCGAAAAGGCCGAAACAGCCTTCGGGCAAGATCGCGCTCACATCACAGAGGTCGCGCCCATGCAAAAGCTCACCATCCGCCGTCCTGACGACTGGCATCTGCATCTGCGGGATGGCGCCATGCTGGAAGGCGTGATCGCTGATACTTCCAGACACTTCGCCCGCGCCATCATCATGCCCAATCTCGTCCCGCCTGTCGTGACGACGGCGGACGCGACGGCCTATCGCGAGCGCATTTTGAAGGCATTGCCGGCGGGCGATCGTTTCCAGCCGCTGATGACGCTCTATCTCACCGAGCATACCAGCCCCGACGATGTCGAAGAGGGCAAGAAGAGCGGCCTTATCACCGCCGTCAAGCTCTACCCCGCAGGTGCGACGACCAACTCGCATGGCGGCGTACGCGATCTGAACAAGGCAATGCCCGTGCTGGAGCGCATGGCGAAGATCGGCCTGCCGCTTTGCGTTCATGGCGAGGTCACGACGCCGGACGTCGATATTTTCGATCGTGAGGCGGTCTTCATTGAAACCGTGCTCGATCCGCTGCGCCAGCGCCTGCCGGAACTGAAGGTCACGATGGAGCATGTGACCACGTCGGACGGCGTGAACTACATCAAATCGGCAAAGGCCAATCTCGCCGGCTCGATCACGACGCATCACCTCATCATCAACCGCAATGCGATCCTCGTCGGCGGCATTCGCCCGCATTATTACTGCCTGCCGGTTGCCAAGCGCGAGAGCCATCGCCTGGCGCTACGCTCGGCAGCCACGAGCGGCGGCGCCAAGTTCTTCCTCGGCACGGATTCGGCGCCGCATGTCGATCCGCTGAAGGAATGCGCCTGCGGCTGCGCCGGCATTTACACCTCGATCAACACCATGAGCTGCCTTGCCCATGTCTTCGAGCAGGACGGTGCATTGGATAAGCTTGAGGCTTTTGCCTCTCTGAATGGCCCGGCCTGGTACGGGCTGCCTGTCAATGAGGACCGCATCACGCTGGTACGCCGGCCGAATGCCGTGACCTTCCCGGCCAAGATCGAAACGGGCGCCGGTCCGGTCACCGTCTTCGATCCGATGTTCCCGTTGCACTGGGACGTCGAGCTTTAATTTTAGATTTATTATATAATCAATAATAAATATAAAGACTGTATTGCGGTGTAATATTGGTATTTGCCGCAATATGGAGCGTATATTTTATTGAAATACAGTTTCTTTATTATTTGCTGTAACTAATTTGATACCCCTTGAGGCCTAGCGTGTCGACGATCCCCTGCGGTAAGAGCGAAACCGTTGAAAGAGCGTGATGCTGGTTGACTACAACTCCCTCCTTTTGGCTCTCGGCGTTTCTGCTTCATGCCTCGCCGTAACCTTGGTCGGAAGTTGGTTCTCCCGTCGGCCCGACACCTTTCTCTTGACCTGCTCTGCCGGTCTTGTGCCTATTGTCGGCGGAATTTTCATCTATGGCTCCTATGTCGACCATCCCCGGCCGATGTTTGCCATTTTGACTTTCGTCCTGTTCTTTATCGGCTTCGCAACGATCTGGGTAGCCGGCCATCAGTTCCGCACGCGTCGGCTTTCCAAGGCTCGGTTCCTGTTTGGATGCCTCGGCGGCATTGCCGTGTCGGCCGGGCCGATGCTTGCCGGCTATGACGGGCTGGCATTCATGGGCGACAATATCGTCATCTGCCTGCTGCTGCTCCTGACGGCGCGCGAGTACTGGATAAGCCGCCGCGAGGCGCCGACCCCGCTCTACGGCATTACGGCGCTTTACACGCTGACATCCATCTCCTTCGCGCTCTGCGCGGCCGTGTTGATCGCCGATGGCAAGCTCGTGCTCGGTCATGCGCCCGACAACTGGGCTGAAGATGTCAGCCTTGCCGTCTGCATTGCCGGTATGACCGGGATCGGAGCACTGTCGCTTGCCCTGCATCAATGGCGCCAGGCGGCACTTCATCGTCAGGAGGCGATCACCGACGCCCTGACCGGGCTGCTCAACCGCCGCGCACTGTTCGATCTCTACGGCCACCGCTCCTTCGGTCCGTCGATGGCCGTCATCATCTTCGACATCGATCGCTTCAAGGCGATCAACGATCAGCATGGCCACGCCGCCGGCGATCTCGTGCTCAGGCTGTTCGGCCAGGAGCTCTCCTTCGAACTGCGCTCTCCGGATACCGTAGCCCGACTTGGAGGCGAAGAGTTCGCTCTCGTTTTAGACAACACACTCCCGGGCCGCGCGGAGCAGGTCGCCGAGCGGGTGCGCGATGCATTTGCGGCGCGGTCGATCGTCATTGATGGCAAATCTCTCACCTGCACCGTCAGCGCCGGCGTGGCCACCGGCACGGTCAAAGGACTTGGTTTCGATGACGTTCTTCGCGCCGCGGACAAGGCGCTCTATGAGGCCAAGCGAAATGGCCGCAACCGTGTCGAGGTTGCGGCCTATCTGCACGCCGTCTAGAAGCGTAGTGCCGAAAAGTGTCAGGGGATCCCGGACGACCCCATGCTCTACTTCTTTGATTTAGAGCGGATCATTCGCCGAAAACCCCTGCAGCTTCCTTTGACCGGTTAAAGGAGAGCCCGAACGAAGGCGCATGCGGCAAGAAGCGACGCCACCGTGCGTACATGGTTCCACCGCATCCAATCGCCGAGATAGGCCGTCCATAGCTGCGCTGCTTCCGCTGCGTGGCCATCGACCTTGTCGAGCGCGTCATTCAGCGGAACGTTGAACACGATGGTCGAGAGGAAGCTGGCGACGATATAGAGAGCAGCGCCCGCCAGCATCATCACGCTGACGCTGCCTCGCCAATAGATGATAGCCATGCCGGCGACGAAAACCGACAGGGCAGCCGCCAGCATAAACACGACGATGAATGGCGAACGCACGATCGTGACGTTGATCGACTGCATGGCGGCGATCCCTTGATCGACCGGAAGACGGGCGAGGGACTGCATGACGAAGGTCGAGAAGGCGAAATAGACGCCGGCAAGAAGGCCGCTGCTGAGTGCGGCGGCGACGATGGCGATATTCGTGATCGGAAAGGTCATGGCTAGGCACTCCAGATGCCCGTCGCTGCGGTTTCACGGGCATGGTCGGAAAAGTCTTTGGCGTGTCTGCCGAGGATCCGACTGACGCCGCTCGTGACAGGAGCGTTGCGCGAGCCCTCTGCCGATATTCTCGGCTCAGCGATGACGGCAATGGTCGATATCTGCATTTCAAGCTCCTCCGGCGTAAAATGTGATAAACTCTCTCATTTGCGAAATGTGATAAACTCTCTTATATTTCTTGTCAACAGTCACGGACAGGAAACGACATGACGCAGGAACCGATCGCAAGACGCAGGCGCAGCAAGGACGAGGCCGGCACGCCGCGGCGCATACCCAGCCAGCAACGCGGCCGCGAGCGCGTGGATCTGATCCTTTCAGTGGCATCCGAATTGATTGCGAGGAATGGCAGCGATGCGCTGCGCATGGGCGAGATCGTCGAGAAAGCCGGCGTCTCCTTCGGCTCGCTCTACCAATATTTTCCTGACAAGACGGCGATCATCCGCGTACTGGCCGAACGCTATAACGAGCAGGGCCGTCAATGCGTCGAGGACGAGCTGGTAGCGGTAAAGAGCGCCGATGAGCTTCGGGCCGCCCTTGGCCGCATTGTCGATGGCTACTATGCGATGTTTCTCGAGGAGCCAGTCATGCGCGACATTTGGCACGCCACCCATGCCGACAAGCTGCTGCAGCAGATCGATGCCGAGGACATGGAATGGCATTCACAGGCATTTCTCTCCGTCCTCGTCCGCCTGTGGCCGGAGCGGGACCATTCCGAGCTGGCAAGGATCGCCCGGCTAACCATGCAGCTGGTCGCGGCTGCCGTTCGCTATGCAATTTCTATCAAAAGAGAAGAGGGCGACAAGGTGATCGCCTTGTTCAAGACTATGCTCCCTGCCGATCTCGGAGAACTGCGCTGATTGCTTCCGGCCGCCTCTGCAGACCGCGGCGGAGGGGATATCCGTAAAAGCTTCTATGCGTCTGGAAACTCGGGCCGCTTGCTGCTATTGCCGCTGGAACGTTAGCGCTGCGAAGGAGGCCCCCGCATGACCCAGATGACATTTACCGATCGCGCCGTCATGGCTGAGCTGGTGGCCAGGATGCTTTGGGAAATCAAGGCGGTCCACTTCAATGCCGACAAGCCCTACAAGCTGGCCTCCGGCATGGCGAGCCCGGTCTATATCGATTGCCGCAAGCTGGTCTCCTATCCGCGCATCCGCTCGACGGTCATGGATTTCGCCGCAAGCATCATCGTGCGCAATGCCGGCTTCGAACAGTTCGATTGCGTTGCCGGCGGCGAGACGGCGGGCATTCCCTTCGCCGCCTTCCTGGCCGAGCGCCTGAACCTGCCGATGATTTACGTCCGCAAGCAGCCGAAGGGCCATGGCCGCAATGCGCAGATCGAAGGCGATATGCGCGACGGCGCCCGCGTGCTCGTCATCGAGGATCTGACGACCGCCGGCGGCAGCATGTTTACCTTCATCGATGCGATCCGCGCTGCTGGTGGTATCGTCGATCACGGCATGGCGCTGTTTTACTACGGCATCTTCCCCGAGGCGGTGGAACGCTTTGCCAACGGAAAGGTCCGCCTGCACCACATCGCCACCTGGCGCGAAGTGCTTGCCGTCGCCAAGGAGCAGAAGCTCTTTGACGGCAACACGCTTGAGGAAGTCGAAGCCTTCCTCAACGCGCCGCTCCCCTGGTCCGGCCGGAATGGCGGCATTTCGGAGCTGCCAACAAACTGACGCTTTGCTTTTGCCGTGAATTTATCTAATCGATTTATGAGACTGGATAAGACAGACGCACTCTTTGGGAGGCCGGAATGATACTATGCTGTGGCGAAGCTTTGATCGACATGCTGCCGCGCGAGACGACGCTGGGCGAAAAGGGCTTTGCGCCTTATGCCGGCGGTGCGATCTTCAACACTGCGATAGCGCTTGGCCGTCTCGGCGTCCCCACGGGCTTCTTCACCGGCATCGCCGATGACATGATGGGCGAAATCCTGCGCGAAACGCTGTCCGCCTCCAAAGTCGACTATAGCTATTGCGCCATCACGCCCCGTCCGAGCACGATCGCTTTCGTCAAGCTCGTCAACGGACAGGCGACTTACGCCTTTTACGACGAAGGCACGGCCGGCCGCATGATCACTGAGGCCGATCTGCCGACGCTCGGCGATGATTGCGAAGCCCTGCATTTTGGTGCGATCAGCCTGATCCCCAACCCTTGCGGCGCGACCTATGAGGCGCTGATGAAGCGCGAGCATCAGAGCCGCGTGATCTCCCTCGATCCGAACATCCGTCCGGGCTTCATCAAGGACAAGGCCGCGCACATGGCCCGTCTGAACCGGATGGTCGCCATGTCCGATATCCTGAAGTTCTCGGATGAGGATCTGGAGTGGTTCGGCATTGCGGGCAATCACGATGAACTGGCCGCGCATTGGCTGGGCGAGGGCGCAAAGCTCGTCGTCGTCACCAAGGGTGCGCAAGGCGCAACCGGCTATACCAAGTCGTTGAAGGTTTCGGTTCCGAGCGAGCGCGTCACGGTGGTCGATACGGTCGGCGCCGGCGATACGTTCGACGCCGGCATCCTGGCATCGCTGAAGATGAACAATCTGCTGACCAAGGCGCAGGTGGCTTCGCTCAACGAGAAAGCGCTGCAGGATGCGCTTGCTTTGGGGGCAAAGGCTGCGGCCGTGACCGTGTCGCGCGCTGGGGCAAATCCGCCCTGGGCAAGTGAGATCGGGCTTTAGGCTTTCATTGATCTTGAGGACTTGGAGGGGCTGTACCCCCCCTTTGTCCCTTTCGGGACATCTCCCCCAGGTGGGCGAGATTGGTAGCTTGTGGCACTCCATTGTCCCCAAGCCGATATCGCATCTGCTGAGACTGAATCTGTTGCATCTGAGGAAGGTGCGGCAGCCTGCTAACGATCTCCCCCATGTGGGGGAGATGTCACGATAGTGACAGAGGGGGGGCGCACTCTCCATTTACTGATGCGATGAGATCGCGCAACGCTTAAACCCTCTCCTCGAGGGGGAGGTGGATGAACGCTTTACTTCGCGCGGCTTGCCAGCGCAGCCACTAGGCCTTGCGTCGAGGAATCGTGGCCGGCAGCGCTTTCCTTGCCTTCGATGACGGGCAGCAGGCCGGTTGCCAGTTCCTTGCCGAGCTCGACACCCCATTGGTCGAAGGAGTTGATGCGGAACAGCACGCCTTCGACGAAGACGCGGTGTTCGTAGAGAGCGATCAGGCGGCCGAGCGCATAAGGCGTCAGCTTGTCGTAGACGAAGGTGATCGACGGACGGTTGCCGGTGAAGACGCGGTGCGGCGCGATGAAATCGGCCTTTTTGTCGTCCATGCCCTTGGAGGTGAGCTGCGCCTTGGCTTCCTCGAAGGTGCGGCCCTTCATCAGAGCTTCGGACTGCGCCAGGCAATTGGCCATCAGAAGCTGGTGCTGGTGGCGCAGGTTCGGCTCGAAGCCGTTGGCGGCGATCATGAATTCGGCCGGAATGATGCTCGTGCCCTGATGGATGAGCTGGTAGAAGGCGTGCTGGCCGTTCGTGCCGGGTTCGCCCCACACGACCGGACCGGAATTGCCTTCGACCGGCGTGCCGTCGATGGTGACGCCCTTGCCGTTCGATTCCATGTCGAGCTGCTGCAGATACGCCGGGAAGCGCGACAGGCGCTGGTCATAGGGCAGGATCGCGCGCGTCGGGTAGCCCAGCACGTTGCGATGATAGAAGCCGATGAGGCCGAGCAGCATCGGCAGATTTTCCTTGAAGGGCGCCTGGCGGAAATGGTTGTCCATCGCATGCGCGCCGTCGAGGAACTTGCCGAAGTTTTCCGGGCCGATCGCGATCATCAGCGGCAGGCCGATCGCCGACCAGATCGAGTAGCGGCCGCCGACCCAATCCCAGAAGCCGAAGACGCGCTCGCTGTCGATGCCGAAGGCGGCGACCTTGTCGAGCGCCGTCGACACGGCGGCGAAGTGATGCTGCACGGCAGCTTCGCCAAGGGCATCGGCAATGAACTTGCGCGCCGTCTGCGCGTTGGTCATCGTTTCGATCGTCGTGAAGGTCTTCGAGGCGACGATGAAGAGCGTCGTTTCCGGCTTAACGAGCTTCAGGATATCGGCGATATGGGCGCCGTCGATGTTGGAAATGAAATGCGAGCGCGGGCCGTCATGGAAAGGCGCCAGCGCCAGCGTCGCCATGACCGGGCCGAGATCGGAGCCACCGATGCCGATGTTGATGACGTCGGTGATCGCCTTGCCCGTCGAACCCTTCAGCGCGCCGGAGCGGATGCCGTCGGCGAATTTGCCCATCGCGGCCAGAACGGCGTTGACGTCAGGCATGACGTCCTTGCCGTCGACAAGCACCGGCTTGTTGGAACGGTTGCGCAGCGCGGTGTGCAGTACGGCGCGGTTTTCGGTGAAGTTGATGGCGACGCCCGAGAACATTTCCTCGCGCTTGGCCGCAATGCCGCCTTCGGCCGCGAGCTTCTCGAGAAGAGCGAGAATGTCGTCGTTGACAGCCGTCTTGGAGTAATCCATCAGCAGGTCGTCGAACGAGGCGCTAAACCGGGAAAAGCGTTTGGAATCGGCTGCGAAGGCGGCGCGAATATCGGCGGCCTTCGTTGCCGATGCAGTGCTCTTCAGTTGATCGACGAGGGCGTTCATGGAGGACTCCTTGCGGTTCGCGCCGCTTGCCGTCGGGGGAGGGCAGGGCACTCTGAGTTGGTCGCGGAAACTATTCCCTATGTAGGGCGCAAATCAAGTTCACCTATCGCCCAAAACGAAAAAAGGCCGCTCGCGGATCAAGACGAGCGGCCCCTTGAATGACATGGAATTATGTCAGCCGCGCAACTCCTTGCGCAGGATTTTGCCGACGTTCGATTTCGGCAGTTCGGAGCGGAATTCGATGAAGCGCGGGCGCTTGTAGTTGGTCAGGTTTTCAGCGCAATGGGCCTTCAAGTCGGCTTCCGTCAGGGCCGGATCCTTCTTGACGATGAAGAGCTTTACCGCTTCGCCGGAATGCGGATCGGGAACGCCGATCGCAGCCGCTTCCAGAACGCCCGGATGCATGGCGGCGACTTCCTCGATCTCGTTCGGATAGACGTTGAAGCCCGAGACGAGGATCATGTCCTTCTTGCGGTCGACGATCTTGGTGTAGCCGCGCTCGTCCATAAAGCCCATGTCGCCGCTGCGGAAGAAACCATCCGCTGTCATGACGCGCGCGGTTTCGGCCGGCTGCTTCCAGTAGCCTGCCATGACCTGCGGCCCGCGGATGCAGATTTCGCCGACCTCGCCGATCGGCAGGGAGTTGCCGTTCTCGTCACGAATATCGAAATCGGTACCCGTGATCGGCAGGCCTATCGTTCCGGAGAATTCGGAGCTGTCGAAGCGGTTGGCGCTTGCGACCGGAGAAGTCTCTGAAAGGCCGTAGCCTTCCGTGATCCAGGCGCCCGTCATCTTCCGCCAGCGCTCGGCGACCGGCCGCTGCACCGCCATGCCGCCCGCGAGCGTTGCCGTGTTGGAGAGATCGAGCTTGGCAAACTCCGGATTGTTCATCAGCGCGTTGAACAGCGTATTCAGGCCGGGGAACATGTCGAACTTGTATTTGCCGAGTTCCTTGATGAAGGCGGGTATATCGCGAGGGTTGGCGATAAGCACGTTATGGCCGCCGAGCGACATGCCCATCAGCGAATTCACCGTCAGCGCGAAGATATGGTAGAGCGGCAGCGCGCAGACAAAGGTCAGCTGCTCGGGGCGCGGCTTGTTGATATAGGCGGACTGCAGCCAGAGCAGCAGCTGCAGCTGGTTGGCGAGCAGGTTGGCATGGGTGAGGATGGCACCCTTGGCAACGCCGGTCGTGCCGCCGGTATATTGCAGGAAGGCGATGTCGCTGCCGCTAAGCTCGGTGGGCTTCAGCGGCAGGCGCGCTCCTTCGGCGATGACGTTCTTGAAATTGCGATGGCCGGGGATCGACCACGCGGGCACCAGCTTCTTCACCTTGCGAACGATGAAGTTGACGATGTGGCCCTTGGCGCCGAGCATATCGCCGAGCGCCGTGACGACGACATGGCGAACGTCCGTATGCGCCAGAACCTGCTCTACCGTATGGGCGAAGTTTTCAAGAACGAAGATCGCCTTGGCGCCGCAATCGCGCAGCTGGTGCTCGAGTTCGCGGGGCGTATAGAGCGGATTGACGTTGACGATGACAAGGCCGGCGCGAAGTATGCCATAGGTGGTGACAGGGTTCTGCAGCACGTTCGGCATCATGACGGCGACGCGATCGCCTCTTTGGAGGCCAAGGCTTTGAAGCCAGGCGGCAATCTTGCGCGTCTGGATGTCGAGATCGCGATAGGTAATGGATTTGCCCATGCTGGTGAAGGCAAGCCTGTCAGCATAGCGCGCGCAGCTCTCCTCCAGCAATTCGGCGAGTGATGCATGCTCCAGCGGCGGCAATTCGGCCGGCACGATATCCGGATAGGATGCAAGCCATATTTTCTTGACCCGCGGGCTATCCGAAGGAGCGGAGACTGAATTCATGCGCACTTCCTCCTTTACGCATCATCACCACACCGCGCCGTTTTGAGCGGCGGTTATGCAAAGTGTCACCGCACGATCAAAAAGTCTCCCGCTTTTCACATCGCTATGGCCGTTGCTCTCAACTAAATTACCCGAGTCTGTGAGAAGCTATACTAACCTTAACGTAAACGTCAATAAATCCCATATGCTCACGTTTTTTTACAGTTTTGAAAAAAATGCTGGAACTTTTCTGGCAACAGGGCGTTAATGGGCCGTGGGCGAAAACCCATCGGAGCATCGTGCTGCCTTCGCGAGCAGATCGGACGCTCCAAGCTTATGTACGCGTATCCAAAAGGAGGTGCGCATATGTATAAAGAGAGTGCCGATATCCACGGCCGTGACCTTTATATCAAGGACATGTCGATGCTGGTTGCCTGCGACCGCGTCGAGGGCTCGAAGGTATTCGGTTCGGACGGCAAGCAGATTGGTCATATCGAGAGGCTGATGCTTGAAAAAAGCGATGGACGCATCGCTTTCGTCATTCTGAGTTTCGGCGGCTTTTTCGGCATCGGTCAGGATCACTACCGGCTGCCGTGGGAAAAGCTGCGCTACGACGCCCGAATTGACGGCTACCGCGTCGGCATGACCAAGAACGACGTTGAGAAGGCGCGCCGCTTCGCCAGCAAGGACGAGCACGACCATAAGGATCATGGTCACAAGAGCCATGACTATTTCGGCGTGCCGCCCTATTGGATGTGAGTGCGCCGGCAGATCCGGCCTTACAAGCCCCGCCGGCGTGGGGCTTTTGTTTGTGCGGACTATAGAAACCGACCGTGCCTTTGCACCACCTCGATCTTATAGCCATCGGGGTCGGTGACGAAGAAGAAGAGCGCAAAGAGCTTCCCATCGCGATTGAGTTCGACGATCTTGCCGGGATTGAGCCCGAGCGAGGTCATGCGCGCATGTTCATCTCTCAATTCCGCAACGGAGGCGGCGAGGTGGCCATAGGCGTCGCCGAGCGCATAGGGTTCGGTGCGGCCCTGGTTGACCGTCAGTTCCAATTCGAATCCGGTTTCGGCGTTGCTGAGATAGATCAGCGTGAAGGTTTCGAAGGCGATGCGGTCGGCAATCTCCAGTCCGAAAGCCTTTTTATAGAAATCGACCGAGCGCGCTTCGTCGAGTACGCGGATCATCGAATGAATCATCTTGGCCATCGGCGCCTCCGTTGATTGTCTGGGCAGGTCACCGCAAGCCAATGCCATCGCCGATCGATGAAGGCAAGCATGCGGAATTGAGAGGTCCGCAGTCGAGTGCAAATCCGGGGGTTCCTGGATCCTGATAGGTCTGCTTAACTCCCCAGCGCTCAGGCATATGTCTCAAGGGGGAAGCCATGTACTACGCTATTTTGGCCTATCATGAGGAAGATATCGTCGAATCCTGGAGCGAGGAGGAAGATGCCGCGCTCATGACGGAGCTTTTGGAAATCAACGACCGCTTGGTCGCACGGAAGTCGCTGGGGCCGGCCGCGCGCCTGGGATCGACCCAGAATGCCGTTACTTTGCGAGGCCCCGGCGCGGGGGTGGTCATCGACGGCCCCTTTGCCGAAAGCAAGGAGCAATTGCTCGGCTTCTACGTGGTCGATTTTCCGACGATCGAAGGCGCGGTCGATGCGGCGCGTGAACTGCGCCGCGCCAATCCCACCGCGGTTTATGAAATCAGGCCGATCCTGCTCTACGTGCCCGGTGCATCCTTGCCCTTCGGCGAAGGCATTTGACGACTTTACGCAGGCGGCCGACTGCGGGAGGCCGCTGCGGCCTTCGTCTCAATGGGATTGCAGCCCGATCCTGCGGGTTACGGAATGTTCGATCATCTCCATGCCGTCATAGATCAGCACCGCCATCAGGCCGACGATCAGCCCGCCCTGCAGGATGAAGGCGGTGTTGTCGTTGATGAGGCCGGCGATGATGACTTCGCCAAGCCCCTTGGCGGCGACGGTGGAGCCGATCGTCGCCGTGCCGATATTGATGACGGTCGCGATCTTCAGTCCCTCGATGATCAAGGGCAGGGCGAGGGGCAGCTCGACGCGGGTGAGGCGCTGCCAGCCGCTCATACCCATGCCGTCGGCGGCATCGAGCACCGAGGCCGGCACCTGTTGCAGACCGGCGACCGTGTTTTCGAAGATCGGCAGCAGCGCATAGAGAAAAAGCGCGATCAGCGTCGGCACGGCGCCGAAGCCTGTGGTCGAGATCGCAAGCGCCAGCACGGCAACCGGCGGGAAGGTCTGCCCGGCATTGGCGATCGCCCGCGATAGCGGCAGGAAATCGGCGCCGATCGGCCGCGTGACGAAAATGCCGCCAAGCACCGCCAGGATACCGCTCGCGGCGATCGAGATGACGATCAGTTCGAGATGGCTGAGCGCCAGGCTCGGCAAGCTGTTTTGCATATAGATCGGCGACGCCCCGAATTTGGTCAGCGGCGCCAGAACGGGCATCAGCCATTCCGGCCGAAACAGCATGACCAGAAGCAATGCCAGGGCCAGGAGGCGAAAGAGATTGGCGGTGAGAAATCTCATGCTTTGCGGCCCAGCTCGATCAGGTGCTGGATCGAGATCGAGCCGACTGGCATCTTGCGTTCGTCCTCGACGGTCGCCTCGTCCGCGCCCTGCCAGATCAATTCGGCCAAGGCATCGCGCAGATTGAGGGTCTGCGGCAGGCGGTAGCCGAGACCGGGTCGCAGCGGCTGCATGCTCTCCTTCAGGGGCAGCAGCGACATCAGTTTCAACGCGCGATCGGATGTGCCGGTCAGTTGCTGGACGAAGGGATCGGCCGGCTCCGTCAGGATCTTTTCCGGCTCCGAACATTGCAAAAGCTTGCCGGCGCTCATGACGGCGATCCTGTCGCCGAGATGGAAGGCCTCGTCCATGTCATGCGTGACGAGGATGACGGTCGTGCCGAACTTTTTCTGGATGGCGAGGAGATCATCCTGTGCCTTGCCGCGGATCACCGGATCGAGCGCGCCGAAGGGCTCGTCCATCAGCAGCAGCTCCGGTTCCGCCGCAAGCGCGCGCGCCACGCCGACGCGCTGCTGCTGGCCGCCGGAAAGCTGGCTGGGATATTTTTTGGCAAAGATGCCGGGATCGAGATGGAAGAGATCGAGGAGCTCTTCGACGCGTTGGTCGATGCGCGCCTTCTCCCAGCCGAGCAGCTCGGGGACGGTGGCAATATTCTGCGCGACGGTACGATGCGGAAACAGCCCGTGCCCCTGGATGGCATAGCCGATGCGGCGGCGAAGCTCGGTCGCCGGCACTTTCATGATGTCCTGGCCGCCGACGGAGATATGGCCTTCGCTGATCGGCACCAGCCGGTTGATCATCCGCATCAGCGTCGACTTGCCCGAGCCGGAGGTGCCGACGATGACGGTGATCGTGCCCTTTTCCATGCTCATCGTGACATCGTCGACCACGGTAGCGCTGCCGTAGCGCTTGGTGACGCCCTCGAGCTTGATCATGTTGGTCATGCGCGTTGTCCCCGGATGCTGTCGATGACCGCATCGAGGATGACGGCCGATGAGAAGGCGAGAAAGACCGTCGGCACGGCGCCGAGCAGTACGAGGTCATTGGCCGTCTGGCCGATGCCCTGGAAGATGAAGAGGCCGAAGCCGCCGCCGCCGATCAGCGCCGCCACTGTGACGAGGCCGATCGCCTGTACCAGCACGATGCGGATGCCGGTGAGGATGACGGGAAAGGCGAGCGGCAGGTCGATGCCGGTCAGTATCTGCCGGCGCGTCAAGCCCATGCCGGCGGCGGAATCGCGCACCGAAGGATCGACGCCGGCAAGGCCGACGACGGTATTGGCGACGATCGGCAGCAGCGAATAGATGACCAGCGCCACCAGCGCCGGCGCCACGCCTATGCCCTTGACGCCGATGGCCGCGGCGAAAGGCACATTGGCGGCGATATAGCCGAGCGGCAGCATGAGGATGCCGAACAGTGCCAGGCTCGGAATGGTCTGCACCAGGCTCAATGCCCGCAGCACCACGGCGCGGATGCGTGGCTGCCAGTAGCAGAAGATGCCGAGCGGCAGCGCCAGCACCATGGCGATGGCGACGGAGCCGAGGGAGAGGAATACATGGTTGAGCGCCTCATGCCAGAACTTGCCGGCATTGTTGGCGTATTCCTTCATGATCGAGAGATTGTCGAGGAGGCCGGAGCGCAGGACGACTGCGAGCAGGGCGGCATAGATCGCAAGTGCTGCGACCCTGAGCCACGGTGTCAGCCGCAGCTTTACAAGGGCGTCCGAAATCATCAATCCCACCACGGCCAGCAGCACCCAGAAGGAGCCGCCGGGCGTAATCCGCGCCACGGTGCTGCCTACGGGCGTTGCAGCGGTCGAAACAAGGCCGAGCGTTACGATGAGTGCCGCTATCGCCAGCGTGGCGATGGCGAGGCGAACGACCTGATTGTGCAGGAAGAGTGCGGCAAGTGCGGCTGCGGTCAGAAGGACGAGCAAGGTGATGGCGGCCGGCTGGCCAATGAGCTGCATGAGCAATTGTGGCTTGCCGGCTGCGATGCGGTTCGCCTTGACGATGATGAACGGCATCCAGGCTACCGCGAGCGCGCCGCCCGCCACCAATACCACTCCGAGACGGTCCACTCCGCGGACCGCTAGCGCATCTTCCATCAGACAAGCTCCGTCAGCGCATGAGCCGAAAATTCGAGGCGGGTTCGGACAAGATCATGCCCATAGGAAAGCCCGCGGCTCCACTTTATCAAAATGGAGCCGCAAGAGCAGCGTCAAAGCCTTACTTCAGAAAGCCTTTGTCCTTGAGGTAGGATTCGGCAACGGCCTTGGCCGGCTCGCCATCGACCTGGATGCGGCCGTTCAGCTTGCGCAGCACATCGGCAGTCAGGCCCTTGAAGATCGGCGCCAGAACTTCTTCGATCTTCGGATTGGCCTTCAGCACTGCCTCGCGGATGATCGGCGTCGGCGCATAGACCGGCTGCACGCCCTTGTCGTCTTCGAGAACAGTCAGCTCGGCGGCTTCGATGGCGCCGTCCGTGCCGTAGACCATTGCGGTGTTGACGCCGTTGGTCTGGTCGGCCGCAGCCTTGATCGTCGCTGCCGTATCGCCGCCCGAAAGCACGACTTCCTGATCCGGCTTCAGCTTGAAGCTGTAGGTGGTCTCGAAGGCGGGCAGGGCTGCCGGAGAGTTGACGAATTCGGAAGAGGCCGCGAGTTTGACGGCACTGCCGCCGGAGACCCATTTGCCGAAATCGGACATGGTTTTCAGCTTGGCAGGACCGGCGACATCGTTGCGCACGGCGATCGCCCAGGTATTGTTGGCGGGCGAGGGCGTCAGCCAGACGATCTTGTTGGCGTCGTAGTCCAGCTTCTTGGCCAGATCGTAGCCTTGCTGCAGGTTCTTCCAGGCCGCGTCGTCTGCCTTGTTGAAGAAGAAGCCGGCATTGCCGGTATATTCGGCATAGATGTCGATCTCGCCTGATGTGATCGCCTTGCGTACGACCGGCGTCGTGCCGAGCGCGATGCGATCCTGCGCCTTGATGCCGTTGGCGTTGAGCGCGGCGAGGATGATGTTGCCGAGAAGGGTGCCTTCGGTGTCGATCTTCGAGGAGACGACGACGTCGGCAGCGCTGGCGCCGCTGGCAAGGAGAGCCGTCAGCGTGGCGGCAAGTGCAAGCTTCTTGAACATGATGTTTCCCTTTGTACCCCGTTAACCTTTGTTCTGCCTGCCCGTGCCGCCTCGAAAGGCGCAGTCCGGACAGGCAGGTTTCGAGCGGGCCGGCGGCCCATAGGCGAATTCGTGGCTGCTTCGGGTAGGTAGCGCTCATCGCGGAAAAATCGATGCGCTCGGATTCCCGTTGCAGTCGCGCGATTATGGCGAGCGTACTCGACATTCGCGCGAAATTGGATTTCTTTTTTCGGGGGCAAGCGCGTTTGTTTTTGTTCCCCTTACCCGTTTGGCGCTGTTCCGATCTCATTTTTGCGGCCGGATCGATAATGCGCCGAGAAAACGATAGCCGGCGCCTTTCGGCTTAGGGATATCTTTTTTCGAGAACACATCGTATCCTCGGGATATTGTTGATATCGCTGCAGTCGAGCCAGAATGCACGCTGCGGATAAGGGGATGGGATTTGTATCTCGGCGCGTTGGTCATAGCCGATATGGTATTCTCCGTCGGCTCCGTGAGGGAAACCGCGCGCCGGCTTTCCTTTTCTGCCTCGACCGTCTCAGGCGCGCTGCGCCGGCTGGAGACAGAACTGGCCCTCAAGCTCGTCGAGCGCGCATCCGGCGAGCTTGCGACCCTTTTGGCGAGCTCCAAGGTCCAGAAGGGCCTGCAACCCATTCTCGGCTGTATCCGCCAGCTCTCCGCCTTGGTGAAAGAGCCGCCGGCGCCGCAGGATTACGACCAGTGGGCCGCGCGCCTGCCGTTGAAGCTCGCCACTATCGAACGCTTCCTCGAGGTCGCCGATCAGGGCAGCATCAATCGCGCTGCCCGCCGTCTGCGTCTGGGACAGCCGCAGCTCTCCCTGCAGATCGCCAATCTCGAGGAATTGTTCGGCTGCCGCCTGTTCGCACGGCAGGCGCAGGGTTCGATGCTGACGGAGGCAGGCCGGGAGGTTCACGCCATCCTCGCCGCCATCGCGCAGGCCTGGGATGAAATGAAAGCAGCCGCGGACGAACGCTTTCAGCGAACCGCCCGCGCGGTGCGTATCGGCTCGATCATTCCCACAGGCTCGGAAAGCTGGGTCGCCCGCTCGCTTGCGAGCCTGGTGTCACGCTGGAACATCGGCGGCAACCGCAACATGCTGTCGCTGATGCTGATGACGGCCGACGATCTGCGCGAGGCGCTCCGTTCCGGCCGCATCGACGTTGCCATCGTCGATTCCGTCTTCGGTCTCGACGCGTTCGAACATATGGAGCTCGTCGCGACCGATATGGTGGCGATCGCGCCGCCCGACAGCACCGAGAAGACCTTCGCCTCGCTCGTGGAAAACCATCCGCTCTGCGTGCCGAGCCCGCGCACCGGCATCGGCAATGCTGCAACGGCCTTCGGCTACGATAGCCGCGATCGCCGCCGGTTTCGCGGCCGCGACATCACCTCGGCGGACTCTTTGCCCGTCATTGTCGATCTCGTCGCCAATCATGGCTATGTCTCGTTTCTCGGCCGTGTCAGCGCCTTGCCGATTGCGGACAAGGTGAGGATCGTCGATCCGGATGAAACCCTGCCATTGTCCTATCATCTTGCCCATAATGGCCGCAAAGCCTCCGTCGAAGCCTGCCGGCTGATCCTGCAGGCGGTTCGCGAACTGGTTGGAGAGACGGAAACGGCGCCAAAGCGTCTGTCGTCCTGAAGGTCCCGGAACAAATGCTCCACATTCGCGTTCATGTGGGTTAGGTTAGTCCGGGCGTACGCAGCCGGGGGACTCGTTCGGCACCCAAGGAGAGACCATAGATGAAAATTCTTGCAACGGCGCTCGTCGCATTAGGCATTATTGTTCTACCTGCTACCTATGCCGAAGCGCGTGACCATCATCACCGCTGGCACCACCATCGCCCCATCATGATGCATCACCACCACCACCGTCATTATTATCGCCCCTATCACGGTTGGCATCACCACTACGGCTGGCGGCATGGGCCACACCATCATCGCCGACACGGCGGGCCGCATTTCTCGCATGCCTGACGGCTGCGGATAGGCTGAAAACAGTACGCTCATAGATGGAACGGTTCAGAGATTCCAAGAAACACTGAACCGTTCTTGCCGCGCCGCTTTTTCAGCTTGTCCGATCGGGCTGCTCGCCTGGTTTCCAGTGGTATCTCCGCCATGTCGATCGGCGGCAGAGTGAACATGCCTGCGCCTCGTCAAGCCGCTCCACCGCTCCATGATCTCCCCTGTCGATCGTAAAACTCGCAGTCTGTACGTGGAACGAGCAACGATTTGGCGCCGGCGATCGTGCCTACCGTGCCGCGTATCCGCGGAACCATCGAAGGTGCTTCTGCGTTTACCATATCGTCCGGACGAAGCGAATGATCCGAGTCGCGTTTGCGTCCGGCATTCAAGGAGGCTGGAAATGAAAATTCTGGCAACAGCGCTTATTGCGCTAGGCATGCTGGCACTGCCTGCAACTCATGCCGAAGCACGTCGTCACTACCATCACTGGCACCATCATCACTACCGGGTAATGGTCTATAGACACCATTATTATCATCGCTACTACTATCGTCCCTATTACCGCCCTTATCCCTATTACTACCGGCCCGATTATGGTTACGACGAGCCCTATTATGGCGGCTACGCGCCATTTTACTCGTTCGGTCTGTTTGGAGGCTTCGGCGGATTTCACCACCACCATCACGGCTGGGGTGGCGGCCGTGGATATTATCACGGCGGATGGCACGGCGGCGGGCATTGGCGGTACTACAACCAGCCGCATTTCTCGCACAACTGACGAAGCGGGCTGACAGAAAAGCGGCGCCTTGCGGTGCCGCTTCCTGATGATTTCATAAGCTGCCCGGCAGCGAAAAGGCTCATGCCGGGTTCAGGACGTGAACAGCGCGCTCCGCCATCAGATGCTTCACCTTTTCGCCGTAAGCGGCCATATGCGCGGAAGCCGCATGGACCTTCAACGCCTGCATGCTTGTCCACTTCTCGACCACGACGAACGTATCAGGCCCAAAGGCCGGATCTGCTCCTTCGACATCGACGACGGCGGTATATTCGATACAGCCGTCTTCGGCATGAACGGCCGGAACATTCGCCTGGAAGGCTTCGAGCACTTCGGCGCGCTTGCCGGGCAGGGCGGTGAGGATGGCGAGAACGTGAATCATGGGATGTCCTTGAAACGGTAGGCAACGCGGATAGAGAATATCCGGCGCCGATTGCGAAGCTGGCTTCAATCATTATCACGGAACGAGACCATTCGAATGCCGGGCTTCAATTTTGTTGGTCGCGCATCGAATTCCTGCCGAACCGGCCGGGTTCACATCCGGTTGATGTATTTCGGATCGAGCGATCCGCTGAGGAGATGACCGACCGCGAGGAGATTGCCCTGCAGGCGGCCGCGCCGGTCGATATAGGGCGGCGGGTTGACGGCGCCGACGATATTCGAAGCGATATTGCCGCCCATCAGCTTCAGTGCCCATCTCAGCGAAACGGAGCGTTTCTTGACGAGATAGAGCGGATTGGCGACCTGCGAATAGCCGAGGCGCAGACCGGAGGTGCGGCCGGCCTTGACGCCAAGATGAACGCCGCGCAGGCGATTGAACTTGACGATCTTGCCGAAAGGGCGCAGCCGCCGGCATAGATCGACGTCTTCCTGCCAGGCATAGAGCGGCAGGTCCTCATCGAAATAAATACCATTTGCGAGCATCGCTTTTCGGCGGAAGATCATATTGCAGCCATAAGCGTTATGCGTGGCCTCGATCGTCGGCGCCGGAAAGGGTGTGGCGTCGGCTGCGAGCGCGGCATCCGCTTCGTCCGCGGTCAGGCCCGGCCCAAGGATACCGTCACGGATGACTTCGCCGGTTGCCACGACGATGTCTTCATCCGCCTCGAACAGGGCTTCCGTCTCGGCGAGATAGTTCGTTGCCGGGAAGAAATCGTCATCGAAGAAGACGACTACATCCATGCCGACAGCCGCGTCGATGATTGCATTGCGCTGCGGGCAGCTTCCCTGCGGCGAGGAGAGGATCGTCACTGGAAACGGCGCGGAGCGCAAGCGGGGCACATCGACATCTTCGGCTTTGGCCGGGCATATGAAAAGATGATCCGGCCTGCGTGCCTGCGCGGCCAGCCTGTCGATCATGGAAGCCAGGATCGCCTTGCGGCCGCATGTTGCTATGCCGACGCCGATCTTCATGATGCATCCTCCAAGAGCATTGTCCCGGGGCGCACAAAATCATCAAAATCTGAATCTTTGGTTGTACTAATTGTGCGCATTCAACGGATCGCATGCAAACGTACTTTGTTGGGAGAAGCCGGCTCGCTTGTGCTTTCAAAGGAGGCGTTCCGGCGGATGGCGCCAGTCGCGCCCGGCAGGTTTTACGATCGCCCCGAATGCCTGACACAAGCCATGGATGCCAAGACTTGCAGCATCCACGGTTCCGAAGCAGGTTGCCCATGCGGTCTGTCCTTCGGCCAATGTCGAAGGTATCCGCCACCCCATGCAAACACGCGACTCGAGATGTCAGTACAAGACCGCAATGCCGCACACGCAGCTTGGTCTGCATCATACGGAAAACGCGCGGCTGCTGCCGGATCGCGGCGAGCTTTTGCACCGGTTGCCGCATGGCGGCGTCTGCGCCGAAATTGGCGCGGCTTTCGGCGATTTCACCGCCGAGATCATTGAGAAGAACGCACCTGGAGAGCTTTACCTGATCGACGCATGGGATACGCCCCGCTATCAGGAGGGCTTGGAGCAGATCCGGGCAAAATTCCGAGGCGCGCTGGATCAGGGCGGCCTGCGGATCGTCCAGGGCTATTCCACCGTCCGGCTGTCGGAGTTTCCCGACAGCTTTTTCGATTGGGTCTATATCGACACCAATCACAGCTATGAGACGACCCTGGAGGAGCTGCAGATCAGCCACTTCAAGGTAAAGCAGGAGGGCCGCATCGCCGGCCACGACTTCTGCACCGGCAATGTCATCGATGCTATCCCCTACGGCGTGGTCGAAGCCTGCACCAAGTTCTGCAGGGATTTCCACTGGCAGTTCGAATACATGACCCTGGAATCCCACGGGCATTTTTCGTTTTCGCTGAAGAGGCTTTAGGCGTGCTAGCTGGAGGCCATTTTTCGGCCGTCATAACGGACTGATTTCCGTCGCTGGACGCTGTCGGCGACTTGCCGATCCGGGGCGCTGACGATCTTGCGGAGATGTTTGGAAACAAATGGTGCCGCTTACGTGACTCGAACACGTGACCCCATCATTACGAATGATGTGCTCTACCGACTGAGCTAAAGCGGCATTCTGCGGAGCATTCGGTTCGGCCCCGCGATTTGCATGGCGCTGATACAGTCTATGCGGTCAGATTTCAAGCGCTCAAATCGCCAATCGGCAAAAAAGCGGCATGCCTGTGAAAAAAGCCCTGCTTTTCACGCCCGATCAAAGCGCCAGCCGGGCGCGGGCCTGCCGGTATTCGGCCTCGAGCCTGTCGACCAGGGCGGCAACGGGCTGGATGGACTTGACGGCGCCGATGCCCTGGCCGGAACCCCATATATCCTTCCAGGCCTTCACGCCGGTCGTGGCGGCTTCGAAATCCATCTTCGAGGGATCCGCCTCGGGCAGGTTGTCCGGGTCGAGGCCGGCGGCACGGATCGAGGGCTTCAGATAATTGCCAAGGACGCCGGTGAAATAGTTGGAGTAGACGATATCGGCGGCAGTGCCCTCGACAATCGCCTGTTTGTAGGCGTCCGCGGCACGCGCCTCTTCCGTCGCGATGAAGGGCGAGCCGATATAGGCCATGTCGGCGCCGGCGGCCTGAGCTGCCAGGATGGCGCCGCCGGTGGCGATCGCGCCTGCCAGCAGCAGCGGTCCGTCGAACCACTCGCGGATTTCCTGCACCAGCGCGAATGGCGAAAGCTGACCTGCGTGACCGCCGGCACCCGCGGCAACAGCGATCAGTCCGTCTGCGCCCTTGCGGATTGCCGAATTGGCATGCCGGTTGTTGATGATATCGTGCAGCACGATGCCGCCATAGGAATGCACGGCCGCGTTCACTTCGGGCACAGCGCCCAGCGAGGAAATGACGATCGGCACCTTGTATTTCACGCAAAGCATCAGATCATGTTCCAGACGCTTGTTTGACGTATGGACGATCTGATTGACCGCAAATGGAGCTGCAGGACGGTCCGGATTTGCGGCATTGTATGCGGCAAGATCCTCAGTGATCATGGCGAGCCATTCGTCGAGCTGGCTCTCCGGCCGCGCGTTCAGCGCCGGAAAGGAGCCGACGACACCGGCCTTGCATTGCGCAAGCGTCAAGGCGGGATGAGAGATGATGAAAAGCGGCGAAGCCACGACCGGCAGGCGCAGGTGCTCGGTCAGGATGCGGGGGAGGGCCATGAACATCATCCCTTTTGACGTTTACGAAAACGTCAAAAGGGATAGCAGATGTCCTTCGAGAGGGGAAGACGGCGGAAGAGCCGAGATAGTAGGCAGTAGGCAATAGGCAATAGTGCTTGACCGCTCATGCCAGACACCTTCCCCTACTGCCTACTGCCTACTGCCACCCCATTTGCGTCGTCTTTGCCGTTTATCCCCCGCCGAGCACTCGCCGCCGTCGCCGGAGGCTTGCGTATTGCCAAACTGGGCGTTACCGAATCCGGTTAACGAATGATAAAATCGTGGCTGCCTTCGCCGTAGGGTATGCGAGTATGTTTCGAGTGAGAGTAAAGGACCTGCTGTGAGCGGATTAGAAACGGCTATCAGAAGCGCGTTGGAGCGGTCCGATCGCGCCAATCCGGAAATCCGGGCTCGCATCTATCAGTCAGCACGGCAGGCGCTGGAAGCCGGTCTTCGCAAGCAGGACATTACCGATGCCGATGTTGTCGCCGCCCAGCGCCAGCGGCTGGAAATGACGATCCGGCAGATCGAGGGCGAAGAGCGCGCGCGCCCCTTGCCGCCGGTCCCGCCGGAACTTGGCGCTCCGCATGTTTCCCCTGCTGCACTCCGAGCGGAGGCCGGACAGCCTTCGCCGCGGTCGGAGCCGGTTATGAGCGTGCGCGGCGAAACCCGCGATCCGCAGTTTTCCGCAGGTGCTTCGGCTCCCGTCGAGCCGGCGCGGCGAGAGGATGATTTCGGCGACATGCGCGCGGGTCCTGCCGATCATCTCAGTGCCGAGAGCGATATCAGACCGACGGAAGGGCCGGTCGCTGCCCGTTCGATGAACTTCAAGCCGGAGCGTGCCGCCGTACGCCGCAAGCCGCGCAAGTTCTTCTCGCGTCTGCTGGTCTTCTGCATCCTGCTCGCTTTCCTGGGCGTCGGTGCTTGGTGGATCAAGACGTCAGGCGTGTTCATGTCGGCCGCTCAGAGGGATTCGAGCGTGCCCAACCCGCCGGCACATGTCGACTCCCAGGATTTCAGCGGCAACGGCAGCAATGACGACACGTCGGATCAGGACGACAATAGCGGTCCCGTCAATCCGGGCTTGGCGACCATCGATCCGCAGAACAGCTTCTCCGCGGAATGGCTCGAGATATTGAAGCCCACCGACGCGCCGAAGGTGGCGACCGGCCCGCGGTCGAAGGCCGAAAACGTATCGGAGAACGAGGGTCCGGCCGTACGGCTGACCTCGCTCAGCAGTGGTTCGGACGGCAGCGGCTCGGTCGAAGTGCCGGTCAATATACTACAGCAGATGGCAGGCAAGGCTTCGATCGTCGCACTGACGTTGCAATCAACCTCGGATGCGCCGACGCAGATCACCGTGGAGTGCGATTTCGGTGCTCTCGGCCGCTGCGGCCGCCACCGCTTCACCGTCAGCCGCCAGAAGACGGATTCGCTGTTTCAGGTGCGGTTCGATCGCTCGGCGGTACCAACCGGTTCCGGCCACCTGATCATCAACAGCGATGTCGACGGCAAGGCCCGCGGCATCAACATCTACGCCATTCGCGTGTTGCCCGGGCAATAGGCTTGGAGCAATTCCAGGAAAAGTGCGCAAGCGGTTTTGCGTCTGGGATTGCGTGAAAAACTGAACCGCTCTAAGGCCACGTGTCGTCAGGCGAGGATATCCGATCCCATGCCGAGGATCTTCTCGTCGACCTTGCCGATGGCTTCCTTGTCCTTGCCGTCATAGCCGAGTGTCAGCAGAATGTGACGGATAAGGTTCAGGCGCGCCCGCCGCTTGTCGTTGGCGCGGATGACAGTCCAGGGTGCGTGGTCTGTATGCGTTTCCTTCAGCATGCGATCGCGTTTTTCGGTGTAGTCCTTCCATTTCGGCAGGGCGGCGATATCCATGGAGGAAAGCTTCCAGATGGCGCGCGGATCGTGCCTCCGGTCGTGGAAACGCTTCAGCTGCATCTCCCGGCCGATATCGAGATAGAACTTGAAGAAATGAATGCCGTCCTGGACGACGAGCTTTTCCATTTGCGGCGCCTGCTTCAGAAACTGCTCGTATTGTTTCGGCGTGCAGAAGCCCATGACCGGCTCGACGCCGGCACGGTTGTACCATGAGCGGTCGAAGAGGACGAATTCGCCCGCGGTCGGAAACTGGGCGACATAACGCTGGAAATACCATTGCCCTGCCTCGCGATCTGTCGGCTTCGTCAGCGCCACCACGCGCGCAAGGCGAGGGTTCATATGAGCCGATGTCGCGGCGATCGAGCCTCCCTTGCCGGCGGCGTCGCGCCCTTCGAACAGCGCCATCACCCGCTTGCCCGTCGCCTGCAGCCAGAATTGTACCTTGATCAGCTCGATCTGCAGCGCCTTCAGCTCTTCGAGATATTCTTCTTCCCTGAGCTTCTTCTTGTAGGGATAGCCGCCTGACGTCAGTGCTTCGTCATCGATCCAGCTCGGCAGGACGGGGTCGTCGACATCGAATATGCGCTTGACGCCATGGATCTCCAGCTCCACCGCGCGGCTTTCCGCTTTCTCTCCCATGTATAGGCTCCTCGGCTGTTTACACTGTGTTAATCCTGCCGCCTGGCACGGCAAAAAGCTTCTCGAAGAAACTGGAGCTTTTATTCAATGCTTTCAACCCCTTTGCCATCTTCCCCTTTTGCCGGCTACATTTATTCTTGTCCGCAGCTGCCTTCTGTGGATTGAGCCGAATACTTCTGTCATGAATCGCAGATAAGACGCGGAATCCAGCATATCATGGTGGCAGGCGAAGGGACGGGTGCAGTTGGAAGACGAATGGTCATTTGTCAGGAAGTTGGCAGTTCGGCTGCGGCAGGAGAGCGCCATCCTGGTTCTGGCGACGCTGATTGCCGCGCTCGCCCTCGTTGAAGGTATCAACACCGGCGCCGTATTCTGGATCTGGGCCATCGTCATGATCGTCACGCTGCTTCGCCCGCCGCTGGTCGAGCGGGTGGAAGTGCCGTCGCAGGCCGAGCCTGCGCCCGTCGATGCGCAAGCCCTGCTGCGCACCGCCTTTGCGGGACTGGCGGCGCTCGACATGCCCGTGCTGATCATCGATCGCGAAGCGTCGGTGCTGGTGCAGAACATCGCCGTCGAAAAGGCCTTCGGTGCCTTTCCGATCGGCGCGCATATTTCATCGAAGCTGCGTTCGCCGGGCCTGCTCGACATGGTGCGCGAGACGATTACCACCAATACCCCGAACCAGATCGAACATTCCGAGCGCCTGCCTTCGGAGCGGGTCTATGTCGTGCGTATCGCGCCGATCGATCTGCCCGAGATCGACAGGCAGGAAGATGCGCTCTTCCTGCTCTCCTTCCGCGACATATCGGAGATACGCCATATCGACCGCATGCGCTCGGATTTCGTCGCCAATGCCAGCCATGAGTTGCGCACGCCGCTGGCGTCGCTGCGCGGCTTCATCGAGACGATCCAGGGACCTGCCAAAGCCGATCCCAAGGCACAGCAGCGTTTCCTCGGCATCATGCTCGATCAGACGACGCGCATGAGCCGACTGGTCGATGATCTCCTCTCGTTGTCGCGCCTTGAGCTGAAGTCTCATATCGCGCCGGATCAGAAGGTGGATCTCGTGCCGCTGCTCGGCCATGTGCGCGACTCCCTGCTGCCGCTTGCCGGCGATCTCGGCGTGGCCATCGACCTGCATCTGCCGGCGGGCAAGGTCGAGGTACTAGGCGATCGCGACGAGCTGGTACAGGTCTTTGAGAACCTGATCGAGAATGCCTGCAAATATGGCCAGGAGGGGAAGGCGGTGGAGGTCTCGTTGCTGAGCAACGCGGGCCAGGCCGTCGAGGTCGTCGTTTCCGACAAGGGGCCGGGGATTCCGGCAGAACATGTGCCGCGCCTGACCGAGCGCTTCTATCGCGTTAACGTTGAGGACAGCCGTTCGAAGAAGGGAACCGGTCTTGGGCTTGCCATCGTCAAGCATATCCTAACCCGCCACCGCGCCAGATTGATCGTCAAGTCCGAAGTAGGCAAGGGAACCGACTTTACGGTCCGCTTCTGAACGCTTCTGCAACGCGCTATTTCTGGCGTGAATTACCCTAATCATATCAATTGGATGGCCTGTCATAATTGTTTCACTCGCCTGACATAAAAGGGCGGTGTTTTCGCCAGTAAGAATGGCATGCTGAAACAAGGCGGATGTGGCGTTCGCTTCAGCATTCTTCAAAGCTCATCAGGGGGTTCGTTATGAATGCTTTGAAAATGTCCATTCTTGCGCTGGTTGCGGCGGCTGCTTTTGCCGGCACTGCGGCGGCTCGCGATCAAATTCAGATCGCCGGCTCCTCTACGGTATTTCCATATGCCAAGATCGTTGCCGAGTCTTTCGGCGAGACCTTTGCCAACTTCAAGACCCCAGTGGTCGAATCGGGCGGCTCAGGCGCCGGCCTGAAGGAATTCTGCAAGGGCGTGGGAACGGATTCCATCGACATCGCCAATTCATCGCGCCCGATCAAGAGCAGTGAAATCGAAGCCTGCAAGGCCGTCGGCGTTGCCGATATTCAGCAGATCAAGATCGGTTATGACGGTATCGTCTTCGCCTTCGACAAGGGCAATCCGGACATCAGGTTCGAGCCGGCCGATCTCTACAAGGCCCTTGCCGCCGAAGTGGTCGTCGATGGCAAGCTGGTCGCCAACCCCTACAAGAAATGGTCCGAGATCAATCCGTCGCTGCCGGATTTCGAAATCGCCGCCTATATTCCGGGCGAGAAGCACGGCACGCGTGAAGTCTTCGAAGAGAAGGTACTTGCCGCCGGCTGCAAGGCTTCCGGCGCGGCCGATGTCATCAAGGCGGCTGTCTCCGATGCCGAGCGGCAGGCCAAGAAATGCATTGCCGTGCGCAAGGATGGCGCTGCTGTCGATATCGACGGCGATTACCCCGAAACGCTGGCCCGCATCAATGCCAACAAACACGGCATCGGTGTTTTCGGTCTCTATTTCTTTCAGAACAATGCCGACAAGCTGAAGGTTGCCACCGTGAGCGGCATCGTGCCCTCCGGTCAGACGATCGCGGATGGCACCTATCCGGTATCGCGGCCACTGTTCTTCTATGTCAAGAAGGCCCATCTGGGTGTCGTCCCCGGGCTCAAGGAATATGTCGATTTCTTCACCAGCGATCAGATGATCGGACCGGACAGCCCGTTGGCGGAATACGGCCTTGTGCCGGCGCCGGATGCCGAGCGCAGCCAAATCCGCAAGGACTTTGCTGACGGGAAGATCATGTGAATGCGTAAGGATTGGACACCGGCGCGGCTTGGTGCCGCGCCGGCGTTCGCCGGGGAATGGGAATGAGTGTATCGCTGCTGCTGCTTTGCCTGTCGGTCATCGGCGCCTTTGCTTTCGTGCTGGGGCGGGTGAGGGCGGCTGCGCTGTCGGGCGGCAGGTCCTCGGCCATGCATTCCCGGCTCGGCTACCACGGCGCCTATGCCGCCATATGGGCGGTGCTTCCGGCTTTGACGCTCGTCTGTGTCTGGCTGATCGCCAGCCCCATCGTCATCGATCGCCTGGTGACCAAATCCTTTCCTGAAGAGGTTCAGGCTCTGCCACCGGCCGAACTCAATCTCAGCTACGGCATGGTGCGCAGCATCGCCCATGGCATGCGCATGCTGGATGGCCGGGAGCTTGCCGATGTCGATGGCGGCAAGGCCGATCTTCAACTGCTGCTGGCGCAAAAAGGCGTTCCCCTCGCCGTTCGCCCCACGGGCTACATGATCGACGCCGCCAACAAGTATAACAGCATGCGTGAAATCGGCCGGATGGTGATGTCGGCGGCGGCGATCGTCGTTTCGCTGCTCTGCGCGGTCTGCGGCCTTCGTGCCATCGCACCGCGTTTTCGTGCCCGCAACCGTGTCGAACAGGTCATTCTCGGCGCATTGATCATCGCCTCCTCCATCGCCGTGTTGACGACGGTGGGAATCGTCGTTTCGATGCTTTCGGAAGCGGCGCGCTTCTTCAGCATGGTGCCTGCCGACGAATTCTTCTTCGGAACCGTATGGGATCCGCGCTTTGCCGGCGCGGGGTCACAGACCTCGGGCACCTTCGGCCTGATTCCGCTGCTGGCGGGAACGATCTATATCGGCCTCGTGGCCATGCTCTTCGCCGTCCCCATCGGCCTGTTCGCGGCGATCTACATGGCCGAATATGCTTCCGCACGCGTTCGCTCCGTCGCCAAGCCGATGCTGGAGGTTCTGGCCGGCATTCCCACGATCGTCTACGGCTTTTTCGCCCTCGTGACCGTCGGACCGTTTCTGAGAGATATCTCCGCCGAGATCCATGGCTTGATGACCGGAAGCTATAGAAGCTTCATCGAGGCGCAGAGCGTTTTGACGGCCGGCTTCGTCATGGGAGTGATGCTCATTCCTTACGTCTCTTCGCTATCGGACGACATCATCACGGCCGTGCCGCGCTCGCTTCGCGACGGCTCGCTCGGCCTTGGCGCCACGCGGTCCGAGACGGTCAAGCGCGTGCTGCTGCCGGCTGCCCTTCCGGGCATCGTCGGCGCGCTGCTGATGACCGCGTCGAGGGCCGTCGGCGAAACCATGATCGTTGTGCTGGCCGCAGGCGTAGCGGCGCGCATGCAGCTCGATCCCTTCGAGCCGATGACCACCGTCACGGTGAAGATCGTCAACCAGCTGACCGGGGATCTTGAGTTCACCTCGCCGCAGACACTCGTCGCCTTCGCGCTCGGCATCACGCTGTTCTGCCTGACCCTGTGCCTCAACGTCTATGCGCTCTACATCGTCCGCCGATACAGGGAGCAATACGAATGAGCGACGTCGTATCCTCCTCAGCGCCGAATATGCCTCGCGGGCTCACGCCGGGTGCGTTTATGCGCCGCGATATCGGCATCAGACGGCGCTATGCCGCCGAGCGCCGCTTTCGCGCCTACGGCTTCACAGCCGTCATCTTCGGTCTTGTGTTCCTTGTTATCCTGGTCTCGACCGTGGTCGGCAACGGCTATACAGCCTTCGTGCAGACGTCGATCACCCTGCCGATCGAATTCGCGGAGAAGACGATCGACCCGGCGGGCAGGCGCGGCAGCGATCCGAAGGTCCTGATAGCAGCCAATTATCAGGTGCTGGTGCGAGAAGGGCTGGTGAAGGCGCTCGGCATTGATCCCGCCAATCACGCGCTCGTTCGTGAAGCGATCGCCATGGTATCGGACGGCGCCAGGATCGTGCTTCGCGACCGGGTCGCCGCCAATCCGTCGATCATTGGAACGACGGAGAACGTCACCTTCCTGGCCAGCGCCAACATCGATTCCGCCAGCAAGGGACAGATCGATCTGACCGTCAGTGAGAAGGACCGTAAGGTATCCGACCGGCAGGTCGCCTGGATGAAACGGCTCAGCGATAGCGGCGCGTTATATAAGGCCTTCAACAGCGGCCTCTTTCTGTCCGGAAATTCGAGCCGGCCGGAAGCTGCGGGGCTCGGTGTCGCGCTGATCGGCTCGCTCTATCTGATGCTGACCGTGCTCGTGCTCGCCTTGCCCATCGGCGTCGCCGCCTCGATTTATCTGGAGGAGTTCGCGCCGAAGAACCGGCTGACGGATCTGATCGAGGTCAACATCAACAATCTCGCCGCCGTGCCCTCGATCGTCTACGGTCTCCTGGGCCTCTCGGTCTTCATCAACACGATGGGCCTGCCGCGCTCGGCTTCGCTGGTCGGCGGTCTCGTATTGAGCCTGATGACGCTGCCGATGATCATCATCGCGACGCGCTCGGCGCTGCGGGCAGTGCCGCCGTCGATCCGTAGTGCTGCGCTCGGCCTTGGCGCCTCGCGCATGCAGATGGTTTTCCATCACGTCCTGCCGCTTGCGATGCCCGGCATTCTGACGGGCACGATCCTCGGGCTTGCCCATGCGCTCGGCGAGACGGCGCCGCTGCTCTTGATCGGCATGGTCGCCTTCGTCGCCAATTATCCGGCATCGCCGCTCGATCCTTCGACGGCGCTGCCCGTGCAGATCTACATGTGGGCGAACGAAGCCGAGCGTGCCTTCGTCGAAAGGACGTCCGGCGCCATCATCGTGCTGCTCTTCTTCCTCGTCGCGATGAACATCGGCGCCATCCTGCTGCGCCGCCGCTTCGAACGGCGCTGGTAAGGGAGGGTCGTAAGATGAACATGATGACCGAAGCCGCAAGCGAAAGAGCATTGACCAGGAAGATGACGACGATCCCCTACAAGATGATCGGCCAGGATGTTTCGGTCTTCTATGGCGACAAGCGCGCGCTCTTCGACGTCGATCTGAAGATACGCGCCAATACGGTCACGGCTCTCATCGGCCCGTCCGGCTGCGGCAAGTCCACCTTCCTGCGCTGCCTCAACCGCATGAACGATACGATCGAGACATGCCGCGTCACCGGCAAGATCACGCTCGACGATCAGGACGTCTACGACAATAGCATCGATGTCGTGGAATTGCGTGCCCGCGTCGGCATGGTCTTCCAGAAACCCAACCCGTTTCCAAAGTCGATCTACGAGAACGTCGCCTACGGCCCGCGCATCCATGGCCTGCATCGTTCGAAGGCCGATCTCGAGCATATCGTCGAAACCAGCCTACAGAAGGCCGGTCTCTGGGGTGAGGTCAAGGATCGGCTCCATGATGCCGGCACGAGCCTGTCCGGCGGTCAGCAGCAGCGCTTGTGCATAGCCCGCGCCGTCGCGGTCAGCCCGGAGGTCATCCTGATGGACGAGCCGTGCTCGGCGCTCGATCCGATCGCGACCGCCAAGGTCGAGGATCTCATTCACGAGCTGCGGGAGAATTTCACCATCGTCATCGTGACGCACTCCATGCAGCAGGCAGCCCGCGTCTCGCAACGCACCGCAATGTTCCACCTCGGCCATCTGGTCGAGGAGAACGACACCGATAAGATGTTCACCAATCCCGACGATTTCCGCACGCAGGATTACATCATGGGCCGTTTTGGTTGATGATGTCAGGCGCGCGGCTCCTTTCACACAGTTCACTTTGAGGATAGAAAAAATGGTCTCCACTCACATTCTCTCAGCCTACGACGAAGACCTGAAGTTCCTGACGCGCCGCATTGCGGAAATGGGCGGCCTGGCCGAGCAGATGGTCAGCGACAGCGTACGCGCCCTGGTCAACAGCGACGCGGCCCTGGCCCAGAAGGTCATCTCCGACGATGTGGTTCTCGACCATGCCGAGCGCGAAGTCGGCGACAAGGCGATCGTCACGATCGCCCGCCGTCAGCCGATGGCCGCCGACCTTCGCGAAATCATGGGCTCGATCCGCATCGCCTCCGATCTGGAGCGCGTCGGCGATCTCGGCAAGAACACTGCAAAGCGCGTCATTGCCGTACAGGGCACCGGCGTCCCCCGCCGTCTTGCCCGCGGCATCGAGCATCTCTCCGAACTGGCATTGAGCCAGCTCAAGGAAGTTCTGGACGTTTACGCCACCCGCTCGCCGGACAAGGCCGTGTCGATCCGCGAACGCGACGAGGAAATCGACGCCATGTATACCTCGCTCTTCCGCGAGATGCTGACCTACATGATGGAAGATCCGCGCAACATCACCACCTGCACGCATCTTCTCTTCTGCGCCAAGAACATCGAGCGCATCGGCGACCATGCCACCAACATCGCCGAGACGATCTATTACATGGCGACTGGTGCTCAGCCGGAAGGCGAGCGCCCGAAGGATGATACCGCCAACACCGTCGGCGCGGTGACGGAATAATTTGGAAGCGAAGAAAGGAGACCATAGGCGCATGGTTCCGAGAGTTGCTGTTGTAGAAGACGAGGAAGCGCTCAGCGTTCTGCTGCGCTACAATCTCGAGGCCGAAGGCTTCGAGGTAGATACGATCCTCAGAGGCGATGAGGCCGAGCTGCGTCTCCAGGAGCGCATCCCCGATCTCCTGATCCTCGACTGGATGCTCCCCGGCGTGTCCGGCATCGAGCTCTGCCGCCGGCTGCGCATGCGGCCGGAGACCGAGCGCCTGCCGATCATCATGCTGACCGCCCGCGGCGAGGAAAGCGAGCGCGTGCGTGGCCTTTCCACCGGCGCGGACGACTACGTCGTCAAGCCGTTCTCGACGCCGGAGCTGATGGCTCGCGTCAAGGCGATGCTGCGCCGTGCCCGCCCGGAGGTTCTCTCCACGGTGTTGCGTTGCGGCGATATCGAGCTGGACCGCGAAACTCACCGTGTCCACCGCAAGAGCCGCGAAGTGCGGCTGGGGCCGACGGAATTCCGCCTGCTGGAATTCCTGATGTCCTCGCCGGGCCGCGTCTTCTCGCGCTCACAGCTGCTCGACGGTGTCTGGGGCCACGATATCTATGTCGACGAACGCACTGTCGACGTTCATGTCGGCCGCCTGCGCAAGGCGCTCAATTTCTCCAATATGCAGGATGTCATCCGCACCGTTCGCGGCGCGGGCTATTCCATGGAAGCCTGAGCGGCAAGGCCGCTCGGGCATCACTACATAGCGGCGGAAATAGAAAAACGGGCCTCGAGTGGCCCGTTTCTCATTTGCAGCGCCGCACACCATATGTGGCGCGCAAAGGTCGCTGCAGCGCTTTAAATCTGCTGCACAATGTGACGCTTAGCCGTTGTTCCGGCGGCGATCATGCACCGGCTGGTATGCCATGCGTTGATGATAGGTGCAGTAAGGCGACGAATCCGGGCTGTCATTGCCGCAGAAGTGGAAATCGTCCTTCAGCGGGTCGCCGACCGGCCACTTGCAGGTGCGTTCCGTCAGCTCCGTCAGGCCAAGCCGGCGGGAGATCGGGACGACGACGTTTGCAGCCGGGCGATATTGGATTTCGTTGACGGAATCGACCTCGATCTCTTCCTTCAGCATGGTTGCGCCCTGCTGGCGGGTGACTACGGTGCGCGTGGCAACGCGCGATCCGTAGCTCGTGGCGCGAGGAGCTGTGGCGCTGCGCTTCGGCGTGCGCGTCGCGGTTGTCGTGCCGCCTGCCTTCGCTCGGCCGGGAAGGTTGAGGCGGTGTACCTTGCCGATAACGGCATTACGGCTCACTCCGCCAAGCTGCGCAGCGATCTGGCTGGCGCTCAACCCTTCGGACCATAGCTTTTTCAGCTTCTCGACGCGTTCGTCTGTCCAATTCATGCCCTGTCTCCGCTGTCGCGTTTCCGATGGCAGAATCCCTCACCATTGCCTCGCATGGAAACGAGGCGCGAAACGCTCTAAAATTGTGGTGACTAGTTCCGCCGCATGCAGTCTAGCAATTGCTTTTTAACCTAGTGTGAGGCTGACTCCGTGACAAGAGTCGCGGGAATCTTGAGGAATCGATTTCGAGGTTTTCCCCAACTTGCTGTCCCGGCGTGGCATTTCTGCAATAGCCGCCGCCGAACCCATCTCTTTTGCCCGCAAGCGCTTTCTCGCACCTGCTAAACGCCAGTTTTGTTGACATCGCGGTGCAAAACATCAATAGTGCCGGAGCCGCCGCAAGGCGGCATTTTTGATTTTTTCGGGCCTGTTTCATCAAATGGAAGCGATCGGTCCTTAAAGTTGTGATCAGGAGATATGGCCATGGCCGAGACCACGCCGCTTTATGACACCTATCTGCGCGCTCCGCTGCGGTTCGAGCGAGGCGAGGGCGTCTGGCTGGTTACCGAAAATGGCGAACGCTACCTCGATTTTGCCGCCGGCGTTGCGGTCAATTCTCTCGGCCATGCGCATCCCCATCTCGTCGCGGAGCTGAAGGCACAGGCCGATAAGGTCTGGCATCTGTCCAACCTCTACGAAGTGCCCGGTCAGGAGAAGCTGTCGAAGCGGCTGACGGAGGCGACCTTCGCCGACAAGGTATTTTTCACCAACTCCGGTGCCGAGGCACTGGAATGCGCCATCAAGACGGCGCGGCGCTATCAATTCGCCAAGGGGCATCCCGAAAAGTTCCACATCATCACCTTCGAGGGCGCCTTCCACGGCCGCACCATCGCGACGATCGCCGCCGGCGGTCAGGAAAAGTACATCGAGGGCTTCGGCCCGAAGGCGCCGGGCTTCGATCAGGTGCAGTTCGGCGATCTCGATGCCGTGCGTGCCGCCATCACCGAGGCGACGGCCGCGATCCTGATCGAGCCAGTACAGGGCGAGGGCGGCATCCGCCCAGCCACCAACGAATTCCTGCGCGGGCTGCGCCAGATCTGCGACGAGCACGGCCTGCTGTTGATCCTCGATGAAGTGCAATGCGGCGTCGGCCGTACGGGCAAGCTCTTTGCTTATGAATGGGCCGGCATCGAGCCTGACATCATGGCCGTCGCCAAGGGCATCGGCGGCGGTTTCCCGCTCGGCGCCTGCCTTGCGACGGCGGAAGCCGCTTCGGGCATGAAGGCGGGCACGCATGGTTCGACATATGGCGGCAATCCGCTCGCCATGGCGGTCGGCAATGCCGTTCTCGACGTCGTGCTTGCCGAAGGCTTCCTGCAGCATGTGCGCGATGTCGCGCTGGTTTTCCGCCAGGGGCTCGCCTCGCTCAAGGATCGTTTTCCAGATATCATCGAAGACGTTCGCGGCGAAGGGCTGATGCTCGGCGTCAAGGCGGCCATTCCGCAGGCGGACCTACTGCAGGCGATCCGCGCCGAGCATCTGCTTGGCGTTCCGGCCGGCGACAATGTCATCCGCCTGCTGCCGCCGCTGGTGGTGACCGCTGAAGAAGCGCGCGAAGGTCTTGCCCGCCTGGAACGTGCCGCGGAGCGCGCGCGCTCTGCCCGCGCCAAGAAATCGGCTTGAACTCAACGCCCGTAGATGGGGCGATTACTGCGCCGCGCGTCGGGCGACGCAAAGGACGCAGTAACATTTAGGAATCGCATAAGCTTTCCTAAAATCGATGCCGATTTAAGGGCTTATGCGTGCCCCACGCGGGCGTTATTGTTTTTTCTGGAGCACAGGTAAGGACATGGCTTCTCCGAAACACTTTCTCGACCTCTCTGCCGTTCCGGCTGCCGATCTGCGTCACATCATCGATGACGCGATCGTGCGAAAGAGCGCACAGAAGGCCGGCACGGCCGACAAGCCGCTCGCCGGCAAGATGCTGGCGATGATCTTCGAGAAGCCGTCCACCCGAACCCGCGTCTCCTTCGACGTCGGCATGCGGCAGCTCGGCGGCGAGACGCTGTTCCTCTCCGGCACCGAAATGCAGCTTGGCCGCGCCGAGACGATCGGCGATACGGCAAAGGTGCTGTCGCGCTATGTCGATGCGATCATGATCCGCACGACCGATCATTCGCGCCTGCTGGAACTGGCCGAGCACGCGACCGTTCCGGTCATCAATGCGCTGACCGACGACACGCATCCCTGCCAGATCATGGCCGATATCATGACGTTCGAAGAGCATCGCGGCCCGATCAAGGGCAAGACGCTCGCCTGGACAGGTGACGGCAACAATGTGCTGCATTCGCTGATCGAAGGCGCGGCGCGCTTCGGCTATCGCATGAATATGGCGGTACCCCTTGGTTCCGAGCCGAAGGATCACTATCTGAACTGGGCTCGCAACGAGGGCGCCGAAATCATGCTCTCGCATGACGCAGGCCGCGCGGTCGCCGGCGCCGATTGCGTAGTAACCGATACCTGGGTTTCCATGAATCAGGAGCACCGGGCTCGCGGTCACAACGTCTTCCAGCCCTATCAGGTCAACAAGGCTTTGATGGCACAGGCCGGCAAAGACGCTTTGTTCATGCATTGCCTGCCCGCCCATCGCGGGGAGGAGGTGACGGACGAGGTGATCGACGGTCCGCAATCCGTTGTCTTCGATGAGGCGGAAAACCGCCTTCATGCGCAAAAGTCGATTCTTGCTTGGTGCCTGGGCGCGATCTGAGAATATGAAGCCGCGCCTCAAGGGCGCGGGCACCAGAGCCGGATGATTTTAGGTCTGTTCGACCTAAAATCTGAATCCGCTCTAGAATCAAAGAAATTGAGCATGATGTCGTCCGAAAACCGCTCACACTTTTCGGCATCATGCTCCAGGAGTAAAGCAATGGCCGAAAATGCCGCCTCGCTGGGTCAGTTCGATTTCGCCGGTGACGATCACGTCGTCCCCTTCCAGGTGGAAGGTTTGGACGTGCGCGGCCGTGCCGTGCAGCTCGGTCCGCTGCTGGACGCGATCCTCGCCCGGCACGACTATCCCATGCCGGTTGCACGCCTTCTGGCCGAGGCCATCGTCCTCACCGTGCTTCTCGGCACCTCGCTGAAGTTCGAAGGCAAGTTCACCGTGCAAACCAAGGGCGACGGTCCTGTCGATCTTCTGGTCGCCGATTTCTCGACGCCGGAAAATGTCAGGGCCTATGCGCGTTTCGATGAAGAAGAGCTGGCAAAGGCAGTGGCTGAAGGCCGGACCGAGCCGGAGCAGCTGCTCGGCAGGGGTGTGCTCGCCTTCACCATCGATCAAGGCCGCTTTACGCAACCCTATCAGGGAATCGTGCCGCTCGACGGCGCTTCGCTCGAGGAGATTGCCGGCACCTATTTCCGCCAGTCGGAACAGATTCCGACCCGCGTCCGCCTCGGCGCTGCGGAGCTCTTCGATCGCGATGAGAATAACAAGCCGCGTCATCGCTGGCGTGCCGGCGGCTTGATCGCGCAGTTCCTTCCCGAGGCGCCTGAGCGCATGCGTCAGCCGGATATCCACGGCGGCGACGGCGATACCGGCCTGCGCCATCATGTCGAGGACGATGCCTGGGCGGAAGCGCGCAGCCTCGTGGAAACCATTGATGCCGACGAGCTGACGGATCCGCAGGTCGGCACCGAGCGGCTGCTATACCGCCTGTTCCACGAACGTGGCGTGCGCGTCTACGAGCCGAAGGCCGTCTATGATCGCTGTTCATGCTCGCGGGACAAGCTGAAGGATGTATTGAAGGGCTTCACGGCCGAGGAGATCGATGCAAGCCAGGACAATGGCGAGATCGCCGTGACCTGCGAGTTCTGCTCGACGACCTATCGCTTCGAAGTGTCCGAGATAGAAGCGGCCTGATGCTACTCTAGTTCAGGGTACGCAGCAGGTTCGGCGTATCGAGAGAGAAGGCGGGGATCTTGACATGGAATTGTTCCCCGTCGTCCGTCTCCATCTGGTAATGGCCGAACATCATGCCTGAGGGCGTGTCGAGTGGGCAGCCCGAGGAATATTCATAGGTATCGCCGGGCTTCAAGTGCGGCTGCTCGCCGACCACGCCGGGGCCTGTCACTTCATCCACGATGCCGTTCATGTCGGTGATGTGCCAGTAGCGCGTCACCAGCTTGACGGCCTTCTTCGAATGGTTGGAGATGACGATGCGATATCCCCAGACATAGCGATCGTCATCCGGATCGGATTGCTCCTCCAGATAAAACGGTTCTACGACAACTTCTATGTCGCGTGTTAAGGCGCGATACATGCCTGAAACCTTGCCACTGTCCTGAAGCGCCGAGGCCACTTTCGAGCCTGGTCGTCGCTTCGGTATTCCTAAGCTTGCGGCATATTATCCGCTTTCCATCACTCTCGCAAAGTGCTGGATTTCTAGCGGTATCCTATAACCTACCCGTTCCGTCAAGGAACGGCACGATGAAAACGTGCGTAAACCGCCGGCGCGGCTTGGAATTCAGCTATTGCGGTTGACATTAAAGGTTAATGAAGCTGCTCCAAAGTATCTCGGTCGGCTTGTCATTAGGTCTCTTTTATCGGACTGGCGGCGTTTTCATATTCCGTGCGCGGAAACGCTTGTCCTGATTTCAGGTGCACTTGCAGGGCGGCCGTCACATCTGCGCTTTCTGCAATCGAAATCTCCAGACCATATAATTCCCGATCCGGCCTTATGTTCCCCTGAGCCGACGGTCACGATTTCCCCTTGGCCCAGATTTCGGCTATCATCTGATTCTGGCATGGCCCGTGCCTCCCCCCTCCATCCGGGAAAGTATATTTCATACGGGGCCGTCGATATCCAAACCGACTGTTTGAGCGCCTGGCATAAGGAGGGGTTGCGATCATCGCTCGCGATAGGAGGTTTAGAATGAGGCTTTCCGCCCCCGTTTATCATTTGAAGCGCAAGGCGAGACTCCTGTCCCGCCAGCAGAATATTCCCTTGCACGCCGCGCTGGATCGCATCGCGGCCGGCGAGGGTTTTTCAGGCTGGAGTTTGCTTTCGAGCAAAACGAACGCAGCCGTGCCCGTCGGCGAACTGTATGCACGTTTGAGCCCGGGCGATCTGGTGCTGGTCGGAGCCCGGCCCGGACACGGTAAAACGCTGATGAGCTTGAGGCTTGCCGTCGAAGCCATGAAGGCCGGCAATCGCAGTGTCTTCTTTACGCTGGAAGACACGGAAAAGGTCGTTCTGGATCGCTTCCCGGTGATCGGCGCCGATCACGCGGAATTTGTGTCGCTGTTTGAATTCGATAATTCTGATGCCATCAGCGCCGACTATATCGTCGAGAGGCTGGCCCACGCATCGCGCGGCACGCTGGCGGTGGTCGATTTTCTGCAGCTGCTGGATCAGAAGCGGGAGAAGCCCGACCTGATGATCCAGGTTCAGGCGTTGAGGGCGTTTGCGCGCCACAAAGGCGTGACGGTCGTCTTCATCTCGCAGATCGACCGCTCCTACGATCCGGCGCTGAAACCTGTGCCTGACCTGAAGGATATCCGCCTGCCGAACCCGCTGGATCTGGCGCTGTTCGACAAGATGGTGTTCGTGAACAACGGCCGGGTCGAATTCAGGGCCGCCGGCTGACGGACTGCCGCGTCCTGCCATTGGCCCGTGGGGGCAGGTCGAGCCGCCTGGAAAACACCCGGGCGGCTCGGTCGATGTCAGGCGGAAACCTGCGCCAGGGCGCGAGCGAAATCCTCGACCAGGTCTTCGCTGTCCTCGATGCCGGCGGAAAAGCGCACGGTGCCTGGCGAAATGCCCAGTTCGGCGCGAGCCTCGTCGGTGAGGTTCTTGTGCGTCGTGGTGGCCGGATGGGTGATCAGGCTCTTGCTGTCGCCGAGATTGTTGGAGATCTTCACGATATCAAGCGCGTTCTGAAGCTTGAAGGCTGCTTCCTTGCCGCCCTTGAGCTCAAAGGCAACCAGGGTCGAGCCGCCGCTCATCTGCTTGGCGATGATATCGGCCTGCGGATGGTCGTTGCGGCCGGGATAGATCACCCGGGCGACCTTGTTGGTCTGCTCGGCGAGGAAATCGGCAATCTTCGCGGCGTTCTTCGTCTGTTGGGCGACACGCAGCGGCAGCGTCTCGATGCCCTTCAGCAGCGTCCAGGCGGTAAACGGCGACATGGCCGGGCCTGTGTGGCGGAAATAGTCCTGCAGGTTCTCGTCGATCCACTGCTTGTCGGAGAGGATGACGCCGCCGAGCGAGCGGCCCTGGCCGTCGATATGCTTTGTGGCGGAATAGACGACGATATGAGCGCCGAGCTCCAGCGGCTTCTGGAAGAGCGGCGTCGCGAAGACGTTGTCGACGACGACTTTGGCGCCGATCTGATTGGCGAGCTTGGCGACGGCTGCGATATCGACCACTTCCAGCGTCGGGTTGGTCGGGCTTTCGAGGAAGAAGACCTTCGTGTTCGGGCGGATGGCCTTTTCCCAGTTCTCGGTGAAGCGGCCATCGACCAGCGTGCATTCGATGCCGTATTTCGGCGCGAGCGTCTCGACCACCCAGCGGCAGGAGCCGAAGAGGGCGCGGGCTGCGACGATATGGTCGCCAGCCTTTAGCTGGCAGAGGATGGCGGCGGAGACGGCGGCCATGCCCGAAGCAGTGGCGCGGGCGTCTTCAGCGCCTTCCAGCGCGCACATGCGCTTTTCGAACATATCGTTGGTGGGGCTGCCGTAGCGGGCGTAGATGAAACCGTCCGTCTCGCCCTTGAAGCGGGCTTCCGCCGCCTCGGAGGTGTCGTAGACGAAGCCCTGGGTCAGGAAGATCGCTTCTGAGGTCTCGCCGAATTGCGAACGGAGCGTTCCGTTGTGTACGAGCTGGGTTGCGGGGCGCCAAGTCTTGCTCATGCCATCACCACTTTCAAAACAAAAAAACCGGCCGCGAAAGCAGACCGGTTCAACCCCGGTCTTTTTAGCCACTTGTTTAACGTGGCTGCAAGCCGACCGGCCAAATCACCACGGGATAAGTTGCAATACTGCCGTTGACGGCTTGCGTCAATTCCCCGAGTTTGGTTTTGTCTGCGACAAATTATGAGAGAAGCATGATGGTTCGCAATACTGGAATTCTGGCCGATCGCGCCATCGCAGCGCTCTTCGAAACGGGGCGGCTGACGAGCGAGAGGGAGCTGGACGTCGATCAGATCCAGCCGGCAAGTCTTGACCTCAGGCTCAGTTCCCATGCCTTCCGCGTGCGCGCCAGCTTCATGCCAGGCCCGTCGCATCTGGTCGCCGACAAGCTCGACCGGCTGAAGCTGCATGTGATCGATCTCTCCGAAGGCGCGGTGCTTGAAACCGGCTGCGTCTATATCGTGCCGCTGATGGAGCGCCTCGACCTGCCCGAGAATATGTCGGCCTCCGCCAATCCAAAGAGCTCCACCGGCCGGCTCGACATTTTCACCCGCGTCATTACCGACCGGGCGCAGGAGTTCGACAAGATCCCGGCCGGCTATTCCGGCCCGCTCTATCTCGAAATCAGCCCGCGCACCTTCCCGATCGTCGTTCGTCGCGGTTCCCGCCTGTCGCAGATCCGCTTCCGCGTCGGCCAGGCCCTGCTCTCCGAGCCGGAACTGCTGGCGCTGCACGAGACCGAAACGCTGGTTGCCAGCAAGAAGCCGAATATCACCGGCGGCGGCATCGCGCTGTCGATCGATCTGGCCGGCGACAAGGAAGGGCTGATCGGCTATCGCGGCAAGCACCACACGGCCGTCGTCGATGTCGACAAGAAGGCCCAGCACGATATTTTCGATTTCTGGGAGCCGCTCTACAGCCGCGGCCGCACCGAGCTGATCCTCGATCCCGATGAATTCTACATCCTCGTTTCGCGCGAGGCGGTGCATGTGCCGCCGCATTTCGCCGCCGAAATGACACCCTTCGATCCACTGGTCGGCGAATTCCGCGTCCATTATGCCGGCTTCTTCGATCCGGGCTTCGGCCATGCGCCGGCCGGCGGCCGCGGCAGCCGCGCCGTACTGGAAGTGCGCAGCCACGAAGTGCCTTTCATCCTTGAAGACGGCCAGATTGTCGGCCGTCTGATCTACGAACACATGCTGGAGCAGCCGAGCAGCCTCTACGGCTCCGGCCTCGGCTCGAACTATCAGGCGCAGGGCCTGAAGCTCTCGAAGCACTTCCGGCTGTGATCGCATAGCGGCGGCCTTGACAGAGGCCGTCAACTGTTGGACATCTCAAGGTGTCAGGCGGGTGTAGCTCAATGGTAGAGCAGCAGCTTCCCAAGCTGAATACGAGGGTTCGATTCCCTTCACCCGCTCCAAAATCTTCATGCTAGAAACGGTCTCTTCGCCTTCAGCGCTTCTGTCAGCGCCTCGCCGAAGGTGGCGATCGGGCGTGCGAGGCGGCCCGCCGGCGGGCGGTGCACCAGCCAGTTGACGACTTTCGGGCTGAAATCCGGAGCCTCGATAATTTCGACCGAATCGCGCCAGCGGCTGTCGGCCAGTGCGGCCGGCGTCAGTACGCCGATGCCGAGGCCGCGCGCAACCAGCGACATGCGCAGATCGGCGCTCATGGCTTCGACCCCGACGTCGAAGGGCAGGCGCTCGGCTTCGAAGCGATGTTGGATGTAGGCGCGGAAGCCGCAGCCGCTCTGGTTCATGATCCAGGGAAAGCGTGAAAGCTCCTCAAGCTTCGGTTCCTTGGGAACGCCGAGCGATGGTGCGGCGACGAGGATAACGGCGTGGACCCCGAGCATATCGCCGATGACATTGTCCGGCGGCTGCAGCCCTTCCGCCAGGCAGACGGTTGCCGCATCGAGCTGACTGTGGGCGACCTGCTCTATGAGCTGCGGCGACCAGCCGGTGACGATGCGCAGCGTCAATTGCGGAAACTGGCTGCGCAATTCGTCGAGCGGGGCCGATAAGGCCGCTTCGGAGAGATAGGGCATGATCCCGAGGCGGAATTCGCCGCCGATCGTGCCGCCGGGCGAGACGCCGGCCTTGAGATCGTCGAGCGAACGCAAGACGCGGCGCCCATGCTCATAGGCTTCGCGTCCTGCTGCTGTCGGTCTTAGCGGTTTCGACTGCCGATCGAGGAGGGCGATGCCGAGACTGTCTTCCAGATTCTGTATGCGCCTTGTGATGCCTGGCTGCGTCAGGTTGATGCGTGCGGAGGCCGATACGATCGATCCGGTCTCCACGACGGCGACGAAGGCCTCGAGATCATGAATGTTCATGAGGAACTCGCATAATCATTATTATTTCATTTCATTTGCCGCATTATGCAGCAAGGCGATAAACATGGCTATCTTTATTATCAAAAATTATTGGAGAGCCTATGTCCACAAGAGAGCCCATGTCGCAGGTTCGCGAACGCACGGCGAACGAGCTGCCGGAGGGTGATGTCTCCACGGCGGCCGCCGCTCCCTCGACACTGCTGTTTGCCGTCGCCACCGGCGTCATCATCCTCAATCTCTTTGCGCCGCAGACACTCGTTGGCATCATCGGCCCATCGCTCGGCTTTTCCGAGAGTGGTGCGGGTCTTGTGGCCATGTCGTCTTTGCTCGGCTATGCCGCAGGTCTCTTTTTCCTGGTGCCGCTGGCCGATCTGATGGAAAACCGCCAGCTGGTGCTGCGCATGCTTCTGTCGGCTTTGGTCATGGCGATCGCTGCCGCCTTCGCGCCGACCGGGTGGAGCCTGTTGATTTTCCTGTTTCTGCTCGGGGCAGCCTGTTCCGCGATCCAGATCCTCGTGCCGATTGCGGCAGCCATGGCGCCGCCCGAGCATCGCGGCCGGGTCATCGGCAATGTCATGAGCGGCGTGATGATCGGCATCCTCGTGTCGCGGCCGCTGGCAAGCCTCTTTGCCGATCTCTGGGGCTGGAGGAGCTTCTATGCCATCAGCGCCGTGACGCTTGCGCTTCTGGCGGCTGTGCTTGCGCTGCGCCTGCCCGAGAGACGTCCGTTGGTCAGCGCCAGCTACGGAGCCCTTATCGGTTCGCTCTTCCAATTGCTCTATGAGGAACCCGTGCTGCGGCTGCGCGCTTTCACGGCGGCCCTGATGATGGCGAGCTTCAGCCTGTTCTGGACATCCGTCGCCCTGCGCCTGGCGCAGCCGCCATTCTCGCTCGGCCAATCCGGCATCGCACTGTTTGCGCTGGTCGGTGCCGGCGGTGCCGCTGCGACATCAGTCTTCGGCCGCATGGGCGACAAGGGCTGGACGCGGACGGCGACGCTGGTCGCGCATTCGATCGTGCTTGCGGCCATGGCCTTGGCCGCGTGGGTTGGCGGGATAAGATCGGGTCATCCCATCGCGCTGCTGATCCTTCTCGGTGTGAGCGCCGTGATGCTCGATGTCGGCGTCACCGGCGATCAGACGCTGGGACGCCGCGCCGTCAACCTTCTGAAGCCGGAAGCACGAGGCCGCATCAACGGTCTCTTCGTCGGCATCTTCTTCCTCGGTGGGGCGCTGGGGTCGGCGCTTGCCGGCACGGCATGGAATTGGGGCGGATGGATTGCCGTCTGTGCCGCCGCTGCGGTCTTCGGCCTTATCGCCCTCGTCACGGCCTTTTCCGCACGGGCGTGAACGAAGCAAGCGGACGGACGGCATAGGTCGTCCGTCCCGTCGTCATCCAGGCGCACATCGAGACGCGTCACTGCCATTCGTCCGGCTGTGACGCGCAATGGCGGCAACCTCAGAATTCCGTCCAATCCGCATCCTTGCCCGGCGTCGTTGGCGGATTGGCGCCGAAGGCGCTCATCAGTTTCTGGCCGAGTGCGCGGGCCGGGGAAGGCCTGGGGCGCACTTTAGCGGCATCCGCAGCCCGAATGGCCGGACCAGCGGCTGGCGGAGGCGCCTGGCGGACCGCAGCCCGCGGAGTGATGGCTGCAATGGGTGCTGTGGATACCCGCATGGCATTGCCGCCATCCGTGCGGAATTGAGCGAGCAGACTTGAGAGCGAAGCGGCTTCCGTCGCCAGGCTGTGGCTCGCGGCCGTGCTTTCTTCGACCATAGCGGCATTCTGCTGCGTGCCGTGATCCATGGTATTGACCGCAGTATTGATCTCCTGCAGACCCGCCGATTGCTCGCGCGACGCCTCGGCGATCGCATGCACATGCCGGGTGATCTCCTGTACGCCCGAAACGATGGTATCGAGCGCCTTGCCGGTTTCGCTGACGAGACCGACGCCAGTGCGCACGTGCGTTTCGGAAGTGGCGATGAGGTCCTTGATCTCCTTGGCCGCATTGGCGGAGCGCTGCGCAAGTTCGCGCACCTCCTGTGCAACGACGGCAAAACCCTTGCCTGCCTCGCCGGCGCGAGCCGCTTCGACGCCGGCATTCAGCGCAAGGAGGTTCGTCTGGAAGGCGATGTCGTCGATGACGCCGATGATGTTGCTGATTTCGCTCGATGATTTCTCGATCTTCTGCATGGCTTCGATCGCATTGCGGACGACTTCGCCGGAGCGTTCCGCATCGGCGCGCGTATGGGCTGCAAGCTCGCTTGCCTCCTGCGTGCGCTTGGCCGCGTCCTTGACCGTGGTGGTGATCTGCTCCAGCGCGGCGGCCGTTTCCTCGACGGAAGCGGCCTGTTGTTCGGTGCGCTTGGAAAGCTCGTCGGCCGCGTTGCGGATTTCGCCGGCTCCGGCGCTGATGGCGCGGGCATTGGCGCCGACAGCCTGCATGGTTCCGTTGAGTTTCTGGATCGAGTCGTTGAAGTCCTGGCGCAACTGATCGAGGTGCTCGACGAACCGGTTGTCGATACGCGTGACGAGGTCGCCTTCCGCAAGGCGCTTGAGGCCGTCGCCGACTGCCTGGATCGCCTGCTGCAGATGGGCTGCCTCTGCAGCCTGCCGAGCCTCGCGCTGGGCGCGCTCGCTGTCGCTGAGGGTGCGATCCGCCTCGGCCTGCGCTTCCAGGCGCACGCGTTCCACTGCATTGTCGCGGAAGACGGCGACGGCGGATGCCATCTGGCCGATTTCATCCTGGCGCTCGCGGCATTCGATATCGCTTGCGGTGTCGCCATCGGCAAGCGTCGTCATACGCTGATGCAGCCGCATCAGCGGCGCCGCAATGCTTTTCTGCGCGACATACATGCCGAGGATGACGGCCAGCGCCATCAATGCGCTGAGGGCAAGGAGCGTGTAGTTGACGGACCTGTTGAGATCGTCCGACAGGGCGTTGGCGCCGTCGTTCATGCGGTTTGTCAGCGCATCGTCGTTGGCTTGCAGGTCAGCGATAAGCTTGGGCAGCTTGTCGCTGATCAGGGTCATGCTCGCTTGCGCACCCTTGGCATCACCGTTCCTGCGCTGATCGATGGTCTTGCCGGTGAGCGCCTGCAATTCGTCGAGACCGGCAAGGATCGCATCGATCGACGTCTTTTCCGCCGGAACGAGGTTTTCGGCATGTTTCAGCCTGTCCCTGGCCTCATCGAAATGGCTGCTGCCGGCCGTCACGCCCTTGAATGCATCGCTGCCTTGGTCGAGGTTCAGCATCAGGCTTGCCTGCAGCACCGAAGAAAGCGCCGATGAGCTCGCGCGCGCGGCTTCCGTCGCCGCGACGGCCTCATTGTCGAGAAAGGCGCTGTAGGCCCGATCCGCCGTGCGGAACTCTCCGGCAACCTGCAGCAGGCCAGCGAAGGAAATGACGCCGAGAAACAGGATCACGGCAAGCATTTTGGTTTTGATTTTCAGGTTCTTGAACATAGCGGTCCGCCTGCGAATGCCGTGCCTGTTGAAACGAGACCAAGAGCCCTTTCGCCCCGGATGAGCGGCTCTGGGCACCTCGCCTGATATGGATGGGTAAAGCCGATTTTGCGTGATACCTTGCCAGGAAGGTCCCGACGACCTGCGTCATGCGGTCGGCGTTCGAGCCGATGTCGTCGATGGCGGCAAGTACAATCAACAGAGCTTAATCGACCGCTAACGGCAGAGGCTGCGCGGCCGAAATCCCCCATTAATTTTGTGCATGTTCAAAACTGCACAACCGGCCGATGCGCGCGATCTGGATTGTTCAGCCGGAAGGGGCGGACGCCATCATTGCATGGCGCGATATTCCCCCTGCGGCGTGACTCTGCTAAATCGGATTCGTGAACTGGAAATGTGCATCCACGACAGGAGGCCGTATCAAGACCATGCGTGTTTGCCTTTCGTCGACGATTTCCGCGGCCCGCCTTCTGGCAGGGGCAGCCTTGGTGGCGATGTCGTCTGCGCTGCCGCTTGCCGCCCAGGAGACGAAGCCGCAGAACCTGCCGATCCTGTTCGATGCGCGCGAGCGCCTGCCGAAGCCGGACCTGTCCTCGCTGGTCAGGCTGCGGTTCCTGACGTCGACCGACTTTCCGCCCTTCAATTTCCTCGATCAGAATGGCAAGCTCACGGGCTTCCATGTCGAGCTTGCGCGCAAGATCTGCGACGAACTCGCAATATCCGACAAATGCCAGATCCAGGCTTTGCCCTTCGGCGAATTGCAGGGTGCGCTTGCCGCCTCTCAGGGCGATGCCGTGATATCAGGCGTTGCCGTCACGCCTGAGCTGCGCAAGACCTTCGCCTTTTCGCGGCCTTTCCTGATGTTGCCGGCCCGCTTCGTGCGCAATCTCAAGGCATCGATCAGCGGTACGTCAGCCGCCTCGCTTGCGGGCCGCCCGGTCGGCGTCGTCAAGGGCACCGTGCACGAAGCGATGCTGGCGGCCTTCTTTCCGGCCATCAAGCCGGTGCCGTTCGACGATAAGGATACGCTGCTGGCCGCCGTCAAGGATGGCAGGGTCGATGCCGCTTTTGCCGACGGTTTGCAGCTTTCTTTCTGGGTCTCCTCGCCGGCGGCGGAAAAATGCTGTGCGCTGTTTGACGGCCCCTATCAGTCGCAGCAGTTTCTCGGGGAAGGCTTGACTATCATGCTGCGTCAGCAGGACGCCGATCTGACGGCCGCCATCAATCATGCGCTTGCCACGCTCTCGCGCGATGGCAGGCTGCAGGAAATCTATCTGCGCTATTTTCCCTATGGGCTCTACTGACCGGGGTAATTCCGGGGTGCGTAAGGCGGGAAAATGTGTCAGGCCTTGCGGTAGCGGGCGATCGCGCTGCGCTCGATGGCCGCGCAGGTCAGCTTGTCCAAGCCGAAACGGTCGCGCAGCAGGCTGAGCAGACGCAATTCCTCGGCCTTGACCGACAGGTCGGCCGAGGCGACTTCCACGGCAAGCGCATAGGCGGTATCGTAGAGACGCGCGGGCAGAGTGTCGCGCACGGTTTCGAGCACGATGTCGAGCCCTTCATTGCCTGAAAGCAGCTTGGCGCAGTCACGCGATACCGAAATCAGCTTCTCGTCGTCGAACCCCTTGAAGACCGGCAGGGCGTGAATAAGCTCCCCGATGCGGCTGAGCTCCCGGTCGTTCATCGTGCGGTCGACGGCCGAGGCCAGTACCATGACGTAAATCAAGGCCTCGTGAGCAGAAAGCGGCTTGTTCATGACAGGCGAAGTCCTCTGGATTGGCAAATTGAAAAGTCGCGCGTCTTTTGACAAAAGCTACTGCATAATTCCTTAAATCGGAATCGATTTACGGATAAAATCGTGCAGCAGATTTAAAGTGCCGCAGCGCGGCGCGTCAGATCGGATTGAGCGGGTCTTCCTTGGGCGGGGGCGGCGCAAGCGTCGATTTTCCATCCTTGCGCGGATCGTCTCCATACATGCCGCGCTTCTTCTGCTTGGCCTCGTCGACAAGCGCTGCAAGCGGCGAGCCAGGCTCCGGATCTGCCCAGCCGAAGCGGACGAGCCAGGCACCAAGGTCGATGCGCACATACCGGCATTCGCCCTTGACCGTACCCTTCCAGGAGGCATCCGGCACATCGCAATCGATGGAACGGCCGCGCAGATACATGCGGAACGCCGTGCGCGCGGCTTGGCCGCACGGCCAGCTCTTGCCGTTCGAGCCGAGACACATCCGGTCGACATCCGTCGGAATGATGCCGTCGAGCTGCACGCTCCTGCCGGCAAGGGTCAGTATGCCGGCCTGATCCGAGAAGGGGCGGACAAGCTCGACCGTTGTCGTCTGTTCCTGCGGCTTGGATGCGGGGTCGAGCGCAGCCTGTTCGGATTGGGAGTCGGGTTCAGGCTTGGAGTCAGCCTGCTGTTGCGTCGGTGGCGGCAGGGTTCGGTGTTCGGCGGCGGCCGCCTCCCTGTCGATCTGATCGGCCGGTATCCGGTTATCGGGCAGAGGATTGGTTTTTGCCTGTTCGGCGGAAGCCGTCGCCGACGCGGTGGCCGCCGCCTTGTCCGGCGTGGCAGGCTGTGGCGCCTGGGACGAGGCGATGTCTTTGTCCCTGGTCATATCTGCCGCCGCCGGCGCCGGCTCCTCAGGTTTCGCCGGCATGTCGTTCAAGCGTGCGGGGTCGGTCGGAACCTTATTTTCTTGTAGTGCTACGGCTTCCACCGCCGGCGTCTTGCTCTCCTCGGCCTTGGCTGCGTTGCCGCCCCGCGCCTTTTCAGCGGCGCCGCTCGCCGGTGCCGCAGCGGCCGCGGCCGCCATGGCTGCGGCAGATAGCTCCGGACCGCCGTCGGAACCGGTCGAAGACGCCGCCGTGGCCAGAATCGTCGGCTTGCCCTTCGCTGCTTCTGCCGCCGAAGCGGCGGGCTGCGCGGTCGCCTGGACCTCCGGTTGCGACCTGTTCGGTGGCCTATCGTCCTGCTTGGCGGTTTCGATGGGCTTGGATGCCTCGATGGCTTTCGGTGGCGTCGGATCGGCCTCGGCCGTGGTGGCGTTATGGTCCCGGCGGGGCAGGCTGAAGCCATGCTCACCGAGCTGTATAGCGACGAGGGTCAACCAAGAACCGACGATCGCGCCTGCCACACCTGCAAGCCAAATATCACGACGCATAACGAGAAAACTTTCCTATTGGCTGGCCCATATGATCCGGGCAATCCATTCCACATCCGCAAGGTCGAAGCTGCGGTTGGGGTGTTCCGGGTTGAGCGACAGGAGCTCTATCGACTTCGCGCTCTGCCGCAGCAGGACCTTCGCCATGACTTCGCCCTCTCGGGTCTTCACAACGACACGGTCGTTTTTTCTGATCTGAGCGCCTGGCTCGACGATCAGAATATCGCCGTCGCGATAGAGCGGCAACATGCTTTCGCCCTGCACCTCGAGCGCATAGGCGCCCGCCCTTTGCCCGGCGGCAACGGGAAATTCTACCATGTCCCAGCCCTGGCCGGCGGGGAAGCCGCCGTCATCGAAGAAACCGCCGGCGCCCGCCTGGGCGAAGCCGATCAGCGGGATGGAGTTCCCGGGCGGCAGGATTCCTTTCACGAGTGCCGCGCCTGGCGGTTCGGCCGGGCGGATGAAACTGAGGAACTGCTCGAGACTTGCGCCGGTCGCATCCAGAATCTTGGCGATCGATTCCGTTGATGGCCAGCGCAGGCGTCCATCCTGGCCCAACCGCTTGGATTTGTTGAAAGAGGTGGCGTCGAGACCGGCGCGGCGGGCGAGGCCGGAAGCGGTCAAGGCATGCCGCTCGGCAAGCCGGTCGATCGCACCCCATATCTGCTCGTGTGACAGCATCGCCGCTCGGTATCCGCGCCGGCTCGCCCGGCACTCTGCTCTTTAGAAAAGGTTAACCGAGGCATTTTGGCGAGTAAAGACCGGCATAGGAATACGGTCCTTTATCCCCGTGCTTTCATCGTGCGGCCTTTTGCCGGCCTCAGGTCTTTTGCGGCTGCGGCTTGACGTCCGGCTGCTCGTTCTGGAATTCCTTCGCCATGCCCATGAAGCCGCGCATGAATTTCTGCATGATGCCGAGCGTGCGGTCGACATCGGCATCGCTAGGCAGGCTGGAGCCCTTGTTTGCGGCGACTGTCTTTTCCAGTTTCGTCACGCGGTCGGACAGGCGATCCAGCTCGTCGTCATAGGCGCTGCGCTCGTCGGCGGCCATGCGGCAGACAAGATTGCCGCTCTGGTCCTGGCAGATGGACATGGCGCCGGTCTGCTTGTCCAAGCGGATGAAATGATCGCCGCTGCGCTCCAGCTGAAAGCGCGTGGTATCCGGCTCTGCCGCAAGCGCCGGTATGGAGAGAAGAAAAGCAGCGGGCACAAGCATGGCTGCAAGGCCGAATTTCAGTTCCTTCGTCATGTCATCCTCCGGATTTTCTGCGTTAAATCCCAAATCCATCACGGAAAGCGTGGACATCGGCCGATGTTTTCGTGCAAAGCCCTATCAGGACAGCTTTACAGAGGGATGATGACCGCCATGCCAGTGGTTTACAAGATCGTGCCGGACGCGCTCTGGCAGCAAGCCAGACAAACCGGCGTTTTTCATGGCGCGGCGATCGATCTGACCGACGGCTATATTCATCTCTCCACCGCGAAACAGGCAAAAAAAACCGCCGAACTCTATTTCGCGGGGCAAACCGGCCTGCTGCTGGTGGCGGTCGACGGCGATGCCCTTGGAGACAAGTTGCTCTTCGAACCCTCGCGCGGCGGCGATCTCTTCCCGCATCTCTATGCGCCGTTGCCGCTTTCGGCCGTGCTCTGGGAGAAGCCGCTGCCGATCGGCGACGATGGCGCTCATATCTTTCCGGAGATGCCGGAATGATCGGCGCCTTTCGCGATCTCGGCCGGCGCGGCCTGTTCCTGTTCGATCCGGAAACTGCCCATGGCATGTCGATAGCGGTATTGAAATCCGGCCTCATACCAGCCTGCCGCGTAAGCGCCGATCCGCGTCTGCGCCAGACCGTGGCCGGCCTCGATCTTGCCAATCCGATCGGCATGGCTGCCGGCTATGACAAGAATGCCGAAGTGCCGGAGGCGCTGCTGAAGCTCGGTTTCGGCTTTACCGAGATCGGTACGGTCACACCGAAGGCGCAGCCCGGCAACCCGCGCCCGCGCATCTTCCGCCTGGTCGAGGACGAAGGCGTCATCAACCGCCTCGGCTTCAACAACGAGGGCCACGAGGCTGCATTCCAGCGGCTGAAAGCAATCCGCGGCAACGGCATCATCGGCGTCAACATTGGCGCCAACAAGGACAGCGCCGACCGCATCGCCGATTACGTCGCCGGCATCCGCCGTTTCTATTCGGTTGCGCGTTATTTCACCGCCAACATCTCCTCGCCCAATACGCCGGGCCTGCGCGATCTGCAAGCGCGCGAAAGCCTGTCCGCTCTGCTGTCGGCTGTGCTCGCCGCTCGCGAGGAAGAGGCGGCGAAGGCCGGCAAGCGCATTCCCGTCTTTCTCAAGATCGCACCGGATCTGACGGAGGAAGGCATGGACGATATCGCCGCGGAAGCGCTGTCGCATGGCCTGGATGGCCTGATCGTCTCCAACACCACGCTGTCGCGTGATGGGCTGAAGGATCAGCGGCAGGCCAAGGAAGCGGGCGGCCTTTCCGGCAAGCCTGTCTTTGAAAAATCGACCACGGTGCTCGCCAAGATGCGTCGCCGCGTTGGTTCAGCGCTGCCGATCATCGGCGTTGGCGGCGTGTCGTCCGCGGAAACGGCGCTTGAGAAGATCAAGGCCGGTGCCGATCTCGTCCAGCTTTATTCCTGCATGGTCTATGAAGGGCCGGGTTTGCCGGCACAGATCGTTTCCGGCCTGTCGAAGCTGCTCGACCGCGAGCGTGCCGGCTCGATCCGAGACCTGCGCGATGCCAAGCTGGATTACTGGGCGAACCGGAACGTCTGATCCGCCCGCTTCTTCAGGCCTATGGCCAGGAAGATGCCGCGAAACAGCAGGAAGGCGTTCATGGCCATCCACAGGCCATGATTGCCGAGTGTCGGCACGAAAACGGCAAGCGCCATGACGTATCCGCCGAAAGACAGCAGCATCTTGTTGCGCATCTCGCGCGACCAAGTGGCGCCGATGAAGACCCCGTCCATCAGGAAGGCGAGCGCGCCGGTCAGCCCGGTAATGGCTGCCCATGGCAGATAGGTTCCGGCTGTCACTCGGACCTCTTCCGACGTGGTCAGCAGGCGGATCAAGGCCGGCCCGGCGGTGAAGAAGAAGATCGCGGCGGCAAGCGCCAGCCCGAAGGACCAGAGCGCAGTCAGCTTCAACCCGCGCTCGAAGGCTGGCCGGTAATTGGCGCCGATCGAGCGGCCGGTGATCTGTTCGGCCGCGTTTGCCAGACCGTCGAGATAATAGCCGGATAACAAAAAGAAGTTCATCAGCACGGCATTGGCGGCCAGCATGACGGCGCCGAAGCTGTTGCCGATGCGCGTCATCAGCGTGAAGGCGCCGATGAGCACGAAGGTGCGGATGAGGATATCGCGGTTGAGCGCGAAGAGCTGCGTGAGCTTGGTGCGCGAGAACAATTCTGCGCGCGCCGGCCTTTCTTCGCCGGCAAAGCTGCGCAGCACGATAGCAAGCCCCAGCAGCATGCCGCTCGCTTCGCCGATCAGCGTGCCCCAGGCGACGCCGGCCACACCCCAGCCGAGCCAGAGACCGAGCAGGATGGCGAGCACGATATTGACGCCGTTGATGACGGTCTGCAGCAGGAGCCCGATGCGGCCCTGACCGCGGCCGAGCACGAAGCCGAGCAGCGCGTAATTGGCAAGCGCCGCCGGTCCCGACAGCATGCGGATGGAGAAATAGGTGCGCGTCGCATCGGCAATGCCGCCTTGCGGTCCCATCAGCTCGATGCCAAGCCAGAGCAGAAGTGGCGACATGAGGACGATCACGATGCCGCAGCCGAGCGCCGAGATCATGGCGCGCCAGAAGACGGCCTGTTGCTCGTGCCTATCGTGGCGGCCATAGGCCTGGGCGGTCAGTCCCGTCGTCGAAGCGCGCAGGAAGTTGAAGCTCGCAAAGAGAAGGTCGAACAGCACCGCGCCGATTGCAAGCCCCGCCAGCGCATCCGGCTGGCCGAGATGGCCGACGACTGCGGTATCGACGAGGCCGAGCAGCGGCGTCGTCATGAAGCCGAGCGTCATCGGAAGCGCGATCGACAGCACCAGCCGATGCGTCACGTCGAAGGGCCGAACCTTTCCGCTCTCCTGCCGGACATCCATATTACCTTGCGCCTCCTCAATCCGAGGAAAGCACCATGGACCAATAGGGCCTGCCACCGGAAGAGGGATCATAGGCGAGGGCGACGCCAAGCCCGTCATATTTGCCGAGCATGTTGTGCAAATGCTTCGGCGAATTGATCCAGGCCGTCACCGCGGCATTCACGTCGCTCTGACCCTCGGCAATGTTCTCGGCGGCCGGCAGCTTGACGCCGCTTGCCTTGACGCGCTTGCCGAAATCGTCGCCGATGCCGATCAGATGCTCCATCTTGCGGGCATCCGCCATGCGCCGCGCCTGGTAGATGGCGGCGGCACTGGCGGCCCCGTCGATCTTCAAGGGCGGCAGGCCGTTCCTGGCGCGCAGCGCATTGACGAGCGGCAGGGCGGAGGCGGTCTGATCGCTGGCCGGCGTGTTGGAAACATGGGTCGGCGGTGTGGCGCAGCTTGCGACGGATGCCGTGAGCGCAAGAGCGGCGAGGCGCAGCGTATCGCGGCGCGTCAAGGTCAGTGTCTGGGAGGTCATGTCAGCTGCGGTAGTTGAACAAACGAAGTATGATGAAGATCGGAATGACGATGGAGGCGCCGAGCAGCACGTAGTCGCCGAACTCGCCGAGAGCTGCGAAGCCGGTGTGCCAGAGATCGAGCAGGAAGCGGCGGACGCCATTGAGGAAATCGAGCGGCCGCCAGCCGAAGAACTTCATCACGAAGCCGACGACGAGCGACACGATGACGAGCTTCACCAGCGTTCGGCCCGGCGAGTCGCCGAGGAATCTGTTCACCTGATCGGACATGCTGACGTCTCCATGATGGCAGTCGGTCGGTGTTGAGATAGGGCCGGCACCTGCGACTCGCAAGCACTTTTGGCCGGCACGCATCTCAAACTAGCGTCTGCCTGAAATAGGACTTGAGTTTTTTTATGGCCGCGTTCAAAGGCGAGCGTCAAACAGGAAAAAACCCATGCTGCCAAGCCAGCTTTCCTCCGGCGATGTCATCGCCGACCGCCGTGCCGATTATGCGAAGATGCTTGCCGAAAGCGGAGAGCCTGCGAGCGCCGCCGAGCTGATGAAGCAGGCGCTGGAGCTGGCGCCGCGCTGGGCGGCAGGCTGGTTCACGCTCGCGACCTATCGCGAAAAGGCCGGCGATCAGCCGGGCGCGATCGCCGCGCTGAACGAGGTGCTGGCGCTTGACGAGGGCGATGTCTTCGGCGCCCGCCTGAAGCTTGCGGTGCTCGGCGGTGCCGACGTGCCGGACCGGCCGCCCAGCCTCTATGTTGAGCGATTGTTCGACGATTATGCCGATCGCTTCGAAACCTCGCTTCTCGAAAAGCTCGGCTATATTGTGCCCGGCAAGCTTGCGGCGCTGATTGCAAAAACGGCCGATATCCCGAAACATTTCCGTATCGCCATCGATCTCGGCTGCGGCACGGGCCTGCTCGGGCCTGAAATCCGCGCAAGGGTCGACAGGCTGGAGGGCTACGACCTGTCGAAGGGCATGCTTGCCAAGGCGGCCGAGAAGCATGTCTACGATCATCTTGGCCAGGCCGATCTGTCGCTGGAGCCGGATCTATCGGGCGTGTTTGAGGCGGGGCTTGCCGCCGGCCGGGCGGATCTGGTCACAGCTGCCGACGTGCTGATGTATCTCGGTAACCTGCAGGGCGTCATGGCAATCGCGGCGAAGCTCGCGGCGGATAGCGGCATCTTTGCTTTTTCGGTCGAGGATGCGCAGCAGGCAGATGGTTATGTGCTGCGCGATTCACTGCGCTTTGCCCATTCGGAAGCTTATGTCAGGGAAGCTTTGGCCGATCACGGCTTCATCGTGCTGGATCTCGCGCGCAGCGTCATTCGCATGGATGGCGGAAAACCGGTCCACGGCATTCTGTTCATTACGCGGAAATCGGCCTGACGATTTCGAATCTTGCGAATTTCAAATAGGTCAGCATTGCTTACGTATTTTCGCTTGATTGTTGTCGGAGCTTTCAGCAAAAAGCCTTGAAACACAGGGGAAAGCACATGGCGAACGCCAAGAGCGCATTTGGCGTCTGGAATACATCCGCGACCCGGCATTCGTGGGTCGAGGACGTTCAAGGCATCCTGACCGGGAGCCTGATTTCGTCGCTCGGGCTGTTCTGTCTTTCAAGCGCCGGTCTTCTGACGGGCAGCACCGCCGGCATCGCCTTTCTCTTGCATTACGCGATCGGTGTGAACTTCGGCCTGGCTTTCTTCGTAGTCAATCTGCCGTTCTTCTATCTGTCGCTGAAGCAGCTCGGCCCGGTCTTCACCGTCAAGACCTTCATTGCTATCACGCTGACCTCGCTGCTCACCAACCTGCAGCCGCTGCTCTTCGATGTCGCGCATATCAATGCGCTATGGTCGGCGGTCCTCGGCGGCATTCTTCTCGGCTTCGGGCTGCTTGCGCTCTATCGCCATCGCGCCAGTCTCGGCGGCGTCGGTATTCTGGGGATCTATCTGCAGGAGCGTTTTGGCATCAGGGCAGGGCTGGTGCAGCTGGCAATCGACCTATGCGTGCTCGCAGTCGCTTTTGCGGTGACCACGCCTACGGTGGTCATCTGCTCGGTGATCGGCGCGATCGCGCTCAATCTCTTCGTGGCGATCAATCATCGCTCGGATCGCTATATAGCGCTGTGAGGCTGAAGCCTATTGTTTGCGCGTCTCGTCGGATTCGACGATCGCGGCTTCGTGATACCAGCTGTCGAAGGCGGCCGCCGCGATAGTCGGGCCGATATCTGGCGTAAGGTTCACCTTCGGGCGTTGGCTCACCGCCGTGGAGCGGGCCGTGACGGGAAACTGATAGATCTTTGCGGTTTCGTGCCGAGTACCAATTGCCATTCGTGTCTCTCCCTTTTTGGTGTTCAAGCGGGTGCGCTTCAAGAGACAACTCATATATAGCAGGGCCGAAGGCGAATATCACCATTTCGCTTAAAAAAAATGCTAAATGATGAAATTATAGGCAATTAGAAGATGGCGCGGCTAATGCTGTTTCTTTGATCTGCCGATTTTCCGACCCATTTTTAGGCCGGCGCGCCTGCGACATCTTGGCAATTCGATTGGAGCCGTGGGCCGCGATTTGAAAAAGAATCCGATAGTTGACGCCCGAATTCTCGTCCAAATATGCCTGAATCGTAAAAATCTCGTTCGGTGGACGCGATATCGATGCGATCTGGCACGGCACATGCATCTCTTTTGGCAGCCGTTCGTAGTGAGGGATTTTCCGGCGGGCGCGCCGGCCAAGTTTTTCCTACTTCGCCTGATTAACTGTTATGAGGTGCGTAATGACGAAATATAAGCTCGAGTACATCTGGCTCGACGGGTACACCCCGGTACCGAACCTGCGCGGTAAAACGCAGATCAAGGAATTCGACGCATTTCCGACGCTCGAGCAGCTTCCGCTTTGGGGCTTCGACGGTTCGTCGACGATGCAGGCCGAAGGCCGCAGCTCCGATTGCGTGCTGAAGCCGGTCGCGATCTATCCGGACCCGGCCCGTACCAACGGCGCTCTCGTCATGTGCGAAGTCATGATGCCGGATGGTGTCACCCCGCACGAATCCAACAGCCGCGCGACCATCCTCGACGATGAAGACGCATGGTTCGGCTTCGAGCAGGAATACTTCTTCTACAAGGACGGCCGTCCGCTCGGCTTCCCGGAATCCGGCTATCCGGCTCCGCAAGGCCCGTATTACACCGGCGTCGGCTACAAGAACGTCGGCGACGTCGCCCGCGAGATCGTTGAAGAGCACCTCGACCTTTGCCTCGAAGCAGGCATCAACCACGAAGGCATCAACGCCGAAGTGGCCAAGGGTCAGTGGGAATTCCAGATTTTCGGCAAGGGCTCCAAGAAGGCTGCCGACCAGATCTGGATGGCACGCTACCTGCTGCTGCGCCTTTGCGAAAAGTACGGCATCGACATCGAGTTCCATTGCAAGCCGCTCGGCGATACCGACTGGAACGGCTCGGGCATGCACTGCAACTTCTCGACAAAGTTCATGCGCGAAGTCGGCGGCAAGGCCTATTTCGAAGCGCTGATGGCTCAGTTCGACAAGAACCTCGAAGCCCACATCGCCGTCTACGGCCCGGACAACCACATGCGCCTGACCGGCAAGCATGAAACGGCCCCGTGGAACAAGTTCAGCTACGGCGTTGCCGACCGCGGCGCTTCGATCCGCGTTCCGCACTCGTTCATCAAGAACGACTATAAGGGCTACCTCGAAGATCGTCGCCCGAACTCGCAAGGCGACCCCTACCAGATCGCTTCCCAGGTACTGAAGACCATCTCAGAAGTTCCGACGGCTGATTTCGGCTCGGTTGCTGCCTAAGTATTGAGTATGGCGTCGGTCTTCTGGATCGACGCCATAATTGTATCTGGGGATATGATTTGAGGATTGACCGCAGCTTTTGATCTCGTTGCCTGTGCGGCACCCCCCTCTGTCACTGTCGTGACATCTCCCCCACAAGGGGGGAGATTGGTCACCCGCAGTATTGTCATCGTAAAATAACAGGCATCGTATCTCTTGAACGATCGTGCCTTACTTTGCGGAACCAACGATGCGCCCCAACGATCTCCCCCCTTGTGGGGGAGATGTCACGAAGTGACAGAGGGGGGACTCTCCGGCAATCGCATCTATCTCGTCAAGCAGCCTTGCTTGCCGCATCCACCGGGTGCTGCGAACGGAAGCCGACGGCGAGGCGGTTCCAAATGTTGATCGTGCCGATCGCGACGGTGATCTTGACGATCTCTTCTTCGCTGAAATGCTGCTTCAGCGGCTCGAAATCGGCATCCGGAATGCCGGTCTGGGCAATCTTGGTCACCGAGTCGACCCAGCGGAGCAGGGCGCGTTCGCGGTCGTCGTAGACAGGCGATTCCCACCAGACGCACATCAGGTTGATCCACTGTTCACTGAGCCCATCGTGGCGGGCTTCCTTTGAATGCATGTCGACGCAGTAGGCGCAGCCATTGATCTGCGAGGCGCGAAGCTTGATCAGGTGAATGAAACGGCGTTCGAGGCCGCTGCTCTGAACGAAGTTCTCCAGCGCGGATACGGCCTTGTAGGAGTCGGGGGAGGCTTTGGCGAAGTTGAAACGCGGATGCATGGGTCTTCTCCTTGGGTTTAAAGCTTGAGGTTCAGTTTCTAGTCTTGCGTTCATGAAGTGCCAGAAAGGCGCAGCCTCTCGCGGCTATGCCACCGTCCGTGTCCGTCTGCTGAAGATCTGTCAGCACGTCGGCGATAGTTGTCTTTGCCAATTCGGCCCGATAGACGCGCTCTGCGGCCAGCATGGCGGCATTGATGCCGCAGGGCTTGGCGAAGTAGCGCCCCTCGAGCGGGTTCGGACCGCGCTGGCGGATTTCCGCGCAGCGGAAAGCGGGCGCGGGGCCTTCAGCCGCCAGCACGATATGGAGAAGGGTGATCTCCTCCGGTTTGCGCGCCAGCCGATAGCCGCCCTTCGGCCCCGGCACGGTATCGAGAATGCCGGCGCCCGAAAGCGCCTGCAGATGCTTCAGAAGATAGCTGACAGAGACACCGTGAAACTCGGCGAGCGCCGCCGCCGAAAGCACGCCGCCATCCGAAAGGCCAGCCAGCATGGCAACGCAATGGATGGATTGTTCGACGCCGTCTCCGAGCTTCATCTTCGTGCCTTCCTAATCATGGATATTTTTTATCCGCGATTATGATGAGAGTCAAGACCCTTTAAGTTGGGCTGTGCGTAAGGTGAGGACGGGTTATGCCGTGCGTTCGATACCCCCCTCTGTCACTGTTGTGACATCTCCCCCACAAGAGGGGAGATCGTTTGGAGTATGCCGCTGCACCTCGGCCAGCATCGCGCTTCTGTTTCCGCAGACGCAAAGATTATTTAAGGCAGGCAGGCGCCACAAATTACCGATCTCCCCTCTTGTGGGGGAGATGTCCCGAAGGGAGTGCACACTCTCGAAGAACACCAAAGTCAACGATACGCCCCCGCTTCTCATCCGCCGCATATCCATTACATTGAACCCCGTGGACCAGATCGACGCGCAGCATCCCCTTACTTTACCTGCCCCCTTCACCCGCTGGTTTGCGGAAAAGGGCTGGCAGCCGCGTGCCCATCAGCTGGAGCTGCTGGCTCGCGCCGAAGCCGGCGAAAGCACGCTGCTGATTGCGCCCACTGGTGCTGGCAAGACGCTTGCCGGTTTCCTGCCGTCGCTCACCGATCTCACCCGGCGCGGCAAGATCCCGCCAGGCTCGGCCTTCACCGGCATCCACACACTCTATATTTCGCCGCTGAAGGCGCTGGCGGTCGATATCGAGCGCAACCTGATGAAGCCCGTGTCGGAAATGGGCCTGCCTGTCACAGTCGAGAACCGTACCGGCGATACGCCAAGCGGCAAGCGCCAGCGGCAGAAGCTCAATCCGCCCGATATTCTGCTGACGACGCCGGAGCAGGTGGCGCTCTTGCTCGCCAATCGCGAGGCCGAGCGTTTCTTCAAGGATCTGAAATACATCGTCTTCGACGAGCTGCATTCGCTCGTCACCTCCAAGCGCGGCCATATGCTGTCGCTCGGCCTTGCCCGCATCCGCAAGCTGGCGCCGCGCGTACAGACCATCGGCCTTTCAGCGACGGTCGCCGATCCCATGGACCTGCAGAAATGGCTGGTGGCGCAGCGGCCGGGGGAAGAGTGCCATTCCGGCCTCGTCATTGTCGAGGGCGGCGCCAAGCCCGATATCTCGATCCTTGCGACGGAAGAGCGCATCCCCTGGTCCGGCCACTCCGCCAAATATGCCATCCCCGATATCTATCGCGAGCTGAAGGCGCATCGCACGACGCTGCTTTTCGTCAACACTCGGTCGCAGGCCGAAATGCTGTTTCAGGAGCTGTGGTCGGCGAACGACGATAATCTGCCGATCGCGCTGCATCACGGCTCGCTCGATGTCGGCCAGCGCCGCAAGGTGGAGGCGGCCATGGCGGAAAACCGGCTGCGCGCTGTCGTCGCCACCTCGACGCTCGATCTCGGCATTGATTGGGGCGATGTCGATCTCGTCATCCATGTCGGTGCGCCGAAGGGTGCCAGCCGGCTTGCCCAGCGTATCGGCCGCGCCAATCACCGCATGGATGAACCCTCGAAGGCAATCCTGGTGCCGGCCAACCGTTTCGAGGTCATGGAATGCCAGGGAGCGCTGGACGCCAATTATATCGGTGCGCAGGATACTCCGCCGATCGGCGCCGGCGCGCTCGACGTTCTCGCCCAGCATGTGCTCGGCATGGCCTGTGCCGAACCCTTCGACATGCTGGAGCTCTATGATGAGGTGCAGAGTGCGGCACCCTATGCCGAGCTTTCCTGGGAGACCTTCGAGCGCATCGTCGATTTCGTCGCCACCGGAGGCTATGCGCTTAGGACCTATGAGCGCTATGCCCGCATCCGCAAGACGGCAGATGGCCGCTGGCGCGTCTCCAATCCCCAGGTCGCCCAGCAATACCGGCTGAATCTCGGCACCATCGTCGAAGAGGCGATGCTGAATATCCGCATGGTGAAACGCAATGCGCTGGGTTCGCTCGGAAGAGGCGGCGCGCCGCTCGGCAAGGTCGAGGAATATTTCGTCGAGCAATTGGCTCCTGGCGATACTTTCCTATTTTCCGGCAAGGTGCTGCGTTTCGAAGGCATCCGCGAAAGCGAATGCCTGGCCTCCCAGGCCTTCTCGCTGGACCCGAAAATTCCCTCCTATGCCGGCGGCAAGTTTCCGCTCTCGACCTATCTTGCCGATCAGGTGCGGGCGATGATTGCCGATCCCGACCGGCGGCGGCGCCTGCCGGATCAGGTGCGCGACTGGCTGGAAATTCAAAAAGAGAAGTCGCTGCTGCCGAAGCGAGAGGAGTTTCTGATCGAGACCTTTCCACGCGGCAGCCGCGCCTATCTGGTCGCCTATCCTTTCGAGGGCAGGCTGGCGCACCAGACGCTCGGCATGCTCCTGACCCGCAGGCTCGAGCGCGTCGGCGCCAAGCCCATGGGCTTTGTCGCGACCGATTATTCCCTTGGCATCTGGGGTCTGGAGGATATGGGACTGATGATCGCCAACGGCCGTCTCAGCCTCTCCGATCTTTTCGACGAGGATATGCTCGGCGACGATCTCGAAGCGTGGCTTGACGAATCCTTCCTGCTGAAGCGTACCTTCCGCAATTGCGCCGTGATTGCCGGCTTGATCGAGCGTCGGCATCCCGGCAAGGAAAAGACCGGCCGCCAGGTGACCGTCTCGGCCGATCTGATCTATGACGTGCTGCGCAGCCACGAGCCCGATCATATCCTGCTGCAGGCGACGAGGCAGGATGCGGCGACCGGGCTTTTGGATATTGGCCGTCTTGCGGATATGCTGAGGCGAATCAAGGGCCATATCACCCATCGGGCGCTCGACCATATTTCCCCGCTCGCCGTGCCGGTGATGCTGGAAATCGGCAAGGTGCCGGTGCCTGGCGAAGCTCATGATTCCCTGCTTGCGGAAGCGGCCGACGATCTGATCCGCGAGGCGATGGAATAGGGGTGCCGCAAAGCAGACGATGAAGGTAGATTGTTAAAGTGATGAACCGCCTGGCGCTAGTGCGAGATATAAATGCTCAAGGCAGCGGCGCGTCCGGCGTCGAGACCGTCGTTGAGGGCGTTGCTGCCGTGTGCGATCCGCTCGGTGCGCTCTATCTGCCGGATGCCGGCATTCTCGTCGTCTCCGATCTGCATCTGGAAAAGGGAGCCGCCTTCGCCCGTCGCGGCATGCTGCTGCCGCCCTATGATACGCTGGCGACGCTCACTGTCCTTTCCGCCGTCATCTCCCGATATGATCCGAAACTCGTCGTTTCGCTCGGCGACAATTTTCATGATCGCGTCGGTTCGCAACATCTGCCGGAAGAATTTCGCAGCCTTATCGTCAATATGGCCCGCGGCCGCGAATGGATCTGGATCAACGGCAACCACGATCCCGACGGCACGGTCGACCTGCCCGGCCATTCGGTCGACGAGATGCATTATGGCGGACTCACCTTCCGCCACGAACCCAAAGCAGGCCTGCAGACAGGCGAAATCGCCGGCCACCTGCACCCCTCGGCCACGGTTCGGCGCCGGGAGAAATCGGTGCGCCGCCCGTGCTTCGCGACGGATGGCGCTCGCCTGCTGATGCCGGCCTTCGGTGTGATGACCGGTGGTCTCGATCTGCGCCACAAGGCCATGGCTGGCCTCTTCGCGCGGGAAAGCCTGATTGCGCATCTGCTCGGCCGCGATCGCATCTACTCCGTCCGGTTTGGCAATCTTTCGGCCTAGGCTGCCTTCGCTGGCTCATAGCGCAGGATCACCGCGCCGGTCTTCAACGGGCGTGAATCGATGAGCTTCATCGGTCGCTGTTCGGTTGCCCGCTTGAAGTGCGGATTGCCGGCGCCGAGCACGACCGGAACGAGGCAGATCCTGAGTTCATCCACAAGCCCCGCCTTGAGCAGCACGTCCGTCACCTCGGCGCTGCCGAAGACGAACATGGTCTTGCCGGGTTCCTGCTTCAGCTTTTTCACTTCGGCAACAACGTCGCTGACGACGCGGGTATTGTTCCACTCCGCCTTATCAAGCGTCCGCGAGGCGGCGATCTTGGCGATGCCGTTCATATAGGCGGCAATCTCGGGCGCTTCCGTTGCGGTCGGCCAATAGGCGGCCATGCCCTCATAGGTCTTGCGGCCGAAGATCAGCAGATCGCCTTCCTTGCCGAGCTCGGTCGCGTAGTGTTCCAGCTCATCACCCCAGGCGAGCATGTGAAAATCGAGGTCCCAGGGCTTGGTTCCCTCGAAATAGCCGTCGAGCGTCATGAGATTCCAGACAACGAGCTTCCTCATCACTTCCTCCATTGTGATAACCATGTCGTAATCAAAACTGGTTGCTAAAAGCAATCGGTTGCAAGCTAGCTGCACTGATGGCAAAATGCAAGCGGTTTTTGGAGATCATCATGGACGCACTGCATCGTTCCGGCTGCCCGATCAATCTGACGCTGGAAATTCTCGGCGACCGCTGGAGCCTGATCGTCATCAGGGACATCATGTTCGGCAATCGCCGGCATTTTCGTGAACTGCTGCAGAATTCCGAGGAGGGCATTGCTTCCAACATCCTCGCGGACCGTCTGAAGCGGCTGGTCGAACGGGGCCTCCTGACCCGGAACGATGATCCGACCCACAAGCAGAAGGCCGTCTACAGCCTAACGGAAATGGCGATCGATCTTGTGCCGCTGTTTGCCCATATGGGCGCCTGGGGCCGCAAGCATCTTCCGGTATCGGAGGAGCTGTCGATCCGCGCCGAGCTTCTGGAAGACGGCGGCCAAAAGCTCTGGGAGGATTTCATGGAGGAGCTGCGCGCCAAGCATCTCGGCAAGGCGCTTCCGCCCGACACACCTTCGGTGCTTGGCCGGTTGACCGAGGCCTATCTCGAGGTCGTCAATCGCCGGGAAGGCGGCTGATCAGCTCTTCCGGAACATGAAGCTTGCACCCCATCCGGTAACGAGAGCCAGCAATACGGAAAACACGCCATAGCTGATCGGCTGCTGATGCGCCGCATCCGTGATCATTTGCTCTATGCCTGTCTTGATGACGCGCAGCGGCAGGGATTTCTCACTCAGGAACTTGCCGCTCTTGAAGAGGTAGGCGCGGACCGTGTGTACACCGTTCGGCACGTCGGCGGGAATCCTGAGGGTCGCCTTGAAAAGCGAGGAGCTGACGAAGCGCACTCCCGCCGGGTCGCTTTCGTAGAGGCCGCCTGCCGACTGCAACCGCCGGAAAGCCTGCCGGAATTCCGGCACATCGCCGACATTGCCGACGAAGCCGAGCGGGGTGAGAGGAATATGATCGACGCCGATGCCGCGATCGCTGAGTTCGAGCGGTGTGGTGATGTTGTCGACGGCGCGCGTGCTCGACAGCGAATAGGCTTCCGGCACATGTTCGAACGTCATCGAGCGGGTGTTGACCCAGATGCCGAAGACGCGCTCCTTCCTGCGAACCGTGGCATTCTCGCGCGGGCCGTCCAGCACGACGACGATATCGTATTGGCCGATCGCCAGAAGCAGTTGATCGGTATTGGAAAGGGCGCCGAAAATTGTAAGGTCGGCGCCGGCGAAATCCGAGGTGATGGCGATCTCGCTCGTCGAGGTGCCGATTTCCATCGTCTCGCGCGCCGTCGTCGAGGTTGTCGGCTGATCGAGCAGTACCTGCGCCTGTGCGGAGAGCGGTAAAAACAAAAGCGTGGCAGCAAGGAGCAGTCCGGACCCTCTCATCGGCTCACCCCTTCCATGATGACGGAATAGACGTCCGCAGGCGTGACTACGAGAGTGATGACGAGGCGAAGGCCGACGGCCAGAACGAGGAGGCCGAGGAGCGCCCGCAATTGTTCGCCGCGCAGCTTCTGGCCGACGCGAACGCCGTATTGTGCACCGACGACGCCGGCCACCATCAGCAGGAAGGCCAGGATGATATCGACGGAATAGTTGGTGGCTGCCTGAACGATTGTCGTGAAGGCCGTCACGAAGATGACCTGGAACAGCGAAGTGCCGACGACGACGTTTGTGGGCACGCGCAGCAGGTAGATCATGGCAGGCACGAGGATGAAGCCGCCGCCGATGCCCATCGGCGTCAGCATGCCGACGAAGAAGCCGAGGCCTATCACCGGAATGGCGCTGAGATAGAGCTTGGATTTCTTGAACCGCAGCTTCAGCGGCAGGCGCTGCACCCAGTTGTGATGGCGCGGCTTGGCGGCTGCCGGCGGCAGCTTGCCCGCCGCCCGGCGCATGGCACGTATGCTCTCCCACAGCATGAGGCTGCCCACTGTGCCGAGCAGAACCACGTAGATCAGAGAGATGATCAGGTCGATCTGGCCGAGCCTGCGCAAAAGCACGAACAGCCAGAGGCCGAATGTTGCCCCCGCCAGACCGCCGGCAAGGAGGATCGTACCCAGTTTCAGGTCGAGCGAGCCGCGGCGAAAATGGCTGAGCGCGCCAGAAACCGAGGAGGCAACGACCTGATTGGCGCCGGTGGCGACTGCTACAACGGGTGGGATATTGTAGAAGATCAGAAGCGGTGTGATCAGGAAGCCGCCGCCGACACCGAACATGCCGGACAGAAATCCTACGGCTGTGCCCATGCCGAGAATGATGAGGATATTCACCGACAGTTCTGCGATCGGCAGATAGATCGTCACGCCTTGTTCCCGTTTGAGGCCTTTCGGCACGATGACCGAAGCCTATTTTCCCCTTAAACGGCGGATTCTAATCTGAAATCATTGCCAGAGCCTTAGGAAAAGCCGCCCTGCATCAGTTTTGGAATGGCCAGCCATACTCTAACCCGTTTTTTTCCGCTTTTCTGTGACGTTGTCTTGCGGAGTAAGCAGGAACGGCGGCACCAGGCGGGGCCGGTCAGTCCCCGCTCAACAAAATGCCGGCGCAATTGCGCCGGCATTTTCGATGGATCGCTTTCCGCGGGAACCCTGAGGTTTACTTGTTGCGGGCGAGCAGTTCCTTTACGACTTGCTCGGTCACCCGTCCATCCGTTGGCAGGCCCACCGACTTCTGGAAGCTCTTCAGAGCGGCGACCGTCTTTTCGCCCATGGTTCCATCCGGTGCGCCGGCATCGAAACCATTCTTGTTGAGAATGGCCTGAATGTTGCGGATGGCCTTCTTCATGTCAATCGAGGCCGTGTTCACACCCTTTCCGGTGGTCCATTCATCGGGGATGTCGGTGCCGTTGGCCTTTGGGTCGGCAGCCTGTACTTTCCAGAGGTCGACCTTGGCGCGGGCGCCTTCGAGATCGGCCGGCTTCATGGCATTGGCGACTTCATCACGCTTCTGGGCGGCATCCTTGTCGCCGCTCTTTGCGGCGATCGCGAACCATTTATAGGATTCCTGCAGATCCTGCTTCACGCCGTTGCCGCGCGCATAGAGGATCGCGAGGTTGAACTGGCTGTCGGAAACGCCGAGATTGGCGGCGCGGATAAACCAGTTTGCGGCCGTATCGTAGTCCTGTGGTCCGGCCGCGCCCGAAGCGAAGAGGACGGCGAGATTGTGCATGGCGCTGGCGTTGCCCTGATTGGCGGCCTGCTCGTAATATTGCTTGGCCTTGACGAGATCGCGATCGACGCCATTGCCCTTCTCGTACATGCTGGCAAGGCGATACTGTGCGGGCGCATAGCCCTTGTCGGCCGAGAGCTGGTACCAGCTTGCAGCCTGCTTCATGTCGGCGGCAACGCCGCGGCCATCCGTATAGCGTGCGCCGATCTCGAAGAGCGCAACCGGGTCGGCCGACTTGGCTGCAGAGACGAGCGACGGCGGCTGGATGCCATCGGGCACAGTGATGTCTGGCGCTGCCGGGGTGGCGGCAGGTGCGGTCGCGGCCGCCGGGTTGGTCTGGACAAAGGCTTCTGTCTGCTGTGCAGGTGCGGCGCTGCCGGCAGGAATCAAGGTCTCGCCTGCCGCCTGGTCTCCGCCGAGCGGAGCCGCCGTCGTCAGGTGATCGCCTGCCGGTGCGGTGGCGGGGCTGGCCGGCGCCGTTGCATGCCCGGCTTCTGCTGCGCCCGTTGGGGAAACCGCTGGTGTTGCGGTCTGGCTTGCAGCAGGCTGCTGATTGCTGTCGGATGAGGCCGTGTTGCCGGCGGCGCTGTTGGTTGCGGCACCGCCAGAAGCCGGCGCTGTCGCCGAGATGGCTGCGGGGTCGGGTGCCTTCTGGCCGCGCGTCAGCGCATTCGCCAGCGGATAGGCCATGATGGCGAGCACGACGGCGCCTATCGCAAGCAGGATCGGTCGGCGGAAGCGTGAGAACACGCCACCTTGTTTCACGTCCTTCTTGGAGGCCGGCGCCGAGCGCTGCGTCAGGTCGACTTCCATAGCTGCCGCCTGGGCGGCGCGCCGGGCCGCGGCGATATAGTCGGCCCGTTCGTTTTCGGTCGGCTGGCGGGCATTTCCGTTGCGGGAGGCATTCTGGCTCGCACGCACGCGCTCCAGGATCTTCTTGATGTCAGGTGCGCCGGAGCCTGGCTCCAGCAGCTCGTTGGCCTCTTCGCCAGGCAGCACGTCAGCTGGATCGATCGACGGCGCCTGCTCGATCACGGGGCGGTCCGGCAGAAAGATCGGCTCTGCTTTTTCCGGGGTGAAGAAACGCTTGCCGATGCTCACGAACAGGCTGGTCTTGCCGCTCTTCTTGGCTGCAGCCTTGATTTCAGCCTTCGTATTGGCGTCGATCGCCTGTGCGACCGCGACTTCGGAAGCGACCGTGGATTCGGCGGGTGCAACCGTGCGGATGATCGGGCCAGCCTTCTGCTGCTGCACAGCCATCGGCGGTTTTATGGCCGGCATATCCTCTTCGGCGAAGACGTCGCTTTCGAAGCTCGCGACGGGCATGGCCGGCGCGGGCTTGCGATGCTCCATGTGGTCGAGCCGGTCGGCGATCTGCAGCAGCGTATCGTGCAGGGCCTCGAAGGTGCGGTGTGTGCGTTCGTCGCTGGCGCGGCTGATATCCTCCAGGTGGCGAAGGTCTTCGGCAAGCGCCGTCAGTGCGGACATGTCGGCCGCCTGTACGCCATTGCCCATCGCGCCTTCGCGCGAATAAGCCTCGACGACGGTTTCCGCCGCATGGCGTGCCGCCTCGATGATATATTCGTCGTTGGTTGCCATATAGTCTTCGATCGCGCTCATCCGGCGGTCGAAATCTGCGGGCAAATGATCGGCAGCAGCCCGTGGTTCGTGCGTCAGCAATGTCGAGAGATGGGCGATCTGCTCTTCGAGATTGCGCAGTGCCTGCGTATCCGTGGGCGGTGCGACCGTGCTGGCTTCAAGCCGTGCGGCAATGTCGGAAAGGCGTCCTTCCAGGCGCCGCACCATGCCGTCGTCAATGCCGGCGGCCGGGGCCGGCGGGTGGAAATCCATCTCGTCGATGCGGCGGGCGAGATAATCCAGACGGTCCGCCAGTACATTGCCGACAGACCCGTGTTCGAGCGCATCGATCTTGTGGGAGATGTCGGCGAGATAGGTGACGAGTTCGGGCTGCGGTGCAGCCTTCTGCGAGCGTTCCATCAGGTGCGAAAGCTGGTCCAGGCGTTCTTCCAGTCGGGCGACGGCCTTGGCGCTGCCCAGCTCATCGATGCGCATGGCGAGCGCCTCGAGACGGCCGGAAAGATCGTCGGCCGGCAGGCGGCGCGCTGAGTCGCGGTACATCAGATCGATCTGGTCGGCAAGGCCGCTCAAGCGACCTTCCAGCCGCTGCATCGCCTGATCCTGCGGCTGCATCATGGAGCCGAGGCTCTCCATCGCGGTCGCGATCGTCAGCAGCTTGTTTTCCAGCGCATGCACGGCCGGACTGTCGTTCATGCCGCCGAGATGCTGCTTGATGTCATCGAGACGATAGGCGAGCGAGACGAGCTCGTCCTGCAGGCTCATCGTATCGATCGCTTTAACCTGGCGCCCCACATGATGCAGGGATTCTTCGCGGGCAAGGCCGTCCATCAGCGAGCGCAGTTCGTCGAACTCGGCTTTCAGGCCGGCGGTCTCCGGCTGGCCGGCGAGCTGGTTGATGCTGTCGGCAAGCCGCGCCATGTCCTCGCGCACATCGGCGACGAAATGCTTGTCCTGCGTGTTCTCGCGGATATCGCGGATTTCGGCGCGCAAGGCGTTGACTTCGCGGGTCACACTCTCGGCGATGTCGCGCTTGAGATCCTGACGAAGGTTCACGAGCGCCTGGGCGATGTCGACCGGCGCTTCGGCGGCGGCCCGCACCGGCTGGCGCTGGGAATAGCTGTCGATCGGGCGTCGTGCCGGCTGCGGCTCGGCATGCACGATTTCCTCGCGGCGCGCCTGCAGACGCTCGCGGTTTGCTTCAAGCGCGCGCTGGCGCTGACGGATCTCGGCGAGCGGATCGGGACGGGGATCGATGTCCTGGCGCTCGCCGCGCAGGGGACGTTCGTAGGGGCGGCTGGCATATGGCTCCCGTTCCGGGCGAGGCGGCATCCGCTCCGGCGCAGCGGCTCGCTCGGGCGCATGGCCGACGGCGACGCGCTGGCGCGTGTCGCGCGAAGCGGCAGTGCCCATCAGCCCCTCTATGCGCGCCTCCAGCCCCTCGATCGTGCGGCTCAAGGCATCCAGCGATGTCCAGTCGCCCGTGCCTGCAGGATTTGATCGCGATCCGCTCATATCTTTTGCTCGCCTCGAACTATCGACCGCCCCGGGCCGTTATGCTGACGAAAGAAGGACATTGCCGCATCACTGCGCTGTCCGCATTCCGCCGTTCGGAAAGGGATAAATGTATTGGCTTTCCTCAAACCGAGCCGCAAAGACAGCGCGCCATCAAAGGATAGGTTGAAGAAGCGCGAAGCACTGCTGCTCAACTCGTACAATTTACGAAACGTGGTAAACAACTCGTTAAGTTTGACGGAAGTCTTAACCTTTTATTTTGGTTCTGCTGTCCGAAGCCTCGATATTCTTGCGAGCAGGCCCCGCCGGGAAGATGCCTGTGAGAGGTTTACATCGCCTGCGTACCTGGAGCTCCCGGTCGCCTCACCAAAATTTCAGCCTGTGGCGCGAATTTGACGTTTACGCAAACGTCAATTTTTTGTAAGACTGAGCCAGCGGCCGGAAATCTCAAGGTCCGGCGGCGAATTGGAGGGATTCGAGAAATGCCAGTCTACAAGGCCCCGGTGAACGATACGCTCTTCGTGCTGAACGATGTGCTCGGGCTGGAGCGCTACAACAATCTTCCGGGTTATGCCGATGCCACCCCCGACATGATCGAGGCGATCGTTGGCGAGGCCGCCAAGTTGGCGGAGGAAGTGCTCTTCCCGCTCAATTATTCCGGCGATCAGGAAGGTTGCGTACGCCATGACGACGGCACGGTCTCGACGCCGAAGGGCTTCAAGGAAGCTTATCGCGCCTATCGCGAAGGTGGCTGGCTGGGTCTCGCCGTGCCCGAGGAATTCGGCGGGCAGGGACTTCCTTACGTGCTGCACTGCGCCGTCGGCGAATATACCTCCGCCGCCAACATGTCGCTGATGATGTATCCAGGCCTGACGCAAGGCGCGATCGCGGCCATCCTCGTGCACGGCTCCGACGCGCAGAAAAAGACCTATCTGCCTAACATGGTCGAGGGCACCTGGTCTGGCACCATGAACCTTACCGAACCGCACTGCGGCACCGATCTCGGCCTGCTGCGCACCAAGGCGGTCCCGCAAGCGGACGGCAGCTACAAAATATCGGGCCAGAAGATCTTCATCTCCGCCGGCGAGCATGACATGACGGACAATATCGTCCATCTCGTCCTCGCCCGCATCGAAGGTGCGCCCGAGGGCACCAAGGGTATCTCGCTGTTCATCGTGCCGAAGTTCCTCGTCAGGGAAGATGGTTCGCTCGGCGCCCGCAACCCGGTCTCCTGCGGCGCGATCGAGCACAAGATGGGCATCCATGGCAATGCCACCTGCGTCATGAACTACGACGAGGCGACGGGCTTCCTGATCGGTGCCGAGAACAAAGGTCTCAACGCCATGTTCGTCATGATGAACGAGGCCCGCCTCGCCGTCGGCTTGCAGGGCGTGTCGATTGCCGAGATCGCCTATCAGAATGCCGCCAACTATGCTCGCGAGCGCATTCAGGGCCGTTCGCTCACCGGCCCGAAGGTACCGGACAAAAAGGCGGACCCGATCATCGTCCATCCCGATATCCGCCGCGCGTTGATGACCATCCGCGCCTTCAACGAGGCCGGCCGCGCCTTCCTGCTCTGGACAGCGCTGAAATCCGATATCGCCCATCGCTCTCCGGACGAGAATGACCGGCAGGCGGCCGACGATATCCTGGGTCTTGTGACGCCGATCCTCAAGGGCGTCATGTCCGACAAGGGCTTCGAACACGCCGTCATGGCGCAGCAGATCTTCGGCGGCCACGGCTATATCGAGGAACACGGCATGAGCCAGTATGTCCGCGATGCCCGCATCGCCATGATCTACGAGGGTGCCAACGGTATCCAGGCGCTCGATCTTGTCGGCCGCAAGCTGGCGCAGAACGGCGGCCGCGCCGTCATGGCTCTCTTCAAGGAGATCGGCGATTTCTGCGAGGAGAACCGCAACGACGAGCGGATGGCCTTCTTCACCAAGCATCTGAAGAAGGGCTTGAACGATGTGCAGGCCGCGACCATGTGGTTCATGCAGAACGCCATGGCCAAGCCCGACAATGCCGGCGCCGGCTCGACCGATTACATGCACCTCTTCGGCCTCGTCGTCCTCGGCTATATGTGGGCGAAGATGGCCAAGGCGGCGCAGGCAGGTATTGCGGCTGGCGACAGCGCGCGCGAGGACTATCTGAAGAACAAGCTTGTCACGGCGCGATTCTATATGGAGCGCATCATGCCGGAAACGGCACTGCGCAAGGCCCGCATCGAAACTGGCGCCGACACGATGATGGAACTGGCGGCGGAAGCTTTTTGACTGGAATCCCTTCTCCCCTCGGGGAGAAGGAGAGTTATTGGAACGTGGCGTCAGCCGCCGCAGGGAGACGAGACATGACCGAGGTTTTCATTTACGACCATGTGCGCACGCCGCGCGGGCGGGGCAAGAAGGATGGAGCGCTGCATGAAGTGCCCTCCGTGCGCCTTGCCGCCAAGACGCTCGAGGCAATCCGCGACCGCAACGGCCTCGACACGGCAACCGTGGACGACATCATCATGGGCTGCGTCGATCCGGTCATGGATGCCGGCGCCGTCATCCCGAAAGCAGCCGCCTTCGAGGCAGGCTATTCGAGCAAGGCACCGGGCATGCAGATTTCCCGCTTCTGCGCCTCGGGTCTCGATGCCGTGAACTTCGGTGCGGGCAAGATCGCTCAAGGCGCCGACGATATCGTCATTGCCGGCGGTGTCGAAAGCATGTCGCGCGTCGGTCTTGGCATGTCCGGCGGTGCATGGTTCATGGACCCCTCCGTCAACTTCCCGGCCTATTTCATGCCGCAGGGCGTATCGGCCGATCTCATCGCCACCAAATACGGCTTCTCCCGCGATGATGTCGACGCCTATGCCGTCGAGAGCCAGAAGCGCGCCGCCAATGCCTGGGAGAAGGGCTATTTCAAGAATTCGGTCATTCCGGTGAAGGATATCAACGGCCTGACCATTCTCGACCGTGATGAGCATATGCGTCCCGGCACGGACATGCAGGCGCTCGCCTCGCTCAATCCTTCGTTCCAGCTGCCGGGCGAGATGGGCGGCTTCGAGGCCGTCGGTATTCAGGCGCATCCGGAAGTCGAGCGCATCAACTACGTCCATCATGCCGGTAACTCCTCCGGCATCGTCGATGGCGCCGCCGCCGTGCTGCTCGGCTCCAAGGCGGGCGGTGAGAGCATGGGCTTGAAGCCGCGCGGCCGCATCAAGGCCTTCGCCAATATCGGCTCCGACCCGGCGCTGATGCTGACCGGCCCGGTCGACGTTACCGAAAAGCTCCTGAAGCGCACCGGCATGACGCTCGGCGACATCGATCTCTTCGAGCTGAACGAAGCTTTCGCCGCCGTCGTGCTGCGCTACATGCAGGCTTTCGAGATTCCGCATGATCAGATCAACGTCAATGGCGGCGCGATTGCCATGGGCCATCCGCTCGGCGCAACCGGCGCGATGATCCTCGGCACCGTGCTGGACGAGCTGGAACGCCGCGATCTCAACACTGCACTGGTCACGCTCTGCATCGGAGCCGGCATGGGCACCGCCACGATCGTCGAACGCGTCTGAGGGGGAGGAAACCAATGGCTTACACGAATTTCACCGTCGAAACCGACGCAGACGGCATTGCGCTCGTCACCTGGGACATGCCCGGCAAGTCCATGAACGTTTTCACCGCCGAGATCCTGGAAGAGCTGAACGCCATCGTCGACGCCACCGTCGCCGATGCGAGCGTCAAGGGTGTCGTCTTCACCTCGGGCAAATCCTCCTTCTCCGGCGGCGCCGATCTGTCGATGATCAAGTCGATGTTCTCCTTCTATCAGGAGGAGAAGGCGAAGGACCCGGCTGCGGCCGCGAAGAAGCTCTTCGATCTTGTCGGCCGCATGACCGGCCTGTTTCGCAAGCTCGAAACCTGCGGCAAGCCGTGGGTTTCTGCCATCAACGGCACCTGCATGGGCGGCGCTTTCGAGCTGTCGCTTGCCTGCCATGGCCGTGTCGCTTCCAGCGCCAAGAGCGTCAAGATCGCGCTGCCTGAGGTCAAGGTCGGCATCTTCCCCGGCGCCGGCGGCACGCAGCGTATCGCGCGCCTGACGGATGCGCAGTCGGCCCTGCAGATGATGACGACGGGCCAGTCGCTGACGGCAGCCCGCGCGAAGGCAATGAACCTCGTGCATCAGGTCGTCGAGCCGGATCAGCTGATCCCGGCCGCCAAGCAGATGATCAAGGATGGCCTGAAGCCGGTTGCCCCCTGGGACGAGAAGGGCTTCAAGGCACCGGGCGGCGGCATCTGGACGCCGGCTTCCGCCCAGCTCTGGCCGGCGGCACCCGCCATCCTGCGCCGCGAGACGGCGGGCAATTATCCGGCGGCACTCGCCATTCTCAAATGCGTCTATGAAGGCCTGCAGGTTCCCTTCGATACCGGTCTGAAGATCGAGCAGCGTTATTTCACCCATGTGCTGCAGACCACCGAAGCCTATTCGATGATCCGCTCGCTGTTCATCTCCATGCAGGAACTCGGCAAGGGCGCGCGCCGTCCGGCCGGGCAGCCGAAGACGGAGCTGAAGAAAGTCGGCGTCGTCGGCGCCGGCTTCATGGGCGCCTCCATCGCCTACGTCACCGCGGCCGCCGGTATCCCGGTCACGCTCATCGACCGCGACATCGAAGCCGCGACCAAGGGCAAGGGCGTCGGCGAAGGGCTGGTCAAGGATTCGATCGGTAAGGGAAGGCTGACGCAGGACGAGGGCGCGGCCCTTCTGTCCTGCATTACGCCCTCGGCCGATTACGCCGACCTGAAGGATGCCGATCTCGTCATCGAGGCTGTGTTCGAGGATCGCGAGGTCAAGAAGGCCGTCATCGAGGCCGTCGAAGCGGTGCTGCCCGCCGGCGCGGTCTTCGCCTCCAATACCTCGACACTGCCGATCACGGGCCTTGCGAAAAACTCCAAGCGTCCGGCCGATTTCATCGGTGTGCACTTCTTCTCGCCTGTGGAGAAGATGATGCTGACCGAAGTGATCCTCGGTAAGGAAACTGGCGATCATGCGCTCGCCGTCGCCCTCGATTATGTCGCGGCCATCAAGAAGACGCCGATCGTCGTCAACGACACGCGCGGCTTCTTCGTCAATCGCTGCGTCTTCCGCTACATCCACGAAGCCTATGACATGCTGATCGAAGGCGTGCCCGCCGCCATGATCGAGAATGCCGCCAAGATGGCGGGTATGCCGGTAGGGCCTCTGGCGCTGAACGACGAAGTCGCAATCGACCTCTCCTACAAGATCCTGAAGGCGACGGTCGCCGATCTCGGCGAGAGGGCTGTCGATCCGCGTCACATGCAGCTGATCAGCGGTCTCGTTGAAAGCGAGGGGCGCCTGGGCCGGAAGAACTCGAAGGGCTTTTACGATTATCCGCCGAAACCGGCGAAGAAATCGCTCTGGCCGGGCCTCAAGGATCTCTATCCGCAGAAGAAGGCCGATGATGTCGATGTCAACGTGCTGAAGCAGCGCTTCCTCGTCACCATCGCGCTCGAGGCATCCCGCACCATGGAAGAGGGCATCGTCACCGATCCGCGTGAGGCCGATGTCGGCTCCATCCTCGGCTTCGGCTTTGCCCCCTATACCGGTGGCGCGCTGTCCTATATCGACGGCATGGGCGTGAAGGCTTTTGTGGAACTCTGCGAAAAGCTGGCCGCCGCCTATGGCTCGCATTTCCAGCCGACGGCGCTGTTGAAGGACATGGCCGCAAAGGACGAAACCTTCTATGGGCGCTTCGATCCCTACCGGGTCGCGAAGGCGGCGTGAGCCAACAAATCGTTGCTGACGACAAATAATGGGCCGCTCCTGTCGGGAGCGGCCCTTTTCATTCGTCCTCTGCTTGAGTTCATCAAACCGAGGAAAGTGACATGATCGAGATCATCGGCAATCGTGACGAGGCAGCGGCCATCAACTCAGTGATCGCAAGCTGGGTTTCCGCTCTTGGCAACAAGGATGCGGCGGGCGCCGTCAGGCACCTGAGCGACGATATCATCAGCTTCACCCTGGCTGCACCATTGATGCACAAGGGTAAGGGCGAGAAAGGTTTGGAGAGCTGGTTTTCGACCTGGGAGGGGCCGATCGGGGGCGATGCCGTCGATGTCAGGCTCACCGTCGGAGGCGATGTCGCCTTTTGGACCGGGCTTGTGCATATGACCGGCAGGAAGACTGACGGCGTCGAAGTCGATCTCTGGTTTCGCCAGACGCTCGGCCTCAGAAAAGAGGCCGGCATCTGGAAAATCGTCCACCAACATACGTCGGTGCCGTTTGCCATGGACGGTAGTGGTTTTGCCGAGCTTAGGCTCAAACCGTAAGATTTTACTTACGCAATGCTCAGGGGCTTTTCCCGACGGGATCGCAAGGCAACGACGCCCCAGCCGACGAGCAGAAGGATCGCCGCCGCGTAGATGTCGGCGGCCTCAGCAAAGCCGAGCGCCTTCGACAGGAAGCCAGCGAGAATGGCCGGCACACTGAAGGCGAGATAGCTCTGGATGTAGAAGGCGGAGAGCAGCCCGGCGCGTTCGTCGGGCTTTGCCAGCGGCATGATGCTTCGAACCGTGCCGAGGAAGACAGCTCCGAAGCCTGCGCCAGCAATCAGCGTTCCCGCGGCAAGGATCGGCACTTCAGCCGCATGCATACCGGCGATGACGGTCAATATGCCGAGCGTCATGGTCGGTATGCCGAACCCCATGATCGTGACCGCCGATCTCTTGCGCAGCAGGAACACCGCTGCCGCGCCGCTGATCGTCAAGGCTGCGACCACGGAGCCGCCGACCAGCGGCGCCGTGCTGCCGGTCGTCGCGCTGACCAGCGAAGGCACCAGCGATAAATAGAAGCCGGCGAGCGCCCAGACAGCGATATTGATCGGCGTCAGCGCCAGCAGCGTCCGGCGTGCCTGCTGGGGAACGGCGACTTCCGGCTTCAGCGATGCGAGTAGGCCGGCCCGCCGGCGCGTTGTTTCCGGCACCAGCCAGAGCAGCACGGCTTGCAGCATCAGCAGGGCGAGTGTCACGACATAGACGAGCACGGTTGGAGCCGGCGCGAATTGGATCAGCAGGCTCGTGCCGAGCGCGCCGGCCGCCATACCGGCCAGCGGTGCAAGGCTGTTGGTGATCGATCCCCTGATCGGATCGAGATCGACCAGCGCAGCCCCGGTGGAACTGACCGCAGTGCCCGTTGCAAAACCCTGCACGATGCGGGCGGCAATCAGCCAATCCGGACCCTTGGCCATCAAAAATAGCGCTATCGCCACCATGTTGAGGAGGATCGAAGCGAAGATCACCGGGCGACGGCCGAGATGGTCGGAAATCGAGCCGACGATGAGCAGCGCGGCGAGAAGGGAAAAGGCATAGACGGCGAAGATCACCGTGAGCAGCACCGGCGAGAAGGCGAAGGCTTGCTGGTAAAGGCGGTAGAGAGGCGTGGGTGCGGAGGAGGCGGCCAGGAATAGGGCGCTGGTCGCAGCATAATAGAACGGCGCCAGGCGTCTGGCCGGTGAAATTGCTGTGCTGGCGGTGGAATCGAGCGGAGCCATCGACTATATCCTACCTAAAGCTAAAAGATTGCGTTAGGCGCATATAGGATGCCCGATGCACAAAAGCAAATAATTTGCGTTAGTGAATCGACCTGTGGTCGTTCGCGATCAGCAAAAGGGAAAGATTGGCAAAGGTTTATGGGCTACAGAGAAAATCCTCGTCCCGGCGGGCGCAGCGCCAGAGTGCAGGTGGCCGTGCATCAATCCGTCCGCGACATGCTTGCCGCGATGGATCGCGCCGACATCACCATCCCCTTGATCGCGCAGCGCGCCAAAGTGACGCCATCGACGATCTACCGCCGCTGGGGTGGCCTTCAGGAGCTTCTGGCCGACGTGGCGGCGTCGCGTCTGCAGCCGGAGGGCGAGCCCGCCAGGATCGGCAGCGCGCGCGAGGATCTGGAGGCCTGGGCCGAGCAATATGCCGACGAAATGGCCTCCGGGGTCGGCCGGCAGCTATTGCGTGATGTTCTCTCGGCGGCTGACTGCACGAATGCGGAAAAATGCTGCACCTACACGCGCACTCAGCTTGCCGTCCTCATCGCGCGGGCGGAGAAACGCGGCGAGCCCTTTCCGACCGAAGAGGAGCTGATGGATCATGTCATCTCGCCGATCATTTACCGCATCCTCTTCGACCGGGCGCCCGGCCCGGACCATGTCCGCAAGCTGATCGCGAAAGTGATGCCGGAGAGCGTAGTCAAGACCTGACACGCCGCCGGCAATGCCGGGCGACTCACTTGGGTCTCCGGGGCAGTTCTGGGGCTTTGGCTTCGTTGCTCGCAACTGACGAACAAGTGGTCGAGTATGTGCATGTTCAGATTGTCGTGACTGCAAAATTGCCGTGGGATATGCGTGCTCGGTCGAGGGTCGCCGTCGATTTTCTGTTGAAAAATAAGGAAAAAGATGGTGCTAATCAGCATGGATGAATTCAACGGCAACGCGAAGGGGACTGCTCAATGCTTAATGAATTCAAGGCGTTTATCGCCCGTGGCAATGTCATGGATCTTGCGGTCGGCGTGATCATCGGCGGTGCTTTCGGCGGCATCGTGAAATCATTGGTTGACGATATCATCATGCCGGTCGTCGGTGCGATTTTCGGCGGCTTCGATTTCTCGAACTACTTCATCGGTCTTTCCTCGGCGGTCAATGCGCCGACGCTCGCCGCCGCCCGCGCCCAAGGCGCGGTTTTCGCCTACGGCAACTTCATCACCGTCCTAATCAATTTCCTCATCCTCGCCTGGATCATCTTTCTCATGGTCAAGGGCGTGAATGCGCTGCGCGCCCAGGTCGAGCGCAAGGAAGAAAAGGTTGCCGAGGCAGCACCGCCGCCGGCTGACGTTCAGCTCCTGACGGAAATCCGCGATCTTCTCGCCAAACGCTGACGCGTCTTCTTCAATTTCTTTTAAAGCCCCGTTCCGTAAGTGGGGCTTTATTCATCACCAAAATCGATCAGTCGCTAAGGCAAAGTCATGGGATTTGTTCGCCGCTCTGCTTTATGAAGGCGGAAACTGGAGACTTTGCATGTCGATACTGGATAGCCTCAGCCCGCGCGCGCTCGCAGCACCCGAAAGCGGGATCGTCGAAGTGGTCAATTATGCCCGCGGCCGTGAAGGCCTGCTGCCGCTCTGGGTCGGCGAGGGCGATCTGCCGACGCCTGATTTCATCAATCGCGCCGCCATGGCCTCGCTCAATGCCGGCGAGACATTTTATACCTGGCAGCGCGGCATTCCGGAACTGCGCCAGGCGCTGGCCGATTACTACGGCAGGCACTTCGGCACGTCGCTGCCGATGGAGAATTTCTACGTCGTCGGCTCCGGCATGCAGGCGATCCAGCTCTCCGTGCAGGCAATCACCTCTCCCGGCGACGAAATGGTCTATCTGTCGCCTGCCTGGCCGAATATCGCCGCCGCGCTGGAGATTGCGGGTGCCCGCTCCGTGCCCGTGCCGCTGCAGTTCGAACACGGCAAATGGTCGCTCGATCTCGAGCGCCTGGAGGCGGCGATCACGCCGAAGACCAAGGGTTTCTTCATCAATACCCCCTCCAACCCGACAGGCTGGACGGCAACCCATCAGGATCTCCGGGACATTCTGGCTCTGGCGCGCAAGCATGATCTCTGGATCATGGCCGACGAAATCTATGCGCTCTACTATTATGCCGGCGGCCGCGCGCCGAGCTTCCTGGATGTGAAGGAAGCCGACGACAAGATCATCTTCGTCAATTCCTTCTCGAAGAACTGGTCGATGACCGGCTGGCGCGTCGGCTGGATCGTCGCCCCCGCAGAGCTCGGGCAGGTAATCGAAAACCTCGTGCAATATTCGACATCGGGCGTCGCGCAATTCATGCAGCGCGGTGCGGTCGCCGCCCTGAACGAAGGCGATGACTTCGTTCGCGCCAACATCGCCAAGGCGACACGCTCGCGCGACATTCTCTGCGATGCGCTGATCGCCACCAATCGCGTGCAGACGCTGAAGCCGGATGGCGCGCTTTATTCGTTCCTCAGGATCGACGGTGTGACCGACAGCCGCAAGGCTGCCATCGACATCGTCGACAAGACCGGTGTCGGCCTGGCGCCCGGAACGGCGTTCGGTCTAGGCGGAGAGCTGTTCATGCGCGCTTGCTTCCTGCGCGATCCGGTGCAGGTTGCGGATGCTGCGGAGCGGTTGAGCCGGTATATTCTGGGGTTGTAGTCTTCCTCCTATGCATGGCCGAATGGAGCCTCGCTCAAAAGGCATCTTTTCGGTTGCCGCATCTTCGTCACCCCTCTGTCCCTTTCGGGACATCTCCCCCACAAGGGGAGAGATCGTTAGGAGTTCGCAGCTGCTCGCGGCAATACGATGCACTTCAATCTCTGCAACTACGATATTGGTTTGAGGTGGGTCGGTGCTGCGGGTTACCAATCTCCCCCCTTGTGGGGGAGATGTCACGAAGTGACAGAGGGCGGCACACTCTCCGTATTACGCAATACCATCGATCCATAAAATGCAATCGATCCGCGAAAGCCCAGCCTAACCATCCCCGCAATCTTTCCCGCGTACCCGTCCGTTTTTAATCAGTTTCGCAGGAGAAGCGGCCTCATATGGTCTCGATAAGACTTGGCGGGGACGCGAAGAATGACGGTGTTGGTGACGGGCGGAGCCGGTTATATCGGCAGTCACATGGTCTGGAGGTTGCTGGATGCGGGCGAGGACGTGGTGGTCCTCGATCGCCTGTCGACCGGTTTTCGCTGGGCGGTTCCGCCGGCAGCCCGCTTCTATCTCGGCGATATCGCCGATGAAGCGCTCCTGCGGACGATTTTCGCTGAGAACGACATAGAGGCCATCATCCACTTCGCCGGCTCGGCCGTCGTCCCGGTGTCGATCGAGGATCCTCTTTCCTACTACGAGAACAATACCGGCAAGACCCATATTTTAATGAGCGCCGCGGTCAGGGCCGGCATCCGCCATTTCGTCTTTTCCTCCACAGCTGCCGTCTACGGTCAGCAGCCTGCGGACCGGCCGGTCGGCGAAGACGCGCCGTTGCGGCCGGAATCGCCCTACGGCCAGTCCAAGCTGATGTCTGAGCTGATGCTGCGCGATGCTGCCTCCGCCTATGATTTCCACTATGTCGCGCTGCGCTATTTCAACGTCGCCGGAGCCGATCCCAAGGGGCGGGCCGGTCAGTCGACCGATGGCGCCACTCATCTCATCAAGGTCGCCTGCGAGGCGGCCCTTGGCCGCCGCCCCCAAGTAACCATTTACGGCACGGATTACACGACGCATGACGGCACGGGCGTTCGCGACTACATCCATGTCAGCGATCTCGTGGACGCGCATCTTGCGGCCTTGCGGCATCTGCGCGATGGCGGCCGCTCACTGGTTGCCAATTGCGGCTATGGCCAGGGCTATTCCGTGCTTGACGTGCTCAATATGGTCATGCGCGTCCATGGTCGTGCCTTCCGCATCCACATTGCTCCGCGGCGCCCCGGCGATATGGCCAGTATCGTCGCCGATGCGACGCTTGCCCGTCGCGAACTGGGATGGACGCCGAAATACAATGATCTGGAAATGATCGTGCGCTCCGCGCTGGATTGGGAGCTTCGCCTTGCCGAACGTGCGGGCTTCGATGCTGCCGGCGTTAACCGGGTCTACGCCGCTCCAAGCATGCTGTAACGGGATCGGCAATCTCAGCTTTCCGGGCGTCTCCATGGCCCCAGAAAGGCCGGCGCATTCTTGCGCACGGCCTCTGCCAAGAAGTCGATAACGGTGCGCACGCGCGGCGACTGGCGCAGGTCGCGGTGGCAGGTGATCCAGTAGTGGCGCCTGAGATCCACCTCTTGCGGTAGAACGACCTGCAGATCCGGATGCTTGCCGGCGATGAAAAACGGCAGCACGCAAAGACCCTGACCGTTCTTCGTCGCTGTTAGCTGTGCAAAGATGCTGGAACTCTGGAATTGCGGTCTGATGCGCGGATGGACGTCGTCGAGATAGTCCAGGCCCGGCGCGAAGATCATGTCCTCGATATAGCCGATGAAGGCAAAATCCGGCAGGTCGTCGCGGCTTTCGATCGGCGGATGGCGGGCGAGATAGTCACGCGATCCGTAGACCTGCAGATGATAGTCGGTGAGCTTCTCGGTGAAGTAGGGACCGGCTTTCGGCGGGTCGAGCACCACGACGATATCGGCTTCCTTGCGCGAGAGCGACATGATCTGCTGGATGGTGATCAGCTCCAGCGAAATATTCGGATGTCTGGCGGCGAATTCCGGCAGGACGCCGGTGAAGAAGAAGTTTGAAAAGCCCTCCGGCGCGCTGATGCGCACAACACCCCGTTGTGCCGCCGATCCGGCCGTAAGATCGGCGCGAAGACGTTCCGTTTCCTGCTCCATGTGCTCGGCCGTATCGACGAAACGCTGGCCCATGCTGGTCAGCATGTAACCGCGCGGATTGCGCTCGAAGAGCTTGACCTTCAAGGAAAACTCCAGCCGGTCGATGCGGCGCGAGACCGTGGCGTGGCTCGTGCGCAATTGCCGCGCCGCGGTCGAAAGCTGTCCGGTTCGCGCGACGGCGAGGAAAAACTGCAGATCATCCCACGTAAAATGCGGCGTGCGCTTCATTCCTCTCTCCTCTGTTCAAAAATGAACAGACACTGTTTGGAATTAGTTACAATCTCGACTTGCGTCAACGCGCGAATTCCGTGATCCTGCCGATCGGAAAAAGTCGTTTCGAGGAAAGCGGCTGGCCAATTTTGAACAGATTCGTTTTTGCCAAATCTCTGGGAGGAGAGGATATGCGAAAGAGTCTCATTGCATCCCTTGCATTGCTGCTTGCAACGAGCACAGCGGCTTTCGCCGCCGGCGCGGCCAATGGTTTCGTAAAGATCGGCATCCTTAATGACCAGTCCGGCGTGTATGCCGACTTCGGCGGCAAGTCGTCGGTCGAGGCCGCCAAGATGGCCGCCGAAGATTTCGGTGGCAAGGTTCTCGGCGTGCCGATCGAGATCATCGATGCAGATCACCAGAACAAGCCTGATATCGCCTCCAACATCGCCCGCCAATGGTATGACCAGGACAAGGTCGATGCCATCATGGAGCTGACGACCTCGTCGGTTGCGCTCGCCGTGCAGGCTGTTGCCAAGGAGAAGAAGAAGATCGACATCGTCACCGGCGCCGCCACGACCGATCTCACCGGCAAGCAATGTTCGCCCTACGGCTTCCATTGGGCCTATGACACGCATGCCCTCGCCGTCGGCACCGGCGGCGCGCTCGTCAAGCAGGGCGGCGATACCTGGTTCTTCCTGACCGCGGACTATGCTTTCGGCTATTCGCTCGAGCAGCAGACCAGCGATTTCGTCAAGGCCAGCGGCGGCAAGATCCTAGGCTCCGTCCGCCATCCGCTGTCGACGAATGATTTCTCGTCCTTCCTGCTGCAGGCGCAGTCGTCTGGCGCCAAGGTCATCGGCCTTGCCAATGCCGGCCTCGACACATCAAACGCCATCAAGCAGGCGTCGGAATTCGGCATCACCCAGGGCGGCCAGCATCTGGCGGCATTGCTCTTCACGCTCGCCGAAGTTCATGGCCTCGGGTTGAAGGCGGCGCAAGGCCTGACGCTGACGGAAGGCTACTACTGGAACCTCGACGACAAGAGCCGTGAATTCGGCAAGCGCTTCTTTGCCCGTACCGGCAAGATGCCGAACATGGTCCATGCCGGCACCTATTCCGCTGTCATGCAATATCTGAAGGCGGTGCAGAAGGCGGGTACGGACGATACCGAGGCCGTCGCCAAAGAACTGCATGAAATGCCGGTCGATGACTTCTTCGGTCGCGGCGGCACGGTCGGCGCCAACGGCCGTATGATCCACGACATGTATCTGCTTCAGGTCAAGAAGCCCGAAGAGAGCAAGGAGCCGTGGGATTACTTCAACGTGCTGGCGACGATCCCGGGCAAGGAAGCCTATATCGACCCAGCCAAGAGCGGCTGCGATCTCGTCAAGCAATAGGGCTCGGACCGGCCCATGGCGATGTCAGCGACACATCTGCACGAAGAGCCCCGGGTGGTCTTGTCCGCCCGGGGACTGCGTCGCGATTTCGGCGGCTTCACCGCCGTCAAGAATGTCGATCTCGACGTGCATCATGCCCGCGTCCACGCGCTGATCGGCCCGAACGGTGCCGGCAAGACCACGGTGTTCAACCTGCTCACCAAGTTCCTGCAGCCGACGCATGGCACGATCACGCTGCTCGGCACCGATATCACGAGGACCAGGCCGGACAAGGTCGCGCGCATGGGCCTCGTGCGTTCCTTCCAGATTTCGGCCGTCTTTCCGCATCTGACGGTGCTGGACAATGTCCGCGTCGCTCTGCAGCGGCCAAACAATCTCGCCCACCAGTTCTGGCGGCCGCTGTCTGCTCTCGACGGTCTCAACGCCCGCGCCGAACAGCTCATCGCCTCGGTCGGCCTTTCGAAGGAGCGGGATGCCATCGCCGCCGATCTTTCCTATGGCCGCAAGCGCGTGCTGGAGATCGCAACGACGCTCGCGCTCGATCCGAAGGTGCTGCTGCTCGACGAGCCGATGGCCGGCATGGGGCTGGAGGATGTGAACACCGTCTCCGGCATCATCCGCGATGTCGCGCGCGATAGGGCCGTGCTCATGGTGGAGCACAATCTCTCGGTCGTTGCCGATATCTGCCATCATGTCACGGTCCTGCAGCGCGGCGAGATCCTTGCTCAGGGCGATTATGCGACGGTCAGCCGCGACCCGCGTGTCCGCGAAGCCTATATGGGCACGGAGGAGGTTTGACCATGGCGCCGCTTCTGGACGTTCAGGGCCTCAATGCCTGGTATGGCGAAAGCCACATCCTGCATGGCGTCGATATGCGCGTGGGCGAAGGCGAAACCGTCACGATCCTTGGCCGCAACGGCGTTGGCAAGACGACGACGCTGCGCACCATTGTCGGCATCGTCCGCGCCCGCAAAGGCAGGATCGCTTTCGCCGGCAAGGACATGATGCAGGTGCCGCTGCACAAGACGGCGCATCAGGGCATCGGTTTCGTGCCGGAGGAGCGCGGCATCTTCTCCACGCTCAGCGTCTATGAGAATCTGATGCTGCCGCCGGTCGTGGCATCGGGCGGCATGACGCTCGACGAGATCTTCGAGCTCTTTCCCAATCTGCATGAGCGGCGCAACAGCGTCGGCACCAGGCTTTCGGGCGGTGAGCAGCAGATGCTTGCCATGGCCCGTATCCTGCGCACTGGCGTTCGCATGATGCTGCTCGACGAGCCTACCGAGGGTCTGGCCCCCGTCATCGTCCAGCGCATCGGCGAAGTCCTGCAGAAGCTGAAGGGTCGCGGTATGACCATCCTGCTCGTCGAGCAGAATTTCCGTTTTGCCAGCCGCATCGCCGATCGTTTCTATGTGATGGATCACGGCCAGATGGTTTCGGAATTCCCGGTCGGCGAACTCACAGAGCGCATGGATATGCTCCACAAGGTTCTGGGGGTCTGAACCATGACGATGATATTCGGCATCCCCGCCCAGGCGCTTCTCGGTCAATTGCTGATCGGGCTCATCAACGGCTCCTTCTATGCGTTGCTAAGTCTCGGTTTGGCGATCATCTTCGGCATGCTGCGGGTGATCAATTTCGCCCATGGCGCGCTCTATATGCTCGGCGCCTTCACCGCCTATCTGCTGCTGGCCTATGCCGGCATCGGCTATTGGCCGGCCCTCCTTCTGGCGCCGCTGATCGTCGGCCTGTTCGGGGCACTGGTCGAACGGCTCTGCCTGCGCCAGCTCTACAAGATCGATCCGCTTTATGGATTGCTCTTCACCTTCGGCATGGCCCTGACGATCGAGGGAACCTTCCGCTATCTTTATGGATCTTCCGGCCAGCCCTATGCCGTTCCGACGGAGTTGGCGGGCGCGAAAAATATCGGGTTCATGTTCCTGCCCGTCTATCGCGGCTGGGTGGTCATCGCCTCGCTGATCGTCTGCATCGGCACCTGGCTGCTGATCGAGAAGACCAAGCTCGGCGCCTATCTGCGCGCCGCGACCGAGAATTCCACACTTGTGCAGGTGTTCGGCGTCAACGTGCCGGTGCTTCTGACGCTCACCTATGGCTTCGGCGTGGCGCTTGCCGCCTTTGCCGGCGTGCTGGCCGCACCGATCTATCAGGTTTCGCCGCTGATGGGATCGAACATGATCATCATCGTCTTCGCCGTTGTCGTCGTCGGCGGCATGGGCTCGATCATGGGGGCGATCGTCACTGGCTATATGCTCGGGATTGCCGAAGGCCTGACCAAGGTCTTCTATCCGGAAGCCTCCAACATCGTCATCTTCGTCATCATGGCGATCGTGCTGCTAATAAGGCCGGCAGGCCTCTTCGGTCGGGATGCGTGACATGGCTGGATTGATCACATCGAAACCGAAAACACAGCCGACCCTCTCGATCCAGAAGCTGTTGCTGATCCTTGGCCTCGTCGGGCTGATATGGGCGCCGTTCTTCATCTACCCGATCTTCGTCATGAAGGTGCTCTGCTTCGCGCTTTTCGCCTGCGCCTTCAATCTGCTGCTCGGCTATGCCGGTCTGCTCTCCTTCGGTCACGCCACCTTCTTCGGCGGTGCGGCCTATTTCACGGCCTATACGGTGAAGGAATGGGGTGTTCCACCCGAACTCGGCATCCTGATCGGCGTTGCCGGTGCTTCGCTGCTCGGCCTGGTCATGGGTTTCGTCGCCATCCGCCGGCAGGGCATCTATTTCGCCATGATCACGCTGGCGCTCTCCTACATGTTCTATTTCTTCTGCCTGCAGGCGAAGTTCACCCAAGGGGAAGACGGCATCCAATCGGTGCCGCGCGGCTATCTTCTCGGAGTTCTTGATCTCAATAACTCCTTCAACATGTATTACTTCGTTCTCGCCGTGTTTCTGATCGGCGTGCTGATCACCTGGCGCTTCATCAATTCTCCTTTCGGCATGATCCTGAAATCGATCCGGGAGAACGAGCAGCGGGCGATCTCGCTCGGCTATTCCGTGGCGCATTACAAGCTCGGCGCCTTCGTCATGTCGGCGGCGCTTGCGGGGCTTGCCGGCGCTGTCAAGGCGCTGGTCTTTCAGTTTGCGACGCTCACCGACGTCGCCTGGCAGATGTCCGGCGAGGTCATCCTCATGACGCTCCTCGGTGGCATCGGCACGCTGATCGGTCCGATTTTCGGAGCGGGATTGGTCGCGACGCTGGAGAATTATCTCGCAACTTCGGAATTCCCGGTCACCATCATCACCGGTGTCGTCTTCATGGTTTGCGTCCTGCTTTTCCGCCGCGGCATCGTCGGCGAATTCTATGCCTCGCGGCTGGGACGGAAACTGGGTTTCGAATATCGGCGGTAAAGATCAAGCCTATGCTTTTTTGCTATACACCCCCTCATCCCAGCCCTCTCCCCGAGGGGAGAGGGGGTGTTGCTCCAGAAAATCGGCGGACTAGTAGCCGCGGCAAATGCCGAAATGGTCCCCTCTCCCCCCGGGGAGAGGGTTAGGGCGAGGGGGCATGCCAATGGATCGCTTCGACTACATCATCATCGGGGCCGGGAGCGCCGGATGTGTGCTCGCCAACCGGCTTTCGGCCGACCGCAACAACAGGGTTCTGCTGCTGGAAGCCGGCGGCAATGACAATTACCATTGGATCCACATCCCGGTCGGCTATCTCTATTGCATCAACAACCCCCGCACCGACTGGTGTTTCACCACGTCGCCGGAAGCGGGGCTGAATGGCCGTTCGCTGAACTATCCGCGCGGCAAGGTGCTCGGCGGCTGCTCCTCCATCAACGGCATGATCTATATGCGCGGCCAGGCGCGCGACTACGATCTCTGGCGCCAGCTCGGCTGCGCCGGCTGGGGCTGGGACGATGTGCTGCCCTATTTCATCAAGTCCGAGGACCACTATCGCGGCAAGGACGAGATGCACGGCACTGGCGGCGAATGGCGGGTCGAGAAGGCGCGTGTGCGCTGGGCCGTGCTCGATGCCTTCCAGGCTGCGGCCAAGGAGGCCGGCATCCCCGAAACGGCGGATTTCAATCGCGGCAACAATGAAGGCTCAGGCTATTTCGACGTCAACCAGCGCTCTGGCATCCGCTGGAATACGACGAAGGCCTTCCTGCGCCCGGCGATGAAGCGCGGCAATCTCACCGTCTACACCAAGGCTCAGGTCCGCCGCCTTATCGTCGAGAGCGATGCCGTCACAGGCGTCGAATTCCAGCATAACGGCGTGGCGAAGCGCGCCCGTGCAAACAAAGAAACCATTCTGTCGGCCGGTTCCATCGGCTCCCCGCATATTCTCGAACTGTCGGGCATCGGCCAGGGCGATGTGCTCAGCAAGGCCGGCATCGAGGTCGTGCGAGAGGTGAGGTCCGTCGGCGAAAACCTGCAGGATCACCTGCAGCTTCGCCTTGCTTACAAGGTGACGGGCGTTCCCACATTGAACGAGAAGGCGACGAGCCTCATCGGCAAGGCGGCGATCGGCCTTGAATATCTGGTTCGCCGCTCAGGCCCGATGGCGATGGCGCCGAGCCAGCTCGGCATCTTCACCCGCTCCGGTCCGGACAAGGAAACGCCGGATTTGCAGTATCATGTGCAGCCGGTCTCGCTCGACAAGTTCGGCGATCCCGTTCATCCCTTTCCGGCGATCACCGCCAGCGTCTGTAATCTCCGCCCTGAGAGCCGCGGCTCGGTGCATGTGCGCAGTCCCGATTTCGCCATGCAGCCGGCCATCAGCCCCAACTATCTTTCCGCAGCTCGCGACCGGGAGATCGCCGTGCGTTCCATTCGCCTGACGCGGCGGATCGTGGCGCAGCCGTCTTTCGCCCGGTTCCGGCCGGAGGAGTTCAAGCCGGGGCCGGCCTACGAGACGGATGCCGATCTGGACCATGCCGCCGGCGATATCGGCACGACCATCTTCCATCCGGTCGGCACATGCCGCATGGGCGGCGACGCGCAAAGCGTCGTCGATCCCCGGCTGCGGCTGCGGGCGCTGGCAGGGCTGCGCATCGCCGACGCTTCCGTCATGCCGTCGATCATATCGGGCAATACCAATTCGCCAACCATCATGATCGCCGAAAAGGCCGCTGAAATGATCCTTGCCGATAACAGATGAATCTCTGAGGATTGATAGCTGCAAGGACAGGAGATTTGCATGAACAGCACGGACGAAGTCATCATCGAGCGGCGCGGATCGGCCGGCATCGTCAGGCTCAACCGTCCGAAGGCGCTGAACAGCCTGACATTGCCGATGGTGCGCATCATTGCTTCTGCATTGAAGGACTTCGCCGTCGATCCCGCGGTTGCGAGCGTCATCGTCACGGGCGAGGGAGAGCGCGGGTTCAGCGCCGGCGGCGATATCCGCCTGCTGCACCGGAGCGGCAAGGAAGGCAGCGATGAAGCGGAAACCTTCTGGCGCGAGGAATTCCGGCTCAATCATGCCATTTCGCGCTACTCCAAGCCTTATGTCGTGCTGATGGACGGCATCACCATGGGCGGCGGCGTCGGTCTTTCGGCGCATGGCAGCCATCGCGTCGTCACCGAGCGCACGCGTCTTGCCATGCCCGAAACCGGCATCGGCTATTTCCCGGATGTTGGCGCCACCTGGCTGCTGCCGCGCGCACCGGGCGAAGCCGGCACCTGGATGGGGCTGACCGGCCTGACCGTCGAGGCGGCCGACGTTATCCATGCAGGCTTCGCCGATCACTATGTGATGTCCTCCGCGCTGCCGGCTCTCATGGATGCGGTAGCAGCGCTGCCCACCGTTGCTTCCGCCGCAGACGTGCATGCTCTCATCAGGACGATGGCAGCCGATGCTGGCGAAAGCCGGCTTGCGGCAAACCGCGATATGATCGATCGGGCGTTTTCAGCAGACACGGTGGAAGGGATACTGGCGGCATTGGCCGATGAGCCCGGAGAATTTGCCGAAGAAGCCGCTGGCGTGATCGCCAGCCGTTCGCCGACCAGCCTGAAGCTGACCTTGCGGCTGCTGAGGGCAGGGCGTACGAGCGCCAATCTTGCCGAATGCCTCAATCGTGAACTCGGCGCCTGCAGGGGCATATTGTATAATCACGATTTCTACGAGGGCGTGCGCGCCGCTGTTATCGACAAGGACCGCAATCCGAAATGGTCTCCGGCGAGTCTTGCCGAAGTGACCGTTGCCGATCTCGACCGCTTCTTCGTGCCGGCGCAGCCGCCGCTTTTCGCGAGCTAGACCGGTTCAGAGCGTCACGGGATTCTGAATCGGTTTATCTCACTACTTTGAGCGATTTCGGAACGGGAAGCCGATCTGCACTTTCCCGGAGTTGCTTCAACCGATCATGGGAGGAAAACATCATGACACGGATTGCATTCATCGGCCTTGGCAACATGGGCGGCCCGATGGCCGCCAATCTCGTCAAGGCGGGCCATGCCGTTACCGGTTTCGATCTCTCACATGATGTGCTGAAGGCTGCCGAAGCATCGGGCGTGAGGGCGGCCAATGTGCTGACCGAGGCTTTGGCCGATGCGGAAGTGGTCGTGACAATGCTGCCGAAGGGCCAGCACGTCCTGACCGTATGGACCGACGTTCTGCGCTCGGTACCCAAGGGAACCCTGGTGATCGACAGCTCCACCATCGATGTCGACAGTGCCTGCAAGGCGCATGCCATGGCAGGCGATGCCGGCTGCCTCTCGCTCGATGCGCCGGTGTCCGGCGGCACGGGCGGTGCCGCCGCCGGTACTCTGACTTTCATGGCCGGCGGCTCGACCGAGAGCTTCGCGGCCGCGAAGCCGCTGCTTGAGGTCATGGGGAAGAAGATCGTCCATTGCGGCGATGCCGGCGCCGGCCAGGCGGCGAAGATCTGCAACAACATGGTCCTCGGCATCTCCATGATCGGCGTCTGCGAAGCCTTCGTGCTTGGCGAAAAGCTTGGCCTCTCTCACCAGGCCCTCTTCGATGTCGCCTCGACCTCTTCCGGCCAGTGCTGGTCGATCAATACCTATTGCCCCGTGCCCGGCCCGGTTCCGACCTCGCCTGCCAATAATGACTACAAGCCCGGCTTTGCGGCGGCGCTGATGCTCAAGGATCTGCGGCTATCTCAGGAAGCGGCACTCTCCAGCGGCGCATCGACACCTCTGGGCGCGGAAGCGGCGCAGCTCTATGCGCTCTTCGAAAAGCTCGGCAACGGCGACCGCGATTTTTCGGCAATCATCGAGATGTTTCGCGAGGCGAAGTGAGGGTGGCTGGATAGTTGGCCGGGTGTGGGTTTGCCCCTCAACCCGGCCCTCTTCCGCTCGCGGGGAGAGGGGGGAGTTGTGCCACGAGCGGCTCCCGGTTGAGAGAAGGAAGGCCTACTGCTTTGTGGGGTCGTCCCCCTCGCCCCGCTTGCGGGGAGAGGGTTAGGGTGAGGGCCAGGCGCGAAGCTGAGGCATCAAAGAGCATGCCTGACCTGCCGACCTCGATTGCTGCAACTCACCGCCACATGCCCCGCATGCGCGCACCCATATCGACGCGCACCTCTCGCGCCCGAATGGCGGCTGCGCTTTCGGCCCGCGCTTGCGGCCAGCCGCAAACCTCGAAGAACTGCAGCAACGTCGCCGGGATGAAGCGGGTGCGCGAGGCGAAGACATGTTTGTCGCCCTGCGCATGCTGGCCATGCACGAAGAAGCGCTGCGGAATGACGAGATCGAGATTGTCCTTCGCTCGCGTCATGGCGACGTAGAGCAGCCGACGCTCCTCCTCGATCTCGGCGGATGATCCGACGGCGAGATCGGCGGGTATGCAGCCGTCGACGGCGTTGAGGATGAAGACTTTCGTCCACTCCTGACCCTTGGCGGAATGGATTGTCGAAAGGATCAGATAGTCCTCGTCGAGCAGCGGCACGCCGGCCTGATCGCTGGTCGCATCGGGCGGATCGAGCGTCAGTTCGGTAAGGAAACGCTCGCGCGAACCGTAGCCCGCGGCGATCTGTTCGAGCTGGACGAGATCTGCCTGGCGGGTCGCGGCATCCTCATGCGCGCGCTCCAGATACGGCTCGTACCATTGCCGAACCAGGCCGATTTCAGCCGGCCAGCCGGCCTTGCCGCTTTTGACCTCCCGCATCGTCTCGACAAAGGCGGTCCAGTCGTCTCCCGTGCGCGGCGGCGGCGGAAGCTCGGCAAGGGCCGTGATCGGGCTCGCCTCTTCGCCGATCTGGTCGAGCACGCGCTGCGCGGTGGAAGGGCCGACGCCGGGCAGGAGCTGCATCAGGCGGAACCCCGCCACACGGTCGCGCGGATTCTGGGCGAAGCGCAGCGCCGCCAGCATGTCCTTGACATGGGCGCTGTCGAGGAATTTCAGCCCGCCGAACTTGACGAAAGGAATGTTGCGGCGCGTGAGTTCCACTTCCAGCGGGCCGCTATGGCTTGAGGTGCGGAAGAGCACCGCTTGCTGCTTGAGCCTCGCGCCGCCCTCGCGATTTTCCAGCACCTGGTCGGCGATGTAGCGCGCCTGGTCGGCCTCGTCGCGCACTGTCACCAGCCGCGGCCGCTCTGGGCTTCGCCGCTCGGTGCGCAGGTTCTTGGTGAAGCGCTCGGAGGCAAGATCGATCACGGCGTTGGCGGCAGCCAGGATCGGCTGCGTCGAGCGGTAATTGCGATCGAGCGTGACGATATCGGCCGATGGCGTGAAAGCCTTGGGGAAATCGAGAATGTTGCGTACGGTCGCGGCGCGGAAGGAATAGATCGACTGCGCGTCGTCGCCGACGACGGTCAATCCCCGGCCATCCGGCTTCAAAGCAAGCAGTATGGAAGACTGCAGCCGGTTGGTGTCCTGATATTCGTCGACGAGCACATGGTCGAACCGGCTGCCGATATCCCCGGCGATCAGCGGCTCCTGCAGCATATGCGCCCAATAGAGCAGCAGATCGTCGTAATCGAGCACGTTCTGCGCCTGCTTCGCCTCGACATAACAGGCGAAGAGATCGCGCAGCTGCTGCTCCCACATGGCGCACCAGGGAAAGAAGTCGCGCAGCACACCGTCGAGCGGCGCTTCGGCATTGACGGAGCGCGAATAGATGGCAAGGCAGGTCGCCTTGGTCGGGAAGCGGTTTTCGGTCTTGGAAAAACCGAGGTCATGACGCGCAAGGTTCATCAGGTCGGCACTGTCTTCGCGGTCGTGAATCGTGAAGGCCGGGTCGATGCCGATCTGTTCTGCATAATCCCGCAGCAGGCGAGCACCGATGCCGTGGAACGTACCCGTCCAGGCAAGCGCGTCGGGGGTGATGCCGGCATTCGCTCCCAGTACCTCGCGGCAGATGCGCTCGACGCGGCGGCCCATTTCGGCGGCGGCGCGGCGCGAGAAAGTCATCAGCAGGATGCGGCGCGGATCTGCGCCTTTGACGATCAGATGTGCGACACGATGGGCAAGCGTGTTGGTCTTGCCGGAGCCGGCCCCGGCGATGACAAGCAGCGGCCCGGCTATATGGCTGTTGCCCTCCGTCGTGCCATGCTCCACCGCCAGCCGCTGCTCCGGGTTTAGTTTTTCCAGATAGGCGGCGGTCATCAATTCTCCTGGATGGACGGGGCTTCCTGGCGGTGCACGACGAATCGCGGGTGCGGAAAAATATGTGCGTTCTATGGATGTTCCGAATCGCCGAAGCCTGTCAAGTTTCATCGGACCCGCACGGAGATGTGACCTTTCGCGCAAGAATCTTATCCGGATTTGGCCGGATGCAGCTCGAAAAGGACTTTCTTCGTACTTATCTATCGTTTTGGCGCGGTATTTTGAGTTCGCAGTGCGTAGAGTGAAGGTTTCCGAACATGAACGAAACGATCGCCATCGGCCTGCGTCTGCCTGGCGGACTGGTGGCTTTACCGGACGGGCGCCTCGCGCTTGTCGAAATGGATGCCAGCCGCCGCTGCCTGAAGCTTTTCGACTCAAGCGGCGCATCTGAGGAAGTTTGTCGGATCGGCGGCACTCCGGCGGGGGTTGCAGTCGATGGGAATGGGTGCTTCTGGGTGGCCGGCGGGCCGGAGAGTTCCATTCTCAGGCTCTCGCCGCAGGGACGGGTCCTTCAGGTGATAGAGGGCGGCGCAGACGGTCCGTTTCTCCATCCGAATGCTCTTGCCTTCGGGCCTGACGGCCTGCTTTACATGACCGATTCCGGCATCCGCCTCGCCGATCTTCTGGAAGGTGGCCACGTTCATCCCGACTTCTTCAAGGCGGCCTATAACGGTCGTGTTTATCAGATCGATCCGGCGGAAGGCCGGGTCATACGTGTTCTGGCCGCGGGTCTGCTGCTTGCCGGCGGCATTGCTTTCGATGCTGACGGGTTGCTTTACTACAGCGAAACGCTCACTGGAAAAATCTACCGGCAGGTAGTCGGCGGACGGCATGAGACGTTTGCGCAATCGATGACGTCGCCCGCCGTAAACGTGCTGCGCGGACCGTCCGGCTTGGCGTTTGATCGCAGCGGCGTGCTCTACTGCGCCATGTACGGTCTGGGCGAAATCTGCCTGATCGATACGGAGGGCAGGATGGCGGGCCATATCCGCACGAATGGAGCGCGGTCGGGAAATATCGCCTTCACCGTCGATGGCAAGCACCTGCTCGTTAGCGAGCAGGAAAAGGGTGTCGTTGAGAAGATAACGGCACCGCGTCCAGGGCTGCCGCTGCATATGCCGTCCATTTCCTGAAGCGCTTCGCCGTCCTTCAGACCAGCTCCTTGCGCCTTGGAACGATTTCAGCAAAACCGCCGCGCATTTTGGTGCGAGACGCTCCGGTCCGGCTGATGGACATGCCCGGCGGGCGGGCATGTCCCGTTTCTATAGATCCTGTAGCTTATTCTGCCGCAGGAATCTGCTTGTCTTTGCCGGACTTGCCGTCCGCGGGCTTGCCATCGTTGGCGATGACCTTGGCATGGCGGCGGCGCCAGTCGCCGAGGAAGAGCAGGATCGGCGCTGCGATGAAGACCGACGAGGCGCCAGCCACGAGGATGCCGAACACCATCGGGATCGCGAAGCTGGAGACGGCGCTTCCGCCCCAGATCGCCATCGGCACCAGCGCCAGGAAGGCGGTGGCGTTGGTATAGAGGCTTCGCGCCAGGGTCTCGTTGATCGACTTGTCGATGATATCTCGCAGCGGCATCGACTTGTAGAGCCGCATGTTCTCGCGCATGCGGTCATAGACCACGACCTTGTCGTTCACCGAATAACCGACGAGCGTCAGGATCGCGGCGATGGCCGTCAGGTTGAAATCGAGGCCGGTGATCGCGAAGAAGCCGATCGCCTTGGTAACGTCGAGCACCAGCGTGACGATGGCGCCGACCGCGAACGGCCATTCGAAACGGTACCAGATATAGAACAGCATCGCCAGGCTGGCGATCACGACCGAGAGGATACCGGCCCAGGCAAGCTCGCCCGAGACCTTCGGACCGATGACGTCGGTGCCTTCGATGGTCGCGCTCGGGTCGATCTTGACGATCTCGGCCTTGAGCTTGGTCACGGCCGCCGTCTGCGCCTCTTCGCCGCCATCCTGGCGCTGGGCACGAACAAGGATGCTGTTGTTGTCGCCGAAGGACTGCAGCGCGATTTCGCCGAGGCCGAGCGTGTTCAGGCCGGCGCGGAACGTCGACAAATCGGCGGCGTCCTTGGTTTTGACCGACATCTGGATGCCGCCTCGGAAATCGACGCCGTAATTGAGGCCCGGATGGATGAACAGGACCACCGAGGCGATCGACAGGATCGCCGAGACGGTGACGCCGAAGAAGCGGGCCTTCATGAACTGGATGTGCTTGTCATAGGGGCTGAAGGGGATCAGCGGCCTGATGTTGACCACCTTCAGCTTGCGGCGACGGGTGATAGCGATCATCACGACGCGCACGAAGGCGACGGAGGTAAACATAGAGATGATGAGGCCGAGACCCATGGTTACGGCAAAGCCGCGAACCGGGCCGGAGCCGAAGTAGAACAGGATGGCGGCGGCGATCAGGGCCGTCATGTTGCCGTCGATAATCGTGGAATAAGCTTTCTTGAAGCCGTTATCGATAGCGGCGAAGGCGCTGCGGCCCTTGCGGGTTTCTTCGCGGATGCGCTCGTTGATCAGAACGTTGGCATCGACCGCAAGACCGATACCGAGGACGACGCCGGCGATGCCGGGCAGCGTCAGCGTGGCGCCGACCAGCGTCAGGGCCGAGAAGGTCAGGATCGTATGGATGAGCAGCGCGACATTCGCGAGAATCCCCCAGGCGCCGTAGAGCACGAAGATGAAGGCGGCAACCAGGACGAAGCCGACCAGGCCGCTGTAGATGCCTTTCTGGATCGCGTCGCTGCCGAGGTCGGCGCCGACGGTACGCTCTTCGATGACGGTGAGCTTGGCCGGCAGCGCGCCGGCGCGCAGCAGGGCGGCAAGCGTGGTGGCGCTGTCTGCGGTGAAATTGCCGGAGATCTGGCCCGAACCGCCGGTGATCGGCTCGCGGATATTCGGGGCGCTCAGCACCTTATTGTCGAGGACGATCGCGAAAGGCTTGCCGACGTTTTCGCGGGTGATTTCGGCAAAGCGGTTGGCACCGGCGCTGTCGAAGCGGAAGGTGACGAGCGGCTCATGCGTGTTCGGGTCGAAGCTGACGCGGGCGTCCTTCAGGCGGTCGCCGGACAGCTCGATACGGTCGAGGACCGGATAGCTGTTGCCCCGCTCGTCCTTCATGATGGTGACGCCGGGGGGAGGATTGTTCGGGTCGGCATTGTCGGCAAGCAGGTGGAAGGACATCTTCGCGGTCGAGCCGAGCAGTTCGCGCAGATGCGACGGATCCTGCGCGCCTGGCAGCTGCACGAGAACGCGGTTCGGGCCGACACGCTGGATGGTCGGTTCGGCAACGCCAACCTGGTCGACGCGCTTGCGGATGACTTCCAGGCTCTGCTGAACGGCGGAATCGACATTGGCCGAAATGCCTGCCGGCGAGAAGGACATCGCGATGGTTGCGCCATTCGGCGTGATATTGAGATCGGACTGACCTGCGGACAGGCCCGATGTGATCGTGTTGGCAAGCGTGCGCAGCTGCGTCACGGCATCGCCGCTCTGCGTGGCGTCGTTGAGCGTTACGACGATCTGATCGCCGTTGCGCACGATCGAGCGTGTCTGGATGTTCTTGTCGCGCAATACGCGGCGTGCGTCCTGCTGCAGCGACTGCAGCCGGCCGTTCGTCAGATCCTTTTCATCGACTTCCAGGACGAGATAGGAACCGCCGCGAAGGTCGAGGCCGAGAGATACCTGGCTATGCGGCAGCCAGGATGGGATTTTGCTGAGGGCGGACGGCGGAAGTGCGTTCGGCAGGGCCACGAGAAGGCCGAGCACGATGATCACCGAATAAAGTGCCACCAGCCATGGTGAAGTGCGCATGGGTATTGTCCTTGGAAATACACTTATGCCTGCGGCCCGGCCGCTGGCGATCTTGCCGGAAATGCGGCGCGTACGCGCCAAACGCTTAGAGGAGCGTGCCTGGAGGCGCGCGAGCGAGATAGGCGCGAATCGCCACGGATTCGAGCCGTGCGGCATCGTTCGGTCGGCTCACCAGCCAGGAGGTTCCCGGATATCCAAAGGTGGGGAGGGAGCCAAGCGTTGCAGGCCCTATGTCGTGCCATGCGGCCTTCGGCGTCACCAGTCGGTCGGCAACGACAATGCCGCGTACCGGATCGCGCAGGGAAAGGTAGAGGGGCTGACTGTCCTTGCCCGAGGACAGCGCTTCGGCATCGGCGCGCGTGGCAAGATTGATGCCGCCGCCGAGCGCCAGTCCGACATAGGCGAAAAACGCGACGAACAGCGAGGCGATCACGCGCGCTCCGGCGCGGTGCGTCCTCTCGTCTCTATCTTCGCTGTCGGCGGCGCCGAATTCGAGCGGGCTCAACGGTCCAAAATGCCTTCGTTCCTTTGCCGGAGCGAACTCCGACGGTTCGGTCATGATAACAGGACGCCTAGCGTCTTCCTAGTAACCGCCTGTCATGATGCAGTTGCACGAGCGGGTCAACAGTCCCGGCTCGATTTCTTAATTTTCCGTGGTTTCCGTTCCGGCGGCCGAAGGCTTGGCCGCCAGGCACGATGCCGGAACGCGATAGGCATAAAGTGTCTTGCCCTTCATTTCCCCATAGGGCGGCGACCAGCTCTTGATGAGCTCGGCCTGACCCTCGGGGCAAACGATCGTGTCGCTGCCGACGAACAGGACCGGGCCGGTCGCGTCGGCCGGCAGGGAGAAGTTCTGCTCGTAATAATTCTTGGGGAAGCCGCCGAAATGTCGGGCATAGATGCGGAACGGCCTGCCCCTCAGCGTATAGTAGAGGTCAGCCAGGATATCGCGGTCCTGCGAGACGATGTCCGAGACCTTCGCCTCCGTGGCGATATTGGCGATTTCTTCACTGATGATGCTGCGGCCGACATAGCGCTTCATGACGAGGTCGCCGTTCGGCAGCTTGATATCCAGAGCGAAGACCGTTAGCACCGGGATTGCGAAGGCGACGACCGCACCGATGATCAGCGAGGTGCTGAGCCCCTTCTTCGTCAGGCGGTAGAGCACCCAGACGGCAAGAATGGTGCCGGCAGCATAGGCGGAAACGGCCCAGTTGGCGTAGGCCTTGGCCAGCAAGGCCTGCAGGGTGATCAAGGCTACGACGGGCACCGACAGCCAGAACAGCAGCTTTTCCCGGTCGTCGCTCTGTCCACGGATGAGCCGCCACGTCGCCCACAAGAGCGCATAGAAGACGACCGGTCCCACCACGCCGAATTGCGCGCCGAAGAAGCTGAGCCCGTTGAGCACGTGCTTCAGCAGGCCGTTGCCGCCGCCCCCCTTGCTCCATTGAGCGATACTTTCGGTGTGCTTTATGGTCGCCGCATCATGGGTGACGTTCCACCAGAGATTGGGGGAAACGACGATGGCGCCGATGATGGCGGCAATCGCGACATCCCGCCAGGCGATGCGCGCCGAACGCATCGTCAGCATGGCGATGCCGACACCGGGCAAGAGGAAAAGTATCGAATATTTCGTCAGGAATGCAATGCCGAGGCTGGCGCCCAGGATGACGGCTTCGAGGATCGAAGACCGTTTGGTCAGGCCGATAAAGGCCCAGATCGCGGTCGTCACGAACAGGATCTGGATCGTATCGGTCGATACCAGAACGGCCGATAGCGAGGCAGCCGGAAGCGTGATGAAGATGACGCCGACCCAAGGGGCGATCTCGCGCCCGGTTTCGTCGTCGATCAGCCGCCGCGTGGTGCACATCAGCATCAAGGCGGTGGCGAGATGGAAAAGCGGCGCCGATATGCGGATCCAGAAGGTCGCATCCGATCCGGAAATCATATTGAAGAAGCGGATGACCCAGGCAATCATCGGCGGCTTGGAATAATAGCCGAAATCCAGATTCTGCCCCCAGAACCAGTATTGCGCCTCGTCGACGAAAAGGTCGGTCCTGTTGACGAGCAACATGAGCACGCGCCAGAGCGTTACTCCGAAGATGATCACAAGGGCCACTCGCAGCGAAAGTTTCTGGGGGCTTGTTCGGGAATGGGTCGTGTCGAGCATTAACGGATGGATCTCGGTGCGTAGTTTTGAGGCTTAATACGGAACTATTGAGCTCAAAGCTAGCTCTTGGCCATCCGGAAAGACGGTCGAAGAGCTGCAGGTATGGCCGCAAACGTGCCATCCATCCGGTTTTGAGGGCCGAAATATCGGACCGGCGGTCCTAGAGCGGCTCAGTTTTTCACGGAATCTTTGAACCGCTCTATTTCTTCGTTTTCAAGCAATTCCGGACGGAAAACCGCTGTGCACTTTTGCTGGAAACTCTAGAGAACGCGGGGAGTGGCCTTGCTGCGCGCTTCTTCGATGCGGCATAGAAACATGAAGGCCGCCAGCGTCAGGCTGGCCATCAGTGAGGCGGTCAAACCAAGAACAATCATTGCTCTCCCCCTATCGGCATCGAAGCCGTCTATCCCCTTTGGAGTAAGACATGAAGCTTGCTCGTGACTTGTGTCCCGTAAGCTTCCCCTTCTGCCGAACCCTCATGGAAAGCGTCGCTAAATTAGCGGTGACCGAAACGAGGGGCCGGCCCGATGCCATTAACCTTCGGGCAAGGAATTAACCATAAATATTGAACCTGAACGTCGGAATGGGAAAATTGTGACTCGTTCTCACCAGGCATGAAGCCGCCCCGTCGTACCGGGTCCGATCCGGTATCCATCTCATCAAACAGGTCCGCAAAAGACTTTGATGAACGAGCGAGCTTCAGCGCCTCGATCACTTGATCGGTGGCGGTCTGTGCTTTTCCTCGCCTCTTCATAGCGCCTGGCGCGGACCATCAGCGGTTTCGTCGCGCTTGTGCGCGCGGCAGTTCGGCGGGGACGACTTTGGCGCAGCATACGCCGTCAGATCAGGCAGGCAGGGCGCAGGCTGGCAGCCTTCGCGACCGCTTGCGTTTTGCTGGTCTCGACGCCGGGCAATGCGATATTTTGCGCCGCAACAGGCCCATGCTCGAAGCCCATCTCAAGGCCGGCCTGCGCGACCTTTTCCACCGCTTCCAGACATTTGCGGATGCTTCCCGAAATTTCACCAGTGAAAGTCAGATAGAGCGGCTCCAGGATCTGCAGTCCTCGCATTGGGATGTTCTGACGGATGCGCGCTTCGACAGCCTCTATGCCGAGCGCGTCAAGATTCTCGCCGACAGCGAAAGCAAGATGGGCCTTGACCCCCGCTGGCATGTCGCGGGTCATGGCGTCGTGCTGGAGCATCTTCTTGCCGGCCTCCTCGAAGACATGGGCGGTCGCGCCATTCTTCCAGGCGCCAAACGCCGCGCCCGCGAGCTGAGCGAACTCGTCACATCTGTCGTGCGCCTCGTGATGGTCGATGTCGAAATTGCCGTATCGCTGCGTTTCAACGAATTGCGGATCGGCCATCAGCGTGCGCTGGCCGAGCAGCGGACCGCCGATCGCGCCGAAGCGGCATCCCTCCTTGCCGAACTTGCCAACGGCCTTGCTGACCGCGATCTGACGATCCGTATGCCGATGGATTGTCCCGAAGCTTACACCGAAGTCGCGGAAGCCTTGAATGCTGCGCTGGCGGATATCCAGCAGCAGTTTTCGGCGCTGTCCGGCGGTGTACAGGCGGCCGAGGCGACGAGTGATGCTATTTCCCGCGCCTCGAAATCCCTGGCGGAAAAATCGGCCGAGCAGTCGCAAGGACTTGCGGCGTCTGCGCGGCAGCTTGCTGAGCTTGCCGAGCAGGTGCGCGGCAATGCGGCCGATACGCGATCGGCCGAGCGCGTGACGGCCTCGACCCGCGCTGCGGCTGAAGACAGCGGCAGGATCGTCGGCCAGGCGATATCGGCCATGGCCGATATCGAGACCTCGGCCGAAAAGATCGGCCAGATCATCGGCGTTATCGACGAGATCGCGTTCCAGACCAATCTTCTAGCGCTGAATGCCGGTATCGAGGCCGCTCGCGCCGGCGACAGCGGCCGCGGCTTTGCCGTCGTTGCGCAGGAAGTCCGCGCGCTCGCCCAGCGTTCCGCCGATGCCGCGCGCGAGATCAAGGTTCTGGTGACAGGCACCAAGGCGCAGGTGGATGCCGGCGTCCAGATGGTCGGCCGCACCCAGGATGCGATCGGCAGCATCGTCCGCCAGGTGACTGATATCAACGAAGCCATCTCCGGAATTGCGGCGGCGAGCGATGAACAGCTCGCCGGCCTCAAGACGCTGACATCGGACATCGGCGGCTATAGCGAGCGTGCGGCGGCCGGGGAAAGCGAGGCGAACCGTTCCGAGGAAGGCGCCGATCATCTGCATACCGTCGTCGTCGAGCTTGGCCGGACCATTCGCGAGTTCCGCATCGAGCGCGAGCGGCGCCATGCGGCGTCTCCCGCGCCCGTCAAAGCCGGCCAGCAACGACAGCTGCCCACCCGCGATGCGTTCGCCGGCGCGCACGACGAAGAAGAGATGGCTGATTTCGGTTTCCCGCTCCGCAGGATCGCAACGGGAGGCGAGCGCAATGCCTATTGATCTTTCAGTTTCATGCACATGCGGGCCGACAGGCCTGATTTCAGACAACGAGGAATGACGCGATGCCGAGCAGGAAAGGCGAAAAGACAATCAGTCTGGCCGCGGTGCTGGACCTCAACGAGGCCTCTGCCCTTCGCGGCACACTGATGCGGTTGCGCGGCAGCAATGTCGCGATCGATGCGTCGGGCGTCGAAAGGATCGGGACCTTATGCGTGCAGGTCATCATGGCTGCCGCCAAGACCTGGGATGAGGACAAGCTCTCCTTCACCTTCTCCAAGGTGTCGGATGCGTTTCAAAAAACGATGCAGGTGATCGGGGTGGATATCTCCCATCTGCTTGCCAAGGAGATCCGGAAATGAAGAAAAAAGTACTGACCGTGGATGATTCACGGACCATTCGAAACATGCTTCTCGTGACCCTCAATAATGCGGGTTTCGAGACCATTCAGGCTGAAGACGGCGTCGAGGGCCTGGAAATTCTGGAAGAAGCCAATCCGGACGTCATCGTTACGGATATCAACATGCCGCGCCTCGACGGTTTCGGCTTCATCGAGGGCGTGCGCCGCAACGACCGATATCGCGCCGTTCCGATCCTCGTGCTGACGACCGAAAGCGATGCGGAAAAGAAGAACCGTGCCCGGCAGGCCGGTGCGACCGGCTGGATCGTCAAGCCGTTCGATCCCGCCAAGCTGATCGATGCCATCGAGCGCGTAACCGCCTAAACAGGATCCACCCCTCATGGATATGAACGAAATCAAAGAGATTTTCTTCCAGGAGTGCGAAGAGCAGCTCGCCGAACTGGAATCCGGTCTCCTGAAAATGAACGATGGCGACCGCGATCCGGAAACCGTCAACGCCGTGTTCCGTGCCGTTCATTCCATCAAGGGTGGGGCAGGTGCTTTCGGTCTGGACGACCTGGTCGCATTCGCCCACGTCTTCGAGACCACGCTTGATTGCGTTCGATCCAACAAGCTGGAGCCGACCCAGGATGTCCTGAAGGTCATGCTCAAGGCTGCCGACGTTCTGGCGGATCTCACCAATGCCGCCCGCGACGGCGGCAGCGTCGATCAGGCTCGCAGCCGCGGCCTCGTCAAGGAACTGGAAGCGCTGGCAAATGGCGATCTTCCCGCGCCGTCGGCTGCAGCGGCGGTCGTCGAGACAGCTCCCCAGCCCGCGGTGCCGGCTCCGACTGATGATAGCGGTTTCCAGCCGATTCCCTTCAGCTTCGACGACGATTTCGGCGGCGACGAGCCGGCCGGCGCCGGCGTGCCCGAATATGAGGTCAACTTCAAGCCGCGCGCCGATCTCTACGCGAAGGGCAACGACGCGACGCTGCTTCTGCGCGACCTCGCGCGGCTAGGCGAGATGAATATCTTCTGCGATACGGACGCGTTGCCGGCTCTTCCGGACCTCGATCCCGAAAACGCATATTTCAAATGGGCGATCTCGATCAAGACGGACAAGGGCGAGGACGCAATTCGCACCGTCTTCGAATTTGCCGAATGGGATTGCGATCTCGATGTCAGGCAGGTTGAAGGCGACGTTGCGTCGGCAAGCGAAGAACTTCCGATGGTGCCTGTGCCCTTCGATCTCTCCATCCTCGACGATGACGGCGCCGCACTGGCTGCCAAAATCGTTAAGGAAGCTCCCGCGCTGAAGAATGATGCCGCCGCCGCCGTCGCCGCGGCGGAAACCGCCAGCAACGTCACGCAGCTCGCCTCCGCTGCCGCGCGCGTCGAAAAGAAGGAAGCCGCCCTTGCCGCTGCCGCCGCCGCCAATGCGGCTGCCGCCCAGAACAGCGCAGCCGCTGCCGCCGGCCAAACCATTCGTGTCGATCTCGACCGCGTCGATCGGCTGATCAATCTCGTGGGCGAGCTCGTCATCAACCAGGCGATGCTCTCCCAGAGCGTCATCGAGAACGACAATAACGGCACATCCTCGATCAACATGGGTCTCGAAGAGCTGCAGCAGCTCACCCGCGAGATCCAGGATAGCGTCATGGCGATCCGCGCACAGCCGGTGAAGCCGGTCTTCCAGCGCATGTCGCGCATCGTCCGCGAAATCGCCGACATGACCGGCAAATCGATCCGCCTGATCACCGAAGGTGAGAACACCGAAGTCGACAAGACGGTCATCGACAAGCTTGCCGAACCGCTTACGCACATGATCCGCAATGCCGTCGACCACGGCATCGAAACGCCGGAAAAGCGCGCGACGCTCGGCAAGAACCCGGAAGGCACCGTTCGCCTGACGGCAAAGCACCGCTCCGGCCGCATCCTGATCGAGCTTGCGGACGACGGCGCCGGCATCAACCGCGAAAAGGTGCGCCAGAAGGCCATCGACAACGACCTGATCCCGGCCGACGCCAATCTCTCGGACGAGGAGGTCGACAATCTGATCTTCCTGCCCGGCTTCTCGACCGCCGACAAGATCTCGGACATTTCCGGCCGCGGCGTCGGCATGGACGTGGTCAAGCGCTCGATCCAGGCCCTGGGCGGCCGCATCAACATCAGCTCCAGGCCGGGGCAGGGCTCCGTCTTCACCATGAGCCTGCCGCTGACGCTGGCAGTCCTTGACGGTATGGTGGTCACGGTTGCAGGCCAGACCCTGGTCGTACCGTTGACCGCGATCGTCGAGACGCTGCAGCCCGAAGCCTCCGCCATCCACTCCTTCGGCGCAAATCATCGGCTCATTTCGATCCGTAACAGCTTCTGCCCCCTGGTCGATGTCGGCCGCATCCTGAACTTCCGCGCCACGCAGGCCGATCCGGTCGAAGGCGTCGCGCTGCTGGTGGAATCGGAAGGCGGCGGTCAGCGCGCGCTGATGGTCGATGCCATCCAGGGCCAGCGTCAGGTCGTCATCAAGAGCCTCGAAGCCAATTATACTCACGTGCCGGGCATTGCGGCCGCGACCATCCTCGGCGATGGCCGTGTCGCGCTGATCCTCGATGTCGATGCGGTGGTCGGCGCTTCGCGCGGCCAGTCGCTGAAGCCTGAAATGTCTTACGCGGCGGTGGGGTGAGTTGATGTCCTACGCCGTCAAGAGCCTGACACAGGGCACTCGCGAGCTGATCGCCTTTCGCATCGGCGATCAGGAATTTTGCGTCGATATCATGTCGGTCCGCGAAATTCGCGGCTGGACGCAGGCAACGGCCATGCCGCATGCGCCCGGTTATATGCTCGGGGTCGTCAATCTGCGCGGCGCCGTGCTGCCGATCGTCGACCTCTCCGCCCGGCTTGGCATGAAGCAGGCGGAACCGACGGCGCGGCATGTGATCATCGTCGCCCAGGTCAGGCGCAAGGTGGTCGGTCTCCTAGTCGATGCGGTTTCGGACATCCTGACGATCACCGACGACAGCATCCAGCCGACGCCGGAGGTTTCTTCCGATCACGAGCGGCAGTTTGCCCGCGGTATCGTGGCGATCGATCGCCGCATGATCTGCTTGATCGAATTGGAAGCCCTGTTCCCTGAAAGTGAAAGCGAGGCCGCATGAGCGTGATGGGAGCAATGGATTTCAGGACGTCTCCGGATGAGGTGCTGGCGAGCGGCGAGTATCCGCTGACGCGGCGCGACCTCTCGGAAATCGCCGCCATGATCTATGCGGATGCGGGCATTTCGCTGAACGAGAGCAAGGCGTCGCTCGTCTATTCGAGGTTGTCGAAGCATATTCGCGCGCTGGGGCTTTCCGGCTTCCGCGACTACTGCGCATTGGTTTCTTCCCCGGCAGGAAGTGCTGAGCGTCGCGAGATGCTGTCGCATCTGACGACCAATTTCACACGCTTCTTCCGCGAAAACCATCATTTCGACCACCTGCGCGACGAGGTCCTGCCGGGCCTATTGGCGCGCGCAAAAGCCGGCGGTCGGGTGCGCATCTGGTCGGCTGCCTGTTCCGACGGCCAGGAACCCTATTCGATAGCGCTCACCGTGCTGGCATTGATGCCGAATGCCGCTGATTTCGATTTCAAGATCCTGGCGACGGACATCGACCCCAAGATCCTGGGACTTGCCCGCGCAGGCGCCTATGACGAAGCGGCGCTCGAAACGATTTCGCCCGCCATGCGCAAGCAATGGTTCCAGGAAGTCGATGTGCAGGGCCGTCGCAAATTCCAGATCGATGATCGCGTCAAGCGGCTCATCACCTTCAACGAGCTGAACCTCTTGGCGCAGTGGCCCTTCAAGGGCATGTTCGATGTCATTTTCTGCCGTAACGTCGTCATCTATTTCGACGAACCGACGCAGACGAAGATCTGGACGCGCTTCGCCGGCCAGCTGCACGAAAGCGGCCACCTCTATATCGGTCATTCCGAACGCGTATCCGGCGAGGCGAAGCACGTCTTCGACAATATCGGCATCACCACCTATCGCTATCTCGGCAAGAATTCGGGGAGGAAATCATGAACGCCGCTGCCCGTGTTCTCGTCGTCGATGACTCTCCGACCATGCGCGGCCTGATCACCGCCGTCCTGCGTGCCGATCCCGACGTCAATGTCGTCGGCCAGGCTGGCGATGCCCTTGAAGCACGCGCCGCCATCAAGGCGCTCAATCCCGATGTCGTCACCCTCGACATCGAGATGCCGAACATGAACGGCCTGGAATTCCTGGAAAAGATCATGACGCTGAGGCCGATGCCCGTCATCATGGTTTCCACGATGACGCATCGCGGGGCGGATGCGACACTGGCTGCCCTCGAGATCGGTGCATTCGATTGCGTCGGAAAGCCCTCGCCGGGCGAACCGCATCCATTCGGCGACCTTGCGGACAAGGTAAAGGCTGCCGCCCGTTCGCAGCGGCAATATGTGAAGCCCGCAGCGCAGCGCGTGCCGCCGACGGCCACCGCCGACTTCCGTGTGGGACGCAAGATCGTCGCCATCGGCTCCTCCACCGGCGGCGTCGAGGCCCTGATCAATGTGCTGCAGAAATTCCCGGCCAATTGCCCGCCGACCGTCATCACCCAGCATATGCCGCCGACGTTCACGCGCAGCTTCGCCGAGCGGCTGAACCGCCTCTGCGCGCCGATCGTCCAGGAGGCGACCGATGGTGCGCGGCTGGAGATCGGCAAGATCTACCTGGCACCTGGCGGCGAAAGGCACCTGCAGGTGGCCAACGCCTCCGCGCCGCATTGCCGTCTGGTGGACGGCGGGCCGGTGAACGGTCATCGCCCTTCCGTCGACGTGCTTTTTGATTCGGTTGCCGAACTGGCCGGCCGCAATGCCGTCGGCGTGATCCTGACCGGTATGGGGCGCGACGGCGCCGCCGGTCTCCTCAAGATGCGCCACGCCGGTGCGCGCACCATCGGCCAAAACGAGAAGACCTGCGTGGTCTACGGGATGCCGAGGGTCGCCCACGAGCTTGGCGCCGTCGAACAACAGTTTCCGCTGAACGCCATTGGCGAGGAAATTTTGAAAATCACAGCCGCCCGAAAGGAAGGGAGCGAATAATGTCTCTAGCGGAGAAAATCAAAGTTCTGATCGTCGACGATCAGGTCACCAGCCGCCTCCTGCTCAGCGATGCGCTGACGCAGCTCGGCTTCAAGCAGATCACGGCCGCCGGCGACGGCGAGCAGGGGATGAAGATCATGGAGCAGCAGCCCCATCATCTGGTCATCTCCGACTTCAACATGCCCAAAATGGACGGGCTCGGCCTTTTGCAGGCCGTTCGCACCAATCCGGCGACGAAGAAGGCGGCCTTCATCATCCTGACGGCGCAGGGCGACCGCGCGCTGGTCCAGAAGGCGGCGCAGCTCGGGGCAAACAACGTGCTTGCCAAGCCGTTCACCATCGAAAAGATGAAAGCAGCCATCGAGGCTGTGTTCGGAGCATTGAAATGATCGTCGAGGGTGCAGCCCGTCGCGTGCATATCATTCAGGGCGAGTACAAGGTCGTCAACGATCCCGAAGTGGTGCTGACGACCATTCTTGGCTCCTGCGTGGCGGCCTGTCTGCGCGATCCGATCGCCGGCGTCGGCGGCATGAACCATTTCCTCCTTCCGGGAATGGCGAATTCGCCGGTGAGCGGCGGCGATGCGACGCGTTACGGCGTGCACCTGATGGAACTTCTCATCAACGGCCTTTTGAAGAAGGGCGCGAGGCGCGACCGGCTGGAGGCAAAGGTCTTCGGCGGCGCCAAGACGATCGCCACCTTCTCCAATGTCGGCGAGCAGAATGCGGTTTTCGCCATGCAGTTTCTCAAAGACGAAGGCATACCGGTCGTTGGCTCCAGCACGGGCGGCGAGCATGGGCGCAAGATCGAATATTGGCCGATCTCCGGACGGGCCAGACAATACCCGCTGACCGGTGCGGAGACGCAGAAAACCGTCGCGCTGGAACAGCGTCCGGTCGTGGCTCCCAAGCCGGTCGACAACACGATCGAATTTTTCTGATCAGCGAGGCTACCGCATGACCCCCTTCCAGCGTATCGAGACGACCGCCGCCGAGGAAACGCTTCCGGCCATCCTTCTGCGCATCGTTTCCGAATTGCATGACGTCGCCTATCTGATCGAACGTGTCGAACCGCAGCTTCTCGATATCAGCGACGCCAACATACTGGCCTCGCCGGAAGCCGTGAAGGTCGTCCAGGGCATCGATCTCGCCGTGCAGAAGACCCGCGGCATTGCCGAATTCATCGACACCATAGCCGGCACCATGCCGGAGAGCTGGACGGTGGACCTAGCGACGGCGCTGAGCCTGGTCAAGCTGACGGAGATGCAGAGAGCGCTTGGCGGCGGCCTGCACGCGCATTCGCAGCCCATGGCGAAGGCGGCCGGCGACTTCGATTTCTTCTGATCGGGCATCCGCAATAGATACTGTTTTTCTTATATAAATTTCGCCGCTTTATGCGGCTTTTTCCTCTCTTTTTCGGCCGGACGAAACGCTCGCACAAGTTTCGATTTCTATTTTCGCCGCAGGGTACAAAGCCATCAGGTCTTTGACGAATCGTGCGAGAACAGAATGAATCTGTTAAATCAACTAGTTCCCTTGTTTCGGAACATTCAGAATCTCGGGAGAACGCGGCTGCTGATCCTCGGCGGTGTCGGCGCGGTCTCCATGCTGCTGATCCTCTTTGCAGCCCTCTACGTCAATAAGCCCGCACAGGAGACGCTTTATGTCGGCCTGGATGCGACCGATCTCAACCAGATCAGCATTGCGCTCGCAGAAGCAAAGATCAATTTCCAGGTCGGTACGGATGGCAGCAGCCTGACCGTTCCGGCAGGAATGACCGGCAAGGCCCGCGCGCTTCTCGCCGAGCGCGGTCTGCCCACCAGCGGCAAGGCCGGTTATGAACTCTTCGACAATGTCGGTTCGCTCGGTTTGACCTCCTTCATGCAGGAAGTCACCCGCGTCCGTGCTCTCGAGGGCGAAATCAGCCGCACCATCACCTCGATCGCCGGCATCAGCGCCGCCCGCGTCCACATCGTCATGCAGGATGTCGGCAACTTCCGAAAGGCGGATCAGAAGCCGACTGCATCGGTCATGATCCGTGCGAGCGCGGAGGCCGCCCGCAAGTCGGCTCCCGCCATCCGCCATCTCGTCGCCTCGGCCGTTCCCGGCCTGGAGGTCGATGACGTTACGATCCTCGATTCGACCGGCCAGCTGCTCGCATCGGGCGACGATCCCGGCAACGGCGCTCTCAGCCGCAATCTCGGCATCGTGCAGAATGTGCAGAGCGAAGTCGAATCCAACATCAACAAGGCACTCGCGCCCTTCCTTGGCATGGACAATTTCCGCTCCAGCGTCACGGCGCAGCTCAATACCGACAGTCAGCAGGTGCAGGAAACCACCTACGATCCGGATTCGAAGGTCGAGCGTTCCGTCCGCACCGTGAAGGAAGCGCAGAAGTCGCAGCAAAGCCAGCCCGACAGCGCCGCAACCGTGCAGCAGAATATTCCGCAGGCAGCCCCGCAGTCTGGTGGCAACACGCCAACGTCGAACGATCAGTCCGATAAGCGCGAGGAGCAGACCAACTACGAGATCAACAGCAAGACGACGGCCACGACGCGCAACAGCTACAAGATCGAAAAGCTGTCCGTCGCCGTCGTGGTGAACAAGGGTCGTATCGCGCAGATGGTCGGCCAGGGCGCCGACCAGGCAAAGATCGACGCCTATATCGCCGAGATGCAGAAGATCGTCGCGACGGCCGCGGGCGTCGATCCGGCCCGCGGCGACGCCGTCACGGTCAATGCGATGGACTTCCTGGATAACCAGCTGCTTGAAGATACGTCTGCAAGCTTCAGCATCACGGATATGCTGAGCCGCAACCTGGCCGGCATCATCAACTCGCTTGCCTTCGTCGCCGTCGCCTTCCTGATCGTCTGGATGGGCTTCCGTCCGCTGATCCGCTCGTTCGGAGGCACGGCAGGCGGAACGGAGCTTCCGGAAGCGGCCGGACTGGAATTGCCGGACTTCGCGCCCGCCGTGGGTGGTCCCGGCGCGGCACTGATGGACGGTTTCGGTTCGGACTTCGGCTTCGACAGCACCGACGATCTGCTGACGGCGGACGACGACGGCGGCACCTTCAACCGCCGGGTCAAAGAGGGGCCGGAGCGTCGCCTGTCTCGCATGGTGGAAATCAGCGAAGAACGCGCTGCAAAGATCCTGAGAAAATGGGCCGTCGACAAAGCGGCCTGACGAGAGGACAAGGACCGGGAGGCTTCCCGGTCCTTTTGCATTGCGGGATGTCGATATCCAATCCCGGCCGAAATCTCGATGCCGCCTGTGATCAATTAGCCGCTGCTAAGTAAATTGACGTGTTCGTAAGATGGAATTTCCAAGGATATCCGGTTGCTGGGCTCAAAGAATCGACTTACAAATACTGTGCCTATTCAATAATAACCGTTTATTCGGAATGAATTGGCGCGCTTCGGAAGCCTGGAGAGTTGCCGGCAGCGGAGCGTGAAACATAATTCGTGGTTCGTAGGTCGTGCTTGCAGCGGTATCGGGCAGCACGATTGCCGAGGTGGAATTCAGAGATGGGTGCGCTCATCGACCCGATCCGCCGGGATGTGTTTGTGTCGCGGTAAAGGAGATTCGGATCCAATGCCTCAAGGGAATTCCTGTCGGTTTCCTGAGGTGATGTGCCGGTTTCTGACGGAACAATGCTCTCGTTGACGGCCGATCGTCCAACAGCGGCAGGAAATGCAAGTATGGACATGCAGATATCGCAGGCGAGCAAGGGCGATCGGGATGCGCGAGCAATCGCTCCCACCGGGCCGATGTCACGCGAGCAGCTCATTCTGCAGCTGAATGCCATTTCGGGTCCCATTTTTTTGCAAGCAGGGCTGCATGTGCTGGCCGCCTATGCCGGCGCGTCCCATTATCTTCTCATGCGCTGTGATCTCGTTCAGGAAAGCGGCCTCGACTTTGTGATCGCCTCTGATTGGCCCTTCGATCTCGTCAGGCGTCTGGCACCCGAGTTGACCGGCAGCTATGGCCGCATCGGCGAGCTGGAAAAATGCCTGGCCCTGTTCCAGCCGAGCTTGGCTTTACTGCCAGACGATGTCGTACTGCCTGATGGCGTGGGCCGGCAATACCACGCACTGACCTTCAACGTCGGGCGCTCACGCTTCTCCTTGTTGTTTCTCGCGCGCGAAGCGTCCGTGCCCTCGCCCGAACGCATGCGCGATGTCGGTCTGCTGGCAGGTTATCTCGCGAGTTCCGGTCGTTGCTTCGAAGGCAAATTGGAACGAGATTTCGATCTGACCGAACGCGAACTGGAATGCCTGTTCTGGATCGCCGAGGGCAAGACGAGCGACGAGATCGCCATGATTCTCGGGATCTCGCGCAACACCATCAATAACTACATCACCAGCGTCATGCGCAAAACCGCCACCAAGACCCGCTCGGAGGCAATCGCCTTCGCCGTGCGGAACAATCTCGTTTAAAGGCCGACCGGATGCGCTATCAGCCAGACAGGACGATGGATATGCCTGCCGAATCCAGGCTTACCCGTTCGGGGCGGATTTCCGGCCGTTCCGATCTCTTTCCGAAGCTGGTGTCGATGCAGAAGCTGATCGATGCGCAGCATTTTGCAGTCTACCGCCTTCATGGCTCCGGCCTGCCGCATAAGCAGCGTCTGGTGTGCGAGCTGGATAATTGGGGTTCCGCCAATTCCGTCGTCGGCAAATCCTTTGTCGAAGCCTATGGCGAAGCGCTGATCGAGCATATCGACAAATCGCTGCTTCCGCTCATGTGGAACGGTCGCGACAGCGACAGCACGGCCGAGACTCCGGATTTCGCAGCCTTCACGCAGCGGCTGAAGCCGCATCTCCTGCCTTTTGCAGGCGTTGCCTTTCCGGTGCGGCTCGGAGCGGTCGGCAACGGCTATATCGTCTTTACCGCGAAGTTCATGGATCTGCCGAGCGATATGATCATCGAACTGCACGGTCGCTGCTGCCGCATCATGATGGAACTGCTTTCCCTCGACGAACGTCGCTCGCAGGCAGCCGAGGCGCTGAGCGAGCGCGAGATCGTCTGTCTGCAGCTTGCCGGCGACGGGCGGATCAGCGAGGAGATTGCCGAGAAGCTGGGATTGTCGGTCCATACCGTCAACGCCTATCTCGGATCGGCGACGATCAAGCTCGACAGCGTCAACCGCATCCAGGCAATTGCGAAGGCGATCCGCTTCGGCTACATAAGCTGACGCTGCAGCACCCAGAGTATCCAGGAAAAGTGCGCAGCGATTTTTCGTCCGGAATTGCGTAAAAACAAAGGGATAGAGCTTTCCGCGATTCGAAGAAAAGCGGAAAGCTCTCCGGACTTGGAATTCTCTCAGATTACGCGTTCCGCTTCTCCGAGGATGACGTAACGCGCATCTTTCAAGCCGCGTGCGAGCAGGGCGGTATTTTCATCCGGGTCGGCCGATGCCTTGTCGAAGGCGATGTGATTGATCTCGATGCCGGCGTGATGTTCGGCCAGGGTCAGCTTGGCATAGATGGTAACGCCGCGCGGCTTGATTTCCAGGTCGATCGTAACTTCGGCAGGACCGCCCCAATCGAGCTTGTAGTCGCCGCCAAGCCCGAAATTGATCACACCGGGAAGAAAATAGAGCTCGGCCGCCGAGGCGACGAGGTCAGCGAGATTGCCGTAGCGTTCGAAGCGCAGCAGCGAGATCAGGTCGGCAGCGTCGAGTAGGCGCAGCTCACTCGCAACCGGGCTGATGGCTTCGGCAAGTATTTGTTCGCGTTGGGCAGAGTAGGGGCATTTTTTCATATCGTTTATCGTACCCGTTTTCTATTCGGCTGCGCGGCGTAGATCCGATGGATGAGCTCGGCGACAGCCTTGTAAAATACTGACGGTATGACGCTATCAACCGAGACTTGCGCAAACATGGAGCGTGCGAGAGGCGGATCCTCGAAAACGGGAATGTTGTTGGCCTCCGCTATCTCTCTGATCTTCAACGCGATCAGATCCTGGCCCTTGGCGACGACGACGGGCGCGTCGTTTTCCTCGCGCACATAGCGAAGCGCCACCGCGAAGTGAGTCGGGTTGGCGATGACGAGGGTCGCGCGCGGCACCTGCTTCATCATGCGGCGGCGGGCGCGGTCGCGTGCGATCGAGCGCTGGCGCGACTTGACGATCGGATCGCCCTGGGACTGCTTGTGCTCGTCCTTGACCTCCTGCTTCGTCATCTTCAGCTGATCGAACCAGTGATGGCGGCTCCACAGAAGGTCGCCGACACCGACGACGACCGTCGCCATCAGCACGATGATCAGAATTTGTTGTACGATCGTCGACAGGCGCACGAAAATCGTCTGCGGATCGGAAACCATGGAATCGATCGCGCTGAAGAACTGGCCGCGCAGCGCGAAAAACATAACGATGCCGACGAGCACGATCTTTGCAAGCGATTTGCCGAATTCCACCAGGCCGGTGACGCTGAAGATGCGCTTGAAGCCCGCCATTGGCGATATGCGCGAAAACTGCGGCTGGATCCGGTCCAGAACGGGCGTGGGCAGGTTCTGGAATATCGAAGCGCCGATGCCGAAGACGAAGAAGAGCACGACGGCCGGCAGCACCACATTGCCGATTTCCCAGCCTATGCGGGTAAATAGAGAGATGGCATCGGGGCCGGTCTCGAGCTGCCATTGATCCGGCTTTTCGAACAGATCGCGCAGAACTTCGCCCATGCGGCCGATTCGCGTCGGCAGGAAGAAGGTGACATAGATGACGGTCGCCAGCATGGAGGCAAAGAGGGTCGCTTCCCTGGAGTGAGGGACATTGCCCTTCTCCATCGTATCGCGGAGTTTTTTCTCCGTCGGTTTTTCTGTTTTACTGTCCTTGTCTTCGTCAGCCAAAGCAGCCGCCCTTTGCGCAACGGAAAGAGGCCGCGCATGACGCGCGGCCCATAGTTCGTCAGTCTACGATGCTTTAGCTGAGTCGCGCCGCGCCTATGCGGCTTCTTCCACAGGCGTATTTTCCTTGGCCTTGAGCTCGATCTGGCCGGAGTTGGCCAGACGGATGGCTTCCTGGGCGATGGCGCGCCGGGCAATGGCGATTTCGCGCGGGTTGATGCCGACATTGGTCATCTGCAGATCGGATTCGATCATGCGGCGCTGACGCGGGCTGATGGAGGACAGCACGATTTCGCGAATCTCGTTGCCGGATCCCCGCAGCGCCATCGTCAGGATGTCGGCGGCGATATCGTTGAGCAGCAGCACGCGGCTCGGCTGCGGCATGCGCGTAAGGTCGTCGAACAGGAAGATCTTGGGACGAACCTTCTCGACCGATTCCTTGTTGATCGTCTCGAGGGAACTCAGCAGGGTATCGACCTGCGGCTTGTCCAGCTCGTTCATCAGATCGGCGACCTTCGTGGAGCCGGACGCGTTGCGTTCGGCATCGATCTCCGTCATCAGCCCCAGCACGCGATTCTCGATGATCTGGGCCGCCTTGGAGCTGACGTCCTTGATATTGACCGTGCGGTTCATGATGTCGGCGCGCTGGGCTTCCGGGAGCTGCAGCAGGATCTTCGCGCCGAAGGCCGAAGGCATCATCGACAGCACATAGGCGATGGTCTGCGGATGTTCGCGCTGGAAGAACTTGGCGACGAAGACCGGGTCGGCTTCGCCCAGGCGGTCCCAGATGGACGTCTCGTAAGCCTGGAATGCGGTGCGGCGGCCGAGCAGGCTGTCGACCTCGTCCGGCGTCAGGCCCTCCTCGAGAATGCCCTCGATCGCCTTGGCGTTGTCCATGAGACCGGCGCCTTCGGTAAAGAGATCCTCGAATTCCGCCACGAGCTGCGCCAGTTCGTCCGGCGGAATGAGCCTCAGCGATTGAGCCGAGGCAATGATCAGCTGCAACTCGTTCTGCGTGAAATATTTGAGCAGCCGCCCCGCCACCTGTTTTCCCATAGCGAGAAGGACGGCCGCTGCTTTTTCAGTCTGAGTCAACGGTTTCTCGGCAAGCGCGCCGCTGAAATCGTCAAAGTCCATCATGGTCTTCGTCTCCATCCCGCAGGGGGAGTGGGCTCATCCTGAGCCGGGTTCAGCTTTTCTTCGTGTTGTAAATTTCAGTGAGCTTGATGCCGAATCTGGTGTCGTCATGTTCCAGAACGGTAATCTCGCCCCGGCCGATCCTGCGGCCGTTCACGGTGATCTCGACGGGTTCGCCGATCTTCTTGTCGAGCGCGATGATCGCGCCCTCGGTCAGGTTCATCAGGCCGGACACCTGCATGCGGCTGCTGCCGAGCACGATCTGGACGTCGATCGGGATATCCATGATCAGGTCGAGGTTGGCGGTCAGCGCGCTGCCGGGAGCCGCAGGTGCCGAGGAAGAGCCGCCAAAATCGCCCTCGTCGAAGGCCGGGCCTGAATTATCGTCGCCGAAATCGCCGAAGGTGGAAAGGTCCGTGCCTGTTTCCGCGCCGAACGGATCGGTTTCGAAATCCGGCAGGCCGCCTTCGTTATCCTTTTTCAGGACGCCGCGCAGACCGTCGATGGCCTCGTCCAATGCGGCGTCGCTGCCTGAAACTTCCAGCGATTCCTCGCTGCTTTGCTGTATCGTCTTCGTAGCCATGAAATCACTATTCCAGTTGAAACTTGCCTCAAGCTGCCGTGGGCGGGTTCATCCACCGGCCGGTCAATTCATCAAGTGTCGAAGAAGCTCGTCGTCGGAATTGACGTTGTCCTTGACGCGCACCGTATAATTTTCGCCGGAACGGCCGAATTCGCAGATGTAAAGGTCCTTGCTGTTGGCGCTGACCTCGACCCGGACATCGCCGGTATCCATGAAGGGAATGACATCGCCGACCGCAAGCTTGGAAATGGTGTCGAGTGTCAGTGATTCCAGCCGAATTCGCGCCTCGAGCATCACCTGCGAACGGCGCACCTGCTCGCTGAGCTGCTCCGACCATGCCTGGGAAGCAGCCGTCGTGTTCTTGGCGCGGGGCGCACTGACGACCGTGCGCAGCAAATCGCGCTGGGGGACGATGATGACGATCTGGGAAAGCGACTTGCCGAGCGAGATCGTCATTACGATTGCGGCGGCGAAATCATTGCCATCGTCGCCGACGGCGGCGGGACGGTCTTCGATGTTATAGGGCGGATCGAGATAGGGCTCGAAGCCACCGGACGCGTTGACGGCCGAGCGCAGCACGTTGGCGATTTTTTCGAACACCATGACCGAGAGGTCGAGTTCGATGACGGAAAGCGGCCGGGCAGCGGCGACTTCCATGTCTTCCGGGCGGGCGCCGAGCATATGTTCCATCATGGTCATGATGAAGCCTGAGCCGCAGCCGAGGATGAATTTCGGTGCCCAGTTGCGCAGCGACCCGTTGACCAGGGCGTGATTGCCCCCAAGGCCGGCGATCAGGTCGTTCATGCGGCCGGACTGGCAGCCGGAATAGGCGATATTGATATCCAGACCCGTCTCGCTCTTGATGATGTCGGGCAGGAATTCCGCATAGACCTGGGCGAAGGCGGCGCCGAACCTGGCAAGCGCCGCCTGATCCCCGAGATTGCCGGTAAGCTTGGCAACGACGGTACGGTCCATCGTCTGTGCGTTATGCGCTGATTGCTGGCTCATGGTCGTCAGGCTGCCTTGCTTTCACCGCCGGGGTTCATCATCTCCTGTTCGACGGCGTCGATCGAGGGACGCTCGTAGGAGGAGATGGTCTTGCGGCCGTATTCGAGCGCGACCTGCGGCACCGATCCGTTCATGTAGGCGAGCAGCGTCTGCTTCACGATCACGTAGAGGCGGTGCTGCTTGTTGCGCACGACCTTGATCTGGGAAACCAGCGGCGCACAGACGGAATAGGACAGGATGATGCCGAGGAAGGTGCCGACCAGCGCCGAACCGATGAGATGGCCGAGCACTTCCGGCGATTCGTTGATATGGCTCATGGCCTTGATGACCCCGAGAACCGCCGCCACGATACCGATGGCGGGGAACGAATCGCCCATGATCGTGATCGAATGAAAGGGCTTCATCTTGTCGTGCGTCATGGTGTCGAGCTCTTCGTCCATCAACGCCTCGATCTCGTGCGAGCGGGCGTTGCCGATGATGATGAGGCGGACGTAATCGCAGATGAAGGCCGTCAGATCCTTGTTCTTCAGAACCGTCGGCGCGGTCTTGAAGATTGTCGATTCGTCGGGATTGTCGATATGGGCTTCGATCTCGTTGCGCGACTTGGTGCGCAGGTCGCGCATCAGGGCATAGAGCACACCGAGCGTATCGAGATAGTCGCGCTCCTTCGGGACCGCGTGGCGGAAGGCTTCTCCGAGCGCCTTGCCCGAATCCTTCACGACCTTCATCGGATTGGCCATGATGAAACCGCCGAGACCGGCGCCTGCGATAATGACAAATTCGAAGGGCTGGAACAGCGCGCCCACGTCTCCGCCCATAGCCATGAAGCTGCCTATGATGCAGCCGCAGGTCACTACAAATCCGATAATAATATTCATCGTCGGTCCACACCTGAACGTTGCTTCATACGATGAACTAGGGGACCTGCCTTGCGTGAGGCTGTTCGATCCGGCCTGAACGCGTCCTTTTTGCGTTGTCAGCTTCGCACAAGCCAAGCCCTGCAGGATAGCGGGTAAGGGCATCCATGCCCGCTAACGAAATGTAGGAGCGTCGCGGCGTTTCCTTTCCCGTTATTCTCCAATGTCCGGAGGGCCTGGAAAATGCAGTCTGGAATTTATGTGGCGCTGTCGTCCCAGATGGCGCTTGAGCGGCGCCTGACAACGATCGCCGACAACTTGGCCAACGTGAACACGACGGGTTTCCGGGGTACGGAAGTCAAGTTCGATCAGGTTCTGAGCAACACCCAAAACAAGCTCAACGCCAAGGTCGCCTTCGTTTCGCAAGGCAATGACTATCTCTCCGCCGACAATGGCGAACTTCAAAATACCGGCAATCTGTTGGATTTCGCCGTCAAGGGCGACGCCTGGTTCGCCGTCAACACGCCGGCGGGCCTGGTTATCACGCGCGACGGCCGCTTCACCATGACCGACAGCGGCGCATTGGTTTCCACGCGCGGCTTTCCTGTGCTCGATCCCGGCGGTGCGCCGATCCAGCTCGATCCGGCTGGCGGCGCGCCGGCCGTCTCGTCCAGCGGCACCATCACGCAGAATGGCCGGCGCATGGGTCAGATCGGCCTCTACAGCTCCGATGTCAGCAAGGGCTTCCTGCGCTACGAGAACAGCGGCATCCTGCCGACCGATACGCCGCAGCCGGTGATCGACCGTTCGAATGTCGGCGTCGCCCAGGGCTATCTCGAAAATTCCAACGTCAACGGCATGCGCGAAATGACCAATCTGATCGAGGTCAGCCGCGCCTTCGACAATATCAGCACGCTCACCAGCAGCAGCGAAGGCACGCTCACCGACGCCATCAAGACCCTCGGCGGCAGCCAGTAAAGAGGCGGAGGATGGTCGAGGATCGGTTGCTGGAGGGCGCCTTGTCGCCGAAGCTTTCGCATATGGCCGTTCTGGCCGGGCAATATGCGATGGCGGAAAATGCCGTGGCCCATGGCGGCCATGTGCGCACCATCGCCGCCGGGCACTATACGGTCGCAGGCCTCTCCAGGCAGGTGCGTCTCGGCGATTTCGTCGCCCATCGCTCCCAGACGGGCGTCCACCTCGGCGAGGTCGTCCGCGTCGAGCCGGAACTCACCTATGTCTGTCCGATCGAACCGGGTGAGCCGATCGGTATCCAGGATACGATCATTCGAAAGGGTGCCTTCCGTATCGCGCCTGACGAGAGCTGGTGCGGCCGCACGATCAACTCGCTCGGCGAGCCGATCGACGGGCTCGGGCCGCTGACGGCTGGCCTGGAATCGCGGTCGATTTCCAACACGGCTCCGCCGTCGATGACGCGCAAGCGCGTCGAAACCGGGTTCAGGACCGGCGTCCGCGCCATCGATATCTTCTCGCCGCTCTGCCTTGGCCAGCGCCTGGGCATCTTCGCAGGCTCGGGCGTCGGCAAATCGACGCTGCTGTCGATGCTGGCGAGAGCCGACGCCTTCGACAAGGTGGTGATCGCTCTCGTCGGCGAACGCGGCCGCGAAGTGCGCGAATTCATCGAGGATACGCTGGGTTCCCATATGCAGAAATCGGTGGCCGTCGTCGCGACCAGCGACGAAAGCCCGATGCTGCGCAAGATGGCGCCGCTTTCCGCCATCACCATCGCCGAGCATTTTCGCGACCAGGGCGACAACGTGCTCCTGATCGTCGACAGCGTCACCCGTTTCGCCCATGCCATCCGCGAAGTGGCGACCGCATCCGGCGAGCCGCCGATCGCACGCGGATATCCGGCTTCCGTTTTCACAGAGCTGCCGCGCCTTCTCGAGCGCGCGGGTCCGGGGCCGGAAGGTACGGGTACGATCACCGCCATCATCTCCATTCTCGTCGATGGCGACAACCACAACGACCCGATCGCCGATTCCACCCGCGGCATTCTGGATGGGCACATCGTGCTGCAGCGCAGCCTCGCCGAGGAGGGGCGCTACCCGCCGATCGATCCGCTTGCATCCGTTTCCCGTCTGGCCCGCAAGGCCTGGACATCGGATCAGGAGAAGCTGGTGTCGCGGCTGAAGGCGCTCGTGCATCGCTACGAGGAAACGCGCGACCTGCGCCTGATCGGCGGATATCGCCAGGGCAGCGACGCCGATCTCGACATCGCCGTGCGCCAGGTGCCGATCATCTACGACATACTGAAGCAGACGCCGGGCGAGGAGCCGTCGGCGGATGCCTTCACCGATCTTGCGACTGCTCTCAGGAACGCTTCGGGCGGTGTCCCCACGAGGGGCAAATGACGGTCGTCGGGAGCGGGATCGCGAATTTTTCCTATCCGCGGCCGATCGGGCATAGCGGAATTTCGTGCCGGAAGAGGGGCTAAACGTGAGAGAAGCCGATGCAGACGAAACGGTCGCTCCGCCGAAGCAGGCAAGGAAGCGGACAGTGGGGGACAAGGCCCTGGCCTTTACGGGGCTGGCGCTGGCCGGCGCCTCGGCCTTCTTTCCCTGGTACGTCTTCCTGAACCCGGACAAGTTCGGCATTCATGTGGCGGAAGGCGACCGCACCCGCGAACTGCCGAATTGGCCGGGCCGTCAGGTCGTCAGCGTGTCGCCGCTCGCCTTGGTCAACAAGAACCCCGGCCAGCCGAAGGATTTGATCCCCGATCCGCTGACGACGGCGACCGTCAGCAGTGCCGGCCGCGAGGACGACAAAGGGGCACCGGCCGACCAGCAGCCGTTTCCCGGCAAGTCGGCGTTCCATCTGCTGCATGTCGCCAATGGCCGGGCGCTGATCGAGGACGATACCGGCATGTATGTCGTGCGTGTGGGGTCGATCCTGCCCGACGACAGCCGGCTGGCCTCGATCGAGCAGCGAGACGGAAAATGGGTCATCGTCACCTCGGCGGGCGATGTCTACGGCAACAATTGAAAAATCCGCAACCGCCTGGATCTCAGGCGTTTCGAAGAGCTTTGCAGGAACGCATTCCCCGCAAGTCCCACGCAAGATTATCCCGCTAGATTCCCAGTGTAAGAACGGAGAGAAGCCCATGCAACCCATTCAGCTCTTTGACCTGGCCTCGCGGCAAGCCGATTGGCTCCAGGTGCGTCAGCAGGTTGTTGCCGGCAATATCGCCAATGCCAATACGCCGAAGTTTCGCGCCAAGGATGTCACGCCGTTCCAGGCCGTTCTGGACAACCAGAATGTCAACATGGTCCGGACCAATCCCGCGCATCTTTCGGGCAACGAATTCAGCACGAGCGGCAACGTCAACGTCGAGGAAGCGTCGCTCAATCAGGAAATTGGTGTTCAGGAGTCGGGTAACACCGTCGGCCTGGAGGACGAGCTCGCCAAAGCCGGTGAAATCAAGCGTCAGTACAGCTTGAACACCGCGCTCGTAGGCTCCTTTCATCGCATGATGTTGATGACCGTAAAACAATAGATGAAGTGAAGATGTCATGGACCCCTTATCAGCCGCATTGAAAATTGCAGGCTCCGGCCTGGAGGCTCAGTCGACTCGTCTGCGAATCGTCTCCGAAAACATTGCCAATGCCCGTTCGACGGGCGACACCCCCGGCGCCGATCCTTACCGGCGCAAGACGATCACCTTTGGCGCCGAGATGGATCGCGCCAATGGCGTCGCCACGGTCGGCGTCAAGAAGCTCGGCGAAGACACGGGCAAGTTCGTCGAAGAATACGATCCCAGCAATCCGGCGGCGGACCAGAAGGGCTACGTCAAAATGCCCAACGTCAATATCCTCGTCGAGATGGCCGACATGCGCGAAGCCAATCGGTCCTACGAAGCCAATCTGCAGACGGTCAGGCAGGCTCGCGATCTCATCTCCTCCACTATTGATTTGTTGAAGAACCAATGATCGACTCGGTTAAGAATGTAGCTTCCCTCTCGGCGACCCGCGGCCTCGGCAGCATCGCCTCCGATATGACCTCCGCCGCGTCCAGCGTGCTGAATGCCTCGCCGGCCGTTGCCATGGGGGTGGACGCCGGAATGAGCTTTGCGTCGGTCATGTCGAATGTCGCGAAGGACTCCATCAATTCGCTGAAGGACGCCGAAAAAGCCTCCTTCGCCGGCATCAAGGGTACGATGAGCACCCGCGAAGTCGTCGACAAGGTCATGCAGGCAGATCAGACGCTGCAGACCGCAATCGCGCTGCGCGACAAGGTCGTATCCGCATTTCTCGATATTACAAGGATGCAGATCTAGAGCGGGGTTTCCCGCTCTAATTACCTGATTTGGCAAGAATTGTTCGCAAGCCTTTTCCTGGCTTCGAAGGTCTCGCCCTAGATCCAAGGACGAAAGCATGAGAGCGCTCGCAATCGCCGCCACGGGTATGGATGCCCAGCAGACCAATCTCGAAGTGATCGCGAACAACATCGCGAACATCAATACGACGGGTTACAAGCGCTCGCGCGCCGAATTCTCCGACCTGCTCTACCAGACCGAACGCGCCAAGGGCATTGCCAACAGGCCGAACCAGGCGGTGGTGCCGGAAGGCGCCAATATCGGTCTCGGCGTGCAGACAGTGGCGGTGCGCAATATTCAGATCCAGGGCCAGTTGTCGCAGACGCAGAACGATCTCGACGTCGCACTCGTCGGCCGCGGCTGGTTCCAGATTAAGATGCCGGACGGCACGACGGCCTATACGCGCGCGGGCTCCTTCAACAAGAGCGATACCGGTCAGATCGTGACCCCCGATGGCAATGTGCTGGAGCCGGGCATCACGGTTCCGAACAATGCCACCAATCTGACCATCAACCAGTCCGGCCAGATCTCCGCGACTATCGGCACTGCGACGACGCCGACTGTGCTTGGCCAGCTGCAGATCGCAAATTTCGTCAACGAAGCCGGCCTGCAGCCGATGGGAAGCAATCTCTTCACCCAGACGCCGGCTTCCGGCGATCCGGTCGTCTCCGATCCGAACCAGAATGGCTTCGCCTACATGAAGCAATATTATCTGGAATCGTCGAACGTCGATCCGGTCAAGGAAATCACCGATCTGATCACTGCGCAGCGCGCCTACGAGATGAATTCGAAGGTCATCACGACAGCCGACGAAATGGCGCAGATCGTCAGCAAGAACCTGAAGTAACGAAAAGGACGGGCCGAACATGAAGTTTCGCCGGATGAAAAGCTTAGCAATGGCCTGGTTCGCCGCAGCGAGCCTCTCCGTCGTGTTCGTTTCCGTCGCGCCGGTCGGTGCCATGAGTGCCGATGGGCCTGGCCTCGGAACCGCCGTCGTCCCGACCGAGACGATCTATCCCGGCGATATCATCAGCAGCGGCCAGCTTGAGGAGGTCGAGGTCACCAACCCCAATCTGACCGGCGATTATGCCAAGCGGCTTCGCGAGGTCACAGGGTTGGTTTCCAAGCGGACGCTCCTTCCGGGCCACACGATTTCTATTGCAGCGCTGCGCCAGCCCTATGCCGTCACGCGCGGTTCCAACGTCCGCCTGGTAATGAACATGGGCGCCATGACGATTACGGCTGCGGGAACGCCGCTGGATGACGGCGCCGTCGGCGACAGCGTCCGCGCCCGCAACATGGACTCGGGCATCATCGTCAATGGCACAGTTCTCGAAAACGGTACGATCCGCGTGGTTGCGAAATGAAACGGCTTCGTCAATTGCTCGCAGTCCTGTTTGCATTGCCCAGCCTGATCGTCGCCGATCCGGCTGCAGCCATGCAATCGCGCATCAAGGATATCGCGTCGCTGCAATCGGGCCGCGACAACCAGCTTATCGGTTATGGTCTGATCGTCGGTCTTCAGGGGACCGGCGACGGTCTGCGTTCCTCGCCGTTCACCGAGCAGTCCATGCGCGCGATGCTGCAGAACCTCGGCATCTCGACCCAAGGCGGTCAATCCGCCGCCAAGAACACGGCTGCAGTCATGGTGACGGCGAACCTGCCGCCCTTTGCGAGCCCGGGCAGCCGGATCGACGTGACGGTCAGCTCGCTCGGCGATGCGACGTCGCTGCGCGGCGGCACGCTGATCATGACCTCGCTCAGCGGTGCCGACGGGCAGATCTATGCCGTGGCGCAAGGCTCCGTCATCGTTTCCGGATTTCAGGCACAGGGTGCCGCCGCCACGGTGACCGAAGGCGTCACGACCGCCGGCCGTGTGCCAGGCGGCGCCATCATCGAGCGCGAGCTGCCGTCGCGCTTCAAGGATTCGGTCAATCTGGTGCTGCAATTGCGCAATCCGGATTTCTCCACCGCGATCCGCATTTCCGACACGGTCAATGCGTGGGCGACCTCGCGTTTCGGCTCGCCGATCGCGGAAGCCAAGGATTCGCAGGAGGTGACAGTCGCCAAGCCGAAGATGGCGGATCTGACGCGCCTGATGGCCGATATCGAGAATCTCGACGTGCAGACCGATACGCCCGCCAAGGTCGTCATCAACGAGCGCACGGGAACCATCGTCATCGGTGCCGACGTTCGCGTCTCGCCGGTCGCCGTCAGCTACGGAACGCTGACCGTGCAGGTGAGCGAAAATCCGCAGGTCATTCAGCCCGAGCCTTTCTCGAACGGTCAGACCGCCATCCAGGACCAGACCGACATTACCGCCACCAAGAGCGGCGGCCGTGTCGCCGTGCTGGAAGGGCCTAACCTGAAGACGCTGGTTTCCGGCCTCAACAATATCGGCGTCAAGCCGGACGGCATCATCGCCATCCTGCAAGGCATCAAATCGGCCGGCGCCCTGCAAGCGGAGCTCGTGCTGCAATGATATCGATCGCCATCGCCGGAAGAATGTCGCTCACCTGCGTCCTCGCGGCGAGTGCCGTGCTGGTGTCGTTCGGCCTGGCAGCGGCCCAGCAGGCGCCGAAGCCGGTCGATCCAGCCTCCAGCCAGGACGAAATCCGGCAATTCTGCACCAATATCGCCGATCCGGCGCGCGATCAGCGCTATCTGCTCCAGAAACAGGATCTGGAGCAGCTCCGCGCCGACGTGGATCAGCGCATCGCCACCATGGACAAGCGCAAGGCCGAATACGAGGACTGGCTGAAGCGCCGCAACGAGTTCCTAAAGACGGCGGATCTCGGCCTGGTGGATATCTACAAGAACATGAAGCCGGATGCGGCGGCGGCCAGCCTCAACGATGTCAAAATCACGGTTGCGGCTGCGATCATCATGAAGCTTTCGGCGCGCCAGTCGAGCCTCATCCTTGCGGAAATGGATGCCAAGAAGGCGGCGGTCATCACCAATATCATCGCCAGCGCATCCGATCCGAATACATCGAAGTCGAAGGACCCCTCATGAACACGCGTCTAACGGCCGCCTGCGCAATCGTCGTCTTCCTCGCCGGCTGCCAGTCGCAGGCTCTCAAGGAAATCGGCAGGGCGCCTGCCATGAGTCCGATCGGCAGCGGCCTGCAATATGCGCAGGCGCCGCAGATGCTGCAATATCCGAAGCGGCCGCATCAGGTCGCGCAGGGTTATTCGCTCTGGAACGATTCGCAGGCGGCCCTCTTCAAGGACTCGCGCGCGCTCAATGTCGGCGACATCCTGACGGTCACGATCAAGATCGACGACAAGGCGAACTGGGACAACGAGACCAATCGCAGCCGTACGAACAAGAGCGATATGAACTGGAACATTGCCGCCAAGATCTTCGGCATGCAGCCCAACACCAATGCGACGGCCACCTCGGGCTCCGACACCAGTACCGATGGCAAGGGCAAGATGCAGCGTTCCGAGCAGATCAATCTGCTCGTTGCCGCTGTCGTTACCGGTATCCTCGAGAATGGCAACCTGATGATCAGCGGCTCGCAGGAAGTCCGCATGAACCAGGAAATCCGCATCCTGAACGTCGCCGGCATCGTCCGGCCGCAGGACGTGACGTCCGACAATACCATTTCCTACGACAAGATTGCCGAAGCCCGGATCTCCTATGGCGGTCGCGGCCGTTTGATGGAAGTACAGCAGCCGCCGAGGGGACAGCAGGCCGTCGATCTGCTCTCGCCGCTCTGATTTGATGGAGCGCTTCCGCTTTTCCTCGAATCGCGAAAACGCTCTATCCCTTTATTTTCTCGCAATTCCGGACGGAAAACCGCTTCGCACTTTTCCTGGAATTGCTCTAGTGGACGGATAGGGACATGGCAGCAGCCGCAGACGAATCGGCCAAGGGCAAAGGATCGCCACTGATCATGACGATCGTCGGATTATTGGTGCTGACCGTGCTCGGCGGCGGCGGCGGCTGGGTGCTCGGAACGGTCGTCGCGCCGAGGATCAAGGCAGCCACGGCCGCGGTGCAGGCGAACGCAAAGGCTGCCGGCAGCGGCAAGCAGGCTGCGGCGGCCGCCCAGGCGAACGGCATCATCGCTCTCGATCCGATCACCGCCAACCTCGCTTATCCCTCGCAGAACTGGATCAGGCTGGAGCTTGCGCTCGTTTTCAAAGGGCCGCCCGACGCGCAGCTTGCCCAGGCGATCCATCAGGACATCCTCGCCTATATCCGCACGGTTTCCTTGCAGCAGATCGAGGGTGCACGCGGCCTGCAATATCTTCGGGATGACATTCAGGAGCGTGTTGACCTGCGCTCGGAAGGACGAGTATCGAAAGTTATGTTCAGAACTTTCGTGATCGAATGAGTCGATTAGCACTTGTCCTATCTATATTAGTAATTGCTGCATTTTCGCCTGAACTGGCGATGGCGCAGCAATTGTCGCAACAGCTACCGACCGATCTTCTGAACGCGCCGGTCAACGGCTCGGTTGCCGCCTGGATCATCAGGACATTCGGGCTCCTGACGGTCCTGTCGATTGCTCCGGGCATCCTGATCATGGTGACGAGCTTTCCGCGCTTCATCATCGCTTTCTCGATCCTGCGCACCGGCATGGGTCTTGCGACGACGCCGTCGAACATGATCCTGCTCAGCCTTGCCCTGTTCATGACCTTCTATGTCATGTCGCCGACCTTCGATCAGGCTTGGAAGGATGGCGTGCAGCCTCTGCTTGCCAATCAGATTTCAGAGGCGGACGCCGTGCAGCGCATCGCCGAGCCTTTCCGAACCTTCATGTCGAACAATACGCGCGATAAGGATTTGAAGCTGTTCGTCGATCTGGCGCGGGAACGCGGCCAGACGGCCGTGGTCGAGAATAAGATCGACTATCGTGTCCTGATCCCGGCTTTCATGATCTCGGAAATCCGCCGCGGTTTCGAGATCGGCTTCCTTGTTGTACTGCCCTTTCTCGTTATCGACCTGATCGTATCGACCATCGTCATGGCGATGGGCATGATGATGCTGCCGCCGACGTCGATTTCGCTGCCGTTCAAGATTCTGTTCTTCGTGCTGATCGACGGCTGGAACCTTCTGGTCGGCAGCCTAGTTCGCTCTTTCCACTAAAGCAATTCCAGGAAAGTGCATCGCGGTTTTCCGGCCGGAATTGCGTAAAAACAAAAAGATAGAGCGGAAGCGCTCTAGAACCGGATTGTTTTAGATCGAATCGGCCTGAAATCCGAATCCGCTCTCAAATCAGAGAAGTAGAGCATGAAGCCGTCCGAAAGCTGCTCGCAGCTTTCGGTGTCATCCCCTATTGTGGCAAGTAGGAGGAGATCATGGGAACTGGCGCCCGATGATCGCTCAGCTTTTACTCAGCCGCGATGGCGGCCGAGTTCTGGCCTTCTTCCATAAAGGGCTCGGTGCGCACAGGCAGCGCCGGCACGTCCATGTGGTCCGGAGCAAGGCCCTGCCTGGCACGCGCCACCATCATCTCGAAAGCCGTCTCCAGATGGTGCGTGAAGCGCTCCGCGTCGAAGAGCGGCTTGATGTAGCGATTGGCAGCCAGGATCTCCTTGAACTGGGCGACACGTTCAGGCTCGGCGGCGAGCTGCACCGCCATGTCTTCATAGGTTTTGAGGTCGCCGGCCACCAGTTCGGGCAGGCCAATGGCATTCAGCAGGCTTTCGCTGACGCGTGAGGCGAAATTCGTGCCCCTCATGGTGAGAACCGGCAGGCCGCCCCAGAGCTGCTCCGAAGTCGTCGTGTGGCCGTTGACCGGGAAAGTATCCAGGCCGAGATCGGCAAGCTGCTGGCGGTCGATATGATCTTCGTAGCGAATGCGCGTGGTGAAGACGACGCGTTTGCGGCTGATGCCGCGGGCTTCCATGCGCGACCAGATATTGGCCTCTGTGCGGGGGCCGTTGCACAGGAGCCAGAGCACGCTGTTCTTACTGCGCTTGAGGATGTTGCACCACACGTCGACCATCTGCGAGGTGATCTTGCGGTTGCCGTTGAAGGACGCAAACACGAAGGCGCCCTCGGGCAGCCCGTGCTGCGCGCGGGTTGCCGGCCGCGGCTTCGGGCGGTTGAGCGGGTCGTTCGGCTGATAGCACTCGGGCAGGCGGCAGAACTTCTCGTGGAAGTGCTCTCTGGAGTGATCCGGCAGCACATGGTGATCGCCGACGATGTAATCGAGATCGATGTTGACGGTCGTGCCGGGAAAGCCCAGCCATGCGACCTGGATCGGGGCGGCCATGTAATTGAGGATGTAGGCGCGGCTCTCCTTGGTATGGCCCTTGAGGTCCACCAGGATGTCGATCTGGCGGTTGCGGATGGCCTCTGCCGCCGCCTTGTTGGAAAGGCCGCGTATATCGACAGTCGTGCCCAGGCTGGAATAGTCGAATGCTTCTTCTTCCTGGTGGGCCGGATTCGAGTGATCGAAGAGCGTGATTTCGAACCGGTTCCTGTCGTGCAGCTCAAGAACGCGCTGCATCAGCTTCATCGTTGCGTGGCCGGGCCAGAAGTCGGACGAAAGATAGCCGATGCGGATCTTGCTGCCCCAGCTATGCGGCAGGTTGCGGCGAGCCTCCGCATGGCCTGGCGGCAACGGATCGGTGTCGTGGATTGCGAGCTTGTTGATCGCCTCGTCGCCGCACCAGTGGAGATGGAAGAAGGGATTGTCGGGAATGACGTGGTCGAGCTTGCCTTGAGCCAGTGAGGCCATGACGGGTGCCATATGTTTGTCTACGGCCGCCAAGTCCGATATCTCGCGCGCGAAGATCAGATAGAGTGCGCGGAAGATGACGTTGTCGGGGTGCTTCTTGAACAACGTCGTGACGATGTGCCGGTTGCTTTCGTCATAGAGATCGTCGGTCAGCAACTGTGCGGCCATTTGGCGATGCTTGATTTCCGGTCCTTCCACGAGCACCGTCTTGAAGGCGGTCAGCAGCTCCTTTTGCTGACGGCCGAGGAAAATGCGGCTGAGGACGAAGGCAAGATCAGGGTCTTTGAGTGCCAGAGGCAGGATCAGGCTTCCGACGGCGAGAGCCTGGTCGTCGTTGCCGCAATCGCCATGCAGCAGCAAGGCTTCCCGAAGATATTCGTCACGTTGGGGTTTTTGCCGGCCAGCCAGCTCGTAGGCACTCGCTGCATCCGATCTGAAGCCAAGTTTGAGCAGCGTCTTTGCAAGCAACGCATAGGTCTTCGGCGATCGGTCGATGTTCAGCAGCTCGTTCAACGTTTCGAGTGCGCGCGTATATTGCCCCTTCTGATAGAAGCCGGACGCTGTCACAAAGGCGTTATTCGTATTCACGAGCAAGAACTCCGAGCGAAATGTTGACTGGCTCCCGCCAAAGGTCGAGGGCCGGCATCATGGATTCGCCCGATGATCTCTCACGGAGCTTGCCTGAAACCGAAGCAGCGATCGAAAAGGTCTTTACGCATTTTTAGCTACGTTCCGGAGAGCCGTTTCCCTGCGGGTCGAGTTTAAGAAATTGGCAAGCAATGAATGCGAAGTTCCTCGCGACATGACGGGTTTGGTCCTCTAGGAAATGGATCGAGGGGCATGAAGCTGCTCCGTCATCGCCGGTATTCCCAGTCCGGTATGTCCTCCTTTTGTATCCAGTTTCCAGGGGACACTCTATGACCAGCATTCTTACCAACAATTCCGCAATGGCCGCCCTCCAGACGCTGCGCGGCATCAGCTCCAACCTGCAGAGCACCCAGCAGGCTGTTTCGTCCGGCCTGCGCATTTCGAAGGCTTCGGACAACGCCGCCTACTGGTCGATCGCCACCAGCATGAAGTCCGACAACAGCGCTCTCGGCGCCGTTTCCGACGCTCTGGGCCTCGGCGCCGCCAAGGTTGACACCGCATCGACCGCTGTTACCAGCGCCATCGACATCGTCGGCCAGATCAAGGACAAGCTCGTCACCGCGATGGAACCGTCGGTCGACAAGAAGTCCGTTCAGGAAGAGATCGGCCAGCTGCAGCAGCAGCTGCAGAGCGTCGCCCAGTCGGCTTCGTTCAACGGCGAAAACTGGGTCATGGCTCAGAACAACGCTTCCGCTTCGGTCGTCTCCTCCTTCATCCGCGGCACCAACGGCACCGTTTCGGTCAGCTCGACCTCCTACGCCTTCAACACCGGCGCAACCGGTAACGTTCTGTTCGGCGCGAACGCAAGCGGCACGATCGACACGACCTCGGGCATCCTCGGCACCAAGGACTCCACGGCCAACGCTTCGGTCTTCAGCCTCAACATCATCGGCATGACCGGTGGCCAGATCTCCAGCGCGCTCAACATGGTTCAGACCGCTCTGAACTCCATGACCAGCATGAACTCCCGCCTCGGCTCGATCTCGTCGCGCATCGACCTGCAGACGAGCTTCGCTTCTTCGCTCTCCAGCTCGATCCAGTCGGGCGTCGGCAAGCTGGTTGATGCCAACATGGAGCAGGAATCGAGCAAGCTGTCCGCTCTGCAGACGCAGCAGCAGCTGGCCGTCCAGTCGCTCTCGATCGCCAACTCCTCGACCCAGTCGATCCTGTCGCTCTTCCGTTAATAAGAAGCACCGGCGCACCGCGCCGGTCGCATACAGGACGAATTACGCCACCGCGCCTTCTCCGGAGGGCGCGGTTTTCGTTTTGGTCCAGCGCGCTGGCGTCAACCGGCTTAGGACACCTTTGCCGGGGCCGTCGCAGCCGCAGCCCTTTGCCTGACGGCATCGACGAAACCGTCAAACAGCTTGCGCATCGCGACCTGCTTGTAGGGATAGATGAAAGGATCATCCATATTGTGGACGACCATTGCGACGTCGAGTTCGAACACCAGCAGGCGACCATCCGGCAACTCCGCGCAATCGATGCCGAAATAGTCGAGATCGATATGGCGGCACAGGGCCGCAAAGCTCTCCTTGTGGCGAACAGCAAAATCGTGATCGAAATCCTCCATCCAGGCTTGCTCCACGGCGCGCTTTGCTGCGCTCTGGGCCATGCCGGCGCTCAGATAGTGAACGATCCAATGATCCGAGAGCGCCATGTGGCTGGCGAAAGCCTTGCCGTTGATGAACACGATCCGCTGCTTGTTGTAGAGGCCGTCGGAACCTCGAAAATCGATAAAGGGCGCAACGTAGAGTTCCGGAACAGGATGGATCTCCAGAAAGGCGGCAAGTTCAGCGGAGTCGGTGATGCGTTCCATGCCGTTACCGGCATGTGTGCTGATTGGGCGCACGACGAGCGGGTAGGCGAGACCCGGAGCGCAGGCGTCCAGTCGCTTCGCGCGCGTAGCGACGGCCGTAAGATCGGCATGCGAAACGCGATAGGTAAAGGGCGAAAGGATGGAAGGCTCATTCGCCAGCATGCCGCTCACGCCATCGCGCGTCAGCCTGGCGATCAGTTCCGGATTGCGGTTCATGACGGTGCCGTCGAACTCGGCAAGCAGCTTCTGCATGTGGGCGAGAAGAGGAGTGTTCTCCGTCGATTCGCCGATCGCCATGAAGGCGACGTCGTGCTCCGGCAGGTCGGCGAGCGCAGTGGTCTCCAGGTCGACATAGCGCAGCCACAGCACGCAGTTGCTGTCCGCCAGCAGAAAATCGAGCGGCGTATTGGCCATGAAATCGCCTTCCGTGACGAAGGCCAGCAGGCGCGGACCGGTGCCGTCGCCATGAACCGCATAGAAGTCGCGGCGCATTTGCACGGCGCTCTTCAGGATCTGACGGGCTTCCTCGGTGCGGCCGAGCGTTTGCAGGATCGTCGCCATGTCCAGAAGTGCGGCGGCGTCGGTCGGATCTGCCGTCACGCGCTGCATGAGTTCGTTCCACAGCGGCGTCACGTCGCGGCCGGCATAGACGAGCGAGACGATTCTCTGCATGCCGAGAATTTGCGGAGTGGCCGACATGTTGGGCAAGGCCTGGTCGGTGACGGGGACTTTGGTCATCAGCATTGGGGGAGATCCTGTCTGGAGCCGATTGTCAAAACGCTGTGAACGAGCGCGTCGATATCTGCCTGGCTAGTCCGGTGGTTCACGATCGCGGCGCGGATTGCCGGTTGTCCGTTCACATGCGTCAGGGATGGAGCGACACGGCCTTCGGCGTGAAGACGCTCGACGATATGGGAATTGACGGATGGCGGCATCGTTCCGTCGGCTCCGACATAGGCGAAGCAGACGATATTGAGGGCGACGGGAGCGAGCAGTTTCAGCGCCGGTTCCTGCTCGATGTGCTGCGCAAGCGTGAGGGCAAGCCTGCAATTGGCGCTCATTGCCTCTCCCAGAGCTTTGACGCCATAGGTTTTCAGCGTAAACCAGGTCTTCAGCGCCCTGAAGCCGCGCGACAGATCCGGGCCGTAATCGCAGGGCCACCAGTCTCCGCCTGCAAGGCCGGTGGCTGCCCGGCTGAGATAGGCGGCATCCGAAGCAAAGGTCTGCCGCTGCCACTCGCCGTCGCGCACGAGCAGGAATCCCGCATCGTAGGGCACCTGGCCCCATTTGTGGAAATCGAAGGCGAGCGAATCGCAGGTCTCTATCCCTGCAAGCAGATGTGCGAGGTCCGGGCTGAGAATGCCGAGGGCACCCAGCGCGCCATCGACATGAAAATGAAGATCGTAGGCATCCGCGATACCACGCAGGGCCGCGAGGTCGTCTATCGCGCCGGTATTGACCGTTCCTGCGCTTCCGATGACGAGGAACGGCGTATATCCCTGCTGCCGGTCCAGGACGATTGCCTGCTCCAGCGCCCCGATATCGATCTTGCCGGCAGCATCGACCGCAACGCCCCGCAGCCGATTGCTGCCGATGCCGGACATTTCGAAGGCCCGGGGGACGCAACCATGCACCTCGCTCGACGCATAGGCCACCAGTCGCGATTCGTCGGAAAGGCCGGTTGCGCGTATGTCACGGCCGAGCTTGCGGCATCTGGCGATCTGCACGGCGACGAAATTGGCCTGTGAGGCACCGGTCAGGAATATGCCGCCCGCCGTTTCCGGAAAGGAGAATATCTGACGCGTCCAGCGGATGATCTGGCGCTCGACCTCGATCGGCATGTGGTCGCGTCCGCCGAGATTGGCGTTCAGTCCGCCGGCCAGCATTTCCGCCAGCATTCCGGCCGCCGTGCCGCCGCCTTGGACCCAGCCCATGAAGCCAGGGTGAATGTTGCCGCTGCCATAAGGCAGGATATTCTGCCGAAAGATGGCGTGGACATCCGCAAGATCGCTGGCCTCCACAGGCAACGGCGCATCGAACAGCGCGCGCGCGGAGGAAGGGGCATGCTGCCAGACCGGTCTTGCGTCCAGCGTCTGGAGATGATCGAACATGTCGTCGAGCATCTGATGACCCTGCTTGCGCAAGGTCTGCCAGTCGTCGGGGTCGAGGCTCGTTCGCGCCTGGCGATCGATCGCCGCCCGCCCGGCATCCTGCAAACTGAACATCTCAACCTCGTATATGGCCCGGCCGTCTCTCGCCCGACATCGGACGGATCGCCGTAATGCTACGACGCGCAAGATGGCGCGAGGCTGACTTGTGCGCCCCGAAAGGCGCCGGACCGCGATATCGGAGCGGAAATCGAGGCCTTTTACACGCTCCACGCAGGCTGCAGGGTCAGGCTCAATGAAGGATGGCCCGAGCAACGCCGCAATATCGGTCCGTCAGGGCGAACATGATTCCGTTAACTTTCGCGGACGGGGTTAACCTTTTGTTAATCCTATTGCTGTCAGTTGCAGCTAACGCAACGGTTGGTTAACCTCTCCTAAGGGGCGGTTAACAAGCATGAGGCTGATTGCCGTTCCCGGCCGCAGACCGGAATGTCCCTTCCAAATTCAGCCACAAGGGGCACCTCCCGATGACCAGCATCCTCACCAACGACGCGGCGATGTCCGCACTTCAGACTCTGCGCACGATCAACACCAATCTGCAGGATACGCAAAGCCGCGTTTCCTCAGGCTACCGGGTCGCCAAGGCGTCCGACAATGCCGCCTATTGGTCGATTGCGACCACCATGCGCTCCGACAACAGCGCGCTTTCCGCGGTTTCGGACGCATTGGGCCTTGGTGCCGCAAAGGTCGATACGGCCTATACGGCGATGGACAACGCCATCGGCGTCGTGCAGCAGATCAAGAACAAGCTTGTCGCCGCAACCGAAAACAGCGTCTCCAAGGCGGACGTTCAGGAAGAAATCACGCAGCTCCAGCAGCAGTTGGAAAGCATCGCCCAATCCGCATCCTTCTCCGGGCAGAACTGGATGTTTGCGGCCAACGGCGCTTCGGCCTCCGTCGTTTCCTCCTTCGTCCGCAACAATAACGGCACGGTTGCCGTCAACAGCACCAGCTACAGCTTCGATACCGGGTCGCAGGGCAACGTCCTGTTCGGTGCGAACGGCAGCGGCTCGATCGATACGAGCTCCGGTATTCTGGGCTCCACGCAGAATATCAGCGGCAAATCCTATTCTGTGTTCAGCCTCGATATCACCAATATGACGAGCGGCGATATCGGCAACGCGATGAACCTCGTTCAGGGCGCCCTCAATGCCATGAACAGCACGGCCTCGCAGCTTGGCTCGCTTTCGACCCGCATCGATCTGCAGACCAGCTTCGTCTCCACCCTGCGCGATACGATCGATTCGGGCGTCGGCAAGCTCGTCGATGCCAATATGGAAGAGGAATCGAGCAGGCTGTCGGCTCTGCAGACGCAGCAGCAGCTGGCGATCCAGTCGCTGCAGATTGCCAACAACAGCGCGCAGAATGTTCTGGCCCTCTTCAAGTGAGCCTTGACTGGAGCTTGCGTCGAGATGGCGCGCCGGCATTTCTCTCTTGTCGCCGTGCATAAGCTTTTGTTAACGTTGCCACCAATTGATTTGCAATCTTTGCGCAGGGTCCGGCCTTCGATCTTTTTCAGAACGATAGCCGGGCTTTGTTTTAGCGACGGGCCGCGCTGGAATATTTCCCGCTGGCGGGCATGAGGCCAATCGTTGCTGCCGGATCGGCCCGGTTTGCCAATCCCAATGGAATTACGGATTTTCTGATGAGCAATGTGACGACGAATCCTGCCGCGTCGGCGGCGCTGACCGTGTTGCGCGGAATCAACAAAGATCTCGGTGTCGTGCAGCAGCAGGTCTCGTCCGGTTACCGCATCAAGACAGCGAGCGACGATCCCACCTATTGGTCGATGGCGACCACGATGCGCTCGGACCAGAGCAGCCTTTCCACGATCTCGGATGCGCTCGGTCTAGGCTCTTCAAAGGTCGATACCGCATCCACCGCCATGGATTCCGTCGTAAGCCTGTTGACCCAGATCCAGTCCAAGCTGGTTTCGGCAAAAGAGCCGGGCACGGACAAGAACGCCGTCAACGCCGATATCCAGCAGCTCAAGAACCAGCTTCAATCCGTTACCCAGTCCGCGTCCTTTTCCGGCGAAAACTGGCTCTACAACACCGCCGAGCAGCCCAATACGCAGCAATCCGTCATCAGCAATTTCACGCGCGGCGCGGGCGGACAGGTTAGCCTTACGACCATCGGCTACGACAGCTCCAAGACCCTGATGATCGATACCGTCAACCCCCAACGGGGCTTGCTGACGATGAACGTCGATGCCAGCACATTCGATACTTCGGGCAGCGGCACCGCCCGCAACTATTACCTCCTCACAGCCGACGGCGGCTCGGCACCGTCGGGCGGAGCGGAGATCGCGATCTCCGGCAGCACGACGGATGCCCAACTGACCGATATGATCAACGTCACGAATTCGCTCCTGAAGTCCGCGACGTCGGCGGATTCGACGCTGGGGCTGATGAAATCCAATATCAACGACCAGTCGGATTACGTTTCCAAGCTCACCGACACTATCAAGAGCAGCGTCGGCGATCTCGTCGATACGAATATGGAAGAGGCGGCCGTGCGGCAGAGTTCTCTGCAGACGGCCCAGCAGATGGGTGTCCAGTCGTTGTCGATCGCCAACAGCATGGCGAGCAAGATATTGATTATCCTGCAGTCGAAGTGATCTTTCGGCGGCGTTGCCGGATCGGCAATGCCGCATCGCATTCATCCTCGCACAAGTTTGGCTGCCTAGGGTCGCTCGCAGTGGCTTGGTTGCGCAAAGTGCCGATGACATCGGTCATTTCCTCGCGCGCAACCAGAGGACGGGAAACCGGAAGCGTGATGATCGACGTTTTGAGAATGGGAATGGATCGGCTCCTTGTTGGCATCGGCTTGCAGCGTCTTTGCGATGCGAGCGGGGGGATGAGCGCGTGAGCCCGGCACTATCCCGATATCTCAAGGATTTCAGCGCCGATCCGGTTCCGCCGCCCCATGCCGAGGACATGGCTTTTGCGGAACAGGCGGAATTCATCGAAAGTCCGGTGGAACCACCGGTCGATATCGAGGCCGAGCGCCGGGCCGCCTACGCGGAAGGGCACGAGGCGGCAACGCTGGAATTGTCGCAGAAACATCAGGCCGAGCTCGATGCCATGGCCGAATCGTTTCGTGCCGAAATGGATGCGTTGCGGACAAGCTACGAGGAGCAGGCGGCGGAGAAGATTGCGGCTGATATGACGCGTATCGCCACGACGCTTGGGCAGGCGATCAGCTCCGAAACGGCTGCCGTTCTTGCGCCGATCATGACGGAGACGCTGACGGCCAAGGCTGTTGCCGATCTCGCCGATCTGGTCAGGGCTGCGATTCTCGACGGCGGTGCCGGGCCGATCTCGGTCAGCGGTCCGCGTCATCTCTTCGAAATTCTTCTCAAGCGTCTTGGAGACGACGGTGCCTCGCTGCGCCATGTCGAGGCGCAGGACATCGATCTCACCGTCACGATTGGCGAGAGCGTTCTCGTGACCCGGATGTCGGCCTGGGCCGCTAGTCTGAAAGAGATTTTGAAATGAGCGACGGCGATCAAAATCACGGCAAGCACGAGATCATCATCGTCAAGCGTCATGGCGGCGGCGATCACGAAGGCGGCCATGGCGGCGCGTGGAAGATCGCCTATGCCGACTTCATGACCGCCATGATGGCCTTCTTTCTCGTCATGTGGCTGGTAAATGCCGCCAACGAGGAAACGAAGGCTTCGGTCGCCTCCTATTTCAATCCCATCAAGCTCGCCGACGAGAAGCCGACCGAGAAGGGCCTCAAGAAGCCTGTCGATCAGGCTCAGGGCGAAAAGAACCAGCAGAAATCCGATAAGCCGCAAGACAAGCCGAACGACGGCAAATCCGCCAAGACCGGCGAGGATCTGACGTCGACGTCGGGCGACCAGACGAATTACTCCGAAGCGGATTTCTTCGAGAATCCCTATTCGGTTCTGGCGGAAATCGCACAGGAAGTCGGTCAGCAGGCAAATGTCAGCGCCAAGGGCGAGGGCGGCGCCGCGCAGTCTGGTCCGGCGACCGGTGCGGACGGCGGACAGGCCTATCGCGATCCCTTCGATCCGGATTTCTGGACGAAGCAGGTCCAGGTTTCCAGCGCATCGAAGAAGGCGAACGAGGAACAGTCCGCCAAGTCGGATCAATCGCCGAAGGGCGAAGTCATCGCCTTGTCGAAGGCAACGGCGGCGGATACGGGCCAGCCTGCCGATCAGCCGCAAACGCCCGAACAGCAGCCGACGGTGAGCGACCAGCAGGCGGCAGGCAAGCAGCAAGGAAAGCAGACGCAGGCACAGCAGCAGCTCGCCAAAGCCTCGGCCCAAAGCGACACTTCCTTGCCCGAGGACAATGCAGCCCTGCCGCAGAGCAAGGATGCCACCCCGACCAAGGCCCAGCAGCAGGAAGCCAAGGACCTGCAGCAGCGGATCCAGGCGGAGATCAAGGGCGTCGCCGGCCAGCTGGCCGAGGGGCTGCAGGTCACCGCGGCCGAAGGCGGCGTGCTGGTGACGATCTCGGATCAGAGCAATGATCCGATGTTCGACATCGGTTCGGCGGTGCCGCGTCGCGAAATGGTGCTGGCGATGGAGAAGATCGGAAAGCTGCTCGCCGACCGGAAGGGATCGATCCTGATCCGTGGCCATACGGACGGGCGTCCCTATATGGTCGGCGGTCGCAACGACAATTGGCGCCTATCGCTCGATCGCGCCCAGAGCGCCTATTACATGCTGACGAGCGGTGGGCTGGATGAGAAGCGGATCGCGCAGGTCTCCGGCTTCGCCGATCGGCGGCTGAAGCTGCCCAGCGATCCCTTCAACGATGCCAATCGCCGCATCGAGATTCTGATCGCGAACCCCTCCGCCCAGGCGGCGACCGAACCCGCGGCTACGGATAGCCAGCCTCCCGCCAAGCCCGCTTCGGGCAAGGCAAAATCCAGCCAAGGCAGGCAGGGATAGTTCATGGGGCGCAAACCGCATCGTCATCGCCTTGCGCTCACTCTTACCCTCGGCATGTTGGTGCCGGGGGTCGCAAGTGCCGAGAGGCAGGATAGCCTGCCGCTCTACAAGATGCTGCGATCTCTCGAATTCGTCCAGGATTCCGTGGTGGCAGGTGACAGCTCTGCCGGGGAGATGCAGCGCTTCCTGCTCGCCACCATCGATGAACGCCTGCGCACTGCGGACAAATCCGTGTTCGAGGACGGCCGCAATGTGGATGCGGCCCTGATTTATGCCATGAGCGGCGGCAATCCCCAAACGCTCGAATATCTGATGTCGCGCGACGTCAACGGCAATTTCGACAATCGCGTTGCCGACGTCCTGAGGAAATATCTGAACGGCAAGGGGCTGCTCGTCGTCAATACGCTTGCCGACATCGCCAAGGAGTATCGTGGCAAGCCGATCGGCTCCTACCTCTCGCTGGTTGCCGGTAACGTCATGTCCGGCAAGAATCCCAAGGCGGCGCTGCAGCTCTATGACTGGGCGCGATTGATGGCTCCCGGCACGATCGTCGAGGAGTCGGCGCTGCGCCGCTCGCTCGCCTTATGTGCCGACGCAGGCATGGTTCCGGCGGGGCTCGACTATGCGCGGCGTTACACGAGGCGTTTCCTGCACTCGCCCTATGCCAGCCAGTTTGCCGATCTCTTCGTGCAGCTCGTCGTGGACCATGATTCCGACATCAAGCAGCAGGACATCGTCGACATCCTTTCCTTCATGGATCCACCCAGGCAGCGCGAGATCTATCTGCGCATGGCGCGACGCGCCGCGATTGCGGGCAAGGCGGATCTTGCCGCGCTGGCGGCCAGCCGCGCCCAGGCAATTACAAATGACGGCGGCGACGCTTTCGGTGCCCTGGCGAACTTCTACGGCGGCGTCGCCGGCATATCCACGCCGGAGCTGAAATCGGCGATCAACGATCTCGATCAGATGCCGGCGGGCGAGCTGAACGCACGGGATCGCGCGCTGCGCGATGCGGCAAAGGTCGTAGCGCACGAGATACTGCGCGCACCCGAGCCTGCAAGCCTCGGGCAAGCCAATGTTCCTAATCTGCCAAACCAACAGAATACTGAACACGATGCTGCTGTGACGAATCGAGCGGGAGGACAGTCTCCCGGCACGGCGGGTGTTGAGCAGGGAGCCTCGGCAAGCGCGGCTCCCGCCCCGGAGGGAGGGCGGCAGGAGGCCGATCCTTCGTTCAACGCATTCGTCACGACGAGCCGCTCGAAGCTGGATGCCATCGACGGCCTGTTGAAGCAGGAAAGTCATTGATATGAACGACATCGGTGTGTCCAGCGCCTCAACCGGGGCGGATATTCTTGCTGTTGCCAAAGGCGCTCGCTCCACCAAGCAGGACGACGGCAAGGGCTTTATCGATGCGCTGACCAGCTCGCTTGGCAACGGGAGCAAGTCTTCCGGCATGAATTCCGTCAAAGACCCGACGGTCCCCGCGGGCACGACGGCAGATGGCAATGCGAACGGAGACCCGGCGGCTGCGAAGGCAGCAGCGGGCAATCCCGCGGCGATGGCTCTCGCCATGGCTGACGGCATCAACACCGGAGTCGGAATCATCGATGCATCCGGAGCCAGCCTGACCAACATTGCCGGCCTGACCAAAGGTGCGAAAGCTTCAGAGGGCGCCGGCGCTGCGGTGCTTTCGAATTCACTGATGGACCTGCAGAAAGCTGCATCGGCCTCCGGTGGAGATGACGCGGTTCCCGCGCAAGGCGATCCGGCGGCCACCACCGATCCAGCCATGCCGGCTGGCGACCCCGGCAAAGCGGCAGCACAGCCGAGCGCTCTCGATCAGCTTGCTGAAATCGCGCAGCAACTGGCCAACGTCGCGAATGCCGGCGGCCAGGCAACGCCGGTGAAAGGCGATGACAAGGCCACCGTCGTGAAGGGCGGTAAAAATGCGCAGTCAGCCGATAATGGTAAGTCCACGCAGACGAAAGACAATCAGGCCGGGGCGATTTCGGATGCGCTGTCGCTGCTGAACGTCGTACAGCCCGTCGTTGCCGCGCAGGGAAGCCCGGTGCAGACCGTCAAGACCGCTGACGATACAAAGGTTCAGGCAATGTCGCTCGGCCAAGCGGCGGTCGCAGGCAATACGTCTGACGCGAGCGTGACGCTGCCGAACAGCGGCAACGGATCGGACACAGCGCAATCTTTCCGTCTGACGCGGGCAGACGGTCGTGGCGGCGCGCTCGATCTTTCGATCAGCAAGAGCGGAGATGACGCGACGGAGATCAAGGCCGGGCCTTCGGCGGGCGGCGATGCGGTACCTGTCACGGTGCTTGATTCCCGCCGTTATCTGGGGCTCGCCGCCAATTCCAACTCGGCGCTCGTTGCCGGAACGCTGGCAGGAGACCGCGAATGGTCCGCCGCGATGCAGCCGGGCTCGGCGCTCGCCAATGCCGCGAACCTGACGAGCACGGGCAAGGTCGTCAATACGCTCAAGATCCAGCTGCGCCCCGACAATCTCGGTGACGTCACAGCCACCATGCGGCTTTCCGGAGACCAGCTCAGCGTCGACCTGAAGGTCCAGACGAGCGAGGCCTACAGGCAGCTCCATGCCGATCAGAGCCATATGGTCGAGGCCCTGCGCGCGCAAGGCTACCAGGTGGACAACATCACTGTCAGCCTGTCATCCAATGCGGATCAGCAATCGGATGGCGGCCGTCAGTCCGGATCGAACCAGCAGCAATCCTTGTTGAACCAGGGACAAGGGGGGGACGCACGTCCCAGAGGCCAGAACTATTCGGGACAGCAGGCGGGTGGAAACAATGGCAATCGCAGTTCGGGTGAGCGCGGTATTGAAGACGGCGCTGCTGGTGGCGTTCAGCGTTCTCGCTCTGGGGCGGTTTACCTCTGAGGCCCATGCCTCGGGAAATCCGGCGCCGCCCGATAACGGTGCTGCGGGCCTTTGCGAGCGCGAGATCCAGTCTGCCGCCGCGAAGTACGGAATACCGGAAGGTATCCTCTATTCGGTCGGCCTGACTGAAACGGGCCGCAAGGGATCGCTCTATCCCTACGCCCTCAATGTCGAGGGCAGGCCGATCTTTCCGCCGTCGGAAAATGCCGCCCTGCAGGTATTTGCAGCGGCCCGGCAGAATGGCGCAAAGCTGATCGACGTCGGCTGCATGCAGATCAACCAGTATTTCCATGGCGAAAACTTCACGTCCGTCGCCGCCATGTTCGATCCTCACAGCAACGTCGAATATGCCGCCAGGTTTCTTCGCAACCTGCATGACAGGCACGAGACTTGGACGATGGCGGTAGCCAGATACCATGCAGGACCAAACAACGACCCCGCCCAAAAGGTCTATGTCTGCCGCGTGATCGCCAATCTGGTCGCCACCGGCTATGGAAAATGGACTCCCAACGCGGCGACTTTCTGCCGGAACTAGACACCCGTAGATTGCACACGGTCTGCGGTTAGCCGATGCTAACCAAATTCAGGCGATTGACTGCCGTCGATTTGCCCGAAACACGATGTTAAGAATATGCTTATTAACAGATTTTTTATCGGTGTGAAATGAATGTGACCTACTAGATATAGTGCAAATCGCACCCTTATGGTTAATCAATTATTAATTTCCGCCACTCATTTCCGACAGTTGTTCGTGATTCGCCCGATTCGTACCCATAGTCCATCGAAACACCACACTGATTCGGAGGCGGACGAATGATCGTAGTGGTTGATGAGCGAGAGCTTGTTAAGGACGGATATACATCACTCTTTGGACGCGAGGGCATCCCATCGACGGGATTCGATCCACGCGAATTCGGCGAATGGGTTACCACGGCGGCAGAGGGCGATATTGCTGCGGTCGAGGCCTTTCTGATCGGACAGGGCCAACAGGTACACGAACTTCCCAGGGCGATTCGCGACCGGACGACGGCACCCGTCATCGCGGTCAGCGACCAGCCCTCGCTGGAAGCCACGCTTGCACTTTTTGATTGCGGCGTCGACGACGTTGTGCGCAAGCCGGTGCATCCTCGCGAAATCCTGGCCAGGGCAGCGGCGATCCGCCGTCGGCTGAAGGCAATCAGCAACTATACCGATATCGGGCCGATCCGCGTCTTTGCAGACGGCCGCGATCCGGAAATCAACGGTTCCGTTTTTGCCTTGCCGCGCCGCGAGCGCCGTATCCTCGAATATCTGATTGCCAATCGCGGTCGCCGGGTGACGAAGACGCAGATCTTCAACGCCATCTACGGCATCTTCGACGAAGAGGTCGAAGAAAACGTGGTCGAAAGCCATATTTCCAAGCTGCGCAAGAAACTGCGCAAGAAGCTCGGTTTCGATCCGGTCGATTCCAAGCGCTTCCTCGGTTATTGCATCGACTGGAGCTGATATTTCCGGTCAGGCGTCGCGGATAGCAAACTTACGAATAGGCCCGGGAACCAGATGGTTCCCGGGCCTATCGCTTTTCAGGCATGGCAGAGCGGCATTGCTTCCAAAGGTGCGTCGTAGCTTACAGTAGCAGCTCGCAGCGAACGGCGATCGAACCGCAATATAGCGCTTGCAGAAAGCTTTTTCCGATGATCCGTTTTTCGTCCTCTCAGACAGCTTCACGCAAGGCCCGCCACCTACTCTCAGTCGTATGAAGGATCACGAGGATTCCAGATGAGGAATTTCGGCAGCATGAAGACTGCATTTGCAGAAGGGGACGCACGGGCGATGGGCAGCTTCGCCGGCCCCGTTCTGACAGGCTGCTCCGCCACTCCCGGCGCACCATCGGCCGTTCTGCGGCGCTAAAACGAACAGGGTATCGAGTCAGCCATGACACTCACAACAGCTCTCAACAACGCGCAGGCGATATTCAACAATACCGGCACGCAGAGCAGTGTCGTGTCGAACAATATCTCCAACGCCAACAATACGAATTATTCGCGTCGGCAGGCGATGCTGACCACCGACATGGCCGGCGCCCAGGTGGTGCAGATCTCCCGCAGCAGCGAACCGTCGCTGCAGAAGGCCTATCTCAACTCGTCGTCGGCGGATGCGGCGCAGCAGCTGCTTCTGAGCGCCTATGGCAAGCTCCAGTCGGCGACGCTTGGCGGCAACGACAATGAGATTGCGCCGGCGACCTATCTTTCGGCATTCCAGACGGCGATGCAGACCTATTCCGGCTCGCCGTCCAGCGCGACGGCAGCTCAAGCCGCCGTCAACGCCGCACAAAGCCTGGCCACCTCGCTCAACGATGCCACGACGGCGGTGCAGAGCGCGCGAACCGATGCGGATAAGCAGATCAGCTCCGACGTCGATACGCTGAACAGCCTGCTGAAACAGTTCCAGACGGCAAACGATGCGGTGAAGTCGGCGACGACGACGGCCGGCCCGACGTCGAGCGCTCTTTCCGATGCTCTGGATCAGCGCGATTCGATCCTGACCCAGATCTCGAAGATTGTCGGCGTGACGACGGTAACGCGCGGCAACAACGACATGGCGCTCTACACGACGAACGGCACGACCCTGTTCGAAACAATTCCGCGCGCGGTGACGTTTCAGCCGACGAACACCTATACGGCGAGCCTGAAGAAAGGCAACAGCGTTTACATCGATGGCGTCGCGCTGACCCAGGGCCAGGGTGCGAACACGACGGCACAGGGCACCCTTCAGGCGGCTCTGCAGGTTCGTGACGATATTGCGCCGACCTACCAGGCGCAGCTCGACGAGATGGCTCGAGGACTGGTCACGGTCTTCGCGGAAACGAATAGTGATCCGACACAGCCCACTTTGCCCGGCCTGTTTACGTGGAGCGGCGGCAGTGTTCCGACGAGTGCTACCGCGGTCACGGGCCTGGCTGGTTCGATAACCGTTAATTCGAAATTAATCACGTCCCAAGGTGGTGACCCGACACTGCTGCGTGATGGTGGTATTAACGACGATAGTACGACCGGCGTAACCGGTTACACGAAGAATACCAGCGGCGACAGCGGCTATTCCACGCAGCTTGACGCCTATATTACGGCCATGAACACGAAGATGGATTTCGATCCAAATGCCGGCTCGGACACCAGGGCCAGCCTCATGGATTACGCATCGAGTTCCATCGGCTGGCTCGAAGGACAGCGCAGTACGGCAACGACAGCTGGGGAAAATACGTCCGCGGCTCTTTCCCGCTCCTCCAGCGCCTATTCGAACGCGACCGGCGTCAATCTCGACGAAGAGCTGACGCTGATGATGAATATCGAGCAGTCTTACAAGGCTGGAACGAAGATATTGAACACAGTCAACGAGATGCTTCAATCTGTACTGGATCTCACGAGCTAAGCCATGAAACTTTCTTTCATTTCGAGCACAGCCATTCAGAACGCCATGCGTCAGACGATCCGTCAGGCGCGGAACGAGATGACGAGCGCTTCGACAGAGGCGACCACAGGTGTCTATGCCGATATCGGCGTCGCTCTGGGCACGAGCACCTCTCTCAACGTCAATCTGACGAGGGACGTGTCGCGCATCGATTCCATTCTCAGCAGCAATTCCATCGCAAACCAGCGAATGACGTCGTCGCAGACGGCGCTGACCGATATGGGCTCGCAGGCACAGAAGCTGATGGACCAGCTGGTGGCGCTGCGCGGCAATACCGATAGCAACAGCATAGCCTTGACTCAGCAGATAGCGACATCGTCGCTGTCGAACGTCATCGCGTCGGGCAACACCATGGTCAACGGCGAATATCTCTTCGCCGGCACCAATACCGATGTGCAGCCGATGACCGATAATTCGGCTGCGGTGAATACTCAAATCCAAGCGGATTTGAGCACCTACGCCAGTGGGCTTTACCCCGCTGCAAGCCCACCATCCGCGGCGGTAGGCCAGTTGACGGCGGCGCAGATCAAGAGTTTCATCACCACCAACGTCGAACCGAAGTTCACCACCGACAGCAATTGGGCAAGCTGGTCGAGTGCTTCGGATCAGAACATGACGAGCCGGATCAGCAATTCGGAAGTCATCGAAACCTCGACGAATTCCAACTCGTCCGGCATGCGCTACATGGCTCTCGCAAGTACGGTCGTCAATGCGTTGACGAGCATGTCGCCAGGCCTGAGCCAGGATGCGCTGAACGGGGTTACCGATCAGGCCATCAGCTACTCGCGCCAGGCAATCGACGGGCTGAACAATCAGGCGAGCCAGCTAGGCCTTTCGCAATCGCGTCTCACGGATGCGAATACGACGCTGAACGCGCAGAAGACCATTCTGAATACCAGTATCGGCAGCTTGACCGGGGTGGACCCCTACGAGGCTTCGACCAAGGTCAACAGCCTCCAGACCCAGCTTGAGACCGCCTATACCATCGTCTCCAAGATCCAGCAGCTAAGTCTTGTAAATTACCTTTGATGATCAAAGGGAAGGAATGACCAGGAAGGATGCATGAATGTATCAGTTCTCATATGCGGAAGTCATGCAGGATGCCGTGGCCGACGCCAAGGAACGAGAACGGCAAGTTCTGGACCGGTCGATAGCTCTTCTCTCTGCGGCCCGTGATGCGGGGAAATACGGCCGCGAAGCGATCGAGGCATTGTACTATACGCGGCGCGTATGGATCAGCTTCGTCGAGGACCTGAAAAGTCCGGAGAACCAGCTCAACGTGGAACTACGCGCCAACCTAATTTCGATCGGCATCTGGATTTTGAAGGAATGCGATCGGATCCAGCGGCGCCAGTCGGTAAACTATCAAGGCATCATCGATGTCACCACCATCATCAGGGATGGACTTAAATGAAAAGTACGCTTCGCATATCGCTCAAAGCCGGGGAAAAGATCTTTATCAACGGGGCCGTCCTGCGCGTGGATCGCAAGGTCGCCCTGGAATTCCTGAATGATGTGACGTTCCTGCTTGAGAACCATGTACTTCAGCCGGAAGATGCCAAGACGCCGCTGCGCCAGCTCTATTTCATCGCGCAGATGATCCTCATCAATCCGGAAGGCAAGGAACAGTCGACGGCAATGTTCCGCAAGTCGATCGTCATGCTCCTCTCGTGCTTCCACAATGAGGAAGTGCTGGCCGAGCTGAAGCGCATCGACGGCCTCGTCGCCACCGGTCGCGCTTTCGACGCGCTGAAGGCGATCCGCAGCCTCTATCCGGTCGAGGACAACATCCTGAACAACCAGGAAATGCCGGCGGCCACGATCGAGCATATCCGCCGGGAGATCGCTCCATGGCAGCGGTAGGCGCCGTCGACACCACCACCAGCACCTCGAACAGTTCGGCGCAGACCGCCGCAGCTGCGTCGAAAAGCGCCACCCTGAACTACAACGACTTCCTGCAGCTCCTCATCGCACAGATGCAGAACCAGGATCCGACCTCTCCGATGGATGCCAGCCAGCAGATCTCGCAGCTTGCGAGCTTCTCGCAGGTCGAGCAGCAGATCCAGACGAACTCGCATCTGGAATCGGTCTTGCAGAACCAGTGGATTTCGCAGGCGTCCGACTATATCGGCAAGCAGATCATGAGTGCCGACGGCAAGACCACGGGCACGATCAAGGAAGTAACCGTCTATACGGACGGTATCATCGCCCAGACGGATGCCGGCGACAAGATTCTCATCCAGGCCGGCGTAACGATCGCCCCGGCAGGCACGACCATTGATACGCCGCCTGCGTCGAGCGATACTAGCGCCAGCAGTTCGTCTGATTCGTCGAGCACGGGTTCGACCGGCAGCTCATGAGGAGCCGCTGAACCGGGAGTGAAGATGCCATGAATGAAGCCGATGCATTGGATATCTTCCAGGCGGCGATCTGGACGGTGCTGGTGGCTTCCGGTCCGGCGGTTCTTGCCGCCATGGTCGTCGGCCTGGTGATTGCCTTGATCCAGGCGCTGACCCAGGTGCAGGAGGCGACATTGACGTTCGTGCCGAAGATCGTGGCCGTCATGGTCACCATCGGCATTTCCGCCCCGTTCGTCGGCGCGCAGATTTCGATCTTCACCAATCTCGTCTTCTCCCGCATTCAATCGGGCTTCTGAGATAGATCCGGTGGCCGTTTCGGCCTTCGGATCAGGCGCGTCGATGGCCATAAGCCATGCTCGCGCAAGCTTCGACTTTTAAAGATCGGTTCCACCAGAGCATTTCCAGGAAAAGTGCGTAGCGGTTTTCCGTCCGGAATGCGTAGGGAACAAGAAGATAGAGCGTTTTCGCGATTCGAAGAAAGGCGGAAATGCTCTCTAGGGCAGGCGGGTCAGCCGTTTGCCTCCTCTCATGAAGAGACGGAACCGGTCGATGGCACAACCACCCGCAATAGCACTTCCCAAAGCCAATCCCAGCGTACGTGATATCGGGTTCGCGCTCGGCATCATGGTCATCCTGTGCGTGCTGTTCCTGCCGATCCCGCCGTTTCTGATCGACCTTGGCCTCGCCTTCTCGATTGCCTTCTCGGTGCTGATCCTCATGGTGGCGCTCTGGATCAAGAAGCCGCTGGAATTCTCGTCCTTCCCGACGATCCTGCTGATTGCCACCATGACGCGCCTGGCGCTGAACATCGCCACGACCCGCGTCATCCTTTCGCATGGCTATGAGGGGCATGATGCGGCCGGCGGCGTCATCGCCGGCTTTTCCAGCCTCGTCATGTCCGGCGATTTCGTCATCGGTCTGATCGTCTTCCTGATCCTCATCACCATCAATTTCATCGTCATCACCAAGGGTGCGACGCGTATCGCCGAAGTCGGCGCCCGCTTCACCCTGGATGCCATCCCCGGCAAGCAGATGGCGATCGACGCCGACCTTTCCGCCGGCCTCATAGACGAAAAGGAAGCGCAGCGCCGCCGGCGCGAGCTGGAAGAAGAAAGCTCCTTCTTCGGTGCCATGGACGGTGCTTCGAAGTTCGTGCGCGGCGACGCGGTCGCCGGGCTTCTGATCACCTGCATCAACGTTTTCGGCGGCATCATCATCGGCTATTTCCGCCACGGCATGCAGATCGGCCAGGCCGCCGACGTTTTCGTGAAGCTCTCCGTCGGCGACGGTCTGGTTTCGCAGATGCCGGCGCTCATCGTCTCCCTCGCTGCCGGTCTCCTCGTTTCGCGCGGCGGCACGTCCGGTTCCACCGATCAGGCGGTCGTCAATCAGCTGAGCGGCTATCCGCGGGCGCTCGCTGTCTCGGCAGTCCTCATGGGCATCCTGGCCATTATGCCCGGCATGCCTTTCTTTCCCTTCCTCGTCCTTGGCAGCCTGATGGCCGCCGGCGCCTGGTTCATTCCGCGTCAGATCGAAGCAGAAAACAAGCTTCGTCGCGATGCCGAAGAGCAGAAGGTGATGCAGTCGAAGGAAATGGAAAAGGATTCGGTCAAGTCGGTTCTGAGGACCGCCGAGATCGAGCTGGCGCTCGGCAAGATCGTCTCCACCCGCCTGCTTGGCGCGCATCAGGAACTGGCGTTCCGTGTCGGCAAGATGCGCAAGAAGTTTGCGACGCAATACGGCTTCGTCGTGCCGGAGATCAAGGTGATCGATGACATGGCCATTGCCGACAAGTCGTATCAGATCCGCATCCATGGCACGACGATCGCCTCCAACATGCTGCGTGTCGGCGAAGTGCTTGTCGTCACCGGCTCGGGCCGCAGACCGACCGTGCCGGGCGACGAGATCCGCGAACCCGCTTTCGGCATGCCGGCCGTTTCCGTGCTCGAAGCCTTCACCGAGGATTTGAAGCGCGAGGGCTTCCAGCCGATCGACAACGTGTCGGTGGTGCTCACGCACATGAGCGAAGTCATCCGCAACAATCTGCCGGCGCTGCTGTCCTACAAGGACGTGAAGATCCTGATCGAGCGTCTCGATCCGGAATACAAGAAGCTCGCCGACGAAATCTGCTCGTCGCACATGTCCTATTCCGGCCTGCAGGCGGTGCTGAAGCTGCTGCTTGCCGAGCGCGTCTCCATCCGCAACCTGCATCTCATCCTCGAAGCGGTTGCAGAACTCGCGCCGCATGTGCGCAAGACCGAGCAGATCGTCGAGCATGTGCGCGTGCGCATGGCGCAGCAGCTCTGCGGCGATCTGGCCGATAACGGCGTGCTGCGCGTCCTTCGCCTCGGCAGCAAATGGGACCTGATCTTCCATCAGGCGCTGAAGCGCGACCAGAAGGGCGAAATCGTCGAATTCGACATCGATCCGCGCAGCCTGGAGGAGTTCAGCGAGCAGGCGGGCAAAGTTATCCGTGAATATATGGATCGTGGCATGCCCTTCGTTCTTGTCACCTCGCCTGAAACGCGCTCCTATGTGCGCATGATCATCGAACGCCTGTTCGCGACCCTTCCGGTCCTGTCGCATGTGGAATTGGCCAAGGGGATCGAGATCAAGATTCTAGGTTCGATTTCATGATATCAGACCCCCAGGGGACCATTCTGGCGCTGTTCGTCGCCTTCTGCCGCATCGGTGGCTGCATGATGGTCCTCCCGGGATTTTCCTCCGGCCGTATTCCCCCGCAGATCAGGCTGCTGCTTTCGGCGGCCCTGACGATGGCAATTCTGCCGCTGCTCTGGAACACGATTTATCCGCAGGTGTCGAAGGGCGATGCAAGCTACATCGGGCTCATCTTCACCGAGACCGTCATCGGGCTGATGTACGGCATGATGGCCCGGATCTATACGCTGGGCCTGCAGTTCACCGGCACGGTCATATCGATGATGATCGGCTTCAATGCGCCGGGCGGCGCCGATCTCATCGAAGAATCGAACGAAACGTCGCTGACCAGCCTCATCAGCTTTTGTGGGCTGATGATTCTCTTCATCCTGGATTTTCACCATTATGTTCTGCAGGCGCTGGTCGATTCCTACTCGCTCATTCCGTTCGGCGGGCATATCGAACCGCGCTCGGCGCTGATTTCCATCACGGACACGCTGGCGACGACCTTTTTCATCATGCTGCGCCTGGCAAGCCCCTTCGTGCTCTATGGCCTGATGTTCCAGATTTCGATCGGCTTCATCAACAAGCTGGCGCCGCAGATCCCGATCTATTTCATTTCCACGCCATATCTGCTGATGGGGGGGCTGTTCATGCTCTATCTCAGCATTGCGGCGCTGGTCAGTCAGTTTTCCAATGCATTCCTTACCGTTTTCAACGGGCATTAGCCTGCGAATAGTGAGGAAGGTGAGGTTCGATGTAAGCGCGGCCGGAGCAAGGCAGCCGGCGAGAGGTGGCGATGGTGGAAAAAAGCCGTTCTGAAAAGCTGAAGCGACTGGTCGCGGTGCAGCGCCATCTGGAGCGGATCGCGGAAAACGAACTTGCCGACACGACCCGGCAGCGCTCGGAAGTAACCGAAGCGATGGAGCGGGTCATGGATGCCATCGGCTCGACCGACCCCGTGCATATGGCGTTCTCGATCCACTATGCCGACCGCTACGGCCGTCTGACGATCAAGGATCAGCAGCTCGAAAGCATCCAGACCCTTATTCAGATGAAGGTCCAGCAAGAGCGCACGAAGGCCGACCGGCTGGAAGAGCACATGAAGGATGCCCGCGAACTCGAAATGCGGGAGGCCGACGACAATGCGGTCTACGACATTATCGATCAGCGCTTCGCCGGCGCAACGCCAGCCTCCAGCAAGGTTCAAAAACCATAATCGTCGCGATCATGGGGCAAGATTCGCATCGTCAGGTTGCCGATCTGCCCTGATCGTTCGATTCGACATGCCTGAGATAAGCGCCGCGCTGCGCGTCTCTGCGGCATGAACAAGCAGAAGGAGACGTGACGTGGCTATTTCGCCTCCGAGTGATTTGGTTCTCGATGTCGTCAAGGCGGCCAATCCCGCCGAAGTCCAAGCCGCGCAGGCCAAGCTTGCCGCCAACAGGGCCGCTTTTGCCGCCACCAGCCTCGCCGAAAACGGCAACGGTTTCGGTGCGACGGTGGACGCGCTCAACAATGCCTCAACCCAGGCCGGTCTCGCCAACGCCAATACGCATGCGGCGGGAACCAAGGTCCCGCAAGCCTATCGCAAGTTCGAGTCCATGGTGCTGCAGAACTTCGTGAAGAACATGTTGCCGAGCAGCGAAACGCTCTACGGCAAGGGCTCAGCCGGCGAGATCTGGAAGGGCATGATGGCGGAGCAGCTGGGCGACGCGATCTCCAAGAGCGGCGGCGTGGGCATCGCCGAAAAGATGTATCGGGAGCAGGTCGATAAGATGCGCAATTCCGGCGCCATCAACTCTGCGACCGATGAGAACGACAAGAAGATGGCGCTCAGCGCGATTACCGATTTTCAGCGCAAGACGCTGGCCGCCAGTGATGCCGATAACGACGGCAACACCGGCATCACCAAACAGAATTCACTGACGTCCCAGAAAGCATGAGCGAGGTAGCAAACATGGAAATGATGTCGCAGGACTATCGGATCAAGTCTGTCCTTGGCCGCCTGGAGATGATTATCGACAACGAAAACAATCGGATCGGCAGCGATCCCGAATTCGATCTCAAGGTATCGAACGCGCATAAGAGCCGCTGCCTCTACGAGCTGTCGATGCTGTTTCGCGATACCGATCCTGCCGATCTCGCCGCCCACCATGTCGTGCAGCTGCATGATCTGAAGAAGAAACTGGTTCTGAACGCGCGCCGCGTCGAGGCCCATCTGGAAGCCGTGCGCGCCGTCGCCGAAATTCTGAAGAATGCCGTGCAGAATGCCGATACGGACGGCACCTATTCGCAAGAGCAATTCCGGGTCCGTGAGGCCGGATGATCAAGCTCGCTCTTACCGGCCTGTGGGTCTGCGCCGTAACTTTGGCCTCGGTCTATTTTTCGGTGCAGGTGGCGACGGCGCCCGCGATCAGTCCTGACGATGCCAAGAAGGCGCAGCAGGAACTGGTCAAGGGCGAATCGATCAACGTTCCCGTCATCGCCAACGGCCAGGTGACCGGCTATTTCCTGACGCGCATCTCCTTCATGATGGAGAAGGGCAAGGCAAATGCGCTTCAAATACCTCTGTCGGAGCTGACCACCGACGAACTCTTTTCGCTGCTGGTCGGCAACAAGGCGATCGATATATCCCATGCCCAGAACTTCGACATCGCGGCCTTTCGCAGCGATCTGAAGAAGCGGATGAACGAGCGGCTTGGTGGCGACTATGTCGCCGACGTGCTGATCGAGCAGCTCGACTATCTCTCCAAGGAAGAGACCCATGGCGGGGAGAGCATCGGCAAGAGAACGGTCAAGCCGGTGAAGATCGTGCAGGATGGGGCAAAGGCCAAGGTGCCGGTCGAATAGTATCGCGCCGGCTGCAGGGATACCGATCCGTGCACAAATATAAGCAATGCCTTACGCTCCTTTGGCATGCTTAACAAATCCCTGACAGTTTCCGGCAAATCCAACCTTCCTTCCTAACGGAAAGTTGGATTTATCCCGCTATAGATACCTCGAGATGGCGCCTCGCAGTCGCCGCACCGATGAACGGTGAGGGGCATCAGCTTTATGGTACCGGCGTCAAGCGTGTCAGCAATGCCGGGCAGGAGGTCGTTGGATTGAACCAGGTTGCCGATTTTGCCGTGGTTGCGTCACGCCGCATGATCTTCGATCTGCCGGTATGCGATCTCGACTGGAATGACGCGCTGACTTTCGTTAACGAACTCGCCTCCCTTCCGGTCGGACAGACGTCGATTTCCTTCGTCAACGCCCATAATATGCTTGTCATGCTGGGGGATGACGCCTACCGTAACGTTCTCGCGCGCAATCTGGTGCTTCCCGATGGCGTTGGCCTCGACATTGCCTCGCGCGTCGCTCACGGCGAACCTTTCCCCGCCAATCTGAACGGCACTGATTTCGTGCCTGCGCTGTTGACGTTCATGGAGCGGCCGAAACGGATCGGCCTGTTGGGCGGCAAGCGCTCCGTCGTCGAAAAGGCAGCGGAGAAATTTCGCCAGCACGCCCCGTGGCACCAGTTCTTCGTCGTTTCCGATGGCTTCTTCGATCCGGCGAGAAGCAATGCCGTGACGGCGGAAATCAGCCGCCAGAAGATCGATGTGCTGATCGTCGGCATGGGCACGCCGCTGCAGGAAAAATGGGTCGCCGAACATGTTGGTCCGCAGCATGCACGCCTTGTTCTGACCGTCGGCGCCCTGTTCGATTTCATTTCCGAGACGGTGCCGCGGGCGCCAGGGCTTGTGCGCGCGATGCGCAGCGAGTGGCTGTTCCGTCTCGTACTGGAGCCGGGCAGGCTCTGGCGGCGTTACATGCTGGGCATACCGCTGTTCTTCTATCAGGTTGTCAGGCATCAGTTCGGCCGCAAGGAGCGTGTTCTTCGCGCAGAGCCCCATCCGGTGCCGCAGCGGCGCATTGCACCGCCGGACAAATTGGCAAGTTAGTGTTTGCGGGCTTGGCGTTAACTCTTTCTTTGGCAAGAAAGTTTAGAGTGGGTTAACCATTTGCATTGGTCTTAGACCATGTGCGCGAGATAGCCCGCCATGTTTGAAAGCAAAGCCAGGACCGGATTTTATCCCGACGATGAGGAAACCCAAAAGGTTTCGCGGCAATCCGTTCGGCATATCTCCCCCTACGATGAAGATGATGGTTTGGGTAGGGCGGTCGGCCTACGCGCCGCCAACTTCGACGATCCGCGTGATCCGGAACTGCGCGCCATCCTGCGCAGACGGTTGGATGGCGATCCCTATCCGGTGTCCGGCCGTAGAAGATCGCTGGAGAGCGGACCGGCGGCAGCACAGGCTGAAAATATCTCTCCTGCCTACCATGCGGAGCGCCGCCCGTTACCGGAGCGGGCATCGGAGCCCGCGTCCGCTTTGCTGGAATTCGTGCCCGATCTGCTTGAAGGCATGCCCGAGCTTCCGCCGCAGGCTGTCCCCGCTCCTGTTGCCGCTGAACACATATCTCGGGCCGGCCGCTGGTCCTTCAGCCTCCGTGCGCTCTGCTTCGTTGCCGCGACCGCGCTGATGGGAGCGGTCATTCCCATCTTGCTTGCGCCGCCGCCGCGCTACGTCTCGCAAGCAGTGATCCATGCGGAAGGTAATGGCCGCGGGCGTCAGGCCCTGTTGGACGTTGCGGCGAAGCGTATCGTCGCTCCGTCCGTATTGTCCGACATCGTCGCCAGAATGAAGCTTGATCGCGATCCGGAATTTACCGGCAGTCGGACGGGTGCTCTCGGCGTTGCCGTCGAGCTGCTTTCCGGCAGCGGCAACGCGTCCGACGCGCCGTCGCGTGCCCAGGCCGCGCTGCGCAAAGACATTGCTGTCGATATCGATGGTCAGACTGGCCTGCTTCGCCTGATCGTTACGTCTGGCGATCCCGCCAGATCGGCCGACATTGCCAATCGGCTTGTTATTGCCACCCTCTACGATCCGGCTGTTGCAAATGCAGCCGGCACGTCGCTTGGGGTCGAAACGGCGGTTGATCGCAGCCGCAAGGAATTCGATCGCGCCTCTGCCGCCCTTGCCGAATTCAAGGCGCGCTATGGCGAAGACAAAATTGCTGCGGCCGAGACACTGCGGCGGCAGCGTCAGCAGCTGGATGTGCAGATAAAGGCAGCCGATCTGGCGGTGCGCACCGCCAAGGCGCGTCTCGCAGCCGTCAAATCGGCGACGCCGGCATCGGTGTTGACCGGCGCATTGTCGGGCGATCTCTCATCGCCAGGACTCGACGATTTGCGCAGCCGCTACAATGCCGCCAAGTCCCAACTGACCCAGCTTTCGGTACAGCTCGGCCCGCGCCATCCCCGCCTGCTGGCACAGCAGGCAACGGTCGATGATCTCGCGGCCAATATGCGCAGCCAGCTGCAGCGGCTCGCCGTCAGCAGCGAGGCGGACGTGAAAGCGGCTCTCGAAAAGCAGGCGGCGCTCTCGGCGCAAATGACGGCCGCCAGTCAGACGGGGAGCGATATCGACCTCGGTCGCCTCGCGCAGCTGCAGGATGCCGTTACGACAGCACAGAGCCGCTATGAGGTCGATCAGCAGAATGCTGGCATGACGATTTCCGAAGTCAGGCCGCCGCTGACGGTCTTGTCCCAGGCTGTCGCGGCCGCCGCACCGCTGGACGATCAGCTCGTGAGCAATCAGGCCGTCGGCTTCCTCACAGGCCTTGGTTTGGCACTTTGCGCCGTATTCCTGCGCAAAGTGCTGGCTGGTGCCGCGCTGGTGGAAGAGCAGGCAGCCGACGGAAGCATTATGCCGGCAGCCCGCACTTTATCTCACGAGGATGACCTGGAGTTTTCGTCATTGCCGGCGATCGCGCCTGAACCATCGGTGGCTCTTGTCTACGATGCGGCAGGTCAGCCCGGTGTTGCGGATGAGTGGGGCCGTATCCGGCAGGAACTTGCATCCCTGCGTGCCAAGGTCGAAACCTATGCCGCACGCCGGCATCAGGATCGGGGCTGATCGTCCCATCGTTTTCCCTTGCAATTGCCGCTTTCAGACACCATAGGGCGTTTGCAGGCAATTCCGTCAGGCGGATGGCCTGTAGATTGCCAGCGAATTCATGATCGGGAGACGAGCGTGACGACAGTGATCGACGGGAAACAAGCGGCAGCTTCGGTGATCGAAGCGGTGAAGGCTGCGGCAGCGGGACTTGAGAAAGAGGCCGGTGTGAAGACCGGGCTTGCGGTCGTCATCGTCGGCGACGATCCGGCCAGCCACACCTATGTCGGCGCCAAGGGCCGCATGGCCAAGGAATGCGGCTTCAACTCCATCCAGCACACGCTGCCGGCGGAAACCACTCAGGAAGAACTGGCCGGGCTCGTCGCCTCGCTGAATGAGGATCCGTCCGTCCACGGCATCCTGGTGCAGCTACCGCTGCCGAAGCATCTTGATTCCGATGCGATCATCCAGTCGATCCGGCCGGAGAAGGATGTCGACGGCCTGCATGTGGTCAATGCCGGCAAGCTGGCGACCGGCGATCTCGAAACCGGGCTGATTTCCTGCACGCCGGCCGGCGCCATGCTTTTGGTGCGCTCTATCCATGGCGAGGACCTGTCGGGTCTGAATGCCGTCGTCATCGGCCGCTCCAACCTGTTCGGCAAACCGATGGCGCAATTGCTGCTTTCCGCCAACGCGACGGTCACGACGGCGCATTCGCGGACGAAGGATCTCGCCTCCGTCGCAAGAGGCGCCGATATCCTGGTGGCGGCCGTCGGCCGTCCGGAGATGGTCAAGGGCGATTGGGTGAAGCCGGGCGCGACAGTCATCGATGTCGGCATCAACCGCATCGATGCGCCGGAACGCGGCGAGGGCAAGAGCCGGCTGGTGGGCGATGTCGCCTACGCGCAAGCATCCGAGGTCGCCGCGGCGATCACGCCGGTTCCCGGCGGCGTCGGGCCGATGACGATCGCGATGCTGATGGCCAATACCGTCATCGCCGCTCATCGGGCCGCAGGCAGAAAGCCGCCGAAGTTCTAAAACGCGTCGCGATCTCCAAGATTCGCTCCCGCGCTTTAGAGCAAATCATGTTTTG
>UBUL01000013.1 GCA_900468625.1 Hyphomicrobiales bacterium
CCATTCATGCCATCTCCTTACATGAGATTTGGAGCGACGATAGACCAAAGGCAGAGCGGTTTCGAGGCGTTAAAACTGAAAATTTACCGTAGCTTGTCCCCTTGGATCGAGCCTTGCTCTCATCAAAGACCCAAGGCACAAGAATCCGAAAGATCGCGACGTGCTTCAGAGTTGCCTGGCATTCTCCAGGATGCGCCGGATATATTCCAGCAGCAGTTCGCGTTCGAATTGACGAAAGTCTTTGAAAAGGTCTGTGTCCGCGGCCATGGCCGCTTCGATGGCTTCCGCCTGCATGGCCGCGGCCTTGCTCGTCAGGAATATCAGCTGCGCCCGCTTGTCCGACGGATGCGGGCGGCGCTCCACCAGCCCGTCTCGTTCCATGCGTGACAGCGTATTGGCCATCGTCGCCTGCTCGATATCGACCCTTTCAAGCAATTGTTTCTGTGTGAGCCCGTCCTCGGACCACAATTCCAGCAGGATAGGAAACTGGCCGGGGGAAAAACCGAGCCTTGCCGCGCGTTGCTGTAACGAGCGAGCGAATCCTTTCGCCATTTGACTGGCAAGGTAGGCGGCGGAGTCCATCCGGTTAAATCCCATGATTGCAAATATGCCGACAATTCAAAATCAAGACAATCCGGAATTCTCGGGTAGACGTGCTTGGGAATCGGCAACTTGGGTTTATTTTTTAACAGTCAAGGGTTGTATTTTTCGGCATGAAAAAGCCGCCATGGCCTGGAGGGCGCCATGGCGGCTCGTAAAGGGGGACAAAGGCCCGGAGAGGGGATAGGCCTTTGTCCAAGTCTGACGTGGCGGGGGACAGGCCGGTTGTCAGACCCTCGGCGCATCAATCGCCGGTGATTAAGATTTGTGGTTCCGAATGTGGTTTTTCAAGGGAATGCGCAGATTAGATTGATTAAAATTTAGTAAAGTTTCGGTGAGAGATTCGGCTTTCCCCAGGCGCTGTAAAATTGAAGTTTATATGGACGTTGGAAGTGCGTCACGCTATCCATGCTTCCATGAAAAAAGGTGATCATCTCTTCCTCGTCGACGGCTCCGGTTTCATATTCCGGGCCTTCCATGCCCTGCCGCCGCTGACGCGCAAGTCCGATGGGTTGCCTGTCGGTGCCGTCTCCGGTTTCTGCAACATGCTGTGGAAGCTGCTGACCTCGGCGCGTGATACCTCCGTCGGGGTAACGCCCACCCATTTCGCCGTCATTTTCGACTATTCCTCGAAGACGTTCCGCAAGGAAATTTTCCCGGAATATAAGGCCAATCGTTCGGCGCCACCGGAAGAGCTGGTCCCGCAATTCGGGCTCATTCGCGAGGCGACACGCGCCTTCAACCTGCCTTGCATCGAGACCGATGGCTTCGAAGCAGACGACATCATCGCGACCTACGCCCGTCAGGCGGAAGCGGCCGGCGCCGATGTGACGATCATCTCGTCCGACAAGGATCTCATGCAGCTCGTCACGCCCATGGTCCACATGTATGACAGCATGAAGGACAAGCAGATCGGCATTCCCGACGTCGTCGAGAAATGGGGCGTACCGCCGGACAAGATGATCGACCTGCAGGCCATGACCGGCGATTCGGTCGATAACGTACCTGGCATTCCCGGTATCGGCCCGAAGACCGCGGCGCAGCTTCTGGAAGAGTTCGGCGATCTCGATTCCCTGCTTGCCCGTGCTGGCGAGATCAAGCAGCAGAAGCGCCGCGAAAACATCATTGCCAACGCCGAGCTTGCCCGCATTTCCCGTCAGCTTGTGACGCTGAGGACGGATGTGCCGTTGGAGCTTGCGCTCAATGAGCTGGTGCTGGAGCCGCAGAACGGTCCGAAGCTGATCGGCTTCCTGAAAGCCATGGAATTCACCTCGCTGACGCGGCGCGTGGCGGAGGCCTGCGATTGCGATGCAACGGCGATCGAGCCCTCCGTCGTCAAGATCGAGTGGGGTGAGGGCGCCCATGGCCCGGATCTCGACGTCGGTGAGAATGTCGATCTCGTCGCCGGCAGCGTTGTCGAGGCGGAAGGGGCGTCCGTCCCGGCACCGTCGGCCAAGGCGCGTCTGGCTTTGGATGGCACCGCTGAACCCGAGGACCTCGCCAAGGCGCGCGCTGCAAGTTTCGCCAACGCGCCGATCGATCATTCGAAATATGTGACCATTCGCGATATCGCCGTCCTCGATCAATGGATCGCGGATGCGCGCGAGACCGGCATCGTCGCCTTCGATACCGAGACGACGTCGCTTGATGCGATGCAGGCCGAAATCGTCGGCTTCTCGCTGGCGATAGCCGACAACCGCGATGATCCCACAGGCGGCTCCATCCGCGCCGCCTATGTCCCGCTCAATCACAAGACCGGGGTCGGCGACCTCCTCGGCGGCGGTCTGGCGGACAATCAGATCCCGCTGCGCGAGGCCCTGCCGAGATTGAAAGCGCTGCTGGAGGATACATCTATCCTCAAGATCGCGCAGAATTTGAAATACGACTACCTGCTGATGAGGCGCTACGGCATCGAGACCAAGGCCTTCGATGATACCATGCTCCTGTCCTACGTGCTCGATGGCGGCTCGAATGCCACGCATGGCATGGACAGCCTTTCGGAGCGCTGGCTCGGTCATACGCCGATCGCCTACAAGGACGTTGCCGGCAGCGGCAAATCCAATGTCACCTTCGATCTCGTCGATATCGACCGTGCCACGGCCTATGCCGCCGAGGATGCCGATGTGACGCTGCGCCTGTGGCTCGTGCTGAAGCCGCGGCTTGCTGCGGAGAAGCTTTCGGCCGTCTACGAGCGGCTGGAGCGGCCGCTCGTGCCGGTGCTTGCCCATATGGAAGAGCGCGGCATCACCATCGACCGGCAGATCCTCTCGCGCCTTTCCGGCGAGCTGGCACAGGGCGCCGCCGCCCTTGAGGACGAGATCTATACGCTGGCCGGCGAGCGCTTCAACATCGGCTCCCCGAAGCAGCTCGGCGATATCCTCTTCGGCAAGATGGGATTGGCCGGCGGCAGCAAGACCAAGACCGGCCAGTGGTCGACCTCGGCCCAGGTGCTGGAGGATCTGGCGGCCGCGGGCTTCGAGCTGCCGCGCAAGATCGTCGACTGGCGCCAGCTCACCAAGCTGAAATCCACCTATACGGATGCTTTGCCGAGCTACGTCCATCCTGAGACGAAGCGCGTTCACACCTCCTATTCGCTGGCATCGACCACGACCGGGCGCCTGTCGTCCTCCGAGCCGAACCTGCAGAATATTCCGGTGCGCACGGCTGAAGGCCGCAAGATCCGCACGGCCTTCATTTCGACGCCGGGCCACAAGCTCGTCTCCGCCGACTACAGCCAGATCGAACTGCGCGTACTGGCGCATGTCGCCAATATCCCGCAGCTCAAGCAGGCTTTCGAAGACGGCATCGACATTCACGCGATGACGGCATCCGAAATGTTCGGCGTGCCGGTGGAGGGCATGCCGAGCGAGGTGCGCCGCCGCGCCAAGGCGATCAACTTCGGCATCATCTACGGCATTTCAGCCTTCGGCCTCGCCAACCAGCTTTCCATCGAGCGCTCGGAAGCCGGCGACTACATCAAGAAGTATTTCGAGCGCTTCCCCGGCATCCGCGACTACATGGACGGCACCAAGCAGGCTGCCCGCGACAAGGGCTATGTCGAGACCATCTTCGGTCGCCGCATCCATTTCCCGGAAATCCGCTCTTCCAACCCGTCCGTCCGCGCCTTCAACGAGCGTGCCTCGATCAACGCGCCGATCCAGGGCTCAGCCGCCGACGTCATCCGCCGCGCCATGATCAAGATGGAGCCCGCGCTTGCTTCGGCCGGACTCGGCGATCGCGTCCGCATGCTCCTGCAGGTGCATGACGAACTGATCTTCGAGGTCGAGGATGCCGATGTCGAGCGCACGACGCCGATCATCGTCTCGGTCATGGAAAATGCCGCCATGCCGGCGGTCGATATGGCCGTGCCGCTGAAGGTCGATGCGCGCGCCGCCCATAATTGGGATGAGGCGCATTGAGATGCCTATCCCGCCCCTTGCGGGCGGGAAAGCAAAATCAGCATTTAGCCGTCAGGGTAAATGCTAGATTTTGCAAGGGCGTGGGTAGGTAGGGGCGCACCAGTGTCCTGGAACGGAATGAGCAAGAAAAGATCCTCTCTCCTGCAATTTCAATAGCTTAGAAATTGCGCTTGGCTTCGCGTACGCGGAGCTTCCGGTAGCGCAATTCCTAAACTAGTGAAATTGCTTTCTCGCCCGCCAGGGGCGAGATTGTCCAACTTCACTTCCCAATCAGCGCTTTCAGCACGGAAATGATAGCGCGCTCGGCCTCTTCGAGCGTGCCGCTATTGTCGATATCGGCAACATCGTAGCTGCCCTGGAGGGTGAGGGTACTGCGCTCCAGCCGCTTCAGCACGTCTTCTCGGCTCTCGCGTCCGCGCGCCATCAGGCGCTCGGCCAGCACTTCGCGTGACGCCGTGATGTTGATGACTTTCAGACGCGGGAATGCGGCCTGGAAATGATGCAGCGCCGAGCGCGAGCCGTTGGCGATGACCAGATGGCCCCGCGCAAGCTCATCGAAGACATCGGCGGGAATGCCGTATTTCAGACCGTGCGCGTCCCAAGAGACGGCGAAGGCGCCTGCATGTTCCATCGCATCGAAATCCGCGTCGGAAACGCTTCTGTGGTCCTCATTGCCGGCATCACCGTCGCGCGTGATCACGCGACGCACGAAATGTACGTCAGGCCGGCCGGCAAAATGCCGGGCGGCCAGATTCATCAGCGTATCCTTGCCGGCGCCGCTCGGCCCGACGACGACAGCAAGCGTGCCTGCCACCGGAGTCGCCGGATTAGCCGGCTTGGTATTCGGATCCGCGCTCATGCGACCCGCCGCCCCTCCCGCCAGACGGAGCGCGTGACCGGAACGCCGTGATCGCGGCGAACGCGTACGATATCGGCGCGCAAGCCTTCTGCGATACGGCCGCGGTCGTTCAGGCTAACGGTCCTTGCCGGCGTTGCCGTCACCATGGCGATCGCCTGCGGCAGCGAAATGCCCTCGACTTCGTCCGCGAGAATGAAGGGTGCATGCAGCAGGCTGAGCGGCACGTAGTCGGAGGAAAGCACATCGAGCACGCCAAGCTCGGCAAGGTCGCGGGCGGCAATATTGCCCGAGTGCGATTTGCCGCGCACGATGTTCGGCGCGCCCATCAGCACGCTCATGCCGGCGCCGTGCGAAGCCTTCGCGGCGTCGATGCTGGTCGGGAACTCCGCCAGGCGGACGCCGTAATTGATGGCTTCGTCGACATGGGCGAGCGTTGCGTCGTCATGGCTGGCAACGGTAATGCCGCGCTCGGCGCAGACCTTGGAGATCACGTCGCGATGCGGCGTCGCATATTTGGCCGATTCTTCCTGGCGCTTGGCGACGAATTTGGCAAAGGCCTCGTCGCTGAGCCCGCGCTTCTTCTGGTAGTAGAAGATGTACTGATCCATGGTCTGGAATTGGCGCTGGCCCGGCGCATGGTCCATCAGCGAGACCAGACGCACGTAGGGGTCCTTCTCGAAATCCTGGAAGTGATCGAGAACGTTGTCGGAAGAAACCTCGCAGCGCAGATGGATCAGGTGATCGGCCCGCAGGCGGTCTTCGCGCTGGGCCGCCTGGATGGCGTCGGCCATGTCGCGCATCTCGCCCTTTTCGAAACCGCCGTCTTCGTCCGAGCCCATGCGCAGGCAGTCGAATACCGTGGTAATGCCCGAGGTGACGATCTGGGCGTCATGCGCCTGGATCGCTGCCGTCTTGTTCCAGCGAACGCCAGGACGTGGGGAGTAATGCGCTTCGAGATGGTCGGTATGCAGCTCGACGAGGCCAGGGATCAGATAATCGCCCTCGAAATCCTCGCCGATCTCGGACCTGCCTTCGGAAATGGCGGCGATACGACCGTCGCGGATCAGCACGGAACCCTCGACGATCTTGTCTTCGAGGACGATGCGGGCGTTGGAAAGGACGGTCTCTTTGGTCATATCGGCTCTTTCATATTAGGCGCCGGCAAGCGGCAGCCAGGAACGGACGGTAAAGGGAGCGCCGCGCTCTTCTTCGATGAAGATGGCGAGGCCGGAAATATCGAGCGGCTTGCCGGTATGGTCGGCGAAGCGCGCGCGCAGGACGTCGTGCATGCCGGCTTGACGCTCGGCCGGAACCGGTCCCGTCAGCGTCATATGGAAGCGGAACTCGTCGTTGACGTAAGGATAGCCCCAGCGCAGCAGGTTGGCGCGCTGCGGTTCGGTCAGGCCCTCCGGCTTGCGCCGGGCGATATCGTGATCGGAAAGCGGCGCGCGGAATGGCTCGAAGGCCTTGACGACGCGAAAGGCGAAATCCTGCAGCGGCTGGTAGAGCGAGCCCGGCACGAGCGCGAAGAAATGGCCGAGCTGGCCAAGCACCAGCTCCGGAATGGTAAAAGCCTTCGTCTGAGAGGCGAATTCGGCGGCGACATCGAGAAGGTCGCGCTCGGTCACCGAGGCGGCAAGCTCGAAGGGCGCCTTCAGAGTGGCATGGAAGCCGTAGCGGCGTGGATCGGCCGTCAGCTCGGCATGATCTTCCGGCACGGGACCCATGGCTTTATCGGAAAAAATCTCGTCGGAAAACGCGTCTCGTCCCAACCAGCGGGCGGCAAGCGAGGTCAACGGATCGTCTTTGGGCGGCGTGAAATAGAGAGCATAGCGCAAGGCTGCATTCCTTGGAAAAATCGGCTGCGCGGGACACTGTTGGGTGATTTGCGACAAACCGCAAGAGCAGCAAGGCAGCAACGGTTCGAATCCGGCTAAAGCCGGCTTGACCGCTACGGTCTTGCCGGCCTGCGCTACCGGATTCCCATGACAGAATGATGATGCGTAACGATTTTTTCTCGTTCTTTTTTATTTGACCCGCGTACCCATCAGGCGTGAGCGCAAGGCGTTGGATGCGGCGTCGAACAGGAAGACGACGATCAGGATCAGCAGCACCATGTAGGCGACGTTTTCCCAGTTGGCATTGGTGCGCATCGCCTCCCAAAGCTTGAGGCCGATGCCGCCCGCGCCGACGGCGCCGATGATGGTCGCGCCACGCACATTCGATTCCCACTGGTAGAGCGTCTGGCTGACGATGACGGGAACGATCTGCGGCACGATGCCGTAGCGATGCACGAGAACGGTCTGCGCGCCGGTGGACTTCACGCCTTCCCGTGGCTTGTTGTCGATGTTTTCGAGGCCTTCGGAATAGAGCTTGCCGAGAGTACCGGCCTCGGTGAGAAAGATTGCGCCGCTGCCGGCGAGCGGGCCAGGGCCGAAGGCGCGGGTCAGGAACAGCGCCCAGATCAGCATGTCCACCGACCGAAGGAAGTCGAAGAAGCGCTTCAGGATCTGATTGAGCAGCCGGTTCGGCGTGATGTTGCGGGCGGCCAGAAACGCCAGCGGGAAGGCGGCGAGCGAACCGAGCAGCGTGCCGAGGAAGGCCATCACGATCGTCTGGAACAGCTTGGTCCAGACGTCGCCGTGCTGCCAGGCGCCATTGTTCCAGATATTGTCGAAGGCCAGCGAAAGATTGGACTGGGCCGGGTCCAGCCGCGGACCCGAAACGATCAGGCCCACCACTTCGCTTGCCGGCTTGTCGAAGAAGGGCGAGTGCGTGTCGAAGACGAAATTGGCCCAGCCGAGGAAGCGCTTGCGGATCTTGACGCGATCATTGGAAATGCTGGCATCGCCGGCAAAGCCGAGATTGACCAGGATATTGTCGTCGTAGACGGTCATCCAGCTGGGAACGGGCTCGGTGCCGACGATCTTCGGCATGTCGCCGGTAATCTCGATCGGGATCGTTTTGCCGTGTGCCGTTACGATGGTCTGCGTCTTGGTGACGGTTACCGTGCGGCTCGTGCCATTGATCGAAACGATCATGCTGCCATCGGGGTTGGTCTTCACCCAGTCGGGGTTCGGATTGTCGCCAAGCGGCGAAAAACGCGGATACTTGATGCTGATCTTGTCGCCGGAGATACGAAACTCCGGCTGCACGTCATAGCTGATCCATTGGCTGAGATAGATGCCGACGCGCTCCCAATGCGCTTCCGAAACGACTTTCGGCAGGTCGAAGAACCATACGGCATAGATGCCGTAGAGGATGACGCCGATGAACATCATCAGCGCGCCGAAACGCTGGCGGAAGGACCGGTGAAGGATCTCCGGGTAACGCGCTTCGATTTCCTGCATGCGGCCGGCGTCGATGACGGACATGAATAACCTCAATGCTGCAGAAGGAAGGCATGTTCGCCGACGAGACGGCGGCGGAGCCATGCGGAAAACTGATCGACGGCGACGATGGTCACGAAGAGCAGCAGCACCAGCGCCATGGTCTTGGCACCAAAGCCGCGCGAGATCGAAAGCTTGAGCTCCTCGCCGATACCGCCGCCGCCGACGGCGCCGATGATGGTGGATGCGCGGACGTTGACCTCGAGGCGCAGCAGCGCGTAGGACATGAAGTTCGGCAGCACCTGCGGCAGGGCGGCAAAGCGGACGCGCTCCGTCCAGCTGGCGCCGACGGCACGCATGCCCTCGTCGGGTTTCATGTCGATATTCTCGACGACTTCGTAGAAGAGCTTGCCGAGCGCGCCGATCGTATGCAGGCCGACGGCGATGATGGCGGCGATCGGGCCGATCGACAGGATCGCCGAAAACAGGCCGGCGATCACGATTTCCGGGAAGGCGCGCAGGAATTCCATGATGCGCTTCGTCACGAGCCGGATCGGATTGGATGGCGACATGTTGCGCGCGGCAAAGAAGCTCATCGGCACGGCAAAGACGAAGCCGATGATGGTCGATACCAGCGCCACGTTGATCGTGATGATCATCAGCTCGAAATATTCGGGGATGTAGAAATCGCCCCAGACATAGACGCGGCCGAGCGGAAAGTTGAACTCCTCGCCGCCGGCGCCGTTTGCGCCGTTCGGGCTCGGCAGGTCGAAGAGCGCGCGGTAGACGTCGTTCCAGTCCTTGGGAATGAGCCAGCTCAGGAAGTCGAAGAGATGCGGCAGGCGCTCGAAGAAATGGCCGGCATTGCTTTCGTCGGCGAAGCGCACGGAGCTGACGAAGGCGACGAGCAGAATCACGAGGCCGATGCCGGTATAGAGGCGGCGCTTGGCCACCATCTTGCTCCAGGCGTCGCCGATCTCCTTGGCGCTCTGCATGTTCGGGTGCGTGTCGGCGATCGTCATCAAATCCAGCCCTTGTGAACAGCAAAAGGGCGGCCGTTGCCGGCCGCCCAATCATCAGGATGCGGATCAGCCGCCGATGGCAGCCTTACGGACGTCGATAACGGCGTTGTAGAAGTCCGGGGTAACCTTGACGTAGCCCTTGAAGTCGCCGCCTTCGACGGCGTTGAAGCACTTGGCGTCAGCCGTCGGGAGCTTCATGAAGAAGTCCGAAAGCTTGGCCTGCCATTCGGTGCCGAGAGCGTTGCGAACGACGAGCGGGCCGTTCGGGATCAGCGGCGAACGCCAGACTTCGACGAGCTTGTTCGGGTCGACGGCGCCCTTGTCCACTTCCTTGCGGAAGGTGCCGGAGGTGAAGCCGTCCTTGAAATTGCCAACGCCCGAGGAATCGTCGACGGCAACGTCGACCTTGCCGTCGTAAGCGGCGAGCAGGTTGTTTTCATGACCGCCGTTAAACTGGGTCGAGGCGAAGAACTTGTCGTTCGGCATGCCGGTGGTCTTCGGAATCTGCGTCAGCGGAACGAGGTAGCCCGAGGTCGAGTCCGGATCGGCATAGCCGAGCTTCTTGCCCTTGGCGTCCATGATCGTCTTGATGCCGGAGGACTTGAGGGCGAGGCCGATCGAGTAGTAGCCGGTCGAACCGTCGGTCTGCTGCGTGGTCAGGATCGGGGTAACGGCCTTCGGGTCCTTGATATATGTGGCCGCGTAGCCGGAAGCGCCGAGTTCTGCGAAATCCAGCGTGCCGCCGAGCAGGCCCTGGATAACGCCGTCATAGTCGGCGGCCGGGAACAGCGAAACCTTTTCGAAGCCGAATTCCTTCTTCAGGTGATCGGCGAGGCAGGCGTAGTTGCGCAGGCGGTCGGCTTCGTTTTCGCCGCCGAGAATGCCGACGCGGAATTCCTTGAGGTCTGCAGCGTTGGCGGCAGCGCCAACTGCGAGCGCGACGAGCGCAGTAGCGGCAAAGAGTGCTTTCTTCAACATGGGTTCGTCTCCTGATTAACCGGTGTCCCCGGATGCCTTCGGTCTGGAAGAAATGCGCCCTTGACGCGGGCCTTCGATCGTGGCCATCCCTCTCAGAGGCCGGCCAGTGCCAGCGGTTGCGGGCCGGCGGATTCGGTTGCCGCGGCTTGCGCGGCCGGATCGGCAATGTTGATGGAGGTCGATGTCATGGTCTCGTCGATGCCGGCGCCGTCCTTGTCGGTGCCGTAGATTTCCTTGACGGCCGCTGCCGTCAGATCGGTCGGTTTGCCGTCGAAGACCACCTTGCCGGCCGCCATACCGACGATGCGTTCGCAATAGTTGCGGGCCGTGTCGAGCGTGTGCAGATTGGTGATGACGGTGATGCCTTCACGCTCGTTGATATCTCGCAGCGCGTCCATGACGATCTTGGCGTTCAGCGGATCGAGCGAGGCGATCGGCTCGTCGGCCAGCATCATCTTCGGCTGCTGCATCAGGGCGCGGGCAATGGCGACGCGCTGCTGCTGGCCGCCGGAAAGCGTGCCGGCCATCTGCAGGGCCGTCTGTTCTATGCCGAGGCGTTCCAGAGCGGCGATGGCTTCGATGCGCTCCTCGCGGCTGAAGACGGAAAGCAGGCTCATCGCCGTCGAGCGCTGGTTGAGCCGGCCAAGCATGACATTGGTAAGCACGTCTAGACGCGGAACGAGGTTGAACTGCTGAAAGATCATGGCGCAATCGCGCTGCCAGCTGCGCAGCGAGCGGCCCCTGAGCTTCGACACTTCGATGCCGGAGAAATGGATGGAGCCGGAGCTCGGATCGGCAAGGCGGTTGATCATGCGCAGAAGGGTGGACTTGCCGGCGCCGGAGCGGCCGATGATGCCCACCATCTGCCCCTGCGGTATGTCCAACGTCACGGAATCGACAGCGAGCTTGTTTCCAAACCGGCGTGAGACGTTCCTGAGTTCGAACATAGTGCTTCCCTTTCGCGGCTGCCGGGCTGCAGAAATTTCAGCGGTACCGGTGCTAAGAATGGGCGCATGCCCCTGCCTCGAAGGGAGTTTCGAGGGGGCTGGCGCCAACCACAAGGCAACCGATTAGTCCCGCTTCATGAAGCTCCAATGTCAGTTTTATGTAACTGCTGTTACAATTCTCCTCGTTTTTGCAAGGTTAGCCGGCTGAGAGCTTTCCGTGAAATTTAGCCGTCAAACATGCCCGTTGGCAGGCCATCGATGCTGAAGCTATTCTTCTCGCGACGGTATTCCTCAATGCCGTCAGGACCCTTGGCTTTGGCCCATTGATCGAGACTTGGCCTCTCGCCTTCATAGGAAAAGAGCGGCACGCCGAAACCGCAGGACGTCTGTACGAGATCGAGGTCCAGCCGCACGATCTGCCGCGCACCGAGCGGCTCTTCGCCTGCATAGTGATCGCGCAGCAATTCACCATATTCCGGCGACGATCGATGGATGATGCGGCCGCGGCCATAGAGGCGCAGGATCATCGGCGGCCCTTCGACCGAGCAGAACATGATGGTCAGCCGGCCATCGGCCTTCATGTGGGCTGAAGTCTCGTTGCCGCTGCCGGTGCGGTCGAGGTAGATGGCCGCGTTCGGGGAGATGATGCGCAGGCACAGCGTTTCGCGCGGCGAAACATTGACGCGGGAATCCGATGTCGCCGATGCCGTGAAGAAGATGTGCTGCCGCGCGATGAAATCGCGCAGCCGGTCGTCGATGCTGGAAAACTGCTTTGCCATAAAGAGGCCTCCCTTAACCTGAGCTAGACGGATCGCCTGAGGCTGAAACGCACGCGGGTCTCGTGCAAGCCCGGCTTGGGCGGAAAGCGTCCTCAGGCGGCGTAGCGATCCAAGAAATCTTCCGCGGACAGAGCGCGGAAGTCGGCAAGCGCCGTGCGCAGGCGGTCATGATCCCAATCCCACCATGAAAGCTTGTCCATGCGCGCGCCGATCTCGGCGGCGAAGCGTTCACGGATCAGCTTGGCCGGCACGCCGCCGACGATCGTGTAAGGCTCGACGTCCTTGGAGACGACCGCGCCCGCGCCGATGACGGCGCCATTGCCGACCTTGACGCCGGGCAGGATGGTGGCGCCGTGGCCGATCCAGACATCATGGCCGATGACGACGCGATGGTCGCGCCGCCAGGTGAAGAAATCAGTCTCCATATCGGCGTCCGGCCAATAGTCGGCGGCTCGATAGGTGAAGTGATGCAGCGTGGCGCGCCATGTCGGGTGATTGGTGGCGTTGATGCGCACCGCCGCGGCGATGTTGACGAATTTGCCGATCGTCGCGCACCAGACTGCGCCATCCTGCATGATGTAGGAATAATCGCCGATCTCGGTTTCATCGATGCGGCAGCGGTCGGAGACTTCGGTATAGCGGCCGAGCGTCGAGTTGCTGACGCTCGCCGAAGGGCTGATGAAGGGCGTTTCGCCCAATTTGCGGCTCATGCGGCAGCCTTCCGCGGCGAGAATTGCGAAACGTCGAGAATGCGGCTGCCGACGGCCTCGCGCACCTCTTCGTCATGGAAGATGCCGAGAAGCGCGACGCCCGCCTGCTTCTTCTGCTCGATCATATCGACGACGACGGCCCGGTTGCGGGCATCGAGCGAAGCCGTGGGCTCGTCGAGCAGCAGGACGGCGTGGTCGGTGATGAAGCCGCGGGCGATGTTGACGCGCTGCTGCTCGCCGCCGGAGAAGGTCGCGGGCGGCAGCTGCCAGAGCTCCTGCGGCAGGTTCAGCTGCGCCAGCAGTTCTGCAGCCTTGTCACGAGCCTCGGCCACGGTCACGCCGCGGGCCAGCAGCGGCTCGGCGACGACGTCGATGGCGGCGACGCGCGGCACGGTGCGCAGGAACTGGCTGACATAGCCCATGGTCTGGCGACGGACGTCGAGCACGGTGCGCGGATCGGCGGTGGCGAGATCGACGATTTTCTCCCTGTGCATGACGAGGATCTGGCCGCTGTCGACGGCATAATTGCCGTAGATCATCTTCAGCAGCGAACTCTTGCCGATGCCGGACGGGCCGCCGAGCACGACGCATTCGCCCGCAGCGACCGAGAAGGAGACATCGGCGACGACGGGCAGACGAATGCCGTCGCGCAGATGCATGGTGAAGCTCTTGAAGACTTCGGAAACGACGAGTGGGGTTGCCATGTTTGTTCCTCAGACCTGCAGGATCGAAGAGACCAGCAGTTGCGTATAGGGTTCGCGCGGGTCGTCGAGCACGCGGTCGGTCAAACCGTGTTCGATTACCTGTCCGTCTTTCATCACCATCATGCGATGCGACAGAAGCCGGGCAACCGCGAGGTCGTGCGTGACGATGATGGCCGAAAGGCCGAGATCGTTGACGAGGCCGCGCACCAGATCGAGCAGGCGAGCCTGCACGGACACGTCGAGGCCGCCGGTAGGCTCGTCCATGAAGACCAGGCGAGGGCCGGTCACCAAGTTGCGGGCGATCTGCAGACGCTGGCGCATGCCGCCGGAGAAGGCGCGCGGCTGGTCGTCGATACGATCGGCATCGATCTCCACGCGCTCCAGCCAATCGATGGCCGTGTTGCGGATGTTGCCATAGTGGCGATTGCCGATCGCCATCAGCCGCTCGCCGACATTGGCACCGGCAGACACCGTCATCCGCAGGCCGTCAGCCGGGTTCTGATGCACGAAGCCCCAGTCGGTGCGCATCAGGAAGCGGCGCTCCGCCTCGTTCATGCGGAAGAGATCGCGATAGCTCTCGTCGCGCATGTGATATTCGACGCTGCCCGTCGTCGGCAGCAGCCGCGTCGAAATGCAGTTGAGCAGCGTCGTCTTGCCGGATCCGGATTCGCCGACGATAGCAAGCACTTCGCCGGGCCAGAGTTCGAAGGACACGTCGCGGCAGCCGATGCGGCTGCCGTAGAACTTCGAGATGTCCTTGACCTTGAGAAGCGGTAAGTCACTCATTCGGCAGCCTCCTTGCCACCAGGCAGTCCATCGGATGCGAGCCCATTCGACGCCAGCATTGCGCCCACATGACCGTGAGCACGACGGTCTTCGCAGAAGTCGGTATCGGAGCAGACGAACATGCGTCCGCCCTTGTCGTCGAGGATCACCTCGTCAAGATAGACCTGCTCGGCGCCGCAAAGAGCGCAGGGCTTGTCGAAGCGCTGCACTTCGAACGGATGGTCCTCGAAATCGAGGCTGACCACCTCGGTGTAGGGCGGTACGGCATAGATACGCTTCTCACGGCCGGCGCCGAAAAGCTGCAGCGCGTCGGAGAGATGCATTTTCGGATTATCGAACTTCGGCGTCGGCGAGGGGTCCATCACATAGCGGCCGGCGACCTTCACTGGATAGGCATAGGTGGTGGCGATGCGGCCGTTGCGGGCGATGTCCTCGTAAAGCTTCACATGCATGAGGCCGTATTCCTCGAGCGCATGCATCTTGCGCGTTTCGGTCTCGCGCGGCTCCAGGAAGCGTAAGGGTTCCGGGATCGGCACCTGATAGACCAGCACCTGGTTGGGGCCGAGCTTGGCCTCCGGGATGCGGTGGCGCGTCTGGATGATGGTCGCCTCCTCCGTGCGGGTGGTGACCGCGACATTGGCGACCTTCTGGAAGAAGGCGCGGATGGAAACGGCATTGGTCGTATCGTCGGCGCCCTGGTCGATGACCTTCAGCACATCCTGCGGGCCGATGATGGCGGCTGTCAGCTGCACGCCGCCAGTGCCCCAGCCATAAGGCATCGGCATTTCGCGCGATGCGAAGGGTACCTGATAACCGGGAATGGCGATCGCCTTCAGGATGGCGCGGCGGATCATCCGCTTAGTCTGTTCGTCGAGATAGGCGAAGTTGTAGGTGGCGAGTTCGGTCATTCGGCTGCCTCCGTCATGGGGTCCATGCCGCGATCGCGAGCGGCCTCGAAATCACGGCGCATGCGCCGCACCAGGTCGAGCTCGGCCTGGAAATCGACATAGTGCGGCAGCTTCAGATGTTCGACGAAGCCGGTCGCCTGCACGTTGTCGGAATGGGAAATGACGAATTCCTCGTCCTGAGCCGGCGCAACGATGTCTTCGCCGAGCTCTTCGGCGCGCAGCGCACGGTCGACCAGAGACATGGCCATGGCCTTGCGTTCGCTCTGGCCGAAGACCAGGCCGTAGCCACGCGTGAACTGTGGCGGCGCCTTGGCCGAACCCTTGAACTGGTTGACCATCTGGCATTCGGTCACCTGGATGCGGCCGAGCGAGACGGAGAAACCGAGTTCCGGCACGTCGAATTCGACCTCCACTTCGCCGATGCGGATTTCGCCGGTGAAGGGATGAGTGCGGCCGTAGCCGCGCTGGGTCGAATAGCCGAGCGCCAGCAGGAAGCCTTCATCGCCGCGGGCGAGCGCCTGAAGGCGAAGATCGCGGGTCATCGGAAATTCCAAGGGTTCGCGCGTGAGGTCGCCGATCTCGTGGTCGATCGGCATGACACCGTCGCCTTCGATCAGGCCTTCCTGATCGAGGATTTCGGAAACGCGCATGATGCGGCCCTGTTCGGCGGGCCGCTGCATCGGCTCGTCAACCGGTTCGTCGGCCAAAAGGCTCGGGTCGAGCAGGCGGTGGGTGTAGTCGAAGGTCGGGCCGAGAAGCTGGCCGCCGGGCAAGTCCTTGTAGGTGGCGGAGATGCGGCGCTCGATCTTCATCGCCGCCGTGTCGAGCGGCTGGGAATAGCCGAAGCGCGGCAGCGTCGTACGGTAGGCTCTGAGCAGGAAGATCGCCTCGATCATGTCGCCGCGTGCCTGACGGACGGCGAGTGCGGCCAGCGTACGGTCATAAAGCGAGGCTTCGGCCATGACGCGGTCGACAGCGAGCGCGAGCTGTGCCACGATCTGGTCGATGCCGACGGCCGGCAGCGAACGGTCGCCGCGGCGACGGTCGGCCAGCAGCCGGTGAGCATTGGCGATGGCGGCTTCGCCGCCCTTTACGGCAACATACATATGTCACATCTCCGTTGCGGTGATCTTGGTGGTGCGCGGCAGGCAGAGGAATTGCCGGTCCGCCGTCAGAACGAGATCGACGCCGCGCGGGAAGAGCGCGCGATTGTCGTTCCAGATGCGTAGGAGCGCATCCGGCAGCCCGATCGGAGCGATCATGGTGACATCCTCGATTCCGGGGCCGGAAAGCGCCAGCTCCTTGCCGCCTTCCAGTTTTTCGATCTCCAGGATGATGGTCGTCGAACGATCGGGATATTCCTGGGTTCCGATGCCGAACTGGCTGAAGGAGGAAAGCGCCATGCCAGCTTCGATGAAGGCGAAATGCGCCTCCAGCCGCTCCGAGATCACGGGGGCTCCGGTGTGGAAGGCCAGCCATTCCGGAAGGCTCGATCTTACGAGGCTGTTGGAGAGCCACACTGGCGTGTCGTGGTCGCAAAGGGTAAGCGCGAGGGCGCCGGCCGCGATACCGAGCGGCGCCGGCGGCGCGATATCGGCCGTGACGGTCTGCAGCGTTCCCGGACGCGCCATGGCATCCATCGTCATCTTGAAGACGCTCTGTGCGTCGAAGACCGGGTCGCTGAAGCCGCCGGTCAAAGCTTCGTTGCCGAAGGTCGGGGTGCTGAACAGGCTCATCAATCTTCTCCGCGAACCATGGTGAAGAAATCGACACGGGTCGCCGCCGTCTCTTCGGCGCGCTTGCGGTCATAGCCGGCAATGCGCTGGACGACCGGCTGCAGGACCGCCTTCTCGACGAAGTCTCTTGTCGCCGCTTGCTGCCAAAGCGCGTCGAAGATGGCCGAAAGTCGGGCCTTTTCCCGGTCCGTCCCGAGCGCATGCGAATGACCGATCGTGCCGGATGCCAGACGGATGGTGGCGCGCGTTACCGTGACTTCACCGAGGTTGAAGGGGGAGCCGCCACCGCCGATGCGGCCGCGCACCATGACGAGCCCGGTCTCGGGTCCGCGCACCGGCTGTGCCGCCGGTTTGCTCGGCAAGGCTTCCCAGGCTGCCTCAAGCTCGTCGCGCTCCGCCTGCGCCAGAAGATCGGCGACCCGCTTGCGCTCTCGACGCTCCTGTGCGGCCGCTTCCTGCCTTTGTGCTGAATTCATCGCGTCTTCCCTTAAATGTCTATTGATATAGACAACCATACAAGATAGTTTTATATCTATTAGCGAGTCGTGACAAGCGTGTGACAGGGCGAGTGGCCGAAATGGCGGGGCAGAAGATACAGAGACAGACGGGCGTGGCGCTCTGGCGGCAGATTGCCGACCGTATTCGCACGTCCATCAATCACGGCGATTTCGATGAGACGGGCATGGTGCCGCCGGAAACGACGCTGGCGCTGCAGTTCGGCGTCAACAGGCACACCATCCGAAGCGCGCTGGCCGCGCTGGCACAGGAAGGCATCGTCAGAGCCGTGCAGGGACGCGGAACGCTCGTCGAGCGCAAGGAGCGGCTGAGTTTTCCGATTTCGAAGCGGACGCGCTTTTCGCAGGGGATCGGCGATCAGGTGCGCGAGACCCGCAGCGTCCTGCTTGCATCGGGCGAAGAGGCAGCGAGCATGGAGTTGGCCCGGCAGCTCAAGATCAAGACCGGCACGCGGCTTGTGCGCCTCGAAACGCTAGGCCAAGCGGACCATCGCCCGGTGTCGCGCGCCACGAGCTGGTTCCCGGCCGATCGTTTCGGCGATATAGCCGAGATCTACCGGGCGACCGGATCGATCACGAAGGCATTCAAGGAGCTTGGCGTTCCGGATTACGTCCGCGTCGTCACCGAAATCACCGCGACGCATGCCGACGAAAACGATCTCACCGATCTACAACTATCTCCCGGCGCCATCGTACTGGTCGCCCAAGCTCTCAATGCAGATCTTGGCAATGTTCCGGTGCAATATTCGATTTCCCGCTTCGCCGCCGACAGGGTGCGCTTCACCGTCGAAAATTAAAGCTGAGTTAGGAAATCGGCTGAAAATCGTCCGGCGGCCATTGCTGTGCGGCATGCAGAATGCGGATTATGCGCACCGTCTCGCCTGCGAGGTCATAAACCAGCAAATAGTTTCTATGCACGACGAGTCCCCTCTCCCCCGCAAACGGAGAGAGGGGGTGGTGAGGGCCTTTTGGCCCAGATGCTTGCGCTCAATGCGCGCCGGACATATCGCCGAGGACTTCCTTCGAGGCGACGGTGGAATCGGCCTTGAGCTTGTAGACCATCGGCACCCCGGTTGCGAGGTTGAGCTCAAGGATCTGAGCCTTGCTGAGACGGTCGAGAACCATGACGAGCGAGCGCAGCGAGTTGCCATGCGCCGCGACCAGCACGTTCTGGCCGGAAAGCACGCGCGGCAGGATTTCCGTCAGGTAGTAGGGCCAGACGCGGGCGCCGGTATCGCGCAGGCTTTCGCCGCCGGGCGGCGGAACGTCGTAGGAGCGGCGCCAGATGTGAACCTGTTCTTCGCCCCACTTGGCGCGGGCGTCATCCTTGTTAAGACCGGAGAGATCGCCGTAGTCGCGCTCGTTCAGTGCCTGATCCCTGATGGTTTCGAGTCCGGGCTGGCGGATTTCATCGAGGATGATTTTCAGCGTATGCTGGGCGCGCGTCAGCGCAGAGGTGAAGGCGATGTCGTATTTGATGCCGTAATCAGCCAGCGCCTTGCCGCCGGTCTTGGCCTCTTCGATGCCGAGCGCGGTCAGATCGGGGTCCTTCCAGCCGGTAAAGAGATTCTTCAAATTCCAGTCGCTCTGCCCGTGACGTACGAGAACGAGAGTGCCGCTCATAAATTTTCTCCTTGATAGAGCAATTCCAGGAAAGGTGCATTGCGGCTTTCCGTTGGGGAATTGCGAGACAGTAAAAGGCTGAAGCGGTTCAACAGTTCCCTGCCGACCCGCTCGGGGATCGTATCAACGTGCGGAGAGCCCGAGAACGTCGAGCATGGAATAGAAGCCGGGTTTCTTGTCGCGCGCCCAGAGTGCCGCCTGCAGCGCGCCGCGCGCAAACAGCGAACGGTCGCCGGCATTGTGCGAGAGCGTCAGCCGCTCGCTTTCGCTGGCGAAGATCACCGAATGGTCGCCGACCACGCCGCCGCCGCGCAGGGTCGCAAAGCCGATCGTGCCCGCCGGGCGCGGGCCGGTATGGCCGTCGCGCACACGAACGGAATTGTCGTTGAGGTCGATGCCGCGGCCCTTTGCCGCCGCCTGGCCGAGCAGCAGTGCCGTGCCCGAAGGCGCATCGACCTTATGGCGATGATGCATCTCCAGCACCTCGATGTCCCAGTCGTTCGAAGGCAGTGCGCGTGCAGCCTGTTCGACGAGTACGCTGAGAAGATTGATGCCGAGGCCCATATTGCCCGATTTGACGATGCGGGCATGGCGCGCGGCGGCCTTGAACTTGGCCTCATCCTCGTCCGAGCAGCCGGTCGTGCCGATGATGTGAACGATGCGTGCCTGCGCGGCAAGCCCGGCAAAGGTGACGCTGGTCGCCGGCGTTGTGAAATCGATAACGCCTTCGGCATGAAGGAAGGCGGAAAGCGGGTCGTCGGTGACGGGAATGCCGATCGGCCCCAATCCGGCGATCTCGCCGGCATCCTTGCCGATGAAGGCGGAGCCGGGGCGCGCGACCGCGGCATGCAGGGTTACGCCGTCCGTTGCGTGGATGATGCGGATGAGAGCCTGTCCCATGCGGCCCGCCGCTCCAACCACCACCAGCTTCATCGCATCGTCGCTCATGTCGTCCTATCGTCTATTTGCGGGAATTGCTTGAGATGGCCGGCCGCTGCAGGTTGTTGAGGCGAGCGTAAAGGCCGTTGTCGGCCTCCGCAAGCGTCTCGTGGTTGCCCTCTTCGACAACCCGGCCGTTCTGCATGACAACGATCTTCTCGGCACGCACCACAGTCGACAGGCGGTGTGCGATGACGACCACCGTGCGGCCGCTCATTGCCTCTTCCAGCGCTTTCTGCACCGCGGCTTCCGATTCCGTGTCGAGCGCCGAGGTCGCCTCGTCCAGAAGCAGGATCGGCGCGTCGCGCACCAGCGCACGGGCGATCGACAGGCGCTGCCGCTGGCCGCCGGAAAGCGTCACACCGTTTTCGCCGACCGGCGTATCGTAGCCCATCGGCTGCGCCTCGATGAAATCATGCGCATAGGCCAGGCGAGCCGCCTGCTCGATCTCGGCATCCGTCGCTTCCGGGCGGCCGTAGCGGATATTGTCGCGGATCGTGCCTTCGAAGAGATAGGGCTGCTGCGAGACATAGGCGATCTGCCGGCGCAGCGATTGCTTCGTCACATGGGCGATATCCTGCCCATCGATGAAGATGCTGCCGGATTTCGGATCATAGAAGCGCGGGATGAGATTGATGACGGTGGATTTGCCTGCGCCGGAAGGGCCGACGAGCGCCGTGGTCTGCCCACCCTCGGCGGTGAAGCTCACGCCGCACAGGACCGCTTCGTCGCCATAGGCGAAATGCACGTCGCGGAATTCGATGCGGGCGCCGCTCACCGTGAGCGGCTTGGCATCCGGCAGGTCGCGCTGGCGCGGTTCCATGTCGAGCAGCTCATAGATCATCCGTGCATTGACGACCGCGCGCTCCAGCTGGACCTGCAGCTTGGCGAGACGCCGCGCCGGATCATAGGCGAGCAGCAGCGAAGTGGCGAAGGAGAAGAACACGCCCGGCGAGACATTGTCGTAGATCGACCGGTAGGCGGCATAGGCAAAGAGGCTGGCGATCGCAAAGCCCGCGACGGTTTCGATGAGCGGGCCGTTGCGCTCCGACAGGCGGGCGATGCGGTTCTGCCGGTGCTCGGCCGCGGTGATCAGCTTGTTGATCTTGCTCTCGAGCTCGTCTTCCATCGTAAAGGCCTTGACGATGGAAATGCCCTGGATGGTCTCCTGCATCGCGCCCAGCACATGGCTATTCAGGACGATCGCGTCGCGCGTGGCGGAGCGCAGACGCTTGGAAATATAGCGCAGCGCCAGGAAGAGCGGCGGCGCGATGATGACGAATGCAATGCTGAGCACCGGGTCCTGGAAGACCATGACTCCGAGCAGCGAGATGAAGGTCAGAAGGTCGCGCGCCGTGGACGTGATCGTCAGGTTCATCACATCGCGGACGCCCGAGACGTTCTGGCTGATCCGAGCGGCGAGCTGCGCGGAACGGGCTTCGCTGAAATAGCCGACCGACAGCGTCATCAGATGCGAATAGAGACGGCGCTGATAGCGCGCGATGATGTTGTTGCCGATCTTGGACAGGATGACCGACTGGAAATATCCCGCAAAGCCGCGCACCACGAAAACGACGAAGATGCTGAAGCAGATGCGCCATGCATCGACGATGTCGCGCGCGATGAAGGCGCTGTCGATGACCGATTTGACGATGTAGCCGATGTAGGCAGTCGAAAGGGCGACGAGGATCAGACAGGCAATCGCGATTGTATAGCCGCGGATATGGTCGCGGCCGTTCTCGGCGATAATGCGCTTCAGCATGCCGGTAATGGCCTCGCTGTCGACGCTCTTGCTTTTCGGGTCAGGCAATTTCAATAATCGGCTTCCTGTCATGGACCAAGCGAGCCGCATGTGTCGCGTGCTTCCGCGGCTCTATTAAAGAGTTAGCACGGCTTTGACTAGACATGGCTTGCCGCGCTGGTTAAGGCCGCTCACGGAGCTGCGTCCATTATAGAGGAACGCGACCCCTTCAAAAAAGTATAGCGCCGGCTGTTTCGGCGCGCCATTGGTTGTTTGCCGGGCGGTTAACGCCGCCAGCGGCGGCCCTCGGTCGCAAGGCCGAAGCTTGCCGGCTTGCGGGCATAGATTGCAAGTCCCGAAAGCGCGGCCAGCGGATTGATGACCACATGGGTCGGGATCGTCTTCATCATCTCCGTGTGCGGCGCCTTGTCTTCGAAGGCGGCACGGAATTCCGGCTTCTGCAGCGCCGGCAGGATCTTTTGCGGGATACCGCCGGAGAGAAAGACGCCGCCGCGCGCCATGAAGATCATGGCGATATCGCCGGCGACACGGCCAAGATAGGTGACGAACAGCGTCAGCGTCTCTTCGGCCTGCTTGTTGGTGCCGGCGAGTGCATGATTGGTGATATCGGCCGGCTCCTTGAGGCTCGGTTCGATGCCGTCAGCCGCGCAGATGGCGTGATAGAGGTTCTGCAGGCCACGGCCGCAGATCACCTGCTCGGCCGAGATGCGGCCTTCGATGGGCTCCAGATGCGGCCAGATCTGCAGGTCGCGCTCCGTGCGTGGCCCGAGATCGATATGCCCGCCTTCGCCCGGCACAGGCACCCATTGATGCTGGGTATGGACCAGGGCGCCGACGCCAAGCCCGGTGCCCGGCCCGAGCACGACGCGCGATGCGGTCATGTTCCCAGATGCTTGGCCGATGGTCTGGCGATGCTCGTCGGAAATCTCGGCAATCGCCAGCGCCTGCGCCTCGAAATCGTTGATGACGAGCACGTCCTCGATGCCGAGATTGGCGATCATCGTCTTCGGACGGATCACCCAGTCGCAATTGGTCAGCGGAATTTCATCGCCTTGCACCGGGCCGGCCATGGCGAGAATTGCCGAGCGGGGTTGCACCTTGCTGTTCTCGAGGGTCAGCTTGATGGCATCGTCGATCGTCGCGAAATTTGCCGTCTGCACGACCGGAAAATGCTCCTGTTCGGAGTCCGCATCGGCAAGGATCGAGAAACGGGCATTGGTGCCGCCGATATCGCCGATCAGAATTGGAAAGGGCAGGGGGGCATCGCTGTGATTGAGCTCGGGCATGGCCAGGTCCGTGGTCTGCCGCCGGCAAGGCGGATTAATGGTTCAGTGTTTTGATCAGCCGCTCGGCGGTGGATTCGTTGAGCGCCATCGGAATGTCGTAGAGAACGGCAAGCCGCGTCAATGCCTTCACGTCGACATCGTGCGGCAAGGGGGTGAGGGGGTCGATGAAGAAGACGAGCATGTCGATCTCTCCGGTAGCGATGAGGGCGCCGATCTGCTGGTCGCCGCCGAGCGGGCCGCTTTTCAATCGGGTGACCTTGAGATCGGGGCAGGCGTCGAGGACGCGGCCGCCCGTCGTGCCCGTGGCGACAATGTTCCAATCGGCAAGGGCGGCCTCATTGCGCCGTGCAAATTCCGCCATCGCATCTTTTTTCTGATCATGCGCGATCAATGCGATGCATTTGCTGCCGGCCATGAATCTTTGCTCCACCCGATGCTTTCAATCGATTTATCCGCCTTCTATACCAAGGGGGCGCGTTTTGAAAGACTGCCTCGGCAAAGGATGGTCCGGGCCTTAATGCTGAGGGATTTGGCCCGGCGGCGTATCGCGGGTGGCCGGCATCGCGTCCGTTTCGGCCGATGCGCTGACACCTCCGACGTCAGAAGCAGCGGCGCGCGCAGAAACAGCGGGCGCCGCCGCCAATACGGCCTGGCAGGTCTTGGGCAGATCGGAAACCATGACCTCGCGCGGCTTGGCCGGCGGCTTGGTGCTAGGCTTCGGCTTGGCCCAGGGCTCGGGTCCGAACCACCAGGCGAGCGATTTGTCACAGCCATCGCCGGCGGCGACCGGTGCCTGCCCCGTGCAGCCGGCAGAGCCGGCGGGGCAGCGAAGGCGGATATGGAAATGCGAGTCGTGTCCGTATTCCGGCCGAAGCTTGCCGAGATTGCTGCGATTGCCCGTCCAGGTCTCGCACATCTTCTTCTTGATCGCCGGGTTGACGAAGATGCGCTCGACCTCGGGGTAGCTGGCCGCGCGCATCAGCAGCCGGGCATGCGCCGGCGTCCAGACCTTGTCGTTGATCGTCAGGAATTTGTCCTTGGCGAGCATCGTGGTGAAGGGCAGGGCTTCGCGCTCCTCCGCCGTCATCTTGCGCTGTGGCATCGGCGTCAGCCAGACGTCGGCGTCGAGGCCGATCTGATGCGAGGCATGACCGTTCACCATCGGGCCGCCGCGCGGCTGCGAGATATCGCCGACGAGCAGGCCCGGCCAGCCGTCGTTCTTGGCCGCATCGCGCGATAGCCGCTCCAGGAGGCCGATCATCTCCGGCCGGCCCCAGCGGCGGTTGCGCGACAGGCGCATGGCCTGCCAGGTCGGGCCGTCAGCCGGCAGGGCGGCGCCGCCGGCAAGGCAGCCTTTGGCGTAGAAGCCGATCGATTGCGGCGATCCCTGCGTCGGCAGCGTCACGGCTCCGAAGACCGCCTTGGCACTTCCGGGCGAAGGTGCGGCCTGCTGCGCCAGCGCATCGCCGGCGACAAGACCCATCCCGATCGAGGTGGCGAGGGAAATTTTGCCGATCGTTCGAAAGGCGCGAGCCAGAAGTGAAGCCATGCATATCCTTGAAAGGCGGTCGGCATTAGCCGAAGTGATTTGCGGCGAGACTATCCTGAAACAGGATGGAAGTGAATCCACAGCAATCACAGATGGCCGATTGGCGGCCGCCTTTCCTCGCATGGGCTTTGCTTCGGACGCGTCAGTTTGCCAGGATTTCCGCCGTCTTGCGGATGCGCGACAGCCGCGGCAGCACCTTGGTGCAGGCGAAATCCTGCATCTCCTGCGAGAGGGTCGTCACGGCATCTTCGGCGACAATGACAGCGTAATTTGCCGCATGAGCATCACGCACGGTGCCTTCCACGCCAAAATTGGTGGCAACGCCCGTCAGGATCAGCGTATTGATGCCGCGACGACGCAGCTGCAAATCGAGTTCCGTCCCATAGAAGGCGCTCCACTGGTGCTTGACGATCACAACATCCGGAGTCAGCGCCGCTATCTCGGCGGGAGCCTCCAGCACGGCCGGCGGCAGGCCTCCGGGCGGAAGCGGGAAGCTTTCGTCGGTCGGCTGATTGACAGCGTCGATATAGTTTGCCGAAAATCCGAACGTGACGAACACGGTCGTTCCGCCATCGGCTTTCAGCCTGTTTGCGATGGCGACCGTATTGGCGACGATCTGCTGGGCGGAGTAGGGCGCGAGCGGCCGGTTGAGAACGAGGCTTTGCAGGTCGATGGAAACAAGAGCAGTGGTCTTGGGATCGTATAGTGACATCTGGAGCTCCGAGAAAACATGAGGGTATCCTCACAATGAAAAATATGAGGATTGCCTCACAAAAATCAAGTGAAGAATTAAAGACGCGCGCGCCGAAGCGGCAGCGCGGCCATGACCGCGTCGTCGTTCTGCTCGAAGCGGCGGCGAGGGTGTTTGCGCGCAAGGGCTACGACGCGGCAACGATGACAGAGATTGCGGCCGAGGCGCATTCGTCGATCGGCTCGCTCTATCAGTTCTTTCCCACCAAGCCTTTGCTCGCCGAAGCCTTGCATATCGATCGCCTGGAACGGCTGAAGGCGGGGCTTCGCGATCTGGCGGAACGCAGCGCCGGGCTTTCCGCAGCCGATGGCGGCGAGGCGATTTTCGATATGCTTGCCGCTTTCATCGAGGAATATCCGGAGCTTTCAGTGCTTGCCGGACGCCGCGATATCCCCAAGGAGCGCAAGGCGCGCTCGCGTGCGGAGCTGAAGGAGCTGATTGCGAACGTCCTTCGACAGGCGCGGCCGCCCATATCCGACGATGTCGCGCTGATGTCGGGCATCGTGCTCGAACTGCTGCGTATCGCCGTCGTTGTCGCCAGCGAGCCGGAAGCCGCGGAGGATCGGCGCGTCCTCGCCGAATTGCGCCTGATGCTGCGCCGGCGCCTGGAGGAAGCTGCCTCCGAAAGCTGATTTCGCCAATGGCCGGCCGACTGCAAGTGAAGAGATGGGCGATTGCGTCCTGCTTTTTGCCCTCATTTGCCTTATGCTGATTCTCCAGAAATCATCGGGAGATCATGGATGGCATTGTCGCGGTTGAAAGCAGGCTTGGTCGTTTCTCTTTTTTGCCTGCTGGCAACGCCTCTATCCTTGAAAGCCGAAGAGCCGCAATTCCGCATCGGCACGGCTATTCTCGGCGATCTCAAATACCAGCCCGGCTTCAAGCATTTCGATTATGTCAATCCGGATGCGCCCAAGGGCGGCGAGGTGAAGCTGTCGGACGAAGGCACGTTCGACACGCTCAATCCAGTGCTGTTCAAAGGCAACCCCGCCACCGGATTGTCATTGGTTTTCGATACGCTGATGAAATCGTCCAATGACGAGATTGCCACCTCCTATGGCTTGCTCGCCGAGGGGGTCTCCTATCCCGATGACATATCGAGCGCGACCTTCCGCTTGCGCGCCGAGGCGAAATGGGCCGACGGCACACCAGTGACCCCCGATGACGTGATTTTCAGCTTCGATCGCACCAAGGAGCTCAATCCCCTCGCGACCAGTATCTATTCTCACGTGACGCGAGCCGAAAAGACCGGCGACAAGGACGTTACCTTCTATTTCAACGAAAAGAACAATCGCGAACTTCCTTTTATCACCGGGCAGCTCCTGATCGTGCCGAAACATTGGTGGGAGAGCGCCGGCGCGGACGGAAAGCCGCGCGATATTACCCGCACGACACTCGAGCCGCTCATGGGATCCGGGCCATATAAAATCGTCTCCGTGCAGCCGGGATCATCAATTCGATATGAACTGCGTGACGACTATTGGGGCAAGAACCTGCCGGTCAATATCGGCCAGAATAACTTCGGGGCGATTTCCTACACCTACTACGCCGACAAGGATGTGGAATTCGAAGCCTTTCGCGGCGGGAACACAGATTTCTGGCGGGACCAGTCAGCAAGCCATTGGGTGACCGCATACGACTTTCCCGCCGCCAAGGACGGCCGCATCAAGCGCGAGGAGCTGCCCAATTCGCTGCGTTCGGTCGGCATCATGCAGGCGATGGTGCTCAATCTCCGGCGCGATCAGTTCAAGGACCAGCATGTACGGGAGGCGCTGAACTACGCCTATGATTTCGAAGAGATGAACCGAGCGCTTGCCTTTGGTCAGTTGACCCGCGTCAACACCTTCTTTTTCGGGACCGAACTTGCCTCATCGGGGCTGCCCACGGGCGAGGAGTTGAATATCCTGAACAGCGTCAAAGACAAGGTGCCGCCTGAGGTCTTCACTACGCCCTATACCAATCCGGTCGGCGGCGATCCACAAAAGGCCCGAGACAATCTGCGCAAGGCGATCGAGCTTTTCAAAGAAGCCGGTTATGTATTGAAGGGCAATCGCATGGTCAACGAAAAGACCGGCAAGCCCTTCACGATGGAAATCCTGCTCGGCAGTCCTTCGCAGGAAAGATCAAATCTGCCTTACGTCCAGAACCTGCGCCGCATCGGCATCGATGCGACCCTGAGGACGGTCGATTCGTCTCAATACATCAACCGCATTCGCAACTTCGACTATGATGCGATCTGGAACGTTTGGGGCACGGCGCTGCCGCCCGGAAGCGAACAGATCGACTATTGGGGCTCTGCCTCTGCCAACCGCCAAGGCTCGCGCAACTATGCCGGCATATCCGATCCGGGTGTCGATGCGTTGATCGGCAAGCTCGTTTCCGCCGCGACCCTCGAAGAAAAGACGGCTACTGCCAAGGCGCTTGACCGCGTACTGCTCGCCCACCACTACGTTGTCCCGCTATTTTATGGGACGACGAACAAGATAGCCTATTGGGACAAGTTCGAGCATCTGCCCGAGCTGCCCTATTATTCCATCGGCTTTCCCGATGTCTGGTGGTCGAAAAGCGCCGGAAAGTGAGCTTCTCTTGCAATAGGGGGCTCGCTGGCTCCAAATGTTCAGGGCTGATTCGGGTAGTTTCACGCTGATATAATTGCGCCGGCCTGCATCCGGCGGAAGGGAATGTGAATTGATCGACAGATGGATTGAGGCGAGGTGGGATATATTCCTCTTCGGGGGGGCGGCGGGCTGATGGGCGCCTATATCCTGCGACGCCTCCTGCTGATGATTCCGACCATCGTCGGCATCATGGCCATTTCCTTCACCATCGTGCAGTTTGCGCCGGGCGGCCCGGTCGAGCAGGTCATCGCGCAGCTGACCGGGCAGGGCGACAATGCCAATGGTCGCCTGTCGGGTGGCGGTACGGACCTGGCTGCCCAGCAATCCTTCGATGACAGCAGCTCGAAATATCGCGGCGCACAGGGGCTCGATCCCGAGCTGATCGCTAAGCTCGACAAGCAGTTCGGCTTCGACAAGCCGCCGCTCGAACGCTTCGGCCAGATGATGTGGAACTATATCCGCTTCGATTTCGGCGAGAGCTTTTTCCGTAACACCACGGTCATCGATCTGATCGCCCAGAAGCTGCCGGTATCGATCTCGCTCGGCATCTGGATCCTGATCTTCTCCTATGCCATTTCCATCCCGCTCGGCATCCGCAAGGCGGTGCAGGACGGATCGACCTTCGATGTCTGGACGTCGGGCATTATCATCATCGGCTACGCAGTCCCGAGCTTCCTGTTCGGCATCATGCTGATCGTGCTGTTTGCCGGCGGCTCCTTCTTCGACTGGTTCCCGCTGCGCGGCCTCGTCTCGGACAATTTTGCCGATCTCAGCTGGTGGCGGAAGATTCTCGATTATCTCTGGCATCTGGTGCTGCCGCTGATCTCGCTGTCGCTTGCCGCCTTCGCGACGACGACGCTGCTCACGAAGAATTCCTTCATCGAGGAGATCAAGAAGCAATATGTCATCACCGCGCGCGCCAAGGGCCTTTCCGAGCGGCGCGTACTCTATGGCCATGTCTTCCGCAACGCCATGCTCATCGTCATTGCCGGCTTTCCCGGCGCCTTCATTTCCGCTTTCTTCACCGGCTCGCTCTTGATCGAGAACATCTTCTCGCTCGATGGCCTGGGGCGTTTGAGCTATCTCTCCGTCGTCCAGCGCGACTATCCGGTGGTCTTTGCCACGCTCTTCATCTTCTCGCTGCTTGGCCTGGTCGTCAGCCTCATCTCCGACCTGATCTACACATGGATCGATCCGCGCATCGACTTCGAGCGGAGGGACGTATGATGGACGCAGCCAATCAGCAGACGCTTCCGACGACTGTGAAGCCGCCGCGCAAGGGGCTGTTCTCGCCGACCAATGTGCGCCGCTGGGAGAATTTCAAAGCCAACCGCCGCGGCTACTGGTCGCTCTGGATTTTCCTGGTTCTGTTCATCCTCAGCCTCGGCGCCGAATTCATCGTCAACGACCGGCCGATCCTCGTCTCCTACAAGGGCGAGATCCTGACGCCGATCTTCGTCGATTATCCCGAAGAGAAGTTCGGCGGTTTCCTGGCGCAGACGGATTATCGCGCCCAGGATATTCAGGACGAGATCAATGCCCATGGCTGGATGGTCTGGCCGCCGATCCGCTATTCTTATCAGACCGCCAATTCCAACCTTCCCAAGGGAATGTCGGCGCCGACCCCGCCTTTCTGGATGATGAGCAAGGAGGCTCGCTGCTCGGGTTACGCGGCCGGCGCGGCCGATCCGAACTGTAATTGGAGCAATTTCAATTGGCTCGGCACGGACGATCAGGCGCGCGACGTCCTCGCCCGCCTGATCTACGGCTTCCGCATCTCGGTGCTGTTCGGCCTGGCGCTTACCATCTGCTCGGCCGTCGTCGGCGTCTGCGCCGGCGCGATACAGGGCTATTTCGGCGGCTGGACCGACCTTTTGATGCAGCGTTTCATCGAAATCTGGTCGTCCATGCCCGTGCTCTACATCCTGCTGATCATTGCATCGGTGCTGCCGCCCGGCTTTTTTATCCTCCTTGGCATATTGCTCCTGTTTTCCTGGGTCGGCCTTGTCGGCGTCGTGCGCGCCGAGTTTCTGCGGGCGCGCAATTTCGAATATGTGCGCGCCGCCCGAGCGCTCGGCGTCAACAACCGCACGATCATGTACCGCCACCTGCTGCCGAACGCGATGGTCGCAACGCTGACCTTCGTTCCCTTCATCCTGTCGGGCTCGATCTCCACACTCACCTCACTGGATTTCTTAGGCTTTGGCATGCCGCCCGGCTCGCCGTCGCTGGGTGAAATGATCGCCCAGGGCAAATCCAACCTGCAGGCTCCCTGGCTGGGGCTCTCGGCCTTCTTCACCATGTCGATCATGCTGTCGCTGCTGATTTTCATCGGCGAGGCCGTGCGCGACGCCTTCGATCCGAGGAAGACGTTCCGATGAGCGAAAACTCCACTCCGCTACTGTCCGTCCGCAATCTCTCTGTCGCCTTTCATCAGGGCGGGCAGACCTCGATTGCTGTCGACGGTGTTTCCTTTGATATTCATCGGGGCGAGGTCGTGGCGCTGGTCGGCGAATCCGGTTCCGGCAAGTCGGTCTCAGCCAATTCGATCCTGAAGCTTTTGCCTTATCCGGCCGCAAGCCACCCTTCCGGCGAAATCCTGTTCAAGGGCAAGGATATGCTGAAGGCATCGGATAGCGAGCTGCGCGCCGTGCGCGGCAACGACATCACAATGATCTTCCAGGAGCCGATGACCTCGCTCAATCCGCTCCATTCGATCGAAAGGCAGATCAGCGAGATACTGGCCTTGCATCAGGGCATGGTGGGCGAGGCCGCACGCAGCCGCACGCTGGAGCTTTTGAACCAGGTCGGCATCCGCGAGCCGGAAAAGCGGCTCAAGGCCTATCCGCACGAGCTGTCCGGCGGCCAGCGCCAGCGCGTGATGATCGCCATGGCGCTCGCCAACCGCCCCGAACTGCTGATCGCCGACGAGCCGACGACGGCCCTCGATGTGACCGTGCAGGCGCAGATCCTCGAGCTGCTGCGCGATCTCAAGGGCGCACATGGCATGTCGATGCTGTTCATTACTCACGACCTCGGCATCGTCCGCAAGTTCGCCGACCGTGTCTGCGTGATGACCAAGGGCAAGATCGTCGAGACCGGTACTGTGGAAGATGTCTTCACCCGGCCGCAGCATGACTATACCCGCCATCTGCTGGCAGCCGAACCGCGCGGCGAGCCGCCGGCAAGCGATGCGAACAAGCCCGTGGTCATGGAAGGCAGCGACATTCGCGTCTGGTTCCCGATCAAGGCTGGCTTCATGCGCAAGATCGTCGATCATGTGAAGGCGGTCGACGGCATCGATCTGAAGCTCAGGGCCGGCCAGACGCTCGGTGTCGTCGGCGAGTCCGGCTCGGGCAAGACCACGCTTGGTCTCGCGCTGGCTCGGCTTATTTCCTCCAAGGGCCGCATCGCCTTTGTCGGCAAGGATATAGCCGGCTATTCGTTCCGCGAAATGCGGCCGCTGCGCAATCAGCTGCAAGTGGTCTTCCAGGACCCCTACGGATCACTCAGCCCACGCATGTCGGTAGGCGAAATCATCGCCGAGGGGCTCAAGGTGCATGAGCGTTCGCTTTCGGCCGATGAGCGCGACAAGCGCGTCTGCTGGGCGCTGGAGGAGGTCGGCCTCGATCCCTCCACCCGTTGGCGCTTCCCGCATGAATTTTCGGGCGGCCAGCGCCAGCGCATCGCCATTGCCCGTGCCATGGTGCTGAAGCCGCGTTTCGTCATGCTCGACGAGCCCACTTCGGCGCTCGACATGAGCGTGCAGGCGCAGGTGGTCGATCTCCTGCGAGATCTGCAGCGGAAGCACGATCTTGCCTATCTCTTCATCAGCCACGATCTGAAGGTGGTGAAGGCGCTCGCCAACGAGCTGATCGTCATGCGCTTCGGCAAGGTGGTCGAGCAGGGCGCGTCCGCCGATATCTTCCGGGCGCCGAAAGAGGATTACACCAAGGCGCTCCTTGCCGCCGCGTTCAACATCGAGGCGGTGCCGACCGCCGCTATCCAGCAATAGAGACCACCACCATGCCGGCCAAGAGCCCCGTTCTCGTCGATCTCAAATTCGATCCTGCCACCGTTGCCAAGGCGCTCGAAACGGCCTTTGCCGATCGCGGCAGCATCAATCTGGCCGATCCTGCCAATAAAAGCGCGGATCTCTCGCATGTCGACTACGCGCTTCTGTGGAAGCCGGATGCCGATCTTTTCGAACGGGCACCCAATCTCAAGGTGATCTTCTCGGGCGGTGCCGGAGTCGATTCGATGATGTCCATTGCCGGCCTGCCCGATATTCCGATGGTCCGCTTCGTCGATCGTAGCCTCACCGTGCGCATGAGCGAATGGGTCGTGATGCAGTGCCTGATGCATCTGCGCGATGTGCAGGGGCATTTCAGGAACCAGCGCCAGCATGTCTGGGCACCGCAAAGTGGTCCAGAGGCCGCCGAAGTCACCGTCGGCATTATGGGTCTCGGCGTGCTTGGCTGCGATGCCGCTGCCAAGCTGAAGGTGATGGGCTTCGACGTCATCGGGTGGTCCCGTGGCAAGAAAGAGATCGACGGCATGGAAACCTTCGATGCCTCCGGGCTCGATGCGTTCCTGGCCCGAACCGATATTCTCGTCGGCCTCCTGCCGCTGACGCCGGAAACGACGGGGGTCTACAACGCCTCGCTCTTTTCCAGGCTCCGCCGCAATGGTCGCCTTGGCAAGCCGGTCTTCATCAATGCCGGCCGCGGCAAGAGCCAAGTGCAGGCCGATATCGCCTCGGCAATCCGCAGCGGCATTCTCGGCGGCGCCTCGCTCGATGTCTTTGCCGTCGAGCCTCTGGCGGCGGACGATCCGCTTTGGGACCTGGAAAATGTCATCATCACGCCGCATGATTCCGCCGTGTCTGAAGAAAAGGCGTTGATGCGCCATGTCGAGGAGCAGATCGCCCGCTTCGAGCGCGGCGAGCCGCTGCAGCATCTGGTGGATCGCGGCCGAGGTTACTAAGTCTTACGAAGAGGGCGCTGCACAGCCCTTGTACCCTCGGGGAAAAGGGGGATATGGCAACCAACTCATTTCAAATGCGAGAGCCCCGCAGTCTCGTGCAGCAAATTTGCTCTGGTATCAATTTTCTTTCAGCGACTGGACTTTCGCTCAACATTTTTTGATAACAGGGCGCTGGAGCAATTCCAGAAAAAGGGCGCAGCGGTTTTCCGTCCGGAATTGCGTGAAAGCAAAGAGATAGAGCGGCTCAGAGATTCCGTGAAGAGCTGAACCGCTCTATATACTCGTGCCGGCACACCGCCGGCGACAAGCATGACGTCCGCAGGGCAGGAGACGGGGCAGGAACGACATGACCAAGACGGATATCGCCACCCGCGTCTATAACCATACCTGGAAGCTCGATCCGATCGTCCGCAGTCTGATCGATACAGATTTCTATAAGCTTCTGATGCTCCAGATGATCTGGAAGCTCTACCCCGACGTCGACGCCACCTTCTCGCTCATCAATCGCACCAAGAGCGTGCGCCTCGCCGAAGTGATCGACGAGAAGGAGTTGCGCGAGCAGCTCGATCATGCCCGCACGCTGAGGCTCTCCAAGAAGGAGATGATCTGGCTTGCGGGTAACACGTTCTACGGCCGCGCCCAGATCTTCGAGCCGGAATTCCTCGCCTGGCTGTCGAATTTCCAGTTGCCGGAATACGAACTCTCGAAGCGCGACGGCCAATATATTCTCGACTTCCATGGCTCATGGAAGGAAACGACGATGTGGGAGATTCCGGCGCTCGCTATCATCAACGAGCTTCGTTCGCGCTCCGCGCTCAGGGCACTCGGCCCCTTCACTCTCGATGTGCTCTATGCCCGCGCCAAGGCCAAGATGTGGGAAAAGGTAGAGCGGCTTCGCGAGCTGCCGGACTTGCGCATTTCCGATTTCGGCACCCGCCGGCGCCACAGCTTTCTCTGGCAGCGCTGGTGCGTCGAAGCGCTGAAGGAAGGCGTACCCCACGCCTTCACCGGCACGAGCAACGTACTGCTCGCCATGGATTCCGATCTCGAAGCGGTCGGCACCAATGCCCATGAGCTGCCGATGGTCGCCGCAGCGCTTGCGAAAAACGATGAAGAACTCGGCAAGGCGCCCTACAAGGTCCTGCGCGACTGGAACCGCCTCTATGGCGGTAACCTGCTCGTGGTGCTGCCCGATGCCTTCGGCACGGCTTCCTTCCTGCGCAACGCGCCGGAATGGGTGGCCGACTGGACCGGCTTCCGCCCCGACAGCGCCCCGCCCATCGAAGGCGGCGAGAAGATCATCGACTGGTGGAAGAAGATGGGCCGCGATCCGCGCCAGAAGCTGCTGATCTTCTCCGATGGGCTCGATGTCGATGCCATCATCGATACCTACAAGCATTTCGACGGCCGTGTGCGCATGAGCTTCGGCTGGGGCACCAACCTTACCAACGATTTCGCCGGCTGTGCCCCAACGGAGCTCAAGGGCCTGAACCCTATTTCGATCGTCTGCAAGGTCATCGAGGCAAACGGCCGGCCGGCCGTGAAGCTCTCGGACAATCCCCAGAAGGCGACGGGGGAACCTGCGGAAGTCGAGCGCTACCTCAAGTTCTTCGGCGCGGAGGATCGCGTCGATCAGGAAGTGTTGGTTTAGCGCTCTTGCAAGTGAACGGGCATAGAGGTTAGTGGCGGATCGCCGTTTCCATCCGGGCGACCCGGCGAAATAGCGTCCAGCGGCCATTTTCCCAGCGATATTGATCCGGCGAAATGACATAGGGCACATCGCTCAGATCGGTGCTGATCAGCTCCAGAAGCTGCAGGCCTTCCTTGTCGTTCTCATGCGTGAAGAATACCTTGTCGCGTGACAGGAAGGCGGCGATCGGCGCGGCACCGCCGGATTGCTCCTGCACCTGCGCCCAGAAATTCGGCAGGAAGGCGATGCTGGATTCGAACTGGCCGTCCACCTCGACATATTGAAACCTGCTGCGTTTGGCGATCTGGACGCCGGTCTTGGCGAGGAATTTCTGCAGGTTGGCCTGCGCCATCTCGGCAAGTTCCATGGCATCAATGCCCCAGTCGTCGAGCGCTTCGGCCATAACATAGCTGACGGTGGTCTCGCCGTTGACGACGAAGAGCTTGATCAGGTTTTCCGCCTCGTCGAGATAGACGAATTGCGGTGGATTGGGCTCGTCCTTGGCGGCCTGCATCATCTGCTTTCGGGCCACATCGATGAAATCGCGCGCCTTCAGGATCGGCAGGACCTTGCCGAGTTCACCCTTGTCAACCATGGCTTCCGTAATGTTGAGATAGTTGAGCAGCGCCTGCGCGCGCAGCGGCCCGCGCTTTTCGCGCAGCGCCAGCAGCGCATTGTTCAGGAATTTCGTTATCGTGTCGCCGTTGCGGCTGTGCAGCGTCAGGCTGCCGGCGGCAGGATCGTAATCGACGCGGATCAGGTCGCCGAAGAACGGCAGCCGTTCCTGCAGATAGGCCGCAAAGCTTGCTTCATCTCGCAGCGCTTCATCGGGGATATTGAGATCGAGAGTTTTGGCGCCGGCCGTGCTCTCGGGCTCTTGTATCGGGAAGGCTTGGCCGGAACGCATCTCCGCGCGCTTGCCGCCTCTGCCGAAGAGCCATTTCAGGAAATCGAACACGCGCATCCCCGAGCACTGAACGGTATTGCTGCGGAACCTAGCGCGGCTACCTCTGCGCGGCAATGGCGACAGATGGGGATTGGGTGCTGCAAGTGCCTGCTTGCCCGTGTCAAAAACACGTATAGTCTGCCGGATCGGGCCGGATGGTCCTATGGCGGGAAGGGCAGCGCAAATGAGGAATGTCGGGGGCTGCAGGTGGACGATCGGCGGCCTGCTCTTTTGTCTTTTTGTACTGGCCGTGCCTGTAGCGGTCTTCGCGCAGAATGCGGCCGTACCGCAGCCGGCAACTCCGCCGCCCGACAAAATTCGCGAGCTGATTCAGCTGCTGAACGAGCCTGATGTCAGGCAATGGCTTTCCACGCAACTCTACAGTCAGCCCGCGTCCGCTGGCGATAAATCTGCGACCGCCGGCGATCCGGCTCCGGCCGACGGCAATCAAATGTCTGTTCTATCGGGCATGCTCGGCCACACGCGGCATCACCTCGAGCTGGTCTCCGGCGCGGCGATGACGCTGCCCTACGAGGTCATGGCGGCATCAGAAAAGCTGGAGGGCGAGGGCAAGTCGGTCGGCCTCGTGCGCATCATCATTCAGATTGCTCTCCTGTTCTTCCTGGGGCTTGTCGCCGAACTCGCGGTTTCGCACTTCATCAACACCAGGCATGTACAGCGTACCGGGAAGGCCGATGGTACCGAGACAGAGTTGCAGGCGGCGCGCTTCCAGTTCCTGGGCGGCGTCGTACCCGCGATCATCCATGGCTTGGTGACGCTCGTTCCGCTTCTTGCCTTCGACTGGCCGCCGGTCATTGAAAATTTCGCCATCGCCTGCGTCATCGCGATGGTCTCGATCAGGCTGGCGATCTCCATCGGCAAGCTTGTCATAGAATTGATCGCCATGCGTCGCACCGGTGATGTTCTGGACGAGGACGGCGGCTCGGCCCGCATCGCCGAACGGCGGCGCGTCGCATCCTACTGGTATCGGCGATGCACGCTGTTTGCCATCTATTTTGCCTGCGGCTGGGCGATCATACAGGCCGTCACGTCGCTGGATTTTTCCGCAGGCGCGCGCGACCTCATCGGCTACACGCTCGGGATAGGTCTGTTTCTGATCGCCACGGCTGCCGTGTGGTCGAGGCCGCTTGCGCCGGAAAAACATGGAGCGAAGGCGGTTTCCTGGCTGCTGACGATTTTCTTCGTGGCGCTCTGGTGCCTCTGGGTGGCCGGTTTCGACGGTCTTCTGTGGATCGGCATCTATGCGATCCTGCTGCCGCGCGTCCTCTCGGTATCGACAAAGGCAATCGAGGCTCTGCATGATGCGGCCGACGGCATTTTCGGTACCGACAAGATCGCGGCCGTGCTGCTCGACCGTGGCGTGCGTGCGTTGATCATCACTTTCGCGGCTTTGTGGCTCGGCAAGATGCTTGGAGTCGAGGCCCATGCGATGATGGCCGGCAGCGAATCGGTCGTTGGCCGTATCGCCAGGGGCATCCTGGGCGGCATTGTCATCCTCCTGGTCGCCGATCTCGTCTGGCAGCTCGCAAAAACCTATATCGACGGCAAGGTAATGGAAGCTCTGCCCGCCGCCGGTGAATCCGACGAGATAAGGGCGAGCCGCGCCCGGCTGCAGACGCTGCTGCCGATCTTCCGCAATATCCTTGCCGTCGTCATTGGCATTATCGCCGTCATGATGGTGTTGTCGGGCCTTGGTGTTCAGATAGGGCCGCTGATCGCCGGTGCCGGTGTTGTCGGCGTCGCGGTCGGCTTCGGTGCGCAGACCATCGTCAAGGACGTCATCAGCGGTGTCTTCTATCTCTGGGACGATGCCTTCCGTATCGGCGAATATATCGAAAGCGGCCACTACAAGGGCGTCGTCGAATCCTTCAGCCTGCGCTCGGTCAAGCTGCGCCACCAGCGCGGCCCGCTGGCAACGATCCCCTTCGGCTCTCTTGGCGCGGTCAACAACATGAATCGCGACTGGGCGATCGACAAGATCATCGTCAAGGTCACCTACGATACCGATCTCGTAAGGCTGAAGCGCATCGTCAAGGATATCGGCCAGCGCCTGCTCGAAGACGAGGACCTGAAGCCGAACATTATCCAGACGCTGAAGATGAAGGGCGTCGAACAGTTCGGCGATTTCGCGATCGAAATCAGGCTGGCGATCACCGCCAAGCCGAACGAGCTCTCGGTCATCCGCCGCAGCGCGCTGGCCCTGATCAAGCAGTCCTTCGACGAAAACGGCATCCAGTTCGCCTTCCCGACCGTACAGGTGGCAAGCGACAAGGATGCGGCGGCGGCCGCTGCCCGGCAGCTTATAGAGATGCGGGCGGCAAACGTGGATGGCGCGCAGCAGGCGAGTTAACGCCTGGTATCTAAGCGGAGCAATTTCATACGAGGCACGTCGGCACTGCAAGTTCCTTCTCCCCTCGGGGAGAAAGGGGACGCAGCAACGACCTCATTTCACATGCGATTGCTCCGGAATGCTAACGCCGCCATGAATCCCTCGGGCTTTGCAGGTGGCGAACCTAGTGCTTCGGCGCCGCCGTGCTGCCGCGTACGATCAGACTAACGCCGATCATCTCGCGCTCGGTCGGCAGGGCCTCGTGGAGGACGGCCTGCACTGCACGTTGCGCGATCTCGGCAAAGGGCTGGGCCATCGTCGTCAGACCGGGTTCCACCATGCCGCCTTCCGGCACGCCATCGAAGCCGATGACGGAAACGTCTTGCGGTACGGAGAGACCTCGCGCCCGCAGCCAGTTGATCGCCAGAAGCGCGATATTGTCGGACATGGCAAGGATCGCCGTCGGCGGCACGGGCGCGGAAAATAGGTAATTCAGCCCGGCTTCGACGCTCGGTTTGTCGTTGAGCGTCTCATAGATCGGCAGGTCCTCGCGCCGAATGCCGAAGGCTTCGAGCGCCTGCCAGTAACCGAGCGCGCGACTGCGGGAGGTGGAATAGATCGCCCGTTCGATCCCGGCGATGCCTACCGGCCCGACATGGTCATCCGACAGTTCTGTGGCGAGCACGCCGAAACGCCTGTGGCCCAATTCCGCCAGATGCCGCGCCGCAACGGCCGCGCCTCCGACGTTGTCGACGCTGATTGCGGGGATCGACGGGTCCTCGTCATTCAAGGCGAGGGCGATGAAGGGCAATTGCCGCTCGCGCGTCAACTGCACCAGTTTTTCGCCGCCTTCCACGCAGAGCAGGATGAAGCCGTCCACCAACGCGCTTTTGATATTCCAGTCCACCGTCTGCCGGTCCTTGGCCGAAACCAAGGCCAAACCGGTGCCGCTGGCATCGCACACCTTGGAAACGGCGGCCAGCAGAGCCCTGGCCCAGGGGTCATTGAAAAAATAAGCCAAGGGCTCGACGGCGGCGATGCCGATCGCATTGACTTTTCCTGCCCGCAGCAGCCGGCCCGTCAGGCTCGGCCCGGCATAGCCGAGCCGCTTGGCTGTCTCGAGTACATGCTCTCGCACTTCCTCGCGCACCACTTTGGGCCGGTTGAAAACATTGGAGGCGGTCCCCTGCGATACGCCTGCCGCCTTCGCGACATCCGCGAGCCTGATGGTGCCCTTGGCCAATGAAATCCTCCATGTGTTTTCGGAGGATATTAGCAATAAAGTTGTATCGGTTCAATTCTGCTTGACAACGGGCTTTTAAGGCGTACGATTGAACCGATTCAAGAAAAGGATACGGCCTGGTATTGAATCGATTCAAAAAATGAAAGGTGAGCCGATGCTGACCAATTATCTCTTCAAGGATCTCTATGAGGATCGATGGGGTGATCCCTGCAATCCGAATGCCGTCGATCCGCCATCCGAACATGAGGGCAGGGCCGGCAGGCAGAGCGTGCTTCGCCGGTTGGCGGGCCTTTTCCGCCGTAGGAAGCGCCCATCGGCGTGGTCTTTCACGATACCGAGCGTGACCTCAGACAGCGAGAGCGAAATCGACGTCAGACATCGCACAGGGTTTGAAGACCCGAAGCTCCTCGCTCTCGCCAAGGCCTTGTCGCGGAATTGCTAAAACAATGCCGCGCTCCAATGCTCTGCGACAGCTTCAGAAATTTTCCTTGTAGGGGCGCAGATCGAGCTCCTGCGTCCAGGCCGAAGGATGCTGGCGATGAATGTGCCAATAACTCTCGGCAATGGCATCGATGTTCAGCAACCCGTCGGCATCCACATCCGGCCGGCGCGAACGCAGCCGCTCCCCATCTATGCCGCCATCGATGATGGTATGGGCGACATGCAGGCCGAGCGGACCGAATTCGCGTGCCATGCTCTGGCTGATCATGCGAAGACCCGCCTTGGCGGCGGCGAATTGCGCAAAGCCCGCCTTGCCCCGCAGGCTCGCAGAAGCGCCGGTGAAGATCACCGTGCCGCGGCCGAGCGGCGCCAGATGACGCGCCGCCTCGCGCCCCACGAGGAAGCCGCCGAAGCAGCAGATGCGCCAGAATTCCTCGAATTGGGCGGCCGTCAGATCGCGAAAGCCGATCTGGCGGTTGATGCCCGCGTTGAAGACGACCAGGTCGGGCGGAGCGATATCGTCCCGGTCAGTAAAGGCGTGCTCGAACAGCCGGATGACCGCAGCTTCGTCCGTCGCATCGGTTTCGATCGCTTCGGCGCTGCCGCCGGATGGCTGGATGGCAGCAGCCACCCGATCGATCTTCGCCGCCGTCCGGCCGGCGATGACGACATGGTAGCCCCTGGTCGCGAGAAGCCGGCAGAGCGCAGCACCCAGTCCCTGTTCCGCACCCACTCCGACGATGATGGCGCTTGGCGTGCTCATTCGGCGGCCTCCCTGGCATCGAGTGTTGGATAATCGGTATAGCCCTCGGCGCCGCCGCCGTAGAAAGTCGGGCGATGATAGGGATTGAGAGGCGCACCCCGGCGAATGCGCTCCGGCAGATCCGGATTGGCGATGAACAGACGGCCGAAAGCGATGGCATCGGCATGGCCGGCGGCAAGTGCGGCCTCGGCCGCATCCGGCCGGAAGTTGCCGGCGGCGATCAGTGTGCCGGACCAGGCGGGCCGGAAGAGTTCCGCAGCCGAAGGCACGTTCTTGCGGTCGACTTCGGCCTGACCGGCACCGCTTGCGCGCGGCTCGATCAGATGCAGATAGGCGAGGTTCAGCCGGTCCAGCTCGCGGATGACATGGCCATAAAGGCGCAAGGGATCGTCCTCGCCGCTGTCATTGGCGATGCCGAATGGCGAAAGGCGGACGCCGACGCGATCCGATCCCCAAACATCGGATACCGCCTCGACCACTTCGAGGAGCAGCCGCGTGCGGTTTTCGATCGAGCCGCCATATTGGTCGGTGCGCTGGTTGGTTCGTGCCTGCAGGAACTGCTCGATCAGATAGCCGTTGGCACCATGGATCTCGACGCCGTCGAAGCCCGCCTGCTTGGCATTGGCGGCCGCCTGGGCATAGACGTCGATCAAAAGCGGCATGAGGTCGATGTCGATCGCCTGCGGCGTCTCGAAGGGCACGCGTTCGAAGGTAGCCGTAAAGGCCTGCCCTTTGGCGGCGACGGCGGAAGGAGCAATCGGTGGAGCACCGTCAGGCTGATGGGAGGAATGGGAGATGCGGCCGACATGCCAGAGCTGCAGGAAGATCTTGCCGCCCTTGCAATGAACCGCGTCCGTCACCGCCTTCCAGCCGGCGACCTGTTCGGCGGTGTGGATGCCCGGCGTCGCCGGCATACCCTGTCCGGTACGGGAAACCTGCGAACCTTCGGAAATGATGAGCCCGCCCTCGCTGGCGCGTTGGGCATAATATTCGGCATTCAGTGCCGAAGGCACATTGCCCGGCTGGCTCGCGCGCATGCGGGTGAGGGGGGCCATGACGATGCGATGCGCAAGTTCGTAGGGGCCAATGGAAAGCGGCGAAAACAAAATGGCTGTCATAAAATTCTCCTGCCTGGAGCGAAAACTGCTCCCCCGGGCGGAAGGGCCTGTCAGCGGCGATTCGGTCTCGGGAGTTCGAATAAGATGATGGTCATCATTTATTCCAACAATCGGACGTGCGCAACTGAATCTCGTATCAGACCGGGATCGTTGCGAGAAAGTCGAGCAAGGCAGCGTTGAACTGCGCCGGTCGCTGCAGCGGCGCGAAATGGCTGACGCCGGGCAAAAGGATCAGCTGCGCACCGGGAATGTGCCGCGCGAGATGATCGGCATGTTCATGCTTGATGAACTCGTCATGCTCGCTCTGCACGATGGCGACGGGCACGTCGATCTCGGCGAGATCGGCAATGGTATAGTTCGGCTCCGTCCGCTGCATCAGGCCGACAGCCTCGACGAAGGCATCGAACTTGTCCGGCGTAGCCGACAGGGCGGCATAATCCTTCGTGTGGCGGGAAAAGCAGCGCTCGATGACCGGTGTCGCCACGAATTCCTTGTGCCGCTCGGGTCCATGTTGCAGGCAAAGAAGAAGACGCCGGCAACGCGCTCCGGATGAGTTTTTCCAAGCACCAAGCCGATGCAGGCACCGTCGCTCCATCCGGCAACGGCCGCCTTATCGATCTTCAGCCTGTCCATGACGGCGAGAACGTCAGAGGCCATGAGTTCGTAGGTATAGGGCCGCTCGTCTCGCGTGCTGCGGCCATGGCCCCGGCTGTCGATGACGATAACCTGATGGCCGGCATCGATCAGGGCCGGAACCTGATAGCCCCAATTGCCGCTGTTTCCGAGCCCGCCATGCAGGAGAATTATGGGAGCGCCGCTGCCATAGGAGGCATACCAGATACGCGCGCCATCATGATCGACATGGCCTTCCGTCTCGGTATGCGGCAAGGGTGTGGCCCCTTCGGCTTCGAAGCGGTGAAGCTCATCGTCGTGAAATTCCATACCCACCTCCCATTGCGCCGTCTCCTCCCGACAGCCCTCGCGAGAGACTAGTCGATCCTAACGCGTCTTTTCAACAGGCCGGGTCATATCGTTGCCAGATGCTGGAAAAGATCGCGGGCCGGTGACGGAAGCTCTTCGAGCGAGCGGGCGCAGATCGAAAGCCGGCGCGTCGCCCATGGGTCGGTGAGGCGAGCGATCGCAGTTTTGGCGGATCGGCTGCAGCGCCGCGCCGCAGTTTCCGGCACGATGCCGAGGCCGATACCCTGGCCCGCCATCTCGCAAATGCTTTCGAACGTCCGCATCCGCACGCGTATTTTCAATCGGCTGCCGAGTCGGGCCGCCTGTGCGTCGATGTGATCCTGCAGCGCTCCGCCGGCAAGCCCGATGAAATGCTCATGCAGGATTCCCGCGAAGGCGATCTGCTTTGCCGCCGCCAGCACATGATCGCGAGGCATGACCACCACCAGCCGGTCGATCGCAAAGGGCCGCAAAATCAGGCCCGCCGTATCGACGGCGCTCGAGAGGATACCGATCTCGGCAAGCCCTGCCGACACGGCGCGCGCAATCTCGACGCTCTGGCGTTCCTTGAGGTCGATATCCGTCTGCGGGTGTTTTGCCATCCAGTCTGCAAGGCGTGGCGGCAGGTATTCGGCAATCGCGGCGGTGTTGGCAAGAAGCCGGATCGTCGCGCGCAGGCCGCTTGCATGTTCGCCAAGCTCGCCGCGCATCTGTGTCAGTTGCCGCTGGATCAATCGGGCATGATGGGCCAGCGCTTCGCCGGCCGGTGTAGGACGGATGCCACGCCGGCCACGCTCCAGAAGCTGCACACCGCCATTCGCCTCCATCTCACGCAGCCTCTCGCTGGCAGCCGGCAGCGAAAGGCCAACATCGGCGGCTCCATGCGTGATGCTGCCGGCATCGACGACGGCGAGGAAGAGGCGAAGGTCGGTCAGATCGAAGCGCATGAAGTGCAGGTTACCGCATATCCAGCCTTCGGAACAGCCGAAGGCTTTCTTCGCATCATCCGCATTGCGCCCGCCTTTGCGTCTGCTACTGAAAAGGCATGATGGATCATTCGATAGGGCTTGTCGCGGCGATCTTCGTGACCTTCTTCGTCGCCGGCACGGTCAAGGGCGTCACCGGCATGGGGCTTCCGACGGTGGCGATGGGAGTTTTGGGTGCGCTGATCTCGCCGCTCACGGCGGCCAGCCTGCTAATCGTCCCGTCCTTCGTCACCAATGTCTGGCAGCTGCTGGCCAGCCCGAGCTGCGGCGCGCTTGCCCGCCGCTTCTTCCCCCTAGTCGTCGCCGTGACCATCGGAACCTTCGCCGGCTCACATATGCTTGCCGGCGACGATAACCGCCTGACCACGGTGGCGCTAGGCGCGGCCCTTATCGCCTATGCTGGCCACGCCCTTCTTGCCCGCCAGCTTCGCGTGTCGCCGCGGTTGGAGCCGCTGCTGTCACCGATCATCGGATTGATTACCGGCTTGTTGACCGGAGCGACCGGCGTCTTCGTCGTGCCAGCGGTGCCCTATCTACAGGCGCTCGGGCTGGAAAAGGAGGATCTGGTCCAGGCGCTCGGTCTTTCCTTCACCGTCTCCGCGGTGGCGCTGGCCGGCGCGCTTGCCTGGCACGGCGCTTTCCACATCGACAATCTCGCACTCTCCACTCTTGCGATCGTTCCGGCACTAGCCGGCATGTGGACCGGCCAGATTATCCGCAATCGCGTCAGCCCCGCCACTTTCCGCCGCTGGTTTCTGGTTTGCCTCCTGGTGCTTGGCGCGGAGATGGTGATCAGGTCCGCTTTCTAGGCTGGTACTCGCGGGCTGATTCTGCGTTGTGGTTCAAGCCTTCAAAAAGGCAAGGCGCTCGTCGATACGGCCTGGCGCGATCTCGAGAATATCCGCGCTCACTACGTTTTCGGCCACGAAAGGATCGCTCTCGACGCGCGCCTGTAGATCGGCCCGTGTCACATTATGTGCCAGAACAGCGCCACCGGCGCCCGGCTGAATGCTGCCGGTCATGAGGAAAACGCCATCATCGAATCCACGCGTGATCCATGCGTTATGGCCTTCCATGAACTGCGGGGCCTGAGCCTTGTTGGCGGAAAATTTCAGCGTTACGACAAACATGGTATCTCCTTCGAAAGCGGTTGAATCCGCACTGGTTCAGTTGGCGGGCCGTTGCGCTTCAAGCCAGGCTGTCATGTCGTCGACCTCGCGCCGGATGAAGGCTTCATCCCGAAAGACGGTTGCCAGCGATGCCACACCTTGGCTGCGCATCAGGATGTGCATGGCGAGATTGTCTGCGTCTTTCTTTCGGCCCAGTGCAGAAAATTGAGACGCAAGCCAATCTCGGAATAATGTGAACAACTTGCCCGCATCGTCCTTCGCGACGTGGTCGAGCTTTGCGAGTTCACTGCAGAGTGTGCCGACCGGGCAGCCGTAGAGCATGATCTTCGCGCGGTTCATGATGAGCATTTGGATGAAGCTGCGGATGCGCTCTCCCGGTTCGCGACCTTCTGCGGCCCAGACATTCAGCATCTCGCGCGTCTTTTCCAGCCGGACTGAAATGACGGCGCCGAGAATCTCGTCCTTTGTCTTGAAATGGTAGTAGAAGTTGCCGCGAGAGAGTTTCACCTCCACGGCAATGTCGGCAAAAGATGTTGCCTCGAATCCCCGTTCGTAAAATAGCCGGTCCGCCGCTTCGACGATGTGCTGACGTGTTTGCGCGGCGCTCATGGGCTTTCTCGTGATTGATTAGGTCATTTGTCCTAACAAATAGGACAAATGACCTAAGTGCGTCAAGCCATCGTCACCGCCAGCAGGGATATCATTCAAGGCGGCGTCGCTCTTGAATGTCACGTCGAATCGTAATATTTGAAGTTACATGAAACGCGATAGCCGACTGTCCTCCGTTCTTCACGCCTTGCTCCATATGGCCGAGCAGGATGGGCCGCTGACCTCCGAAATCCTGGCGCAATGCATGCGCACCAATCCCGTCGTCGTGCGCCGCACCATGGGATTGCTGCGCGAGGCTGGCATCGTCAACTCCGCCAAGGGGCATACCGGCGGCTGGACGATCGCGGCCGATCTGAAAACCGTCACGTTGCGCCAGCTGCACGAGGCGCTCGGCGAACCGGCTGTCTTCGCCATCGGCAATCGCAATGAGACGCCGGAATGTCTTGTCGAGCAATCGGTCAACTCCGTGCTCGATGATGCCTTTGCGGAGGCCGAGGCGCTGCTGCTCCAGCGTTTCGAAAATGTCACGCTTGCCGATCTCGCCGCCGAATTTGCGCGGCGTCACGCGCAATGGCGCTCAGAAAGGACCTTGTCATGACCTATGACGTCATCGTCATCGGGGGCAGCTATGCCGGAATGGCGGCCGCCCTCCAGCTTCTCCGTGCCCGCCGCAAGGTGCTGGTCATCGATGCCGGCAAGCGTCGTAATCGCTTCGCCGATGCCTCCCACGGCTTTCTCGGCCAGGATGGCGTCAAGCCCGGCGAGATCGCCCGCAAGGCGCGCGAGCAGCTTTCCGCCTATCCGACCTTGACTTGGATCGAAGGCACGGCCGAGATGGCCGAGGGCGAGAAGGATGCCTTTGCCGTCACCACCGCAGACGGCGCGCGCCATGGCGGGCGGCGCCTTCTCTTCGCGACCGGCGTTTCCGATACCTTGCCCGAGATCGAGGGGCTTGGCGAACGCTGGGGCAGGAGCGTATTTCATTGCCCCTATTGCCATGGGTACGAACTCGATCAAGGCCGCATCGGCTGCATCGCCACCGGCCCGATGTCGCTGCATCAGGCGCAATTGCTGCCGGAATGGGGCGATGTGACGCTTTTCCTCAACGACGCGTTCGCTCCGGACGAGACGCAGCGCGCCGATCTCGCTGCACGCCGCATAGCGATCGAGGAAGCGCCGGTCTCAAGACTGGAAGGAAAGGCCGATGTGCGGCTTGCCGATGGGCGCCTGCTGCGGTTTGCCGGGCTCTTTACTGCCTCGCGCGTATCGCCCTCGAGCCCGATTGCCGAACGACTCGGCTGCACGCTCGAGGAAACGCCTTTTGGCATGCAGATCCAGACGGACACCATGAAGGAAACCAATATCCCCGGGGCCTTTGCATGCGGCGACGCCGCCCGTGTCCCGCATTCGGTGTCGCTCGCCGTCGGCGACGGAGCCTGGGCCGGCGCGCAGCTGCACCGTTCGCTGGTGTTCTAGGTCATTCCAGGAAAAGTACGCAGCGCTTTTCTGTCCGGGATTGCGTGAACACAAAGAGATGGAGCGGTTCGGAGATTCCGTGAAAAACTGAACCGCTCCCAAGATTGGCTTCGAAGGGTTTTCGTCGCGGTCATCCGGGGAATAGCCAGCTTTCCGGCGGGGAAGCCGTGCCCGGCTGCTCTTCCAACAATGAGAGTACCAGCCGAATCCGCGGCGGAATCGGTCTTATCGCCGAATAGAGCGCATGCAGGTCAAATCCCGGCACGGCAAATTCGGGCAGCAGGCGGACGAGCTTGCCGCTGGCCAGATCATCGGCACAGACCGGCCCTTGCAGGACGCCGATGCCGGCGCCGTCCAGCAGGAGGCTGTGCAGCGGCCGCCAATGGCTGGTGCTGAGCACGACGTCGATAGCAGCAAGTTCGGTCCGCCCGTCCAGTCCGATCAACGGAAGCCGCCCGCTGTTGAAGAGGCCGGAGACCCGCAGGAAGGGGTGGCCGGCAAGCTCATCGGGCTTCGTCGGCGTTCCATGCTCATCGAGATAGTCTGGTGACGCCACGAGCATGCGGCCGACATGTCCGAGCTTGCGGGCAATGAAGCCGCCTTCGCCGAGATCGCCGAGACGCAGCGAGATGTCGACGCCTTCCGTCACGGGATCGACGATCCTGTCGTTGAGAATCAGCTCGATCTTCAGCAGCGGATGACGCTTGCGCATCTGCAGCAGGATCGGCGGCAACATGACCTCGCCGAGGCCATGCGGGGCCGCGATCCTCAGCGTGCCGCGCAGCGACTGATCGCCGTTTGCGACGGTCAGGGCATCGTCGGCGCTTTCCAGCACCTGTTTGCTGCGCTCGTAGAAGGCGGCGCCGACATCGGTCACGGAAAGCTTGCGAGTGTTTCTAAGCAGTAGCCGCGTGCCGAGATAGTGCTCCAGCCGATCAATTCGCTCGCTGACCGCGGGTTGGCCTATGCCGAGATCGCGGGCGGCGGCCGACATGCTGCCTCTTTCCACCACCCTGACATAGACGCGCATCGCCACCAACAGATCCATGTGCGCCAATATATCGGCTCACCCGATAAATGTAAGTGGAAGATGCCGCCTAGTGAGGAGGCCTTCGATCGCAGAAAACGGCGATCGAACGTCAACCACAGGTCCGGCCCATGAGCGATATCAGGCTTTACATGTTTCAATCGGGCACGCAGCGATGCAAGGCCCACGACATCAGAATGAACCAGGGCGGCGGCGCCGATTATGAAATCCCGGTTCCCTGGTTTCTGCTCACCCACCCCAAGGGCAATATTGTCATCGATGGCGGGCTTGCGGCCGAGGGCCTTGCCGCGCCGCGCCGCTATTGGGGCAATGTCGTCGACAGCTATCAGCCCGTGATGACCGAAGAGCAAGGATGCGTCGCGCAATTGGCAAGACTCGGCATATCGAGCCAAGATATCCGCTTCGTCGTGCTCTCCCATCTGCATTCCGACCACAGTGGTGCCATCGGCCGCTTCCCCAATGCGATCCACATCGTCCAGCGCCGCGAATATGAATATGCCTTCGCGCCGGACTGGTTCGCTGCCGGCGCCTATGTCCGAAGGGATTTCGACCGTCCCAGCTTGAAATGGCACTTCCTGGAGGGCGCCGCCACCGACACCTATGACCTCCACGGCGACGGCGTGTTGCGGATGATCTCCACACCGGGCCACAGCGTCGGTCACCAATCCTTCCTGGTGCAGCTGCCGAACGCAGGCGCAATATTACTGACCATCGATGCCGCCTATACGCTCGACCACTGGAACGAAAAGGCGCTCCCCGGCTTCATGGCTTCCGCTGTTGATGCAGTGCGATCCGTCGGCAAGCTGAGGGCGCTTGCCGAACAGACCGATGCCCTAGTGGTCCCGGGGCATGATCCCGAGGCATGGCCTCGGTTCAAGCGCGCCCCGGCCTATTACGATTGAAGGCGCAGTCGGTTTCACCGTGAAGGCAGTCATGCCAGATGGTTTTCAGACATCCGTAGAGCGACAAGGGTGCGCATGCTTCGCCACACCCTAAAGTTTGGGCAAGAGCGATCTGATCCGCTCGGCATCGTCAGGCGTTGCCGGATTGTAGACGACCATGCTGAGGTCGGTGCGGCCATCGACAGAGAAGGCCGAATATTCGAATGCGAGCGGACCGAGAACCGGATGGCGTATGTGCTTGACGGCCTCGCTATGAACGCCGGGAAAATCATTATCGCGCCACATGGTTCTGAATTCCGGGCTGATCCGGCACAATTCCTCGACAAAAGGTTCGATCTCTGCCGCCGCGCCCGCGCGGGCCGCATCGACGCGGAATGCGCCCAGGGCAAAGCGCGCCACGCTTTCCCAGTCATACTGCATGGCGCGTGCCCGCGGATCGAGAAAGATGTAGCGCAGGATATTGCGTTCCTTGGGCGGCAGCGATCCGTAATCGATCAGCATCACAGGTGCCGCCCGGTTCCATGCGATGACGTCCCAGGTTGCGGTCCGGATGAGGGCAGGGCTCGGCTCCAGCGCGTCGAGCACGCGCTGGAGCCGCGGCGTCACGCCATCATTCCTGCGGTAGCGGGCCTCGGGCGGACGGCCGAGCCCGAGCAGGAACAGATGCTCGCGCTCCACTTCCGTCAGCATCAGCGCACGAGCAATCCGGTCGAGCACGTCGGCCGAGGGAGCCCCGCCGCGCCCCTGTTCCAGCCATGTGTACCATGTCGGGCTGATATTGGCGCGCTGCGCCACCTCCTCGCGCCGTAGCCCCGGCGTTCGCCGCCTTTCCCCGCCAAAGCCGAGGGCGGATGGATCAAGCTTCGCCCGCCGGTCCCGCAGATAGGCCCCGAGCAGATTTTCCGTGTCGAGAAGATCGGTCATCCTGTTAGTGCTTTTACTATGATAAGGTCACTACTTTACCAGAATAACCGATAGGCCCAGATTTGTCTCCAACGAAATAAGGAGACTGTACTTATGCGCGTATTCGTTACTGGAGCGACCGGAAATATCGGCTCGCATGTCGTCAGGGAGCTGATCGGAGCCGGCCATCGGGTGCTCGGCCTTTCCCGTTCCAAAGAGAAGGCGGTCGCACTTGCGGCAGCCGGCGCCGAGGTGCTTCACGGCACCATTGAGGATCCGGATATCCTGAAAAGTGGGGCTTCCCAATCGGACGGCGTCATCCATCTTGCCTTCAACCACGATTTCTCGAGATTCGTCCAGAATTGCGAGGACGACCGCCGCGTCATCGCAACGCTTGCCTCGGCCCTTGCGGGTTCGGCGCGTCCGCTGGTCATCACCTCGGGAACGCCGATCGCCAACACCATCCCGGACGAGCCCGCCAGGGAAGACAATCCGATCGTTGGCTCCGATACGCATCCGCGTGCAGCCAGCGAGGAAGCGGGGAACCTGGCAAGCGAGATCGGCGTCAATGTCTCGGTCGTGCGGCTGCCGCAGGTGCATGATCCGGTCAGTCAGGGGCTTATCACGCCGCTGATCGAGATATTCAGGCAGAAGGGCGTCTGCGCCTACATCGAGGATGGGCTCAATCGCTGGCCGGCAGCGCATTTTACCGATGTCGCTCGCCTTTATCGCCTCGTCGTCGAGCGCGCCGAGCCGAACGCGAAGTACCATGCGGTTGCCGAGGAAGGTGTGCCGATGCGCGATATCGCCGAGATCCTCGGCCGCCGCCTGAACCTGCCGGTGAAATCCGTCGGCAGGCAAGAGGCCCAGGAATATTTCGGCTGGCTCTCCATGTTCGCCACGCGCGACATGCCGGCCTCCAGCGCCAAGACGCGTCAGAAGCTCGGCTGGGAGCCGAAGGGTCCGAAGCTGCTCGACGATCTCGCCGAGTTGCAGGTTTCCGCAGCCTGAGGTGTGCTCGGGTTCTTCGATCCAATGATGAATTTGAACCGGGTAACTCCACGGATAAGGGCCTGACCGGCTTCGTCAGCCAGGCCTTTGTCATTCGCGAACGCTCTTCTGGCCAGTCTCGGCGTCAGATGTATGCCGTTCCCGCGAGCGCGGCATCGACACCTGCAAAGCCGCGCTCCATGATGCCTAGCAGAGCGGCGTCGGGCTTTCCGTTCTCGCGAAATATGCGCAGTGCTTCGGCATAGGCGACCACCAGTGTCGCCATCAGCATTGCGCCGGCAAGACGCGCATCGGGATCGGACCGGGGCCGGCCTGCCGCTTCGGACAGCATTGCCGAGAGATCATCGGCAAGCATCACCTGCAACTCGCGCGCATACGCCGTCAGAGTCCGGCTCTCCGCCACCATGCGCCAGAACGCGATAGGCCGCTCCGTGATCCTGAACAGCGGGTGCTGTGATGCCACCAATTCCCGCATCAACACCTGGAATGCGCGAACTGGCGGCTGTTGACCGCGATCGGCAATCGCCTCCCGCACCAGCTCCCGCACTTCATCCTCGCGATCGAAGACCAGATCCTCCTTGCGGCGGAAGTAGTTGAACACCGTCTTCCTGGCGACATCGGCCTCAAAGGCGATATCGGCGACTGACACATTATCGAAGCCATGTTCGACAAACAGGCGCGTTGCGACCTCGGAGATCGCCTGACGCGTCATCTCCTTCTTGCGGTCCCTGAGTTTGACTCGATTTGACATGACGATATTTATACCATAAGTAAATTTATACCGAGTATAAAAATAGCGATGTGGTCACAGAATTGGTGAAATCGGCACAGGCTTTAAGGCTGTTTCTGTGACCCGGACCGCCGCCCGTTCAAATAGGGATGGGCGAAGCCGAAGCTGTCCGGAGCCCTTGCGGCGCGCTCGCTTGAGGAGTTCTGTCTTGATTTATGATGTCCTGATCGCCGGCGGCGGACCGGTCGGCTTGTTTCTCGCCTGTGAGCTGCGTCTCGCCGGCCTTTCCGTATTGGTGCTGGAGCAGGCCAAGGATCCGAGCTCGCCCTTGAAGCGTCTTCCGTTCGGCATGCGCGGCCTTTCCGCCCCGACCATCGAAGCCTTCTATCGTCGCGGCCTGCTGGACGATGTCGCTGCGTCAAAACCTATGAAGGATGGCTCGGGCGATCGCAGCTCATCTGCGGCGCACTGGATGCACCAGGCGCGTCGCCCCGGCGGCCATTTCGCCGGCATCCAGTTCTGCCATGACAAAATCGACGCCTCGAAGTGGCCCTATCGCCTGCCAACTCCTGCCGGCACCACCATGATGGTCGAGATGGAAAGTCTCGAAACCATCTTGGCCGCACGCGCGGAGGCGATGGGTGCCGAGATCAGGCGCGACTTCGGCGTCGAGGGGTTCGATCAGTCGGATGATGATGTCACTGTCCGAGCTGGCGGCGAGACTTTTCGCGGGCGCTGGCTCGTTGGTTGCGATGGTGGCCGCAGCATCGTCCGTAAGGCCGGTGGTTTCGCGTTCGTCGGCACCGATCCCGAATTCACCGGCTATTCGGCCGAAATCGAGCTGGCGGATCCGGAGAAGCTTCGTTCAAGCCGCCACTACACCGCGACGGGCATGTATACCTATGCGACGCCGGGGACGATCGCGATGGTCGATTTCGACGGAGGTATCTTCCATCGCACCCAGCCGATCACGCTAGACCACGTGCAGGCCGTGCTGCGTCGTATCTCCGGCACCGACGTCACCGTGACGGCGCTCAAGCTTGCCACGACGTGGACGGATCGCGCCTACCAGGCGACAGCCTATCGAAGAGGGCGCGTCCTGCTTGCCGGCGATGCCGCGCATATTCATTCCCCCTTGGGCGGCCAAGGTCTAAACCTCGGCCTTGGCGATGCAATGAACCTCGGATGGAAGTTTGCGGCCACCCTCCGCGGCGAGGCGCCGGAGCGCCTGCTCGACACCTATTTCAGCGAACGCCATCCGGTCGGAGCCCAGGTGCTCGACTGGTCGCGCGCTCAGGTCGCGCTCATGCGGCCGAGCCAGAGCTCGCGCGCACTCGAAGCGGTCATCCGCGATCTGATCGACACGCGTGACGGCGCCACCTACTTCGCCGAACGCGTCTGGGGCGTTTCTCTCCGCTACGATCTCGGTGATATCAATCCGCTGGTGGGCCGCAGCGCCCCTGATTTCGAACTGGCAGATGGTACGAAACTTGGTGATTTCCTCGGAACAGGCAAAGGTCTGTTGCTGGATTTCGACGCCCGGGCATCGCTCGAAGCCGTTGCAGGTCGCTGGGGTGACCGGATCACTTACATCGCGAGCGACGTCAAGGACCGGCTGGGCTTGAGCGCGCTGCTCGTGCGGCCCGACGGCGTCGTTGCCTGGGTTGGTGAAGCTGAGCCGGATTTCGAAGCTGCTGCCGAAGCGGCGTTACGATGGTTCGGCACGAGGTTGTTACCTATGTCTTAGGGACGGATTGTTACCTATGTGTCCGGGTCGGACAATATTTTGATGGCGGACAGGGAGGGATTCGAACCCTCGGTACGCTTTCACGTACACACGCGTTCCAGGCGTGCGCCTTAAACCACTCGGCCACCTGTCCTTTGGCGTTTCGCACCCGGTCAGGAAGCAAATCGTCGGAACGGCCGCGATATATACCGATGAATTTCTGGCAATCAACCCGAATCTGACAGATTTTTGACTTGTCGGCGCAAAACTCCGAATCTCTTCCCCATTGCGCTTGTTTCCGGCGCAACTTATTTAAAGAGACAGATGAGGCGGCATAAGACCGGTCGGCCTGCAAAGGCCTGACGAAGTGAGCATCCGGAGGAGTTTATGCGTTTCCTGTTGCGTTTTGCCAGCCTTGTCGCGCTGGTGGTGGCTGTGATCGCCGGCACCATCGATTCCATCCAATCCGTGGCGGCTTCAGCCGTTGTCATGACCCCCATGGGGGATGCATGGAATGATGTCAGCCCTTCGTCGCTGGCGAGCCTCCGCACGGCGATCGCCTATTACGTCCATCCCCGCTTCTATGACATGGCGATGCAATGGCTGCTGTTTCAGCCGGCTTTCGCTGTCTTTCTGGCGATTTCGCTGCTCCTCTGGATGATCGCCTACAAGCGTCGGCCCTCAGCCGGCCGCTTCAGCGCGTGAGAGGGGATGGAAGCACCTTTCAGCCTGTGCCATTCAGAGAATTCGGCGCTTCCGGGTGGGAGCTGAAGGTGGAATCCCTATGCCGCCGAATGGGGTGAAACCGGCGATCGTGAAGCACGGATCGGCCGTCTCGTTGGCCAATAAAGTTGCAGTTTCAGGCCGAAATTGTTTAAAAAACGGGTCGTCTGGATGGGTTTTCACCAATTCCCACAAATCTTTACCAACTGAAAAATTTCTCGTGAATTTTTCGTGCAGCCATGCAAGGATGCGCGCCAGCTTGGCCTCGGGGGAGGCCGGCGGTTCCGCAGACATGTCCGGTCAACGGGCTTGCGGGAGGACCCAACAAGATAGCAACAACAGGGCTGCACCACATGAAAAAATCCCTTCTGACCCTTTTTGCCTTGGCTGCCATGTCGGCGACGGCGCTTGCGGCCGACATCAAGCCGGCGATCGTCTACGGAACCGGCGGCAAGTTCGACAAGTCTTTCAACGAAGCAGCCTATAACGGCGCCGAAAAGTTCAAGAAGGAAACCGGCATCGCCTATCGCGATTTCGAGCCGACGGGCGACACCCAGGGCGAACAGGCGCTGCGCAACTTCGCCAGCAAGGGCTTCAATCCGGTCATCGCCGTCTCCTTCGCCTGGACCTCCGCTCTCCAGAAGGTCGCCGCCGAATATCCGAAGACCGAATTCGTGCTGATCGACGACAGCCTCGACCTGCCGAACGTCCGCTCGGTCAAGTTCAAGGAAAATGAAGGCTCCTATCTCGCCGGCGTCATGGCCGCCATCGCATCGAAGTCCGGCAAGGTCGGCTTCGTCGGCGGCATGGACATCCCGCTGATCCGCAAGTTCGAATGCGGCTACGAGCTGGGCGCGCGCGCCACCAACCCGAAGATCGAAGTCCTTCAGAACATGACCGGCACGACCGGTGCTGCCTGGAACGACCCGGTTCGCGGCGGCGAGCTCACCAAGAACCAGATCGACCAGGGCGCCGACGTCGTTTACGCCGCTGCCGGCGCGACCGGCCTCGGCGTGCTGCAGACGGCCGCCGACAACAAGAAGCTGTCGATCGGTGTGGACTCCAACCAGAATTACCTGCATCCGGGTTCGGTCCTCACCTCCGTCGTCAAGCGCGTCGACCTCGCAGTCTACAATGCCTTCAGCGATGCCAAGAACGGCAAGTTCACGCCCGGCACCCAGGAGCTCGGTCTGAAGGAAGACGGCGTTGCCGTCGCCATGGACGACAACAACAAGCCCCTCGTCACTCCGGAAATGCAGGCTGCCGTCGACAAGGCGCGGACCGATATCGTCGCCGGCACCATCAAGGTCCACGACTATCTGACCGACAACGCCTGCCCGAAGAACTGATATGAAGCAAGGGCGTATGACGAGGCAAAAACGTCATACGCCCTTTTCTTATCCGGAATCCGGTTTCTGGAGCCCCTATAGTGAACCAAACCTTTGCCATCGAACTCGTGGGCATCGACAAGAAGTTCGGTGCCGTCCACGCCAATAAAGACATCAACCTGACCGTCGCCAAGGGCTCGATCCACGGGATCATCGGTGAAAACGGTGCCGGGAAATCGACTCTCATGTCGATCATCTACGGATTCTATCAGGCCGATAGCGGCGAGATCCGCATCAACGGCAGCCCCATCGCCATCCGTGACAGCCAGACGGCGATATCGGCCGGCATCGGGATGGTGCACCAGCACTTCATGCTGGTCGATAATTTCACCGTCCTTGAAAACGTCATGCTGGGCGCCGAAGGCGGCGCGCTTCTCGCCAAAGGCGTCGTCGCCGCGCGCGCCGAGCTCAACCGGCTGGAGAAGGATTACGGCCTGGAAGTCGATCCGGATGCGTTGATCGAAGAGCTTCCCGTCGGCCAGCAGCAGCGCGTCGAGATCCTGAAGGCCATGTATCGCGGCGCCGAGATCCTCATTCTCGACGAGCCCACCGGCGTTCTGACGCCGGCCGAAGCCGACAATCTCTTTCGCATCCTTCGCGTCCTTCGCGATCAGGGCAAGACGATCATCCTCATCACCCACAAGCTGCGCGAAATCATGGCGATCACCGACACGGTATCCGTCATGCGCCGTGGCGAGATGGTTGCCACCCGCAAGACGGCGGAAACCACCGTCGAGGAACTGGCGGAGTTGATGGTCGGCCGCCGCGTGCTGTTGCGCGTCGAAAAGGGCGCTGCCAATCCCGGCGATATCCTGCTCTCTGTGCGCAATCTCACCGTCAAGGACGGCCGCGGCGTCACCATGGTCGACAACGTCTCCTTCGATGTCCGCGCCGGCGAGATCGTCGGCATTGCCGGCGTTGCCGGCAATGGTCAATCGGAGTTGCTGGAGGCCATCGCCGGTATCCGCAAACCGGCTTCCGGCGAGATCCTTCTGCATGGCAAGCCGATCGGCAATGCCGATCCCGCAGCACTCCGCGACCTCGGCCTTGCTCATATTCCCGAAGACCGTCATCACATGGGCCTCGTCCTCAAATTCGAGGAATATGAGAATTCGATGCTCGGCTATCACCGCGACCGCAAATACGGGCGGGCCGGAATGCTCGATCTCGATGCCATGCGCAAGGATGCCATCGAGAAGATCGAGAAATACGACATCCGTCCACCGAATGCGCGGCTGAAAACCGCCAATTTCTCCGGCGGCAATCAGCAGAAGATCGTCGTCGCCCGCGAGATCGAGCGCGATCCGGAGGCCTTGCTGATCGGCCAGCCGACGCGCGGCGTTGATATCGGCGCCATCGAATTCATCCATCGCCGCATCATCGAGATGCGCGACGCCGGCAAGGCGATCCTGCTGGTGTCTGTGGAGCTGGATGAGATCCGCGCGCTTTCGGACCGTATCCTCGTCATGTTTGCCGGCCACATCGTCGGTGAGAAGTCGGCTGAGGCCGGTGAACAAACACTCGGCCTGATGATGGCCGGCATTGCCGCGTGAGGCGTTTATGAGCATGGCGTCCGTTCCGCTCCCCAATTGGATCAACTATGGCTTGATCCCCATTCTCAACCTGATCGTCGCCTTCCTGATTTCAGGCCTCGTCGTCTGGTTCATCGGTGAAAGCCCGCTCGACGCGCTCGTCCTGCTGCTGCAAGGCGCTCTGGGCAGCGGCGAGGGCATCGGTTTTACCCTCTACTATGCCACGAGCTTCATCTTCACCGGCCTTTCGGTGGCCGTTGCCATCCATGCAGGCCTTTTCAATATCGGCTCGGAAGGCCAGGCCTATGTCGGCGGCCTCGGCTGTGCTCTCGTCGCGCTGGCGCTCGACCACTATGTGCCCTGGTATGTGACGATGCCGTTTGCGGTCGTCGGCGCGGCGATTTTCGGCGCGCTGTGGGCCTTCATCCCCGCCTGGCTGCAGGCCAAGCGCGGCAGCCACGTCGTCATCACGACAATCATGTTCAACTTCATCGCGTCGGCGATGATGAACTTCCTGCTGGTGCATGTGCTGATCGTGCCGGGCAAGATGGCACCCGAAACCCGCACCTTCCTCGCCGGCGGTCAGCTGCCCAAGCTCGATTGGCTGATGAGCGTTTTCGGCTCGACCATTGGCGCCGCACCGCTCAATGTCTCCTTCCTGATCGCGCTGGTTATGTGCTTTCTGGTCTGGGTGCTCGTCTGGCGCACGAAGCTCGGCTATGAGATGCGCACGCTGGGTCTTAGCCCTACTGCCGCAGTCTATGCCGGCATTCCTTATGCCCGCACGGTCATCATCGCCATGCTGATATCGGGCGGACTCGCCGGCATGATGTCGCTCAATCCGGTCATGGGCGCCTCCGCGCGCCTGCAGGTGGAATTCGTGCTTGGCGCCGGCTTCGTCGGCATCGCCGTGTCGCTGATGGGCCGCAACCATCCCTTCGGCATCATTCTGGCGGCGATCCTGTTCGGCATTCTGTATCAGGGCGGCGATGCGCTGTCCTTCGACATGCCGAACATCACGCGTGACATGATCGTGGTGATCCAGGGTCTTGTCATCCTGTTCGCCGGCGCGCTCGAATACATGTTCCGGCCGGCGTTTGTCCGCATCTATCAGACATTCGCCAGGGCGTGAGGATCAGACGATGGAATATTACGATCTCCTCATCAGCATTCTCGGTTCGACCATCCGCCTGTCGATCCCGCTGATCTTCACCGCGCTTGCCGGCCTCTTTTCGGAGCGCGCCGGCATCTTCGATATCGGCCTCGAAGGCAAGATGCTGGCCTCGGCCTTCGCGGCCGCCTGTGTCGCCTCGATCAGCGGCTCGCCCTGGGCAGGTCTTGGCGCCGGCATCGTCGTCTCGGTCATTCTGGGCCTGCTGCACGGCTTCGCGTCGATCACCAATCGCGGCAACCAGATCGTCTCCGGTGTCGCGATCAACTTCCTGACCGCCGGCCTGACCATCGTTCTCGGCCAGGCCTGGTTCGGGCAGGGCGGCCGCACGCCGACCTTGCCCGGCACAGCGCGCTTTTCCGGCATCACCTTGCCGGGCGTCGATGCCATCCGAAATGTTCCGTTCATCGGCCCGCTCTATGCCAATGTCATTTCCGGCAACAATATTCTCACCTATCTTGCCTTCCTCGCCGTGCCGATTTCCTGGTGGATTCTCTATCGCACACGCTTCGGCCTGCGGCTGCGCGCCGTCGGTGAAAACCCTGGTGCTGTCGATACCGCCGGCATCTCGGTCGAGTGGCTGCGGTATCGGTCGCTGATCGTCGCCGGCATTCTCTGCGGCTTCTCCGGCACCTATCTCGCCATCGCCCAGTCGGCTGCCTTCATCAACAACATGTCGGCGGGCAAGGGCTATATCGCGCTGGCCGCACTGATCTTCGCCAAATGGAAGCCGGTGCCGGTCATGTTCACCTGCCTCCTGTTCGGCTTCCTCGACGCCTTCGCCAATTTCATGCAGGGTAAAGCGGTTCCGGGCATCGGCGAGGTGCCGGTGCAGATTTTCCAGGCGCTGCCCTATATCCTCACCTGCATCCTGCTTGCAGGCTTTATCGGCGTCGCCAAGCCCCCCAAGGCCGGCGGCGTGCCCTACACCAAGGAGCGCTAAACCATGTCGCATGATCTGTTCGAGGCCGCGCGCGGCGCGATGGCTTTCGCGCATGCTCCCTATTCGAAATTTCCCGTCGGCGCGGCAATCCGCGCCGAGGACGGCAAGATCTATACCGGCGCCAATATCGAAAACCTGTCCTTCCCGCAGGGCTGGTGCGCCGAGCCCACGGCGATCAGCCAGATGATCATGGGCGGCGCCAAGAACATCGTCGAAATGGCTGTTATTGCCGAGAAGCTGCCGCTGTGCCCACCCTGCGGCGGCTGCCGGCAGAAGATCGCCGAATTTGCCGGCAAGGAGACGCGCATCTATCTTTGCGATGAAACCGGCGTGAAGAAGACCATGACCATGGACGAGATGCTGCCCTTCAGCTTCGAAACGGAGGTGCTCGGATGAGCGCGGCCGCCGATATCCTCACCGAAAAGCTCGGCGAGCTGAAGCCCCGCTACGGCATCGTTCTGGGCTCCGGCCTCGGCTCTCTCGTGGATGAGGTCAAAGACGCCCTGCGCATTCCCTATGCCGACCTGCCCGGCTTCCCGGTCAGTGCAGTATCAGGCCATGCCGGCACGCTGGTCGCAGGCAAGCTCGGCGATGTCCCCGTCATCATGCTCTCCGGCCGCGTGCATTATTACGAAAAAGGCGACGCCAACGCCATGCGCGTGCCGATCGAAACCCTGAAGGCGCTTGGCGTCGGTACGCTGATCCTGACGAATTCCGCGGGATCGCTGCGCGAGGAAATGCCGCCGGGCTCGGTGATGCAGATCACCGATCACATCAACTATTCCGGCATGAACCCGCTGATTGGCGAGGAAAGTGACAGGCGCTTCGTCGGCATGACGAGCGCCTATGATAGCGACCTCATTATGCGTATGCGCAAGGCGGCGGAAAAGGCCGAGATCAAGCTGTCACACGGCGTCTATATGTGGTTTTCCGGCCCGAGCTTCGAAACGCCGGCCGAGATCCGCATGGCACGTATCCTGGGCGCCGATGCCGTCGGCATGTCGACGGTGCCGGAAGTCATCCTGGCGCGTCTTTTCGGTTTGAGGGTTGCCGCCGCCTCCGTCATCACTAACTATGGTGCTGGCATGACCGGCGGCGAACTCTCGCATGAGGAGACGAAAGACATGGCTCCGGTCGGCGGCGCACGCCTTGCCGCTATCCTGAAAGAAATGATCGCTGACGACGGAGATCCACAATGACCGGCCATTCGCTGAGAGAAACGGCAGCCGTTGCGCTTTCCCTTCTCGATCTGACCAATCTCAAGGATGATTGCACGCCAGCGCAGATCGAGGCGCTGTGCGCCCGTGCGCAATCCCCCTACGGCAACACGGCCGCCATCTGCATCTGGCCGCGTTTCGTCGCCCAGGCGCGGGGCATTCTCGGCGTCGATCATGCCGTGAAGATCGCGACCGTGGTGAATTTCCCGGGCGGCGATATGGAGGCGGCGGATGTTGCCGCCGAGGCGCGTGAAGCCATTGCCGATGGTGCTGATGAAATCGATCTGGTCATTCCTTATCGCGCCTTCCTGGCTGGCGACGAGCAGGCCGTCACCGATATGGTTACAGCCGTGCGGGCCGAATGCAAGGGACACGTCCTCCTGAAGACCATTCTCGAAACCGGCGAGATCAAGGATACCACGCTGATCCGGCGCGCGTCGGAACTTGCGATCGAGGCCGGCTCCGATTTCATCAAGACCTCCACCGGCAAGGTTGCCGTCAACGCGACGCTCGAAGCCGCCGACATTATGCTGCGGGCCATCCGTGCCAGCGGTCGCAAGGTCGGCTTCAAGCCTGCCGGCGGCATCGGCTCCGTATCCGATGCGGCGCTTTATCTCAGCCTTGCCGAAACCATCATGGCGCCCGATTGGGCCATGCCGTCGACCTTCCGCTTCGGTGCGTCGAGCCTGCTCGACGATATACTGAATGTGCTGGCCGGCGGCGAGTCCAAGACGGCCTCTTCAGGCTATTGATCCATGATCCCGCAGGAGATCATCCGCCAGAAGCGTAATGGCGCCACCCTTTCGGCGGCCGATATCGATGCCTTTATCGGCGCATTGGGCCGTGGCGAACTGGCCGAAAGCCAGATCGGCGCCTTTGCCATGGCCGTCTGGTTTCGTGGCATGACGCGCGAGGAAACGGTGGCGCTGACGCTCGCCATGGCCCGCTCCGGCGATATTTTGTCTTGGAAGGGGATTGGCCGGCCGATCGCAGACAAGCATTCGACGGGCGGCGTCGGAGACAACGTCTCGCTGATGCTGGCGCCCATCGCTGCCGCCTGCGGTCTCGCCGTGCCGATGATCTCCGGCCGCGGCCTCGGCCACACCGGCGGCACCCTCGACAAGCTGGAATCCATTCCCGGCTACGGGATCACACCGGACGCGGCACGTTTCCGCAAGGTGGTGGACGAGGTCGGCTGCGCCATCATCGGCCAGACCGGTGCGCTGGCGCCAGCCGATGGCAAGCTCTATGCCGTGCGGGATGTCACGGCGACCGTCGATTCCGTTCCCCTGATTACCGCTTCGATCCTGTCGAAAAAACTCGCGGCCGGGCTGGAAACGCTGGTGCTCGACGTCAAGATCGGCAGCGGTGCCTTTATGACTTCGCAGGAAGAGGCTGAGACGCTGGCGCGCTCGCTTGTGGACGTGGCAAATGGCGGTGGGGTTAAGACCTCGGCACTGATTACCGACATGAATCAGCCCCTGGCCGATGCAGCCGGCAACGTGGTCGAACTTCAAAATTGCCTCGACTTCCTGAAGGGCAACAAGGCGGGTACGCGGCTCGAAACGGTCGTCCTTGCCTTTGCATCTGAAATGCTGGTTCAGGCCGGCATTGCCGGGAACGCTGCCGATGCGGAGGCCAGGGCGCGCGAGGCTCTGGCATCCGGCAAGGCAGCCGAAATCTTCGGCCGCATGGTGCATGCTCTCGGCGGGCCGGTCGATCTGCTCGAGCATCCCGATCGCTATCTGGTGCGCGCGCCGGTGCAAAAGCCCGTTCTGGCCGCTGCCGATGGCTGGCTCGGTGCCTGCGATGCGAGAGAGATCGGCATGAGCGTCATCGATCTCGGTGGCGGCCGCCGCCGCTCGCAGGACAAGATCGATCACCGCGTCGGTTTCAGCGATCTTCTGCCGCTCGGCACGAAGATCAGCAGGGGGGACCGCATTGCCACCGTTCATGCAGCGGATGAGGCAAGCGCGGAGAAGGCCGCGGTCGATTTGTCGGCTAACTATCGTATCGTCGATACCGCGCCTGCTATCTCGCCCGTCGTTGTCAGCAGAATTTGATGTGAAGGCGGCATTCGGCTGCTTAGCAGCCTCGTGCGCTGTCCCACTGTCCTACTGCTTCAGGAGCAGGGCGCCATTTTGCACGCCATAGGAATTCAGCTTCTTCATGAAGCTCATTCCGATCAGCGTCGTGCTCAGTGCGTTATCCTTTGCCACCACGGCATCGACATCACGAACCCGGATCGTGCCGATCTCCAGGCGGTCGAGTTTGATGTGAGCGACTTTTGAGGTGCCGTTCGCGGTCTGGACCGTGTAGCGATAGTCGAGATCGATACTGCTGAAGCCGAGGCCGCGCGCGGTGCTCTCGTTCATCGCCACATAGGTCGCGCCGGTATCGATCATCCCGTGCACGGAACGGCCATTGATGGTGAAATCGCCTTCATAGTGGCCGCCCGCATTGGCGCGCAGCTGAACGCTGCCAAAGGAAATGGCAGCTTCCGTCTTCGGAGGGGCAAGCGAAACCGCTTCGAGCGGTGCCGGCTTTCCGCCGCGCTCGTTATAGCTGTTCACCAGCATCGGCACCTGAGTTGCCGCAACGGCGATGGCACCGGCAAAGACAAGAACGCGAACGAGCATCGGCAAGGCCCCTCCTGCGGGCCACGCCATCTATAGGCCATGTGTGCTGAAAGGACGCTAATGCAATCAATAAAAAGCCCGGCAGTCGTATTACTGCCAAGCTTCGTAAAAGTATAATTGGTGATTTTACTTCGTGCCGTACATGCGGTCGCCGGCGTCGCCGAGGCCGGGCACGATGTAGCCCTTTTCGTTCAGATGGCTGTCGATGGCAGCGGTAAAGACCGGCACATCCGGATGCGCCTTGCGGAAGTTAGCAATGCCTTCCGGAGCCGCCAACAGGCAGAGGAAGCGGATATTGTGGGCGCCGCGCTCCTTCAGCTTCTCGATCGCGGCGATTGAGGAATTGCCGGTCGCCAGCATCGGGTCGACGACGATGATCAGGCGTTCTGAGATATCCTCCGGCGCCTTGAAGTAATATTCGACCGGCTGCAGCGTTTCATGATCGCGGTAGACGCCGATATGCGAGACGCGCGCCGACGGTACGAGGTCGAGCATGCCTTCGAGCAGGCCATTGCCAGCACGCAGGATCGAGGCGAAGACCAGCTTCTTGCCTTCGAGGATCGGCGCATCCATCGGCTGCAGCGGCGTCTCGATGGTCTCGATCGTCAGCTCCAGGTCGCGCGTCACTTCGTAACAGAGCAGCGTCGAAATCTCGCGCAGCAGCCGGCGGAAGCTTCCCGTCGACGTGTCCTTCTTGCGCATGATTGTGAGCTTGTGCTGCACAAGCGGGTGATCGATGACAGTGACGCCGTCCATGGTTTCAGCCTTCCAGTAATTCCGTGATATGAGATGGTTCTTCCACGGAAATCGCCTCTGGTGCAAGAAAATAGGCCACTTCTGGAGATTTCATCCCCAATCTGCGGCCTAAGCCACGCTTTTAGAGCTTCGCCAGCAACGCCGCCCGTGTCGCCTCGTCCACGAACGCTGCTTCGATCGCCGTGCGAGTCATCGCGTTGATCTCCTCGTCGGTAAAGCCGAAGGCTGACGACGCCAGCTCGTATTCCCGCTTCAGCGAGGTATGGAAGAAAGGTGGATCGTCGGAATTGATCGTCACCTTCACGCCGGCATCTCGCAGTCTGCGCAGCGGATGCGACTGGAAATCCGGGAAGACCTTGAGCGCGACGTTGGAGCCGGGGCAGACCTCCAGCACCGTGCCGCGATCGGCAAGGCGCTCGACGAGATCCATATCCTCGATCGCGCGTACGCCATGGCCTATGCGATCAGGGCGCACAAGCTCGATGGCATCGGCGACGGAAAAAGCGCCGCAGACTTCTCCGGCATGGATGGTGATGCCGAGGCCGGCCTCGCGGGCGATATCGAAGGCGCGGGCGTAGTCGGCGACACGGCCCATGCGCTCCTCGCCAGCCATGTTGAAGCCCGTGATGAGCGGATTGTCGCTTTTGGCCGCATATTCCGCTGCCTTCACCACGCGCTCAGGCCCGAAGTGGCGCTCGCCGGTTATGATGAGCCGTGCCTCGATGCCCGTTTTTGCCTTGGCGGCACGGATGCCGGCCGAAACGCCCGCCATATAGGCGTCGGCGCCGAGGCCGATGCGATCGCCATGATCGGGCGAGGCGATAAGTTCGCTATAGATCGTGCCGATGCCGGCAAGCTCTTCCAGATAGGTTTCCGTCAGCAGCGCATAGTCTTCCTCGGTACGGTAGACCTCGGAGACCTTGTCGTAGCAGACGAGGAATTCGGCAAAATCTTTCCAGAGATAGACGCCATCCTGCAGGAAGGCGCTGGTATCGACCGCGTATTTCTCTGCTTGTGCGAGCGTCAATGCCGGAGGAGCCGCGCCCTCCAGATGACAATGCAGCTCCACTTTCTTCAAATGCGATGTCAAAGGAAGCTCCTCCCGTGCGGCCCGGCCGCAATTCCCAAATGTTTCGCAACCGTCTCACCGATATCTGCATAGGTCTGCCGGACGCCGATGGAGCGGGAGCGAATACCCGGCCCGTAAGCCATGACCGGCACGCGCTCGCGCGTATGATCGGTGCCGCGCCAGGTCGGGTCACACCCATGATCGGCCGTGAGGATGACGAGATCGCCCGCCTTCAGCTTCTTGTGAACCTCGGGAAGCCGCGCATCGAAGGCTTCGAGCGCCGCGGCATAGCCAGGCACGTCGCGGCGGTGACCATAGAGCATGTCGAAATCGACGAAATTGGTGAAGACCAGATCGCCATCCTCGGCTTCGTCCATGGCCTTCAGCGTTGCATCCATCAGCGCCATATTGCCGTTGGCTTTGATGACCCTGGAAACGCCCTGATGCGCGAAGATATCACCGATCTTGCCAACGGCATGCACCGTGCGTTCAGCCTTGACCAGGCGGTCGAGCAAAGTGAGTTCTGGCGGCAAAACGGAGAAGTCGCGGCGGTTGCCGGTCCGCTCGAAGGTCGCCACGGTCTCGCCGATGAAGGGGCGGGCGATGACGCGGCCGATATTGTAGGGGTCGAGCAGGGTACGCACGATCTTGCAGAGGCCGATCAGCCAGTCGAGGCCGAAATGCTGTTCGTGCGCGGCGATCTGGAAGACCGAGTCCGATGAGGTGTAGCAGATCGGCTTGCCGCTGCGGATATGTTCCTCTCCGAGCCTGGCGATGATATCGGTGCCGGAGGCGTGGCAATTGCCGAGAATCCCCGGCAGATCGGCCGCCTCGCAGATGGCCTTCACCAATTCCGGTGGAAAGGCGTCGCCCTCGGCAGGAAAATACCCCCAGTCGAACATGACCGGCGTTCCGGCGATCTCCCAATGGCCTGATGGCGTATCCTTGCCGCGGGAGACTTCGCTGGCGCAGCCATAAAGGCCATAGAGCTTTTCCGGCAGCGGCATGCCGGCGGGATAGTTGCCCGTTGCCGCCTTGCCGATCTCCAGCAGGCCGAGGCCGGACATGTTCGGCAGTGTCAGTGGCCCTTGACGCAGACCTTCGCGGTCGGCAGCGCCTGCCGCACAGAATTCGGCGATATGGCCGAGCGTGTCGGCGCCTTCATCGCCGTAGCTTGCCGCATCCGGGCCGCCGCCCACACCGAAGGAATCCAGAACGAAGAGAAAGGCGCGCGCCATATTCCACCTGATGAGAATGTCGTCACCCCGAAAGAGACCCGCCGGGGCATTGGACGTCACCCATATAACGGAGGCGGCAGCTTGGCAATTTTCCGTTTTGGCCGACCCGTCGATCCGGTTCTTGGTGCGGGCGCTCAGCAGTCGCTGCAGCTGATCGACGTACCGACACGCTGCCGGTAGTAATATTGCCGGCTGATGGTGATCTGGTTGGTGCCGCTCGGCAGGAAATTGCTGCCGAAGCTGAGGAGCTGGTAGGGCAGGGCAAGTTCGCTGCGGACGAGGAATGTGCTGGCCTGGTTCATGTTGGCCGGCACCGTAAGCGTGGTTCCGGATATATAGGGCCTGGTGCCGTCCTGCGCCCAGGACCAGGCCACGGTCGCGTTGCCCGTGGCGTCGATCGCAATGCCGGTGATCTTCAGCGTCAGACCGGTCGTGGTGTAAGGCGCGAAGATCGCGCCGGCCACGGAGGTCATGGTCGCGAGCACCGACTTGCTGACACTCGACTGCTGCGAGACGATGTCCGCGATCGATCCCGCCGAGCGGCTGGCGCGTTTCGAGACGTTGAGGCCCACCGTAAGCTCGAAGGCACCGAGATAGAGCATCAGCAGCACGGGAAAGAGAATGGCGAATTCGATTGCGCCCACACCGCGTTCGTCGCGGGCGAAGCGTCGAAACAGGCCGGAGAAGGTGTTTTTCCTCTCGGTCATGATGCCCGGCCCGCTCACGGATAATTCTCGTTCTGGAAAGCGGCCGTCGCGACCATGAGATAGACCGATGCCGAGCCGTCCGTCGGATGGACGTTGGTGAGATAAGGGCGCAAAAGATCCGTGATGATCTGCCAGCGATAATAGGCGCGCACCATGTTCAAGGATTTGGCGCCGCCGGGCGTGAACGTGAAACCTGTCGTGTCGAGATCGGCATAAGGGTCCGTCGACGATATGCGCGGGATCGTCGTCGGCATGGATGCGAAGCTCGTGTAGTTTTTCACGTCGATGTAAAGCTTCGATGGCGTCTGCACTTCGGTCGAGGAGCAGGTGATGAGCACGGCAATCTCGTTGCAGAATGCCTGCCGGAATTGCTGTGAAGTGGTATTGGCTGCCGTGATCTGCCCAGTCCGGATCTGGCGCGCTAGGGTATCGACGGCGTTTGAAACGACCTGTTCCGCGGTAAAGGCGACGAAGGTCTCGATGATGGCAAAGATGATCAGGAAATAGGGAATCGCGAGCAAAGCAAATTCGATAGCCGCCGCACCGTCTTGAGAGCGGACGAATTCGCGCAGACCACCCCGGGCACGTCGTCGTGCTGGGCTCGTATCGGCGAGAAGGTCGTCAACTTGCGTCATGGGAAATCCGCGGCGATTTACACGCGGATGACACTAGAATTGTTTTCTTGATAATCCGTTTCCGTTCTCCATTCATATTTAGAGGAAACCCGGATTATTACTTTCAGCCTAATATTTGAAAGTATTTTCGAATATTTGCGCCATAAAATATTATTGTCCGGCCGCCCCAGTTGCTGCTGTCGCCGCCGTATTATTTTGCTGGGCATGCTGCTCGCAATTGGGCGTGCACGACAATACGGCCCGGTCCGTCTGACGAAAAACACGTACCGTATTGCCTTCGTCGATGGAGACCAGAACCTGTTCGTCGACGATGGCATTGCCGTCGGCATCGAGCAGGATGATGTTTGTCGTGCCGAAACTGCGGCCGGTCAGCACGATGGTCTTCGGATCCGCGACGGTCGCGTCTGCGACCTGCGAATTGCCGACGATGACCTTGCTGACGGGGCGATTGAGCTTCAACACGCGCGCGTGATCCATATAGACGCGAAGCATGCTTTCCCCGGCAGCGTGGGAAAGCTGCGGCATAAAGCCGGCCATGGCAACGATGCCGGCAAGGAATGCTGTTCTGCGGCCGATTGGCATGACTTGCCTCTTGGAAAGCACCGGGTGAAAAAGATTTGTCAGATAGAATGAGTAGGAATGGTGAACGAACGATTAAGCCTGTCTGCCATCATGCGATTATGGTGCAAGTGTCCCGCTCGCAAACTTCGTTGCCGTCATCCTCTGTGGCAAGTGAGTTAATTCGGGACAAATCATATATCTCGCTAATATTCGTGCACCTAATAATTTCTGTTTATCTAAAGTTTTTCTTTAAAACTGCCTGAATGAATTCCAAATCATATTAACTATTCTATTTATGCCGTCATATTTACTGAGCATTAACCGACTTCCTTAAAGCGATGGAAACGGCGCGCAGCTACCGTGCATCTCATCCGATCAACGGCAACAGTTGGCGGACGTGCTGTCAACAAAATGAGTGGAGTAAATTCATGTCCAAGCTTTTTTCGCGCTTCCTAAAGGATGAATCCGGCGCGACTGCAATCGAATATGGCCTGATCGCCGCCCTGATCTCGGTTGCCATCATTGCTGGCGCAACGACCCTGGGCAACACGCTCAGTACGACGTTCCAGAACATCTCGAACAAGATGAACACTGCTTCCACCGCGCATTAATACGTCTTGGCAGCGCACTGGAATGTTGGAGACAGAAATCGCTCAGTAAAATGAGCGATTTTACTTCAGCATATCAGGTTGGATCATTGTCACGCTCGAAGCTGCAGTGTCATTGACTTTCTTGCTGTGCGTGTCAGTTGCGCAATTGAAGCAATGGAGACGGCATGCAGCTACCGTGTATCTCATCCGATCAACGGCAACAGTTGGCGGACGTGCTGTCAACAAAATGAGTGGAGTAAATTCATGTCCAAGCTTTTTTCGCGCTTCCTAAAGGATGAATCCGGCGCGACTGCAATCGAATATGGCCTGATCGCCGCCCTGATCTCGGTTGCCATCATTGCTGGCGCAACGACCCTGGGCAACACGCTCAGCACGACGTTCCAGAACATCTCGAACAAGATGAACACTGCTTCGACAGCGTATTGATCGGCCCCGCGATGCGACGGAATGTTTAGGATAGAAATCGCCCAAAAGAAGCGGGCGGTTTTACCTTTCAACATATCAGACTGGATCATTGTCATGCTCGAAGCTGCGGTATTGTTTATCTTCCCGCTCTGCATGTCGATCGCGGCGATCTCCGATCTGCTGACCATGACGATCCCGAATCGCATATCCCTGGCGCTCGCAGTCTCTTTTTTTGTACTGGCACCCGCTTTCGGATTGCCTCTTACAGAAATCGCCATGCATCTTGCCGGCGCCGGCGCCGTTTTTCTCGCCTGCTTCGCTCTGTTCGCATTGAATGTCATGGGCGGTGGCGACGCGAAGCTCTTAGCTGCGGCGGCACTCTGGTTCGGCTTCGATTCGTCCCTCGTGGAATTTCTCGTCTACATCGCATTCATCGGCGGTGTGGTGACCGTTTTGATCGTTCTGCTCCGGTCGCAGTCCAGCACCATTATGGCGATCGGCCTTCCCGTGCCGGGCTCATTGTTGGTTGCCAAGAAAATTCCTTACGGCATTGCGATTGCCATCGGCGGCATCCTTGCCTTTCCCTCCTCGCCACTCCTGATTGCCGCTACTCACGCCGCTCTTTGAGCCGGAAAATGCCGAGTATAGGTTGCGCCGGAATATAGATAATTTCTAATATACGCCAAGTAATCATGGTTAAGTAACAATAAATGTAACCACCCATTAACCATAATTACACCAATTGCCGGTCATTCTGCAGGGCGAAGACTCGTGTTCCCCAAGGAATGACAATGAAACCCGCTCGCATAATGATACTCGCAGTGGCAGCCGTCGCGGCCGGGATAGCCGGTCTGCTGGCGATGCGCCTTGCCGGATCGCGCGATATCGTTCCCCGGCAGATCGCGGCCGTGGTGGAAAAGGAAACCACGATCAATGTGCTCGTCGCGGGCGCCAATCTGCCCGTCGGCACGCGGCTCAGCGAGAAAACGATCCATTGGATGCCCTGGCCGGAGGGCGGCGTCGTCAAGGGCTTCATCACCCAGAGCGCACGACCCGATGCGCTGAAGGATCTGAACGGTGCAGTCGTCCGCCTGCCGATATTCGAGGGCGAGCCGATCCGCGAAGAAAAGGTCGCCGATTCCAATAGCCGTATCCTGTCCTCGCTGCTGCCGGCGGGCAAGCGGGCCGTCGCCACGGAGATTTCCGTCGCCACCGGCGCGGGTGGCTTCATCCTTCCGAATGACCGCGTCGATGTGATCATGGTGCGCAAGGGTTCACAGCAGCAGCTCGTCACCGAAACCGTATTGAGCAATGTTCGCGTCTTGGCTGTCGATCAGCAGATCGAGGAAAAGCAGGACGGAAGCAAGGCCGCGGTCGGGGCGACCGCGACGCTGGAGCTCACTCCTGACCAGACGAAAGTCCTGGCGGTCGCCCACCAGATGGCCGACCGGCTGACGCTGGCGTTGCGCTCCGTTGCGGACGCGCAGCAGCCCGATACGACGGCGGCCGATTATCTTCTGGCCGGCGACAATGGCGGCGGGCTTGTTCAGGTCATCAAGTCGGGAGCGATCGTGACCGATGGCCCGACGGGGCCAAAACCACAATGACAAGAGGCGAGATCATGTTCAAGACAAACAACAAGGCCGGCCATTCTCTCGCTGCGCTTCTCGCCTTCTCGCTCGCCTTCTCGGGTCTGCCTCTGGCGGACCTGCCGGCGTTTCTGCGCACCTCCCAAGCGTTTGCCGGCGGCTCCGACAGCATCGTTACCATTGCCGGCCTCGGCACCAAGCGCATGTTGAAACTTGGTCTCAACAAGGCGCTCGTTGTCGATCTGCCGGCCGATGCGCACGATATTCTTGTTTCCGATCCCAAGATGGCGGATGCAGTGACGCGAACCTCGCGCCGCATCTATCTTTTCGGCAAGACGGTCGGCCAGACCAATATCTTCATCTTCGGCGCCGACGGCCAGGAGATCGTCAGCCTTGACCTGCAGATCGAGCGCGACATCACGGGCTTACAAGCCAATCTCAAGCGTTTCATCCCAGACTCCGACATTAACGTCGAAATCGTTTCCGACAACATCGTCCTGACCGGCACCGTGCGCACGCCGCAGGATGCGACGCGGGCGCAGCAGCTCGCAGAGGCCTTCCTCAAAGGCGGCGAAGCGACGACTCGAAACCAGACGGCCTCCGGCAGCGGCGACAACAACGCGGTCGCCATTTTCGCAGAGACACGGCAGACGTCGCAGATCGTCAACATGCTGCAGATCGAAGGCGAGGATCAGGTCACGCTCAAGGTGACGGTCGCCGAAATCAAGCGCAGCGTGCTGAAGCAGATCGGTTTTGACAATCTTGTCAAAAGTTCTTCCGGTCTGACGGTAGCCCAGCTCGGGAGTCCTAGCGCGGATGGGACTGCGGCAGTTGGCGGCGGCGGTCTTGCCAGCTTGTTCAAAACCGCCATCGGCAAGTACAATATCAGTACTTATCTCAATGCTCTTGAGCAGGCCGGCGCCGTCCGCACGCTAGCTGAGCCGACATTGACGGCGATCTCTGGTCAAGCCGCGACCTTCAATTCGGGCGGCCAAACGCTATACGCCGTCACGAACAAGGATGGGAGTGTCACGGTTACACCCTTCACCTATGGTATCAGTTTGGCCTTCACGCCTGTCGTGCTGTCTGCAGGACGAATCGCTCTGCATGTTCAGACCCAGGTTTCCAATCCGGTCGGCACGGCTAACGCCGGTACGGCAACCTATAACCAGCGCGCCGCCGATACTTCGGTCGAGTTGCCGTCGGGTGGCTCGATTGCATTGGCCGGTCTCTTGAGCGACACCATCCAGCAGACGACCAATGGCACGCCCGGCGCTTCGAAAATTCCGATCCTTGGCGCGTTGTTCCGGCAGAAGAGCTTCCAGCGCGACGAAAGCGAATTGGTCATTATCGCAACACCCTATCTGGTCCGTCCCGTGGCTCGTAACCAGCTCGCTCGTCCCGACGACAATTTCTCGCCAAGCAACGATGTCAGCAGCTTCTTCATGAACCGTGTCAACAAGATCTACGGTCGCAGAGATGGGCCGCCGGTCGCCGATGCCGATTTCCACGGCACCGTCGGCTTCATATACAAATGAGGGATCACGGATAATGACGCGCGCCTTTTCAACCGGATCAACGAGAAATCAGACGATGGCCAGTTTCGAACGCAATGCGCCTCGCACCTTTGGGCTCAGCCTACCCACATTGGCGTCGATTGCGTCGGTCCTGATGCTCGCCGCCGCCGTCAGCGGCTGCGCCGGCTCTCCGGATGGCATGACGACGAGCGCCATCAAGGACGATTATCGTCAGCGACATCCCATCGTGCTGACGGAGAAAGAGCACAACATAGATATACCGGTCGCATCAAGCGATCGCCGTCTGTCGACGGGCATGCGTGACACCGTTCGCGGCTTCGTCCAGGACTATCGCACACATGCCAGCGGCACGGTCGAAATCCTGTCCCCGCGGGGATCGCTGAACGCAGCGGCAGCATCGATCCTGAGTCAACAGATTCGCAGGGAGCTGGTGGCGAGCGGCATCCGGTCCGCCCGCATCGTCGAGAGCTATTATTCGGCTGGCGACGCCGGCGATTCCTCTCCGATCCGGTTGCGCTTTACCGCGACCACGGCAGCGACCAACTCTTGCGGCCAATGGCCGGACGATCTTGCCGACAACGCCCTCGACAATCAGAACTATTATAATTTCGGCTGCGCGACCCAGCACAATCTGGCGGCGCAGGTCGCCAGCCCAACGGATTTGCTCGCACCCCGGGCCTCATCGCCGATCGATACCGATCAGCGCAGCAAGGTGATCGACAACTACCGCAACGGCTCTGTTCGGACCAGCACCGCCACTCTCGGCGGTTTCAGCGGTTCCGGCAGCTCCGGCCAATGATCATGGGACTCACGCACCGGCGGAACAGGACGGAATCATGAACGCCATCGAATACGATATCGGTTCGACCGCCGCGGAGGCCGAGGAAACCTCGCGCTCGGGCAATCTCGACACTCTGCGGCCATTGCCGCGCATTTCCGTCCACGCCTTTTGCGAAAGCGAACATCTGCAGCGGGTGATGGACCAATGCGCCAATGATCGGCGTATGTCCAAAGTCAGCCTGAGGATCACCAGCGGCGGTGTTGCGGCAGCGGCGAACATGTTTTCCACGGCGCCGACACCGAATCTGATCATTATCGAGACGCGCGCCAATCCGCGTAATCTGCTGGCTGAACTGGAGCCGCTCGCCGCCGTCTGCGATCCGAGCACCAAGGTCATCGTTGTCGGCTATCACAACGATATCGGCCTCTACCGCGAGCTCATCCGCAACGGCATCTCCGAATATATCGTGCAACCCACCGACATGGCCGATCTGATAGGTGCGGTTGCGACAATCTTCATCGACCCCGATGCCGAGCCTCTGGGCCGCAGCATTGCTTTCATCGGCGCCAAGGGCGGTGTAGGCGCATCGACCATCGCCCATAACTGCGCCTTCGGAATTTCAAGTCTGTTTTCGACCGAAACCATTCTCGCCGATCTCGATTTGCCCTATGGCACCGCCAACATCGATTTCGACCAGGATCCGGCCCAAGGGATTGCGGAGGCCGTCTATGCGCCGGAGCGCCTGGACGAAGTTTTCCTCGACCGGTTGCTGACCAAATGCTCGCAGCATCTTTCGCTGCTGGCAGCACCCTCCATGCTGGATCGCGCCTACGACTTCGAAGGGCAGGCATTTCTGCCGGTGCTCGACGTTCTCCAGCGCAGCGCGCCGGTGGCGGTGCTCGATATACCGCATGTGTGGACGGAATGGACGCGTTCGGTGCTCGGTGCCGTCGATGAGGTCGTCATTTGCGCGGCGCCCGATCTTGCCAATCTGCGTAACGCCAAGAACCTGATCGACGCACTGCACAAGTTGCGCCCCAACGACAAGGCGCCGCATCTCGTCCTCAATCAGGTGGGCATGCCGAAGCGTCCGGAGATCAACCCTTCCGAGTTCTGCGTGCCGCTGGAGATCGATCCGATCGCCATCATCCCCTTCGACATCAATCTGTTCGGCAATGCGGCCAACAGCGGTCAGATGATCTCGGAGACGGATCCGAAGTCGCCGATCGCCGAAACCTTCTCGCAGATATCCCATATCGTCACGGGACGCGTGGCTTCGAAGAAGGCGAGAAAGGGCGGCCTGCTCGGCCTCCTGAAGCGGAAATAGTCGTTTGATTTCGCATGAGCTTTCGGAGGGCCGACCCTTCGGGAAATGCATGCTGCAGCAGTAGAATTGGATCGAAGACATGTTTGGCAAGCGCGGAAGCGAAGGTTCTGCAAAAAGCGGTGGTATGCAACCGTCGGCGCGTGCGCCCGCCGCCGCGAGCCCGTCCGCGGCGCCTGCGGTGCTGATAGAACCTCCGCGCGATTCCTCGCAGCCCCGTCAGCAGGTCGTCGCGCCGCCGATGCAGACGCCGAGCCGCCGCCGGCCCGCTCGCACCGAAGAATATTACGACACGAAATCGCAGGTCTTCTCCGCACTCATCGACACGATCGACCTGTCGCAGCTTTCCAAACTCGGCGCCGAAGCCGCGCGCGAGGAAATCCGCGATATCGTCAACGACATCATTACGATCAAGAATTTCGCGATGTCGATTTCCGAGCAGGAGGAACTGCTCGAAGACATCTGCAATGACGTTCTGGGCTATGGTCCGCTGGAGCCGTTGCTCGCCCGCGACGACATCGCCGACATCATGGTCAACGGTGCCGGCCAAACCTTCATCGAAGTCGGTGGCAAGACCGTCGAATCGGAAATTCGCTTCCGCGACAATGCGCAGCTTCTCTCCATCTGCCAGCGCATCGTCAGCCAGGTCGGCCGCCGCGTCGACGAATCGAGCCCGATCTGCGACGCGCGCCTGCCCGACGGCTCGCGCGTCAACGTCATTGCGCCACCCTTGGCGATCGATGGTCCGGCACTCACCATTCGTAAATTCAAGAAGGACAAGCTCACCCTCGACCAGCTCGTCCGCTTCGGCGCCATCACGCCCGAGGGCGCGACGCTTTTGCAGATCATCGGCCGCGTGCGCTGTAATGTCGTCATCTCTGGCGGCACGGGTTCGGGCAAGACGACGCTTCTGAACTGTCTGACGAACTATATCGATCGCGACGAGCGCGTCATCACCTGCGAAGACACCGCCGAACTGCAGCTGCAGCAGCCGCATGTCGTGCGCCTTGAAACCCGCCCGCCGAATATCGAGGGCGAGGGCGAGATCACCATGCGCGATCTCGTCAAGAACTGCCTGCGCATGCGTCCCGAACGCATCATCGTCGGCGAAGTGCGCGGACCGGAAGTTTTCGATCTGCTGCAGGCGATGAACACGGGTCACGACGGCTCCATGGGCACGATCCACGCCAACACGCCGCGCGAATGCCTGAGCCGTATCGAATCGATGATTGCAATGGGCGGCTTCAGCCTTCCGGCCAAGACCGTGCGCGAGATCGTCTCCACCTCGATCGACGTGATCGTCCAGGCCGCGCGACTGCGCGACGGTTCGCGCCGCATCACCCAGATCACGGAGGTGATCGGCATGGAAGGCGATGTGATCATCACGCAGGACCTGATGCGCTACGAGATCGAGGGCGAGGATGCGAACGGCCGGATCATCGGCCGGCACGTCTCCGCCGGTATCGGCAAGCCGCATTTCTGGGATCGTGCCCGCTATTATAACGAGGAGCGGCGCCTGGCAGCCGCCCTCGACGAGATGGAACAGAAGGCGCAATAGGATTTACGATGTTCGGTATCGATCCGGTAGTGCTCTTGATTGTGCTGCTCGCGGCGGTCTCTGCGGCCGCGGTCTGCTACGGCATTCTCTATTCGCGGATCGAGGCACAGAAGAAGGCGGCGAGCCGGGTCAACCGGGTCAAGCAGGCCGAGACTGACCGTGTCAAAGTCAAGGCGGCGCGCGACCGGGTTCAGGAAATGTCGAAGCGCCGCAAGTCGGTGCAGGATACGCTGAAGGACCTGGAGCGGCGGCAGTCCGAAAACACGAAAAAGAAGCAGTCGCTGAAAGCACGCCTGACGCAGGCAGGCCTCTCCCTGACGCCGGCACGCTTCTACATTTTCAGCGTATTGTTCGGCTTGTTCGTCATGCTGGTCTTTTTCATTGCCGGAGCGCCGCCTCTCGCCGTTCTGGGCGTGCTCTTTGCCTCTGCTTTCGGCCTGCCTCGCTGGGTCATAGGTTTCCTCATCAAGCGCCGGCAGACCAAGTTTCTCGACGAGTTTCCGAACGCGCTCGACCTCATCACGCGCTCGCTTCGTTCCGGCCTGCCGCTCAACGATGCCGTACGGCTGGTGGCCGCCGAGGCGCGCGAGCCGGTCAAGGCGGAATTCCGCCGTGTGGTCGAAGCCCAGCAGGTCGGTCTCAGCATGTCGGATGCCTGCACGCGCATGACGAACCATATGCCGCTGCAAGAGGTGAGTTTCTTCGCGATCGTCATCACCATTCAGGCACAGGCGGGCGGCAACCTGTCGGAAGCTTTGGGCAACCTTTCCAAAGTGCTGCGCGAGCGCAAGAAAATGAAGGCGAAGGTCAAGGCGCTGTCGATGGAGGCCAAGGCATCGGCCGTCATCATCGGGGCTCTGCCCTTCATCGTCATGCTGCTCGTCTACCTGACGTCGCCGCAATACATGATGATCCTGTTCGCCGATCCGCGCGGCCATCTGATCCTGATGGGAGCGGGCATATGGATGTCGATCGGCATCTTCATCATGCGCAACATGGTCAATTTCGAAATCTGAGCGGAGGGAGCCGCATAGCCCATGTCCGATCTGGCTGCCAAATTGACCGATCCGAGCATGCTGCTCGCCGTCGTCGTAGCGATCGCCGTCTTTGCCACCTTCTACACGATCGCCATGCCGCTTCTGGAGCGCGGCGACCTCAACAAGCGCATGAAGGCCGTCTCGACGGAACGCGAGCAGATCCGCGCGCGCGAGCGGGCACGCCTGAACGCCGAGGGCGGAAAGGCATCGCTGCGCAACCATAACAATCGCAACGTCCGGCAGATCGTCGAGCGTTTCAATCTGCGCAATGCGCTTGTCGATGCCAACACCGTCAACCGCCTGCGCGCCGCAGGCCTGCGCTCGGAAAACGCGCTGAACATGTTTCTGGTGGCGCGGTTTCTGCTCCCGTTCCTGTTCCTCGCGGTTGCGATCGTGGTCGTCTTCGTTCTCGGCTATTTTGCCGCAAAGCCGCTGCCGATCCGATTGCTGGGCGTCATCGGTTTTGCCTATCTGGGCTTCTATACGCCCAACATCTATATTTCCAACCTGGTGACCAAGCGGCAGAAGTCTATCAAGCGCGCCTGGCCGGACGCGCTAGATCTGATGCTGATCTGCGTGGAATCGGGCATATCGATCGAAGCAGGCATGCATCGCGTATCAGAGGAAATGGCAGAGCAATCCCCGGCGCTTGCCGAGGAAATGGTGCTGACCACGGCGGAATTGTCCTTCCTGCAGGATCGCCGCACCGCGTTCGACAATCTCGCCGCCCGCACGCAGATCGAACTCGTCAAATCCGTGACGCAGGCGCTCATCCAGGCCGAACGCTACGGTACGCCATTGTCGCAGGCGCTGCGCGTCATGGCGCAGGAAGGCCGCGATGAGCGCATGAACGAGGCGGAAAAGAAGGCTGCGGCGCTGCCGCCGAAGCTGACCGTGCCGATGATCGTCTTCTTCCTGCCGGTTCTGATGGCCGTCATTCTCGGTCCGGCAATCATCCAGGCCATGGACAAGTTCTGATCGGCAGACTTGCCCGGACACGGCGGCATGGTTAATCTCGCCGGGCAATGTCGCCGATTGCGCCACGTGCATGATCTCTGAAAAGCACCGGAGGTTCGCGTCGGCCGGCTGAGCTGAATTCCAGCCATGTTGGGAGGTGCCGCATGTCGTCCATAGCCGTATTTTTCAGTGTCATTGCCGCAGTCTTCATCGGGGCCGTCAGCCCCGGGCCGAGTTTCGTGCTCGTTTCCCGCATTGCCGTTTCCCGCTCGCGCAAGGCCGGTCTTGCCGCCGCGTTGGGCATGGGAACCGGCAGCGTGATTTTCGCGACCCTGGCTCTGTTCGGCTTGAGCGCGCTGCTGATGAAGGTCGAATGGCTGTACCTCGCGCTGAAGATCGGAGGCGGGCTCTATCTGATCTATATCGGCATCCGCATCTGGCGCAGTGCCGCCGACGATCTCCCGATCGATGCACCCGCTACGCCGGCGGCGGGCGGCGTGGCGCGCAATTTCCTCTTTGCGCTCGGTACACAGCTCAGCAATCCGAAGACAGCCATCTTCTACGGCAGTATCTTTGCCGCCCTTCTGCCGGCGGTTCCCGCTCCCTGGCTGCTGTTCACCGTTCCGCCCGCGGTCTTCCTCGTCGAGGTCGGCTGGTACACGGTGGTGACGATCGCCTTTTCGTCGAACCGTCCGCGCGCCGTCTATCTTGGTGCAAAGCTCTGGATCGACAGGGTGGCAGGCGCCGTAATGGGCATGCTCGGAGCGCGGCTGGTGGCCGAAGGACTGCCGCGTCACCTCTGGCGCTGAGCCACCGTGCATTTCACGCAAGCGCTCAAGGTCTTGACCGCCGTTTTCGGGAGCAGCGTCACGGAAAGCCGTTGTCGCTTTCCGTGACTTTAGAGTCGGATGATTTTAGGTCTGTTCGGCCTAAAATCTGAATCCGCTCTGGAATCAAGGAAGTAGAGCATGATGTCGTCCGAAAGCCGAGCACAGTTTTCGGCATCAAGCTCTATCTATTCGATGGCCTTCTTGGTGCCGTTGCTGGCGGCGAGCTTCTGCCATGAGTTGCGCTGCGCCAGCATGCCGCGCAGATAAGCGACATTGGCATTGGCCTGCTGTGCTGTCAGCTCCTGGCGCGCGATCTGTTCCGCTTCGGCAAACCGACCCTGCAGGCCCACGACGAGCGCCAGATTCTGCCGCACGCGGCTATCGACGCCCGGCTGCGCGACGGCCGAGCGAAGGTAGTTTTCAGCATTCTTGAGATCGCCGGTCAGCACATAGGACATGCCGAGGTTGGAGAGGATCGTCGGCTCGTTGGGAGCGAGTATCAGGGCGTCGCGGTATTTGGCGCGCGCATCTGCCGAACGTCCCAGCTGGTCGAGGATCGCGCCCTCTGCAGAGACAAGGCGCCAGTCCGGCCGGTCCGGCAATTGTGCGCGGTCGATGGTCGAGAGCGCTTGGTCGAGCTGGCCTGCCGCCGCCTGCGCCTTGCCATAAGCGGCGAGCACGCTACGATCGCTTGGATTGGCGATCGCTACCTGCTGCATGACGGCAAGCGCCTGGTCGTTGCGGCCGCTTATGCGAAGCGCATTGGCATAATTGATGCCGGCATCGCGATCCCTGGGATTGGCGTCGTAGGCCTTGCCGAAGGTCGCAGTCGCCTGCGCGAGATCGGTGCTGTTCATCGAGTCGATGGGTTTTGCCGTCGCGGGAATGGAGCCGGTCGTCATCTTGTCCTTGCCGGTCGTCGAGCAGCCGGCGAGCGCCAGTGCCAGAAGTGCGGCCGAAGCGCCCTGAAGAAGAAAAGCTTTGAGCGGAGACGTGCTGAACGCGGCGGGCATGTCACTTATCCCTGAATTCCCTAGATCTTGCGCCCGGCCTAGAATCGGAACAGGGAAAGGTTCGGCGCAATGTTCGCTCCAGCAATAATCTGTTAACCCTAACAGACAGTTAACTCGCGATTCCCTGAAATTATCGTCAAAGGATGATCATGGCCCCCTATCAGTTCATCGAGCGCGCGACGCCCTTCAATTCGAAGGGTGGCGCAACGTTGCCGATCTTTGCCGTCACTCCGGCACATATAGAAACCGGCACCATCGATCCCATAGCGCTCGATTGGGCCAGCAAGGCCGGTTACAAGGCCGAAAGCGGCTCGTTGCTGCTGATCCCGACGGCCGATGGACATCTGGGCGGGGCCTTGTTCGGCCTGGGCGCCAATCCCTCCGAGCAGCCTTTCCTGACAGGCAGGCTCGCGCGTAGCCTACCGGCCGGCGACTGGCATATCGAAACCGCGCCATTGACTGCAAACCGGCTTTCGCTTGGCTTCGGCCTCGGCAGCTATCGCTTCGAGCGCTACAAATCCGAAAAGGCGACAGCGCCGACGCTGATGATCCCGCGCGATGCGGATGCCGCCGACATCAAGCGACAGCTCGCAGGCGTCTTCCTTGCGCGCGATCTCATCAACATGCCGACCAACGACATGGGGCCTGAGCAGCTCGAAGCGGCCTTCCGGGCGCTTGCTCAACACTACAAGGCTGAAATGTCCGCCATCATCGGCGACGATCTCCTGAAAGAGAACTTTCCGCTCGTGCACACCGTGGGACGTGCAAGTGCCGATGCGCCGCGCCTCCTGGAAATGCGGTGGGGCAAGAAGGGCCATCGCCGCATTACGCTGGTCGGCAAGGGCGTGTGCTTCGACACCGGCGGGCTCGATATCAAGCCCGCATCCTCGATGCTGCTGATGAAGAAGGACATGGGCGGTGCCGCCAACGTCATGGGCCTGGCGCTGATGATCATGGATGCCAAGCTCAAGGTCGATCTGCGCGTCATCATTCCGGTCGTCGAGAATTCGATTTCGTCCAATGCTTTCCGTCCCGGCGATATCTACAGGAGCCGCAAGGGCCTTACGGTGCAGATCGACAACACCGATGCCGAGGGACGGCTGATCCTGGCCGATGCGCTTGCTTATGCCGACGAGGACGCACCGGACCTGATGATCGACATGGCAACGCTGACGGGGGCTGCCCGTGTCGCACTCGGCCCCGACCTGCCGCCCTTCTTCACCGACGACAACGACCTAGCCCGCGATTTGACCGAGGCAAGCCTCGAGACGGATGATCCGCTGTGGCGGATGCCGCTCTACATGGGCTACGACAAGGATATCCGCACGAAGTTTGCCGATATCACCAATGCTCCAGCAGGCGGCATGGCCGGCTCCATCACGGCTGCCCTGTTCCTCAAGCGCTTCGTGACTAGGACACCGAGCTGGGCGCATTTCGACATCTACGGCTGGGCGCAGAGCGAGCGGCCGCATTCACCCGGCGGCGGCGAGGCGCAGGCTATCCGGGCGCTCTATCATCACATCAGGCAGAGCGTACGGTAGGGGCTGTTGTCGCAGTTAGGTGGGTTCTGAATATGCGGAGCCTCCGACACCCCTCTGTCACGAAATGACAGAGGGGGGTGTGCACGATCAACGAACTCCGTAGTCACATCTTCCTAACGCCAAGTTGGACGTTCGCCCCTTGAAACCGCCACGATCTTGGCCGAAACTGGAACGGCAGCGTAACGAATCTCGGGGTTGCCCTTGCCGCTTGAACTCACCGCCTCGCAGGCTCTCGGCCTCTGGCATGGCGTGACGCTCGCTCAGGTGCGCCGCGAGGATCATGATTTGACGCTGCGGCAGACGGCGATCCTGCTTCAGATCTATCTCGTGCCGCCGCCGCATACCGTGCGCGGACTTGCGGCGACGCTTGGCGTCACCAAGCCGGTCATCACGCGTGCGCTTGACACCATGGGCGAGATGGGGTTGGTCGATCGCGTACGCGACGACCGTGATCGCCGCAATGTCATCATTAAACGTACGGTTACCGGCGCGCTCTATCTTGAAAAACTCGGCGATCTCGTCATCGAGCATGGCCGCAAACTGTAATCCGGGAATTCCGTCATGATGCTCGACCGCCGTCTCAATGCTTTCAGGCCCGATCTCGCCGAGGCTGCTCTCAAGGGCAAGGTCGAGGCCGAGCGCTTCGTCGAGGGCAGCAGCGCACGCGTCACGGTACCGGTCATCGCGCTTCGGCCGAAGCCGGATCTCGCCTCGGGCATCGACACCGAACTCTTGATGGGCGAAGAGGTGACGATATTCGAGCGCCGCGACGGCTGGTGCTGGGTCAAGGCTCTCTCCGACGATTATGTCGGCTATCTCCCGGAAGCGGCAATCAAGGAAGGCGCGGCAGTCCCGACTCACGTTGTCGTTCCACAGCGCACTTTCCTTTATCCCGAGCCTGAGCTGCGCAAGCCGCATGCGGCAGTGCTTTCCATGGGCAGCCTCGTGCATGTGACCGGCACGGCGGAGACGCGCGGCAATCATTATGTCATCCTGGAGGACGGCACCGCCATCTTCGCAAAACATGTGCAGCCGATCGGCGATAACCAGGGCGGCGATTTTGTCGACGTCGCCTTGCGCTTCCTCGAAACGCCCTATCTCTGGGGCGGCCGCTCGGGCCTCGGCATCGATTGCTCCGGGCTGGTACAGCTGGCGCTGTCGATGACGGGCCGCACCGCGCCGCGCGATACCGATATGCAGGCCGCCGGCCTCGGCCGGCCGATCGAGCGTGAGGAGCTGAAGCGCGGCGATTTCGTCTTCTGGAAGGGGCATGTCGCGATCATGGAAGATCCGGAAACCATCGTTCACGCCAACGGCCATACCATGACGGTCGCCCGCGAAAATTTCGCCGCCGCCATCGAACGTATCGGCTGGCTCTATGAGCAGCCGACCGGTTACCGTCGTTTTGCCGACTGATCGCGCTGCACAACCCTGTAGCCGCAGCGCCCGCCAGCATTCGCAACAGGATTGGTCTTACGGCGTGCGCGGGCGTGCGATCCAGATGCCGGCGACGATGACCATGCCGCCAAGCGCCTGCAGCAGCGTGACGTTTTCGCCGAACAGGAACCAGGCGAAAAGGGCGGCTGCGATCGATTCCAGGAAAATGACGAGCGAGGAGAAAACGGTTGGCAATCGCCCGAGCGCCACCGAAAGCAGGCCTTGTCCGCCGGCGTGGCTGATGAGGCCGAGTGCCAGGAGCACGCACCATCCCGAGATCGACTGCGGCAGGATGCGCGGCTCGAAGAAGAAGGCGATCAGGAACAGGATCGCCGAGGTGATGACACTCAATTCGAAGGTGACGCGCGCGGCGTTTGTCCCGGGTCGCGCTGCGCCGACCGCCAGGAAATAAAGGCCGAAAAAGGCGCCGGTGATGATGGCGAGAGCATCGCCGACGGCGCGGTCCGGATTGAATGCCAGGCTTTGCACGACAAGCGCCGTGCCGCCTGCAAGGCAGACGAGGAGGCCGAGAAGCGTGCCGCGACTGACACGCTGTCTCAAAAGAAGCCAGCCGAAAATGACGACCCAGAGCGGCGCCATCGTCGCGAAGAAGGTGGCGTTGGCGATCGTCGTCCGCATGATCGAGAGATGCCAGAAGAACAGGTCACCCGTGAAGGCAATGCCCGCCAGAATCGTCGGTATCGTGAAGCTGGCGCGAGGCGCCCTGGGCTCCGCCGCCTCGCCATATCGCATCCAGATCCAAAGGATCGGCAGCGCCAGGAAGACCCGCCAGAAGGCGCTGGCGAAAGGCCCGACATCGGCCAGGCGCACGAGACTTGGCGAGATGCTCATGGCCAGCGCCGCGAGAATCATCGCCACCACGCCAAGAAGAAAGCCCTTCGTATCTTCGTTTTCACCGAGGCTCGGGCTGCGCATATCGTATTCGGTGTCTGGCTGTGACATTCTCGTGCCTCTGCGAGTCAGGTGATTTGTCGGGCAAATCTAATACATGCAGAGAGAGCATGTGGCTCGATTTTGATGGCCCTCGTGCAATTTTGTTTCTGTTTCGCACCGGATTGACCTGCAAACGGAGGAGATCAATCAGCTCGGCCGCTTCGGCCAGTTTGTCACGCCCCCCGTCCAGTCCTCGAAGGCCTTGGAAAGACGCAGCACCAGCATGTCGCCGAAGCGTGGACCGACGATCTGCATGCCGATCGGCATGCCGGAGCGGGAAAAGCCGCAATTGATCGATGCCGCCGGCTGCTCCGACATGTTCCACGGAACGGTGAAGGCGATGTGCTCGAAAGGTCGCGCCGGATCGTTGGTGGGCGAAGCCCATTCTGCGGGATAGGAGACGATCGGATTGCTCGGCGAAAGCACGGCGTCCACTTCCGAGAAGAGTTTGGCGCAGCTCTTGCGCATCTCGTAGGTCTGGTTGAAGCCGCGAACGGCGTCGACGCCGCTGATATCGGCGCCGCCCTTCGCCCAGCTGTAAATATAGGGCAGGATGCTGTTGCGGCGTTCCTCGCTCAAGGCCATGATGTCGCCCCAAAAGCGGGCGCGCCAGAAGGCATCGAGGCCATCGAGCATCTGCCTGGTCAGCACCGGCGCGACATCGACAATAATGGCGCCCGCCTCCTCGAAGCGCTTGGCGGCGGCAATGACCGCATCGCGTATCTCATCCTCGACAGGCAGCCCGCAGCCTGCATCCAGCATCAGGCCGATTTTCATGCCCCGGACATCTATGTCGAGATCCATCCAATCGATCTCGTTCGGCGGCAGGCTGGTGCTGTCGCGCCAGTCGGGCCGCGAGAGCGCCGCCATGGAGAAGGCGGCGTCCTCGACCGAGCGCGTCATCGGTCCGGCGCATCGCCCCAGATAATAGGGATCGATCGGAATGCGGCCATTGCTCGGCTTGAAGCCGAAAATGCCGGTCCACCCTGCCGGCAGGCGTATCGAGCCGCCGATATCCGTGCCGATATGCAGCGGTCCGTAGCCGGCAGCGGCCGCCGCCGACGCACCGGCGCTGGAGCCACCGGGATTTTGGCTGGGATCCCATGGATTGCGGCTGAGCTTGTGAAAGCTGGAGAGACCTGATGACAGCATGCCGTAGTCCGGGCAGGTGGTCTTGGCGAAGATCACGGCGCCGGCCTCGCGCATGCGGGCGGCGATCGGCGCATCCTCGGCAGCAGGGATGAGTTCGACAGCCGCCGTGCCGAGCGGCACCGGCTGTCCCTTGGTGGCAATCAGCTCCTTCAGCGTGACCGGAACACCGTCCAAAGCCCCAAGCGGCCCGCCCTTCGCCCAACGCTCCGTCGAGGCGGCGGCCTGCTTGCGCGCATCCTCGGGGTCGTAGGCATAAAGAGCCGCAATCGTCGGCTCCCACGCCTCGATATGCCGCTCGAGCGCCAGCCAATATTCGCTGGGAGACAGGCTCTTCTCTGCGAATTTGCGCTTGAGTTCACGAATGGAAAGATCGGTCGGTTCGGTCATGGTCTATGCTCTTTATGTCTCAATCAGCGGGTCGCTTCGCGGGGGTCGAGGAGATCGCGTAGCCCGTCGCCGAGCAGGTTGAAGCCGAGGACGGAGAGCGCGATGGCAAGGCCTGGCAGGAGAGCCAGCCACGGCGCCAGGTGGAAATAGGTCTGGGCATCGGCAAGCATCCGTCCCCAGGTCGGTGCGGGTGGCGGCACGCTCAAGCCCAGGAAGGCAAGCCCGGCTTCCGTCAGGATCGCAAGACCAAGCTGGATCGTCGCCTGAACGATGATGCTGCCCATGATGTTCGGCAGGACATGGCGTCGTGTGATGGAAAGCTGCGTATTGCCGATAGCGCGCGCCGCCAGCACATAGTCCCGGCTCCAGGCCTGCAAGGCGGAGCCGAGCGCGACACGGGCAAAGACGGGCACCATGAAGACGGCAATGGCGATAATGGCCGTCGAGCGCCCGGTTCCGAGAAACGCGCCGAGGATCATGGCCGATAGGATCGGCGGCAGGGCGAAGATCACGTCGCAGGTGCGCATGACGAGCGCCTCGAACAGGCCGCGTTGAGCGGCGGCGGAAACGCCGATGATCGTTCCGATCGTCCCGCCGATCGCGACGGCCGACACCGAGATCGACAGCGAATTCCAGCAGCCTGCCATCAGCATCGACAGGACGTCATGGCCGAGCTGATCGGTGCCGAGAAGCCCGAAACCGAAAGGTGGCTCCAGCTTGTGGGTGATCTGCATCTTCGCCGGCGGCACCGGCGTCCAGAACAGGGAGACGATGGCGACGGCGACGAGAGCCAGGATGATGAGGGCGCCGACCATGAGATTCACCCGCCGCAATGCCCGAAAACGCCGGCGTGAAGATGGGGCAGCAGCTCTTGCTTCGACTGTCGTCATTGCGCACCTCCCGCCCGCAGCCGGGGATCGATAACGAGATAGGAGAGATCCACCAGGAAGTTCACGACGATGACGAGGCCGGCAAAGAACAGCACGACATCCTGAAGCACGATCACGTCACGCTGGCTGAGTGCCTGATAGGCGAGGCGGCCGAGGCCGGGCAGCGTGAAGACGTTTTCGATCAGCACGGCGCCGGCGACCAGAAAGGTGAATTGCAGCCCGAGAATGGTGAGCACCGGAACCAGCGCATTCGGCACCACATGCCCCCAGAGCACGCGGCTGCGCGACAGGCCCTTGGCGATCGCCGTACGGGCAAAATCCTCGTGCAGCGTGTCGAGCACGGCCGAGCGAGTGACCCTCGTCAACACCGCCGCCTGCGGCAGCGCAAGCGCGACCGCGGGCAGCACGAGCGATTTCAGGGCCGACCATAACCCATTGCCCCAACCGGGAAAGCCGCCGGCCGGCATCCAGCCGAGCGAGGTGGCGAACAGAAGCATCAGCAGCAGGCCAACCCAGAAGCCCGGCACGGCAATGCCCATCTGCGAAAACAGCGTGGCGACGATATCGAAGAAGCCGCCGCGTCTTGCCGCTGCCGCAACGCCGAGCGGCACGGCGACAAGAACCGACAACAGGATGGCAAGCAATGCAAGTGGCAGGGTGACGGCAAGCCGCTCGGCAATCAGGCCGGCGACCGGCACGCCATAAGTATAGGATTTGCCGAGATCACCCGCCAGTGCACCGGCAAGCCATTGCCCATACCGGACGATCAGCGGTTGATCGAGGCCCATATCATGCCGGAGCGCGGCCAGCGTTTCCGGCGTCGCCGAGGTGCCGAGCGTAATGGCCGCCGGATCGCCCGGCAGCAGCGCCATGACTGCAAAGACTAGCAGCGAAACGGCGATCAGCGTCAGGATGAGGCCGAAAATCCGGCGGGTGAGCAGTACGATCATGGCATGTCCGTGGCCGAGCTGGCCGGCATCGAGATCATTGACAACGGGCGGCTCTGGTCCGCCCGTCTGCATCGTTGCGTGGAAACGATATCAATCTTCCCAAGAGACGTTGGTCAGCACGTTCGAGGGGATGGGTTCGCTTTCCCAAAGGCCCTTCAGCTTCTTGTCCCAGACGCCGAGCTTCGGCATGACGAAAAGGAAGAGAGCCGGCACATCCTCGGCAAGAATGCTCTGCGCTTCTCCGTAGAGCTTGTTCTGCTCGGCAGGATCGGTGGTGAGCTGTATCTTCTTCATAAGCTCGTTGAAGGCAGGGTTCTTGTAGTTGAAGTAATATGGGTCGCGCGAGTAGATATCGATATCCATCGGCTCGGCATGGGCGACGATGGTCATATCGTAGTTGCGGCCGCTGAAGACGTCCTGCACCCATTTCGCCGGAAATTCCGTCGGCTCGATGTTCATCGTCACGCCGATATCGGCAAACATCGCCTGCATCACCTGGGCGCTGCGTGGCGCATAGGCCATCTGCGGCGTCTTGATGGTGAAGGTGAAACCATTCGGATAGCCGGCTTCGGCAAGCAGCGCCTTGGCCTTGGCGGTGTCGTAGGGCAGCGTGCCCGTCAAATCCTTGTAGCCGGGATCGTTCGGCGTGTAGTGGCTGCCGATCGCCGTGCCGAAGCCGGACCACGCGCCTTCGATGATCGTCTTGCGGTCGAGTGCCATCATCAGCGCCTGACGCACGCGCTTGTCGTCGAAGGGCTTGCGCGTGTTGTTCATGCCCGCCACGACCTTGAGCTCGGTATTGCCGATCTTGGTCATCAGCCTGGGATCGCCCTCGAAGGAATTCATGAGCTCCGGTGCGGCGAATTCCGGAAAGGCATCGAGGTCGCCGGCTTTCAGCGCCGCAGCCTCTGCCTGCGGATCGGAGATGAAGCGGAAGGTCGCCTTCTCGAGCTTCACGTCGACCGACTTGTTCCAGTAGTCCGGGTTCTTGATCAGGTCGACATGGTCGCCCTTGGCCCAGGAGGAGAATTTGAATGGGCCTGTGCCGACAGGCGTCGTCTTGTCGTTGGCCGAGGATTTCGGTCCGACCATGACCGAGCTCGGCCAGCCGAGCCAATAGAGCAGGCTGCCGGTCGGCGAGGAAAGATGCAGCACCAGCGTTTCCGGATCCGGCGTGTCGATCGATGCGATGGTCGTAAAGAAGCGCTTTTGCGGATTGACCGAATCGGCGCCGCGCGCCCGATCGAGGGTGAACTTGGCGGCGGCGGAATCGAAAGTCTCGCCGTCGTGGAATTTCACCCCCGTCTGCAGCTTGAACGTATAGGTGAGACCGTCGGGAGAGATTTCCCAGCTCTTGGCGAGCTGCGGCACGATCTTGCCGTTTTGGTCGATGGCAACCAGACCTTCGAAAATATTCTGCCAGGTGACCTGGCCGATTGCGACAGGCGCGGCGATCGTCGGATCGAGGCCTGTCGGCTCGACGCTCATGCCGAGATTGAGTGTCGTCTTCGCGGCCTCGGCCTGTGTCAGCCCCATCAGCAGCAGGCCGGCAGAAACTGCGGCGCCATAGGCAAGCCGGCGCGTGACGTCGCCCAGGCTCGGGCGTGAAAACTTGGTCATGTCGGTTCCCTTGCTTTTTGCCCGCATGTCCGGCTTTCCCTCCGGCTGCGGTCTTTTTCAGGATAGTGTCATCTCGTGGGCGCACACACAATTCCGAAAATGTGTGCTCGGTGTAGCCGAAACCGCTACACTGGTTTTGTCTTCTACAGTGCTGGGTTCAATCCTGCCTCCCCTTGGTGGAAAGTCGTTCCCGCATGAAGCGCTCGATGAAATCGAGCAGCTTGCCGGCCGCGAAGGAGAGCTGGCGATCGGGCGCGACGCAGAGATCGACCGGCGTCCGCACCCCCATGCCGCCCGCGACGGGCCGTGCGACGAGCTGACCCGCCTCGATCTCCCTTTGGACGGTCAGCGCCGGCAGCATGGTAATTGCTGCGCCCCGCAGCACCAGCTCCTTCTGCATTTCCAGCGAGCCGGTCTCAAAGACGGGATCGAGTCTCAGCCCCTCACGTTCGAACAGCGCGTCGAAGGCCTGCCTTGCGCCGAAGGAGCGATCGGGGACGGCAAGCGCGTGTGACGCAATTTCGTCTAGCGTGATCTCGCTGGCGGCAGCAAGCGGATGGGAGGACGCGGCGATCACGTCGTAGATCAACTCGGAACGCAGACGAACCTGGGTGCCGGAGAGCGGCGGTGCAAACAGCGTCACCGCAATATCGGCCTCGGCATTCTTGACGGCTTCGATGGCACTGCGGGCGCTGGTAATGGTCACTTCGAAGCGCAGGCGCGGATAGCGCAGACTGAACTCGGCCAGCGCCGGAGCAAGGATGCTGGCGACGGACGCGCCATTGGCATAGATGCTGACGGTCCCGCGCTGCAGACCCTTCAGGTCTTCGATCAGCTGGTGAACATGATCGAGCTCGCGCAGCGTCCGTCCGGCGCGTTCCGCCAGCAATTCGCCGGCAGCCGTCAATTTGATGCCGCGGGCGCTGCGCTCGACCAGCGGCGTGCCGAAGTGATATTCGAGGTTTTCGATCTGGCGGCTGATGGCCGTCGGCGCCACGTTCAGGTTTTCGGCCGCTTGGCGCATCGAATTGGTGCGGACCAGTTCGTCGAAATAGATCAGGGCGCGGATCTGCATGCGCGCGGCCTCCGGCTAGACGGCGGACTTGGCGAAGCGGTCTCGCCAGGCGGGCTGGCCGCCTTCGACCGGAAGCGCCGTCGCCTCATAGACGCCGCGGGCGATGGCGCGCGCCATGACGATGGTGGCGAGATGGCAAAGCTCCATGAAGCCTGGCATGTCGTCACGCGCATGCTTGCCGGTGGATGCGGCAAACACAGTGTCGCCGTCGAGCGGCAGATGCGTTGGCAGCAGCGCGCGGGCAAGGCCGTCATGGGTGCAGATGGACAGGCGATGGGCTTCCGCTTTGGTCAGTTGGGCGTCGGTGACGATGGCGCCGATGGTGGTGGCGGTGACATTGGTGCCCTTCAGCCGCAGGCGCGAATCGATGGTCTGAGGCATGCCAAGACCGCCGAATTCGCCATTCTCCTCAAAAGGGGCCGCCCAGAAATGCGGACCGTCACCGATGGTGGCGGAACCGAGCGCATTGACGGCAACGATGGCGGCAATCCTGTATCCCCTGCTGCTGATAGCGCTCGCAGAGCCGAGCCCGCCCTTGACCGTCGCCGTCGTGGCACCCGTGCCGGCGCCGACCGTGCCGAGCGCAAACGGCCCCATTGTCGCCGCCTTGAAGGCCGAATAGCCGAGATCGCGATAGGGCGAATGCAGCCCCCAGTCCTTGTTGCCGCCGTTGATGAGATCGAACAGGATAGCCTGCGGCACGATCGGCACCAGCGCATCGCCGACCTTGAGGCCGCGGCCCATTTCCCTCAAGCCCGCCTGCACCCCGCCTGCGGCATCGAGCCCGAAGGCCGAACCGCCGGAGAGCACGAGAGCATCCACGGTGCCGACCGTCATGGCAGGGTCCAGCAATGCGGTATCCCGTCCGCCCGGTGCGCCGCCGAGCACGCTGCAGGAGGCAACCGCCGGTTCGTCGAAGACGATGGCAGTGACGCCGGAGCCGAGCGTAAGGTCAGTGGAGTGACCGACGGCGACGCCTTCGATATCCGTCAGGAGATTGAGGAGGTCAGCCAATGAAAAATCCTTCGCCGTTTGCAACGCGAGGTCGTCATGGCGATAGGACCGTAAAGAGGGTGAAAAGACAAGATGGGTTTGTCGAAGGCGAGTATTGTCGGAACCGACTCTCGTGGTTCGAGGTCCTGGCTTTCAGCCTGCGCGCCTCACCATGCGGGCGGAATAGCCCTTGTTCGAATACAATAAAGTTTGATTTCGAGAGCCGAGACGGGGTCCATTTGTCAACCGGCGTGAAAAAAACTAGCCCTCACCCTGAGCTTGTCGAAGGGCGAGGGCGGATGATTTTATAATGTAAAAGTAGAGGCGAACCGATCCATCAGACATGGATCGGCTTTGCCTGTTGACGAGAGAGGAGATCGCGGATCGCCAGCTTCACTTCGTCCGCGTTTCTGAAACGCTGCTCGTCCAGATCATGGACGTGATATTTCACAGCGATGAACTTGAGCCGATCCTGATCTGGAACGACGATACCGACGGGAACGCCGGCATATTCGATGACTTGCTTCTTCATAAATAGACTCCCTCCGCACCGACATCGGTGCAGGCATGGCGAATTGATCGTTTGAATCCGGTAAGGGGACGAACGTCACATTCGACAGCGCGGGCTGGAGAGCGCGCCCGCGCGGTCATTGCCAAGCACGGACCACCCAAGGATCGAAGCGATGGCTTTAATATTCAGCATGTCACGTCCCCAAGTTGGTGTTGTACTTGTGAGAACTCCGATGAGGAGCTCCGCGATCCAATGTGTTATTGTCTATTATATTAGTAGACAATAACAACTTCATCTCAAGAAACATATTCCGAAAGATGTCAAAATGTCGACGATCGGGAAAATAAAATTCCTCAGCTGGACAATTGCGGGGAAGGTTATGTTAAGTTTCCGCGCAAATCTCCCACGTTGGAACGGCTTGCCGATCACCGTCACACAGATAGGAACGATCGGGAGATTCGACAATGCCTCTGCCGCATTAAAATTCATACGCCGCTAAAACACCTCAATGGTTAACCGTTTTCTCCGGGCGGATCAAAATCCGTCCTCAAGCGCCTTTTCCAGGGCTCTGACGAAGAAATCGGCGCTCTCGGGCGCAAGGCAAAGCGGCGGCTTGATCTTCAACACATTCAGGTGATCGCCGGTGGGCTGCATGATGACCCCGAGATCGAGCAGGCGCTCGCAGATCGCAGCCGTTTCTTCGGTGGCAGGCGTCAGGCTTTCGCGGTCGCGGACGAATTCCACACCGAGATAAAGCCCTGTGCCGTGCACGGCGCCGATCAGCGGGAAGCGGTCCATCGATGCGATCAGCCCCGCCTTCAGCCGGTCGCCGACGACACGGGCGTTTTCCTGCAGGTTCTCGTCCTGAAGGACATCGAGAACGGTAAGGCCGATGACGCAGCTCACGGGGCTGCCGCCGGCGGAAGAGAAGAAGTAACCTTCCTTTTCCAGCGATTCGGCGATCTCGCGGCGAGTAATGACGGCACCGAGCGGATGGCCGTTGCCCATGCCCTTGGCGACGGTGATGATGTCGGGCACGACGCCTTGCGTTTCGAAGCCCCAGAAATGCTCCCCGAGCCGGCCGTAGCCTACCTGCACTTCGTCGGCGATGCAGAGGCCGCCGCGTTGCCTCACGGCATCATAGACCCCGGCAAGATAGCCATGCGGAAGTGCGATACCGCCGGCATTGCCATAGACCGGTTCGGCGATGAAACCGGCAAGCCCATCCCCCTTTTCATCGATGGCCCGCAATTTGGATGTGACGTCGCTAAGATAGTCCGGGCCTGAATCGGGACCCCGGAACGGGCCGCGATAGGTATTGGGGGAAAGGACGGGATGCACCCAGTCCGGCCGGGTCGTCAGCGCCTGCGGATTGTCGGCAATCGAGGTCGAGACCGCATCGCTCGCGACAGTCCAGCCGTGATAGGCCTCCAGCAGGCAAAGCATGTTCCTCTTGCCCGTATGCGCCCAGGCGAGGCGGATCGCCAGATCATTGGCTTCCGAGCCGCTGTTGACCAGGAAGACGCTATCGAGACCATCCGGCGCCAGCGCTGCCAGCCGCCGGGAGAATTCCGCGACGGCGGCATAATGAAAGCGGGAGTTGGTATTGAGCCGCGACCATTGCTGGGCGATTGCCGCCGTCAGACGCGGGTGGGCATGGCCGAGCGTCGTCACGTTGTTGACCATGTCGAGATAGCAGCGTCCCAGCGTATCGAACAGAAATTCGCGCCAGCCGCGTTCGATCTGCGGCGGAGCCTCGTAATAGTGCTTCTGCGGCTTGGCGAAGCGCGCGTTGCGCTGGGAAAGCAGCGCCGCGGCATCCGGCCGCGCCGCCTCGCATGCCGGGTTCAGGAGTGCGGCGGGCGAGGGGGAAACGGCGGACCAGCCTTCCGCCTGGTCCGCCGTCGCAAAAAGCGGCGGCACGAGATTGGGTACACGGCAAAGCTGGATGCGCAATCCTCCGATCGCCGAGCCTTCGCTGCCGATCGTGCCTATCGTTGCGCCTTGCTCGACGGTCGCTCCATCCTCGAGAGCACTTTCGACGCCGTCGAGATGCAGGCTCGTTTCCTCGCCGGCCAGCACGAAATGCTGGCCTTGCCGTTGCAGCAGGCCGGAAAAAGGAGCAGCGACCACAGTACCCGCCGGCAGGCAGACATCGCAATGAAGGGCGAAGTTCTGCGGCGGTGCCATGGTGAGCGGCGCGGCGAGTGACAGGCGGAATTCGCCGTAGCGGGTAGCCGCAGCTCCGGATGCTATGGCCGTCTGGGCAAGCAGCCGCCAGTCCATGTCGGGCTTCTGCCAGTTGCCGTCGATGAAATCAGGCCCAGTAACGGAAAGATCGACTGCGGCGATCTGCGAAGGATCGATGTCGGGCAGCAGCGGCGACCAGTTTTCGGTCGCGATCGGACGGGCATCGATGCCGATAGTGCGTAGGATCGCCGCCTCCATCACATCTGGCTGTGCCTCGGTTGCGACATCGAAGATTTCGCGTTCGAAATCGAGGTTGCCGCGCACATAGTCGTTATCGGGATCGATGGCGAGCTGCTGTTCGGAGCTGGCCGCAAGGATGACGGCGCGCGCCACGATCAGTGGCCATAGCGCCTTGGCCTCGGCTTCCTGCAGCGGATAGATCGCATGATAGGCCCTGATGGCCGGAAGGATGTAAAAGGGATTGCCGTCCGCATGATGCAGCAGCGACGCGCAGGTGACGGCGAGATCGCCCACCAGCCAGCCCTGGATGATGTCGCCGAAATCGATGACGCCGTCGGGCACGAGCTGTCCATGCGCATCGGGATGGCTGACGACATTGTCGTCGGTAACGTCGTGATGCACCGGCTGCACGCGCAGGGCGCCCGCAAGCGGCTGGATGCGCTTGACGGCGGCGACCATCGCCTTGGCGATGCGGTCGCGTGCCTCATGGTCTGATATGGCCGACAGGAGCTGTACGGCGACCGGTCCTGCACGGCGCAGATCCCATTGCAGGCTCCGGTGCAGGCCGGGATGATCGAAATCGGCGAGATCGCGGGCAAGCCTGGCCGAAAGCGCGCCGAGACCGGCGGCCGCAGCCGGCGGCAGATGCTTGCATCGCGTCAGCGTCCGGCCGGGGAGAAAGCCGAGCAGCCGGACGAGATAATCCTGTTCGCGGACGGTGATGGCGAGAATATCGCGGCCGTTCAGTGAGGGCACGACATCGGGCACGCGCGGTGCATCCGGCTTTGTATGCAGGTGGCGGATGGCGGCATTCTGCGCCTCGAGTTCGACCAGCTCGTATTCCGCGTGGCATATTTTCAGCACATAGGCATTGTCGCCGGCGTCGATGCGGTAGTTGCGGTCCTGCTGGCTGCCGAGCTCGGTCAGCATCCCGCTCAGGCCGTAATGCGTCTGCAGGATTTCGGCTGCCTCCTCCGGCGTTACCTCCGGTCTCGGCAGTTGCATACGGTTCACGAACGCGACGTCGGCCATGGCATCCCCCGGATGGTTCATTTGCATCGACATTGGAGCCGGATGATTTTAGGTCGAAACGGTCTAAAATCTGAATCCGGCCCAGAATTAAAGAACTAGAGCACGATGTCGTCCGAAAACCGATCACACTTTTCGGCATCATGCTCTAAGCCATTCCATCCTAAAGAAAATTACCTAAAGCAGATAGGGGTTGTCGAGCGATGGGGACGAAGATGGGCCACGAAATGCAGCCGGCCGGTCGTAGGAGCCTATTCGATCTCGATGGAATAGCTGCAGCCGGCGAGCGTCTTGCCCGGATGAGTATCGGCGGTGGAGACGCTGAGCGAGATGCGCGTTTCCAGCACGGTATCTGAATTTTCCTGCTGGTCCTTGCGCGACAGGATTACCTTTTCAGCGAGGAATTTGTTCGGCTGGTCGACCGAAGCTGCCACGCCGAGCTGCTTGGCCAGCGGATGCGGATCGACTTCGTCGAGCACGGCAAGCGGCCCCGTGGAGGCGAAGGCGATCTGGCTCGTCTGCCGTCCGAAGACGGTCACAGGCTTCGAAAGCTGGAATTCCCGCAGGAAGGGATTGGCCGATGGCAGTTCGCTGATGCCAAAGAGTTTCATGGCCTTGGCGCTTTCCGGCCCGGTCAGCCACAGGGCGAAATTGTTGTAGCTTGGCACGTCGTAGGTCGTGCATTCGATCAGCTTGGCGAGATCGATCTTGGAGGGATCCTCTTCGGCGGTCTCCGCATGGGATGCCGGCGCCCAGAGAAGGAACGCCGCGAGCAGCAGCGTTCCATGGCGGTGGAATGACATGTCCTCTCCTTGATCTCCGAAGGATTCGATAGGGGTAATATCAAATCGCGCTTCGGAGCGAAAAGAAAAGGGAGCCGGCCGAAATCGCGCGAATGCCCCTCACCCCATGCGTTCGGAA
>UBUL01000006.1:0-2500 GCA_900468625.1 Hyphomicrobiales bacterium
AGGCATTGAACCGTTTTCTGGGCTGACGGTTGTGGTTGTGGAGGTGATGGGCGGGGAGGTGGCATCGCGATTGAAGAAGAAGTCTTCGCGCGAGTGATAGGGTAGGTCCAAGCTTTGGCAAGATGGGAGAGAAGGATTGGTTGCGGGGGCAGGATTTGAACCTGCGGCCTTCAGGTTATGAGCCTGACGAGCTACCGGGCTGCTCCACCCCGCGTCCAGCGCAAATCCGGAGGATTTGTCGCGGTTGCGTGAACCGCTTTGCGGTTCATGCTTCATCCGAGCAAATTGCTTTAGCAATTTGTCTCGTGTTCGCAGCGTAAACCCTTTGGGTTTATCGCGTCACCAGCGTAAACCCTTTGGGTTTATCGCGTCACCAGCGCAAATCCGAAGGATTTGTCGCGTCAGCGTAAACCCTTCGGGTTTATCGCTTGTTTCCCTGGCACCGTATTTCGGGTGCGTAAGGGGTAATTGCTTTTCTTCCAGAAGCGACAAAGGCCGCTTGGATAGCGGCCTATTGTAACACGGCCTGGCCGTATTTCAGAGTGCGAGGAGAAGATTTTGTGAGGCATAAATTGCTGAGCAATTTAGCGTGAGGCATAAATCGATTTCATCGATTTAGCCTGAAGTTGCGATTAGCAGACCTGGCAGCGACCTACTCTCCCGCGTCTTAAGACGAAGTACCATGGGCGCAGGGGCGTTTCACGGCCGTGTTCGGAAAGGGAACGGGTGCAGCCACCCCGCCATAACCACCAGGTCGGCAAAGCGCAACTTGTTAGTCCATGCGGAACGCATGGACTAACAAGTTGCTCTTTCTGGGCTGATATGCCTTTCCTTCTCGCTTGCCGCTCGAAGGGGACATCAGCCGTCCATACGGAGGCCTGTTGTTCATGCTTTTGCATGGACAGTTTGAGAAGCTGGATTTTATTTATTTGAACACGTTTTTGGACACTCATGCCGCATGAATGCTTCGCATTCAGCCTGAGATGAGCACTGGCAATGGGAACGATCAAGCCAATCGAGCTATTAGTACCGGTAAGCTTCATGCGTTGCCGCACTTCCACACCCGGCCTATCAACGTGGTCGTCTTCCACGGCTCTGATAGGGAACACTCGTTTCCAGGTTGGTTTCCCGCTTAGATGCCTTCAGCGGTTATCCATTCCATATATAGCTACCCTGCTATGCCCTTGGCAGGACAACAGGTCCACCAGAGATATGTCCATCCCGGTCCTCTCGTACTAGGGACAGATCCTGTCAATATTCCTACACCCACGGCAGATAGGGACCGAACTGTCTCACGACGTTCTGAACCCAGCTCACGTACCGCTTTAATTGGCGAACAGCCAAACCCTTGGGACCTGCTCCAGCCCCAGGATGCGATGAGCCGACATCGAGGTGCCAAACAACCCCGTCGATATGGACTCTTGGGGGTCATCAGCCTGTTATCCCCGGCGTACCTTTTATCCGTTGAGCGATGGCCCTTCCACACGGGACCACCGGATCACTATGACCGACTTTCGTCTCTGCTCGACTTGTCAGTCTCGCAGTCAGGCGGGCTTATGCCATTGCACTCGACGACCGATTTCCGACCGGTCTGAGCCCACCATCGCGCGCCTCCGTTACTCTTTCGGAGGCGACCGCCCCAGTCAAACTACCCACCATACACTGTCCCGGATCCGGATAACGGACCGCGGTTAGACATCCATGACGATAAGGGTGGTATTTCAAGGATGGCTCCACAAGAACTGGCGTCCCTGCTTCAAAGCCTACCACCTATCCTACACATGCCGACACGAATGCCAGTGTAAAGCTATAGTAAAGGTGCACGGGGTCTTTCCGTCTGACCGCAGGAACCCCGCATCTTCACGGGGAATTCAATTTCACTGAGTCTATGTTGGAGACAGCGGGGAAGTCGTTACGCCATTCGTGCAGGTCGGAACTTACCCGACAAGGAATTTCGCTACCTTAGGACCGTTATAGTTACGGCCGCCGTTTACTGGGGCTTCGATTCAGAGCTTGCACCCCTCCTCTTAACCTTCCAGCACCGGGCAGGCGTCAGACCCTATACGTCGTCTTGCGACTTCGCAGAGCCCTGTGTTTTTGGTAAACAGTCGCTACCCCCTGGTCTGTGCCACCCTCACATGCTTGCGCACATAAGGGTCACGCTTCTTCCGAAGTTACGCGTGCAATTTGCCGAGTTCCTTCAACATAGTTCTCTCAAGCGCCTTGGTATACTCTACCTGACCACCTGTGTCGGTTTCGGGTACGGTCTATACGGTGGAGCTATTTCCTGGAACCGCGTCCCCGCCCACACAATCCAATAAGTGTGAACAAGTTAAGCAATCCGTCACTACCACCAGGCCCACGAATATTAACGTGGTTCCCATCGACTACGCGTGTCCGCCTCGTCTTAGGGGCCGGCTAACCCTGCTCAGATTAACTTTAAGCAGGAACCCTTGGTCTTTCGGCGAGAGGGTCTCTCACCCTCTTTATCGTTACTCAT
>UBUL01000018.1 GCA_900468625.1 Hyphomicrobiales bacterium
ACCTCCGAACCAAGTCAACAGGCCGATTTTGAAAAAAATCAAAAAACAGATAAATGATTGATTCCTATGAGAGAATTATGAACATTCCTGTGATCATCGCAAATACGCCGCAAAAACACTCACAGATATCCTATCGGGGACGTCCAGCTCGACCGGGAGACGCGGAACCGACCATAAAGCAACGCCTCCCGGCCCGATGATCAGGCGACGCCCGTACTACCCTGGTGACAAACGAGGCATCGTACGACGCAAAAAGCGGCCGCGCGATTTGACACCCCTGTCATAAATATGCACATCTTCGCCCCCAGCCTGCGGCTTGCATGAAGGAAGCGGATCACGATCGGCATGATGACGGACAAGATGATGCTCCGATCGCTCGGTAACGAGCCGCCGATCCTGGCCGATGGCAGGCGGGCGCCGGATCGGCGCGAAGTTTCGCTCCGCTGGCTTTCCGGCACCTTCCTGACCGGCCTGACCTCAAGCATTCTGATGGGCGTGGCATTGTTTGCCGCCCTCGACGGCCGGCAGCAGCTGGCCATTCCGGCAGAAGCCTATGCGACGACCGATAGCCACAGCGCCACCGACAACCAGGTCACCCGCGGCGGCCGGCTGATTTCGACCGCAATCGCCTCGAAGCCATCCGACCGCAATGTCCTCGAGGTTTCGACCGTTGTGCGCGACGGCGACAAGGAGGTGGTGCGCCGCCAGCCCTTTGCCCATGTGAAGATCGCGCTCGCGACCAACCGCGTCGTCAATGAAAGCTATCCACCCTTCGATCCTCTGGCGATCTTTTCCGCCGACGAAAACATACCGCAGCCGGCCAACAAGACCGGAGCCATCTACGGATCGGATGTGGAGTCCGAGGTCAGCCTGAAGACGATCCCCTTCCCTGCCAGGGATATTCCTTTCCAGCTCGCCGGCTCCATGTCGCTGGAAGAGGTCGAGCAGAATGTCCGCTCCAACGGCTCGATACTCGCAGATGGCAACGCCCAGCTTTCAGCGCTCTATTATGTCGATCCGCGCCGCTTCGCCAATGACGATTCCGATGTCGACCTGACAGCCGGCCTTTCAGCCCGCATCGTTGAGGAAAACATGTCCGTCTCGGCTCCGGAAGCGGTGACTGCGCAGACGCAGGAGTTTGCCGACGATATCATTCCGGTTCGCCAAAACATGCCGATAGCCTCGGCGCTCACCGGCGCCGGCTACCTCAAGGCGGATGCGGACGATATCGCAGCAAAAATCCAGCCGCTTTTCGGTTCGGCCGACGTCTCCGCCGGCGACGTGCTGCGCATCGGCATCCTGCAGAAGGGCGAGCAGGCCAAGATCATCCGCGCCAGCATCTATCGCGGCACGAAACATCTGGTCACCGTCGCGCAGAACGACCGCGACGAATTCGTTGCCGGCAACGCGCCGCCGATGCTCGATGCCATCTCGACGGCTTTCGACAACGATGCGCCCGCCTTAACGGCTGGGCGCGATTTGCCGAGCGTCTACGACGGGATCTATCGCGCAGCCCTATCCTACGGCATGACGACGGAAATGGTGGCACAGATCGTCAAGCTGCTTGCGAGCAACGTCGATTTCCAGGCACAGCTCAAACCCACGGATTCGCTGGAGGCCTTCTTTTCGGTCACCGACGACAACGGACAGGCAACGGCCGATTCCGAACTGCTTTACGTCAACGCCAGGTTCGGCGATAACGTGACCCGCTTCTACCGTTTCGAGGACCCGGCGGATCACTCGATCGATTACTTCGATGAAAACGGCAAAAGCATCCGGCAGTTCCTGCTGCGCAATCCCGTTCCGACGGGCATCTTCAAATCCGGCTTCGGTATGCGCCGCCACCCGATCCTCGGCTTTGCGCGCATGCATACCGGCGTCGACTGGTCGGCGCCGCGCGGCACTCCGATCATTGCGGCCGGCAACGGCATCGTCGAAAAGGCCGGCTGGGATTCCGGCGGCTTCGGCAATCAGACCCTGATCCGGCATGCGAACGGCTACGTCTCCTCCTACAATCACCAGAGCGCCATCGCCAAGGGCGTCGTGCCGGGCGCAAAGGTGGTTCAAGGGCAGGTCATCGGCTTCATCGGCTCGACGGGTCTCGCAACCGGCCCGCATCTGCATTACGAGCTGATCGTCAACGGCACCAAGGTCGATCCGCTGCGCATCCGCCTTCCCGGCGGCAAGTCGCTCGAAGGCGAGGCCCTCGCCAAGTTTCAGGAAGAGCGCAAGCGCATCGATACGCTCCTCAGCGACGACAAGACGAAACAGGTCGCCAGCAAGTAGTATCAGCCGCTCGGCCCATTTCAAGCTGATCTGACGACGCTACCGCCGACAGCAAAATGGCGGCCCGAAGACCGCCATCCGCATTTATTCACCCGCTGGGGCTTAGGCCGCTTCATTCACGGCCTGACGTGGGCGGAACAGCAATCTGTCCGAACCGCTGGTGACCTTGACGAGCGAGCCATCCGGAATCTGACCAGAAAGAATCTGCTCAGCGAGCGGATCCTGGACATATTTCTGGATTACCCGCTTCAGAGGCCGTGCGCCGTAGACCGGATCGTAACCCTTGTTGGCGAGCCAATTGCGGGCATCCTCATCAAGTTCGAGCGTGATCTTGCGCTCCGACAGCAGCTTCAGCAGCCGTTCAAGCTGGATATCGACGATCGCGCCCATCTCGTCACGCTTCAGGCGATGGAACAGGATGATCTCGTCGATACGGTTCAGGAACTCAGGCCGGAAATGCGACCGGACCACGTCCATCACCTGCTCGCGCACCAAATCGCTGTCATCGCCCTCCTTCAGCTGGGTCAGATATTCGGCGCCCAGGTTGGAGGTCATGATGATCATCGTATTGCGGAAATCGACCGTGCGACCCTGCCCGTCCGTCAAGCGTCCATCGTCCAGAACCTGGAGCAGGATGTTGAAAACGTCGGGATGCGCCTTCTCGATCTCGTCGAACAGCACGACTTGATAGGGCCGGCGGCGGACGGCTTCGGTCAGCGCACCGCCCTCCTCATAGCCGACATAGCCAGGAGGTGCGCCGATCAGCCGGGCAACGGAGTGCTTCTCCATATACTCGGACATGTCGATACGCACCATCGCAGTATCGTCGTCGAAGAGGAAACGGGCAAGCGCCTTCGTCAGCTCCGTCTTGCCGACACCTGTGGGGCCGAGGAAGATGAACGAGCCGATCGGGCGGTTCGGATCCTGTAGCCCAGCGCGCGAGCGGCGAACGGCGCGGGAGACGGCCTGAACGGCATCACCTTGGCCGACGACCCACTTCGCCAGCTCGTCTTCCATCCTGAGCAATTTGTCGCGCTCGCCTTCCAGCATCTTGTCCACGGGAATCCCGGTCCAGCGGGAAACCACCTGGGCGATGTTGTCGGCGGTGACGACTTCCTGCACCATGGAATCGCGGGCACTATCCTGCTCTTCCGCGTCGTGGAGTTCCTTCTCCAGATTGGGGATCACACCATAGGCAAGCTCGCCTGCACGCTGGAATTCGCCCTTGCGCTGGGCAATGGCGAGTTCGTTGCGGGCATCGTCGAGCTGTTTCTTCAGATCGGCGGCAAGACCCAGCTTCTGCTTTTCGGCCTGCCAGCGCGCAGTCAGCGCATCGGCTTCCTCTTCCAGCGAAGCAAGATCACCCTCCAGCCGCTTCAGCCGGTCGGCGGAAGACTGGTCGGTCTCCTTCTTCAGCGCCTCGCGCTCGATCTTCAGCTGGATGATGCGGCGATCGAGTTCGTCGAGCTCTTCCGGCTTGGAATCCACCTGCATGCGCAGGCGAGCTGCGGCTTCGTCCATCAGGTCGATGGCCTTGTCCGGCAAAAAGCGGTCGGTGATGTAGCGGTTCGAAAGCGTCGCAGCCGCCACCAGCGCGGCATCGGCGATGCGCACTTTGTGATGCTGTTCGTATTTTTCCTTCAGGCCGCGCAGGATCGAGATCGTGTCCTCGACGGTCGGCTCTTCGACCATGACGGGCTGGAAGCGGCGGGCAAGGGCCGGGTCCTTTTCGACATGCTTGCGATATTCATCGAGCGTGGTCGCACCGACGCAGTGCAGCTCGCCGCGCGCAAGGGCCGGCTTCAAGAGGTTGGACGCATCCATGGCGCCATCGGCCTTGCCGGCACCGACCAGCGTGTGCATCTCGTCGATGAACAGGATGATCTCGCCATTCTCCGACTGCACCTCATTGAGCACGGCTTTCAGCCGCTCTTCGAACTCGCCGCGGAATTTCGCACCGGCAATCAGCGCGCCCATATCGAGCGCCATCAGCTTCTTGTCCTTCAGCGATTCCGGCACGTCACCATTGACGATGCGCAGCGCCAGGCCTTCGACGATCGCCGTCTTGCCGACACCGGGCTCGCCGATCAGCACAGGATTGTTCTTGGTACGGCGGGACAGGACCTGGATCGTGCGGCGGATTTCGTCGTCACGGCCGATTACCGGGTCGAGCTTGCCTTCGCGAGCCTCGGCGGTGAGGTCACGGGCGTACTTCTTCAATGAATCGAAGCCCTGCTCCGCATTGGAGGAATCAGCCGTGCGACCCTTGCGGATATCGTTGATGACCTGATTAAGGGCGACAGGTGTAACACCTGCATTTTTCAGCGTCGCCGAGGTCGAAGCCGTGGGCTCGATCGCCAGTGCCTGCAAAAGACGCTCGACGGTGACGAAACTATCGCCCGCCTTCTTTGCGGCATCTTCGGCAGTGGTGAAAACCTTGGCGAGCGGCTGCGAGAGGTAGACCTGGCCGTCGCCCCCGGAAACCTTCGGCAGCTTGGCAAGCGCGGCATCATTGGCAATGCGGGCAGCCTTGGCATCGCCGCCGGCACGTTCGATCAACGAAGCAGCCATGCCCTGGTCATCGTCCAGAAGCACTTTGAGAACATGCTCGGGCGTGAACTGCTGGTTACCCTGCGCCAACGCATAGGTTTGCGCGGATTGCAGGAAACCACGCACCCGCTCGGAGTATTTTTCGATATTCATGTGAGACCTCCATGAATCGCCCTGCCCAGACCGGCGCAGACCGATGATTGAGATTGAGCCCCCTCGAGAGGCAGGCCCGCCTTCCGCCATTGAGATTTGCGGCAAGGCAACTGGAGAGAATATGGGAGGGTATTTGAAGAGTTTAAAGGGTGGAAAATACGAAAAAAGGCGCGAGATTTCGGCCTGCGAAATACTTCGGTCAATCGCCGGAAACCTTGGGGCAACCCGGCCTCGGAAAAGGTGTTGTCGAGCCACAAAGGTTCCGGCCATCCTCGACAGCAAAACGGCAGCGGCAGTGCATGTCGCACTGCCGCTGCCGTTTCGATATTCGAACGCTCGCCCCAAGGCGCACGCAGACCTTATTCCGAGGCAGCATCCGCCAGAGCCGGAGCTTCGCTCGAAGCGCCTTCGCCCTGATCTTCGCCTTCGGCTGCGGCAGCACTGCGGCGCGGCTGGCGGCGCGGGCGATTGCCGCCTGCATTGCGACGGCGCGGCTGGCGCTCGTTAGCGGCAACGGCTGGAGTTTCCTCTTCGATCGCCACTTCGGCCGGGATGCCTTCGATCACCGGCTGCGGGCCTGTGCCGTTGATCGCTTCGGGCTCGGGAGCAGGCGCGGCGGCAACGGCCGGGGCCGATTGCTGCCGGCGAGCCGAGGGCTGCGTCATCTGCGGCTGGTCGTCGATCTCCTGCGCATCCATATCGTCGATGTCACGCTCGGCATTATCGCGGTCATTGTAATTGTGATGATCGTCGCGCTGGTAGCGTTCCTGCATCTGCGCCTGGGCGCTGGCGATGATCCGATTGTAGTGCTCGGCATGCTGCAGGTAGTTTTCGGCCATGACGCGGTCGCCGGAGCTTTGCGCATCGCGAGCCAAAGCCGCGTATTTCTCGGCAATATGCTGCGCGGTCCCGCGGATTTTCACATCGGGACCGGAGCTGTCGTAAGTCCTGGTCAGCGGGTTCGAGCCCTTGCGGTTGAAATTGTTGTTGTTATTTCCGCCGCCGCCGTTGTTGTTATTGCCACGCCCCCGACCGCGCTTGTTCTGCTGTCCTGGCCTCATAGATCCTTCACCTGAATTCTCTTCGTTGGGATAAAAATCATACACGGCACCTGCCGCCGCGGTTCGGACATTCCCGAACCAGGGCCTGCGTGCCGCAAGCAAACTGCGCTTTAAGCGCCGGTCTGCCGCTCGACTACGTCAGATTAACTGATCACGCATTGGGTTATCTTCAACCTTTGACACTCTTACCAAAGAGCGGATCCCCGAGGCTGTCCAAGACAGGCGAATCGTCTCGCCTATTCCCAGCCGCCCAACGCGTGAGCGCAACCTATATTGCTTCCTCAGGAAATCCAAGCTTTTTCTTTGCGATAACAACAGAGGTCCAACAAATCTGCTGCAAGATGTCGCGTTAATGATGAAATTCAAACACAAGAACCCGATCGTTCTGGCCGTAGTCACGAGCCGCCTCGACAAGGGAAAATCCTGCTCCTTCAAAAATCGAAGTCACCGTTTCACGCTGATCGTAACCGATCTCCACTCCTAACATACCATCCGGATGTAGAAACCGCGCCGCATCCTTTGCGATCGCTCTGTATGCATCCAGCCCATCAACGCCCCCGTCAAGGGCCGCGGGAGGATCGAAATCCTTTACTTCTGGAGCGAGAGTGGAAATGACACTGGACGCAATATAGGGCGGATTTGAGACAATCACATGAAAACGTTCGTGGATGGCTTCAAACCAGCTTCCCTGCGCAGTGCTGAACCGCGCAGCCAGTCCATTTCGCTCCGCATTTCCGCGAGCCGTCTCCAGCGCTTCGCTGGAAATATCGGAACCGACACCCGTCGCTTGCGGGCATTCATGGAGCAAGGCCAAACAGATGGCTCCCGTTCCGGTTCCGATATCCAGTATGTGGATATTGCCAAGCCTGGTTTCAAGGCGTCTCAGATGCGGCAGCATCGTATCGACGAGAATTTCGGTATCTGGCCGCGGTTCGAGCGTCGCAGCCGAAAGCCGCAGCGACAGGCCATAAAACTCCCGCTCGCCGAGAATGCGATAAACCGGTTCATGATTGAGCCGGCGGGCGAGCGCCGCACGTATCGTCGCGGCATCGTCGGCAGACACAGCCTCGGAGCCGCGCGTCATTAGGCCGGTGGCGGCAAGATGCAGAAGGCCGCCGACGAGAATGCGCGCTTCCGTGGCAGGATCATCGAGGTCGGCCTCTGCAAAACGGGCGCGTACCTCCTGCAGGAGCCCGGATATGGTGGTCTCCTGCCCGCCGCTCATACCTGTTCGCCAAGCTGGGCGAGCTGGCTCGCCTGGTAATCCGCCAGCAGCGCATCGACCACCTCGTCGATCTCGCCGACCATCATCCGGTCGAGCTTGTAAAGCGTCAGGTTGATGCGGTGATCGGTGACGCGCCCCTGCGGGAAATTATAGGTGCGGATGCGCTCGGACCGGTCGCCCGAGCCGACCTGGCTCCTGCGGTCGGCGGAACGCTCGCTGTCGGCGCGCTGGCGCTCCATGTCGAACAGACGCGAACGCAAGACCTGCATGGCCTTGGCACGGTTCTGGTGCTGCGATTTTTCCGAGCTCGTCACCACGATTCCCGAGGGAATGTGGGTGATACGCACGGCCGAGTCGGTCGTGTTGACGTGCTGGCCGCCCGCACCCGAGGAGCGCATCGTGTCGATGCGGATATCCTCGGGCCGGATCTCGATGTCGATTTCCTCGGCTTCCGGCAACACCGCGACCGTTGCCGCCGACGTATGGATGCGTCCGCTCGCCTCGGTTTCCGGCACGCGCTGCACGCGATGGACGCCGGATTCGAACTTCAGGCGGGAAAATACACCCTTGCCGCTGATAGTGGCGATGATTTCCTTGAAGCCGCCAGCTTCGCCCTCGCTTGAGGAAAGCACTTCCACCTTCCAGCCGTTGCTGGCTGCAAAACGCTCATACATGCGGAAAAGGTCGCCGGCGAAAAGTGCGGCTTCGGAACCGCCCGTACCGGCGCGGATTTCCAGAATGGCGCTCTTCTCGTCAGCCGCGTCCTTGGGCAACAGTGCGATCTGGATATCCTTTTCCAGCGTCTCGATGCGCTCCCTGACCTCGGGCAGCTCCATCTCGGCGAGATCGCGCATGTCGCGGTCGACAGACTTGTCGGAAAGCATGGTCTCGAGATCGGCAGCCTCGGCAAGCGCGCGCTCATAGTCGCGGATCCTGGTGACGACCGGCTGCAGCTCGGAATATTCGGAAGCAAGCTTCACATAGACATCCGCGGCCGGACCGGCCGACATGCGCGCCTCGACTTCGCCGAAACGGCGTTCCAATTCACGCATCTTTTCAACGGGGAGCTTCGCCACCCTGGACTCCAATTCTTCTTATTATATCTGCTTTGACGTGATGCACATGATCCTGCCTGGAAACCGCTTGGTATTTTTCAGGATCACACGCTAAAGCGGAATATTGTGGCTCTCGGCAAAGCGCACAAGGATATCCCGCATCGAAGCTGTCGGATGTCTGTCATCCAATGCCTCCTCCATGACCGCGGACAGGGCCTTGAGGTCGAGCCCGAGCAGCATCGCCTTGACCGGGCCGATCGAGGCCGGCGACATCGAGACCGAGCGGAAGCCGATGCCGAGCAAGGCCATTGCCGAAATCGGCTTGCCGGCCAGCTCGCCGCAGAGTGTGACCGGCGTCCTGTTGCGCACGCCGGCGCGCACGATATCGCGCAGAATGCGCAGGAACGGACGATCGAGCGGATCGAAACGATCCGATACGCGGGCATTGCCGCGATCCACCGCCATCGAGAACTGGAACAGGTCGTTGGAGCCGACCGAAACGAAATCGACTTCCGCCATCAGTTCGTCCAGCTGCCACAGAAGCGCCGGCACCTCCAGCATGGCGCCGAACTGCAGCTTGCGCGGCAGGCCATGCCCGAAGCGCGACAGATGCTGCACTTCCTTCTGCAGCAATTCGCGCACCGCCTTGATCTCGGAGACTTCCGTGACCATCGGCACCATCATCTTCAATTCGCTGTCGGCCGCCGCCTTCAGCATGGCGCGCAGCTGCGTGCGCAACAGGCCCGGGCGGTCGAGCGAGAGACGAATGGCACGCCAGCCGAGCGCAGGGTTCTCTTCCTCATGCGCGCGGAAATAGGGCACGACCTTGTCACCGCCGATGTCGAGCGTCCGGAAGGTGACGACGCGTCCGCCCGCCTGCTTCATCACGTTGCGATAGAAGGCTTCCTGTTCTTCCGCTTTCGGCATGGTGGAGGCGATCATGAACTGCAGCTCGGTGCGGAACAGGCCGATGCCCTCGGCGCCGGATTCCGCAAGCTGCGGCAGGTCCACCAGCAGGCCGGCATTCATCAGCAAGGAAATGCGCTGCCCGTCCTTGGTGACCGACTCGACGGAGCGCAATGCCCGGAACTGCTCCTGCCGGCGGGCGCGGAAGCGCACCTTCTCTTCATAGGAGCGCTGATGATCGGCCATCGGCCGCAGATGCACATGGCCGCCATCGCCATCGATGATGACCGGATCGCCGTTTTCGGCAAGCGCCACGACACCTACCGCCTGTCCGACGACCGGAATACCCATGGCGCGGGCAACGATGACGACGTGGCTCGTGACCGCGCCCTCTTCCAGCACCAGCCCGCGGATATTCGCACGCGGATAGTCGAGCAGTTCCGCCGCACCCATGGCACGCGCAAAGATGATCGCATCGTTCGGAAAACCCTCGGCGCTGGTGCGGCCGGAGTGCCCGATGAGCTGCCGCAAAAGCCGGTTCGCCAGATCCTCGAAATCGTGCATGCGCTCGCGCAGATAAGGATCGGTCAGACGCATCATGCGCGCCTTCGTGTCGCTCTGCACCTTTTCGACGGCAGCTTCAGCGGTCAGGCCGTTGCGGACGGCTTCCTCGAGCTTGCGCACCCAGCCCTGGTCGTGCGCGAACATGCGGTAGGTTTCAAGCACCTCCCGATGCTCGCCTTCCATGGAAACATCGCGGCGCGACAGCATGTCGTCGATCGAAATGCGCAGCGAGCCGAGCGCTTCGGCCAAACGGCCGATTTCCTTGTCGGCATCCTCGTTCAAGAGATTGGTGACGACGATGCGCGGTTCGTGAAGCACGACATAGCCGAGACCGATGCCCTCATTATAACTGTCGCCATCGATGGTCACGGAGCGGGTGAGGTCGAGTTCCAAGCCCGGCTTGGTGATCTTCTTCAGCTCGCCGGTGGCGATCATCTCGGCCAGGACCATGGCCGTCGTTTCAAGCGCCTCCAGCTCTTCCTCGCGATAGGTTCGGCTCGCCTTGTTCTGAACGACGAGAACGCCGAGCGAACGGCCGGTGCGCAGGATCGGCACGCCGAGGAAGGAGTGATAAATCTCTTCGCCCGTTTCCGGCAGGTAGCGGTAGGCGGGATGCGATTGCGCATCCGAAAGGTTCAGAGGCTGGGCGGAGGCCGCGATCGTACCCACGAGGCCCTGCCCCATCTTCAACTGCGAAAGGTGGACGGCCTCCTTCTTCAGACCCTCGGTGGCATAAAGCTCGAGGACGCCGTCGGCGCGCAGCACATAGACCGAGCAGACCTCGGCGACCATGTTGCTGGCAATCTGTCGGACGATCCGGTCAAGGCGCTCCTGCGGCTCCAGCGGCTCCGCCATCAACTCGCGTAGCCGCTTGAGCAGAACGCGTGGACCGCCGGATAGGTCTCTCATTGCGCCACTAGCTCCCGAATCAAGATGTCATGCCTGTCTTGCCCACGTCAGGGCCGGCCGAAACTCGCCTCCGTCACGGTCCGTCGTCAGCAGTCGTGAATCAACTCTTATCCAGACCGTAGCAGGAATGCAAAGTCCTGACTGCGAGTTCTGCGTAAGGACCGTCGATCAGGATGGAAATCTTGATTTCTGATGTCGTAATGGCCTTGATGTTGATGCCTTTTTCGGCAAGTGCCTGGAAAGCGGTCGCAGCCACGCCGGCATGCGAGCGCATGCCGATGCCGATGACCGACACCTTGACCAGACCTGATTCGCTCTGGACGACGTCGTAGCCGATCTTTTCCTTGTTTTCGCCGAGGACACGCAGCGCCTTTTCGACATCACCTGATGGGACCGTGAAGGTCATGTCCGTCTTGGAGCCATCCTCCGAAATGTTCTGGACGATCATGTCGACATTGATGTGGTTTTCGGCCAGCGGCCCGAAGATCGCGGCGGAAACACCCGGCCGGTCGGCAAGACGGCGCAGCGAGATCTGTGCCTCATCCTTGGCATAGGCAATGCCGGTGACTACTTCCTGTTCCACGATTTCATCCTCGTCACAAATCAGCGTTCCGGGCGGGTTGAGCAGATCGCCCATGCCCGGAGCATCGGGATCCTCGAAAGAAGAGCGCACGAAGGTGCGGACTTTAAAGACCATGGCCAGCTCGACCGAACGGACCTGCAGCACTTTCGCACCGAGAGAGGCCATTTCGAGCATTTCCTCGAAGGCGATCTTCTTCAGGCGGCGCGCCTTCGGCTCTATGCGCGGATCGGTCGTGTAGACGCCGTCGACATCCGTATAGATGTCGCAGCGGTCGGCCTTGACGGCAGCGGCGATCGCGACGGCCGAGGTGTCGGATCCGCCACGGCCGAGCGTCGCAACGCGATTGTCGGGACCGAGACCCTGAAAACCGGCGACGACGGCAACCTGGCCCTCCTTCATGCGGCGGATCATATCCTCGCCGTCGATATCGAGGATGCGGGCCGCGCCATGCGCATTGTCGGTACGGATCGGGATCTGCCAGCCCTGCCACGAACGGGCGTTGATGCCCATGGCCTGCAGCGCGATCGCCAGCAGACCGGAAGTCACCTGCTCGCCCGAGGCGACCACGGCGTCATATTCGCGCGCATCGTAGATCGAGTGATTGGCACCGGCGACCTTCGGCATGTTCTGAACCCAGCCGACCAGCTCGTTGGTCTTACCGGACATGGCGGAAACGACGACCGCGACTTCATGGCCGGCATCGACCTCGCGTTTCACATGGCGCGCGACATTCCTGATACGGTCCAAATCCGCGACGGAAGTTCCGCCGAATTTCATCACGATGCGTGCCATGTGCCTCTACCAGTACCCTGCGCCGGGCGGCCGAATGCGATAAGCCCGACATGCAAAATCGCCCTTCCAGTTCGGTAGCCGGAAAAGCGTGATCTCAATGGGGCCGTCTCTTAGCGAGTTTGTCGGGCGGGTGCAATAGCATGAACCACCCGACGGGTCTAAAAGACTACTCTAATAGTCAACTTTTAGACTGGCCCAAAGCTTATCCAGGATCATTCCTTCCTTGGCGATGTTTTCCCTGTTGAGAAGGGTCGCGACGAGCACGCCGCCCTCCGGCCGGCCGGTCGCGACGATCTCGTACTCCATGACATCGCCGTCCGTGGCCGTCTCGGCCTTCACGCCCTTCAGCACGCTGCCGCTCGGCAATGTGCGCTCGGTCGCATGCCTGCTGATCTTCGCGCCGCCATTGAGGCTCTCTTGCACCATCTGCTGCAGCACGACATCGGTATAGCCGGAGGGATTGAGACCCTTGTAGACCTGGACGATGATCCCGGTGCCGATCGGCGTCATCAGCGCATACTGCTGCACGCCGTCGCCGAGATCCGTCTTTGCGACCGTGAACTTGCCGTCGTGATCGAAGGAAAACTTGCCGCCGGTGAATGTCACCGTATCGCTGCGCTGCAGTTCCACCGGAATCCTGCGGCCATCCTTCATGGTGACGTCAAGCGTATCGCCGGGATTGACGCCGACCTCGACACCATCGATCGTGAGGCGAAACCCCTTGCCGTCCCCGGCATTTGCTTGGCCGGCCATAAGGCACCCGATGGCCACGGCGGTCGCGAGACGGAGTGGTCTCATGAGGAACTCCTCTATAAGCCGGTCGATCGCAATCGATCCCGGTTCTAAAAGTTCATTTCACAGCCCGGGCGATTGATCGGCCATAAGATACCTCCATGTCAACCTCCACGGCGCAATTCGCACCTGGCGATCGAGATAGCCCACAGATGATCGAAGGTCGCAGGCCCTTGACATCGCCTGTCGATCGTCCGACTTCACCCTCCGGGTAGAATTATCGCTTGCAGTCGACCGAACCGCGGAACGACGCAAATTACGGAGTGGATCATGAGCGAAACGGCAAAGAGCACGATCGACCAGAGCGAAGTGGACCGTTTTTCCGCCATGGCGGCCGAGTGGTGGAGCCCGACCGGCAAGTTCAAGCCGCTGCACAAGTTCAATCCGGTACGTCTGGCCTATATTCGCGACCGCGCCTGCGAGAATTTCGACCGAAATCCGAAGAGCAGCCGTCCGCTGGAAGGCCTGCGTGTGCTCGACATAGGCTGCGGCGGCGGCCTGCTGTCGGAGCCGGTGGCACGCATGGGTGCCGCTGTCGTCGGCGCCGATCCTTCCGAAAAGAACATCGGCATTGCCTCAACACATGCGAAAGCTTCCGGCGTTCCCGTCGATTATCGCGCCGTTACAGCCGAACAGCTGGCGGAGGCCGGCGAGACCTTCGACATCGTTCTGAACATGGAAGTGGTCGAGCACGTCGCCGATGTCGAGTTCTTCCTGTCCACCTGCGCGAAAATGGTGCGTCCCGGCGGCCTCATGTTCGTTGCGACCATCAACCGTACCATGAAGGCAGCCGCCCTCGCCATTTTCGCCGCGGAAAACGTGCTTCGCTGGCTGCCGCGCGGCACCCACCAATATGAAAAGCTCGTGCGCCCGGAGGAGATCGAAAAGCCGCTTGCCGCAAGCGGCCTCGATATCATTGCCCGCACCGGCGTCTTCTATTCGCCGCTACAGGATCGCTGGAATCTCTCGAAGGATATGGATGTCAACTACATGCTCTTGGCCAAGCGAGCGAACCTGAGCTGATTGCACACCTGCGAATCCTCATCCGATCCTCCATGCTTCAAACCTTCAATGTCAGCACGTGGGCTAATAACTCGCTCTGGCCCACGGCGTTGCGCGCAACAATCTCCTTGATACGAAGGCGGTCTATTTCCCAAGGCCGGTCATCAGGCCCGTAGGGCTGCTTGAAGGAGAAGGCAAACGGACTGGCACCGTGATCGTGCAAATGCTCGAGGCGCTCGACACCATTCTTCCATTCCGGAACGGCCCCGTGATCTACCCACCAAAGGACAAGCGGCGGCCAGCTCTGCCTGACGTTCCACTGCCGCGCGCCTTTCAGGGCATCGGCGTGCACGCCGCTATAGGTGAACGCCATCAGCGATTCGATATCGGCCCACAGCGATAGGGATGACGGCGCCGTCGTGAAGCCGCTGCCTTCTATGAAACGTGGAAAGACCTGCTCGCCCCAGCAGACCGTGCCTGGCTCGCCGGCATAGCCCGAGCGGCCAATAAAGCCGCTCGCTCGGGCAGCGGCCTCGAAATTCGCCGCCTCGCGCAGACGAAATCCCTCGACGGCAGCACTTTCATAGGCTGCGACGTGCAGCCCGAAATTATACATGGCCAGATGCCTGCCAACTCCCGCCGGCATCAGTTGATATCGTCGGGCAGTACAGGGATGGCGGCGATTTCGATGCCTTCATCGACGAGAGCCTGCGCTTCGTCCGGCGTCGCCTTGCCGATGATCCCGCGGGCATCCGCCTCTCCGTAATGGATCTTGCGGGCTTCCTCCGGGAATTTCGCGCCGACATCCTCGGCATTCGCCTTGATGGCGTCGACCGCTTCCTTGAGTTTGGCCATCGCCTCCTTGCGGGCAGCGTCCATGGCGAGCGTCTGCATCTCATCCTTCTTGCGCGCCGTCGAAACGGAAGGCGCCATCAGAAGCTTGGAGATGGCAGCCGAATTGCAGACGGGGCACGTCAGAAAGCCGCTCGCGACCTGGCGATCGAAATCGGCGCTTTCGGAAAACCAGCCCTCGAACTCATGGGCATTGTCACAACTAAGCGAGTATCGGATCAAGCAGCGACGCCTCCAGCCGCCGGCGTCGCGATCTTCTCCAGCGAGAATTCACGCGCATTCTTCAGGTTCGGTATCTTGTCATGGGCCGATTTCACCGCAGCCACATCGATCTCGGCGATAACGACAGCCTCGCCCGAGCCGCCGGCCGATGCCAGCACCTTGCCCCAGGGATCGATGATCATCGAATGGCCGTAGGTTTCGCGGCCGTCCTCATGCTTGCCGGCCTGCGCGGCGGCGATAACGAACATGCCGTTTTCGATCGCCCGGGCACGCAGAAGAATTTCCCAATGCGCCTCACCTGTCTGCTTCGTAAAAGCAGCAGGCACCGTCATCACCTCGGCGCCGGCAACGGCTTGGGCGCGGAAGAGCTGTGGAAAGCGCACGTCGTAGCAGATGGAAAAGCCGAACTCGGCAAAAGGCAGCGAGGCAATGCGGGCTTCCGATCCGGGCCGGTAGACGGCGCTTTCACGCCAGCTCTCGCCATTGTCGAGATCGACGTCGAACATGTGGATCTTGTCGTAACGGTTGATGAGCTTGCCGTCGGGACCGAAGAGAAAGCCGCGATTGGCGATCTTGCCGTCATCGAGCGCAATCGCGGTCGAGCCCACATGCAGATGGATGCCGAGTTCCTTTGCCAGCTCGGACGCCGTCTTGACGATGATGTCGTTCGGCTCGTCGCGCAGCACCGCGCGCAGGCCAGGCCGATCCTTTTGCACTGCGCCGGTCATCTCCGGCGTCTGCACATAGATAGCGCCCTTGGAGGCGGCGTCGCGCACCAGGCGCGCCATGTCAGCCGCATTCTTCGCCGGATCGACGCCGGAGCACATCTGGACGGCGGCGGCCTTGAAGCTCATCATTCTCTCCCTCGCAAAAAGGTCAGGCAGCCAGCATCGGATCGAGCTTGCCGGCCCGGTCGAGTGCGTGAATATCGTCACAGCCGCCGACATGCTCGCCATTGATGAAGATCTGCGGGAAGGTCGAGCGGCCATTGGCCTTGGCAATCATCTCCTGACGCATTTCTGGCGAATAGGTGGCGTTGTGCTCGACATAATCGACACCCTTGGATTCGAACAACGACTTCGCGCGGGCGCAATAGCCGCAGAATTCTCGCGTATAAATAACGACGGATGCCATGATCCACTCCGCAAAAGCCTACATTAATCGTCATATAAGATGGCCGACGACCCTTGCAAAGGTCAAAACCGTGACATCGGCCGCACCGGCTTTTTTCAGGGCGCGCGTCGCCGCCGCCACCGTCGCGCCCGTCGTATAGACGTCATCGACCAGAACGATGCGGCGCTTGAACAGATCGGCCGCTCTATGTTCGGATACCGCGAACGCCCCACGCACATTGTCCTGGCGCGCCTTCGCCCCAAGACCAACCTGCTGGCTCGTGCGCTTGACGCGCAGGAGCGTCGTGCCGAGCAGCGGCTTGCCCGAAAGGCGGGCAATGTGGCGAGCAAGTTCGGCAGCCTGATTGTATTTGCGCGCAAACAGCCGCGCCCGGTGCAGCGGCACCGGAATGATCGCATCGCAGGCCGCAACCGTATCGTCGCTGGCGCGCAGCATCCAGCCGGCCATCATCGGCGCCAGATCGGTGCGGTCGCGATATTTCAGGCTGAGTACGAGGTCTCGCACGATGCCGTCATGAACGGCGGCGGACCGCAACCGGTCGAAGACAGGGGGATCGGCGATCGCTTCGGCACTCAAAATGCCGGCACCGAGATCGTGGGAAAACGGGCTGCCCAGAACCTCGCAATAGGGCCGCTCGATGAAACGAGCAGCATCCAGGGCTTTTTCAGCCCGGCACCCAATATGGAAAAGGTGTTTTCGCGTCCCATCATCCCCATATGATTGAGACTAGCAATTCCAGGAAAAGTGTATAGCGGTTTTCCGCCCCGAATTGCGCAAACTTGCATGCCCGCCACGCCTCGTCCAACTGATGACACTACAGGAAATCGCCATGGAAATCGTGTTCGACCAATCGCTGCTTTCGGCTCGCAAGCGCCGGGCACTGAAACAAGGCGATCCGAAAGCGGCCTTCCTGCTCGATATTGCCGCCGGCGAGCTGGCGGAACGGCTTTCCGTCACGGAACGTCATTTCGACGAGGCGGTCGAGCTGCACGGCGCGACGGGGATTGCCGCGCGTCTGGCTCTGGCAACGGGCAAGATCGGCCATATGAAAAGGATCGAAAACGAGCCGGGCTTTGCCGCCCCCGGCGAGACCCTTGTCGAGGCGCCGCCGGAAGAGCTGCCGCTTGCGGCGGAATCGGTCAATCTCGTATTGTCGCCGCTCAGCCTGCATGTCACCAACGACACACCCGGAGTCTTCATCCAGATCCGCCGGGTGCTGAAAGCCGACGGTCTTTTCCTGGCGGCGATCCCCGGCTCGGGAACCCTGCAGGAATTGCGCGACGTGCTGCTCGCGACCGAAATCGAGCTGACTGGCGGTGCCAGCCCGCGCGTCATCCCCTTTGCCGATGTCCGCGATGTCGGCGGCCTCCTGCAGCGTGCCGGCTTTACCCTGCCCGTCATCGACGCCGAAACCTATACGGTGCGTTACGACAATCTGTTCGCCCTGACGCGTGACCTGCGGGCGATGGGCATGACCAATCCGCTGGTCGATCGCAGCCGCAAGCCGTTGACGCGCGCCTTCTTCCTGCGTGCCGCCGAGCTTTACGCCGAACGCTATTCCGATCCGGACGGGCGGATCAGGGCGACATTCTCGATCATCTATGTCTCAGGCTGGGCACCGCATGAGAGTCAGCAAAAGCCATTGCAGCCAGGTTCAGCCAAGGCACGTCTGGCCGATGCGCTCAAGGTCGAAGAGCACAAGCTGAAGCAATAGCCGGCGAGACAGCTGGATCCGACCGGCGGCCAGCTCAGTTCTGAGAGGCGGCGGAATTTTGAACCGTATTGGACAGCGTGTTGAACACGTTCGACAGGCTGCCGCCGAAGGCGCCGACGCCACTGATGATAGCGGCCGACATCAAGGCGGCGATCAAGCCGTATTCGATGACCGTCGCGCCGGTCTTGTCATTGAAAATACGCCGTACGGAACGCATAAGCTCGGGGCTCCCAGGACTGAACAACGGATGGATCCGATGCGCTTCATGGCATCCGGCAGGCTATGCTCATGCGCTAGAGCAACTCCGCTTTTCTTCGAATCGCGAAAACGCTCTATTCTATCGTTTCTTCATGCATTGCGAAGGGAAAGCCGCTGTGCGCCTTTCCTGGAAATGCTTCATTGGCAGCCACCGTCGGCGCCGTAACCCTGAACAATGCAAACCGAACCCGGCTCCTGCTGCAGCACGCTGCGGCGGATCGTATACCGCTTGCCGTTTTCGGTCTGAGGAATCGAACCGGTGGTAATATTGTCGATATCCGGCGCGCTCGCAAGCACGCGAGATTTGGATTTGTCAGAGAGCATCGGCGTGAGAATAAGCGAAAGCGCGACCGCTGCCGTACCGAACAGCAGAGCGATATTCAACGCGCCCGTCCTGCGCGACGTGGAATAGGACTGCTCTTTTTCCTGAACAGCTTTCCAGAAATCGTCGTCCATTATGTCAAGCCTTCTTTAACGCACCCAACAATCGCTTGATTGAGAGAATTCAATGCCAGAAGGTCATAAACGATCCCTTAATATCCACATGCAAATTAATGAGACGTAAAATTTCGGGACAGCGCGTGATTCGCATTATCGGCCTGATATTAAATGGCTAATTCCCGTTAACCATACTTGCGATGTGTCGTCCCTCGACGCAGCAAATGCGCAGCGCAAAAATTCCGCAAGGATCAAGCTTCGCCTCGGGTGACAGATCGTTTCGGCAACCGAACACCATAGCGCGCATAAAACAGAATATACTCCAAAAGATTGAGATTGATGTTTGCTCGCTTTGGTGCGACTTATCAGCCGGATGTTATCATCATAAGTTGCAGTGGAGCTAATGCATGGTGGGATTGTTTAAAGTCGTCGGCGGCCTCGTGATGGCCGTAGCCGTCGTGATGGCCATCTGGATGGTTGCCATCGGAGGCATCAGCGGCTTTTTCGCGGGGCTGATCGTCATCCTTCTCTGGGGCTTCTGCGGCGCCGCGATTTTTACGTTTGGATTGATGCTCGAACATCTGGTGGCGATCCGCCAGAATTCAACCGAACAGTCGGAAATGCTGACGGAGCTGTTGCGGAGAATACCGAAAACAGGGTCGCCTCATCGAGAGTCCACGGCGCAAAGCATCGATCAGCTCACCAAGTCGAATTTCCGCTTCAGGGATATCTGACCGGGGCACTTCCGGCGAGATAGCGAACTTGCGCGCGATCGCTCTTACAGCAGGTCCTGCAGGAAGGGAATCAGCGGCTCGTCGGCCGGCGGCATCGGGTAGTCGCGCAGAGCCTGGGGCCGCACCCATTTGATTGCCTGCCCTTCCCGGCCATGCGGGATTCCTTCATAGCGCCGGCAGATATAAAGCGGCATCAACAGATGGAAGCTTTCGTAGGTGTGGCTGGCAAAAGTCAGAGGCGCCAGGCAGGCGATCTTCGTCTGGATGCCGAGTTCTTCCTGAAGCTCGCGCACCAGCGTCTCCTCGGGCGTCTCGCCGGCCTCGATCTTGCCGCCGGGAAATTCCCAGAGGCCGGCAAGCGATTTTCCCTCGGGGCGCTGCGCCAGAAGAATGCGGCCATCGGCATCGATAAGCGCGCAGGCGGCGACGAGAACGATCTTGCGGCCTGCTTCGCTCATGCAGCCCCCGGCGGTTGCCAATAGCAATAACGATAGGCTTCGCGGAAGCCGAAACGGACATAGAGCGCCAGAGCCGGAGCATTGTCGGCACTGACCTGAAGCCAGGCGACCTTGGCGCTGCGCATGCGTGCCCAGCGCAAGGCGGACGTCAGGATTTCGACGCCTAGCCCCTTGCGCCGGTGCTGCGGCGAAACGGCAACCGACATGACGCCGGCAAGATCGTTGTCCTGAACGCAAAGCGTCGTCGCCAGGGGACCGGCTTCGGCATCCTCGATGACGAAGAGGCCCGATGGCGGCTTGATGCTGCTCACCACCTCGGCCAGCGCCGGCTTCAAAGCCGGATCCGCCTCGTCGACGACGAGGCTGGCATCGACGAAACGGCCGACATCATGGCTCGGCAGATGATCCAGCATGTCGGGGAGCTCGAGGTCGACGAGATCGGCGGTCATGACGATCGTCTCATCGAACCGTGTCCAGCCGCGCTCCCGAAGAAGATCGATGAGCTTCGGCGATGCGAGCGGCGTCTCGCGCACGACCATGGGCCTGCCATAGGCCTCGAACTTCCGCTGCGCCTTCGTCAGCCGGATTTCCAGATCGCGATGATCGGAAGGATCGAGCGGCACGACGGAATTCAGTCGCTTCGAGGGATGCCCCGCCGTCAGCCGCACCTGCCAGCTGCCATCATACTGCACGGACGAGGCAGGCCAGGCCCGAAAGCCGACAGCTTCGAGCCTGCGCACCAGGGGCAGCTTGTTTATCGTGGACTGCGCATGCATCGGCTAGATATCAGCTCCGGTAGTCGCCATTGATGGCAACATATTCCTTGGTCAGGTCGCAGGTCCAGACCGTCGCGCGACCGTTACCAAGGCCGAGATCGACCTTCACAGGAATATCCTGCTGCTTCATGACATTCGAGGCGGCTTCCTCGGAGTAGGAAGCGTCGCGCTCGCCGTTGACGGCAACGCGGACATCGCCGAACCAGATGGCGAGCTTGTCGCGGTCCGCCGTTTCGCCGGCCTTTCCAACAGCCATGACGACGCGGCCCCAATTGGCGTCCTCGCCGGCGGCCGCGGTCTTGACCAGCGGCGAATTGGCGATCGAAAGCGCGATGCGCTTGGCGGCCGCATCGCTCTCAGCGCCCGTCACGGTGATTTCGAGCATCTTTGTCGCGCCTTCACCGTCGCGAACGACCTGGATCGCGAGATCCTTGAGAAGCTCGTTGAGCGCTGCGCGGAAGCCGACGAGCTTCGGATCCTCGGCACGATCGATATGCGCCTGGCCATCGGCCGCGGCTGCGCCGGTGGCAAACAGCATCAGCGTGTCCGAGGTCGAGGTATCGCTGTCGACGGTCATGGAGTTGAAGCTCGGACCGACGCCTTCGGACAGCAGCGTCTGCAGCGCGGCGGAAGAAATATCGGCATCCGTGACGACGAAGGAGAGCATCGTCGCCATGTCGGGCGCGATCATGCCGGCGCCCTTGGCAATGCCGTTGATCGTGACCTTGACGCCGCCGATCTCGGCAGTGCGGGTCGCGACCTTCGGATAGGTATCCGTGGTCATGATCGCCTTGGCGGCTTCGAACCAGAAATCGTTGGCGGCCTCCTTGGCCATCGTGTCGAGCACGCCGGCAAACTTGGCGGCGTCAAGCGGTTCGCCGATGACGCCGGTCGAGGCGAGATAGACTTCATTCTCGCCGCAGCCGACGGCCGCAGCCGCGGACTTGGCGGTCAGTTCGGTGGCCTGACGGCCCTTCAGGCCGGTAAATGCATTGGCATTGCCGGAATTGACGACGACGGCACGCGCGCTGCCATGCGCGAGGTTCTTCCGGCAGAAATCGACGGGAGCCGAAGGGCACTTCGAACGGGTGAAAACGCCGGCTACAGCCGCAGGCTTGTCGAAGACCATCAGCAGGACATCGGTCCGGTTCTTGTACTTGATGCCGGCGGACGCCGTGGTCATGCGCACGCCGCGAAGCGCGGGCATGGACGCAAAGGATTTGGGAGCGAGCGGAGAAACGGAACCGGACATGAGACCCACCTGGACGAGCATGATGCCGAAAAGTGTAGGCGGTTTTCGGATGACATCATGCTCTGCTTTTTGATTCTGGAACGGATTCAGATTTTAGGTCGTGTCGACCTAAAATCATCCGGCTCCAGTAAAGGGCCTGGAAAATCCAGGCCCTGATTGCTTGACTGCTGTGACTTACTGCTGCGGCTGAGCATCAGGCGCGATGGCGTCATCGGCCGGTGCTGCGTCCTGCTGCTTCTGCGCGTCGTCATAGGCCTTGCTGAGAGCCGGGTCGCTGATGACGACCTTGGTGTCCTGCTTGGCCTTGTTCAGAAGCTCAAGATACTTGTCGCGCATGACGAGCTGACGAACCTGGTCCTTGACCTGGTCGAACGGCGGAGGAGGAGCATTGCGCTTGTCTTCGACCTTGATGATGTGCCAGCCGAAATCGGTCTTGACCGGGGTCTTCGTGTAGGTGCCGACCGGAAGCGCAAAGGCTGCGTCTTCGAATTCCTTGACCATCCGGCCATGACCGAAATAGCCCAGATCGCCGCCGTCAGCCTTGTTGGGGTCGGTCGACTTTTCCTTGGCAAGTGCGGCGAAGTCCTTGCCGGCATCGAGTTCCTTGATGATTGCCTTCGCTTCATCCTCGGTCTTCACGAGAATGTGGCGCGCATGAACTTCTTCCTGCTTCGGCAGGGCTGCGACTTCCTTGTCGTAACGAGCCTTGACTTCATCATCCTTGATGGCGTCGGCGACGTGAGCCTTGAAGAAGGCATTGTGCAGCTCGCGATCGCGCAGATAGGCCATATGAGACTGGAAGTCCGGCGTCTGGTCGAGCTTTTCGGCTGCAGCCTTCTGCGACAGAAGCTTCACGTCGACCGAGGCAGAAAGTGCCGCGACCTTCTTCTGGTCATCCGGAAGCTGGCCGAGCTGCGGATCGAGATTGGCGATCGCCAGATCGAGTTCGGATTGATGGATTTCGACATCGCCGACCTTGGCGACAACGGGGTCCTTGGCATCGGCCGCGAAGACCGGAGCCTGGAAGGTAACGATTGTTGCGAAAGCAACCGCAGCAAGCTTGTTATACTTCAACATAAAATAACCCTTCGGTGGTCTCGACCGGCTCGACAGATGTGAATCCGGCGCGGAAAAGCCTTCAGCAGGAGAATGTGGCCTTTCTGTATCGGCCAAATCCCGTTGACATCAATCGACCCCCCTCTTATCTGTCACGCAACCTCGCGTCCAGAACAGTTTCCGGCCGTTTTGTGCTATACTCCCGTTTTTTTCGGGAAGGGATAGAGCAGGAAACGGCAGGATGAAATCTCAGAAAGGACCAGTCACATGGTCAGCCTAGGTGGAATTGCCCGCAAGTTGTTCGGCTCGTCCAACGACCGTCGCGTCAAGTCATTCCAGCCGAATGTCGTTGCCATCAATGCGCTCGAGCAGCAGATGCGCGCGCTGTCCGATGAAGCTCTGGCCGCCAAGACGGTTGAGTTCCGCCAGCAGCTCGCAGACGGCAAGACGCTGGACGATCTGCTCGTGCCGGCCTTCGCGGTCGCCCGCGAAGCCTCGCGCCGTGTCCTCGGCATGCGGCCTTTCGACGTGCAGCTCATCGGCGGCATGATCCTCCATTCCAATGCCATCGCCGAAATGAAGACCGGCGAAGGCAAAACCCTCGTCGCAACCCTGCCGGTCTATCTGAACGCGCTGGCCGGCAAGGGCGTGCATGTCGTTACCGTCAACGATTATCTGGCGCAGCGCGACAGCGGCACCATGAGCCGCCTGTACGGCTTCCTCGGCCTGACGACGGGCGTGATCGTTCACGGGCTGTCGGATGAACAGCGTCACGCCGCCTATGCCTGCGATATCACCTACGGCACCAATAACGAACTCGGTTTCGACTATCTGCGCGACAACATGAAATATGAGCGCGCCCAGATGGTTCAGCGCGGCCACAATTTTGCGATCGTCGACGAAGTGGACTCCATCCTCATCGACGAAGCCCGCACGCCGCTCATCATCTCCGGTCCGCTCGACGACCGCTCCGATCTCTACACCACCATCGACGCCTTCATTCCCCGCCTGGAGAAGGAAGACTACGAAATCGATGAAAAGCAGCGCTCTGCCAACTTCTCCGAAGACGGCACGGAGAAGCTGGAAAACATGTTGAGCGAAGCCGGCTTGCTGAAAGGCGAATCGCTCTATGACGTCGAGAACGTCGCGATCGTTCACCACATCAACAATGCGCTCAAGGCGCACAAGCTCTTCCAGCGCGACAAGGACTATATCGTCCGCAACGGCGAAGTCGTCATCATCGACGAATTCACCGGCCGCATGATGCCGGGCCGCCGCTATTCGGACGGCCAGCACCAGGCCCTGGAAGCCAAGGAGCATGTGCAGATCCAGCCGGAAAACCAGACGCTGGCGCAGATCACCTTCCAGAACTATTTCCGCATGTACGACAAGCTTGCCGGCATGACCGGTACGGCTTCGACGGAAGCGGAAGAATTCGGCAACATCTACGGCCTCGATGTCGTCGAAGTGCCGACCAACCTGCCCATTCAGCGTATCGACGAGGACGACGAGGTCTATCGTACGCATACCGAGAAGTATAACGCCATCATCAACGAGATCCTCGATGCTCACAAACGCGGTCAGCCGGTGCTGGTCGGCACGACGTCGATCGAGAAGTCCGAACTTCTCGCCGATCTCATGCGCAAGCGCGGCTTCTCCGACTTCCAGGTGCTGAACGCCCGCTATCACGAGCAGGAAGCCTATATCGTTGCACAGGCCGGCGTTCCCGGCACGGTGACCATCGCGACCAACATGGCCGGCCGCGGCACCGACATTCAGCTCGGCGGCAACCTCGAAATGCGCGTCGAGCGCGATCTGCACGATATGGAGCCCGGCCCCGAGCGCGATGCCGCGATCGCTGCGATCGCCGAGGAAATCAAGGGCCTGAAGCAACAGGCGCTTGCCGCCGGCGGCCTCTACGTCATCGCCTCCGAACGCCACGAGAGCCGGCGCATCGACAACCAGCTTCGTGGCCGTTCCGGCCGTCAGGGCGACCCGGGCCGCTCGAAATTCTACCTGTCGCTCCAGGACGACCTGATGCGCATCTTCGGCTCCGACCGGATGGATGGCATGCTGCAGAAGCTCGGTCTCAAGGAAGGCGAAGCGATCGTCCATCCCTGGATCAACAAGGCCCTGGAGCGCGCGCAGAAGAAGGTCGAAGCCCGCAACTTCGATATCCGCAAGAACGTTCTGAAGTATGATGACGTGCTGAACGATCAGCGCAAGGTCATCTTCGACCAGCGTGTCGAGCTGATGGAATCGAAGGACCTCTCTGAATTCGTCGGCGATATGCGCCACGACGTCATCGAGGATCTCGTCGCCAGACATATTCCGGAGCGCGCCTATGCCGAACAGTGGGATGCCGATGGCCTGAAGGCCGCGATCGCCAACTTCTTCGATCTCGATATGCCGATCCACGACTGGGTCAAGGAAGAAGGCATCGCCGAAGACGACATCCGCGCCCGTCTGGCGGAAGCCGCCGACAAGGCCGCAACCGAAAAAGCCGAGCGTTTCGGTCCCGAGATCATGACCTATGTCGAGCGCTCCATCGTGCTGCAGACGCTGGACAATCTCTGGCGCGAGCACATCGTCAATCTCGACCATCTACGGTCGGTCATCGGCTTCCGCGGTTACGCACAGCGCGATCCGCTGCAGGAATACAAGGCCGAGGCTTTCGAACTGTTCCAGGCGCTTTTGAACAACCTGCGCCAGGCCGTCACTGCCCAGCTTTCCCGTGTCGAACTCGTGCAGCAGCCGGCCGAACCGGAAACGCCGCCGATGCAGGCCCGTCATATTGATGCGACGACCGGCGAGGATGAATTTTCCCCGTTCGCACTCGCAAGCGAAAGCTTCGTTGCGCCAGAGAACCGCGATCCGCGCAACCCGGCCACCTGGGGCCGCATCGGCCGCAACGAGGCATGCCCCTGCGGCTCCGGCAAGAAGTACAAGCACTGCCACGGCGCCTTCGAAAGCAGCGAAGTCGTCTAAGCGCTCACAAAGCGCTGGCAATGAACGGAATGCCGCCTGTGGGCGGCATTTTTGTTACAGGATCTGACACCAGCGCCATCTGATAGGTGAATTCCTTCTGCCTTCGGGGAGAAGGGGGGACGCGGCGGCGACCTCATTTCATATGTAATTGCTGCCGGATGAGTGGAGTCCCGCAACGAAGAGCCAAACGAGCTCAGACAGCAGAATGCGGATCCTCGCTGTAGAGATGGACCGGGTAGCCTAGTCCGATGACATCAAGCACATGATCGAGCCAAGCTGTGAACGCGGGATAATCGGCGAGATCGAAACCGCAATCGGCCGCTCTGTGGGCGTAGGCGTAAACCGCGATGTCCGCGATCGAGAACTCGTCACCAACGAGGAACGGCACGTTCTTCAGCCCGCGCTCGAGGGCTGCAAGCGCACGAAGACCGGCCGCACGCTTGGCCTCGACCAAGCCCGCATTGAGCTCAAGCCGCCCCGTCAAGGTCCAGAATCGCAGCGTACCGATGACCGGCTCGACATGATACTGCTCGAAGAACAGCCATTGCATGACCTTGGCGTGCCGGTAGCGGTCCGCCGGAAGAAACTGCGTGCCTTCGGCGAGATAGGTGAGGATCGCGTTGGATTCGGCGATGGTGCGCCCACCCTCAAGTTCGAGGACGGGGATGCCGCCAGCCGGATTGAGATCGAGAAAGGCATCCGTTCGTCCCTCCCCTTCGAAGATGGACACCAGGCGGGTCTGGTAGGGAATACCAGTCAACCCGAATAGAACTCTGGCCTTCCAGCCATTCTGCGACGGCAGATAGTCGTAAAGCGTGAACACGGAACCCTCCTCCTGCAGCCAGCCGATTCTGCATGCCGGCGCAGTATCCGCCACCCGTTTTCTGCGTTGGTCGCATGGTTCCGTCAGCCACGAACCTGACCCACCTCACGGTTGCTTTTAAACATTTCGGCAGACAACTTGCCGCCATCCGCAAACTCACTTTTACAGGTCGAAAGAACCGATTCTTAACTCTCCTCTGCCAAGACTAACGCAAGTTTGGGATCATACTTAAAGTATTGCGTATCGATCATGGCGGTCTTTCAAACAGCGGAAAGAATGATGCCGGCCGCATTGCGGGCCGTGCTATCGCCGTATCTGCGCAAGATCGCATCGCTCCTCAATGCTCAGGACGAGAAGACTGTTTCGCAGCGCATGGCGCTCACTGCCTTCACGATCCGCGTCGCGGGTGCCGCCCTCGCCTTTGTCTCGCAGGTCATTCTTGCCCGCCTGATGGGCCGGTTCGAATACGGCGTCTTCGTCTTCGTTTGGGTGCTGATGATCCTGTTCGGCAATCTCGCCTGCTTCGGCTTTCCGAGCGCCATCATCCGCTTCCTGCCGCAATATGACGCCAGCGGCAATCATGCCGCCATTCGCGGCCTCAACGCCACGGCACGTCTTTTCGTCGTCGCGGCTTCCGGCACCCTGGCACTGATCGGCGCGCTGCTGCTCTACGCCTTCCGCAATATGATCGAACACTATTACATCATGCCCGTCTTCCTCGGCCTGATTGCCGTGCCGATGATCGCGCTGGGAGACGTTCTGGACGGCACCGCCCGCGCCAAGCACTGGCCGGTCATGGCTCTGAGCCCAACCTTCCTCATCCGCCCGACGCTGATCTTGCTCTTCATGATGACTGCCATCCTTGCCGGCGCGCCGCATGACGCCGTCACCGCCATGGCCGCGGCGCTCGCCGCAGCCTTCACCAGCGTCCTGCTGCAATATCTCGCAGTGACGCTCCGTCTGCGCCGTCACTATCCGATCGGCCCGAAAGCTACTGAATTCAGCGCTTGGACGGCCGTCGCCCTGCCGATCTTCCTGGTCGAAGGCGTGGGATACCTACTCACCAACTCGGACGTCATCGTCGTCGGCATCTTCCTCGATCCGGATGAGGTCGCCGTCTATTTCGCCGCGGCAAAGACGATGGCCCTGGTGCTTTTCGTCTCCTTTGCCGTGAGGGCAGCGATAGGACCGCGTTTCGCCGCCATCATCGCCGAAGGCGATCGGAGCAAGCTCGCGGCCTTCGCGACGGAGGCGGCACGCTGGGCCTTCTTTCCGGCGCTTGCCGTCGGCCTGATGGTGCTGGCTGCAGGACAATTGCTGCTCTCGCTTTTCGGCGCGGCCTTCATCGAGGGCCAGATCGTGATGGCCATCCTGCTGACTGGCATCGTCGCGCGGGCACTGGTCGGCCCAGCCGAAATCCTTCTGACCATGGCCGACAAGCAGATGCTGTGCGTTTACCTCTATGCCGCAACGCTCGTCGCCAATATCGCTCTGAACCTCATTCTCATTCCGCATCTCGGCATCGAAGGTGCGGCGATTGCCGGAGCAGCTGCCATGGCGATCGAAGCTCTGCTTCTGCACATCGCGGTCCGCCACGCACTCGGCATCACCCTCTTCGCCCTCATCCGGCGCCCCGCAACGCCACCGGCAACGAGGGCTCTCTGATTATGGCACGCCCTCCCTACACCCAAAGCACCGACAGCCAGGTGAATGCCCTGACGCATACGCTTGCGGCGCTGCACTTCGAAGCGCCGAAAGCCGAAGCCCGGGTGGAGGTCGGACGAGCCGGCCGCGAATTCTGCCTCTATCCCGGCAAGCTCGGCTACGAACTGCAGGACGAGCTGGATTTCCTCTCCAACCGCGCCATGGAGCCGAACGTCTTCTTCTCCGGCCGCTTCCTGGCACCTGCCATGCCGCGCCTCGAGGATCGGCAGGTGCGCCTGGCGCTGATGCGCGACAACAGCAGTACGCGCAGCCGCATACGCCTGCTGATGCCCTTCACCGTCGACAAGCCGGGCTTCGCGATCGGCCCTTCGATCATCCGAGGCTGGTCGAATTCCTTCGGCCCGCTCGGAACGCCGCTTGTGGATGCCGAAGATGCCGGCGAAACGCTCGACAACCTCTTCGAGGCGCTCTCCCAGCGGGAACTGCACCTGCCGACCACGCTCGTGCTGCCGGATGTGCGCCTCAACGGCCACTTCGTTCAGATGGCCAAGGTCATTGCGATCGGGCGAAACTTGCCGATCGCCGTCGCCAATACCTTCCAGCGTCCGATGCTGCAAAGCAATGACGACGCGCTCGTCTATCTCAGGCGTACGATCTCCAACGCTCACCTGCGCGAAATGCGCCGGCAATGGCGGCTGCTGGAAAGCCATGGCGAGGTCAGCTACGGCGTTGCCCGTCAGCCCCGCGATATCCATGGACGCATGGAGGAATTCCTGGCGCTGGAGGCCAGCGGCTGGAAGGGCAAGAAGCGTTCGGCGCTCGTCACCGATCGCCACCATGCCGCCTTCGCCCGCGAGGCAATCTCCAATCTTGCAGCCATCGACGCGGTGCGCATCCACACCATCGATCTCGACGGCAGGGCCATCGCCTCAATGATCGTGCTGATCATGGGCGGCGAGGCCTATACCTGGAAGACCGCCTATGACGAGGCCTATGCCCGCTTTTCGCCGGGCAAGCTGCTGATGGCTGAATTGACGGAATGGCATCTGGACGACGCCAACGTCGTCCGCTCCGACTCCTGCGCCGTGCCGGATCATCCGGTCATGAGCCGCTTCTGGCAAGAGCGCGAGGACATGGGTACGCTCATCGTCGGCCTGACGCCGAACGGCGACCGCGACGTCCGCCAGGTGACCACGCAGCTCCACATGTACCGCAGCACCCGCAACATGGCGAAACTGCTGCGCGAAAAGATCCTCTCGCTTACGAAGCGCTGACCTCAGCAACCGCCCGCTCGCGCAGAAGGCGGCGGATCACCTTGCCCGACGTCGTCAGCGGCAGGGCATCGACGAATTCGATCTCGCGCGGATATTCATGCATGGAAAGCCGGGTCTTCACCCATTCGCGGATTTCGGCCGCCAAAGCTTCGCTCGGCTCGTGCCCGGGCACGAGAACCACATAGGCCTTGACGATCTCCGTCCGCACCGCATCCGGCTTGCCTACCGCCGCGGCAAGCTGCACGGCCGGATGGCCGCCAAGGCAATCCTCGATCTCGCTCGGTCCGATGCGATAGCCCGACGAGGTGATGACATCGTCGTCGCGCCCGACGAAGGAAATATAACCATCCGCGTCCTGCCGGCCGATATCGCCGGTCAGCAGCCAGTCATGGGCGAATTTCGCCTCCGTCGCCGCCTCGTTCTGCCAGTAGCCGAGGAACATCACCGGATCGGGCCGCTTGATGGCGATCTGCCCGCTCTCGCCCACGGGAACCTCGACACCCCCGGCATCGACGATCGCCACACGATGGCCCGGCACCGGCTTGCCCGTCGCCCCGCCGCGGCTGACGCCGAAGACGGCGCTCGAGGAGAGGACGAAATTGCACTCCGTCTGGCCGAAGAACTCGTTGACGCTGACACCGAGCACCGATCGCGCCCATTCGAAAGTCTCGCAGCCGAGCGCCTCGCCGGCCGAACCGATGGTACGCAGCTTGAGGTTATAGCGCGCCCGTGGATTGTCGACGGCCTTCAAGAGGCGTAGCGCCGTCGGCGGAATGAAGGCGTTGCGCACCTCCATCTCGGCCATGATGCGGAACGCCATGTGCGGGTCGAACTTCTGCGCCGGCGAGGAAACGACTGGAACGCCAAGCATCAGGCTCGGCAAAAGCGCGTTCAGAAGGCCGCCGGCCCAGGCCCAGTCCGACGGCGTCCAGAGCCGGTCGCCGGCTTGCGGGAAGCCTTCGTGGGCGAACTGCATGCCCGGAATATGCCCCGGCAGGACCCGATGACCATGCAGCGCCCCCTTCGGCGGCCCGGTCGTGCCCGAGGTGAAGATCATCAGAGCCGGGTCGTCCGGGCCGCTATCGGCCACCTCGAACAAGGACGGATGCGCGGCCACCAGATCGGCAAAGCCGGCAACGCCATCCTCGGTGCCATCGATACTGATCACCTGTCTCAGTTCAGGCAGCCGATCCCGGATCGGATGCAGCCGTTCGAGACCGAACCGGTTGGTTACGATGGCCGACGCACCGGACGCTTGCAGCCGGTATTCCAGCGCCTCGGCACCGAACAGCAATGCCAGCGGCAGCGCGATCGCCCCCAGCTTATAGATCGCCACATGCGCCACGACCGTCTCGAAGCTCTGCGGCAGCAACAGCGCCACGCGATCTCCGCGGCGCACGCCAAGCGCAACGAGTGCATTGGCAAAGGACGCGGAGCGATCGCGCAACTCACCATAAGTCATAGAAAAGTGATTGCCGTCCGGATTGAAATGCTGGAGGCAGACCCGATCCGGCTCACGCTCGGCCCAGGCATCGCAAACAGCATGTCCCATGTTGAATTTCGCCGGAATCTCCCAACGAAAGTCGCGATAGAGGGCTTCATAGGTATCACGCGGGGGCAGTTTCATGCGGAATTCCAAAAATGGTGCGGTGCAGCTAACACCTGTCGCCTCTGGGGTTCAAGGAAACATTTGAGATTGCCGATACCGCCCTGCTAGGTCGCCGTCATTTAGTGCACGAAGGACCACCCTTCTTCGGAGCGAAATACCAGCCAAACCATGCCATAGATATTCGCCTCGGGGACGAAACCGATATCGAAGCGGCTATCGTTGGAATTATCGCGATTGTCACCCAGGACGAAATAATAGCCCGCAGGCACTGAATACTCGCCCGTATTGTCCCCCCGCGAGTTTGGCGATTCATCCAAAGTCCGGTAGCGAACCCCGTTGTCCAGCACCTCGCCGAAAACGGGGAATTCGCCACGATCCAGACTATAGTTCGTTACGATGGTACCCTCGGCATAGCGCGGCACCGCCTTTCCATTGATGAAAACAATTCCGTTTTTCATCTGGATGCGGTCACCGGGAAGCCCGATAACACGCTTCGCGTAGTCCACGTTCGGTGTGGCCGGAGGCGCGAGGATGACGACATCCCCTCGCTGTGGCTTAGACCCGAACAATTTCGGCGGCAGCCAATCGGGTCTAAACGGGAAAGAGTAGCGACCATAGCCATAATTGAACTTGGTCACGAAAGCGTAGCTGCCGGGCATAAGCGTCGGCATCATCGAACTAGAGGGGATCGAAAACGGTTGGACAATGAATGCCCGAATGAAGAATGCGACGGCGATGGGCAAAAGCCAAAAAACCAGCGCTATATTGTACCAACGCGCGAACCATCGATGTTGCCAGGCAGCGCCCCCTCTCCGCGTCAACCAATAGCCATGAACACAACCGATCAAATTGAAAGGAACGGCCACCAAACCAGCAGCCGCGGCCAATGCGAGCTGAGGCATCGCAAGAATAACCAGAAAGCCGACAAGGTTGGTAACCAACAGATAGGCTATCGCCATACGTCCCCGGCCAAGATAGGCCGCGACGATGGCAGGCCCCAAAAGCAGGCCGATGACAGCAGCAGCGAGGGGACGACGATCTTGGAAGAAGCGGAAAAAACGCATTGAAAGCCTCAAATTGATGAAGCACCACAGTTACACAACCAGTAACTGCATTTGAATTGTCGAGATATGACAATCCCCAAGCTAGGTCCGCTTCGATCCTCAGCAGCTTTCAAGCAATCGCGAATTATTGAGCTGAGCGGCGGCACCAAGCTCTGCTAGTCTGTATTGGTATAGTCATCCGCCCGCCTCCTGCACCGGACGGAGCGTTCTATCGGATACCCAGAAGAAGACGGAGAATAGCGATGGAATACGTAAAGCTTGGCCGAACCGGTCTTGAAGTCTCACGCATCTGCCTGGGTTGCATGACCTACGGCGATCCCAACAAAGGCACGCATGCCTGGTCGCTGAAGGAGGAAGACAGCCGTCCGCTGCTGCGCCAGGCGATCGAAGCCGGCATCAACTTCCTCGACACGGCCAACACCTATTCCAACGGCTCCTCGGAGGAGATCGTCGGCCGCGCCATCAAGGATTTCGCCCGCCGCGACGACATTGTCCTCGCCACCAAGGTCTTCAACCGCATGCGCCCCGGCCCGAACGGCGCCGGCCTGTCGCGCAAGGCGATCTTCGACGAGATCGACAACAGCCTGCGCCGCCTCGGCACCGATTATGTCGATCTCTACCAGATCCATCGCTGGGACTATACGACGCCGATCGAGGAAACGCTGGAAGCGCTTCACGATGTCGTCAAAGCCGGCAAGGCGCGCTATATCGGCGCCTCCTCCATGTATGCCTGGCAATTCGCCAAGGCGATCTACACGTCGCGCCTGAATGGCTGGACGGAATTCGTCAGCATGCAGGACCACCTGAACCTGCTCTACCGCGAGGAAGAGCGCGAGATGCTGCCCTTCTGCGAGGATCAGAAGATCGCCGTCATCCCCTGGAGCCCGCTCGCCCGCGGCCGGCTTACCCGCGATTGGGACGAAGCGACGGCCAGAACGCAATCCGACGAATTCGGCAAGACGCTCTACACCCAGGCGCTCGAAGCCGACCGCAAGATCGTCGATGCCGTCGGCGTTGTCGCCAAGGCGCGCGGCATCCCGCGCGCGCAGGTGGCAACCGCCTGGATCCTGCAGAAGAGCGCCGTCACCGCCCCGATCATCGGCGCCTCCAAGCCCGGCCACATCACCGATGCCGTCGCGTCGCTGGAGGTCAAACTGACGCCCGAGGAAATCGAGGCGCTGGAGAGCCCTTACGTTCCGCATGGGGTTGCCGGGTTCAAGTGATCGGGGATTTATGGCTGGATGAGGCTGATGAAGTCGCATCTGCTCGCCTTGCCCTTAACCCCTCTCCCCCGCTTGCAGTGGAGCAATGCAGATGAGGCACGTCGACGCCGCAAGCTCCTTCTCCCCTCGGGGAGAAGGTGGCCCGAAGGGTCGGATGAGGGGGAAGGGGCTGGTCATTTGAATTCATGGATTTTCGTACTCTTGGCGGGCACCCCCTCATCCGCCTATCGGCACCTTCTCCCCGAGGGGAGAAGGAAGTGAGGGGCAATCCCAAGCTCCGAAGCGATATCGCGCCCGCCACAAATCGCGCAAAAATGACTTCACGAGCCGGTCACAGTTGAGGCTTAACAAATCGAGGTTCCTTACCCCCGAGGATGATATCCAATGATCACGGTTCCCTTCGAAGCGCGCCGCTTTCAATCGACCGCAGCCTATTACCTGCGCTATCGCATCCCCTATCCGGACAGGCTGATCACCCGTGTCGCCGAGCGCAGCGGCCTGAAGCCCGGCGGCCATGTGCTGGATCTCGGCTGCGGCCCCGGCCAGCTGGGGATCGCTTTCGCACGGCTGCAGAGCGCGGCCGTTACGGCCATGGACCCGGAGCCGGAAATGCTCGCTGAAGCCGCGCTCGGCGCAAAGATGGCCGGCGTCGATATCAATATCCGTCAGGGCTCTTCCTACGACCTCGGGCCAGATATCGGCAAGCTGCACCTCTGCGTCATGGGCCGCTCCTTCCACTGGATGGACAGGCGGGCAACGCTCGAAGCGCTGGACGGATTGATCGAGCCGGGCGGAGCCGTGGTTCTGTTCCACGACAAGAGCATCCTGGCAGAGCCGGATTGGCGCGAGATCCTCGAACCGCTTGCAGAGATCTATTCACCCGAACGCCATGCGGACCGGCAGCTGCGCAAGAGCAAGGAATGGTCGCCGCATGAAGCCATGCTGCTTGCCTCGCCCTTCCGCAATCTCGAGCGCATCGGCATCGTCTCGGAATATGCGCGGGATATCGAGGAGATCGTCGGCCGCGTTTTCTCGATGTCGTCGACCTCGCCGCAGGCGCTGGGCGACAAGACCGCGGATTTCGAAGCAGCTCTGCGTGAAAAGCTGCTCGCCGCCGCACCCGACGGTAAGTTCAAGGAAATCGTCGAGGCGAACGGGCTGCTCGCGTTCCGAGACTAGATCAACCGTTTTCGTTACCCGGCGGGCGGCGACAGCTCCTGCCGGGTCGCTGACAGAAACTCCTGCGACAGTTCGGAATTGTCCATCGCGCGTGCCAGGATGACGGCACCGACCATGGCCGAAAGGCTGGCAAAGGCCTTGCGCCGGCGCTCCTCCGGCGTTTCGCCAGGCACAATCTCTTCAAGCACCTCGACCAGCCCCATCAGCCCGCCGGTGAAGGTGGACTGCATCTCGGGGCCATGGCGGCTGACCTCCTGCGTCAGCGCAGCGAAAACGCAGCCGGTCGCATGCTCGACGACATTGCGATGTGAGAGATAATGGGCGAGCAGCGCTTCCAGCGGCTGATCCGGCGAGCTTGACGCGACCTCTTTCCAGCGCTCGAGCGAACGGGCCACCAGCGCCTTGCTCGCCTCGCAGGCAAGCTCGTCCTTCGAATCGAAATGGCCATAGAAGCCGCCATGCGTGAGCCCCGCCGCCTTCATGATCTCGGCGACGCCGATGCCGTCGAAACCCTTCTCGCGGAAAAGCTCGCCCGCGACAGCAAGGATCTTCTCGCGATTCTCGGCGAATTTCTCCCGGCTCACTCTCATCAAAAAACTCCATCAGAACATCAATAAATCTGTATTGACAATTTATATGATGACCATCATCAATATGCAACAAATATGATAGCAATCATGTAAATGCCTTTACACAAACGTTCAAGCCGGGAGAACGGCAGGGTGCTAGAAGCGGATACGCTACCCCCAAGCGTCCGCGATCAAGCGCTTCCGCAAGCCCCGATCCTGACGCCAAGATACCCAAACTGATTGGAACGCACCTCATGGTTTCCACCGCTCTCGCTTCGACGCTCGCCCGGCGCAACATCCATTACGGATGGGTCGTCGTCGCCGCCACCTTCCTCACCATGCTGGTCACGGCCGGCGCCATGGGCGCGCCCGGCGTGCTCATCAAGCCGCTGGAGGACGAATTCGGCTGGAGCACCTCCTCTATTTCCTCGGCACTTGCCGTCCGCCTGTTGCTGTTCGGCCTCATGGGTCCCTTCGCCGCCGCCTTCATGAACCATTTCGGCGTGCGCAAGGTCATCGTCTTCGCATTGGCGACCATCGGCGTCGGCTTCATCGGCTCGCTCTTCATGACGCAGGTCTGGCAGCTGCTGCTCTGCTGGGGCATCATCATCGGCTTCGGCACCGGCCTCACCGCCATGGTGCTGGCCGCGACCGTCTCGACGCGCTGGTTCACCAAGCATCGCGGTCTGGTGATCGGCATGCTCTCGGCAAGCTCGGCCACGGGACAGCTCGTCTTTCTGCCGCTGATGGCGGAGCTGACGACGCGCTACGGCTGGCGCACCACGGTTCTCTTCGTCTGCTGCATGATCGTCGTTGCCGCTCTCGTCGTGCTGCTCCTAATGCGCGACCGCCCCTCGGACGTCAATCTGCCGCTGGTCGGCGAGATCCACATCACGCCGCCGCCGGCTGCCACCAAGAACCTCAAGGCCGCGCTCGCCTCGCCGATCGCAACCCTGCGCGAGGCATCCGCGACCTCGACCTTCTGGGTCCTGTTTGCCACCTTCTTCATCTGCGGCCTGTCGACCAACGGCCTGATCCAGACGCATTTCGTCACCCTCTGCGGCGATTTCGGCATCGTGCCGGTGGCCGCCGCCAGCGTGCTCGCCGTCATGGGCATCTTCGATTTCTTCGGCACGATCGGCTCCGGCTGGCTCTCCGACCGGTTCGACAATCGCTGGCTGCTCTTCTGGTATTACGGCCTGCGCGGCCTGTCGCTGGTCTATCTGCCCTTCAGCAACTTCACCTTCTACGGCCTGTCGATCTTCGCGGTCTTCTATGGCCTCGACTGGATCGCCACCGTACCGCCAACCGTCAAGATCGCCGCCGACCGCTTCGGCCGCGAAAAGGCAGGCCTCGTCTTCGGCTGGGTCTTCGCCGGCCACCAGCTGGGTGCCGCCACCGCCGCCTATGGCGCCGGCCTCACCCGCACGGAGCTCAACACCTATCTCCCCGCCTTCTTCGTCGCCGGCGCCTTCTGCCTGCTTGCCGCGATCCTCGCGATCACCCTGCAAAAATCCGGCTCCACCAGCAAAGGCCCGGCCATGGCCCACTGAGCCTCAAACGGCAAAAAACCCATGGCGTCCACCCGCGCCATGGGCCAAACCGCAACCCTGCGGAAACACTCGCAATATCTGCCAATCCGGCTTGCGCGCCGAGCCGATCACATGCTAGACAGCCGCCTCGTCAGTACCCCGTTGCCCCATTGGCGGAATTGGTAGACGCGCTCGACTCAAAATCGAGTTTCGAAAGAAGTGCTGGTTCGACTCCGGCATGGGGCACCACTTCATTGCATAGCTTGTTGAAAGCTCGGGTCATCAAAGCTGGTCATATTCAAGGTCCGAGTTCCCCTTTTAGATCTGTTGTAGAGTTCACGGTTGACCCATCGATCACGAACTGCAGCGAGCCCGGTTGTCTTTCCTGTCGTGAGCTTGAATTTTAGGTGAGTAAAAGCTCTCAGAAAGCGTTCAGAGTATTGTGTTTCCTCAGAGAAACGGTTGATCTATGCTTGGCACATGCAATCTCTAGGGGAGCGCGGCATGATCAGAACAATAAGGCATATTTCCATTCTCGGACTTATATTGACCCTTTCAGCATGGAACTGCTTCGCGGAGGATATTCCCACATTTTGGCGGAAGACAATGACCAATGACCCTTCTACGAATTGGTATCTGTCGGAAGCCATGAAACGTTTACCGGATGCCGATGCTGAAATCCTGCGAATCTATAAGTTGGGTGGCATCATCGGCACCATGTGTGAAGGTGCTAAAATTAATACTGCTGTTGGGAATCTATTTTTGAAAACGTCCGGTTACGGAAAGATCACAGGTGACAAGTATCGAGAGGCCGCATTTCTGGCGGACGACCGTTTTAAATATTTCGATTATCAGGCTCTCGCGCATCTGTGCGCAGGAGGTGATTATATGTTCGGACCTCAGGGGCACTTACTTCCGAACTTAATCGCAGGAAACAAGGGAATACCCAAACTCTCTTACGATCGCAGCAACCCCTATATCAATTTGCCCTCCATATCGACTATGCGACATGGGTAAGGGCAGCGGCTTGCAATCCATCGAAGCAAAGAAGCGCGTAGCTCATGGACCATCGTTTTCATTTGAAGTGATCGAGGCTCTCTATCAATCGCGACGAAATCGCTAAGCGTTCTTCCCAATCCAAACCCCACCCATCACGAAAAATTTTGCCTTTCAGCCATTTCCGTCAGTCCCCGACCATTTACAGCCATAATCCTGCCCCCTAAAGGTTTGCAACGCAGCAAAAAGGGGCCTTCATGCTTCGTAGACTTTACGACTGGACCATGTCGCTTGCCGGCCGCAAATCGGCGGAAATCTGGTTGGCGGTAATCGCCTTCGTCGAGAGCTCCATCTTTCTCGTTCCAGCGGATGTCCTGTTCCTGCCGATGTCGCTTGCCAAGCCCGAGCGTGCCTGGCGCTACGCGCTGACGGCGACGGTCGCCTCCGTGCTTGGCGGCATTGCCGGCTGGATGCTCGGCTATTACGCCTTCGAGACCATCGCCAAGCCGATCCTCGAATTCTATGGCAAGCTCGACGCCTTCAACCAGATGAGCGCCGGCATCACCTATGAATGGGTGCTCCTGCTGCTGGTCACATCGGGTCTCGCGCATCTGCCGCCGATCAAGGTGGTGACGATCCTCTCCGGTGTCGCCCATATCAATCTCGGCCTGTTCATCGTCTCGGCCATCGTCGCCCGCGGTGCCCGCTTCTTCCTCCTGGCCTTCCTGCTGCGCCGCTATGGCGAATCCATCCGCCATTTCATCGAGAAGCGTCTGGGCCAGATCACCATGGCGGCGGCCGCCGTTCTCATTGCCCTATACGCCGTCTTCCATTTTGCCCTGGCGAGCTGACCAAGGAGCCTCCAACGCATGTCCACGATTTCGCCTTCCTCCCGCGCCGGCTTCGGCTATGGCCTTCTGCTGACGATCGGCATGATCGTCGTCATCGGCTCGGCGCTCGGCTTCCAGTATATCGGCGGCTATATTCCCTGCGCGCTCTGCCTGGAGCAGCGCCAGCCCTATTACTACGGCATCCCGGTCGCCATCATCGCCGTGCTCACGGCAGTCGCCGGTCTGCCCTCCTGGATCACCCGCGGGCTCCTCATCATCGCCGGCCTTATGATGGTTGTCGGCGGCGGCATCGGCGTCTATCACGCCGGCGTCGAATGGCACTTCTGGGAAGGCCCGACCACCTGTTCCACCTCGGCCAGCAGCGTCACGCAGAATGCCGGCGACCTGCTCGGCCAGCTGAACACCATCAAAGGCCCCTCCTGCACGGAAGCGGCGCTGCGCATCCTCGGCCTGTCGATGGCCGGCTGGAACGTGATCGCCAGCGTCATCCTGGCGGCTATAGCGTTTGTGGGGGCGAAGAAGGCGGGTTGATTTTCGGGGGCGCTGCCGTAACCTCTCTTATGCCGCAGCTCTGATACCCCCTCTGTCACTTCGTGACATCTCCCCCACAAGGGAGGGAGATTGGTGGGAGTATGCCGCACCTCTCTACGAAGCAAGTAAGCACAACGACAGCAGATAGTCGATTCAGGTCGGGAAGGTACCGCGAGTTACCGATCTCCCCGCTTGTGGGGGAGATGTCGCGACAGCGACAGAGGGGGGTGTCGCACTCTCCTCACATAAAGCCGCCGCAGCGATATTCACACCAACCGAAAAGCCCTACGGCTGCAGTTCCGAATCCCAGTAGAGATAGTCGAGCCAGCTGTCGTGCAGATAGTTCGGCGGGAACAGGCGGCCGTTATTGTGCAGGTCCTGCACGGTCGGCTGGTATGGCTTCTGCGCCGGGAACATGCCGGCCTGTCTCGGCAGTTTGCTGCCCTTGCGTAGATTGCACGGCGAACAGGCGGCGACCACGTTCTCCCAGGTCGTCTCGCCGCCATGGGCGCGCGGGATGACATGGTCGAAGGTCAGGTCGTCATGGGAGCCGCAATACTGGCATTCGAACCTGTCGCGCAGGAAGACGTTGAAGCGGGTGAAGGCGGGATTGCGGGACGGCTGCACATATGTCTTCAGGCATACGACGCTCGGCAGCCGCATCGAGAAGCTCGGTGAGGACACGCACTGATCGTATTCTGCGATGATGTTCACACGGTCAAGAAAAACCGCCTTGATCGCGTCCTGCCAGGACCAGAGCGACAAGGGATAGTAACTCAGCGGTCTGTAGTCGGCGTTCAGCACGAGCGCCGGCAGGGACTGCGGGGAGACTGCAATCGTCAAGGAACCCTCCTGATCGATTCGGCATCTGCATCTTGTATATTAGGCCGGTTGTTACAGGATTGTGAAGTCCAATAAATTCAGCGCATAAAGGCGATTTCGAGGAGGCGGCCGATTAAACTATAGGCAGCGCATCCCGGCGTGTTTTCACGGCATAATAGGCCCAGAAGAGTCGGGCCGCGACCGAGCGCCAGGGCGCCCAAGCCGCGGCTTCCCGAGCGACGGCCTTGGCCAAGGGCCTGGCGTCATGGCCGAAAGCCATGCCGACGGCCGCCTGCAGCGCCACGTCGCCGGCCGGAAACACATCAGCGTGACCGCCGCAGAACATCAGGTAGACCTCGGCCGTCCAGGGGCCGATTCCCTTGATCGATGTCAGCTCGGCAAGCGCTTTGTCAGGTGATTCCGCGCTGAGCGCATGGAGATCGAGGCTGCCGCCGGCAACGGCTTCAGCCACGCGGTAAAGCGTCTCGTGCTTGATTCGCGACAGGCCGAAGGTCCGCCATGCCTCCGGCTCGAGATCGGCATAGCCTTGCGCGGTCACCTGCCCCATGCCCGCGATCATCTTCCCCCAGATCGCATCGGCGCTGGCGCGGGAGACCACCTGCGAAACGATGATATGGGCAAGCCCTTCGAAGCCCGGTTCGCGCAGGCGCAGCGGCAAGCTGCCCGCCTCTGCGGCAACGGGCCGCAGGCGCGGATCGATCTCCAGCAGCTCAGCCAGCCCCTGTTCGATATCGCGCTCGTCGCGAATGATCTGCATGGCGCCTCGTAGTCCTCGGTTTCAATTCGTGGCAGAAGAAAGCATGATCGAGATTCCCCGTCAAAAGCCGAAATTCCGCTTCGCCCCGAGCCCGAACGGCGCCCTGCATCTTGGCCACGCGCTGTCGGCGATCCTCAATCACGACATGGCTCAGAAAAGCGGCGGCGATTTCCTTCTGCGCATCGAAGACATTGATCAGGCGCGCTGCACACCCGATTTCGAAGAGGGTATCTATACCGATCTTTCCTGGCTCGGTCTTCGCTGGCAGGAGCCGGTGCGGCGGCAGTCCGAACATTTTCCGGCCTATCAGGCGGCGCTGCAGACGCTTATAGACCGCGGCCTCGTCTATCCCGCCTTTCTGACCCGCGGCGAGGTCAAGGCTCGCGTCAACTCCTTCGAGGCGGATGGCACGTCATGGCCGCGCGATCCGGACGGCACGCCGCTTTATCCCTCCGACGATCGCGAGCGCGGCGATGCCGAGCGGCAGCGCCTGCTGGCGTCGGGCATGAAACATGCGAGGCGTCTCGACATGCGAAAGGCGCTTGCAGCGGTAGACGAACCATTGCACTGGCAGGAAAGCGGCGATGGCGAGACGGGCACCATCCTTGCCGATCCGGCCGCCTGGGGCGATGTCGTACTGTCGCGCTCCGATGCTCCCTCCAGCTACCATCTCTCTGTTGTCGTCGACGATGCCGTGCAGGGCATCACCCATGTCGTGCGCGGATTGGACCTCTTCCACGCCACGTCGATCCATCGCCTGCTGCAGACGCTGCTCGGCCTGCCGCAGCCGCTCTATCACCACCATCGCCTCCTCCTCGGCAGCGATGGCAGGAAGCTTTCCAAGAGCATGGGTGATACGGGCATTGCGGAATGGCGCAGACGGGGCCTCTCACCGGCGGAGCTTCGCCGCCGCATCGGCCTCTGATTCGCTCCTTGTTTCGGAAGATTGCTTTTCCGCTGGCACTTCGGCAGCGGCACGGCTTGCCGCCTTGCCGAAAAGCAGCCGCCGCACCCGAAATTTCATCAGCGCCGCATTGATTTCCGCCCCCATGATGAAGATCACCGCGAGCATATAGAGAAAAATCAGCACGATCATCACCGATGCCAGACCGGCATAGGTGGCGGTGTAATTGGCGAAGGTCGAGAGATAATAGGCAAAGAGCAGAGCGCCGATCGACCAGAACACCAATGTCAGCAACACGCCGGGGATGACGTCGAGCACCCGCCTGCGCCCGGCCGCGAGCCAAAGATGCAGGATCATCAGGCCGGCCAAAAGCAGGAAGATCGTGCCGTAGATCCGCCAGCTGAAGACGATGTCGAGAATGTCGGCGAGCTTGGGCAGCCATTGCCGGGTGTAATTGAGCGCGAGCGGCACGGCGACGAGCAGGATGCTGAGGATGGCAAAGATCAGCACGGCAATGAGCACATAACCAAGACTGGCGAGGCGGTTGAAATACCAGGGCCGGGTTTCGAGCACGCGATAGGCGCGGTTCAGCGATATCCGCAGCGCCTCGACGCCGTTCGAAGCGAAATAGGCGGCCGCAAGCACGGACACCGTCAAAAGACCGCCGCGCGGGATGGTCAGCACCTGTACGACCTGGTCGGCGAGCGGCTTGGCGATCGTCTCCGGCCAGGTGTCGAAAATCAGGTGCACGGCCGTTGACGAAAATTGACTGGCACCGAGAAAGCTTGCCAGCGCCGTACCGAAGATCAGGAAGGGGAAAACCGCAAGCAGCGTCGACAGCGCGACATGGCTTGCCATGGCAAACCCGTCATCCTCGACGAAATGGAACACTGCGTCGTAGATCACCTTGTAAATCGTCCGCAGTACTGTCGGCATTCCATCTCCGCTCGGCGTCGGCATTCATGCGGCTTATGCCGCCGCTTGCCGATTGTATCGGGTCCCTGAATATGGGAAACGGGTTCCGGTTTGTACAGGAATCATCTTCCCATGACGGAACAACGCACGATCCTCATCACTGGTTGCTCCTCGGGAATCGGCGCCTATTGTGCCCGGGCGTTGCGCGATGACGGATGGCACGTCTTCGCGACCGTGCGCAAGCAGGAAGATCTCGCCCCGCTGGAAGCCGACGGCATCGAAGCGCTGCTTCTCGACTACACAAGGCCCGATACCATCTCCGCTGCCGTGGCGACGGTACGCGAACGCACGGGCGACCGCATCGATGCCCTCTTCAACAATGGCGCCTATGGGCAGCCGGGCGCCGTCGAGGATCTTGCGACCGATGTGCTGCGCGAGCAGTTCGAGACGAATTTCTTCGGCTGGCACGAGCTGACGCGCCAGATCCTGTCGCTGATGCGCAAGCAGGGCCATGGCCGCATCGTCAATTGCTCGTCCATTCTCGGACTGGTTCCCTATCGTTTCCGCGGCGCCTACACGGCCTCGAAATTCGCGCTGGAAGGGTTAACGATCACGCTCAGAATGGAGTTGCAGGATAGCGGCATCCATGTGAGCCTCATCGAGCCCGGCCCGATCGCGACCAAGTTTACCGTCAACGCGCTCGCCAAGATCAACGAGCACATCGACCTCGAAGGCTCGGCACATGCTGTGGAATATCGCAGGCAGCTCAGGCGGCTGGACGGATCAGGCCCGATCAGTAAGCACAAATTAGGCCCAGAAGCGGTCTATGATGTGCTAAAATCGGCTTTGAATGTCAGAAATCCGCGCCCACATTATCTGGTAACGACGCCCGCCAAGCAGGGTGTCCTCCTGAAAAGGCTATTGCCGGCTAACCTTTTCTATCGTCTGATACGCCGGCTGGACTGAAGCAATTCCCGGAAAAGCGCAGAACGGTTTTCGCGCGGAATTGCATAGAGATCATGAAATGGAATGGCTCGGAGCTTCGATGAAGGACCGAGCCGCTCTGAAAGACAAGGATGGAGGAGCCATGTCTACTTTTACCTATACCGCCGCCATCATTGTCATGGGACTTGTCGCGATCGTTCTCGTTCGCGGCCTGCTGAACATGATGAAAGGCGATAACCCGAACCTTTCGAACCGGCTGATGCAGCTGCGCGTCCTGCTGCAGGCAGTCGCGGTCATTCTGATCATGCTGACGCTCTGGCTGACGGGCGGCGGCCGCCCGGCCTAGGGCCGGATGATTTGATGTCGCCCGAAAACCGCTAACACTTTTCGGCATCATGCTCGAAAGCAATTCCAGGAAAAGTGCGCAGCGGTTTTCCGTCCGGAATTGCGTTGAACAAAGGGTTAGAGCGTTTCGCGACCCTAAGAAAAGCGAAAGGCTCTAACCACAGGAATACGATGGTCAAGCTCAACAAGATCTATACCAGGACCGGCGACGACGGCACTACGGGCCTCGCCGCCGGCCCAAGGCGGCTGAAGCACGATCTGCGCGTCGAAAGCTACGGCACCGTCGACGAAACCAATTCCGTCATCGGCGTCGCCCGGCTACACATGGCCGACATGCCGGATCTCGATGCCATGCTGATGCGCATCCAGAACGATCTTTTCGATCTTGGCGCCGATCTTTCGACGCCGGAAGCCGATGAGCCTCTGCCCTATGAACCATTGCGCATCGTCGACCATCAGGTCGAACGCCTGGAGCACGATATCGACCTGCTCAACGCCGATCTCGAGCCTTTGAAATCCTTCGTTCTGCCGGCAGGGAGCCCGGCCTCCGCCCATCTACACCTCGCCCGCACCATTGCCAGGCGCGCCGAGCGCCTGATGGTGGCGCTGTCGCGTGAGCAAGGCGAACGCGTGAGCCCGGAGGCGCTAAAATACGTCAACCGGCTCTCCGATTTCCTCTTCGTCGCCGCACGCCATGCCAATGACCGTGGCCGCGCCGACGTGCTCTGGATTCCCGGCAAGAATCGGTAGCGGCATCCGTCAATCGGTCGCGCATATGTATTGACGTTGACGTAAACGTTATTTATGCCTTTCAGGCAATTCGTCTCTATGCGGCCTGGAAGCGTTGTAATTGGGAAAAAAACGCGTATCCATGTCGCCATTCGACAAATGGAATGGCGCTAAGCAGCGCATGTTCTCGGGCGGTCATGTTGAAGGAAGGATTCCATGAAGATACTGGTTCCCGTTAAGCGGGTCGTTGACTACAACGTAAAGATCCGCGTGAAGCCGGATGGTTCTGGCGTTGAGCTTGCGAATGTGAAGATGTCGATGAACCCGTTCGACGAGATATCGGTCGAAGAGGCGCTGCGCCTCAAGGAAGCCGGCAAGGCGGAAGAAGTGGTAGTCGTTTCGATCGGGCCGGCCAAGGCTGAAGAGACGCTGAGGACCGCACTCGCCATGGGCGCCGACCGCGCCATCCTCGTCGAGACCGACGATCAAGTCGAGCCGCTGGCCGTCGCCAAGATCCTGAAGGGCGTGGCGGAGGCCGAGCAACCGGGTCTCATCATCGTCGGCAAGCAGGCCATCGACGACGACTCGAACCAGACTGGCCAGATGCTGGCGGCCCTGTTGGGCACGGCCCAGGCCACCTTCGCCTCGAAGATCGAGATCGGCGAGGGCAGCGCCAAGGTGACCCGCGAAGTCGATGGCGGCCTGCAGACCATCGAAGTCAAGCTTCCGGCCGTCGTCACGTCAGACCTGCGCTTGAACGAGCCGCGCTATGCGTCGCTGCCGAACATCATGAAGGCCAAGAAGAAGCCGCTCGACAAGAAGAGCCCGGCCGATTTCGGCGTCTCGACCGAGCCGCGGCTGAAGGTGCTGAAGACCGAAGAGCCCGGTGGCCGCAAGGCGGGCGTCAAGGTCGGATCGGTTGCCGAGCTCGTCGAAAAGCTCAAGACCGAAGCCGGCGTGCTGTAACCAGTCCGAACGAGGAGTAAGACATATGGCCATTCTTCTTCTGGCTGATCACGACAATGCCCACCTCTCCGACCAGACCGCCAAGGCGCTGACGGCAGCAACCAAGATCGCCAAGGACCAGGGAAGCGACGTTCATGTGCTCGTTGCCGGTGCCGGTGCCCAGGCTGCGGCGGGTGAGGCGGCCAAGCTTGCCGGCGTTTCCAAGGTGCTGGTTGCCGAGGATGCAAGCCTTGCCAACAATCTCGCAGAACCGCTGGCGGCACTGATCGTTTCGCTTTCCGGTTCCTACGACACCATCATCGGGGCTGCGACCTCGGTCGGCAAGAACGTGCTGCCGCGCGTTGCCGCCCTGCTCGATGTCGCCCAGGTCTCCGAGATCATCGAAGTCGTTTCCGCCGATACCTTCAAGCGGCCGATCTATGCCGGCAATGCCATCCAGACGGTACAGTCGACCGACGCCAAGAAGGTCATCACCGTGCGCACCGCTTCGTTTGCTTCCGCTGCCGAAGGCGGCTCGGCTGCGATCGAGACGGTGTCGGCAGCAGCCGATCCCGGCCTTTCCACCTTCGTTGGCGATGCCTTGTCGACCTCGGATCGTCCGGAGCTGACCTCCGCCAAGATCATCATCTCGGGCGGCCGTGCGCTGGGTTCTGCCGAGAAGTTCAGGGAAGTGATCCTTCCGGTTGCCGACAAGCTGGGCGCCGCCGTCGGCGCCTCCCGCGCGGCCGTCGATGCCGGCTATGCGCCGAACGACTGGCAGGTCGGACAGACCGGCAAGGTGGTCGCACCGCAGCTCTACATCGCCTGCGGCATTTCCGGCGCCATCCAGCATCTGGCCGGCATGAAGGACAGCAAGGTCATCGTCGCCATCAACAAGGATGAGGAAGCGCCGATCTTCCAGATCGCCGACTATGGCCTCGTTGCGGACCTCTTCGACGCCCTGCCGGAATTGCAAAAGGCGCTTTGATCGCGCCCGCCGGCTTTCTCGCAGTTGCGAGAGACTGGAAAATCGTCTCTTATAGGTCTATCAATCTTTGCCGGGCTAGAAATGGCCCGGCAAATTTGGGTTAAAAAGCATAGCGCATCGCCAGGAGCGCGCCGGGGAGTTGGCAATGAGTTCGCTGAAGACGATCGGTATTATCGGCGCGGGCCAGATGGGCTGCGGCATCGCGCATGTATCCGCGATGGCCGGCTATAAGGTCCATATCTACGATCTCTCGCAGGATCGTATCGAAAGCGGACTTGCCACCATCAACGGCAATCTCGCCCGTCAGGTCGCCTCCGGCAAGACGAGCGACGAGGAGCGCAAGGCGGCCCTCTCCCGCATCTCCGGCTCCGCCGATCTCAACGATCTCGCTCAGGTCGATCTTGCCATCGAGGCGGCAACGGAAGACGAAAGCGTCAAGCGCAAGATTTATGCGCAGGTATGTCCGGTGCTGAAGCCCGAGGCATTGCTCGCCACCAACACCTCGTCGCTGTCGATCACCCGCCTTGCCTCCGCTACCGACCGTCCTGAACGCTTCATGGGCATCCACTTCATGAACCCGGTTCCGGTCATGAAGCTCGTGGAACTGGTGCGCGGCATCGCCACCGACGAATCGACCTTCTCCACCGCCAAGACCTACGTTGCATCGCTTGAGAAGACGATCACCGTCGCCGAGGATTTCCCCGCCTTCATCGTCAATCGCATTCTGCTGCCGATGATCAACGAGGCGATCTACACGCTCTACGAAGGCGTCGGCACGGTCGACGCCATCGATACCGCCATGCGGCTCGGCGCCAACCATCCGATGGGTCCGCTGCAGCTTGCCGACTTCATCGGCCTCGATACCTGCCTTTCGATCATGCAGGTGCTGCATGACGGGCTTGCCGACTCCAAATACCGTCCCTGCCCGCTCCTGGTAAAATATGTCGAAGCCGGCTGGCTCGGCCGCAAATCGGGCCGCGGCTTCTATGACTACCGCGGCGAAACGCCAGTTCCGACACGGTAAAACACCCTCACCCCATCGGGAAAAGGGGCGCGCGGCAGCGCGGAGTAAGGGGGCATTACCGGCGAAACGGTGCTGCTTACCGAGTCACGCGTTTGCTATGGCACACTCCCTCTCATCCGCCCTACCAGGCACCTTCTCCCCGAGGCGAGAAGGAGGAAAATCAAATCCCCGCCGCGGCCTTCACCAACGCCTTCGCGTCCTCGCTGTCCCAGGCCGCCGGCCCGTTCATGGCCGAGAGCAGGCAGCCCTTGTTATCGATGAGCAGCGTCACCGGCAGGCCGAAGGCCAAGCCCTGCTTCTTCAGCGCGTTGAACACGCCCATTGTATTGTCGTGATAATAGCCGAGCTTGTCGATCGCATATTCGGTGCGGAAGGCTTTCGGCTTCTCTTCGTCGCCCGTGTCGATGTTGATGGCGACAACTTCGAACTTGTCGCTGCCGACACTCTTCTCAAGGGCATTCAACGCCGGCATTTCCTCGCGGCACGGCACGCACCAAGTCGCCCAGACGTTGAGCAGCACGGTCTTGCCCGAGAAACTGCCGATCGACAGCGGCTGGCCCTCCGCGCCCTTGAAGGAAACATCCTTGAGTGAGATCGGCGCCGGCGGCACGCTCATGGCGGCGACTTGGCCCTTGGTGAAAGGCGTCAGAACTGCGGCGCGATCCCTGGCCGTCCCGCATTGATCGGCCGCAGCCGTTTCACCAACGCCATTGCCATACCCTGCCTCCTTCACGTATACCGCTGCCGCACCGGCAATAATCCCGGCGACGGCGGCAAGTACAACGAGTTTCATGGACGGCAGACCGAACGGCTTCTTTGCTGTCATTTCATTCTCCAGGTGGGCATCTCATGACTGACGGCACGGACACCAAATCCTCCAACCAGATGTGGGGCGGGCGTTTCGCTTCCGGCCCCGCGGCGATCATGGAGGAGATAAATGCCTCGATCGGTTTCGACAAGAAGCTGTTTGCCCAGGACATCCGCGGCTCAATCGCGCATGCGAGCATGCTCGCCAATCAAGGCATCATTTCAACCGACGATAAAGACAAGATCATTCACGGGTTGAACACGATCCTGTCAGAGATCGAAAGCGGCAATTTCGAATTCTCCCGCCGTCTCGAAGACATCCACATGAACGTCGAGGCGCGGCTTGCGACCCTGATCGGCGCGGCCGCCGGCCGCCTGCACACCGCCCGCTCGCGCAACGATCAGGTGGCGCTCGATTTCCGCCTGTGGGTGAAGGAAGAGCTGCAGAAATGCGAGCAGGCGTTGACGGAGCTGATCGCAGCCTTCCTCGACCGCGCCGAAGAGCATGCCGAAACCGTCATGCCCGGCTTCACCCATCTGCAGACGGCGCAGCCCGTTACCTTCGGCCACCATTGCATGGCCTATGTCGAGATGTTCGGCCGTGACCGCTCGCGCGTGCGCCATGCCATCGAGCATATGGACGAATCGCCGATCGGTGCCGCGGCCCTTGCCGGCACCGGCTTCCCGATCGACCGCCACATGACGGCCAAGGCGCTCGGCTTCCGCGAGCCCACCCGCAATTCGATCGACACGGTCTCCGACCGCGATTTCGCCCTCGAATTCCTGTCGATCGCCGCGATCGCCGGCATGCATCTGTCGCGGCTTGCGGAAGAGATCGTCATCTGGTCGACGCCGCAGTTCGGTTTCGTGCGCCTCTCCGACGCCTTCTCCACCGGCTCCTCCATCATGCCGCAGAAGAAGAACCCGGATGCCGCCGAGCTCGTGCGCGCCAAGACCGGCCGCATCAACGGCTCGCTGGTGGCGCTGCTCACCATCATGAAGGGCCTGCCGCTTGCCTATTCCAAGGACATGCAGGAAGACAAGGAACAGGTCTTCGACGCCGCCGAAAGCCTGGAACTCGCCATTGCCGCCATGACCGGCATGATGCGCGACATGACGATCAATACCGCCCGCATGAAGGCTGCCGCCGGCTCCGGCTATTCGACCGCGACCGACCTTGCCGACTGGCTGGTGCGCGAGGCAGGCCTGCCCTTCCGCGATGCCCACCACGTGACGGGCCGCGCCGTGGCGCTTGCCGAAAGCAAATCCTGCGGGCTGGCGGAGCTTTCGCTTGCAGACCTGCAGGCGATCCATCCTGATATCACCGACAAGATCTTCGATGTCCTGACGGTCGAGGCGTCGGTCGCCAGCCGCAAGAGCTTCGGCGGCACGGCACCTTCCGAAGTGCGCAAGCAGATCGCCTTCTGGCGCGCCCGCAACTGAGGAAATCGGCGAAAATCACGATCAACAATCAGGGTGCACAAGGTCCGGAAACTTCGCTATGAAGGACTGCTTCCGCGTTTGCCGCCCAAGAGGATTTCGATGCAGATCAACATGCCGCATATCATCCGCCTGACCGTGGTGCTTTCGGTCATCGGCCTTGCCGTCGTCGGATGCGGCCGCAAAGGCGAGCTCGATCCACCGAGTGCTCACGCGACCAAGGGCGGCGATGTCAACAAGCCGGCCAAGGAACCCGGCACCCAGGACAAGAAGTTCTTCCTCGATCCGCTTCTCTGATTAGGCAGCGACAGTGAACCATTTTGAGTATCGCGACGGCATCCTCTACGCTGAGGGTGTTCCGGTTCCAGAGATCGCCAAGGCGGTCGGCACCCCCTTCTACGTCTATTCGACGGCAACGCTGGAGCGCCACTATCGCGTCTTCGCGGAAGCCTTCGGCGATGTCGATGCCATGGTGTGCTACGCCATGAAGGCCAATTCCAACCAGGCGGTGCTGAAGACGCTCGGCCGGCTCGGCGCCGGCGTCGATGTCGTCTCCGTCGGCGAGCTGCGCCGTGCGCTGGCCGCAGGCATTCCGGCAAGCCGCATCATGTTTTCCGGCGTCGGCAAGACCGCGCAGGAAATGGACGCGGCACTCGAAGCGGGCATCTACTGCTTCAACGTCGAATCCGAACCGGAACTCGAAGTGCTGAACCAGCGCGCGGTCCGGGCCGGCAAGGTGGCTCCCGTTTCCTTCCGCATCAATCCGGATGTCGATGCCCGCACGCACGCGAAGATCTCGACCGGCAAGAAGGAAAACAAATTCGGCATTTCCTGGGAGCGCGCACGCGCAGTCTATGGCCGTGCCGCCACCCTACCGGGGATCAGCGTCACCGGCATCGACATGCATATCGGCAGCCAGATCACCGAACTGCAGCCCTTCGATGACGCCTTCAAGCTGCTGCGCGATCTCGTGGAAACCCTGCGAAGCGACGGCCACGATATCCATCATGTCGATATCGGCGGCGGCCTCGGCATCCCCTATCGCGACGACAACAACCCGCCTCCGCTGCCGGACGCCTATGCCGAGATCGTCAAGAACCAGCTGCGCGGCCTCAACTGCAGGATCGTCACCGAGCCTGGCCGCCTGATCGTCGGCAATGCCGGCATCCTGGTGACGGAAGTCGTCTATGTGAAAGACGACGGCAACAAGAACTTCGTCATCGTCGACGGCGCCATGAATGACCTGATCCGCCCGACGCTCTATGAGGCCTATCACGAGATTCGGCCGGTTGCGCTTAGCGATGCCGGCACACCGCTCATCAAGGCCGATGTCGTTGGCCCGGTCTGTGAAACGGGCGATTACCTGGCGCTCGACCGCGAGATGGCGCTGCCGAAGCCCGGCGATCTCCTTGCTGTCGGTTCGGCCGGTGCCTATGGCGCCGTGCAGGCCGGTACCTACAACAGCCGGCTTCTGGTTCCGGAAGTGCTGGTCAAGGGTGGCGATTTCCATGTAATCCGCCCGCGCGGAACCTATGAGGAGCTGATCGGACTGGATTCGATCCCGGCCTGGCTTGAGGGATAATCGGCTTCATCCGGCGAATCTGGGCAGAACAGGGAGGATATTCGTCCCGCCTGCCCAGATCACGTTTCGGCGAAGTCCGATGAAAAAACAGCCTTTCGCATCCGTTGCCCTCGTCTTCGCCACAAAGAATGTTATCTTTGATCGAATGGCGTCTCGCCGGGCGCCGCGTGCGTGGGCGTGTGGGACGCCGCGCCATCGCCAAAGGGCGCCGCTAGAGCCGGATGATTGTAGATCGAATCGATCTACAATCTGAATCCGCCCTTGAATCAAAGAAGTAGGGCATGATGTCGTCCGAAATCCCCTCACACTTTTCGGCATCATGCTCTGGCCATCAACGTCAGATCGGGAGAAGACCGGACCGATGAGCAGCCCCAGCAACCCCAAGAAGGGCGCTTTCGCCACCCGTCCGGCGCTGGCGCGCATGGTTGCGGTCAAGCGTTTCTTTGCGCAGATGGTGCTGGTCAGCGAACAGCTTCTGCCGCGGCTGCTGCTGCCGGCATCCATTCTGGCTCTGTTCCTGTCTGCCGCCTGGTTCGGCATTTTCCGCATCGCGCCGGATGCTCCCCGCTTCCTGATGCTTGCCGTCTTCGCGATTGGCTTTGCCGTCTCCCTCCATCCGCTGCGCCGGCTACGCTGGCCGGACACCGCGGAGGCTGATCGGCTGCTGGAAGAGCGCAACGGCCTCGCACACCAGCCTGTCACGGTGCAGGAGGACGAGCCGGCGCTCGACACCCCCTTTGCCCGCGCGCTCTGGCGCGAGCACCAGACCCGCATGGCCGAGCGCATCGCAGCATTGGATGCCGGCCTGCCAAGGCCGGATATTACCCGTTACGACCGCTTCGCATTGCGCGCCATTCCCGCATTGCTGCTGGTGACGGCTTTCAGCTTTTCCATGTCCAATAGCGGCGGCTCGCTGAGCGATGTCTTCACCGCACCGGCGTCCACCTCGAACAATCCGGACATCCGCGTCGATGCCTGGGTCACTCCGCCCTATTATACGGGCCAAGCGCCGATCTATCTGACCGGCAATGTCGACAATGCCGGCAACAGCCTGAACGTCCCGCAATTCTCCGAGCTTACGGTGCGTGTCTCGGGCGCGTCTGCCGACGAGAAAGTGATGTTTCGGGCAATGGGCGCCGACAAGGGTGTCGATGTTCCCGAGCAGGCCGCCGATGCCGACAAGCAAGGCCCGGCCGGCGCAACGCCTGCAATTCCTCCTGCCGTGCCGCCCGCCGCGACAGGCGGAGGCAATATCCAGGCCGCTGACGGAATGGTTGCCCGCACCCACCTCCTCAAGCTCGAAAAAGGCGGCGAACTGACCGTCAACGGCAAGTCCTGGTCTTTCAATGTCGTCGTCGACAAGCCGCCGGAGATCACCTTCGACGGCATTCCGCACGCAACCTCCAGCGGCGCGCTGGAACTCGGCTTCAAGGTCAAGGACGACTACGGCGTCGAGGAAGCCCATGCCGAGATCAGGCCGGTCGAATCCGACGCGGCCGCCACCCCGCTTTACGGCTTGCCGGAATACAAGCTGGAGATTCCACGCCGCGACCGTCGCAACGGCAAGGGTCTGGCAAGCCACGATCTGACGCAGGATCCGCTTGCCGGCAAGCGCGTCCGCATCTCCCTGGTTGCCAAGGACGGCGCGGGCCAGACCGGCCGCAGCGCGCCCTACGAGATGGTGCTGCCGTCGCGCAATTTCAGCCAGCCGCTCGCCGCCGCCGTGGCGGAGGAGCGGCAGGTCTTTGCGCTCGATACCCGCAAGATGCCGGAAGCGATCGAGCTCAACAGGTCGCTCACCATCCGCCCGGAAGAAACCATTCCCGATCTCGGCAATTATCTTGCGATCAAATCGGCATTGACGCGCATGCAGCTCGCAAGCAGCGAAGCGTCGCTCAAGGATACCGCCGATTATCTCTGGCAGATCGCGCTCGGCATGGAAGACGCGCAGCTGACCGATGCGGAAAAAGCCCTGCGGGACGCCCAGCAGAAGCTTTCCGACGCGCTGCAGCGCAATGCCCCGGATGCCGAGATCAAGAAGCTGACCGACGAGCTGCGTAAGGCGATGAACGCCTATATGAAGGAGCTGGCCGAGCGCATGCGCAACATGCCGGCCCAGCCCAATCAGCGCTCAGCCAATATCCTGCGCCAGCAGGACCTGCAGCGCATGATGGATCAGATCGAGAACCTTGCCCGTTCCGGCAATCGCCAGGCCGCGCAGCAGATGCTCTCCGAGCTCCAGCAGCTGATGAACAGCCTGCAGGCCGGCAGGCCGCAGCGCGGACAGCAGCAACAGCAGGGCGAAGCAAACGACAAGATGCGCGAACAGATGGACAAGCTCGGCCGCATCATGCGCGATCAGCAGAAGCTTATGGATCAGACTTTCAAGTTCGACCAGGCTATGCGCGATCGCATGCAGCGTGGCGATCCCAACGAGGACGGCGATGGCCTGACCGACCAGCCCATGCCCGGCCTGAACGATCAGATGCGCCCGGATATGGGCCAGCGGAATCAGGGCCGGCAGGATCAGCAGCAAGGCCAGAACCAGCAAGACCAGAAACAGCAGGGCCAGAAGGGCAACGATCCCACCGACAATATGACGGCCGATCAGCTGCGGGATGCGCTGAAGCAGCTGCGCCAGCAGCAGGACGATCTCGGCAAGCAGCTCGGCGAGCTGCAGAAAAATCTCGGCTCGCTGGGCATGAAGCCGAACCAGAATTACGGCAAGGCGCAACAGGAGATGAAAGGCGCCTCGGGCCAGCTCGCCGAAGGCAATGGCGAAGGCGCCGTGCAAGGCCAGGGCCGTGCCCTGGACGCCCTGCGCAAGGGCACCCGCGAGATGATGAACCAGCTCATGGCCCAGATGCAGCAGCAGGGGCAAGGCCAGGGTCAGGGGCAGATGCAAGGCCAGATGGGCCAGGGCAATCAGAACGGCCGCGATCCGCTCGGCCGGATGCGGGACAGCGGTCCCCTGGACAGTCCCGATAAAGACATGGTGCCGAATATTATCGGCGCAGAGCGCGCCCGTGAAATTCTGGATGCCATTCGCGAGCGACTGAGCAACAATCCATCACTCAGCGAAGAGCGACGCTACCTGGAACGCCTGCTGGATCTGGCGCAATAGGACGAACGGAACGAATCAGGCAGCCAGCGCCCGTGCGACGGCCTTGCGGATGTCGGGCAGCGCGAAGGGCTTGGCGACGACATCGACGATTTTTTCCATGAGGTCGTCGGCGCGTTCGCGTTGCTCCGCATAGCCGGTCATCAGCAGGATCTTCATGCCGGGGCAGGTCGAATGCGCCTGATGGGCAAGCTCGATGCCGTCCATGACAGGCATGCGGATATCCGACAGCAGCAGGTCGTAGCCGCCCTGCTTCAGCTTCTCCAAGCCTTCGGCGCCATCGGCTGCCTCTTCGGTCTCGTGACCGTCCAGCCGCAACGCGCGAGCGACGAAGGTGCGAAGCGAATCTTCGTCTTCCGTGATCAGAATTTTTGCCATGGCCTGTGCTCCTGGTCCGTCATGTTCCGCGACCGAAATCACCAGAATTCCGTTTGCGATAGGTAAACGACGGGAGGGCGATCGGCTCCGTGGTTAACGAGTCGTGATTTCTGAAGCAGAATGGGACAGGCGGACACGCCGCCCGTATTAACCCAGAATCAGACCTCGGCGTCGCCCGTGACGACGCCGACGAAGGGCAGTTCACGGAAGGCGTAGGCGACATCCATGCCGTAGCCGACGACGAAATAATCGGGGCATTCGAAGCCGACATAATCGGCCTCCAGCTCTTCCTGGCGCTTTACGCTCTTGTCGAGCAGCACGGCCAGCGTGACGTTGCGGGCGCCGCGCTCATAGAGCAATTCCTTGGCAAAACGCAGGGTACGGCCCGATTCCAGGATGTCGTCGATCAAAAGCACGTCGCGATCGCGAACGTCGCTGTCGATGTCCTTGACGATACGCACACCCTGAGACGTCGTGCCGGCACCGTAGCTCGAAAGGGTGATGAATTCGACTTCGGGCGCAAGCCCCGTCTCATGCAGCGCACGCAACAGGTCGGCCGCAAAGATGAACGAACCCTTGAGGATCGCGATGACGAGGAGATCTTTCGTCGGCCCCTTGGCGATTTCCTTTGCCATGGCGTGATTGCGCTCGGCAATCTGCTCGGCGGTGAAAAGCGGCTCGATGTTCTTCCCGCGTACGACAGGCATTGATTGGCATGCTCCATGGCTGCTGCATAATTTTATCCTTAGATCCGAACCGATTTAAGGAATTATGCAGTAGCCCGTAGCACAATCAGCCGCCCGGACACACCCCAGAGATGGATGATTCTAGTTCGATTCGACCTGAAATCCGCATCCGCTCCGGAATCGAATAGACGGAACATGATTGTCGCTCGAAACCGCACACACCTTTCAGCATCAGGCTAAGGCATGAAGGAAAGCCGAACATCCGGCGTTTTTCCGCCGGGATGCTGCAATCGCGTCGAGAATCCGCGGCTTTCATGCGGTCCGAGACGATCGACCGGAGTATCGACGACGATGCTCCTGATAAGCTGATTTCCGGCGGAGAGATCGGCACGCACCTGCGGAACCGAAAGCGTCGCGCCGCTGACATTCTCGATGACGCCATTCAATTTCAATAGGCGCAAACCGTTCTCGTCCCGTGGCGTCAGCGTCACATGCGAGAACTGCAGCGGATCGGCCGTCGCCTCGGCGGGTACGCCGGAGAGACCGGAAAAGCCGCCGGAAAGTCCGAAGATCAATATTGCAAGGGAAACGATGAGCGCCACGAAACTGCGCCGCGATGCCTGCTGCAGGACCTCCTCGGCGACACGCAGGACAAACAGAATGCGCGAAAAGACAGTCCCGTGCGTCGCGGGCTGCTGCTTTGATCGGCGTCCGCCATAACGCATGTTGACGCCGGATGCGGTTCTCCCGCGCCCGGTCGAGACGGTCACGAATTCCGCATCGACGATATCGGGCTCCGGCATGAAGCGGTGCGCCCGGCCAGATCCCGATCCGCGTTCGGGCGGAATGAGGTCGTAAACCAGCCTCGCCTGCTGTTGCCGGTGGCGAAAAGCGCCCATGATGGCCTCCCGTTTGCGGTGATCCACATGGTTTCGACGCCCATTGCCAATCTGGGCATTGAAACGAATCCTGCCCAGTCGTAAATTTTAATGGTTAATGCTTCGCAAAGAACGCCATGAATTGGGCGCCTTTCCAGAAAAATTTACCGGCTGTTAACGCCGTTGGTTAACAAGTCGCCCGATTGAACACTGCGGAAGACTGGACTGCCCGTTGATTCATTTTGAGAACGTCGGTTTGCGCTACGGCATGGGTCCGGAGATCCTCCGCGACCTGAGCTTCGACATTCCGCGAAAATCGTTCCAGTTCCTGACCGGCCCCTCCGGCGCCGGCAAGACGACGCTGCTGCGGCTGCTCTTCATGTCGCTGCAGCCGACGCGCGGGCTGATCCGCATGTTCGATCGGGAAATCTCTTCGATACCCCGCAACGAACTGCCGCTGCTGCGCCGCCGCGTCGGCATCGTCTTTCAGGACTTCCGGCTGCTCGAGCATCTCACCACCTACGAAAACGTCGCCCTGCCCTTGCGCGTGCGCGGCAAGGATGAAAGCTCCTATCGCACCGACGTCTTGGAACTGCTGAAATGGGTCGGCCTGGGCGAGCGCATCAATGTGCTGCCGCCGGTGCTCTCGGGCGGCGAGAAGCAGCGCGCCGCTATCGCCCGCGCGCTCATCGACCGCCCGGAAATCCTGCTTGCCGACGAACCCACCGGCAATGTCGACCCGCCGATGGCGCGCCGGCTGCTCAATTTGTTTCTGGAGCTTAACCGTCTCGGCACCGCCGTCGTCATTGCCACGCACGATCTTGCCCTGATGGACCAGATCGAGGCCAGGCGCATGATTCTATCGGGGGGGCATCTCGATATCTATGACTGAGCCCACTCCCCGCAGGAACACCCCGAACGTCAGGACCGCGCAGCCACGGCAACCGCCCGCGGCACCGGCGGAGCGAAAGCGTCCGGAGATGCGCGTGCGCCCTACGGGACCGATCGTGCCCTCCTCCAACATTCAGGGCAATGCGCTGATCGTCGTCATCGCCATCATGGCCTTTCTCGCCTGCCTGACGCTCGGCGCGGTCAGCATGGTGCGCTCGACGGCGGCGAGCTGGGAAAGCCAGATTTCCCGCGAGATCACCATCCAGATCAAGCCGGACGACAATCTCGACATGGAAAAGGCGCTCGTCAGCGCACGCGATATCGCAATGGGCTTCGTCGGCACCAAGTCCGGCCAGATCGTCGACGAGGCGGCGACCGCGCGCCTGCTCGAGCCTTGGCTCGGCGCCGGCCTCGACATCAAGGAACTGCCCGTCCCGCGTCTCGTCATCATCACCATCGACGAAACCCATCCGCCTGACTTCGAGGCGATGCGCAGCCTGCTCAAGGCGCAGATCCCGCAGGCGAGCCTGGACGACCATCGCACCTGGGTCGACCGGCTCGTGTCGATGGCGCATACCACGGTTCTCATCGGCACCGGCGTCCTTTTGCTGGTCTTTACCGCCATGGTCCTGACCGTGGTCTTCGCCACGCGCGGCGCGCTGTCGGGCAATCGCCATATCGTCGAGGTGCTGCATTTCGTCGGGGCCGAAGGCACCTTCGTTGCCAATGAATTTCAGAAGCATTTCCTGAAGATCAGCCTCAAAGGATCGGCAGCCGGCAGCGCACTTGCCGCCCTGTTCTTCGCGATAGCCGGCATCCTGCAAAGCCATACGATCGCCACGCCGCAGACTGACCAGGCGACCGCGCTTTTCGGAACCTTCTCGGTCGGCGCTCTTGGCTATGTCGGCATTCTCGCCACCATGATCGTCATCGCAATGCTGACGACGCTGACGGCTCGCTTCACCGTCATGCGCACGATCTACGAGATCGATTTGATCCGTTCCGACCCCGGAAGGACGGAAAGTGTACAGAATTGACGCCGTAGCGATGTTTTTTTACCGTCCGGCAACCCGTTCCTTGCCGCAATTGGCGTATAGTAGCGAATCATGAGTATGGACCTGACGACTCGCAAGACCGTGAGTTCGCAGCCGTTGCGGGAGCACTCCCGCAGCGACAGGCCCGTGCGGCGCAGCCTGTTCCGGCGTCTTCTGCGCTGGGGCGGCTTCGCCTTCATCTTCCTCGTCGCCATCGTCTTCGGCGGCTTCCTGCATTTTGCCGATTCGATCACCACGCTGAGGCCGCCGGCGGATCCGAAGGCCGACGCCATCGTCGTGCTGACGGGCGGCTATCAGCGGATCGACCAGGCGGTGGAGCTGCTGCGCACGGGCGCCGGCAACCGCCTGCTGATATCGGGCGCGCATCCGACCACCACGCCGACGCAGATCCGCAAGTTGACGCAGAGTTCCGCCAGCCTGTTCAGTTGCTGTGTCGACATCGGTTACGACGCGCTCGATACGATCGGAAATGCCCGCGAAGCGGCAAAATGGATCCACGCCAGGGGCTATAAGAGCGTTCTCGTGGTGACGAACAATTACCACATGCCACGCAGCCTCGCGGAATTGAAATATGTCGATCCCTCGACCGATTTCATTCCTTACCCGGTCGTCAATTCCGACCTGAAGAGCAAGAACTGGTTCACGGATCCGAATGCATTGCGCACGATGATCTCCGAATACGGGAAGGTCCTCCTCGCCGGCGCCCGTAACCTGACCGGCCTGGGGCGTCCAATAGGCCTGCGCTCGCGGCAGCCGGTCGAGGACGACGACTGAGGCTCGCAGCGTCAAACCGCGCGGCGGTTTTGCATGACATCGAAGGCTTCAAGCGCAAAGAGCGCATCTCGGAGGGACAACGCGCCTCAAGACGCGAAAACCAGGCACGCACCGACTTTTTATTGACGCCGTAATCGTGTAGGCAAACCCTTGTATGCTGGCGCAAGCCGGTGCATTGGAAAAGCCTCGATGATTATCCTGCGTTCGATCCTGTTCAACACAGTCTTCTATGCCAATCTGATCATTCGCATGATCGTGTTGACGCCGGTCTATTTCCTGATGCCGCGCAAGGCCGCCTATGCGATCCCGAAGGCATGGGCGAAATCCAGCACTTGGCTGATGGAGAAGATCGTCGGCACCACCTTCGAGATCGAAGGCCTGGAGAATATCCCCAAAGGCAGCTTCATCTTCGCGCCCAAGCATCAATCCTTCTGGGATACGTTTGCGCTGCTGCCGTATCTCGACGATCCGGTCTATATCCTGAAGCGCGAGCTGATGTGGATTCCGTTGTTCGGCTGGTATGCCGGCAAGCAGCGCATGATCCCGGTGGACCGCAGCGCGCGCGGCAAGGTCATGTTCGACGTTCTGAAGCGCACCCGGGAAGAACTTGCCACGGGCCGCCAGCTCATCATCTATCCGGAAGGCACCCGCCGCCCGCCGGGCGCAGAGCCGGTCTATAAATACGGCATCGCCCGCATGTATCGCGACCTCGGAATTCCCGTCGTCGCCGTTGCCATGCATCCCGGCCTCTTCTGGCCGCGCCGCACGTTCCGCAAATATCCCGGCCATATCAAGGTGCGCATCCTGCCGCCGATCGAGGCCGGCATGGATCCCGATGCCTTCTTCGCGCGGCTGATCGAGGAAACGGAAAAGGCGAGCGACGAACTGCTCGTCGAGACCGTCGCCGAAAACCCGCATCTGCCGCTTCCGCCGACCGCAGTCCGGCGTCTGGCCGAAATCAGCAAGGCGAAGCCCGTCACCGCCGCGGTTTGAGCGAACCCTCCGTGCTGGGCGACAGGCTCATGATGCCTTTCGCATCCGCTTCACCTCGCCGGCGACCTGCTCGAGCCAGTGATCGCGGATGCCCATATCGCGCAGATGCGTCAGCGTATTGAAGAGATACGCATCGTTCGGACCGGAGCGCCCGCTGGCTCCCTCCACCACATGGGCCGCCTCGACCGCATCCAGCGAGCCGGCATATTGCCGGTGATTGCGATCGACGACATAGGCGACTGCGGTCACGCGCCTTCCGTCGGCCAGACGGATGGGGAGTGTCTTTTCGAGGTAGACATTGGTGACGAGTTCGCGCTCGCGCAAATAGGCCAGCACCTCCTCCCAGATGGGAGCCGCAACGCGAAAGGCCATGCCGCGGCAGGAACCGCCGCGATCGAGGCCAAGAACCAGGCCGGGGTTCTCCTCCGTGCCGCGATGAACCCAGGAACGGACGCAAAGCGAGCGGCGATAGCCGAAAATCAGGGCCTCGGCCCTTTCGTCATGACCGAAGCCCGGATTCCACATAAGCGATCCGTAGCCAAACACCCAAAATTCGTCCATATCCAACGCCAAATCACTGTGAAGCTTCAGTCCAACCATTGGAGAACAACATGGCAGCGTCAAGCCAGAGCGTAACGACCGGTCGAGGCAAACGTCCGTGGCTCATTCTTCTTGGGCTGATAGTGGTCCTGGCGGGTCTGTACACCGGCGGATGGTACTACGCGACCAGTTTCGTCAGGACCAACGTCCTGAAGGCGCTCGGCCAGCAGAACAGCGCCGGCATTGCCGGCAAATGCGGGAACATGGCCTTCAACGGCTTTCCCTTCTCCATCGGCCTGACCTGCGACACCGTGACGGTCGACAACCAGACGCGGGGTGTCTCCACCAATTTCGACGGGCTCAGCGCTTCCGCACCGGTCTTCCAGCCCAACCATGTGAGCTGGAGCCTGAAATCTCCCGCCAAATTGCAGACGACCGAGGGCCTGACCGTATCGGCCGAATGGGCCGACCTGCAATCGAGCCTCGTTGCCAAGGGCCGCGGCGTCGCACAGACCCAGACTGTCATCGAAGGGCTGAAAGCCGGCATCGCCTCCTCCGTCACCGGCCAGAGCGTCGATGTCACCGCTGCCCATACGGAGATGCATGCCAGCCAGAACGGCAGCGATCTCGATTTCGCCATCGGCGTCGAAAACGCCAATGCCGTGATCAAGGATTTTCCGCAGACCCTGCCGACCGCTTCGACCAGCGCCAACGTGACGCTGTCAGGCAAGGCCGGTCTGCTCGACGGCAGCGACCGCGAAGGGCTTCGCGGCGCCGCGGGCGTGCTGCATCAAGCCGTCATCGATATTGGCGACGGCCGCATCATGACGCTTTCCGGCCCCTTCAATTTCGACGATGAGGGTTTTCTGTCCGGCCAGTTCAAGCTGGAAATCAACCAGATCGGGCCTTGGGGCGATAGCCTGACCGCCACGCTTCCCGCCGCCAAGAGCATCATCAATACAGCCACCAAGATGCTGAAGGCGCTTGCCAATGGCGGCGACAAGGTCTCTGTCCCGCTGACCGCCGATCGCGGCCGCCTTTCGCTGAGCGGCTTCATCCCGCTCGGCAAGATCCCACCGATCTGAGAGCCTGAAACCGTCGCCACGGCCGCGTCACAAACACCCCTCATCCGCCCTTTCAGGCACCTTCTCCCCGAGGGGAGGAGGCAGAAAGGCGGCTATTCCTTCACATCCAGCGCGTGACGGCCGAAGTCGGGCACGTCGACATCCTGGCCGGCTTCGACGATCGAGCGGCGGATGGCGCGCGTACGGGTGAAAAGGTCGAAAATCTTGTCCCCGTCACCCCAGCGGATGGCACGCTGCAGCGATGCCAGATCCTCCGAGAAGCGCGACAGCATTTCCAGAATGGCATCGCGGTTATGCAGGCAGACATCGCGCCACATGGTCGGATCGGACGCGGCAAGGCGGGTGAAGTCGCGGAAACCGGAGGCCGAATATTTGATGACTTCCGACTCGGTCACCGTTTCCAGATCGTCGGCGGTGCCGACGATGTTGTAGGCGATCAGATGCGGCAGATGCGAGACGATCGCCAGCACCTTGTCGTGATGCTCCGGATCCATCTCGTCGACACGGGAGCCCAAGGTCTCCCAGAAGCCGCGGAGCGTCTTGATCGCGGCCTCGTCGGTGCCCGGAACGGGCGTGAAAATGCACCAGCGTCCCTTGAACAGCCCCGGAAAACCAGCATCCGGGCCGGATTTCTCTGTGCCTGCCAATGGATGGCCAGGGATGAAATGCACGTTGGGCGGCATATGCGGCTGCATCTGCGCGATGACCGACGCCTTGGTCGAGCCGACATCGGTGACGATGGCGCCCGGCTTCAGATGCGCGGCGATTTCCTTGGCGACGCTCTCCGAGGCTCCCACAGGCACGGAAACGATGACGAGATCGGCGCCTTTCACTGCTTCGGCTGAAGACGGCGTATAACGGTCACCGAGCTTCAGCTCTTCGGCACGTTTCAGCGTCTCGGCACTGCGCGTCGAGATCACCACTTCCTTGGCAAGGCCGAGGCGCTTGATATCGTGGGCGATGGAGGAGCCGATCAGGCCGATGCCGATCAGCGCGATGCGGTCGAACTGGATGTTGCTCATGCCTCGCGCCCCATAAATTCGGTCAGAGCGGCGATCACGCCGAGATTGGCCTCTTCGGTGCCGATGCTCAGACGCAGCGAATTCGGGAAGCCATAGGCACGCACGGCGCGCAGGATATAGCCGCGGCTCGTCAGGAAATCATCGGCCTCCGCGGCACGCTTGCCGTCGCTGTCCGGGAAATGGATCAGGACGAAATTCGCAACCGACGGCGTCACCTTGAGGTCGAGGGCCTCGAGCGCGGCCGTCACCTTCCCGATCCAGAGCGTGTTATACGCAACGGCCGTTTCGGTGAAGGCCTGGTCGCGAATGGCAGCCGCTCCGGCGGCGATGGCAGCCGTGTTCATGTTGAACGGGGCACGCACGCGGTTGATCGCATCGACGATATCGACCGGGGCATACATCCAGCCGATGCGAAGCGCCGCAAGGCCATAAACCTTGGAGAAGGTGCGGGTCATGACGACGTTCTGGTTTGCCGAAACGAGTTCAAGGCCTGCCTCATAGTCGTTGCGGCGGACATATTCGGCATAGGCGGCATCGAGCACGAGGATGACGTGCTTCGGCAGGCCCGCCTGCAGGCGGCGGACCTCGCTGACTGGAACATAAGTTCCTGTTGGATTGGCGGGGTTGGCAATGAAGACCATTTTGGTCTTCTCCGTGACCGCCGCGAGGATCGCATCGACATCGACGGTGCAATCCTTTTCCTTGACGGTCACGGGCGTCGCGCCGGCCGCCATGATCTGGATCTTGTAAACCAGGAAGCCGTGCTCGGTGATGATGCCTTCGTCACCGGTGCCGAGATAGGTGTGGCAGAGCAGGCCGAGCAATTCATCGGAGCCATTGCCGCAGAGGATGTTGGCCACATTCAGCCCGTGGACATCGGCGATCGCCTGGCGCAACTCCTTGGCCTGCCCGTCCGGATAGCGCTCCAGATGCCCGGCAGCGCCGCGGAAAGCTTCGATGGCCTTTGGGCTGGCGCCAAGCGGCGTCTCGTTGGAGGAAAGCTTGAACACGCGCGCAACGCCCGGCGCATGCTCCTTGCCCGGCACATAGGCAGCGATATCGAGAATGCCGGAACGCGGGACGGGCTTGCTCATTTCCATGCTCATGGGATCGACCTTGGGAAGGACCGGAAAATTCCGGTTTATGACACCCCGTCGCATTAATGCGGATTGACAAATTTGTCGAGTGTGACGCTGCGGCGAAAGCGTCACGCGCCATCACGCGTCGTCGGTATGCCGCGCGGCGCCAGCACCGGCACGAAGACACGGCGCGAGGCGCGAACCGCAACCGGCAGCCCCTGATAAAGCCGCTTCTGCGCCTCGACGATGATGACGCCGGAAAAGGCGGGCCAAAGAGTGCGGCCGATCCGTTCGAAGGCGCGGCGCAGCCGCAGGACGGTCCGCAGCTTGGAAGGAGGAAAGAACAGCGCCTCCGCGCTCGCGCCCGGCGTGAAATTGGTTTCGCGCAACAGCGAAGTGAGCTGGCCCCGCGAATAGGGGCGGCCGGAGCCGAACGGCGTATGCTCCATACGCGCCCACACGCCGGTACGGTTCGGCACGACAATGACCAGCCGACCGCCAGGTGCCAGAACACGCCAAAGCTCCTTCAGCGTCTCGCGCGGGCTTTCGGCAAATTCCAGCGAATGCACCATCAGCACGCGGTCGATCGAACTGTCGGGCAATGGCAGCTCTTCATCAAAGATCAGGGCCGTCGACGATGCGGAACCCATAGGCCAGTTCACCGCACCCTGCCCCGCCGGCATGAACGCGAAAGTACGCTCCGTATCGGCGCGAAAACGGTCGAGATAGGGAACGGCATAGCCGAGACCGACGAGCCGCTCCTCCGGCATGCGCGCCCAGATAGAGGAAAGCGCCATGGCGATCGACTGCTCCGCCAAGCGACCGAGCTCGGAATGATAAAACTGGCGGAGATCGACGATATCGGTATGCATCGAAACAAATGTTATCAGCCGAGCGTTGGACTTCAAGGCCGAACGTCTTACATTCTCTACTCACGGAAAAGACGAGGACGATTTCGACCATGAAACCATTGGAATTAGAGATTTTTATCTGCCGTTCCGACAATTACGGCGTCTTGGTCCATGATCCCGAAACCGGACTGACGGCATCGATCGACGCTCCGGAGGCGGAGGCGGTCCTGAAGGCAGCCGATCGTCGCGGCTGGACCATCAGCCACATCCTGACCACACATCACCATACCGATCATGTCGAGGGCAATCTGGCGCTCAAGGAGCAGTTCGGCTGCGAGATCGTCGGTCCGATCAACGAGGCCGTCGCCATTCCCGGCCTCGATCGCGCGGTCAGCGACGGCGACACGTTCGAATTTGCCGGCCATACGGTCAATGTCATCGAAACGCCCGGCCATACATCCGGCCATGTCTGCTACCACTTCGCCGACGACAAGCTGCTCTTTGCCGCTGACACGCTGTTTGCGCTCGGATGCGGCCGCCTGTTCGAACGGCCGGCGGCGGATATGTGGACCTCCCTGCAGAAGCTCGCCGCCCTGCCGGACGAAACGGCCGTTTATTTCGGCCACGAATATACACTCTCCAACGCCCGCTTCGCATTGACCATCGATCCCGGCAACGAGCGGCTGAAGGCGCGCGCCGCAGATATCGAAGCGTTGCGGGCGCAAGGCAAGTTCACCATTCCGACGACACTGGCGCTGGAAAAGGAAACCAATCCGTTCTTGCGCGCCGCCGATCCTGCGATCCGCCGCAACCTGCTGATGGAAAGCCGCAGCAACGAAGAAGTCTTCGCCGAGATCCGCAAGCGCAAGGACAATTTCTGATGCAGGCAAAAGAGATCATCGAAACGCTTTCCATGCAGCGGCATCCGGAAGGCGGCTGGTATGTGCAGACCTTTCGCGACGAGAACGGCGGCGCGCGCGGTCATTCCACGGCGATCTATTATCTGCTGGAAGCGGGCGAACGCTCGCATTGGCACCGGGTGCACGATGCCGCCGAGGTCTGGCACTATTATGCCGGCGCGCCTCTCGCTTTGCATCGCTCGGCCGACGGCAAGGCCAGCGAAAAGCTCGTACTCGGCATCGATCTGGCAAAGGGCGAGCGCCCGCAGGCCATTATCCCGGCCAACTGGTGGCAATCTGCCGAAAGCCTTGGCGCATTCACGCTCGTCGGCTGTACTGTCGCGCCCGGCTTCGAATTTTCGAGCTTCGAGATGGCGCCGCCGGATTGGAAGCCGGCGTCGGACTGAGACCTTTTTACCTTTCATTGACATCACGCGGAATGCGGCCGGACGGCGCGCAGCGACAGCCTTGAAAAAGTGATGCGCTGTGTCAGCTTTACACGGGGAAAGTGAAAATTGATTCATCTGGAGGAGGTTTTTTCGTGCGTTTGTTGTTTCCTTTGCTCGTCGCGGCAGGCTGCGTCATGAGTGCCCCTGTCTTTGCCCTCGATGCACCGGCTTCGCCGCCGCCCGAAAAGCCTCTGAAAAACATCGTGACCTCGGTCGAGAAAGACGGGTCGATCGCCTTCCGGCTCTACGCACCGATGGCAAAGGCGGTTTCCGTCACCTTGGGCTCGCGCGATCCCATCGCCATGCAGCGTGGCGACGACGGCACATGGAGCGCCAAGACGGAGGTGCTGAAACCGGATCTCTACGAATATTACTTTAACGTCGACGGCTTCCGCAGCATCGACCCCGGCACCAACGCGCCCAAGCCGCAGCGGCAGGTCAATACCAGCCTTATCCTGGTGCCCGGCAGCATACTCGACACCCGCAACGTGCCGCATGGCGACCTGCGGCTGGTGACCCTGCATTCCAAGGCGCTCGATTCGGAGCGGCAGATGTATGTCTACACGCCGCCCGGCTATACTGATTCCTCCAAACCGCTGCCGGTGCTCTACCTCTATCACGGCTTCGGCGATACTGTGGGGTCCTGGGTCCTCCAGGGCCGCGCTCCGCAGATCCTCGACAATCTCCTTGCCGAAAAGAAGATCGAGCCGATGATCGTCGTCATCCCCGATACGGAAACCGACGTACCGAACGCGATCGCCGAAAACTTCCCCGCCGCCGATCGCCGCGCAAGCTTTTATCCGGCGAATGCCGAGGCAGCCGATCGCGAGCTGACCGAAGACCTTATTCCGTATATGAAGAAGCATTATCGGGTGCGAAACGAAACCAGCGGCCGCGCCGTTGCCGGGCTGTCACAGGGCGGATACCAGGCCCTCGTATCCGGCCTCTCGCATCTGGATACCTTCGGCTGGGTCGCGACCTTCAGCGGCGTCAGCACGACGACCGTACCGAACAAGACCGTCGATGCCGTGCTGAACGAGCCGGAGAAGATCAACAAGGCTCTGCACAACTTCACGGTGACGGTAGGAAGCAAGGACCAGATCGTCGGCAAGGACGTCGCCGGCCTGAAAGCGAGGCTGGACGAGAACAAGATCAAGCACGAATACCACGAATATCCGGACCTCCAGCACGAGATGGATGTCTGGCGGCCGTCGCTCGTGGCCTTCCTGGAAAAGGTCTTCAAGAAATAGCAATCAGATCTGGCCGTAGACTCCTCGCTTGGCCAGCGGCTTCACGAGTTTACGGCTAAGCGGCACTCCGGAGATTGGAAGCATGGCACTCAAGCGGGCAGCGACTGCGGCGGAGCTATCCCGCCGCTTCGGCCTGCGTCCCTTCAGCACGATCCTGGCGCAGGATCATGCGGTGCGCGGCAAGCACCGCGCCACCGGTCACAAGAAGGCAGGCAAGCGCAATGCCCCAGCTCGGTTCGGCAAAACCGAACAGCGTCAGGATCAGCGTCGACAGCAGCGGCGCGGCATAGCTTGCCGCGCCGAGGATCTGGATATCGCCGTTCTTGACACCGTAATCCCAGGCATAGAAGGCCGCCCCGACCGGAAAGAGGCCCAATCCGAGCACGGCCATCCACTGGGCCGCGCTTTCCGGCCAGATTGTCTCCTCCAGGGCAAGATGGCAAAAGAAGGAGAGGACAGCTGTCGCGAGGCAGAACAGGGTTACCACGTCGGTAGACACGGCCTCGAAACGGCGCGTGATCAGCGAATAGCCGGACCAGGTGAAGGCGCAGAGAAAGGCCGCGCCATAGCCGACGGCGTAAGCACCTTCGAAATGGAAGCCGTTACGGCCGACGATGAGAACCGTGCCCGAAAGGCCCATCAAAGCGCCGAGAATATGATACCAGCGCAACCGCTCGCCGGGCAGCAGCGCCGAACCGACGACGATCAGCAGCGGCCAGAGATAGGCGATCAAACCAGCCTCGACCGCCGGCGCATGACGCAGTGCTGTAAAATAGAGGAAATGATAGCCGAACAAACCCGCAATGCCCGTGATCCAGACCTTGGCAGGCTGGCGCAGCAGTTGCAGCCGCTCCGGCTTCGAGAGAAGGACGGCGATGCCCGGAATGCTGCCGATCGCAAAGCAGACGGCAAGCAGCTGAAAGGGCGGCATCTTGCCGGAGGCAACGGTCAGAAGCGCCAGAAACGACCACATCAGAATGGCTGAAAAGCCTGTCAGCGTCGCGCGAAATTTCATCCCTGCCCCAGCCTATTGCTGCGGACGTCTGCGGCCCGCTAAAGCAACCCCATGAAAAATGCAAAAAAATCTTCTACCGAAAATTGAGTAGAAATAACCGGGAAAATCGTCAAGCGTTTCTGTGAAACGGCCGCCCGGTCTAGCTGCCGTATTTCACCGCCGTAATCGTCACCGTCCCATATTGTGTGGGTATGCGGACATAGACCGGAGCATAGACATTCATGGTGTCGGCCTTGGCGAACCAGATCTCCATATTGTCGCTCTTGGCGAGATAGAGATAGTCCTTGCGCGTGCTCTTGTAGCCGCTCTTCGGGGTGAAGCGCACACCGCAGGCGATGGTCTTGCCCTTGAAGCCATCCGTCGAGAAGGGATGCGATCCCTTCGGCGACAGCTTCAGATCCATCCGCATTTCACCATCGAAAACAGCCAACGTCTGGCTGCAGAGATTGAGGCTGGGCGTGATCGGAAAGATCATGCCCGATATCGGATCGAGCACGGACTTCAAGTCGCTTTCCGTAACGGGGACCCAGGTATCCGACCGCTTTGGTTCGGGCGTGATCGTGTTCGATGTCACATTGCCGTTGGTATAGGCGACATCGTAGGTCCGCTCCTTTCTGCCGCTCTTGTAGAAGAGCGTGTAGTGCGTCGCCTGCAGCTTGGTGTCGTTGACGACGCCGGTCACATCGGTCTTCGCATCGATGGACGTGACGAGATCCGCAAGACCGGCCGAGGTGATATCGCCGCGGATCGTGAATTGCTTACCGGTGACCTCCGTCTTGAAATCGGCTCTTGCGATCGGCAGGCCGGCCAGCGAGACGCGATAGCGCGTTTCATGGCGCAGCGCGTCGGCCAATGCCAGCGACGGCATCGACGCAACGATAGCTGAAATGAGAAGCCACTTCCGAATTTGAACCATGACCAAGGCCTTCAACGAGGATCAGGCAAGATATATCGCCTGCTGCGAGCGTCAGACAACAGCAGCTTTTTGACGGAATTGCGGGAAAACACAAGGTTTGGCTTGACGCGGCCGGCCTCTCTGACTATAAAACCGCAACTTTCCAATTACGGCCTGTTGGATTGCGTGTCGGGTTTTGCCCGGGATGACTATTCGATGGCCTAGAAAAACAAAAGTAGGTGTACCATGTCCCGCATGTGCGAATTGACCGGCAAGGCCGTCCTCGTGGGCAACAATGTCAGCCACGCCAACAACAAGACCAAGCGTCGGTTCCTGCCGAACCTCTGCCAGGTCACGCTGATCTCCGACGTTCTCGGCCAGCGCTACCGTCTGCGCGTTTCCGCTGCAGCGCTCCGTTCGGTCGAGCATCGCGGTGGTCTGGACGCTTTCCTCCTGAAGGCAAGCGAAAACGAACTCAGCATGCGCGCTCGCCTGCTGCGTCGCCAGATCGTCAAGAAGTCCGCTGAAGCTGCCGTTGCTGCCTAAGCAGCACTAACGTTTCGCGATTTCATACCGGCTAAGAGGCTTGCACGGATAATCTCCGGACAAGCCTTTTTCCATGTCCGGTCTGTTCCAACTGGTGGCATCTCCCAGGATAAAAAAATGCTGACGGCACGCCAAACCCTTATCTATGTTCTGCTGATGACGCTGGTCGTCGTCGCCTCCAACGTTCTTGTGCAGTATCCGCTGCAGGCTACGCTCGCCGGCATCAATCTCGCGGATATCCTCACCTGGGGCGCCTTTACCTATCCGGTCGCCTTCCTCATCACAGATCTGACCAACCGCCAATTTGGCCCCAAGGCTGCACGCAAGGTCGTGTTTGCCGGCTTCGTCGTCGGCGTCGCGCTGTCGTTCTATACGGCACAGCCGCGCATCGCGATCGCTTCCGGTTCGGCTTATCTCGCCGGCCAGCTGCTTGATATCTCGGTCTTCAACCGCCTTCGCCGTCTGGCATGGTGGCGCGCGCCGCTGTTCGGCTCGCTCATCGGCTCGATGCTGGATACGCTGATCTTCTTCTCCTTCGCCTTCGCGCCCTTCTTCGTCTTCTTCGGACCGAACGATCCCTTCGCGATCGAATGGGCGCCGATCCTCGGCGCCTTCTCCACTGCGGCGCCGCGGTGGATCTCCTGGGCGATCGGCGATTTCTCCGTCAAGATGACGGTCGGCCTCGTCATGCTGCTGCCTTACGGCGCACTGATGAACATGCTGAAGCCGATGCCGCAGGCTCCGACTGCCTGAGTAATCGATCGGCCCGCATCGCTTCTATTTCTGGCTAACGACACTCTCGTCGTTCAGGCGAAATTCGAGCATCAGGCTGCGCTGCAGGATCGAATGATTGTCATCCGAGACCAGGATGAGGTGAAGCGCGCCATCGGCGGCGCGGAAGACATCCAAGCCTTCCATATTGTCGATCTGGTCTCCGGGGCCAGCCTCGAAGATCACCCTGCCGTCCACGACCGCGCCAGGCTTGATGTCCGCTCCGGCTATCCGGCGGATGCGCACGCCAAGGCCGTGCATCAGTCCGAAACGGCGTTCCAGCAGCAAGAGATCCCCGTCAGGCAGAAAGACGCCGTCGCTGACACCGAAGCCGCAATGGCGCCGGACGGTGAAGCGCCCCTGTAGCGGTCCATCCAGCACGGCAGCAGACATATTCCCCTGATCGTCCAGGCTATCTTCGGTGACGATGACGGCGCCCCCGGCAAGCAAGCTCGATTGCGGCGCAATCATCAACGCCTCGAGGCTGCGGTTGGCGCGCAACTCGACTCTCGGGATCGGCATCGTGCCATCCGGCAGCGAAATCTCGAAGCCGGGGTCCGGATAGACATCGACGCGGTGATACTGTTCATAACTGACGAGAACATGATCGCCGCGCAGCGCCAGTCCCTCCGAATCCATGCCGCCCTCGCCGGCATCGATGCCGCCATGGCGGTCGATCATCGGCACGATCCGTGCGTCGCCGATGCCCTTCAGCCGGCCATTTCGGTCACGTTCGATGGCCCCGGTCAGCCAATGGCCGGTATCCAGCACGGAAATGAAATGAAGTTGATCAGGGCGAAAGCGAATGGCGGAGATGGCGCCGAGAAGCGCATTGTCGGAGCTGAGTTCGAGGCCGCCGACGAATTCCAGCGAGCCGAATCTCGTTTCACTCGAGCCTGGCCTGAAAGTGGAAATTGCGGTGGCGCGGATATTTGCCGGACCACCGTCTTCCTGATTATCGTCGCCCGAGCTGCATCCGGCGAGCAGCCCTGTCAAAGCGACCACCATGAAAGCGGCGCACGCCCTGTGCGCTCGCCGGCCTGAGAAAGCAGTGCCTCCGGGCGGAAAAGGCGCCGGCCGCAGGGCCGATGCCGAAAGGTGCAGCAGCGGGCTCAGCTCGCGCGGCGCATGCGCGAGCGCGGCATGCTCGTCTGGTCTTCGAACAGCGAGGCGAGCTGCTCCGTCATGGCGCCGGCAAGCTCGTCGGCATCGACGATGGTGACGGCGCGGCGATAGTACCGCGTCACGTCATGGCCGATACCGATCGCCAGCAGTTCCACCGGCGAACGCGTCTCGATCTGGTCGATCACGGCACGCAGATGCCGCTCCAGATAATTGCCCGGATTGACCGACAGCGTGGAGTCATCGACCGGCGCACCGTCCGAGATCATCATCAGGATACGACGCTGCTCACGGCGACCGAGCAGGCGGTTATGCGCCCAGATCAGCGCCTCGCCGTCGATGTTCTCCTTGAGCAAGCCTTCGCGCATCATCAGCCCAAGATTGCTGCGCGCCCGTCGATAGGGCTCGTCCGCGGACTTGTAGATGATGTGGCGCAGATCGTTCAACCGGCCCGGCGTCTGCGGCTTGCCGCCGGCAAGCCATTTCTCGCGTGCCTGACCGCCTTTCCAGGCCTTGGTAGTGAAGCCGAGAATCTCGACCTTCACGCCGCAGCGCTCCAGTGTGCGCGCCAGAATGTCGGCGCAGGAAGCTGCAACCGTGATCGGCCGTCCGCGCATCGAGCCGGAATTGTCGATCAGCAGCGTCACGACCGTATCGCGGAACTGCGTATCCCGCTCCATCTTGAAGGACAGCGCCTGCGTCGGGTCGATGATCAGGCGCGGCAGTCGAGCCGGATCGAGATATCCCTCTTCCAGATCGAAGTCCCAGGAGCGGTTCTGCTGCGCCATCAGGCGACGCTGCAGGCGGTTTGCCAGCCGGCCGACGGCGCCCTGCAGATGGGCGAGCTGCTTATCGAGGAAGGCGCGCAGGCGCTCGAGCTCGGCCACGTCGCACAGTTCCTGTGCGGTCGTGGTCTCGTCGAACTCCTCCGTATAGACGTGGTAGTCGACCTTCTCATTGAAATCGGCGAAGGGAGTATTCGGACGGCGGGTTTCGCCCGGCGTTTCCGAATCTTCCTCGCCTTCTTCGCTCATGTCGTCGTCGGAGATTTCACCGCCGTCTTCGGTCGCGCCGTCTTCCATCTGCTCATCGGAAGCTTCGCTGTCCTCGGCCGGCGCGGCATCGGAGCCCTCGTCTTCCTTGACGTCGTCGTTATCCTGATCCTCGCCGTTCGGCTTGTCCTCTTCGCTCGGCTGCTCCTCGCTGTCGGGCTCGGATTGCTCGTCGCCATATTCCTCGGCCATTTCCATGGCGGTCAGAATGTTGCGCACGACGCGGGCGAAGCTCTGCTGGTCGTTGATGGACGAGAGCAGATTGTCCAGCTGACCGCCGGTCTTTTCCTCGATGAAAGGACGCCAGAGGTCCAGCACCTTGCCGGCGCTTTCCGGCGGCTTCTGACCGGTCAGCTTCTCGCGCACGATCATTGCCATGGCTTCGCCGATCGGCGCATCCTCGCGCCGTTCGATGCCGGAGAAATTCGCCTTGGCGTATTTTTCCGTATTCATCGAATTGAGGTTGGCGGCGACGCCGCTCATGCGCAGCGAACCGATCGATTCGACGCGCGCCTGCTCTACGGCATCGAAGACGCTGCGCGCGTCAGCGCCCTGGGGCGCCATGACGGCATGCACGCGCGCGTCGTGGCAGGCCAGCCGCAGGGCCATCGAATCCCCAAGCCCGCGGGTCACCGCGAGCTCATGCATTGTCGGCCGCTTCGAAAGCTCCGGCAAGCGGATGCGCTCGCCGGTCATACCCGGGCGTTCGTTGGCGAATGCCACTTCGACCTCGGCATCGCCGGCGATCGAGCGCACGCAGCCCGTAATCGCCCGGCGCAACGGCTCCATGTCCACCGGGGCGCCCGGCTTCGCTTTGGAATTATCTCCGCGACCTGACATGATGTATCGGCTTTTCCCTAAAGCAATTCCAGGAAAAATGCATAGCAGTTTTCTATCCGGAATTGCGCCAAAACAAAAAGATAGAACGTTTTCGCGATTCGAAGAAAAGCGGAAATGTTCTAGGCTTCGAGCACGATGTTGGCGGCACTTTCCTTCAGCTCGACGCCGAAGGCGCGCTGATAGTGCTCGGCGACCAGCGGGCGCTCCAGCTCGTCACACTTGTTGAGGAAGGTGACGCGGAAGGCAAAGGCGACATCGCCGAAGATTTCGGCGTTCTCGGCCCAGGTGATGACGGTACGCGGGCTCATGACGGTCGACAGATCGCCGTTCATGAAGGCCGCACGCGTCAGATCGGCGACGCGGACCATCTTGGAAACCGTATCGCGGCCCTTGTCGTTGCGGAAGGACTTCACTTTCGCCAGCACGATATCGACTTCATTGTTGTGCGGCAGATAGTTCAGCGTCGTCACGATCGACCAGCGGTCCATCTGCGCCTGGTTGATCTGCTGCGTGCCGTGATAGAGGCCGGTGGTGTCGCCGAGGCCGATGGTGTTGGCGGTCGCGAACAGGCGGAAAGCCGGGTGAGGACGGATGACGCGGCTCTGGTCAAGCAGGGTCAGGCGCCCCGAGGATTCCAGCACGCGCTGGATGACGAACATCACGTCCGGACGGCCGGCATCGTATTCGTCGAAGACGAGCGCGACATTGTGCTGGTAGGCCCAGGGCAGGATACCGTCCTTGAATTCGGTGACCTGCAGCCCGTCCTTGACGACGATCGCATCCTTGCCGACGAGATCGATACGGCTGACATGGCTGTCGAGGTTGATACGCACGCAGGGCCAGTTGAGGCGCGCGGCAACCTGCTCGATATGCGAGGACTTGCCGGTGCCGTGATAGCCGGAGATCATCACGCGGCGGTTGTGAGCGAAGCCGGCGAGAATGGCGAGCGTGGTCTCGCGATCGAAGAGGTAGTCCGTATCCAAATCGGGCACGTAGGCGCTGCCCTGGCTGTAGGCCGGAACGCGAATGTCGGAATCGATGCCGAAGACCTCACGAACCGAAACGGTGGTGTCGGGGATCTCGGAAATATCAAGGTCAATCTTGCTCATCATGTCTCCAGGGCGGGTGGCTCTCACCCTGCCATATCAAACTCAGCCGATTTATCCGAAACGCCGCAGCTTGTTGCCCGCATCCGTTCGGTCGGAACAGCGGCGATACTTCTCCGGGACTAAAGCAAAATCTCGGCGCGATGAAACGATCGCTTGCGAGCATCCTTGAACAGAGTCCCGGACAAGAAACGCCGCGTCCGGAAAGTTGGCCGAGGTGCAGCCAGCCAAATGCGCACCCTGCCGCGGTTGCCCGCAGCTTCAGCCGATTTGGACCATACCTGATTGAAGGCGGAGAGCAAGGACAGGAATTAACAAAAACCGTTCTGTTTCAATAATTGATAGGCCTGTATGACCTCTCGGAAGCGTTCCTCGGAGCCGCGATCGCCGCCGTTGGCATCGGGATGATGCATTTTCACCAATTCCTTGTATCTGCGCTTGATATCCGGCGCCGAAGCGTTGGCGCCGAGCCCCATCGTGTCGAACGCTTTCGCCTCCAGCGTCTTAAGCTTGCGCTGCTGCGGGTAGCGCGGGCCGCCGCGGCCATCGCCATCCTTGACGAACCCGAATGGGTCGCGAACCCTGCTGTAGGCGCCTGAGCGGATATCCGACTGCAGGGGGCTGTTCTTCGCCGCCTTGTTGACCCCGACCGTCCAGGTCGGACGGTGGCCGGTTATGGCTTCCTTCTGATAGCGCGCAATCTCCCCGTCCGAGAGGCCGGAGAAATAATTGTAGCCCTTGTTGTATTCCTTGACATGCTCGAAGCAGAACAAAAAGAACTGCCCTTCCGCATTGCGCCCGACGGGGGCGCGATGCGTACCGTGCTTGTCGCAGCCGTCCCACTGGCATGTCGGCGGGCCTTGCTCAGGCTCCTGCGCGCGCTTGCGGCGGGTGCGGATACGATCGAAATATTTTGAATCAAGTCTCATGGCGTCCTAATTATGGGGCCTTGGATACCCCACAACAAGAATTGACAAACAGGAATGTTACAGGCTTTGTGGGAGCCTTTTTCGTGAGCGAGGTCGAAGCGGGAATATGGAAACGACACTGCAATCCCGCATTGAACGGAAACTTGTTGATGCATTTGCGCCCGAGCGCCTTGCCGTCATCAATGAAAGCCATCTTCATGCCGGCCACCAGCCCGACATGACCGGAACCGGCGAAACCCATATAAGAATTCGCATCGTTTCCGCCAAGTTTTCGGGCATGCCGCGCCTTGCGCGCCATAGGGCAATCAATGAGCTTTTGAAGCCGGAACTGGACGCCGGCCTGCACGCGCTGGCCGTGGAACCCGCCGCCCCCGGCGAAATGGTACGCTGGTAACCGCACCAATCGCGTCTTAGGACGGCTTTACCTCTTCCGTCTCGGCGGGGCGAATGCGCAGCTTTGTGATGCGGTTCTTTTCCCGCTTCATGACGATGAAGCGCTTGCCGTAGAAGGTGAAGGCCTGCCGCTCTTCCGGAATGGTCATCGATTCGTGAATGACGAGGCCGGCGATCGTCGTTGCCTCTTCGTCGGGCAAGTCCCAATCGAGCGCACGGTTCAGGTCGCGAATCGGCACGACGCCGTCGACGACGATCGAGCCGTCGGCCTCTTGCCGCACGCCCTGGATATCGATGTCGTGCTCGTCGGCGATATCGCCGACGATCTCCTCCAGAATGTCTTCCAGGGTGACGATGCCCTGCACCTCGCCATACTCGTCGACGACGACGGCAAAATGCTGCTTGCGGCGCAGGAAGGCGTTGAGCTGGTCTTCGAGATTGGTGCTGTCGGGCACGAACCAGGGTTTCTGCGCGATCTTGACGATGTCGAGATTTTCCGGCTCGACATTGCGTTCCGCCAGCGCCCGCAGCAGGTCCTTGGCATGGACGACGCCGATGATGTTGTCGATCGTGCCGCGCCAGAGCGGCATGCGCGTATACGGGCTGTCGAGGATCGCCCGCACCACCACCTCGGGCGGATCGTCGGCATTGATGGCGCGCATCGCCGTGCGGTGCACCATGATGTCGGACAATTCCAGTTCGCCGAGGTCGAGCACGCCGCCCAGACGGTCGCGGTCGGCCTTGACCACGGATCCTTCGCGGTGAAGCAGGTCCACGGCGCCGCGCAACTCCTCATGCGCCGATAGCATCGAGACCTCCCTGGAGAGGTTGATGCCAAACAGGCCGAGAATCCAGCGGACGATGGCGTTGACGAAGCTCGATACCGGACCGACGACGGCGACAAACAGCCGCACGGTGCCGGCCACATTGAGCGCGAAGCGATCTGGCGTCGAAATTGCCCAGCTCTTCGGCAGCACCTCGGCGAAGATGACGAGGATAACGGTCATCGCGGCCGTCGCCAATGCGACGCCGGAATTGCCGAACAGGCCAAGGAAGACGCTGGTCGCCAGCGAAGAGGCCAGAATGTTCGCGAGATTGTTGCCGATGAGCAAGGTGCCGATCAGACGGTCGCGGCGCTCGATGAGACGGCGCACGATGCCAGCGCTCTCATCGCCATTAGCCTCCAGCGTGTGGATCCGAGTCCGGGAGACGGCGGTCAATGCCGTTTCCGATCCGGAGAAGAAGGCCGACAGCAGCACGAGCACGACGATCGAGACGATCTCGGGCCAATATTCCAACAATACAGCCAGCGTGCCCTCGACGGTCATCAGGGATGCTTTTCTTTCAAGAAGCTCAAGACTTCGGACGACGGCACATCATCCGCAACGAAGGACTGGCCGATGCCATGGGTAAGAATGAAGGTGAGCTTGCCGCTCTTGACTTTCTTGTCCTGTGCGATCGCATCCATCAGCGTTTCGGCAGGCGGCAGTTCGCCGGGGATGTCACCCATCCGGGTCGGAAGGCCGACGGTCTTCAGATGGGCCTCGACGCGCTTCGCATCGTCAGGGCTCGCGAGATTGAGGCGTGCGGAAAACTCGTGCGCCAGCACCATGCCGATCGCGACGCCCTCGCCATGCACCAGCCGGCGGCTGTCATAGGCGGTTGCGGCTTCCAGCGCATGGCCGAAAGTATGGCCAAGATTGAGCAGGGCGCGCGGTCCGTTTTCACGCTCGTCGGCAACGACGACATCGGACTTTGCCTGACAGCTCGCGGCAATTGCCTCGATGCGGGCCGCACCACCCGAAAAGACTTGTCTCCAGTTGGCCTCAAGCCAGGCAAAGAAATCCGGCTTGTCGATCAGACCGTATTTGGCGACTTCGGCATAGCCGGCGCGGAATTCGCGCTCGCTCAGCGTATTCAGCACATCGGTATCGGCAAGCACGAGATCGGGCTGGTGGAAGACGCCGACGAGGTTCTTGCCGTGATGGGTGTTGATGCCGGTCTTGCCGCCGACGGACGAATCCACCTGCGACAGCAGCGATGTCGGAACCTGAACGAAGCGAACGCCGCGGCGCACGATGCCGGCGGCAAAGCCGGAGAGATCGCCGATGACGCCGCCGCCGAGCGCGATCACTGCATCATTGCGCTCCACGCGCGCGGTCAGTATCGCATCGCAAACCGTCATGAGATGCTCGAAGCTCTTGGTTTTCTCGCCGGCCGGCAGCACGAGGCTGGCTGCCTGGATGCCGGAAGCCTCGAGGCTGGCGACCAATGCGTCGAGATAAAGCGGCGCGACGTTTTCATCGGTGATAACAGCGGCCTTGCGCCCCTTCAGCCGCGCCGCGATCTCTTGGCCCGCACGCGCGATCAGACCGGGGCCGATTAGGATGTCATAGGCGCGCTCGCCAAGAGGCACGCGCACGAGACGCTCTGCGGAAGCCGGTGTGATCGCATTCATGGTATTTTGCTTTCTGCTTTCTTTCTCTCGGCGATGGCGGCAAGGACTTCATTGACCATGACATCCTTGCTTACGTCGCGGGAGAGAACCGTGATATCGGCTTCCGCATAGATCGGATAGCGCGCGTTCATCAGGTTCTCGAGAGTCTGTTTCGGATTCTCGGTCTTGAGCAGAGGGCGCGTGTCGCGCTTGTTCACCCGATCCCACAGCACGTCGAGGTCGGCCTTCAGCCAGACGGAAAGGCTGCCGCGCTTGACATGCAGCCGCGTGCTTTCGTTGATGAAGGCGCCGCCGCCCGTCGAAATCACGCGCGGGCCGCCCTTGAGGAGCCGCTTGATCACGCGAGTTTCCAGCGCCCGGAACTCCTGCTCGCCGTAAGCGGCAAACAGTTCGGCGATCGTCATGCGCGACACGCGCTCGATCTCGATATCCGTATCGACGAAGGGAAGGCCGAGCTGCTGCGCTACGGGACGGCCGATCGAGGATTTTCCTGCTCCCATCAATCCCACGAAGACGAGGTTGCGCTGACCCAGCGCAGCGCGCGCCCTGTCTTTGAGGCTTTCGTCAAGGGTCAGAACTTGTTCACTCATCGGCCCATTCACAATTTCTTTGGAAACGGTATCGTCAAATGCACCGATAGCGTCAAGACGCCGCTGTCGTAAACATGTCTGCAATATCCTTCAGCTAACCCTTGAAGGACATAATTATCGCGCATCGCGGCGCCAATGAGCGGGAGAAGGAGAGTTTTCGAATGCCAACCCTGTTTCGCTTCCTTGTCATCTGCGCGGTCATCGCGGGATCGATATATGGAGCGATGTGGGCGCTCGTGCTCTTCGTCGATCCCCAGCCGCGCGACGTGACGATCCGCATTCCGCCCGAGCGCCTCAACCCGCCGACAACGGGCTCGTTGAAACCATGAGCGTGCAAGCCGAGAACGTACGAGCCGGCAAGAGGGATCTGGGGCGCGCGCATCTGGAAGCCTTTCTGGAGATGATGAGCGCCGAGCGGGGTGCGGCCATCAACACGCTGCAATCCTACGAGCGCGATCTCGACGATCTCCATTCCTTCCTGTCCGGGCAGGGTGTCCGCCTGACGGAGGCCGGCCCCGGCGATCTTGGCGCCTATCTCGCCAGCCTGTCGAGCCAGGGCTTCAAGCCGTCCTCCCAGGCCCGCCGCCTCTCCGCCATGCGGCAGTTCTACAAATTCCTCTATGCCGAAGGTTTGCGCACGGACGACCCCACCGGAATTCTCGATGCCCCCAAGAAAGGCCGCGCGCTTCCGAAGACGATGGGCGTCGAGGAGGTGACGAAGCTTCTGACCCGGGCGGAGCAGGAAGCGGCGATCGAAGGACCTGACCGGCTGCAGCGCCTGCGTATGCTGGTGCTTCTGGAAATGCTCTATGCCACCGGCATGCGCGTGAGCGAGCTCGTTTCTCTGCCGGCGAAGGTGCTGGATCAGGAAGGCCGCTTTCTGATGATCCGCGGCAAGGGCAACAAGGAGCGGCTGGTGCCGCTATCCCAAACGGCCATTTCGGCCCTGAAAGCCTATGGGCGGCTGCAGGCCGCGATTGCAGCCAACACCAAACAGTCCGCACCGGAAAGCCCATGGCTTTTTCCCGCCGCTTCCAAGCAAGGCTACCTGCCGCGTCAAGTCTTCGCGCGCGATCTCAAGGACCTTGCCATCCGGGCCGGCCTGACGCCTTCGATGATCTCGCCGCATGTGATGCGCCATGCCTTCGCAAGCCATCTTCTCGCCAATGGCGCGGACCTTCGCGTGGTGCAGGAACTTCTCGGGCATTCCGACATTTCGACCACGCAAATTTATACACATGTGCTGGAAGAACGCCTTCATCAGCTGGTCCAGACGCATCACCCCCTTGCCAAACAGGCAAAAAAACAGGATTAGGACCGGCATACTGGCTAAAGCTGCCGTCTCTCGTCACGGGCAAAAGGATCGGAAACGCACCTCATGCACAATTATCTGGACTTCGAAAAACCCATCTCGGATCTCGAAGGCAAGATTCACGAGCTCAAGAAGCTGGCGAGCGAAGACGAAAGCATCGACACATCGGACGAAGTCGGCCGGCTTGAAATCCGCGTCCGCGAGGCGATGGTCGACATCTATTCCAAGCTCAATGCCTGGCAGAAGACGCAGGTCGCGCGCCACCCGCAGCGCCCGCATTTCGTCGATTATGCCAATGCGCTCTTCACCGAATTCACGCCGCTCGCCGGCGACCGCCAGTTCTCCGAAGACGCCGCCATCCAGGCAGGCTTTGCCCGCTTCCGCGGCCAGCCGGTCGCCCTCATCGGCCAGGAAAAAGGCAACGACACCAAGAGCCGCCTGAAGCACAATTTCGGCAGCGCCCGGCCGGAAGGCTATCGCAAGGCGATCCGCATCCTCGAAATGGCCGACCGCTTCCAGCTTCCGGTCATCACGCTGGTCGACACGGCCGGCGCCTATCCCGGCGTCGGCGCGGAAGAGCGCGGCCAGGCAGAGGCAATCGCCCGTTCCACCGAAATGTGTCTCGGCGTGAAAGTGCCGATCGTCTCCATCGTCATCGGCGAAGGCGGCTCCGGCGGCGCCATCGCGATTGCCGTCGGCAACCGCGTCTATATGCTCGAACATTCGATCTACAGCGTGATTTCGCCCGAAGGTGCGGCCTCGATCCTTTGGCGCGATTCAACGCGGGCCAAGGAAGCCGCAACCAACATGAAGATAACGGCCGACGATCTGAAAGGCCTCGGCGTGATCGACGGCATCATCCCCGAGCCTCTCGGCGGGGCACACCGCGATCCGAACGCAGTGATAAGCACGGCCGGCGAAACGATTGCGAACGCGCTGGCTGAACTTTCCAGCCGTTCGGGCGAACAATTGCGCAGCGACCGCCGCCAGAAATTCCTCAACATCGGCCGCAATCTGTAGAGCCGGATGATTTTAGGTCGCATCGACCTAAAATCTCGATCCGCTCTACCATCAAAGAAGTAGAGCATGATGTCGTCCGAAATTCCCCGACACTTTTCGGCATCATGCTCGAAGCCGCATTCGGAAAAAGTGATCGCTAAAAGCCGGCCAAAAACGGGAATGAGGCCAAACCTTGGCCACATTTTCGTTATCGAAGCTGTTATGGCAAAGAAAAGCTTGCCGACGCGCTGCGGGCAGGTCATAGGCTGGTAAGGAATTTTCAAGTATAAGCCGTCTATGATTCCGTTTCATGCTTCGAGGGGAGTGGCGAAACAGATCGAGTTGCCGCTCTTCGCATTTATGGGCCAAGTCAGAATGCGCATCCGTCACCTTGCCTATGTTTCCCTGATGGCGCTGACACTCGCCGGCTGCAACGACGCGCTGGATACGGCGTCGGTCGACCTGTCGACGGTCAAGAACAAGGTCGAGCAGCCGCTTCCGAGCCATATCCTCGCCGACATGGCCAAGAAGGGCATGGACCGCAACTCGCCGATCATGATCCGCATCTTCAAGGAAGAAGGCGTGATGGAGATCCTGAAGGCGAACCAGAACAACCGCTTCGAAGTCATCGCGGACTACAAGATCTGCGCCTGGTCCGGGCGTCTCGGCCCGAAAGTGAAGGAAGGCGACCGGCAGGCGCCGGAAGGCTTCTACATGCTGACGCCGGCCAACCTGAACCCGAATTCGAAATACTATCTCGCCATCAACACCGGCTTTCCGAACCGCTACGATGCCGCCAACGGCCGCACCGGCAACAATCTGATGATCCACGGCGCCTGCTCGTCGTCCGGCTGCTATTCGATGACCGACCAGCAGGTGCTGGAAATCTATGCCTTCGCTCGCGACGCCTTCAAGGGTGGACAGAAGGCCGTTCAGCTCGAAGCCTTCCCCTTCCGCATGACGGCGGAAAACATGTGGAAGCACCGGCTGAGCCCCAATATCGAATTCTGGAAGATGCTGAAGGTCGGCTACGACAATTTCGAAGTTACCAAGCGGCCGCCCGAAGTCGAGGTCTGCGAGAAGAAATATGTCTTCAACCAGCAGGCCAGCGGACCGTTCAACGCCGGCGGCAAGTGCCCGGTCATGACGACGCCACCCGCCCTGCAGATGGCGCTTGCGACCTATGACAAGCAGTACCAGGCAGATTATGCGACGGCCATGAAGAAGTTCGACGGCATGGCCTGGTATGATCCGACCGAAGCCGAGCGCAAGGCGGTCGTCGCCAAACAGCGCAAGGGCCACGATCTTGCCTATGCTCCGACAGGCACCGCCCTTGCCGCCGGCAAGATGATGAAGGTGGCTGACCTCGAATCGATGATGTCCAACCAGTCTGCCCAGCAGGTGGCGCGCGGCGGCACGGCAGTCAGCCCGACCACCAACCCGTTGACCGCAAGCATCCGCGTGGCGACGGCCGCCCCTGCGACCGGCGCCCCGGCAGCAACGGCGGGGCAGCCCGCCGCCGGCCCGGTTGTTGCGGCCAACGTTCCGGCAAATGTGCCGATCCCCACGGCAAACCCGATGAACCCCGGTCTGAACGCGCTCGCCTATGCACCGGCCCCCGCTGTCGAGACCGCACAGACCGAGGCCAAGAAGCCGCCCTTCTGGAAGTTCTGGGCCAAGAGTGAATAGTCCGGATACCGAGATCTATGATCTGCGCGGCCTGAAATGCCCTTATCCGGCGATCAAGACGGAAAAGCGCCTGCGCGCCATGGCAAGCGGCGCAACCTTGACCGTGGAAACCACGGATCCGCTCGCCGTCATCGACATTCCGCATCTCTGCAACGAAAAGGGCCACACGCTTCTCTTGAACGAGAAGACGGACAGCGGCCATCGCTTCGTGATCCGCAAGGGATAATTGATTGGCCGGGCCATCCTCGCGGTTCGAGGGTCGCTGCGCTCCCACCTCACCATGAGGGCAATCGCACCTGAGGCAGGTACGCTGCCAAACACCCCTTCTCCCCAAGGGGAGAAGGAGCTTCCAGAGCGAGGCAGGTTGGCAGATATCAAAGGCTGAAACTAAAACCTCATCCCCGGCACGGCGAGCGGATTGTCCTGCAGCGCCGCCCTGTCGGGCGTATCGACGCGCGGCTTGCTGAGGAAGGCGTCGAACAGGCCCTTCACGAAATCCTCCGGCAGGTCCTTAGTGATGATGACCATGCGTGTACGGCGGTCTTCGGGATCGGGCCAGGCCGGCAGGCGCACCGGTGGATGGAAGATGTTCTGCACGCCGTGCAGCACGACGGGACGCTCCGGCCGGTCGGACACGGCAACGATCGCCTTCATGCGCAGCAGCTTCTCGCCATGCGCCGAACGCAGGAGATCGAGGAACATCTCCAGCGCCATCGGATCGATCGGCTGGGTCTCGACGATCGAGAAGGAACGGATCGATCCGTCATGGCGGTTGACGTCATGGGCATGGTGATGCCGATGGCCGTGGTGATGCCCATGATGGTGGTGATGATGCCTGTGGTCGCCCTGATGCTGATCATGATCGTGGTCATCGTGACGATGGTGATGATCGTCCGCCTCCAGCTCGTCATGCAGCCAGCGGCCGACATCGGCGATCTTGGACGCCGGATCATAGAGGCCGTTGATTAGAATGGCGGCGCGGCCAGCCTCATCGCCATCGGCGTTCATGATCTGCGCGCGCGGATTGAGCAATCTCAGCCTGCTCTCCAGCTGCCCTTCAGGCACAGCGCCGGCAATCCTTGTCTTGGATACGATCAGCCGGTCGGCAACCGCCACCTGCTTGCGCGCCTCTTCATGATTGTCGAGCGTCTGCAGGCCGTTGACGGCATCGACGACGGTGATGACGCCGTCGAGGTCGAAATTGGTCGCAATGATCGGGTTGCCCATGATCGACTGCATGACGGGAGCGGGATCGGCAAGACCGGTCGTTTCGATGACGACGCGCTTCAGCGGCCGGATACGGCCGGTCTGCATGGCATCCATGAGGTTCGCCAGCGTATCCACCAGCTCGCCGCGCACCGTGCAGCACAGGCAGCCGTCGGAAAGTTCGATGATGGAATCGCCGGAGCTTTCCACCAGCAGATGGTCGATGCCGACATCGCCGAACTCGTTGATGATGACGGCCGCATCGCGCATGTCCTCGTCCTTGAGGATGCGGTTGAGCAGGGTCGATTTACCCGCACCGAGAAAACCGGTCAGGATGGCTACCGGTACTCTTTCCTGCGAAACGCTCATGATTCCAATCCGATTTTTAGAACGTGGGCCGCGGCATCGGGATCGGGACATTGGATGCGCCGCCGGCAACGGCGATCTTGTTGTCCCTGATCGCCTTGTCGCCTCTGGCCGTGGGCTCGTCGTTGTCACCCTTGGCGGCAGTCGCAACGTCCTGGCCGCCGATCAGGCCGGCATAGACGAAATTGGGCTCGTGATCCATTTCATGGATATAGCGCGACTGCACCTTGGTCCGGCCGAACGGATCGCGGGTTTCGCTGCGTGCATGCGCGCCCTTGGCGCTGCAGATCTCGGAGGTAACATCCGCAACCTCGCTCGCAACCGGCGCATCGGGCCTGAGGGTCGCCAGCGTGTCGCGGGTGGACAGCTGGTTCTGGAAGCCTTTTTCGAGGAAATTGGCGGAATCGTCGGCGCGCGCCGCCAGGCTGTCGGTGCCGAGGACGACCGAGATCAGCGTGCGGCCGTTGCGGGTTGCCGATGCGATCTGGTTGAAGCCGGCCGCGCAGATGAAGCCGGTCTTCATGCCGTCGGCGCCGTCGAAGCGGCCGATGAGCATGTTGATGTTCGGCACCTGCTTCACGCCGTTGGTGAAGCCCTCAAGCGAGAAATAGCCGGCATATTGCGGAAACTCGCGGCGCAGCGCGACGCTCAGAACGGCGAGATCGCGCGCCGTCGTATACTGCCCCTTGCCCGGCAAGCCGTTCGGATTGATGAAATGCGAATCGCGCATGCCGAGGCGTGCGGCTTCGGCATTCATCCGCGCTACGAAACTTTGCTGCGAACCGCCGACCGTTTCGGCGACGGCCATGGCAAGATCGTTTGCCGATTTGATCAGCATCATCTTCAAGGCATTGTCGAGCGTCAGCTTCTGCCCGGGCTTGAAATACATCTTCGCCGGGGGCTGGGAGGCGGAAAGCTTCGACATGACGACGGGCGTATCGAGCCGGACCTGACCGGACTGGAGCGCACGGAAGGTGACGTAGGTGGTCATCAGCTTGGTGAGCGAGGCGGGATACCAGCGGCGAAACGCCTCCTGCTGGTCGAGAACGCGGCCGGTGCTGACATCGACGAGAATATGCGGATTGGCTCCGGCCGTCTCAGCGGTCGACAGGAAAAGCATGGATGCTGCTGCGGCCATAGGGACGAGCCGCAGGGCGGCATACAAACGATTCTGCTTCGTCGGCACGATCTATCCTTCAGAAGTCCGGAATTTTCTCGAAAGCTTCGTCTATTTAACCTATATGGCTAGGAGAAGGCAAAGGCGATTGACGACTTTATTTCCCGCCGGCACGCCGCAAAGGCCGCGATAGGCCGGCGAAGGCTGTGCGACGGACCCGCAGGTTGAACCAGAATCGATATTGAGCAGCAGGAAAATCAGCATATGCCGATCTTGAACAGAGCCGCAGAACTCCAGGGCGAAGTGACCGAGTGGCGCCGCCACATTCATGCACATCCGGAGCTCCTCTACGCGGTCGAGAACACAGCCGCTTTCGTGGCCGAGAAACTGCGCTCCTTCGGCGTCGACGAGGTGGCGACCGGCATCGGCCGCACCGGCGTCGTCGGCCTGATCCGCGGCAAGGGCGAAGGACGCACGATCGGCCTGCGCGCCGACATGGACGCCCTGCCGCTCACCGAAATCACCGGCAAGCCCTATGCCTCCCTCACTCCCGGCAAGATGCATGCCTGCGGCCATGACGGCCACACCGCCATGCTGCTGGGCGCGGCGAAATATCTTTCCGAAAACCGCAACTTCAACGGCAATATCGCCGTCATCTTCCAGCCGGCCGAAGAAGGCGGCGCCGGCGGCGACGCCATGGTCAGGGACGGCATGATGGAGCGCTTCGAAATCGCCGAAGTCTATGGCATGCACAACATGCCCGGCCTGCCCGTCGGCCATTTCGCCATCCGCAAGGGGCCGATCATGGCGGCAACGGACGAATTCACCGTCTCCATCAAGGGGCTCGGCGGCCATGCCGCCATGCCGCACAGGACGATCGACCCGATCGCCATCGGCGCGCAGATCATCTCGAACCTGCAGCTCATCGCCTCGCGCAGCGCCGATCCGCTGAAATCGGTGGTCGTCTCCGTCACCAAGTTCAATGCCGGCAACGCCCACAACGTCATCCCCAACGATGCAAGCTTCGCCGGCACCGTGCGCACGCTCGAAGCCGAAATGCGCGACCTTGCCGAACAGCGCTTCAGGCAGATCGTCTCCGGCATCGCGGCAAGCCACGGCGCGAAAGCCGAGATCGAGTTCCATCGCAACTATCCGGTCACCTTCAACCATACCGACGAGACCGATCACGCGATCGCGGTAGCACAGGAGATCGCCGGCGCGGGCAACGTCATTGCGGATATCGACCCAATGATGGGCGGCGAGGATTTCTCCTACATGCTCAACGCCCGCCCCGGCGCCTTCATCTTCGTCGGCAACGGCGACAGCGCCGGCCTGCACAACCCGGCCTACGACTTCAACGACGAAACCATCGCCCACGGCATTTCCTACTGGGTGCGGCTTGCCGAACAGCGCCTCAACGCCTGAGGCTTCCACCAATGTCCCGCGCAGCCTCCAAGGCCGCGCGGAGCGTACGCTCAAGACAGATTGTCTCCGCGACGCAAAAAGGCTTGGCTTCGGGCCTTGGCTTTTGTATGGATCATGCCAAGTGGTCTCGTAGCTCAGCAGGATAGAGCATCAGATTCCTAATCTGAGGGTCACGCGTTCGAATCGCGTCGAGATCACCATTGTTTCCAAACTCACCGCTGCTTAAAAATGCAATTTCATTCGTTAGCAACTTGTTTGAATTTGCTAACGCTCCACGAAACGGCGGACATTTGACGCTATATCATAATTTCGTCGTAACTGAGTATTGAGACGGACACTATCGGCTTTTTGATACAAGTGACTGGGACTACAAATTATCGACGCTCGATTGAAGTAGCGGGTACGTATCAGCAGTTGAAATATCTGCCATCATTTTGATTTTACAGTCAGCACAAGCTTGAGACCAGAGCCGTTTGCCACGTCAAAAGGAACGGCAGCCGCCTCCAATGCTGCCTTCATCATTGCTTCGGTTGGATTAAGGGCGCTAGCGTCATTCACTATTAGGGATACACCGGACGGCGGAAAGTCCTTAAGACCCATTAATTCACTTTGAGACGTGGTCCAACCCGCATTGTTCGCCGCCACGGAGAAGTCAGCTACCAGTCCACGAAGCTGCGGGGCACCCATGTCCTGCGCGATATCCAGATTCCCTTTTTGGTTCTTCAATTTATTAGTAATTGCCAATATTTGCGCTGGAGTTAGCCTCCGGGCGTCAAGCAGTTTCAATTTTGCTTCTAAGGCATCGATGCGATTTTTTGCCTCGATCGGGGTTGCTCCGCTCAATTTATCTTTATAGTCCGCTATCATTGCGTCTTTCAGTTCAACTAATGCTTTAGCCGAACTGAGCTCGGAAGAATCAAGATAGCGAGTGACCATGAAAACCAATGTAGATGCGGCACAAACCAACAAAATGACAGAGCGCGGCGCCGCCCTCACTATTGGCCACTCTTTGCTAAAGGTAGAAAAAAAATCTTCAATCGACATATTGTCGCCTATTACTGTTAGTATCTTTTTAAAATATATTTCTTTCCATTCTTCAAGTTGGGTTTCATTCAAAAAGCAAATATGCTGGGCAAGCATGGCAGCTTTATTTTGCGCTGCGACCAACCGAGAAGTATGCCCAGCCGCATCGGCGCAGACCGATCAAATTCTCTGAGCATACTGAAAATATTTTTCTTTCTTCTATTGACTCACCTATAATCAAACGCATCCGGATGGTTCTCTAGACTGCCCGTCAGCGCCGCATATAAAATCGTCCTGCCATCGATCGTTTCATTGCCGCCGCCGAGGTTCATCCAGGTCAGCTTTTCCGCCCTGGTCTCGGGGTTGGCGACCAGCAGCACACCGCACATGATTTTTTTGTTGGGATCGTACATCACGGCGATCTGCTCCGAGCCGCAACCATGCTGCTTGCAGGCGCTCATGACATAGACCTTGTCTCCACCGAACATCACCTCATGGCCGGGGGATTCGACGGTCTTTCCATGGATCCAATCCGGCAGCCGATGCCCCTACGCCATCGCCTTGAAGGCGGCGCTCGCCGCCGAGTCGGAAGCTATTTCGCGGAAAGTTGCGGGATGATCTTGTGCGGATGCGCTTGCAGCGGCTGATAGGATGCTGGCGAAGGCTGCGGCCACTACGAGCTTTTTCATGCGTCTCCCCGAAGATGGAATACAGGCTGGTCCCCGCCGGGCGCGGGATGAACGAAAGCTGAAGCTTGTGCTCACCCCACCGCAATCCTGTTTCTCACCAGCCGGACGCCGCGGACGGACTCGGCGACCGCGGTTGCCCGCTTCACTTCCTGCTGCGTCGCGACCGACCCGTACAGGCGGATTTCCTGGCCCGCCGCAATCACCGTGACATCGGAAGCATCGATTCCGCCGGCAACGGCAAGTGCATTGGCAACGGCGGATTCCAGCGCCGAGCGCCTGGCCTGCTCGCTTTCCAGATCGAGTTCCATGCCGTGAAACGTTGCCGCCTTGAAAACCATCCTTCACCCTCCGCAATCGAGTGGTCGGAAAACGCAGTAGTTTGCATTTGGTTCAATGAAGATTGAAAAAAATATGACTAATTGCACATTCGCTTTCCGCCTGCGCTGCCAGAGGAACGGTTGCATGGCTCCGGACTTGCCGCTCCCGGCAATCCCCTGTAGAGCCATGGGGAGCAGCAGCAAATGCGGATACCTGAATGAACACCGCCAGTAAGGCGCACCGGCGCCTGACGATATTGGGTTCGACCGGCTCCATCGGCCAGAACACGCTCGACGTCATCGCCCAGCTCGGCGGACGCGACGCCTTCGATATCGCCGCGATCACGGGGCATGACAATATCGGCCTGTTGGCCGAGCAGGCCAAGGCCTGCGGCGCCGCTTTTGCCGTGACCGCCAATGAAGAGCGCTATCAGGAGCTGAAGGATGCGCTCGCCGGGTCCGGCATCGCCGCAGGCGCCGGCAAGAATGCCTTGATCGAAGCCGCCTCCATGCCCTCGGACTGGGCGATGGCGGCGATCGTCGGCACCGCCGGTCTGGCACCGACGCTGGCAGCCGCCCGCCGCGGCGCCGATATCGCGCTCGCCAACAAGGAATGTCTCGTCTCCGCCGGCGATCTCTTCGTGCGCGCCGTTGCCGAAGGCGGCGGCCGGCTGATCCCGGTCGACAGCGAACACAGCGCCATTTTCCAGGCATTGGAAGACGACCAGCAGCATGCGGTGGAGCGCATCATCATCACCGCGTCGGGCGGCCCCTTCCGCACCTGGACGCGCGAGCAGATGGCCAATGTCACGCCGGCTGTCGCCCGCGCCCATCCCAACTGGTCGATGGGCTTCAAGATCTCGATCGGCAGCGCCTCCATGTTCAACAAGGCGCTGGAAATGATCGAGGCCAAGCACCTGTTCGATGTGCGGCCGGATCAGATCGAGGTCGTGGTCCACCCGCAATCCGTCATCCATTCCATGGTCGGCTATACGGATGGCTCGGTGCTGGCGCAGCTCGGCTGTCCCGACATGCGCACCGCCATCGGCTATGCGCTCACCTACCCCGCTCGCACCAAGCTCAGCGTCGACCGCCTGGATTTCGCCAAGCTCGCCCGGCTCGATTTCGAGGCGCCGGATGAAGTCCGCTTCCCGGCGCTGCGCCTTGCCCGCACGGCGCTGGAACGCGGCGGCCTGCAAGGCGCGGTCATGAATGCAGCCGAGGAAATCGCCTTCCACGCCTTCGTCGATGGCCGCATCGGCTTCCTTGAAATGGCCGATATCGCCGAAGCCGTCATGGACGAAATGATCGCAACCGGCAGTGCCGACACCATGGATGCCGTCTTTGCCGCCGACGCCGAGGCGCGCAGCCGTGCCGCCGTGCTCGTCGCGCAGCGGGAAAAGGCGGCCTGACCCTCGCCGACGGCGCTTTGCGGAGATCATTTCATGCCACTTCATCTTGAAACGCCGCTCCTTGAGTCCCGTCCGCTTAGCCAGGTATCGGGACGTCCCATCTGGCTGAAAATGGATGCTCTCCAGCCGCCCGGTTCCTTCAAGATCCGCGGCATCGGTGCTGCCTGCGAACATCACGCGAGAAGCGGCAAGCGGCGCTTCGTCTCTTCCTCCGGCGGCAATGCCGGCATTGCGGTCGCCTATGCCGGGCGCTGCCTTTCGATCCCGGTAGCCGTCTTCGTTCCCGAGACGGCATCGGACCGGGCAAAGGCGCTGATCCGCCAGGAGGGCGCCGAGGTCTTCGTACACGGAGCATCCTGGCAGGAGGCAAACGAACGCGCGCTGCAGGCGGTCGATGCGGACACGGCTTTCATCCACCCTTTCGATGATCCGCTCCTCTGGACGGGCCATGCCACGATGATCGACGAGGTCGTCAGAGCCGGAGTCAAGTTCGATGCGGTCGTTCTATCGGTGGGCGGCGGTGGGCTGCTGGCTGGCGTTTCCGAAGGGCTCGACCGCAACGGCCTTCAAACTGTCCCGATCATCGCCGCCGAAACGGAAGGTGCCGCCTCGCTCGCAGCCGCGGTGAAATCAGGCAAGCCGGTGGAACTGCCAGCTATCACCAGCATCGCCACATCGCTTGGCGCTCGAAAGGTCGCCGAACGCGCCTTTGAGATCACCCGGAACAGGCCGGTCGATTGCGTTGTCGTCAGTGACCGGACCGCCGTCGATGCCTGCCTGCGCTTCCTTGACGATCATCGCGTCCTGGTGGAGCCGGCTTGCGGCGCCGCATTGGCCGTCGCCTACGCTCATGCGGATCGGCTGGCTCGCTTCGAACGCGTGCTGATGATCGCCTGCGGCGGTGCGACCGCCACCCTTGCGCAGCTGCAGGCCTGGCAAGCCAGCCTGGCATCAGTAAGCAACAACTAACCTTATCGTCCTGAAAAGACATCGCGGAAATGGGCGCTGCGCCAGACGTTCCCGCAATGACGATGTGGATAGCGCGTTAAGCGACAGCCCTTGCGAGCGCACAGCGCGACCAGAGTGCGTGCAGCGCGCCGACCAGCTGCTCGATATCGCCGTCCGAATGCAGCGGCGTCGGCGTGATGCGCAGGCGCTCGGTCTTCTTCGGCACTGTGGGATAGTTGATCGGCTGGACATAGACGCCGGCATCCAGCAGCAGGTCCGAAATCCACTTGCACTTGGCTGCATCGCCGACCATGACCGGCACGACATGGCTCGGGTTCGGCATATGCGGAATGCCCGCCGCATCGAGCTGGGTGCGCAGCTTGCGCACGCGATCCTGATGGCGCATGCGTTCGAACTGGCTGACCTTGAGATGCTGGATGGACGCAACGGCGCCGGCAGCGAGCGCCGGCGGCAGCGAGGTCGTGAAGATGAAGCCGGATGCAAACGAGCGGATGAAGTCGCAGAGCGCACTCGAAGCGGCAATATAGCCGCCCATGACGCCGAACGCCTTGCCGAGCGTGCCTTCGATGACGGTCAGACGGTCCATCAGTCCCTCGCGCTCGGCAATGCCGCCGCCGCGCGGGCCGTACATACCGACGGCATGCACTTCGTCGAGATAGGTCATCGCGCCATACTTGTCGGCGAGATCGCAGATATCCTTGATGGGGGCGATATCGCCATCCATCGAATAGACGGATTCGAAGGCGATCAGCTTCGGCGCCTTCGGATCGGCGGCCTTCAGCTTGGCTTCGAGATCGTGCAGGTCGTTATGCTTCCAGATGACCTTGTCGCACTTCGCATAGCGGATGCCTTCGATCATCGATGCGTGGTTCAATGCATCGGAAAAGATGATGAGGCCCGGAATGCGTGCGCCGAGCGTGCCGAGCGTCGCCCAGTTGGAGATATAGCCGGAGGTGAAGATCAGCGCGGCTTCCTTGCCGTGCAGATCGGCGAGTTCCTGCTCGAGCAGAATATGGTAGTGGTTGGTGCCAGAAATATTCCGGGTGCCTCCCGCACCCGCGCCACAGTGATCGATCGCCTCCTTCATCGCCTCGATCACTTTCGGATGCTGGCCCATGCCGAGATAGTCGTTGGAGCACCAGACGGTCACTTCCTGCGGGCCGTTGGGGGTGTGCCTGATAGCGCGGGGAAAATTGCCGCGGCGGCGTTCGAGATCTGCAAAGATCCGATAACGGCCCTCATTGTGAAGGCCTTCCAGCTCACCCTTAAAAAATGCTTCGAAATCCATCATCTGCTCCAGTACCGTGCGACCGTTTTCGAGAATGCCGGTTCGCACGTCAACCCCTATGCATTGCTTTCGCCTCCACTGCGGCAAATGGCCCCTAATTTTGAACAATTCCAGACAAGAATAACCATTCACGTCAAATTGACAATCGAAACCACATCCCGGACGCGAAAACCGGAGCGGAGGCTTTTGCCCGCCGCTCCGGCGTTCCTCGTGGCAAATCTATGCAGCAGCCACGGCGCGCTTCGCCATGACCTTGATCAAATTGGCACGATATTCGGCCGTCGCATGCAGGTCGGAGAGCAGCTCATCGGGATCGACGGTCACGCCCGCGACAGCCTCCGGCAGCCAGTTCGCCGCAAGCGCCTGCTCCATTGCGCCAAGACGGAAGACGCCGTTCGCACCCGCGCCGGTGACGGCAACACGCACGCCACCCGCGCCCTTGGCGACGAAGACACCCGTCATCGCGTAGCGAGAGGCCGGATTCGGAAACTTGGCGTAGCCCGCCCTTTCCGGTGCGTCGAAGGCGATGGAGGTGATCAGCTCCGCACCTCCCAGCGCCGTCTCGAACAGCCCGCGGAAGAAGTCGTCGGCTGCGATTTGCCGCCGGTCCGTGACGATGGTGGCGTTCAGCGCCAGCATCGCCGACGGATAGTCCGCTGCCGGATCGTTGTTGGCGACGGACCCGCCGATCGTGCCCATGTGCCGGACATGCGGATCGCCGATCATGCCGGCAAGGTCGCAGAGCGCCGGACAAACTGCGCGGATCGCCGCCGAGGAGGCAACCTCCGCATGGGTGGTCGCCGCCCCGATCGTGACCCTGCGGCCATCGACGCGGATCCCCTTGATCGAAGGGATATGCCGGAGATCGACGAGATCGCTCGGCGATGCCAGACGCTGCTTCATGGTGGCGATCAGCGTCATGCCGCCGGAGACGTACTTGCCTTCGTCGGTATCGGACAGAAGCTTGACGGCTTCGTCGACCGAGGAGGCGCGATGGTAATTCGTTGCATACATTGTCCTATCCTCCTCTCGTTTCAGGCCGTGGCCTGCGCTGCTTCCCACACCTTGAGCGGGGTTGCCGGCATGGTCAGCCTGTTGTTGCCGATGGCGTCGGTAATGGCGTTGATCAGCGCCGGCGGCGAGCCGATGGCGCCCGCCTCGCCGCACCCCTTGATGCCAAGCGGATTGTTCGGGCACGGCGTGTTCTGGTGCGAAAGCTGGAAGGAGGGCAGATCGTCGGCGCGCGGCATGGTGTAATCCATGAAGCTCGCCGTCAGAAGCTGGCCGCTCTCGTCGTAATGAACGCTTTCCAGCAGCGCCTGGCCGATACCCTGCGCAATGCCGCCATGCACCTGTCCCTCGACGATCATCGGATTGATGATGTTGCCGAAGTCGTCGGCCGCGACGAACTGCACGATCTCGGTCTTTCCGGTTTCCGGATCGACCTCGACCTCGCAGATGTAGCAGCCGGCCGGGAAGGTGAAGTTCGCCGGATCGTAGAAGGCGGTTTCCTTCAGGCCCGGCTCCATGCCGGCGGGCAGGTTGTGCGCCGTATAGGAAGCGAGCGCCACCTGGAACCAGGGCAGCGTCTTGTCGGTACCGGCCACCTTCAGCTCGCCATTCTCGATGACGATATCGCTTTCGTCGGCCTCCATCAGATGCGCGGCGATCTTCTTTGCCTTCGCCTCCACCTTGTCGAGCGCCTTGACGACGGCGGACATGCCGACGGCGCCCGAGCGGGACCCATAGGTGCCCATGCCCATCTGCACCTTGTCGGTATCGCCATGTACGATGGAGACGCTGTCGATCGGCACGCCGAGCCGGTCGGCCACGAGTTGCGCGAAGGTCGTTTCATGCCCCTGCCCATGGCTGTGCGAGCCAGTGAGCACCTCGATCGTTCCGACCGCGTTCACCCGTACCTCGGCCGATTCCCACAGGCCGACGCCGGCCCCGAGAGACCCGACCGCCTGCGAGGGCGCAATGCCGCAGGCTTCGATATAGCAGCTCATGCCGATGCCGCGCTTCTTGCCCTGGCGGGCGGCCTCGGCCTTGCGGGCTGGAAAGCCGCTCCAATCTGCCTGCTGCATGGCCGCGTTGAGCGAAGCCTCGTAGTCGCCAGCATCGTAGTTCATGATGACGGGCGTCTGATGGGGGAAAGAACGGATGAAATTGATCCTTCTGAGCTCCGCCGGCGAGACGCCGAGTTCGCGGGCCGCCGTTTCCACCGTGCGCTCCAGCAGATAGGTCGCTTCCGGCCGCCCTGCCCCGCGATAGGCATCGACGGGCACGGTATTGGTATAGACCGTGCGGACATTGGCATGGATCGTCGGAATGTCATATTGGCCCGACAGCAGCGTCGCATAAAGATAGGTCGGCACCGCCGAGGAGAAGAGCGACATGTAGGCGCCGAGATTGGCGATGGTATCGACCTTCAGCGCCGTCATGCGGTTTTGCGCATCGAAGGCCATCTTGACCTTGGAGACGTGATCGCGGCCATGCGCATCCGTGAGGAAGGCTTCGGTGCGGTCGGCCGTCCATTTGACGGGCACGCCGGTCTTCTTCGATGCCCACAGGCAGACGATTTCTTCCGGGTAAATGTAGATCTTCGAGCCGAAGCCGCCGCCGACGTCGGGCGCGATGACGCGGAGCTTGTTTTCCGGCGCGACATTGTAGAAGGCGCTCATGACGAGCCGGGCCACATGCGGGTTCTGGCTGGTCGTGTAGCAGGTATAGTGGTCTTCGGCCGCATCATAGATGCCGAGCGTGGCGCGCGGCTCCATGGCGTTCGGCGAGAGCCTGTTGTTGTGGATCTCGATTTCGGTGACGTGCGCAGCCTCGGCTATCGCCTTGTCGGTCGCTGCCGCGTCGCCCAGTTCCCAGTCGAAGATCAGATTGTTTGCCGCTTCCGGATGGATCTGCGGCGCGCCGGCTTTCAGCGCATCCACCGCCTCGACGACGGCAGGCAGTTCCTCGTAGTCGACGGCTACGGCTTCCGCCGCATCGCGTGCCTCGCCCAGACTGTCGGCAACGACGATGGCGACGGCGTCACCGACATAGCGGACGGTATCGACCGCCAGCGGCCGCCACGCGCCCATCTTCATCGGGGAGCCATCCTTTGAATGGATCATCCAGCCGCAGATCAGATTGCCAATGCCATCGGCAAGCAATTGCTTGCCTTCAAGCACGCCGATCACGCCCGGCATGGAAAGAGCCGCCGATGCATCGATGCCCCTGATCTTCGCATGCGCATGCGGGCTGCGAACGAAATAGGCATATTTCATTCCCGGCGTCACCATGTCGTCGGTGTAGCGCCCCTTGCCCGTCAGAAATCGCTTGTCTTCCTTGCGCGTCACGCGCGCGCCAATGCCTTCCACGCCCATCACATCCTCCCATCGGGGTTGCGGGCCTGGCATCACGCCGAGACGATCATCATCGGCGTTTCGCCAGACGGTCTCGGTGAAACTCTATTCGGCCGCTTGGCTCGCGGCGTTCATCTCGGCATTGGCTGAAAGCACTGCCTTGACGATGTTGTGATAGCCGGTGCATCGACAGATATTGCCTTCAAGCTCGCTGCGCACCGTCTTTTCGTCCAATGCCCCGCCATGACGATTGATCATGTCGACAGCAGTCATCACCATACCCGGCGTGCAGAAGCCGCATTGCAGGCCATGATGCTCCTTGAAGGCAGCCTGAACGGGGTGCAGCTCGCCACTGGCGGCCAGACCCTCGATGGTTGTGATCTTGGAGCCGGAAGCCTGAACGGCCAGGATGGAGCAGCTCTTCACCGACCTGCCGTCCATGTGAATGACGCAGGCGCCGCACTGGCTGGTATCGCAGCCGACATGCGTTCCGGTCAGGCCGAGTTTTTCCCTGATGAAATGGACAAGCAGCGTGCGATCCTCGCACTCGCCGCTGACCGGACGGCCGTTCACCGTCAAAGTCACTTTTGCCATATTTTCCTCCTCGCCTCTCCTCCAGAGGCAAGGGCATCATTTGACTTTTTCGCAATCCAATCAACCTCTACTTTAGAGAGGAGGCTGATTTTCTGCTTGCCGTGGACTGTTTTGTTCTCCGAACGCGAGATTGCCTTTGTTCAGCAATAAAAAAACTGCCACCCGCCAATAGACAATCGTATTTTGCACGATATTTTCTATAGTTGCAGGACTGTAAAGACAGCCCATCGTGGTGGAGCTGAAGAATTGGGACGACGTTGGCCGGGGTTCGGCTTAACTAACGTTGGAGAGAGTAAATGAAGAAAGTTCTTATGCTCGCATTGGTCGGCTTGTCTATCGCAAGCTGCACGCCGACCGAACAGGGCGCAGGCATTGGCGCGGCATCCGGCGCGATCATCGGCGGCGCAGTCACCGGCAACGTCCGTGGCGCGGCAGTCGGCGCAGCGATCGGCGGCGTCTCCGGCGCCGTCATCGGCAGCGTCCAGGAACAGCCCGGCCAGTGCTACTATCGCGACCGCTACGGTCGTCGCTACATCGACGATTGCCCGCGCGGCGGCTATCGCGGTGGATATGGCGGCGGTTACGGCGGCTATTGATCGATATTTCACTGAAATTTCGAAAGTCCCGGGCCGCGGTCCGGGACTTTTCGATTCCGGCGGCAAAGAACCTTTGGCGTCGGCGCAGCCAGCCAGAGCCTGCAAGAGCAACTCCGGCGCGCCGTTCTTCAGCCCGCCCGAATATGTGGAAACCTGCCCTGAAATCCGGGCGTTTTACCCGCTGACGGTCATGTTTTACCGTGTTTTGACTTCAAAACGGTACACCTGAGAGACTTTTGCCTCTATGGTGGCCGCGCGTTAACTCCCGGGAAACGTCAAACCGAGTAAGTTCTCATGTAACCGTAAAGCGGCGTATGCATAAAAGAACTGAACCGAAGAAGAGTATTGCGTATCGGCAGGCAGGAACCGTGGCAGCGGTTGCGGCAGCGCTTGCGCTTGGTCCGATGTATGCTGGAAATGCCTTTGCATTCAAGCTCTTCGGAATCAAGCTCTGGGGTGAGGATGAAACGGCGGATCAGGTTTCCGATCCCGTCCATTACACGGTCGATTTCAGGGCCGACAATCTCGACAAGGACCTGAAGGAAGCGCTGAACCAGAGTTCGATGCTGGTTTCCGACAAGGACAAGCCCGTGTCCGGCGACCTCGGTGTCGTCGTGAAGGCGCGCGACGATCGCGATCGGCTGATCGCCACGCTCTACGAAAAGGCCCGTTACGGCGGCGTGGTTACCATTTCCGTCAACGGCACCCCGATCGATGCGTTGCCGCCGACGCCCACCTTCAGCCGTGCCGCACCCGTCGCCGTTACCATCAGCGTCAATCCCGGACCGGTCTTCAAGCTTGGCAGGATAAACCTGCTTGGCGATGCCGCCCGGCTGGACCCGGCAAATTATGGCCTCGTACGCGGCGGCGATGCCGGCTCCCTGACGATTCTGAAGGCAGGCGACAAGATGGTCGCCGATTTCAAGAACGAGGGGCATCCGCTCGCCAAGCTCGAAAAGCGCGAGGTCGTCGCCGATCATGCGACCAATACGGTCGACGTTTCGCTGAAAGTCGACAGCGGCCCGGTCGCTCCTTTCGGCAATGTCGGCGTCACCGGTCAGAAGTCGGTCGATCCGGATTTCATCAAGCGCTATGCCCGCATCAATGAAGGCAAGCCCTACTCGCCGGACGAATTGAAGAAGGCATCGGACCGACTGAGAAAGCTCGGCGTCTTTTCAAGCGTCACCATCCGCGAGGCCGACAAGCTGGCGCCCGATGGCAGCATCCCGACGACCATCGAGGTGTCGGAAGGCAAGCAGCGCTTCTTCGGCGTCGGCGCGCAATATTCCACCATCGACGGTTTCGGCCTGCAGGGCTATTGGGGGCATCGCAACCTGACGGGACGCGCCGACTCGCTGCGCATCGAGGGATCTGTCTCCCGCATCGGCGAGACCACGAATGTCGGCAAGCTGGATTACGCTGCCGGCATTACCTATGTGCGGCCGGCCACCTTCTACCCCTCGGCAACCCTCACGGCAGGCCTCAAGATGCAGAGCCTGCATCCGGACGCCTACGACGCCGATACCATCACCGCAAGCGGCAGTCTCGCCTACGAAATCAACGATCAGGATACCGTTTCCGCCGGCGGTGAAGTGTCTTACGAAAAGGACACGACCGACGCCTTCGGAAAGCAGAATTATCTGACGGTCGCGATCCCGCTCGAATATGTCCGCGATACGCGCGACAACAAGCTGGACCCGACCGAAGGATATCGTGCCTCGATCAGCGCCAAGCCGAGCTACGAGGCGATGGGCGGCACGGTTTTCAGCTCCTTCGAGGGCTCGATCACCGGCTACAAGGGCATAGGCGCCAACAACAACGTGGTCTTTGCCGGCAAGCTCGCTGCAGGCTCGCTGCTGGGTGCAAACAGCATCCAGGATATTCCCGCCACCCGGCGCTTCTATGCCGGCGGCGGCGGCTCGGTGCGCGGCTACAGCTATCAGGAAATCTCGCCTTATAATTCTCACGGTGATGAAACCGGCGGGCGCTCCTATGTGACCGCCTCCTTGGAAGCGCGGGTGAAGATCACCGATACGATCGGCGTCGTACCCTTCGTCGATATGGGCAGCGTCACCGACAGCGTCTTGCCCGACGGCTCCGACCTGCGCATTGGCGCTGGCGTCGGCTTGCGCTACGCTACCCCCTTCGGTCCGATCAGGCTCGATGTCGCCGTGCCGTTGAAGAAATATGACAATGGCACATCTTATGGCATCTATGCAGGCATCGGTCAGGCCTTCTGATAAACCGCGGAATTGTCGCAGGCCTTTCAGCACATGATTACGAAATTGAGGCTACTGTTGCTTTCATGAGCATACTGATTCGAATTCTCGGGAAATTGGTGCGCTGGATTGCTTATGCGGTCGTGGCAATCCTCTTGCTCGCGATTGCGGCTGTGCTCGTCGTCGGTCTGGTGCCCTCCGCAGCCGGCTACGCCGTCGACCAGGTGGCAAAGCTCGCCTCGACGCCGGATCGTACCATCGCCGTCGCCACCCCCTCCGGGCTGCTGAACGGCAATCTGAGGGTCGGCTCGATCACCGTTTCCGATACCAAGGGTATCTATGCCAAGGTGCAGAACCTCGCCATAGACTGGTCGCCGCTGTCTTTGCTGACCGGCACCTTCCATGCCGATCGCGTCGCAGCCGATGTCGTCGATTTCGAGCGTCTCCCCGTTTCGACGGCAGCGCCGGCGCAGGCAACGCAGCCGACAGGCAACGGCGGCTTCTCGCTGCCCATCGCCATCGATATCGGTGCCATCGCTCTCCCCGATCTTCGCGTCGGACAGGCGGTGGCAGGCCAGGATTTTGTCCTGGCCGTCGATGGCAGCGCCAAGGCAAACAGCAGCAGCATCGGCCTCACGCTCAATGCCTTCAGGCATGACGTGCCCGATGCCAAGCTTTCCGCCGACATCGCCTTCGCGCCGGCCGAAAACCGATTGAAGCTGAAGACCCAGATTTCCGAGCCTCGCGACGGCATGCTGGCCGGCCTTCTGCATCTGCCGGGCGGCCCGGCCGTCAACATAGACCTCTCCGGCGAAGGCCCTCTTTCCAATTGGGCAGGCAAGCTGCAGGCAGCACTAGACGGTAAGCCGACGGTTGCCATCACCGGCCATCACAGCCTTTCGGCCGACGGCCTGCACCATGTGGATGTCAAGGGCGGCGGCAACGTCGATTCCCTGCTGCCGCCGACCATGCGGCCGCTCTTTGCCGGCCAGACGACAATCGATCTCTCCGCGACCTTCGACGGCAAAGGCAAGATCGATATCCAGACCGGCAATCTTGCCACCGGCAGCGCCGTGCTTGCCGCATCGGGCACGCTCGATCCCACCGGCAACAATAGCCTCAATGCCAATCTGCTCGGCACGTCCGGCCCCGTCGATTTCCGCTGGCCGATGGAAAACGGCGAGGTTCGCGCCTTGATCTCGCGAGTCGATGTCGCGCTCACCGGCGCGGCCCAGTCGGTCAAGATCGATGCCAAGGCTGCACTCGAAAGCGCCAGCACGCCGCAGGGCCAGATCGGACAAGTCAACCTCAGCGCCAGAAGCGATGCCTTCAATTTGGCCAGCATGTCCGGCCCGCTGCAGCTTCGCCTCGTCGTCGGCCAGACGGCTTTCATCAGTGCCGATCTCAATCGCCTCATCCGGGCGCCGATCGCCTTGACCGCACCGCTGCAGCTCTCGCCCGACACGATCGGCTTCAACAATACGACGCTCGAAAGCGCCAGCATCGGCGGCACGGTCAACGGCAAATATGCGCTGTCGTCAAAGGCGTTGACGGGCAATTTCAAGCTCTTCGCCCTGCCCGGCGTATTGCCGGACAGCGTTTCCAGCAAGTTCGAAGGCACGATTTCCCTGGAGGGTCAGGTCGCCGGCACCGTGCCGGCCAAGATGACGCTCTCCAATCTTGCGATCAAATCCAACGTCGCCGAGATCAACGGCAATGTCGCGCTCAACGGCCAGTCGCTGACCTCGGACATCACCGGCAAGGTGCTCGATCTTTCCAAGCTCGTTCCGAATGCGCAGGGACAAGCCGATATCGGCCTCAAGGCCAAGGGGCCTCTTAGCGCGCTCGGTATCGATGCAACGGTCAAGGCGGTCAATGTCAAGCTGGCGGGACGGCTGCTGGATACGCTCGATATCGGCTTGACAGGAACCGCCGACCCCAAGGCTCCACAGGTAAATATCCAGGCGAGCGGCGCAATCGACGGCAAGCCGATCCAGATTGCCGCCGACGCCGTTTCCAAGGATGGCCGCACCAGCATCCCGTCGCTGGCGGCCGAGATCGGCACCAACAAGCTGCGGGGCAAGCTGGACCTCTCGCCGAGCCTCGAGCCTAGCGGCGCCCTGACCTTCGACCTTCCCGATCTCAGCCTGCTTGCAGCGCTCGCCGGACAAAAAGCCGAAGGTGACCTCAAGGGCTCGCTCGATATCACCAGTGGCAATGGCAAGATCGGGCTGAAGGTCAACGCCAACGGCAGCGGCATCCGCCGCGACGATCTCGTCATCAGCAAGCCGGCCGTGGCGCTCAGCATTGACGATTTGAAAGCCTTTTCCGCCAGCGGAGGTATCCGCGCCGACGCCATCGCTTCCGGCGCCAACCGCATCGCCGATCTCAATCTGACCTTCACCCAGCAAGGCAGCCGCACGGACTTCGATCTGAAATCGAGCTACGACAATGCGCCGCTGACCACGCGCGGAAGCGTCGAGACAGCGGGCGGGCAGACGACCGTAAACCTCGATTCGTTCGCGGGCGCACCACGGACGATACCGGTGAAACTCGCATCGCCAACCAGGATCGTCATCAAGGATGGCATCGCTTCGCTGAACGGACTGACCCTTCAGACCGGTGGTGGTTCCATCACCGTCGACGGCACGGCGGGCCAGACTTTGAACATCAATGCCCGGATCGCCAATCTGCCGGCAAGCCTTGCCAATGTCTTCGCGCCGTCGCTTGCGGCAGAAGGCACCATCTCCGGCACCGTTGCGGTCACCGGCAAGGCGACCTCGCCTGCTGTCGTCTTCCAGACCAATTGGTCGGGGGCTGCAACAAGCCAGACGAAATCCGCCGGCCTCGCACCGCTCGGCATCAAGGCCGATGGCAAATTCGCCGACAATGTCGTGACCATCAACACCAACCTGACGGGCCAGAGCGGTCTCGCGCTCAATGGCGGCGGCACCGTCGCCGTTGCCGGCAGCAAGGCCATGGCATTGAAATTTTCCGGCAATGTGCCGTTCGATGCCCTTGCCGGCCAGCTCGCCGCCCAGGGCCTGGTCATGACAGGTTCGGCCAAGATCGACATGCAGATCGGTGGCACTACCGCCGCACCCGCCATCGCCGGCTCGATTTCCACCGACGGTGCCAAGCTGGTCGATGTCCGCCGCAACCTCACTCTTACCGGCCTCGCCGTCTCCGTCACGCTTGACGGCAAGCAGGCTGTCATCTCGCGGCTCAGCGGCAATTTGACGAGCGGCGGCAGCATTTCGGGCAGCGGCACGGTCGGTATTACCCCGGAGAGCGGCTTCCCCGCCGATATCCAGGTGAAGTTCAACAATGCGACCTATGTCGACGGAACCCTTGTCGCCGCGACCGTCAACGGCACCCTCGGCATCAAGGGGCCGCTGATGACGGCGCCGATGCTGACGGGCAATCTCAGGATCAACAAGGCGTCGATCACAGTGCCTGAAAAACTGCCGGCCTCGCTGTCCGAGATCAACATCAAGCACAAGAATGCGCCGGCCGCAGTCAGTGCCCAGTTCAAGGATCAGAAGCCGGAGGGACCTCGAAGCAAATCGGCAACCCTCGGCATCGATCTGCAGCTCGATGCGCCCTCGCAGATTTTCGTGCGCGGCCGCGGCATCGACGCCGAACTCGGCGGCAGCATCACGGTGCGCGGCACGGCGGCAGAACCTATCGTATCCGGCGCCTTCACCATGCGCCGTGGACGCCTGACCATCTTGAGCCGCCGGCTTGATTTCACCGATACCAGCAAGATCACCTTCGGCGGAGACCTGACGCCCGCGCTCAACTTGGAAGCGACATCTTCGGTGAACTCCACCACAATCACGGTCGATGTCACCGGCCTCGCGACCGATCCCCAGATCGGCTTCTCGTCTTCTCCGGCTTTGCCGCAGGACGAGGTTCTCGCCCAGCTGATCTTCGGTCAATCCATGTCGAAACTTTCGGCCATGCAGATCGCCCAGCTTGCCGATGCCGCCAGCCAGCTTGCCGGCGGACGCTCGACCTCGTTGTTCGAAGGCCTGCGCAGCCATCTCGGCGTCGACGATCTGGATATCTCCACGGATGCGAACGGCCAGGCACAGGTCGGTGCCGGTAAATATCTCAACAGTCGTACCTATATCGAGCTGCAGCAGGGCGCCTCCAACAACACCAAGGCCATCATCAATTTCAATGTCGGGCGCGGGGTGAAGCTGCGTGGTGCCGCTGGATCTGACGGCGCCGGAGAAGCCGGAGTCGTCTACGAGCATGAATATTGAGGAACCCTCGCCCTCGAAAACAGACGGTCATCGAGGGTTTGCCAAGCCCCTCGATCAACACGATTGTCCTCATACCGGCGGCGCGCGTCTATGGCCGGTGCGAATGGTGGAGGCGCCGCAATCGCGTGCTTGACCAGCCGTTCGATAGAGGCCTGCCAGTGCCGCGTCGTCGCCGCAGCCAGGACGGAGATGCGCGCATTGTGGTCCAGCGCGCTCGCGGGTTCGCATGAAGATTGTCCTTATGCTTGCCATTCTGCGCAATCCGATTGATCAATCCGTCAAATACCAGTGAATTCTGGACAATTTTCCATCTTTTTGCTGTCATCCAGACCATTGATAATGCGCGCCGACATCATCCTGACCAGTTCGGCTCTTCATGGTCCCGATCTGTTTATCTCATTGTTTTCACGCTTTTCCGGGCAAGAGCCGCTGCGGCTTTTCCGGGATCGCTCTAACCCTCGGAGCAATGCCGATGAATACGCAATCCACTCTCGTTACCTTGATCGGCGTTCCCTTGGAGGAAGGTTCCGGCCGCCGCGGCGCGGGCATGGGTCCGACGGCGCTTCGTATTGCCGGCATCGAAACCACGTTGGCCGAACTCGGCCACCGTGTCACGGATAGCGGCGATCTGCATCCGGTGCCGGCAATAGATCTGCCGGACCATCCGCACGCTCACAATCTGAAGATCGTCGGCGCCTTCACGCGTGCGCTGGAGGCAAAGGTCTATGATGTCGCGTCGTCCGGCGGCTTCCCGCTGATTCTCGGCGGCGACCACAGCCTCTCCATGGGCAGTGTTTCCGGCATGGCCCGCCATGCGGCGGAGGCCGGCCGTCCGCTCTTCGTGCTCTGGCTCGACGCTCACTCCGATTTCAATTCGCCCGCCACCTCCCCATCAGGCAATATTCACGGCATGCCCGTCGCATTCTTTTGCGGCGAAGCCGAGATCGAACGCGTTCTGCCGGCCGGCCGCCCGCTGGTCGATCCGACAAAGGTCTTCCAGGTCGGCATCCGCTCCGTCGATCCGCGCGAACGCGAAGAGATCCGCGAACACGGCGTCAACGTCTTCGACATGCGCTCGCTCGACGAACAGGGTGTCGCCGCCATCATGCGCAAGGTGCTCGATACCGTCAGCGCCGCCAACGGCCTGCTGCATGTCAGCTTCGACGTAGACTTTCTTGACCCCGATATCGCCCCCGGTGTCGGAACGACGGTGCCTGGCGGCGCCACCTATCGCGAAGCGCATCTCATCATGGAAATGCTCTCCGACAGCAACCTCGTCTCGTCGCTCGATCTCGTCGAGCTCAACCCCTTCCTCGACGACCGCGGCAAGAGTGCCCGCGTTCTCGTGGAAATGGCCGCAAGCCTTTTCGGCCGCCGTATTTTCGATCGGCCGACACGGGCTGCCTGAGGCGGTCCATTTTTCCATCGAGGCCATCCTCGCCCTTCGACAAGCTCAGGGTGAGGATGGGGCGAGCTGCATCTTTGATGCGGCTTACCGTTCCTCTGCAGCAGATCGAGAAGACCAGCTCTCATGGTGAGTAAGCCCAAAGGGCTGTCTCGAACCACGGGGGCGGGTGGCTAGTCTCCTTACAACCTCCATAACTTCCGGCATCACGCCTCAGGTACCTATACAGTCGAAACCGCTTGTATAGATTTAGGTTTGAGCAATGTTCTTGCTTTATCGTGTCACCAATACGCCGGATTCGGCGTCGCGCTTCAACGGGAAGAACGTCCATGGCCACGATCAATTCCACCAGCTTCAGCGGCGAAACTCTGGAGATCATTGCCTTCCGGCTGCATGATCAGGAATTTTGCGTCAAGACCACCACGATCCGCGAAATCCGCGGCTGGGCGCCGTCGACGCCGATCCCGCACGCACCGGCCGATGTCATCGGCGTCATGAACCTGCGCGGCTCGGTCATCCCGATCATCGATCTCGCCTACAAGCTCGGCATGCAGAGCACGGTTGCCAACGAGCGCAGCGCCATTGTCGTTGCCGAAGTGCACAGCATGGTCATCGGCATGCTCGTCGACCGCGTCTCCGACATTCTGACGATCGCTTCCAGCCAGGTGCAGCCGGTTCCGGAAGTCACGGCATCCTTCGACCGCGCCTACTGCGAAGGCATCATCGCCACCGAGAATGGAATGATCTGCTTCCTGAACCTCGCCAAGATGTTCAAGGAAAATGAAACAGAAGAACTGGCCGCGTAATTTCGCGGGACCGATCTCTTTGAAAAAGCCGCTCCGGTCTTTCGGGGCGGCTTCTTCATTTTGGCGGAACGTCAACCGAGCACGGCGTAAGTGCCTTGATCGCCGCGCATTTTTTAATATTAAGCCGGCTTAATTTCTTCTGCCGGCGCAGGCTTGTGGATCAGCGCCGCCGCCTCCAGCACCAGCGGGCTCAGCCCGCTATCCCCATGCTCGATGATCGCGAACAACTGACGCCGCATACGCGGCTCCCAGAACTTGTTGATATGCGTGGCAACCCCCTGCACGGCTTCGTTTGCGGGCTGCGTCTTAAAGAAGGTGGCGATCTGGTTCGCCATATAGATGAGCTTGGCTTCGGTCTTGCCGTGCGGCGTTTCGTCAGGCGACATCGGCGATGCTCCCCGTGATAATGCGATGCGGATGGGTGAAAATCTCGAAATCGTCGCCGCGTACCAGCGCCACGAGCGTCATGCCGGCCTCGTCCGCCGTGCGGATGGCGAGCGCTGTCGGTGCCGAGATGGCGACCAGTATGGAAGTGCCCAGAATCGCCGTCTTCTGAACCATCTCGACCGAAAGCCGGCTGGTGACAGCCACCACGCCTTCGGTCCCTTTGTGACCGGAGCGGATGACCGCGCCGCAGAGTTTGTCCAGCGCATTGTGCCTTCCGACATCCTCGCGCACGGCAAGCAGCCCCTCGCTTGGAATATAAAAGCCAGCGCCATGCACGGCGCGCGTCGCGCGATGCAGCGGCTGGGCATCGTTAAGCAACGCGACCCCACGGACGATGTCCTTCTGCGTCAACTTCAAAGCGACCTTCGAAACGTCAGGCACCTTGCGTACCGCCTGCTCGATCGATTCGATGCCGCATAGACCGCAGCCGACGGGTCCTGCCATATGGCGGCGCCGCAGCCGCAGGGCATCAGCGGCATCGTCGACGAGAGTGATCTGTACATCGATCCCCTGCTCGTCCTCTATTGGTTCGACGGCCGCGATCTGATCGATATCGGTAATGATGCCCTCAGTCAGGCTGAAACCGATCGCAAAATCCCCGATATCGGCGGGCGTTCCCATCATGACCGCATGCGACGTGCCGCCATAGGAAAAGGCGATCGGCACTTCCTCGGGGACGACGCGCGTCCCCGAACGCAGCAGGCCATTGCGGCGGACGGTTTCGGAGACGGGAGTAGTGGGAGGGAATTTGGTCATTGTCCGGCCGGGCGTGGAGTACCCCCCTCTGTCACTTCGTGACATCTCCCCCACAAGGGGGGAGATTGGTAACGCGCAGCACTCTCTTGCCTCAAGCAAACATCCAGACTGCTGAAATCGGTGCCTATTGTCTTGCTAGTGACAAGCCGCAAACTCCCAACGATCTCCCCCCTTGTGGGGGAGATGTCGCGAAAGCGACAGAGGGGGGTATATTTCCCCACACTTCGGCTCACTCCGCCGCCTCCATCTTCCCAACGATGCGTCGCGATTGCCGCGCCTGCTCATCATAATCGACCTGCCACTGAGACGGGCCGTTCGACGGCGAGACCTGCACCGCCGTCACCTTGTATTCCGGGCAATTCGTCGCCCAGTCGGTGTAATCGGTGGTGATGACGTTCGCCTGCGTATCCGGATGATGGAAGGTCGTGTAGACGACGCCGGGAGCGACACGGTCGGTAATCAATGCTCGAAGCGTCGTGTCGCCGGAGCGGCTGCTGAGCCGGACCCAGTCGCCGTCACGGATGCCGCGCTGCTCCGCGTCGTGCGGATGGATTTCCAATCGATCCTCCGCATGCCAGACCACATTCTCCGTCCGCCGCGTCTGCGCGCCGACATTGTACTGGCTGAGAATGCGCCCGGTGGTGAGCAGCAGCGGGAAGCGCGGGCCGGTGCGCTCGTCGGTCGCGACATATTCCGTGCGGATGAACTTGCCCTTGCCGCGCACGAAACCGTCGATATGCATGATCGGCGAACCGAGCGGCGTCTTCTCGTTGCAGGGCCACTGCACGGAACCCATCTTTTCGAGATAGTCGTAGGAAACGAGAGCGAAGGTTGGCGTCGTCGCGGCAATCTCGTCCATGATCTCGGACGGATGCGTGTAGTTCCAGCCGAGACCCATGGCCTGCGCCATCTTCTGCGTCACTTCCCAGTCGGCATAGCCGTTCCGCGGTGTCATGACCTTGCGAACGCGGTTGATGCGGCGTTCGGCATTGGTGAAGGTGCCGTCCTTTTCCAGGAAGGTCGAGCCCGGCAGGAAGACATGCGCATAGTTGGCCGTCTCGTTCAGGAAGAGGTCGTGAACAACGACGCATTCCATTGCGGCAAGGCCGGCTGCGACATGTTTGGTATCCGGATCGGACTGAAGGATATCCTCGCCCTGGATGTAGATGCCCTTGAAGGTGCCCTCGACGGCGGCATCGAGCATATTCGGGATACGAAGACCCGGCTCGTTGTTGAGCTTCACGCCCCACAGCTTTTCGAAGACTTCGCGCGTGGCGTCGTCGGAGATGTGGCGATAGCCGGTCAGCTCATGCGGGAAGGACCCCATGTCGCAGGAGCCCTGCACATTGTTCTGGCCGCGCAGCGGGTTCACGCCGACACCGGGACGGCCGATATTGCCGGTCGCCATGGCAAGGTTGGCGATCGCCATGACCGTCGTCGAGCCCTGGCTGTGTTCGGTGACGCCGAGGCCGTAATAGATCGCACCGTTGCCGCCCTTGGCATAGAGGCGCGCAGCCCCGCGCACGAGATCGGCGGGAACGCCGGTGTATTTTTCGGTTTCCTCCGGGCTATGCTGCGGCTCGGCAACGAAGGCTGCCCAATCCTCGAATTCCGACCAGTCGCAGCGTTCGCGGATGAATTTTTCGTCGAACAGGCCTTCGGTAACGATGACGTGAGCCAGCGCCGTCAGCATGGCGACATTGGTGCCCGGCTTCAAAGGCAGATGATAACTGGCCTCGACATGCGGCGTGCGCACGAGATCGATGCGGCGCGGATCGATGACGATCAGCTTGGCACCCTGACGCAGGCGCTTCTTCAGGCGCGAACCGAAGACCGGGTGACCGTCCGTCGGGTTGGCACCGATGACGATAACGACATCGGAATGCTCGACGCTGTCGAAGTTCTGCGTGCCTGCCGACGTGCCGAAGGCCTGGCCGAGGCCATAACCTGTGGGAGAATGGCAGACGCGGGCACAGGTATCGACATTGTTGTTGCCGAAGCCGGCGCGCACGAGCTTCTGCACCAGATAGGTTTCCTCGTTGGTGCAGCGCGAGGAGGTAATGCCACCGACGGAATCGCGGCCGTACTGATACTGCAGTCGCTTGAACTCGGTGGCGATATGGGCAAAGGCCTCGTCCCAGGTCACCTCGCACCAGGGATCGGTCACCTTCTCGCGGATCATCGGGTTGAGGATACGGTCCTTGTGGGTCGAATAGCCATAGGCGAAGCGGCCCTTGACGCAGGAATGGCCGCGATTGGCCTGGCCATCCTTCCAGGGCACCATGCGCACCAGCTCCTCGCCGCGCATTTCCGCCTTGAAGGAGCAGCCGACGCCGCAATAGGCGCAGGTGGTGACGACGGAATGTTCCGGCTGGCCGATCGATATGACAGACTTTTCGGTCAGCGTCGCGGTCGGGCAGGCCTGCACGCAGGCGCCGCAGGAAACGCATTCGCTATCGATGAAATTCTCGTGCATGCCGGCCGAGACGCGAGAATCGAAGCCGCGGCCTTCGATGGTCAGCGCGAAGGTGCCCTGCACTTCCTCGCAAGCGCGCACGCAGCGCGAGCAGACGATGCACTTCGAGGCATCAAAGGTGAAATAAGGATTGGACTCGTCTTTCGGCGCCCATTTCAGATTGATGTCGCCATTGTTGCGCGCCTTGACGTGATTGTCGCCCTCATAGCCGTAGCGCACGTCACGCAGGCCGACGGCGCCAGCCATGTCCTGCAATTCGCAATCGCCATTGGCAGCACAGGTCAGACAGTCGAGCGGATGGTCGGAAATATAGAGTTCCATCACGCCGCGGCGGATGTCCTTCAGCCGTCCGGTTTGCGTATGGACGACGATGCCGGGCGCGACCGGCGTCGTACACGAGGCCGGCGTACCGTTGCGGCCTTCGATTTCGACAAGACAGAGCCGGCAGGAGCCGAAGGCGTCGATCATGTCGGTGGCACAGAGCTTCGGCACCTCGATGCCGGCTTCCATCGAGGCGCGCATGATCGACGTGCCCTCAGGCACCGTAATCTGCTGTCCGTCGATGGTCAGCGTCACCATGGTCTCGGATTGGGAGGCGGGCGTGCCGTAATCGATTTCTGGAACGAGGGACATGGCTCTTACTCCGCCGCTTCGATCAAGGGAGCCGGAGAAAAATCCTCCGGGAAATGGGTCATCGCACTCGTGACGGGGTAGGGCGTGAAGCCGCCGAGTGCACAGAGCGAACCGAACTTCATCGTGTTGCAGAGATCGGCGAGCAGCTCCTTGTTCTTCTCCGGTTCGATGCCACGCGCGATCTTGTCGGCCGTCTCGACGCCGCGCGTCGAGCCGATGCGGCAGGGCGTACACTTGCCGCAGCTTTCGACCGCACAGAACTCCATCGCGAAACGGGCCTGCTTCAGCATGTCGGCAGTATCGTCGAAGACGACGAGGCCGGCGTGGCCGATCAAGCCGTCCTTGGCCGCAAAGGCTTCATAGTCGAACGGCGTGTCGAACAGAGAGCGCGGGAAATAGGCGCCCAGCGGGCCGCCCACCTGCACTGCCTTGACCGGCCGGCCCGTCGCGGTGCCGCCGCCGATCCGCTCGACGATATCGCCGAGCGAAAGGCCGAAAGCCGTCTCGTAAAGGCCGCCATGCTTGACGTTGCCGGCGATCTGCAATGGGATCGTGCCGCGCGAACGGCCCATGCCGAAATCGCGGTAGAAGGCGGCGCCCTTGTCCACGATGATCGGGACGGAGGCGAGCGAAATCACGTTGTTGATGACGGTCGGACGGTCGAACAGACCCTTGTGCGCCGGCAGCGGCGGCTTGGCGCGCACGACGCCGCGCTTGCCTTCGAGGCTGTTCAGCAGCGCCGTTTCCTCGCCGCAGACATAGGCGCCGGCACCGGTGCGGATTTCCATATCGAATGCCTTGCCGGAGCCGAGCACCGAGGTTCCGAGAATGCCGGCCTTACGCGCGATTTCGACCGCTTCGGTCATGGTGGCGATCGCATGCGGATATTCCGAACGCGTGTAGACGAAACCCTTCGTCGCCCTCGTCGCGAGGGCAGCTATCACCATGCCTTCGATCAGCACGAAGGGATCGCCTTCCATGATCATCCGGTCGGCAAAAGTGCCGCTATCGCCCTCGTCGGCATTGCAGACGATGTATTTGCGGTCGCCTGGAGCGTCGAGCACCGTCTTCCACTTGATGCCCGTCGGGAAACCCGCACCGCCGCGGCCGCGAAGGCCGGAGTCGGTGACTTCCTTGACAATATCTCCTGATGCCATGCCGATGGCGCGACGCAGGCCTTTCAGGCCGCCATGAGCTTCGTAATCCTGCAGCGAAAGCGGATCGGTAATGCCGCAGCGGGCAAAGGTCAGGCGGGTCTGCTCTTTCAGGAATGGGAGGTTTTCGACCTCCCCAAGACAGAGCGGATGCTCGCGGCCCTCAGCGAGCCCGGCATCGAACAGACCAGAGACGTCCTTTGCCTTCACCGGCCCATAGCCGATGCGCTTGCCGCCGATCTCGACTTCCACCAAAGGCTCGAGCCAGAACATGCCGCGCGAGCCGTTGCGCACGATGCGCGCATCGAGGCCGCGTTTGGCGATTTCCTGCGCGGCCGATTTCGCCACCTTCTCAGCACCCAGCGAAAGGGCGGCGGCATCGCGGGGGATATAGATGGTGAGCGTCATTGGCGCGCCTCCTTCACCAGGTCTTCGGCGCTCTCGGCGTCGAGCCGGCCATGCACCTCTCCATCCAGCATCGCGGCCGGAGAGCAGGCACAGAGACCGAGACAGTAGACGGGCTCAAGCGTAACGCTGCCATCGAGCGTCGTTTGGTGAAAATCGATGCCCAGCAGCTGCTTGACGTGCTCCGCGACCGCATCGCCGCCCATCGACTGACACGCTTCGGCACGACAGAGCTTCAGGACGTGGCGGCCCGCGGGGTGATCGCGATAGTCATGATAGAAGGTCATGACGCCATGTACTTCCGCGCGAGACAGGTTGAGTGCCCTAGCGATCAGCGGCAGCGCTTCCTGCGGCACATGACCGAATTCCTCTTGAATCCCGTGCAGGATCGGCAAAAGCGGCCCCTCCATCGATTTCATATTATCGATGATGGCACCGGCGCGGGTTGCGACATCGCCCGCGGCCTGATTCAAACCCATTAGCAGCCTCCCGCGCATGGCTCTGAAAATCGAAGGCACATCTTCAGACAAGGCCCATGCGGCATTTCCTCTATGGCGCGCGATCGACACGCCTTGATTTAAGGTCGCAGGGAGAGGGCCAGGGATCAATAAGGCAGTCCCGTCGATCGATAGAGAATTTCTATCGATTCTTGAGACCCTCTGCGAGCAATCTTGCCTCATGCAATAGGGCCGACACGAGCGGCGTGAAGGGCTCCCGATGCGTGGCGACCAGCCCGACGAGATGCTCCGCCTCCGGTTCCGTGATCGGAATTTTGTGAATATCGGCCGGAAAACCGAAAGAATCGGCGATATTCTTCGGCATGATGCTCGCCCAGCGCCCCGTCTGCACATGCGAGAACAGCACGATCATCGAATTGGATTCCAATGTCGGGTTGGCTGCAACGCCCGCTTCGGCCAGATGCCGGTTGATGATGCGGCGGTTCTGCATGTCGGCGGTCAATAGACAAAGCCGAAGATTGCCGACTTCCTTCCAAGTCACGCTCTCCCGCTCGGAAAACGGGCTGCCGGCCGCCGTGATCAGGTGATAACGCTCGGCATAGAGCGGCACGCTGGTGACACGGCCGAGCGGCTCGTTTTCCAGATAGGTGATGCCGGCATCGATCTCGAGATTTTCAAGCAGGCTCAAAACCTGCAGCGAATTGCGCGATATGATGGAGAAGGTGACGTCGGGATGCCTTTCCTGGAAAGGAGTGGTGATTTTCGGGATCATGGCAAGCGCCGTCGGGATGGCCGCAATCCGGATATGGCCGGCAAGCCCCTTGCGCGCTGCCCGCATTTCCTCGCGCATGGTGCGGCTGTCGCCGACGATGCGGCGCGCCCATTCCAGCACGCGCTGTCCCTCGGGCGTCAGCCCCTGAAAGCGCGACCCGCGGCTGACCAGTATCACGCCGAGCTGATCCTCGAGCTGCCTGATCGCCGCCGACAATGTCGGCTGCGTCACGCCGCACTCTTCGGCGGCGCGGCCAAAATGCTTCTGATTCGCCAGCGCTATGAAGAATTCCAGCTTGTCGATCATTCCACTCTCCCAACGCGAAAGAGTTAGAGCAATTCCAGGAAAAGTGCGAAGCGGTTTTCCGTCCGGAATTGCGTGAGAACAAAAGGTATAGAGCGTTTTCGCGATTCGGAGAAAAGCAGAGACACCTAGACCGCTGGCCTGGCAAGCGCAACACCGCGCCGGACATCAACGATCGGTCTGGCAGAAGGCTTCCTGCAGCGAATCGACCACAGCACAGATTTCAGACCGCGAAACGGCATAATGAATGAGCCGTCCCTCGCGGCGCGTATCGACCAGATTGTCCAAACGAAGGCGTGCCAGATGCTGCGAAACGACAGCCTGCGGCAGATCGAGAAGAGCCTCGAGCTCCATCACCGTTTTCTCGTGCTTGGCAAGCACGAAAAGAATCGCCAAGCGGGTTTCGTGCGACAATGCTTTCAGTAGCGCGCTAGCCTTGCGCGCCCTGTCGGTCATTTCCTCGACATCATGTTTCGCAGCGCGGCGCCGCGGTAGAGACGACGACATATCACAGCCTCTAGTAAGAAATCCCCCAGAGGCATGCTTATAATATTATCAAATCAGACGCTTATTCAAAAACACCTGGAAAACCAAAAAAGGTCCGCTTTATCAGCAGATAAGCTGACCGCCATTGATCTCGATCACTTGCCCGGTGATGTAGCCGGAAAGCGTCGGCGCCGCCAGAAAGAGATAGGCAGGCGCGCAATCTTCCGGTGTGCCGAGCCGTTGCAGCGGGATGGATTTGCGCGTCTGCTCCAGTTTCTCGCGGGACGAATAGCGCTCATGAAAGTCGGTTGCTATCGTGCCGGGCGAGACGCAGTTCACCCGAATGCCGTCAGGCGCCAGCTCGCGCGCCAGAGCCTTCGAATAGGTCGAAACGAAAGCTTTCGAAGCGGAATAGATCGCAGATCCGGGACTGCCGCCGGTCAGCGCGGAAATCGAAACCGTATTGACGATCGCAGCCTGCCCGGCCGCCCGCAGCAGCGGCAGCAGTCCCCTTGTCACCTCCATGACGGAGGTCTGATTGAGCTGAACGATCCTTTCATACTGCTCATCCGTCAGTTCGCTCGCAGGAAAACGCCCCATCATGGTGCCGGCATTGTTGACCAGGACGTCGACGCGGTCGAAACGCTCGCCCGCGGCGCTGACGAAATCCTGCGTGCCGTTGCCGGCAGAGAAATCGCCGGCAATGAGGAATGCGCGGCGGTCCGCTTCCGCCTCCATGAGAAAATCGGGCAATTCACGACCGGCATCACGACCGACGTGGACAAGGACATGGGCTCCGCAATCGAGAAACTGCCGCGCGACCTCCAGCCCGATGCCCCGGCCTGCGCCGGTGACGACGACATTGCGATTTTCGAATAGCTTCGGATGAAACATCCATGACCTCCTCAACAACACTGGAACCGGGTGATTTTAGGTCGAATCGGTTTGAAATCTGCTCCCGCTTCAGGAAGCAAAAGCAGAACACGGCGTCGTCCGAAATTCCCCGACACTTTTCCGCATCATGCTCTATCCGCGCGCCGGTAATTGCGGAATTTTCACTTTATCATATGATGACGAAAAAACGAAAGAAAGGGAGCGAAGACCATGTTCCTGTCCGGGCGCCAGACCGAAATTCTCGACATCGCCAAGGCGGAGGGGCGCGTGCTGGTGGAGGAGCTGGCGCTGCGCTTTTCGGTCACGCCGCAAACCATCCGCAAGGATCTGAACGATCTCTGCGACGGCCGCGTGCTGTCGCGCGTGCATGGTGGCGCGATCTTTCCCGGCGGCACCGAAAATGTGAAATACGAAGCTAGGCGGTCGATCGCCGCCCCGGAAAAACAGGCGATAGGGCGCGCCGCCGCCAGCCTGATCCCCAGCAACAGTTCGCTTTTCATCAATATCGGCACAACGACGGAAGCCGTGGGCGAGGCTCTGCTCGGTCATCACGAACTGATGGTCATCACCAATAACATCAACGTAGCCAATAAGTTGCGCGTCTTTCCGTCCATCGAGGTCGTCATCGCCGGCGGTGTCGTCCGCGGCTCGGATGGCGGCATCGTCGGTGAAGCCGCCGTCGACTTCATCAAGCAGTTCAAGGTCGACTACGCCGTCATCGGCGCGTCGGCGATCGACGCCGACGGCGCGATTCTGGATTTCGATTTTCGTGAAGTGAAAGTGGCGCAGGCTATCATCGCCAACGCCCGGCATGTCATTCTCGTTGCCGACAACACAAAGTTCGAACGAACCGCTCCGGTTCGCATTGGCCATCTCTCGCAGGTTCATACGTTCGTCACGAACGAGTGCACCATCGAATCCATCCGAACCATTGCGGCAGAGCACGATGTCCATCTTGTAGAAACTTCCCGCCGCACGGCCTGACAGGGCGTTTTCCGTCAAGAAATGTTCGTTTGACATTCGTATTCGTTTCGATCTAGATCAAATAGTTTCGATTTCTTCATCTTCATTCCATGACGGACCCTTGCGGAGGGGCGCGTGAACGAACAGGCCTACGATATTTTCGTCATCGGTGGCGGCATCAACGGCTGCGGCATCGCCCGTGACGCCGCGGGACGCGGCTACAAGGTGGCGCTTGCCGAAATGAACGATTTCGCCTCCGGCACCTCCTCCGGCGCCACCAAGCTCATCCACGGTGGGTTGCGTTATCTCGAACACTACGAATTCCGCCTCGTGCGCGAATCGCTGATGGAGCGTGAGGTGCTCTGGGCCATGGCGCCGCATATCATCTGGCCGATGCGCTTCGTCCTACCTTATCACAAGGGCGGCATCCGTCCGGCCTGGCTCATCCGCCTCGGCCTTTTCCTCTACGACCACCTTGGTGGGCGAAAGCTCCTGCCGCCGACGGCGACGCTGGACATGAAGAAGGATCCGGCCGGCAAGCCCCTGAAGGCCCTCTTCACCAAGGCGTTCGAATATTCCGACGGCTGGGTGGACGACGCCCGCATGGTGGTGCTGAACGCACGCGATGCGGCCGATCGCGGCGCGGCGGTCATGCCGCGAACGAAGGTGGTCTCGGCCCAGCGCGAAGGCGCCCTCTGGGCCATCGAAACGGAAAACACGATCAGCGGCGAAAAGCGGCAGTTCCGCTCGCGCATGCTGGTCAATGCCGCAGGTCCCTGGGTCGATCATGTTCTCTCGGAGGCGTGCGGCAAGAACCAGGTGCACAATGTCCGGCTCGTTCAGGGCAGCCATATCATCGTGCGCAAGAAGTTCGATGGTCCCCGCGCCTATTTCTTCCAGAATCCGGACAACCGCATCATCTTCGCCATCCCCTACGAGCAGGATTTCACGCTGATTGGCACCACGGATCGCGACTACAAGGACGATCCGAAGGACGTGAAGATCACCGAGGGCGAAACCACCTATCTCTGCAACGCCGCCAGCGAATATTTTAGGGAGCCGGTCCGGCCCGAGGATATCGTCTGGACCTATTCTGCCGTGCGCCCGCTTTATGACGACGGCGCATCGAAGGCGCAGGAAGCCACGCGCGATTACGTGCTGAAGGTCGAAGGCGAAGAAGGCCAGGCGCCGCTGCTCAATGTCTTCGGCGGCAAGCTCACCACCTATCGCCGTCTCGGCGAACACGCGCTGGAGAAGATCGGCGAGGCCATCGGCCCTAAGGGCACGCCCTGGACCGCCAAGAGCTCACTGCCCGGCGGTGACTTTCCGGTTCGCGGCTATGATGCCGAAGTCTCCAAGCTCAAGTCGCGCTATCCCTTCCTCGCCGACCCGCATGCCCGCCGCCTCATCCGCCGCTACGGCACGCGCGCTGCCATGATCCTTGGCGACGCAAAGACGATCGCCGATCTCGGCCGGTGTTTCGGAAGCGATCTCTATGAAGCGGAAGTGCGTTACATGATCGAACAGGAATGGGCTTATAGCGCCGCCGATATCCTCTGGCGCCGCTCCAAGAAGGGCCTTTACCTTTCGAAGGAAGAAGCCGCGGCTCTCGACAGCTACATGGCCGACAGCCACGTCCACGCCTGAGCGTTCAATTCACTCTGCGGGGTCGAGCAGCCGCGGCCCCGCACCCTCTTCGGAGAGCGTATCCCATGGATTGCGCAAGGGACAGCTATCGAGCGATAGGCAGCCGCAGCCGATGCAGCTGTCCAGCTGATCGCGAAGTCCCTGCAGGCGCTTGATGCGGGCGTCGAGATCATCCTTCCATAGTTCCGAAAGCGCTTTCCAGTCGGATGCAGTCGGTGTCCGCCCCTGCGGCAGAGATTGGAGGGCCGCCTGAATCTCGGCAAGCGGAATGCCGACCCTTTGCGCCACCTTGATGACGGAGACTCGCCGCAGCACCTCGCGGGGATAGCGCCTCTGATTGCCGCGGCTGCGATGGCTCTCGATCAGGCCTTTCGCTTCATAGAAATGCAGCGCGGACACCGCCACACCACTGCGCGCCGCCACCTCGCCGACCGTCAGCAGCTTTGAGAATTGAGCCGGTTCGATTTTCCCCATGATTTCCTATTGACCTCGACTTTACTTGAGGTTTTATAACTCTGGCTCCGAACCGCGTAAAGCAGGAGCAAGACATGACAGAAAGAACCCGGCTGGCGATCATCTACGGCAGCACGCGCCCGGGCCGGCTGTGCGACCGGGTGGTCAACTGGGTCGCCCGCGAATTGGCGCACTATCCGCTTTTGGACATCGACCTGATCGATCCCCTCGAATTCGATCTGCCTTTTGAGCACAATCGCGAGCATCCCGGCGTCGCTGCCCTATCGGAGCGGCTTTCGGCTGCCGATGCCTTCATTATTGTTACGCCCGAATACAATCACAGCTTCACCGCCTCGCTGAAATTCGTGCTCGACCTCGTCTATGAGCCCTGGCACGGCAAGCCCGTCGCCTTCGTCTCCTATGGCGGCATCTCCGGCGGCCTGCGCGCTGTCGAGCAATTGCGGCTCGTCTTTGCCGAGCTGCATACCGTCACCGTGCGCGATACGGTAAGCTTCGCCAATCCCTGGGGCAGATTTGCCGAGGACGGCACGCTGGAAAATCCGCTCGATGCCAGAAAGTCGCTTGTCCTGATGATCGCGCGGCTGACCTGGTGGAGCAATGCCTTGAAGCCGGCTCGCACGACACGCCCCTACCGCTCCGTTGCTGCCTGATCTCTATCCCAACACCTCAATCCGATCCCCCGTTTCTGGCAGGTGCGGGAGATCGGTCCGACGCCCGGACCCAGGCACCACGGGTCCGGGCGTCCTGCCTTCAAGGATCGCGCTTGCCGAAACCGCCGCAATGACCTAACCCAATAGAAGGAGATCTCGGGCGGATACGGGAATGGAGAACGCGAAGCGGCTGGGAGGAGCGGATTTCATGCGCGCCGTCGCATGTCTGATGGTGCTTGTTCACCATCTCGTGCTCCGAATGAATTTCTACAAGATCCCGCCGGCCCTGGACATGACCTTCATATTGGCGCGCTTCGGCAATCACGGCGTCTCGGTCTTCTTCGTCCTCAGCGGCTTCCTTCTGGCGCGTCCCTTCTGGTCAGCATTGGATCGAGCCCAGCCCATCCCTTCTTTGAAGATCTACGCCATGCGCCGCGCGGCTCGCATCCTGCCGGGCTTCTGGTTTGCCCTGACGGTCGGCTTCCTGATCAGCTTCACAGTCTACGGTTTTGCGTTCGACGCGGAACTGGTCGGCCGCTACGTCTCCGGCTTCTTCCTGATGAGCCAATGGCATTGGCGCACTTTTTTCCCGGTACAGGGCGATGGGCCTTTATGGTCGATTCCCTTCGAGACGACCTGTTATGTTCTCCTGCCGATCGGCTTCCTGCTGCTGTTTCATACGAAGCTGAGATCGCGCTCGACACTCATCCGCCGCCTGCTCTGGATCGGCATCATCGCAGCCTCATTGGTCGGCCATTGGCTTGTCGTGACCTATCTCCCGACGGATAGCGTCGGGCGGGGATGGCAATATGGCTTCCAGGGCGGCGCCAAGGAATGGATGCCACGCTACAATCCCATCGGCTTCTTCGCGATATTCGCGATCGGCGCGCTGGCCGCCGGCGTCCAGACCATTCTTCCGCCCCGCCGCTTGGCGATCTACGATATCATCGGAGCGCTCGCGATCGTCATGGGTGCGTGGCAGCTGCCGCAGTCGATCGGCGGCGCAGCGGAAGGCTATGCCTGGCTCGGTATTCCCTATCAATTTCCGCTGCTTCCTCTGGCGGTCGCCATCGCACTCTGCACGCTCCCGCAATCGCTGCTGCTCGCGAAACTGCTCGACAATCCCGTGAGCCGTTATGTCGCCACCGTCTCCTTCGGCGTCTACATCTGGCAGGATATCGTGCTGACCTTGATCCCGCAGCTCTTCCCCTCGTCTTTCGGCGCAGGCTCGGACGACGTGCTGGGCGGCTGGATAATTTCAAGTCTCATCGCAACCGCCATCATCTTTGCCATCGGCACGCTGAGCTATGTGCTGCTCGAACGCCCTGTCATTCAGTGGGCTCGGGCACGGGAGAACATGGTGATACGACCCGTCACCGTGTGACGTGGGACCATCGCATGCGAAGCACGTCAGCGCCGCAAGTTCCTTCTCCCCGAGGGGAGAAGGAGGGCATGGCGATGACCCCGATGTGTGATGGGCAAACAGATATCGCCTCGAATTCCGAAGGTGCCTTAAAAGCGCGTCGCTTTCAGCCGCTCCTCATCGAGAACGATGCCAAGGCCCGGCGCAACGCCCAGATCCAGCCAGCCGGCTTCATGCTTGAGCGGCGACGCCATCGGATAATCACGGCGGGCTTCGCTCCACTCCGGATTGTCATAGGGATATTCGAGCCAGGCGGCGTCGGCAACACCGGCAGTCAGATGCGCATTGGCGAGAACCCCGATGCCGTTCGTCCAGGAATGCGGCGTAAACTGCACGCCCGCCTCTCGCGCCTGATAGGCCAGCCGTCGGCAACCGGTGATGCCGCCAACCAGAGCAACATCGGGCTGGATGACATCGAAGGCACGCTCCTCGATGATATCCCGGAACTCATAGAGCTCGCGCGTCATTTCACCGCCGACGATGCGCACCGACGTTGCCTGCTTCAATTCCTTCATGCCCTTGCGGTCGGAGCGATGTAGCGGCTCCTCCATCCAGTAGACGCCGAGCCGCTCCAGTTCCTTGGCAACAGCAAGCGCATCCTTGAAGGTCCAGGGCAAAGTCGTATCCCAGGGCATGCGCCAACCCTGATTGCAGTCGACCATCAGCTCCAGCCGATCGCCGACACGGGTGCGAATCGCTTCCAGTGCCTTGACGTCTTCGCGCCAGCCGCCACGCCCGCCCGAAGACGAGGAGAAGCGCACCTTCATGGCCGGAAAGCCCTCATCGATATAGCGCTCGGCCTGATCGGCCATGGCAGCCGGCTCCCGCAGCACGCCGGAAGAGGCATAGAGCCGCACGCGGCTGGCGCGGCCGCCGAGCATCCGCCAGACCGGCTCGCCGGTGATCTTCCCGGAAAGGTCCCACAACGCCAGGTCCATCGGCCAGCAGCGGCCGTAATGGAAGTTGATGTGCGACAGGACTTCATAATGCCGTTCGACGTGCCGGGGGTCCTGTCCGATGAACAGATCCTCATGCCCCTCGAAACCCTTCATCAGGTCGCCGGAACCGATACCTTCGCGGCCCTCATCATCCCGGACGCGCACGATGGTCGCGTCGAAATGCTTGCGCGGGCGGCCATCCCAGCTCGCCTTGAACGCTGGATCGAGCGGCAGGCGATGATGGGTAATATCGATGGAAACGATCTTGCTCATTATGGCTCCCCTTTTTCCTCCGGGCATGGTCCCGATCAGCGTCGCCGCTTTGGACGGGATCACGCAATTCCAATATCTCAACCGAACTGCTGCCAGATCGTCTTGTAATCGCAATATTTGTCGATCGCATGCACCGAACGATCACGGCCGAAGCCGGACTGCTTGAAGCCGCCGAAGGGCGTCGCGAAGTTCGACATGTCATAAGTGTTGATCCAGACCGTACCGGCATGGATCTCCTCGGAAAAGCGGTGGGCGCGATCCATGTCCTTGGTGAAGACCGCGCCGGCCAATCCGTAGATCGTGTCGTTGGCGATGTCTAGCGCTTCCTCCTCCGTATCGAAGGGGATGGCGGCGAGCACCGGTCCGAAGATTTCCTGCCGCGCCAGGCTCATATCATTGGTCATGTCGACGAAGACGCCCGGCGACACATAATAGCCGCCGGTTTCGCTCAGGACGCGCTCCGCGCCGAAGGCCCGGCGCGCGCCTTCCTTCTCACCGGCCGCGATCATCGCCAGCACCTTGTTCATGTGCTCTTCCTCGATCAGGGCGCCGATCTGCGCTGCGGGATCGAGTGGATGCTTGAGCGCGATATCGGAGCGCGTGACCGCCTCGATCTTCTCGATCAACCTGTCCTGCACCGAGCGCTGCACGATGAGCCGTGTCGAGGCATGGCAGGTCTCGCCGGAATTGTAGAAGCAGCCCCAGGCAGCCGCGACGGCGGCGGCATCGAGATCGGCATCTTCGAACACGACCAGCGGCGACTTGCCGCCGAGTTCCAGCGCCACGCGCTTGACATTCGATTGCGCCGCATAGCCCATGATCAGCTTGCCGACTTCGGTAGAGCCGGTAAAGGCGATCATGTCGACATCCATGTGCAGCGCCAGAGGCTTGCCGGTCTCCTCGCCATAGCCCGTAACAACATTGAAGACGCCAGCTGGTAAGCCGGCTTCGATCGCAAGCTCGGCGAGGCGGATCGCCGAAAGCGAGGATTGTTCGGCGGGCTTCAGCACGACGGAATTGCCCGCCGCGATCGCCGGACCAAGCTTCCAGGCATCGATGATCATCGGATAATTCCAGGGCGTGATCGCCCCGATGACACCGAGCGGCACCTTGCGGACCAAGGCCCGCGCATTCGGACCGGTCGGCGCAATCTCGTCATACATCTTGTCGATCATTTCGCCGTAGAACTGGATGCCGTCGGCGCAAAGGCGCACGTCGACGCCAAGCGACGCCATGACCGGCTTGCCGACATCGATCGTCTCGAGCATGGCGAGCTCATCACCATGGGCACGAATGAGATCCGCCCATTTCAGCATGATCCTCTTCTTTTCCAGCGGCTCCTTCTTGCGCCAGACACCGCTTTCGAAGGCGGCGCGGGCAGCGGCTACGGCAGCATCGACATCGGCGGCATTGCCGCGCGCGAGCTCAGCGCCGGGCTTGCCGTCCATCGGCCGAATACGGATGAAGGTCTCGCCCGAAGCGGCGGCGCGATGCGAGCCATCGATGAAGTGACGACCTTCGGGCTTGAGGCCGGAGAGAACGCTTTCCCAATAGTCGCGCGTGTAATTCTTCGTCATCTCAAATTCCTTTCGGCAGCGCCATGACGGCGGCGGCAAAACGGTCGATATCGCCATCCGTCACGTCGCGGATCGTCGAGCGCCGCATGGGCTGGTTTTCGGTCGCACGCATTTCGCGGGCAAGATCGGCTGCATCATACGGCTTGAAGGCAGCCGGCAGCGCGCGCACGATGCCGCAGCGATCCATCCAGTCGGAGACAAAAGCGGGCAGCTCGGCGGCGCTCTCGACACCACAGGCTTTGGCTGCAGCATTGAGATCTGCCGTATCCGCTTCGATGAGCCACGAAAGCGTCGCTTCGAAGCCGAGCGCGGTTGCGAGCCCATGGTGAACGGGACCGAGGCCGGCCAGCGCATGGCTGATATTGTGGGCGATCGCGGTACCGCAATTGTCGATGGCGATGCCGCCGAAGCACGAGCCGAGCAGCACATCGCCGCGAGCCGCCATGTTATCGGGCTGCTTGACCGCCGTTTCCAGCGCACCGGTCAGCAGCCGCAGCGCCTGATGCGCATAGAACTGCGCGCCGCGATGGGTGTTGCGGTTCGTCGCCGCCTCGAAGGCATGGATGAAGGCATCGAGGCCGCACCATGCCGTCAGCGTCGCGGGCAGGGTCTTCGTCAGCGCCGGATCGAGAATGACGAGATCCGCCTTCGTCTCAGGTCCCCAGATCCAGAGCTTCTTGCCCTCGGGGCCGGCGAAGATATTCGTCGCCGAAGTTTCCGATCCTGTACCGGCCGTAGTCGGGATCATGATTTTCTTCAGTGCGTTCTTCGGCAGCGGGTTGGCAGCCAGCGCATAGTGCATCGGGTCTTTACCTGAAGCGATGCAGCAGGCGACGATCTTGCCGATATCGAGCGCCGAACCGCCGCCGACGCCGATCACCATGTCGGCACCCTTCCCTGCCGCGATTGCCGCATGCAGATGCGCGAGCTTCGGCTCACCGGCGAAATCGGAGAAGACCTGCGTCTTCACGCCTGCTTCGGCAAGCTCGCCGCTGATCCGGGCGGCGAGGCCCGATTGCGCCAGGAAGGCATCGATCACAAGCAGGACGGCTCCGACGCCATCGAAAGATTTGACCGCCGCGGGAAGGCCGGAGAGAGACCTCTCACCGAAGCGAATGTCTGGAATGGCGGAAATGGAGAAGGACACGCGGGATCACCTTGGACAAGCGGCTGAAAATGATGTCACAATCCTGCATCACAATTTCAGATCTTCAAATCCGGGCAATTATCGGGAATATTGATGATCTCAGGTCATGGAGAGCCAATGCTGGAAAAAATACCGCTGGAGGCGTTCCGCGTGTTCGATGCGGCCGCGCGCGCCATGAATTTCTCCCGCGCCGGCCGCGAGCTGAACATCACCCAGGCTGCCGTCAGCCGCCGAATCAAGGGGCTGGAAGATCACCTCGGCGCGACGCTCTTTACGCGGCGCGGCCGGAACCTTGCACTGACGCCGGATGGCGAGCGGCTGTTCCAGCGCGTGCGCGCCACGCTGGAATATCTGGAAGAAAGCCTCGAACCTTTCCGCACCGGCACGGGCGAGATCATCTCGATAGCGGCAAGCGGCTCGATCTCGCATCTCTGGCTCGGCCAGCGGCTGCGGGATTTCGGCAAGGAAAGCCCTGGCATCTCGGTGCGCCTGCTGACAGCGGACGTGCATTCCGAACTCGCCTCGGAAAACAACGATCTCATCATCATCTATTCCACCGGCGAACATCCGCGCTGGAGCCTGACGCCGCTTTTGAATGAAGTGCTGGTCCCGGTTGCCTCGCCGGACTATCTGACTGCCCGTGGCCTCGACCCGCAAGCATTGACGGCGGTCGATATCGCCGGGCTCGACCTCATCGATTACGAACGCGCCAACGCCCACTGGATCAGCTTCCGCCAATGGTTCGGCCGCATCGGCGATCCCCTGAAAGGCAAGCTGCCGAGACCGCGTCTGTCATTCTCGACCTATATCATGGCAGTCGAAGCATCCCTGAGGGGCGAAGGCATAGCACTCGGCAGCCTCGGCCTGATTGAGGAATATCTGCAATCAGGCGCGCTCGTCACCGTGGGCAACGATCGTGTCGAAAGCGGCTTCGGATATTATCTCGGCGCTCCGCGCTTCCGCGCACTTTCTCCGGAGGCGGCGCAGCTGCACAGGTTCTTGCTGGAGGGACAACAGGATTGATGCGGCTTTGGAAGGAATCCGCTTAGCGCGTCAAGCGGCATCGTCTATGAGATCGTAACCCCTTCTCCCCTCAGGGAGAAGGTGCCGACAGGCGGATGAGGGGGGTGCCCGCCAAGAGCGGGAAAATTCACGAATTCAAATCGGTAAGCCCCCTCATCCGACCCTTCGGGCTACCTTCTCCCCGAGGGGAGAAGGAACATGCACGGCCGACTTGCCTTGTGTGCGGCTGCCCCAGCTAGGTCACGATCGGCGGTGTCAGCCAAGGCATGGCATCACAACAAAAAAGCGGCCCTAAGGACCGCTTTCGTCTCAACCATCACTGCGCTGACCGCATCAATCCTGCGGGATCGAGCCGCGCAGATGCGTCAGTTCCATGATGAAATGCTCGAGGCGCGACTTGTGCTCGTGATGCTCGGCATCTTCGAGTTCGGCCTTGGCAGCATTGATGCGGCGTTCCAGTTCGTCTCGGCTCATGTCTTCGACAGGAACAGCGGATTCGGCAAGCAGCGTGCAACCGGTCGGCAGGATATCGGCAAAGCCGCCGAAAACGACGTAATCCTGCTTCTTGCCCGAAGCGGAATGCACCTTGACGACACCAGGCTTGATCGTGGTCATGGTCGGCGCATGGTTGGCCATGACCGTCATCTCGCCTTCGCTGGCCGGGATGACGACATCGATAACCTGTTCCGACAGCAGCAGACGCTCCGGAGAAACCAGTTCGAAATTGAAATTGTCAGCCATGGCCCGTCACTTCTCGATTGTCTTATTCGCAAGGCAAGGGCGCGCGGCAATGCCGCGCGCCGATAGATTGGCCTGATCAGGCAGCCAGCTTCTTGGCCTTTTCGATCGCTTCGTCGATCGAGCCGACCATGTAGAATGCGGCTTCCGGCAGATGGTCGTATTCGCCGTTGACGAGACCCTTGAAGCCCTTGATCGTGTCTTCGAGCGCGACGAGCTTGCCCGGCGAACCGGTGAAGACTTCGGCGACGAAGAACGGCTGCGACAGGAAGCGCTCGATCTTGCGGGCGCGGGCAACAGCCAGCTTGTCGTCTTCCGAAAGTTCATCCATGCCGAGGATGGCGATGATGTCCTGCAGGGCCTTGTAGCGCTGCAGCGTCGACTGAACCTTACGGGCGATTTCGTAGTGCTCTTCGCCGACGACCAGCGGGTCGAGCATGCGCGAGGTGGAGTCGAGCGGGTCGACTGCCGGGTAAATGCCCTTTTCAGCGATAGAACGCGACAGAACCGTCGTTGCGTCCAGGTGGGCGAACGAGGTTGCCGGTGCCGGGTCGGTCAAGTCGTCGGCCGGAACGTAAATGGCCTGAACCGAGGTGATCGAGCCCGTCGTCGTCGTGGTGATGCGTTCCTGCATCTGGCCCATGTCGGTGGCGAGCGTCGGCTGATAGCCCACGGCCGAAGGAATACGGCCGAGCAGAGCCGACACTTCCGAACCAGCCTGCGTGAAGCGGAAGATGTTATCGACGAAGAACAGAACGTCCTGGCCTTCATCGCGGAAGTTTTCAGCAACGGTCAGACCGGTCAGAGCGACGCGGGCGCGGGCGCCCGGCGGTTCGTTCATCTGGCCGTAAACGAGTGCTGCCTTGGAGCCTTCGCCGCCGCCGTGCTTGTTGACGCCCGATTCGATCATTTCGTGGTAGAGGTCGTTGCCTTCGCGGGTACGCTCACCCACGCCTGCGAACACCGAGTAACCACCGTGCGCCTTGGCGACGTTGTTGATCAGTTCCATGATGAGAACGGTCTTGCCGACGCCGGCGCCGCCGAACAGGCCGATCTTGCCGCCCTTTGCGTAAGGAGCAAGGAGATCGACGACCTTGATGCCGGTGACGAGGATCTGCGCTTCCGTGGACTGCTCGACGTAGGACGGAGCATCCTGGTGGATGGCGCGCTTCTTGGCGGTGTTCAGCGGACCTGCTTCATCGACCGGTTCGCCGATGACGTTCATGATACGGCCGAGTGTCTCGTGTCCGACCGGAACGGAGATTGGTGCGCCCGTGTCCTTCACTGGCTGGCCGCGAACCAGACCTTCGGTCGAGTCCATGGCGATCGTGCGAACGGAGTTTTCGCCGAGGTGCTGTGCGACTTCGAGAACCAGACGATTGCCGTTGTTGTCGGTTTCAAGCGCGTTCAGGATCGCCGGGAGTTCGCCGTCGAAAGCAACGTCCACAACGGCGCCGATAACCTGCGTAACCTTACCGACAGAACCTGCGGGGGTAGCTGCGTCAGCCATATTCTTACCCTCTTTTCCTAACCTCAGAGCGCTTCCGCGCCCGAAATGATTTCAATCAATTCCTTGGTGATCTGTGCCTGGCGCTGGCGGTTGTAGTTCAGCGTCAGCTTGTTGATCATCTCACCAGCGTTGCGCGTCGCATTGTCCATCGCGCTCATCTTCGCGCCCATCTCGCCGGCGACGTTTTCGAGCAACGCGCGGAAGATCTGGACGGAGATGTTGCGCGGGATAAGGTCCGCGAGGATCGAAGCCGCATCCGGCTCGTATTCATAGACGGCGCCCTTGTGGGCTGCATCTTCTTCGACGACGGCCGGAGCCGAAGCCGGAATGAGCTGCTGTGCCGTCGGCACCTGGCTGATCACCGACTTGAATTCGGAATAGAACAGCGTGCAAACGTCGAATTCGCCGGCCTCGAACATTTCGATAACGCGCTTGCCAATGGCGTCGGCATTGTCGAAACCGATACGCTTGACGTCGCGCAGTTCCTTGCGCTCGACGATCAGCGATGCATATTCGCGGCGAAGGACGTCATAACCCTTCTTGCCGACGGTGAAGATCTTCACCGTCTTGCCTTCGGCCAGCAGCTTGCGGGCATGGTCACGGGCGAAGCGCGAGATCTGCGAGTTGAAGCCGCCGCAAAGGCCGCGTTCGGCCGTGCAGACGACGAGCAGATGCACATCGCTCTTGCCAGTTCCGGTCATCAGCAGCGGCGCGCCGTCAGCATCGCTCACGGCAGCCGAAATGTTGGCCAGAACAGCGGCCATGCGCTGCGAGTACGGCCGGGCGGCCTCGGCCGCCTCCTGCGCGCGCCGAAGCTTCGCCGCGGCGACCATTTTCATCGCCTTGGTGATCTTCTGCGTCGCCTTGACGGAGGCGATCCGGTTTTTCAGATCCTTGAGTGAAGGCATCCCTGATCCGTCCTAGAGCTTTGGCCCGATTATGCGAAAGACTTGGCGAAGCTGTCGAGAGCAGCGGTAAGCTTGCCCTTGGTCGCGTCGCTGATGGCCTTTTCGGTACGGATGGTGTCGAGGATGTCCTTGCCTTCCGAGCGGAGGTACGACAGCAGACCCTGTTCGAACTTGCCGACCTGGTTGACAGGCAGCTTGTCGAGGTAGCCGTTGACGCCGGCGAAGATCACCGCAACCTGCTCTTCCGTCTTCAGCGGAGAGAACTGCGGCTGCTTCAGAAGTTCGGTCAGGCGAGCACCGCGGTTCAGCAGGCGCTGGGTTGCGGCGTCGAGGTCGGAACCGAACTGGGCGAAGGCAGCCATTTCGCGATACTGGGCAAGTTCGCCCTTGATCGAGCCGGCAACCTGCTTCATCGCCTTGATCTGAGCGGACGAACCGACGCGCGAAACCGAGAGGCCGACGTTAACGGCCGGGCGGATACCCTGATAGAACAGGTCGGTTTCGAGGAAGATCTGGCCGTCGGTGATCGAGATCACGTTGGTCGGAATGAAGGCCGAAACGTCGTTACCCTGCGTTTCGATGACCGGGAGAGCGGTGAGCGAACCAGCGCCCTTCTCGTCGTTCATCTTTGCAGCGCGCTCAAGGAGGCGCGAGTGCAGATAGAAAACGTCGCCCGGATAAGCTTCGCGGCCCGGCGGGCGGCGCAGCAGCAGCGACATCTGACGATAGGCAACGGCCTGCTTGGACAGGTCGTCATAGCCGATCAGGGCATGCTGGGCGTTGTCACGGAAGTATTCGCCCATGGCGCAGCCGGCAAACGGAGCCAGGAACTGCATCGGAGCCGGATCGGAAGCGGTTGCCGCAACGATGATCGAGTACTTCAGGGCGCCGCGCTCTTCGAGCACCTTGACGAACTGAGCAACGGTCGAGCGCTTCTGGCCGACGGCGACGTAGACGCAGAAGAGCTTTTCGCTGTCCGGACCATTATCCTGAATGGACTTCTGGTTCAGGATCGTGTCGAGGATGATGGCGGTCTTGCCGGTCTGACGGTCGCCGATGACGAGTTCGCGCTGGCCGCGGCCAACCGGGATCAGAGCGTCGATGGCCTTGAGGCCGGTCGACATCGGCTCATGAACCGACTTGCGCGGAATGATGCCGGGAGCCTTGACGTCGACGCGCGAACGGCGGGTCGCATTGATCGGACCCTTGCCGTCGATCGGGTTGCCGAGCGCGTCGACGACGCGGCCGAGAAGTTCCGGACCGACCGGAACATCAACGATCGCGCCGGTGCGCTTGACGGTGTCGCCTTCCTTGATGTCGCGGTCGGAGCCGAAGATAACCACACCGACGTTGTCGGCTTCGAGGTTCAGCGCCATGCCGCGGATGCCGCCGGGGAATTCGACCATTTCGCCGGCCTGAACGTTGTCCAGACCATAGACGCGGGCGATACCGTCACCGACGGAGAGAACCTGGCCGACTTCGGAGACTTCAGCTTCCTTGCCGAAGTTTTTGATCTGATCTTTCAGAATTGCGGAAATTTCCGCGGCGCGGATATCCATCAGCCGACCTCTTTCAATGCAAGCTTAAGGGTGGAGAGTTTGGTGCGAAGGGACGTATCGATCTGACGCGAACCGACCTTGACGATCAGGCCGCCGAGGATCGACGGATCGACGGTGACGGCAATCGCCACGTCCTTGCCGGTGACGCCCTTCAGCGCCGCCTTCAATTCATCTTCCTGCGCCGGGGTGAGCGCATGAGCCGAGGTAACCTCGGCGGAAATCTCGCCGCGATGCTGTGCGGCAATGATGCGGAAAGCCTTGATCATGCCCGGCAACGCAAAAAGGCGCCGGTTGCTGGCCACAAGCTTCAGAAAGTTGGCGACATAGGCGCCGAAGCCGGCCTTCGTTGCCAGCGCTTCAATCGTACCGACCTGCTCTTCAGCCGAAAAGACCGGGCTGAGGACGAAGCGCTTCAGATCGCCGCTTTCTTCGAGCATGGCTTGAAACCGATCGAGATCGGCGGTCACTGCCGGTACAGCACCTTCTTCAAGAGCCAATTCGAACAGCGACGAGGCATATCGTTCTGCAACGCCAGAAACATGCTGGGATGTGTCTGCCACGGGCACAAAATTCCCTGATTTCAACCCAAGAACCAAACTTCCGGGTGACGGAAGCGATATGCCCTTGAATTCGTTTTGATTTCCCCCAGAAATCAGCAGGAGCGCGCTCCCGCCTCATCCGAAATTCGGGGTTCGTCTAACATAGGATATTGAGACTCGCAACACGCGTATTCGACGAATACGCCATTCGGGCGAATTTATGATGTCAAAATTCATAAAGCATGGGGATAGCGCAGGCAAAAAAGGCCGCGCCGGAGCTATTTTCGGCTCAAATATAGCCAAGACCGTAGAGAAAAGGTAGCGCAGCCAGCACAGCTTGCACAACCAGAAGGAGAAGACTCAGAAATATGCTGCCGCGATCCGACATCAGCGACAGGATGCGACCGAACGCCGCGACGCCGAAGGAGGCGCCGAGCGCGAGATAGATCATCGGCTGCGCCAAGAGGATCGCCACCAGCCCGAAACCGACCATGAAGCCGCCAGCCGAACGCGCTTCGGCGTAGGCTTCCGACCGGTCTTCCTTCACCTGCAGCTTGAGGAAGCGATAGGTATAACCCGGCGCGAACATCAGGAAGAGGCCGATCAGCGCCGTAATGGCGGCCGAACAATAGGCAAGCCGTTCGCCGAATTCGGTCGGAAAATAAAGCTCCATCGGTCGTCCCCAAATCAGCTGCCGCGCAAATCACGCAGTTGAGATGGCCGACTTATGGCATGATCCGGGTTGCAAGGGGAAGGCGCAGTCAAGCTATCTTGCGCGTCAATCACAAGAAGCTTTGCGGATCGATATCGAGCTGCACCTGCACGGAGCCGCGCTCCTTCGGTGACTGCGCCAGCATCGCCCGGAGGAACCCCTGCATGTCGGAATTGCGCCGGCCATGCACGAGCAGGCGAAAACGATGGCGCCCGCGCACCAGCGCGATCGGCGCTTCGGCCGGGCCTAATACCGAAATGCCTGTCACCTGCGGCGCAGCGTTGCGCATGCCGCGCGCATGGGTCTCGGCATCCTGTCTGCTGTCGGCGGAGACGATGATCGAGGCGAGGCGGCCGAAGGGCGGCAATATGGCCTTTTCCCGCTCCGAAATCTCACGCTCGTAAAAGGCGCTGGCATCGCCCGATACGATTGCCTGCATAACCGGATGCTGCGGCTGGTATGTCTGCAGCAAGCCGTGACTTTTCAGCCCGGTTCGCCCGGCGCGTCCCGTCACCTGCGACAGCAGCTGGAACGTCCGCTCGGCGGCGCGCGGATCGCCATTTGCTAGGCCGAGATCCGCATCGACGATGCCGACCAGCGTCATAAGCGGAAAATTGTGGCCCTTGGCGACGAGCTGCGTGCCGATGACGATGTCCGCCTCGCCCTTGGCGATCGCGTCGAGCTCCAGTCTCAGCCGCTTGACGCCGCCCATGATGTCGGAGGAGAGCACGATCGTCCGCGCTTCGGGAAAATGCCGCTCCACCTCCTCGGCGATGCGTTCGACACCCGGTCCGCAGGCGACGAGGTGGTCGAGCGTGCCGCATTCGGGGCAGGCCTCCGGCGTACGCTCGGCATAGCCGCATTGATGGCATTGGATCTGGTTGCGGAACCGGTGTTCCACCAGCCAGCTCGAACATTGCGGGCATTGGAACCGGTGGCCGCAGACGCGGCAGAGCGTCAGGGGCGCATAGCCGCGCCTGTTGAGAAACAGCAGCGCCTGCTCGCCCTTGGCAACCGTCTTGCCGATCGCGCGGATCATGACGGGCGAAAGAAAGCCGCCGCGCTCCGGCGCATGCCGGCGCATATCGATCAGGTGCAGATCGGGAAGTGCCGCATCGCCAAAGCGCGTCGGCAGGTGGATTGTCGTATAGCGCCCGCTCTGACCGTTGACCTGGCTTTCGACCGAAGGCGTCGCCGACACCAGCACCACGGGAAAATCGCCGATCCGGCCGCGCACGACTGCCATGTCCCGCGCATTATAATAGACGCGGTCCTCCTGCTTGTAGGCAGGGTCATGCTCTTCATCGACGATGATCAAGCCGAGATCCTCGAAAGGCAGGAAGAGCGCCGAGCGCGCCCCAGCCACGACCCGCACCTCGCCGGTAACCGCCTGACGCCAGACTTTTTCACGCATGCGCGGCGCCAGATCGGAATGCCATTCGGCCGGCTTGGCGCCGAAGCGATCCTGGAAGCGTTCGAGAAAGCTTGCCGTCAGCGCGATCTCCGGCAGCAGGATCAGCACCTGCTTACCGCGCCTCAGCGTTTCGGCAATGGCCTCGAAATAGACCTCCGTCTTGCCGGAGCCGGTAACGCCGTCGATAAGGGAAACCGCGAATTCGCCCTTGCGCACGTCTGCCAGGACTTCGTCGGCCGCTTGCCTCTGCGGCCCCTGCAGCCTCGACACGATGAATTCCGGATCGGGCTTGGCGACGACCGGCGGCGGCGGCAGGAAGATGGTCTCGAAAATACCCTGCGAAATCAGCCCATCGACAACGCTGGTGGACACACCCGCCGCATGCGCCAGGCCGAGCCGCGTCCAGCAAAGCCCGTCGGCAGCAATCTCCATCACCTTGGCGCGGGCCGGGGTCATCCGCTCCGGCTGTCCGCCGATAAAGCGCAAGCCTTCCACCATCGGCTCGGGATCGAAGGCAGCCGGCGCTCGGAGCGCCATGCGTGCCACGAGCCCCGGCGGCGACAGCGTATAAGAAGCAACCCAGTCGATGAAATCGCGCATGTGCTTGCCGAGCGGCGGGCAATCGAACACATGGCTGATGGGCCGAAGCTTCTTCGGATCGACCCCGCCATCATCCTCGCCATCCCAGACGACACCGATGACCTGCCGCGGCCCAAGCGGCACCTGCACGACCGAGCCCGGCTCCACCGCCATGCCCTCCGGCACGGCATAGGAATAGGCCCTCGGCGCCGGCATCGGCACGAGAACGGGCACGGTACGGCTCATCACAGGTTTCGCGGGCGCCGCCTCGAAAAGCGCACCGAACAGATCGGAAGAATCTTTGCTCATTGCGCCAGACCATGCCCCGGACAGACGCAAAAGAAAACCCGCCTTGCCGGATCGCCGCTATTCATCGTCATCGTCGATCACGCCCGTCAGCCGCATGCCGTCGATCCAGGTGGAACCGTCCTCACGGATCACCCGGCGCGGCTTGGCGCCGCAGCGCTCCCGCACGGCCTCCGCCAGACGTTCTGAATGGGTGACGATCCAGATCTGGCTCGTCTTTGCCGCCTGCGCGATCATGTCGGCAAGCGGCGGCAGCATGTCCGGATGCAGGCTCGCCTCCGGTTCGTTGAGCGCGATCAGCGGCGGCAAGCGGTAGGACATCAAGGCCGCGGCGAGACCAAGGAACCGGATCTGGCCGTCAGACAGCTCGCGCGGCTGGAAGGTGCGGTTGGGAAACTCGGGCAGCATCAGCCCGAAATCCGCCGTTTCCTGCGGCTCGGGAACGACGAGCCGCGCCCCGCCGAGCGCCGCGGCGAGAACCCGGTCCAGCTCGGCGGTATCTTCGCGCGTATGCACGAGCGTCGCGAAAACGGCGGCGATATTGGCGCCATCCTCGTCCAGCATCGGTGACGTCACAGCAAGGCAAGGTGCGCGCAACGGCGAGCCGCGATCGGTGCGGAAGCCGTGGTAGAAGCGCCAGGCATCGACGGCGCGCCGGAAGGTGCCGATCTCCGGAAAATATCCAGCATCGCCAAGCAGTGCGATCGCAGTTTCCGAAGTCAAAGCCTGCTCGCGATGCTGCTCCATCCGGCCGCTCTCGCCACGCACGGAAATGCCGGGACCGTCGCGCTTCATCATCGTCACCGGCCGCCGCCCGGTTTCGACCGAAAGTTCCTCGGCCTTGATCTGCGGCTCCAGCGGAAAACCCGCAGCGGGAAGCGGCGGCCGCATGCCCGCCTCGATCCAGTAGCGAAAGGTCGCCGCCCGCTCCGTGTCGAGCAGCTCGACATCGAAACGGATACGTGCCGATTCATGCGAACGGCGCTTGCCCGACCACATGGCCGAGAACATGCCGCCTTCGCTGGAGATTTCATGCGCCAGCCTGCCGCGAACCGCAGCCTGCACGAGTTGCAGCGAGCGGTAGAGATTGGACTTGCCGACACCGTTCTCGCCGATGAACAGATTGACATCGGCAAGATCCATTCGGATCGAGCGCAGGGAGCGATAATTTCGGGCGAACATGGAGCGAAGCTGCATGCAGGAGGGTTTAGCCGATTCCGATATTAAAGAGAATGCGAAACCAGGGGCTCATCCTGCCTGGGGGAAACAAGCGGAGAAAAGATCGCATTGCCATCTGCCGCAAGGTCGAAGACCGTGTGCTTCTCCAGCGCCTTCGTCACCTCGTTGACGTCGCCGTCCAGATGCTCGACGGGAATGAGATTGCCGACGAGGAAATCGAACCGGTCGCCGCGCTTGTTGAGCAGCTCGTGGAAGACGGTCATGTCGCGCAGCTCCGTCGACCACTTGGCGAACCAATAGAACAGGCCGGAATTGCGCGCCGTCAGATGCACGGGCAGGATCGGCAGATTGTATTTGCGCGCGAGACCCACGGCCGATGTCTTCCACGGGCGCTCGTTCAGCTTACCGTTCGCCCAATAGGCGATGCGGCCGGAAGGAAACAGCACCGTGATCTTGCCGTCAGCGACGGCGCGGTTGGTCAGCTGCAGGGTCTCGCGCGTCTTCGGCTTGCTCTTATGTTCCTCGCGCCACTCGACCGGGATGATCATCTCGGCAAAGCGCGGATTGACCCGCACGGCATCGCGATTGGCAAAAATCATCATATCGGGCCGACGTGATTTCAGGAGATCGAAGACGGCGACGCCGTCGGCAATGCCGGTGGGATGGTTGCTGACGAGAATGAAACCGCCGGAAGCGGGAATGCGGTCGGCATGGGTGACGCCGATGTCGAGCCGCAGCAGATCGCTCATATATTCGAAGCACTGGAAACCCGAAAGCTTGGCGACATCATCGGCGAATTCGATCGCCTTGTTGTAACGCAGCAGCGTGTAGAGAAACGGGCGCATCAGCGGCCAGAGCGGGTTGCGGACGATCTTCTGACCGCGTTCGGCGATCAACGTATCGACGATATGTCCCGGCTGTCCCTGGGAGACCAAAGCGATTGCTTCTGCAATCTGTCCCAGTGCAGTTATCGAACCGCGGCGTGCCATGAAGTATCCTGAATGGTTGGGATATATTCTATCGCAATCGAATATGATCGAAGCATGACAAGCGCCTCGCATATAGCCGTCTAACCATCGGAGACTTGGAAACGGCTTGCATGCTGTTTTTCTAATGGCCTCTGCACCCTGCGCACCTAGAGAGACGCGCACACAGCGGCGGGAAAGTTAGCGATTCCATAACCTTCCTTACTTCAAAGTGGCAGAAGGAATCCGAATTTCAAGGGGTTTTCCACTGAACGAATTATTGATCATCGCCGACCCAGAGTTGATGGCGGAACGCAGCCGCTGGCTCGATGCGCTCGGCCAGGAGCGACGGCTCTCGGCCCATACGCTGAGTGCCTATGAGCGCGATACGCGGCAGTTTTTGATCTTTCTTACCAGCCATCTCGGTGGGCCGGCGACGATCGAGGATATTCATGCGCTGCGCCCTGCCGACTTCCGCGCTTTTCTTGCCTCGCGCCGAAAGGACGGCGCGGGCGCTCGTTCGCTCGGGCGAAATCTCGCCGGGCTTCGTTCGCTCTTGCGCTATCTTGAAAAGAAAGGCTTGGTGAATGCTGCGGGTGCAGCCGCGGTGCGTTCGCCGAAACAGCCGAAATCGCTTCCGAAGCCGCTTTCCGACAGACAAGCGGTTACCGTCGTCAGTGATGAGGCGCAACTGCATGAGGAACCTTGGATCGCCGCACGCGATGCCGCCGTGCTGACGCTGCTTTACGGCTGCGGCCTGCGCATCTCGGAAGCCCTGGATCTGAAGCCGCAGGATTTTCCACAAGGCGCAACCTCGCTGCGCATCACCGGCAAGGGAAACAAGACGCGGCTGGTGCCGCTGCTTCCGATCGTCATCGAGGCCGTCGACCACTATCGCAAGATTTGTCCTTACCATCTCGATCCGGACGGTCCGCTCTTTCGCGGCGCGCGCGGCGGCAAGCTGCAGCCGGGCATCATCCAGCACGGCATGCAGAAATTGCGCGGCGCTTTCGGCCTGCCGGATACGGCGACTCCGCATGCACTTCGCCATTCCTTCGCCACCCATCTGCTTGCCGGAGGCGGCGATCTGCGCACCATTCAGGAGCTGCTCGGCCACGCCAGCCTCTCCACGACGCAGGTCTATACCGGCGTCGATTCCTCGCGCCTGCTCGAGGTCTACGACCGTGCTCATCCGCGCGCGTAAGGAAAGATTAACCTCTCGCGTTAAGGGAATTTCCGTCTCGTTCGCGTAGAGCAGAACCAGGTCCCGACATGCCTCCTGAAAGCCGCTTTCGGGCGTCAGCGGTCATGCTCTCTGCGAACGGAAGATTCTGATGATTTCTGCCCTTGGGTCCAAGACGATGCGGTCGATGAGGCCGACGCTTGGTGACACGCTGCTCTGGCTTGCCACAGCCGTTCCGTTGCTGCTCGCCATTCTGCTGATCGCGACCATGCTGACGCTGCAGCCGGCGCACGCCGAAGGCGCAGTGTCCGACAGCTGCGGCGGCAAGGATCTGATGGCGGAGCTGCAGAAGACCGATCCGGCAAAATACGCCTCCATTATCGCCGCCGGCGAAAAGGTGGAGAATGGCAAGGGCATCTTCTGGAAGATCGAAAAGCCCGGCCTGAAGCCTTCCTGGCTGCTTGGGACGATGCACGTCTCCGATTCGCGCGTGCTGACCATGCCGAAGGGGGCTGCGGATGCCGCGGCCTCCGCCGACACGATCGTCGTCGAATCCGATGAAATCCTGGATGACAAGAAGGCGGCCGCGGCCCTTTTTGCTAATCCTTCGCTCACCATGCTCACCGATGGTTCCACCATAAGCGAGCATCTGTCGCCCGAAGACAATGTTCGTCTGGAAGCCGGATTGAAGGAGCGCGGCCTGACGCTCGCCGCCGTCTCGCGCATGCAGCCCTGGCTGATCTCGAGCTCCTTCGAAATGACGGGCTGCGAAGTTCGCCGCAAGACGGCGGGCGCAAAATTCCTCGACCAGAAACTGGCGAGCGATGCTGCGGCGAAAGGCAAGAAGGTCGTCGGTCTCGAGACGCTGGCCGAGCAGGCCAAAGCCATGAGCGATCTGCCGGTCGCGCTGCATCTGAAGTCGCTGATGCAGACGCTCGAACTGGGCGACAAGATCAACGACGTCAACGAAACCATGACCGGCCTCTACACCGCCGGCAATATCGGCGCGATGATCCCGATGCTGAAGGTGATCGAGCCGGACCAGAAGATCACGGACGACGATACCGCCGCCTTCGAGCAGCGCATCATCCTTGACCGCAACAAGGTCATGGCGACGCGCGCAGCCCCGGTCCTCGACAAGGGAAACGCCTTTATCGCCGTCGGCGCACTTCATCTCGTCGGTGATCAGGGTCTGGTGGCACTGCTGCGCAAGCAGGGCTTTACAGTGACGGCGGTGAACTGACCGCTCGCATCCGCTTGCCCAAATCGCAAAGCGTCGCCGCGACGATCAGCCGATGGAATGGCATGATGATTGCGAGATAGACCCGGCCAAGCAATATTTTCCGCCTGACGAGCGTCGTGGCATCGACCAGCCGGCGCCCTTGATCGTCGTTCCGCACATCGATGACGACTCGAAAATCGAGATGCCGATCGTCGAACCCGAGCACGACCTGATTGTCGGACTTGCTGACGACGGGAAAGAATCCGATCTTTTCCAGCTCTTCCGCCCGAAGGTCGCTGCTGGATCTCAAGCCGAACAGGCCCGTTACAGCATCTCGCACCCGGATCAGCAGCCGCACCCAAAACGGAAAGCGGCTGAGCATCGCTCGGGCTGCGGCAATGGCCGTCAGATCCGAGTTCGGGATATTCAGCTCATAGCAGTCGGCCCAATCGGCATCCGGCAGCGCCGGATGCGGCATAAGGGGCTTTACCATCAAAGGCCTTGCAGACATGGTTTCATCCGCCTTTATTCGACGTCCGCAAGCTACCACACATTGCGATGCTACCCGATCGGCAAACTTGGGCTGCGGCAATTTGGCCGGCAGATGACAAGCTAGCGTACGGCCGATCCGTTAGCCGGCAATATCTTCAACCGCCACGACGTGCCCGGCTTCAGATATGTCGTTGCGACGGCGCGGACATCCTGTGCCGACACGGCCTGGCAATCGTTGACGCTGTTGCGGATTCGCATGAGGCGCCGCTCATCCGTTTGGGCGCCATGAAGGCTCTGGAGCCAGTAGTCATTGGTCTGCTGCGAGCGTTTTACCTCTTCGACGATCGGAGCCTTGGCCCGCGCAAGCTCATCCGGCGAAACATCCCCCTGCCGCAAATCAGCGGCGATCTTGTCCACCAGGTCGAAGAAATGCTCCACCTTGTCTGGAGTCGTCTCGGCATAGACATAGGCAAAACCATAGCCCGGGATCGACTGCGATAGATCGACATCGCCCTGGGGGCTGTAGGTTGCTCCTTCCGCAAGACGGAACTGGTCGATCAGACGGTTCCGCAGGATCGCGCCGACGACATTGGCCGCAGCCGCCCGCGGCAGATCGGACAGGAAATCGCCGATCGGCATGGCAACGGCAGCGGCTGCGCTGTCGCTTCGCCCGTCGTGAATCCGCACGACCGGGTCTTTCGTCGGTGCAGGAAAATGCACGCCCGCACCATCGATCCGATCCTGCCCGCCGCCCGGGGCCGGCAGCGCACCGAAGGTCTGCGCGGTCATGCGGATGGCATCCGCCACCTCGATGTCGCCGACGATGATGATCTCGATCTGTCCTTTGGAAAGAAGCGGCCGCAGGAACGCCGCGAAGTCCTCCGGTTTGGCGTCGAGCAACTGGGTCCGGTCCGGAAATACCCACCGCGGATCATCGGAATGCAGCAGGCCGGGAAGATCGCGCCCGACCACGCTGCCCGGTGTCGCCTGAAGCTGGGCGAGACCGTTCAGATAGGCCTGCTGGACACGTCTGAAAACGTCCGGACGGTAAGCCGGATCGGAGACGGCAGCCGCCAGAAGCTGCAGCTGCGCCAGCAGATCGCCCGGCCGCGTAATACCGTCGAATTTGAAGGCGCCATCCTGGATGGCAAACTCGTTGGCAACCACCTTTGCGGCAAAGGCCTTCTGAATGTCGTCATAGCTGATGGCTTGCAGACCGGACAGCGGCAGCGCCGGTGCCGCCCAGATGGGCAGCGGCCGATCACCTGGCAGATCCAACCGGCCATGGCCGACATTGGCACGCACCAGCACCTCGTCGGCGCGAAGCTTCGTCGGCTTGATCGTCAACCGGACGCCGTTGGCAAAACGGACCATGGTAATACCGAGGTCACGGACCTCGCGCTGCTCCACCACGCTTCCCGACTGTCCGAAATCGGCGTAGGGCCAGGCAGCCGACGCGGTATGTTCCGGCGCCGCCACCGCCACGGCGCGCGACTCCGCATAGGCCTTCTCGACGGCAGCGCTCCCGCCGTCAGGCATTTGCGGAATCTGCAGCACGAGCTGCGGGCCGTTGCCGGTGAAGACGCGCCGAAGAGCCTTGTTGACGTCATCCGCGGTCAAGCCCTTCGTCGCTGCGTCAAAGAGTGCAAGATCGTCTGCAGGTGAGGTAAAAACCAGGTTCTCTCCGACACTCCAGTTGAGCGATGCGGCAATATCCGGGCTCGCGCGCGTGACGGCTCCGCCTGCCGCCGCCTGCAGGGTGGAACGGGATTCGGCAATTTCGCGGTCGATCTCGCTTTGGCCGGCGCCGAACTGCGCAAGGCGGCGCTGTTCCTGATCGAGGGCTGCAAGGGCGGCCCGCCATTTGGTCGGATCGCTATCGGCGGCAACCATCGCGACATGGGCCGACTTGAGCAGATCCTGGGCACCGGCCTGCGCGCTGACGAAAGGCGGATTGGGCTGCTGCGCCAAAATGGACAGGCGCCGGTTGAGAACGGCAAGGCCGATATCCTCGACCAACTGCGCGCGTCGCTTGGCAACCGTATCTGGCGAGGCATCATAGGGGCGGGTCCAGGCAATCTGCACGCGGGTCGCGCCGCCAGGCACGACGACCGTGCCGACACGCTCTCCATCTTTTTCGAGCGTACCGAGACCGGTGTCGGCCGGTGCAGGTGCGGCGGCAGTCCAATTGCCGAATCGGTTGCGGATATCGGCTTCGATGGCGGCGGCATCGACATCGCCGACGACGACCAGCGTTGCGCGCTCCGGACGATAGTAAGTGCGGTAGAAGTCCCGCACCAGATCAACCGGGGCGTTGCTGATGATATCGATCTTGCCGATGGGCGGACGCTGCGGCACGCGCTGGCCCGGCAGCAGTTGCGCAAGGAGACCGGTCCCGCCGCGATATTGCGGCGTGTCGCGCAGTTTCTCTTCCGAAAGGATGACGCCGCGCTCGCGGCCGAAGGCACCGGCATCGAGCGTCAGCTCGCTCGCCGTCTCGCGCATCAGCATCAGCCCTGTCGAAACCGTCTCCGGATTGGCTTCCGGCAAATCCAGCGCATAAACCGTCTCGCCATAGCTGGTGGACGCGTTGGTATCCGCGCCAAAAGCGAGGCCGAGACGCTGAAGAATGCGCACCATCTCGCCCTCGGGAACATGGGTCGATCCCTTGAAAGCCATGTGCTCGAGGAAATGCGCCAGCCCCTGCTGGTCATCGCGTTCCTGCAGGGAGCCGGCACCGATACGAAAGCGGATCGCCACCTGACCGGCAGGCGTCGCATTGTGCATAACGGCATAGCGCATGCCGTTCGGCAAGGTGCCGAAGCGGATTCCCTGCTCTACCGGCAGGTCGCTGACCGCCTGGGGCCAGTTCGCGGCCGGCGCTTCGGCCAGGGCCGGCGCTGCAACGATCGCGAGGGATGCGAACGTCACTGCAATGAAGAGTTTTAGAGATGCGCGAACGGATAGGATCTGACGTGACATGCTTGCTCTGGCGGTGAGAACGAATGGATGATGCGATGCACGGGAGCGCCGTACATCGCATCATCAGGCAAGCATTGCAATCCCGGCGACTACTCGGCCGGGACGCGGGTCTTACATGTGGATCGGCTTGAAGAAGGTGGCGAGTGCTGCTTCCTTCACGGCTTCCGACATGGTCGGATGCGCATGGCAGGTGCGGCCGAGATCTTCCGACGAACCGCCGAATTCCATCAGTACGGCGATCTCATGGATCATTTCGCCGGCGCCGAAGCCGACGATATGACCGCCGAGAACGCGGTCCGTTTCCTTGTCGGCGAGAATCTTGACGAAACCGTCCGTCGCCAGCATGGCGCGGGCGCGGCCGTTAGCCGAGAACGGGAACTTGCCGACCTTGTAGGCAATGCCTGCGGCCTTCAGCTCTTCCTCGGTCTTGCCGACGGAGGCGACTTCCGGCTGCGTGTAGACGACGCCCGGAATGACGTCATAGTTCACATGGCCGGCCTGGCCGGCGAGGATTTCGGCAAGGGCGACGCCCTCGTCTTCCGCCTTGTGCGCGAGCATCGGACCCTTCACGACATCGCCGATGGCATAGATGCCGGCGACATTGGTCTTGAAGTGGCCGTCGATTTCGACGCGGCCGCGATTGTCGAGCGTAACGCCGGCTTCTTCGAGGCCGAGACCCGCCGTGTACGGCTTGCGGCCGGTGGCAACGAGAACGACATCGGCATCGAGCACGACCTTATCGCCGCCCTTGACCGGCTCGAACGTGACCTTTGCGCCACTGCCGGTTTTTTCCACGCCGACCACCTTGGCGCCGAGATGGAACTCAAGACCCTGCTTGGCCAGCATGCGCTGGAACTGCTTGGAGACTTCGCCGTCCATGCCGCCGAGGATGGTGTCGAGATATTCGACGACGGTGACCTTGGCGCCGAGACGCGACCAGACCGAGCCGAGCTCGAGGCCGATGACGCCGCCGCCGACCACGATCATCTTGCCCGGCACCTTGTCGAGCGCAATGCCGCCGGTCGAGGAGATGATGACCTTCTCATCGATCTCGAGCGGAACACCCGGGATGCCCGCAACATCCGAACCGGTGGCGATGACGATGTTCTTGCCTTCGATCTCTGTCACCTTGCCATCATCGGCCGTGACGGAAACCTTGCCGGCCGAAACGATCTTGCCGGTGCCCTGGAAGGCATCGATCTTGTTCTTCTTGAAGAGGAAGGCGACGCCGTCGACGTTCGACTTAACCGTCGCGTCCTTGTGCGCCAGCATCTTTTCGAGATTGAGCGTCGGTGCGCCGACTTCGACGCCGAGGGCATCCATGCCATGGCCGGCATGATGGAACACTTCGGAAGCGTGCAGCAGTGCCTTGGACGGGATGCAGCCGACGTTGAGGCAGGTACCGCCATAGGTCGCCCGCTTTTCGACGACCGCGACCTTCAGGCCGAGCTGCGCCGCCTTGACCGCGCAGACATAGCCGCCGGGGCCGGTTCCGATAATGATCACATCGTAGGACATGTTTTAATTTCCTTGTTTAGTATCTTTTGTTAGTCGGTCGCCCGTGCCAAGGCGAGGCGGATGCCGAAGCCGACGAGCGCCGCTCCGGTGATGCGGTTGAACCATTTGCCTGACGCAATGAAACGATCGCGCACCGGCTTGACGGTGAAGAAGGTGGAAACGCCGGCAAACCAGGCGATAAGCGCGGTTGCCATGCCGATGCCGTAGCTGAACTGGATGAGCGCGGGCGTATCGTGATGAACGAGCGTCGAAAACAGCGACAGGAAGAACAGCACCGGCTTCGGGTTGAGCGCGTTGGTGATGAAACCCGTCGCCAGGCACCGCCAGACCGAAACCGGCTTGCGGTCTTCCTCGGTGATCTGGACATCCTTCACCTGAAAGCCCGTCTGGCGGAAGGACTTGATGCCGAGATAGACGAGATAGAGAACGCCGGCCCATTTGATCATGCTGAAAAGCATCAGCGACTGCGACACGATCAGCCCGAGGCCGAGAATGGTGTAGCTGATGTGAAAAAGCAGCGAGAAGCCCATGCCGAGCCCGGTCATCATGGCGGCGCGGCGGCCATGCACGATGCTCTGGCGCAGGATGACGGCGAAATCGGCGCCCGGGACGACGATGAAAATCGAGAACACCGCCATTAGGCCGAGGAATTCGAGAATATATTGCATTTATCGACCCTTTCCGGTCAGCGACCGCCGCTCACGTCGAGCACGGCACCCGTTATATAGGATGCATGTGGGCTGAGCAGGTAGAGGATGGAATCGGCGACTTCGTCGGAGGTTCCTGCCCGCTTCATCGGCAGCTGCGGAGCGATGTCGCGAGCCCGATCCGGCAGCCCGGCGGCAGCATGGATATCGGTGTCGATGATGCCGGGCCGGACGGCGTTGACGCGGATACCTTCTGCCGCCACCTCGCGTGCAAGGCCCACCGTGAACGTATCGATCGCGCCTTTGGAGGCGGCATAATCGACATATTGTCCGCCGCCGCCGAGCGTGGCCGCCATGGAGGAGACATTGACGATCACTCCGCCCTTGCCGCCGTGCCGGGTCGACATGCGGCGCACGGCTTCGGCCGCCGCCAGCATCGAGCCGGTGACATTGATGCGGAACATGCGGTCGATCCGCTCCGGCGTCATCTCGTCCAGGCGCTGGATGATGTCGACGATGCCAGCATTGTTGACGAGCCCGTCGATCCGCCCGAAATGCGCGTCGATCTTGGCGAAAATGGATTTGATATCTCTGGGCTTGCCGACATCACCGGGGACCGCAATCGCCTCGCCGCCGGCATCGCGGATCGTCCTCACCACAGCCTCGGCCGCATCCCTGTTGGACGCGTAATTGACCGCCACGGCCCAGCCATGCCGAGCGGCAGCCAGGCAAATCGCAGCTCCAATGCCACGGCTACCACCAGTTACGAGAAGAACGGCAGCATTCTCGGTCATTGGTAGCATCCTTTCAGGCTGAGGACATCCCAGGGCGCGACGGTTGCCTTGCCCTTGCCCCATAGAGACGATTTCTGGATCGATGGACCGAGCGCCGGCAGGAAAAGCCGGTCGGCCGCGCTCTCGCCTTCCGCCGGCAGTGCACGGATATGCCCTTTCAGATCGGAGGCGTAGACCATGCCCTGCCAAACGGTGCAGGCCCTGAGATCCGCTCCGGTCACATCACCCTCGGGACATTCGAACATGATCCGGCCGTCGGAGCGCAGCTGATCGTCGCTGCGCATGACGACGCCCTCGGCCACGATGGCGGTATTTCGCACGGCAAGCTTGAACCTGTTGCTGACAGACGATTCCGAACCCATGGCCTCGAAGCGCAGCTCATAGGCATTGTCCATATCGACATAGACAGCCTTTTCCTGCACACATTCAGCCGCAAGGGAAGGCAGCGGATTGACCGCGAAAACCAATATTGCCCCACACACAGGCGTCTGTCTTGCCATGGTCGATATTGCCGGCATGATCATTCGCCTCCAGGCTCGCGCCGGCCATCGGCATTTTCGGTCACGCCGAAATCGGTGAACAGAACCAGCGGCCGGCCGCTGGCGTCAAGCCCCCAGAAAACCGGATAGAAACCATCGCCCCAGCCGCTCCAGAAGACCGCGACATTGCCGCGCTTGCCCGCTATCGGCCGATGCATGACATAATTGTCGCTGTTGGCCTCCAGTTCGGATGCCAGAACGTCATCGTAGTAGTTGATATCCGCTGACGATTTCTCCGCCTGGACCTGCTTTTCGCGCTCCTGGATCAGCACATAGGTATCCGCATCCATGTAGCAGCCGAGACCGGCATCGACCGGATAGCCGAAGAACTCATCGCTTTTCAGCGAATTGACATCCTGGCCCGGTATCACGGCGAGCTCCCAGCGCACCGGCTTGCCCTCGGCAAAGCGCATGCCGGCTGCGGCGATGCGGCCGAAGGCTTGATAGAGCGTGACGGGGTAATCGCCGGGCGAAACGGTGCGCGTAAGTGCCGGGCGATCAGGCCCGACGAGCGGATCGCTGGCGACGATGCGCCCCGAGGTCAGCTCCACCTTACCCATGCGAAGGACGTTGATCGAGCGGGCGGCAAGATCGGCGTCGCCAAGCGACGCCAGATCCAAATTGCTGCTGAGCTTGGAAATGTCGAGCTCGGCCGCGCCGGCGGACGATGGCACCCATGCGGCGACGGCGCACAACAATCCGCGCAGCGTCCGCTTGGGCCATGTCGACATGATCCAACGCTCCCCCTTAGAGATCGAGAACGAGACGTTCCGGATCTTCCAGGCTTTCCTTGACGCGCACGAGGAAGGTAACCGCTTCCTTGCCGTCGACGATACGATGATCGTAGGAGAGCGCCAGATACATCATCGGGCGGATGACGACCTGGCCGCCGATGGCGACCGGACGCTCCTGGATCTTGTGCATGCCGAGAATGCCGGACTGCGGCGCGTTGAGGATCGGCGAGGACATCAGCGAACCGTAGACGCCGCCATTGGTAATCGTGAAGGTGCCGCCCTGCATGTCGGCCATCGCCAGCGTGCCGTCGCGAGCAGCCTTTGCCAGACGGCCAAGCTCCTTCTCGACTTCTGCGATCGACATCTGGTCTGCATCGCGGATCACGGGAACGACGAGGCCCTTGTCGGTGCCGACAGCCATGCCGACGTGGCAGTAGTTCTTGTAGATGATGTCGGTGCCGTCGATCTCTGCGTTGACGGCAGGCAATTCCTTCAGCGCGTGCGTGACGGCCTTGGTGAAGAAGCCCATGAAGCCGAGCTTCACGCCATGCTTCTTCTCGAAGATGTCCTTGTACTTGTTGCGCAGGTCCATGACGGCCTTCATGTCCACCTCGTTGTAGGTGGTGAGCATGGCGGCGGTATTCTGCGCATCTTTGAGGCGCTTGGCGATCGTCTGGCGCAGGCGGGTCATCTTCACGCGCTCTTCGCGGCTGACGTCCTCGACCGCGGTCGGGGCGCGGGCGGCAACGGGTGCGGCCGGTGCGGCGGCCGGAGCCGAAGCAGCCTTTGCGACGGCAGCGATCACATCGCCCTTCAGGACTTGGCCGCGCTTGCCGCTGCCTTCGACCTGATCGGCGGAGAGATTGTTTTCGGCAAGCAGCTTGCCGGCAGCCGGTGCGGGCGGCATGGAAGAGGCCGGCGCGGAAACGGCGGGAGCTGCAGCCGGTACAGCGGCGGCAGCAGGTGCAGCGGCCTGTGCCGGAGCGGCGGCAGCGCCATTGCCGGCGGAGATCTGGCCGAGCAGCGCACCGAGGCCTACGGTTTCGCCGGCCTGGGCGACGATTTCGGAAAGTGTGCCGGCGGAAGGCGCCGGAACTTCGATCGTTACCTTGTCGGTTTCGAGTTCGAGAAGCGGCTCATCGGCCTTGATGGCATCGCCGACCTTCTTGAACCAGGTACCGACGGTCGCTTCGCTGACGGATTCGCCGAGGGTAGGAACGCGGATTTCAGTGGCCATTGTTCAGATCCTGATTTTTCGTCGTTATGACTTAGATAGAATTACCGGCGACGGACGGCCGGAGAATGAGTGAGGGCATCGGCGAGATTTCGATATGGAAACCGAGCCCGGCGAGAAGGACGGGATCGGCATCGCCAAGCGACTTGGCCGCATCGGCATGCTCCGCCTCGACGACAGCCATGCCGAAAGCACCATCGGCCGCGAAGACCGGGCCGACGACAATTGCCGTTCCGGCACTCGCATGTTCGCGCCAATAGGCGGCGTGCTGCTGCATGGCGGCCATCCCCTCCTCCGTGCCGTCATGCGGGAAGCTGGGGCGCGGCGGCACAAGTTTCAGATGAAAATAGGCCATCGCGCAATCCCTCAACCGCCGAGCGCGTCCTCGAGGAACGCCGCAAGCTGCGACAGATGCTTGGACATCAGGCCCGTCGCCGGAGAGGCGGCAGCCGGACGGCCGGTGTAGCGAACGCGCTGGTACTTGGCATCGATATGGGCGAGCACCCATTCCAGATAGGGATCGATGAAGGACCATGCACCCATGTTCTTCGGCTCTTCCTGGCACCAGACCATCTCCGCATTGCGGAAGCGGCTGAGCTCGTTGATGAGCGCCTTGGCCGGGAACGGATAGAGCTGTTCGATGCGCAGCAGGTAGATGTCGTCGATGCCGCGCTTCTCGCGCTCTTCCAGGAGATCGTAGTAGACCTTGCCCGAGCAGATGACGACGCGACGGATCTTGTTGTCCTTCTGCAGCTTGATCGGGCTGTCCTTGATCAGTTCGGCATCGTCCCACAGCAGGCGGTGGAACGAGCTTTCGCCCGCCATCTCCGCAAGCGTCGATACGGCGCGCTTGTGACGCAGCAGCGACTTCGGCGTCATCAGGATCAGCGGCTTGCGGAAGTCGCGCTTCAGCTGACGGCGCAGGATGTGGAAGTAGTTCGCCGGCGTCGTGACGTTGGCGACCTGCATGTTGTCTTCGGCGCAGAGTTGCAGATAGCGCTCGAGGCGGGCCGAGGAGTGCTCCGGACCCTGGCCTTCGTAGCCGTGCGGCAGCAGGCAGACGAGACCGGACATGCGCAGCCACTTGCGTTCGCCCGACGAGATGAACTGGTCGAACACGACCTGCGCACCGTTGGCGAAGTCGCCGAACTGGGCTTCCCAGAGGGTCAGCGCGTTCGGACGGGCGAGCGAGTAACCATATTCGAAGCCGAGAACCGCTTCTTCCGAGAGCATCGAATTGATGACTTCGTAGCGGGCCTGGGTCGGCGAGAGGTTGGCGAGCGGGATGTAACGCTCCTCGGTTTCCTGATCGTAGAGAACCGAATGACGCTGAGAGAAGGTGCCGCGTTCGCAATCCTGACCGGACAGGCGGATCTTGTGGCCTTCGACGACGAGCGAGCCGAATGCCAGGGCTTCCGCCATGGCCCAATCGATGCCCTCGCCGGTCTGTACCATGTTGGCGCGGTTTTCCATGAAGCGCTGGATGGTGCGGTGCGCATGGAAGCCGGCCGGGATTTCCGACAGCTTGCGGCCGATTTCCTTCAGCGACTTCATCGGCACGGCGGTCTTGCCGCGGCGCTGCTCGTCGGCATTGTCGGCCGCGTGCAGACCGGACCACTCGCCGTCGAGCCAGTCGGCCTTGTTCGGCTTGTAGGATTGGCCGGCCTCGAACTCCTGCTCGAGATGCGCGCGCCAATCGGCCTTCATCTTCTCGACTTCGCCTTCGGTCAGCACGCCTTCGCTGATCAGCCGCTGCGAATAGAGCTGCAGCACCGTCTTGTGGGCACGGATGACCTTGTACATGTTCGGCTGCGTGAAGGACGGCTCATCGCCTTCATTGTGGCCGTAGCGACGGTAGCAGAAGAGATCGACCACAACGGGCTTGTGGAACTTCATGCGGAATTCGGTCGCGATCTTCGCGGCATAGACGACCGCTTCCGGATCGTCGCCGTTGACGTGGAAGATCGGCGCTTCGATCATCTTGGCGACGTCGGACGGATAGGGCGACGAACGCGAGAAGGCCGGATTGGTGGTGAAACCGATCTGGTTGTTGATGATGACGTGCATCGTACCGGCCACGCGATGGCCGCGCAGACCGGAGAGGCCGAGGATTTCGGCAACGACGCCCTGGCCGGCGAAGGCCGCGTCACCATGGATGAGCAGCGGCACGACCTTGGCACGCTCGGACAGCGGGATGATGTCGCCGTCCCATTGGGTAGCGCCCATGTCCTGCTTGGCGCGGGCCTTGCCCATGACGACCGGGTTGACGATTTCCAGATGCGACGGGTTTGCCGTCAGCGACACGTGCACCTTGGCACCATCGAAATCACGGTCCGAAGAGGCACCGAGATGGTACTTCACGTCGCCCGAACCTTCGACTTCGTCCGGCGCATAGGAGCCGCCCTTGAACTCATGGAAGATGGCGCGGTGCGGCTTGCCCATCACCTGCGACAGTACGTTCAGACGGCCGCGATGAGCCATGCCGAACACGGCTTCGCGAAGACCAAGCTGGCTGCCGCTCTTCAGGATCTGCTCGAGCGCGGGGATCAGCGATTCGCCTCCGTCGAGGCCGAAGCGCTTGGTGCCCTTGAACTTGACGTCGAGGAACTGCTCGTAGCCTTCGGCTTCGATGACCTTCTGCAGGATGGCCTTCTTCCGCTCGGGATTGAACGCGATGCCCTTGTCCGGCCCTTCGATGCGTTCCTGGATCCAGGCCTTTTCCTCCGGGTTGGAGATGTGCATGAATTCGACGCCGAGGGTGGAGCAGTAGGTGCGCTCGAGAATCTCGATCATCTCGCGAATGGTTGCGAATTCGAGACCGAGCACGTTGTCGATGAAGATCTTGCGGTCGAAATCCGCCTCGGTGAAACCATAGGCTTCCGGCGACAGTTCCTTGTAGTCTTCGACCGGTGCGGCAATGCCGAGCGGGTCGAGCTTGGCGTGCAGGTGGCCGCGCATGCGATAGGCGCGGATCATCATGATGGCGCGGACACTGTCGCGCGTTGCCCGCAGGACGTCGGTCGTTTCGGCTGGGGTGCCTGCAACTTCGGCCTTCGCCTTAAGCTTGGTCTCGATGACCTTTTCGACAACGCCCCAGTCGCCGTCGAGCGCGGAAACCAGATCGCCCTTTGCCGGGATCGGCCAATTCTTACGCCGCCAGGAAGCGCCCTTGGCTGCCTTCTTCACATCGTCGGGGCTATCCTCGAGCGCCTTGAAGAAAGACCGCCATTCGTCGGAGACCGATGAGGGATCGTCCTCGTAGCGCGCGTAAAGCTGCTCGATATAGGCAGCATTGGCGCCATCCAGGAACGAGGTGATCTGAAATTGCTCGTTGGCTTCTTGCCTTGCCATGGTGAATCTGCGGGCGCTCTCGCCCGTCTCCCAACTTGTTTGCATTGCCGGTTTTCGGGTCCCCGGCGACCGTATTTCGTTCGCAGCCGTCAAGGCCGCAGGTATGCACTTGCGAATGCCGAAACCGGACGGGACAAGGCGGCTGCCACCCCGTCCGGCCTTGCTATAGGTAGGCTCAGCCCTTCAGGACTTCCACCAGCGTCTTGCCGAGACGCGCCGGCGACGGCGACACGCGGATGCCTGCCGACTCCATCGCTGCGATTTTGTCTTCAGCACCGCCCTTGCCGCCGGAGATGACGGCACCAGCATGGCCCATGGTGCGGCCGGGAGGTGCCGTGCGGCCGGCGATGAAGCCGACCATCGGCTTCTTGCGGCCCTTCTTGGCTTCGTCCTTGAGGAACTGCGCGGCGTCTTCTTCAGCCGAGCCGCCGATTTCGCCGATCATGATGATCGACTTGGTTTCGTCATCGGCGAGGAACATTTCCAGGATGTCGATGAATTCGGTGCCCTTGACCGGGTCGCCGCCAATGCCGACGGCCGTCGTCTGGCCGAGACCTTCATTGGTGGTCTGGAACACGGCTTCGTAGGTCAGCGTGCCGGAACGCGAGAGAACGCCGACGGAGCCCTTCTTGAAGATGGAGCCCGGCATGATGCCGATCTTGCATTCGTTCGGGGTGAGAACGCCAGGGCAGTTCGGTCCGATCAGACGGGACTTCGACTTGATGAGACGGTCCTTGACCTTGACCATGTCGGCAACCGGAATGCCTTCTGTGATGCAGACGATGAGCGGGATTTCGGCTTCGATCGCTTCGAGGATTGCAGCCGCAGCGCCAGCCGGCGGTACGTAGATGACCGAAGCATTGGCGCCGGTCGCGTCCTTGCCTTCGGCGACCGACTTGAAGATCGGCAGCTTTTCGCCCTTGGAGCCGGTCCAGGTTTCACCACCCTTGGAAGGATGGATACCGCCGACCATCTTCGTGCCGTGATAGGCAAGCGCCTGTTCAGTGTGGAAGGTACCGGTCTTGCCGGTCAGGCCCTGAACCAGAACCTTGGTGTCTTTGTTGATGAGGATAGACATGCGAGGCCTTTGTTACGAGAGGTTGGAAGACGCGGAGGCAACGCGGCGATATAAGCCGCTGACGACCTCCTGCCATGTATCGCTGCCGGCGGGCGAGAACGTGACGCCTATGCGGTAGCAGTCTTCATTTTCGAACTGAAAGAGAGTGCGTTGCTGACCGCGCGGCGAGACTTTGGTCAGGACAAGCTTGTCGTCGATCCATTCGCCGGAGGCCGGCGCGGCGGGGACGAAGCCCACCGTATCGAACTGATAGAGCTTGTAGGACTGGTCAGCAGCGTCGAAACCGAGGATGTTCCGGGCTTCGAACGATATGCTGTCGTCCCGCGTCTGCACGTAGCGCTGTTCGACGAAAAATCCGCCGAACAGACACTCGGCCGTAAGGCGCGCGGTTGCCGTTCCTTCCTTCGTCCAGGCCGAAGCCGCGACGCGCTCTTCCCCTTCCCAAGTGCCGGCAAAGGCACCGAGGCGGAGATGAGCAGCCGTAGGAGCGAAGGAAGCAGCCATCCCGATCAGCCCTTGACTGCTTTCACGATCTTCTGGGCGGCATCGTCCAGGTCATCTGCGGAGATGACGTTGAGACCGGATTCGTTGATGATCTTCTTGCCGAGCTCGACATTGGTGCCTTCGAGGCGAACGACGAGCGGAACCTTCAGACCGACTTCCTTGACGGCTGCGAGCACGCCTTCGGCAATGACGTCGCACTTCATGATACCGCCGAAGATGTTGACCAGAATGCCCTGGACAGCCGGATCGGCAGTGATGATCTTGAAGGCGGCCGTCACCTTTTCCTTGGTGGCGCCACCGCCGACATCGAGGAAGTTCGCCGGCTCAGCGCCATAGAGCTTGATGATGTCCATCGTCGCCATGGCAAGACCGGCGCCGTTGACCATGCAGCCGATGTTGCCGTCGAGGGCGACGTAGGCCAGGTCATGTTCGTGCGCCTGGATTTCCTTTTCGTCTTCTTCCGTCGTGTCGCGCAGTGCGCGGATATCTTCATGGCGGAAGAGCGCATTGCCATCGAAGGAAACCTTGGCGTCGAGGACGCGCAGGCGGCCGTTGGTCATGACGATCAGCGGGTTGACTTCGAGGAGCGCCATGTCCTTCTCGACGAAGGCCTTGTAGAGGATCGGAAAGAGCTTGGCGGCATCTTCGCGGGCTGCACCCTCGAGCTTCAGCGCGTCGGAAAGCGCAGCCGTGTTGGCAGCCGTAACGCCCGCCGACGGGTCGATGGCGACGGTGATGATCTTTTCCGGCGTGTCGTGCGCGACGGTCTCGATGTCCATGCCGCCCTCGGTCGAAACGACGAAGGCAACCTGACCTACGGAACGGTCGACCAGGATCGAGAGATAGAGTTCGCGGTCGATGTCGGCGCCGTCTTCAATGTAGAGGCGGTTGACCTGCTTGCCGGCCGGGCCGGTCTGCTTGGTGACCAGCGTGTGGCCGAGCATTTCCTTGGCGTTGGCGACGACGTCGTCAACGGACTTGGCGAGACGGACGCCGCCCTTGGCGTCCGGGCCGAGTTCCTTGAACTTGCCCTTGCCGCGGCCGCCGGCGTGGATCTGGCTCTTGACGACGTAGAGCGGGCCTGGAAGCTGCTTGGCAGCGGCGGCGGCTTCGTCGGCGGAAAAGATGGCAACGCCGTCCGCGACGGGTGCGCCATAGCTCTTCAGCAGCGCCTTGGCCTGGTATTCATGAATGTTCATGGATTTATCCCTGTTGGAACGCGAAGATTACTTCAGCGACGGCGCGATCGTGGCGCAGGCTTCGCAAAGACCCGCAACGGCCGCGACGGACTTGTCGAAGGCTTCCTTTTCGGCCTTGTTCAAGTCGATTTCGATGACGCGCTCGATGCCGCCGGCACCGATGACCGTGGGAACGCCGACATACATGTCCTTGACGCCGTACTGGCCGTCGAGGTGAGCCGCGCAAGGCAGAACGCGCTTCTTGTCCTTGAGGTAGGATTCGGCCATCGCGATGGCGGAAGCGGCCGGAGCGTAATAGGCAGAACCGGTCTTGAGCAGGCCGACGATCTCGGCGCCGCCGTCACGGGTGCGCTGGATGATCTCTTCGAGGCGCTCGGCGGTAAGCCAGCCCATCTTGACGAGGTCGGTCAGCGGAATGCCGGCGACGGTGGAGTAGCGGGCGAGCGGAACCATCGAGTCGCCGTGGCCGCCGAGAACGAAAGCGGTGACGTCTTCGACGGATACGTTGAATTCCTTGGCGAGGAAGAGGCGGAAGCGCGACGAGTCGAGCACGCCGGCCATGCCGACGACCTTGTTGCTCGGCAGGCCCGAGAACTTCTGCAGCGCCCAGACCATGGCGTCGAGCGGGTTGGTGATGCAGATCACGAAAGCGTTCGGGGCATACTTCTTGATGCCGGCGCCGACCTGTTCCATGACCTTGAGGTTGATGCCGAGAAGATCGTCGCGGCTCATGCCCGGCTTGCGGGGAACGCCTGCCGTGACGATGCAGACGTCGGCGCCTTCGATCGCGGAATAGTCGCTGGCGCCGGTCAAGTTGGCGTCGAAGCCTTCGACCGGCGAAGACTGGGCGATGTCGAGACCCTTGCCCTGAGGGATGCCGTCCGCGATGTCGAACAGGACGATATCGCCCAGTTCCTTCAGGCCGGCGAGATGCGCCAGCGTGCCACCAATCATGCCAGAACCAATAAGTGCGATCTTGTTGCGCGCCATTTCGGTGTATCCTTTGCGATCAAAATCCGTGGCGGGACACCGTGAAAGGCATCCACAATAGCCGTCAATCGCATAGACCGAAAGGCAGAAATTGGCAATTGATTATTTTTGGATCAGGAATTTCAATCGGTTAGATCGAAAAATTCTTACGTAAACGTAATATATACTGTCACCGAATTGTTACTCGGCGGCGCGTCTGGCCGGAGTCTGGGCAAGATATTCAGCACTGCGCATCTCGAAAAGCCGCGAGGCCGTGCGGTCGAATTCGAAGCCTTCCGTCCCGCGCCGCACTTCCAGGAGATCCTCCGGCATGGCAGCCGCGGAGACGTAAAGGCGGATATTATGGTCGTAAAGCGTATCGATCAGAATGATGAAACGCTTCGTCTGGTTGCGCTTTTCCGGCCCGAGCGTCGGCACGCGATCGAAGAAGATCGTATCGAAGCGTTCGGCGATGGCGAGAAAATCGGCAGGTCCGAGCGGCGCTTCGCAGAGATCGGCGAAAGAGAAGCGCGCCATGCGGTCGACCGCAAGCGGCACATGGATGGAGCGCCCCTTCATCGGGATTTCCGTCGGCTGCGCCTTGCGTCCATGCAGCGCCTGCACCCAGGATGCATCCATCGCCATCTCGGTGCGCTGGTCGAGCGGCGTGAGATAGACGGGCTGGCTGTTCAGCTTCTCCATGCGGTAGTCGGTCGGCGAATCCAGCGTCACGATATCGACATGTCTTTTCAGGAGATCGATGAACGGCAAAAAGAGGCCGCGGTTGAGCCCATCGCGATAGAGATTGTCCGGTTCAACATTCGATGTGGCGATCAGCACGCAGCCAAGCGAAAACAGCTCGGAAAACAGCCGCGAAAGGATCATCGCATCGGCAATGTCCGTGACCGTGAATTCATCGAAGCACAGCAGCTCGGCCTCGGCGTAGAGGTCGGCGGCAACGGGCGGTATGGGATCGGCCTGCTTGGTTTCGCCGTTCTTGAATTTCAGCCGCTGTGCCGCGATGCGATTGTGCACATCGGTCATGAACTCGAAAAAATGTGCCCGGCGCTTCTTCTCGCACGGCGCCATCGAGAAGAACATGTCCATCAACATGGTCTTGCCGCGGCCGACGCTGCCGTGAATGTAGAGGCCCTTGATCGTCTCCACCGACTTCTTGCGCGCGGCAAACATCCAGCCGAGTGCGCTGGATTTGGCGGCTGGGCGCTTCCGCTTGAGGTCGGCAAGCACCCGGTCCAGCATTTTCGCCACATCCATCTGCGCCGAATCGACGGTCAAGGATCCGGACGCCGTCAGCGCCTTAAGCTGTTCGCAGACGCTGATCGAATAATCTGGCATGGGCTGCATGGGGAAATATCCGCCTGTGCAAAATAGGGGAGCACCCAAAAGGTGCTGCCCTTTCAAATAAGCTTATCGGCTGAGGCTGAGCGGCTGACCGGAGGCGGTCGAACCGTCGAAACGGGCAGCGGCCGTCTTGTAGAGCGTGCCGATCGTCGAGCCGTCACGATTTTTCAGGAGGACTTGCTTGCCGGAAACTTCCCACGATCCCATCGAGGTGAGTTCGCCCGCACAGCCGCGCGTACCGCCGCGCGAGCCGCTGCCGAGGTTGGTCAGCGTCAGGAACATGTCGCAGCTCGATCCGCCATTGCTGACCTTCCAGCTGCCGACCATCGATTCCTTGGTGACGTCCATGGCCGACGCAGCCATCGCCTGCTGCTGCTGCGGATTGCCTGCATTCGGCGCGCCCGCCGGAGCCGCCGGAAATTGCGAACCGTTGCCGGCGCCTGCGGGCGGAAGCTGGCTGGATTGTACGGAAGGAACAGGCTGCGCCTGCAGTGGCGGGGCAGAATAACTGTCGTTATTGTATGCCGTGCGCTGGCAACCGGCAAGCGACAGACCAATCGCCGCAGCCGTCACTGCATATCTAAACCGCATCATCACACTCCTAAATGATTGTCCACCGCTGACATCTGCAAAGTGATGTTTAATGATGTCCGAATTATCGTATTTCACTTTGGTTAATCAAGTCGATACCGCCACAAATTACCGAAGGCCATAGCTGGACAAGAATCCGGTGGTTTCAAGGCACTGCCCGGTGGACCTCATCCAAATTCACGACGGACGGCAAATTCGGCATTCCATCCGGCACTGGCTTCTGCAAGCCTCCATCCGTTGCGCTGTCTCCCTGAAACGACCCCTGCACAGACCCAGCTTCCGCCGGCGAATATTTCCATGCGCCGTCCTTGTCGTTCCATCGGAGCGGGGCTTCTGGCGTCCCGGGACCAGCCGGCATGCAAGAAAGCCAAACGGCGGGTCAGACCCGCCGCTCGACCATCATCTTCTTGATTTCGGCGATTGCCTTGGCCGGGTTCAGGCCCTTCGGACAAGTCTGGGCGCAGTTCATGATCGTGTGGCAGCGATAGAGGCGGAAGGGGTCCTCGAGATTGTCGAGGCGTTCGCCCTTGGCTTCGTCTCTGGAATCGATCAGCCAGCGATAGGCCTGCAGCAGGACGGCCGGGCCGAGGTAACGGTCGCCGTTCCACCAGTAGCTCGGACAGGAGGTCGAGCAGCAGGCGCACAGAATGCACTCGTAGAGGCCGTCGAGCTTCAGGCGGTCCTCGTGGCTCTGCTTCCATTCCTTGGCCGGCGGCGGCGATACCGTCTTCAGCCAGGGCTCGATCGAGCGGTGCTGCGCATAGAAATTCGTCAGATCCGGCACGAGGTCCTTGACGACGGGCATATGCGGCAGCGGGTAGAGCTTCACCGTGCCGTTGATCTCGTCCATGCCCTTGGTGCAGGCAAGCGTGTTGGTGCCGTCGATATTCATAGCGCAGGAGCCGCAGATGCCTTCGCGGCAGGAGCGGCGCAGCGTTAGCGTCGGGTCGATCTTGTTCTTGATGTAGAGCAGACCGTCGAGCACCATTGGGCCGCAATCGTCGACATCGATATAGTAGGTATCGATGCTCGGGTTCTGACCGTCATCCGGGCTCCAGCGATAGACACGGAATTCGCGCGTATTCTTGGCGCCGACCGGCTTCGGCCAGACCTTGCCTTCGCGCATCTGAGAGTTCTTGGGGAGAGCGAGTTCAACCATGGTCAGTTCCTCTCAGATCAGTATACGCGTGCCTTCGGCTCGATCTTGTGCGGATCGATGCCTTCGGCGATCAGGTCGGTGTGAACCGGACGATAGTCGAGCTTCACGTCGCCAGCCTCGTTGACCCAGGCAAGCGTATGCTTGCGCCAGTTCTCGTCGTCGCGGCCGGCGAACTTGCCATCGGTATAATCCTCGCGGGCATGCGAGCCGCGGCTTTCCTTGCGCGCCTCGGCGCCGTAGATCGTCGTGATGGCGTTGGCCATCAGATTGTGCAGCTCGAGCGTTTCGACGAGGTCGGAATTCCAGATCAGCGAACGGTCGGTGACCTTGATGTCTGGCAATTCCTTCCAGATTTCCGAAAGGCGGCGGCAGCCGGATTCCAGCGATTCCTGCGTACGGAACACGGCGGCATCTTCCTGCATGGCGCGCTGCATCTTCTCGCGAAGCGCTGCCGTGGGCGTCGAGCCGCTGGCATGACGCAGGCGATCGAAGCGATCCATGATCTTGTCGCAGGCGGCAACATTGACGGGCGGAACCGGGCTGTTGCGGTCGACGACCTGGCCGGCGCGGATGGCGGCGGCGCGGCCGAAGACCACAAGGTCGATCAGCGAGTTCGAGCCGAGGCGGTTGGCGCCATGCACTGAAGCACAGCCGGCTTCGCCGACGGCCATCAGGCCCGGCAGCACGCGCTCGGGATTGCTGCTGTCGGCGTTCAGCACTTCGCCCCAATAGTTCGTGGGAATGCCGCCCATATTGTAGTGAACGGTCGGCAGGACCGGGATCGGATCGCGGGTCACATCGACCCCGGCGAAGATGCGGGCGCTCTCCGAGATACCCGGAAGGCGCTCATGCAGAACGGCCGGATCGAGATGGTCGAGGTGCAGGAAGATGTGGTCCTTGTTCTTGCCGACACCGCGGCCCTCGCGGATTTCCAGCGTCATGCAGCGCGAAACGACGTCGCGCGAGGCAAGGTCCTTGGCCGAAGGAGCGTAGCGTTCCATGAAGCGCTCGCCCTCGGAATTGACGAGATAGCCGCCTTCGCCGCGCGCACCTTCGGTGATCAGGCAGCCCGAACCGTAGATGCCGGTCGGATGGAACTGAACGAATTCCATGTCCTGCAGCGGCAGGCCGGCACGGGCCACCATGCCGCCGCCATCGCCGGTGCAGGTATGGGCCGAAGTCGCCGAGAAATAGGCGCGGCCATAGCCGCCGGTCGCCAGCACCACCATCTTGGCGGCGAAACGATGGATCGTGCCGTCGTCGAGGCACCAGGCAACGACGCCGGTGCAGCGGCTGCCATCATCGGACATGATGAGGTCGAGCGCAAAATACTCGATGAAGAATTCCGCGTTGTTGCGCAGCGACTGGCCGTAAAGCGTGTGCAGGATGGCGTGGCCTGTGCGGTCGGCAGCAGCGCAAGTGCGCTGCACCGGCGGTCCTTCGCCATAGTTCTGCATGTGGCCGCCGAACGGGCGCTGATAGATCTTGCCTTCTTCGTTGCGCGAGAAGGGCACGCCGTAATGCTCGAGTTCGTAGACGGCCTTCGGCGCTTCCATGACCATGTACTGCATTGCATCGACGTCGCCGAGCCAGTCGGAGCCCTTGACGGTATCGTAGAGATGCCACTGCCAGCTGTCCGGGGTCATGTTGCGCAATGAAGCGGCGATGCCGCCCTGAGCGGCAACGGTATGCGAACGGGTGGGGAAAACCTTGGTGATGCAGGCGGTGCGGAAGCCCTGCTCGGCCATGCCGAGCGTGGCGCGCAGACCGGCGCCGCCGGCGCCGACGACGATCACGTCATAGGAATGATCGACATACTTGTAGGCTTTGCCGTTTTGAGCAGGCCCATTCTGAGCGGAGGAGTTCGGTGCCATGATGCGATTATCCTACGAACGCGATCTTCAGAATGGCGAAAAGACAGAGTCCCGCCACGACGACCGCGAAGAACGTGTTGAGCATGAGAAGGACGATCTTGGCAAATTCGCCATGAACATAATCCTCGATGATGACCTGCATGCCGATCTTCATGTGAATGAGAGCCGAGATCACCATCAGACCGAAGATGACGGCGACGATCGGGTTCGAGATCGCGTGCACGACTTCCGCGTAGGGCGCGCCGGCATGGATCATCAGGAAGATAACGAAGAAGAGAATGAGCGGAACATTGGCAACGGCGGTCAGGCGCTGGCGCCAGAAATGGTCGGTGCCTTCCTTGGCGGAACCGAGACCGCGGACTTTGCCCAGAGGAGTGCGCATATCCATGAGAAATATCCTTTAAAGCATGATCCCGAAATGCATCCAAACGCTTCCGGAAGCGATCACGCCGATCAACCCAGCCGGATGACGATGCCCACGATCCAGACCAGCGCGGTCAGACAGATCGAGGCGATGAGCGTGGCCTTGGCCATTTTGGTCGAGACGGCGGGATCGAAACCATACCCGAGATCCCAGACGAAGTGGCGCAGGCCGCCGATCATATGGTGCAGCAGCGCCCAGGTGTAGCCGAGCAGGATGATGCGGCCGATGATCGAGCCCAATATCCAGTTGACCAGATCGAAATAGCCCTGACCGGTCGCCGCGGCGATCAGCCACCAGGCAACCAGCACCGTGCCGAAGTAGAGCGCGCCACCCGTAATGCGGTGGACGATCGACATGACCATGGTGGGGATGGGTTTGTAGATTTGCAGATGCGGCGACAAAGGCCGGTTTTGTGTGACGTTCGCCATCAGAACCTCGCGGCGTTACGATACGCTTGAAACCCGATATCCGGGGCAACGCGCGCGCAGGGAAAATGCAGTGTGCGTTGCATCATTGCGACCATTAATCGCCGAAATGCCTATCGACAAGCACAATTGACGCCTGCATCGAATTTAATCGATTCGGACCCCTCTGCACTTTAGCGAGCAAGCAGCAACGGACTTCCCATTCCGGGCCATTTACCATTTCATCAACCCTGACGTGGACTTCGCACCGGTCTTGGGGCAATCTGTCGTTAAGATTTCATTAACCGACCGAAGCGGGGACGAATCATGAGACTGCATCTTTTGAAGGCAGCGGCGCTCGTTCTGGCAGCAGCCGCAGCTCTTTCCTTCACGCCGGCATCGGCGGGCGACTATCGCCATTGGCACCACCGCGATCACTCCGGCCTCGTGCGGCTGCACCAGCTTTCCGAACCGCAAGGCACCAGACAGCAGCAGCCGGCAAGGATCGTGTTCATGGAGCGGCGCGACGCCGCAAGCGCCGGCACCTATGCCGGTTCGGCCGATGTCTATCGGGCCGATGGCGGCACCTATGTTATCGGCTATGGCGGCTACGATCCTTATGCCCGCCCTGCCGCGACGCTGCCGAGACCACGAGCGAAGGTCATCGACGTCCGTTATGCCGCCAATCCCTGTTCGTACGAAGCAGGTGTCTGCGTCATCCGCCACTGACGATTCTCAACCGGCGAGAAACCGCCAGACAGTGGTCTTCTTGACTCCGCTGTCTTCCAGCGCCCGCGTCACCGGCACCTGATAGGTTGTCTGCGCCTCGAGACGCTCCTTGGGAAGATAGGCCCTACCCGGATCGCCGACCAGCACGGCCTTCCCCTCGCCCGCCAATTGTCGCAGCCATGGAACAAGGCTCGCAGCAAAATCGCGATCGTAGAAAACATCGCCGGCAAGAATGACGTCCGCATCCACGGCCTGTCCGATAATATCCTCCCCGGAGAAATCCAAGGCCACACCATTTTCGAGGGCATTGAGCCGAATCGCCGTACCCGCCCAGGGATCGATATCGACGGCAAGCACATGGGCGGCACCCGCCCGCCTGGCGGCAATCGCAACAAGCCCGGAGCCGCTGGCAAAATCCAGCACATTTCTGCCGGCAACGATCTCCGGATGATCGAGGACGTAGCGGGCCAGGCCTTGGCCGCCCGCCCAGGCAAAGGCCCAGAAGGGTGGCGGCAGGCCGATTTCCTCAAGCTCCTCTTCCGTTTTCAGCCACAGCTCATGCGCCTCGCCCGCAAGACGCAGCCGGATTTCCGGCACATGCGGCGGCGCCATGAGGCTGGTATTGGCAAGGATGAAGCTTTCGGGATCGGTTTTCACGAGGTCCTTCAGCGAGATCAGACCGGCGGATTGTCCAGACCGCCCATGCGGCAGACTTCGAGCCATTCGTCATCCGTCACCGGCTGCACCGAAAGCCGCATGGAGGTGACGAGAGCCATCTGTGAAAGCTTCGGGTTGGCCTTGATATCCTTTAGGGTCACCGGCTTCGGCACGTCGCGGACGGCGCGGATATCGACGCATTCCCAGCGCGGATCGTCCTTGGCGGTCGAATCCGGATGTGCGAGCGCACAGACCTCGACGATGCCGACGACCTCGAGCCCGTCATTGGAGTGATAGAAGAAACCCTTGTCGCCGATTTGCATGGCCCGCATGTTGTTGCGGGCAAGATAGTTGCGCACGCCGGTCCACTCGGTTCCCTTTTCCCCGGCATCCTTCTGCTGCTGCCAGGACCAGGAGGACGGCTCGGATTTGTAAAGCCAGTGTGCCATTGCTCATGCCTCGGGATTGTTGAAGACCCAGTTGAACGGCTTGACCTCGACGTTCTCGAACAGGCCGGCCTTCGCATATGGATCCGCATCGGCAATCGCCTTGGCCGCCTCGACGCTCTCGGCATTGACGACGACGAGACTGCCGTTCGGCTTGCCGTCTGCGTCGAGAAACGGACCCGCCATCTTCAGCGTCCCTTCGGCATTGAGCTTGTTCAGATGCTCCAGATGCGCCGGGCGCGTCTCCATGCGAACATTCAGATGACCGGGCTTGTCCTTGCAGACAAAGGCGAACAGCATGATTGGGCTCCTAGGTAAATCGGAAATGATGGTAGGGACGAATAAAGCTTCGATCACGAGAGGTCATCACATTTCTGCACGAAGAGGATTGATGATATCGAGACCCCAGAAATCCGCTTCATTATGCGTGGCGATAACGCACTCGTTCGCAATGGCAACCGAAGCAATCAACATGTCCATAGGGTCGCGTTGTCTGCCCGCAACCCTGCCATCGGCCATGAGCTGTGCCCAAATCAAGGCAGCATTTTCGTCGAAGGAAAGAATGCGTCCGGCAAAATATGCCGATGGTCCCTGCCTGCCGAGAAACCATGCTTCAAGGTCATCGCGTTTGCGTCCCGCCGGCATGATCAGGATGCCGCGCCGAATTTCGGCAATCGTGGACGCTGCTATAAAAAGATCGACATCCACCTGGTCCTCCAACCAACGTGCAAGATGGGGCGACGGCTCAGGTCTGATTGTATTGCTGATAATGTTCGTATCGAGCAAATAGCGTGTCAAAGATCAATCTCGCGCACTTTGCCCTTCACCCTTTCAAGATCGAGGTCCGCTCCGACAAGCGGTGAGCTGCGCAGCCAGGCATAAACCCCGCCCTTCTTCGGCGACTCTCCCGCAACGGTCTTCGTCAGAACATCGCGAATATGCGCCGACTCCGCCCCGCCTTCAGCCAACCGCCGCGCCATTTCTCTGATGAGAGCCTTATCCTCATCCAGCCCCAGCACCTCGAATCGCTTCAGACCGCGCTCGCCGAGGCGAGAGCGGTAGTTCTGGACTGCGCGCTTTTGCGAGCTGCTCATCATGGCCTCCTATATATCCAGTAATATATCCAGAGCGGCAACGCTATTCAAGCTATTCCGTGGTGATCGGCCGCGTCATCAATTGTCCGATGGCGGCCGTTATGTCGAGCGTGCCGTCGATGATGGCGGAAACCGCGTCGGTGATCGGCATATCGACGCCGATTTCGCGAGCCAGCCGCGCAGCGATAGAGGCCGCATAGGCGCCTTCGACCAGCGTGCCGTGCGTCGGATCAACCGTTTCTCCCTTGCCAAGGGCTATGCCGAATCGCAGGTTGCGGGACTGATGGCTGGTGGCTGTCAGCACGAGATCGCCAAGTCCTGAAAGCCCGCGTACGGTTTCAGCCTTGCCGCCTTTGGCCGCGACGAAGCGCGACATTTCGGCAAGGCCGCGGCTGATCAGCGCCGCCCGCGCGGAATCGCCGATACCGCGGCCCTCGACGATGCCGCAGGCGATCGCGAGGACATTCTTCAAGGCACCGCCGAGCTGCACGCCGATGCGGTCATCCGAAGCGTAGAGGCGGAAAGTGGGACCGGAAATCGCCTGGGCGAGCCTTTCGGCGACGGCCATGTCGGCTGCGGCGATCGCCATGGCTGTCGGCAATCCCTTGGCGATGTCGGCGGCAAAGCCAGGCCCGGAAAGCACGGCGATGGCATGCTGCGGCAGCTCGCGCTCCAGCATATCGGTCAGGAGATCGCCTGAGACCTTGTCGATCCCCTTCGCGCAGGTGACGACGACGGCATCCTTGGCGAGATAAGGCCCATAATGGCGGGCAGCATCGGCCTGCGCCTGCGAAGGCATGGCAAAAAGGACGATGCCGGCATCGGAAACGGCATCCGGCCCGGCCGAAAACTGCAGCGAATCAGGCAGCTCGATCCCGGGCAACACGGCATCATGCATGCGATCGGCGGCGAGATCCGCCATCAGCCTTGCATTGCGGCCGACGAGCGTCACCTCGCTGCCGCCGGTCAGCGCGATGACGGCGGCAAGCGCCGTGCCGAAAGCGCCGGCGCCGATGACTGCAATCCGCTCTTTGCCGCTCATGCCTTCGCTCCTCGTTTGCCGTGACCGAGCAGGGTCTCCGCCTTCTGATCCAGCGGCCAGCGCGAGCGCGGCTGCACATCGAGATCGTCAGGCACCGCCCCCGTCGCCATGCGCTCCAGTCCCGCCCAGGCGATCATGACAGCATTATCAGTACACAATCTCAATGGCGGCGCGATGAAGCGGAAGCCATTGACGTCGCAAAGCTCCTGCAGCGTGCGGCGCAGCTCGAGATTGGCGGCAACGCCGCCTGCCACCACGAGAGACGGCTTTTCCTCAATCTTTGGAAATTCCGTCTTGAAGCGCTGCAGGCCGCGGCCGATCCGGTCCTTCAGCGTGCGCGAGATCGCGTTCTGGAAGGAGGCGCAGATATCGGCAATATCCTGCTCGGTGACGGGCGCGATGGCCGTCGCCGCCTGCCGTACCGCCGTCTTCAGACCGGAAAAGGAAAAATCGAGACGCGTCTCGCCGACCAGCGGCCGCGGCAGATCGAAGCGGTCCGGATTGCCGTTTTTCGCCGCCGCCTCAACAGCCGGACCGCCGGGATAGGGCAATCCGAGGAGTTTCGCCGTTTTGTCGAAGGCTTCGCCCAGCGCATCGTCGATGGTCGTGCCCCAGCGCTCATATTCCCCGACGCCGCGCACCAGGATCAACTGGGTGTGGCCGCCGGAAACGAGGAGCATGAGATAGGGAAAGGCAAGTCCGTCCGTCAGCCGCGCCGTCAGGGCATGGCCCTCCAGATGGTTGATGGCGTATAATGGCTTGCCTGTCGCCCGCGAGATCGCCTTGCCTGTCATCAGCCCGACGAGCAGACCGCCGATGAGGCCGGGGCCGGAGGTGGCGGCAATGGCATCGACGTCAGAGAGCGACACATTGGCACGTTTCAATGCTTCGTCGATCAGCGTATCCAGCGCCTCGACATGCGCCCGTGCAGCGATTTCCGGCACGACGCCGCCATAGGCGCTATGCTCGTCCAACTGGCTGAGGACGACATCGGAGCAGACCGTGGGCGTGCCGTCATCCCGGCGCTCGACAATAGCCGCGGCGGTTTCGTCGCAGCTTGTTTCGATGCCGAGAATACGAAGAACGGATGCCATGGAGAAAGTTCGTTGCCTACAGGTCGATTGCGGTAAAGCGGAAATATGGTTACGGGAATTGTCGGTAACAACGGATCAAAGCGGATGCAAACAAAACCTTTCCGGATCGGCACGCGCGGCAGCCCGCTGGCGCTCGCCCAGGCGCACGAGGCACGCGACCGCCTGATGGCTGCGCACGGCCTTCCGGAGGAGATGTTCGAGATCGTCGTGCTCACCACCAAGGGCGACCGCATCACCGACCGTTCGCTGGCGGCGATCGGGGGCAAGGGCCTGTTCACCGAAGAGCTGGAACAGAAGCTGACGTCGGGCGAACTCGACTTCGCCGTGCACTCCGCCAAGGACATGGCCACGAAGCTGCCGAACGGCCTGGCATTGACCGCCTATTTGCCGCGCGAGGATATTCGCGATTCCGTCATCGGCCGCACCGCGCCGAAACTGATCGAGCTGCCGCATGCTGCCACCGTCGGATCGGCCTCGCTCCGCCGCCAGGCGCTGATCCGCCGTCTGCGCCCCGATATCAATGTCATCACGTTTCGCGGCTCGGTTCAGACGCGCCTGCGCAAGCTGGAAGAAGGACAGGCCGACGCGACCATGCTGGCCCTCGCCGGCCTCAAGCGGCTCGGCATGGTCGAGGTCATCACCGATATCCTCGACCCGGACGAATTTCCGCCCGCACCCGCACAAGGCGCGATAACGATCGAAAGCCGCATCGACGATAAGAGGCTGAACGATCTGCTCGCCGCCGTGAATGACGCGGCGACCTTCGATGCCGTTTCCTGCGAACGCGCTTTCCTGGCGGCGCTCGACGGCTCCTGCCGCACACCGATAGCCGGCTACGCAGTTTGTGAGGGCGATCATCTGCGCTTCTTCGGCATGATTCTCACTCCCGACGGCAAGCAGACGCACACGACCACCATCGAGGGCCACCGGCGCGATGCCGAGGCGTTGGGGATCAACGCCGGTCAGGCAATCCGCGCCGAGGCCGGTAGCACCTTTTTCGAAGACTGGACCTGACACGGGATGCGCGTCGTCGTCACCCGCCCTCGGCATTCGGGTGAACGCACCGTGCGGCGGCTGGCGCAGATGGGACACGAGCCGCTGCCGCTGCCGCTGGCCGAACCCATCCACCATGTCAAGGAAGCAGGACGGGCACTGCAGGAAACGCAGGGCGCCATTGCCATCACCAGCGCCGAGGCAATCCGCGCGCTTGCACCGCTAGGCCCCGATCTCAAGCCCCATCTTGCCCGGCCGCTCTTTGCGGTGGGGAAGGCAACGGCCAAGGCGGCAGCGGGCCTCGGGTTTGGCAATATCGCCATGTCCGAAGGCGGCGGCACCGAGCTTGCCGCCCTGATTTCCAGTCAACCTGCCGGGCTGAACGATGAGCCCCTCCTCTATCTCGCCGGCTTTCCCCGCGCTGCCGGCTTTGAAGCCGGATTGACGGAACTGCATCTGCCGTTCCGCGTGGTCGAGTGCTACCGCATGCGGAATATCGTCCCGGATGACGCCGTTCTTCGCCGGCTTTTCGCCGACGCCCATGCGGATGCCGTGCTGTTTTATTCTCATGAGACGGCCAAACGCTTTTTCAGCCTGCCCTTCGTCCAGCACAACCCGGACGATTTTGCCGAAACGCGGTTCCTCTGTTTGAGCCAGGCCGTTGCGGAAGCGGTTCCCCCCCCGATGCGTTTGCAGGTCGATATCGCCGACATGCCGAACGAAGACCGGCTTCTGGCGCTTCTGATCCATGCGTAGCGCCGCAATTTTGATCTAAGGTCTTTCCATATTCATCTTGTCTGTCTAACTTCGCTGCAGCGCATGAAAAGAGGACCTCATGGTATCGCGAATACCGCCTAACCATTCGAAGCCCAACGATGAACCGGTCACGCTCGACTTGGAAGCCGAAAAAACTGCGCAGGACGCAGCCCCTGAAGATATGACCAGGCCCGGCCGCGGTGAGCTTGGCGGTTCTCCAGCCGACGACATGAAAAAGCCGCTCGAAACGGGCTTTGAAACGGACAGGGAACCGCTTCGCGAGGAATCTCAGGAGCCGCCCGCCCGCGAAACCCTGGAAGAGCCGCAAACGGCGGCGCAGCAGGCCGATCCCGCGCCTTCCCATACCGAGCCTTCACCGCAGCCGGCGTTCAGCGGAGGTTCGACGTCCGGCCTTATCGCAGCCGGCATCGTCGGTGGTCTGATCGCGCTCGTCGGCGCCGGCGCCTTGCAATATGCCGGCTTTCTGCCTGGCGGACGGGCCGCCAGGAACAGTTCCGCCGATATCGCAGCACTGAATGCGGAGATCGATGGCCTCAAGCAGAGCGTGGCCAATCTCGCCGCCGCACCAGCGGCAAAGCCCGACGAGACATTTGCAGCCCGGGTGGCGGCGCTCGAGACGAGTGCGGCGAACGGCGCCTCGGCAGGTGGATCGGGCGGAGCTGCAAATCCTGCTTCCGACCAGAGGATCGCTTCGCTGACCGGTGAAGTCGAACAGCTGAAGGCGGATCTCGGCAAGGCAACCCGGAGCCAGGCGACTTCCGACGCCGAAGTCAGCAAGCGTCTCGACGACGCCGAAAAGAAGCTGAGCGGGCCGAGCCAGGAGAGCGCCGTTGCCCGGGCCATAGCCGCTGCCGCGCTGAAGGCGGCCATCGACCGGGGCGGCCCTTTCCGGCCTGAGCTCGACACATTTGCCAATGTAGCGCCGGACGATCCGGCCGTTGCCGATCTTAGGAACTTCGCCCAGACCGGCGTTCCCTCCCGGGCCGATCTGATCCGCCAGGTTTCCGACGTGGCAACGGCAATCGCCGCAACCGCACAGGCCGACGATCCCAACCAAAGCTGGAGCAGCCGCCTGATGTCGGGCGCCAAGTCGCTGGTGCAGGTCCGCCCGGTCGGCAATGTCCCCGGCGACAGCATCGATGCCATCGCCGCCCGCTTCGAGGACAAGGTGAAGAATGGCGACCTGCCGGGCGCGCTGACGGAATGGAACAGCCTGCCCGACGCAGCCAAATCGGCGTCGGCCGCCTTCAAGCAATCGCTCGAGGCCCGAATCCGCGTCGAGGATCTGGTAAGCGACGCCCTATCGAAGGCGATCGCCAATACCGGGAAGCAGAACTAGAGCATGATGCCGAAAAGTGTGAGCGGTTTTCGGACGACATCATGCTCTACCTATTTGATTTTAGAGCGGATTCATATTTTAGATCGTTTCGATCTAAAATCATCCGGCTCTAATGACGGAGCGCGGGAATGATCAGACTGCTTATCTTCGCCATTCTCGTCCTGGCTCTCGGCTATGGCTTTTCCTGGCTGGCCGACCGCCCTGGCGATCTCTCGCTCGTATGGGGCGGCCAGCTTTATCAGACGAAGCTCATCGTCGCCGCCGCGATCCTCATCGCGCTCGTCGCCGCGATCATGATCCTCTGGTGGTTCGTGCGGCTGGTATGGACCTCGCCGCACTCCGTCACCCGCTATTTCCGTGCCCGCAAGCGTGACCGCGGCTATCAGGCGCTGTCGACGGGCCTGATTGCGGCCGGTGCCGGCAATGCGCTGCTCGCCCGCAAGATGGCGGCCCGTACCCGCGGCCTCATCCGCGCCGATCAGGAGCCGCTCATCAATCTGCTAGAAGCCCAGGCCGCCTTGATCGAAGGCAAGCATGACGAGGCTCGCCAGAAATTCGAGCTGATGGCCAATGATCCCGAAACGCGCGAACTCGGACTGCGCGGCCTCTATCTCGAAGCCAAGCGCCTTGGCGCACACGAGGCTGCACGGCAATATGCCGAAAAGGCTGCCGACCAGGCTCCCTATCTGCCCTGGGCGGCGCAGGCGACGCTGGAATATCGCAGCCAGGCCCGTCGCTGGGATGACGCCATCAAGCTTCTCGACCAGCAGAAGGCCGCTCATGTCATCGACAAGGAGACGGCCAGCCGCCAGCGCGCCGTACTTTTGACGGCACGCGCCACCGACAGGCTCGAGAGCGATCCAGCCGGCGCCCGCGACGACGCATTGGCAGCCTTGAAGCTCGTTGCCGATTTCGTGCCCGCGGCATTGATCGCGGCCAAGGCCCTGTTCCGCGAAGACAAGGTGCGCAAGGCCGCTTCCATGCTCGAACAGGTCTGGAAGGTGCATCCGAATCCCGAGATCGGCAAGGCCTATGTCCGTGCCCGCAGCGGCGATTCCGTCACCGACCGCCTGAAGCGGGCTGAACGGCTGGAAGCCATCCGCCCGAACAATGTCGACGCGCTGCTGCTGACGGCAAAGGCCGCGATGGATGCCGGCGATTTCGCCAAGGCCCGCGCCAAGGCCGAGGCCGCCGCTCGGATCGATGCGCGCGAAGGCGCTTTCCTGCTTCTCGCCGATATCGAGGAGGCAGAAACCGGCGATCAGGGCCGCGTCCGTCACTGGATGGCGCAGGCCTTGCGCGCCCCGCGCGATCCGGCCTGGGTCGCCGATGGTTTCATATCGGAAAAATGGCTGCCGCTGTCGCCGGTCACGGGCCGTCTCGACGCTTTCGAATGGAAGGCTCCCTTCGGCCAGATCGAAGGCCCGGTCGAAGAGGGTTCCACCGTATCGGTCGATGCGGCGCTGAAGTCGCTCCCGACGATGCAGGAGACCGCCTCCGCAACCGCAACGGAGACGCCGAGTTCACCGAAAGTTGCATCGCCGGCGCGTGATGCTTATGTCATGGAACTGGAGCCCGCGACGGCAAAGTCCGCGCAAAGCGCATCCGAAGCAGCGCCAAAGCCGGCGCAGCAGGAGCCGGACCCCCGGCCCTTCTTCGGCGGCGCGCCGGACGATCCGGGCGTGAAGGACCGCAAACTTGAACCGGAACCCAAGACACGGCTCAAGTTGTTCTAAAGCATTTCCAGGAAAAGTGCGTAGCGGTTTTCCGTTCGGAATTGCATGAAAATAAGAAGATGGAGCATGGTGCCCCAAGAACCATGTTCGACTTGTTTTGAGAATGGATACGGATGTTCGAGCGCTTTCAGGAATTCCTTCATAACCTGACCCAGGACCACTCCAGATCCGGCTTTGCGCCCGACGACCCGCGCGTGGCGGTGGCTGCACTCTGCATTCAAGTCATGGAAGCGGACGGCAAGATAGAAAACAGCGAGAAAAAGCGTCTGCGCAAGCTGCTGAAGGAGCAGTACGGCCTCGATGGCCGCAAGCTCGACGCGCTGATCGCTGCCGGCGAAGTGGCTGAAAGCGAAGCGGTCGACTACTATCGCTTCACCTCGGATCTGAAGCGTCATCTCGACAGCGCCCAGCGGCTCGAACTGCTCGGTATTCTCTGGGATATCGTCTATGCCGATGGCGAGCGCAGCGAGATGGAGGACCATGCCATCTGGCGCATCGCCGACCTCATGGGCATTTCCGATCGCGAGCGCATCATGAAGCGTCAGGAAGCCGCCGCCCGCGTACCGGGCTCCAGGCTGGAGACCGGCAATGATGATTGAAGCAGCGAAACGCGCAGGCAGACCCATTTTGGTCGTGCTCCACCAGCAGCGCTCCAGCCCGGGTCGTGTGGGCCAGATGCTGCTGGATAAAGGCTTCGATCTCGACATTCGCCGCCCGGTGCTTGGCGACCGCCTGCCTTCGACGCTCGAGGCACATGCCGGCGCGGTCGTCTTCGGCGGCCCGATGAGCGCCAACGATCCGGACGAATTCGTCAGGACGGAGACCGAATGGCTGAAGGTTCCGCTGAAGGAAAACCGGCCCTATCTCGGTATCTGTCTTGGTGCGCAGCTGCTCGCCCGCCATCTCGGCGCCAAGGTCAAGGCGCGCGACGACGGCAAGACCGAGATCGGCTGGTATGCGCTGCAGCCGACGGAAAAAGGCCGGCTGCTGATGCGCTGGCCGCAGATGGTCTATCATTTCCACCGCGAGGGTTTCGAATTGCCGCACGGTGCGGATCTGCTGGCGACGGCCGAGACCTATCCCAACCAGGCCTATCGCTACGGCGCCAATGCCTGGGGTCTGCAGTTCCACGCCGAACTTACCCGCGCCATGATGCAGCGCTGGGTCGTGCATGGCGAACATCGCTTCTGCATGCCGAATGCCCAGCAAGGCCGCGAGCATCTGGAAGGCCGCATGATCTTCGACGCCGCACTCAAGGCCTGGCTGTCGGAATTCCTCGATCTCGTCTTCGAGGGCAAGCAGGCGATGGCGGCCTGAAACAAGCCGGACCGCCTTTACGAAAGCGCGAGATCGAATTCAGCAATGGCGTCGCGAACTGCTCCCGCATAGCACCCCAGCTTTTCCGCGTCCGCCATAAGCGCATCCCGCATGCTTCTCGGGATTTCGAGCTGGATACCGGCCTGCCGCTTGCCGCGATTGCAGATATTGCCAGCGGAGGCTCCCGAAAGGGTCTCGCCTTTCGCTCTTATGGCGGCAGCAAAACCGTTACAGTGCAACGCCTGTGCCATCCGGTCGCGAAGCGGCAGATCAAGGCCGCCGATCCAGCTTGTCTCCGGATCATCCCGATTTGTCCGCCCATGAATAGCGGCGACGATCAATGAATTGGCCACCAGACCGTTTGCTAACGGTTCATCGAAATTTTCGGAGGTGATGTGCAGCTCGTGATGAAGCCTTAGCGGGTCGAGTCCCTCGAAACGATAGAGAGAAAACGTCTCACCAGCAATCGCTAGCGCGATCTCGGATGTGGCCGGCTCGATGAAGCCGCCATGGGGAGCGATGATGGCGACATGCGACGATCTATCTTCGATGTGGATGCGATAGTCGACGCCCTCGGTTTCATGCTTGCAAAGCACCAAAAACGAACTGTATCGGTCCGGCGGCCTTGTCATCTCGCACTCCTCAAGCCAGCTGTGTCTCGCCCTCGGGCGTATTCAGGCGTCGATCCGGCAAAGTGGCGGCAAAGTGGCGGCAAACCGGTCTCCGGTTGGCGGAACAGCGAGGAATGACGCTTCCCGACACGGCAGCCGGCGCAGTCGCAAAATCCGCCTCTTAAACATGATTCAACATGCTTCGGAGCATGGGACTTGCCCGTTCAGCCGCCAATGTCTACATGTCTGTCAACCGCGAATTGGAGACGGACATGCTTGCCCTATTTCAAACCATTGATCTGGCTTTGAATCTTTATACCTGGATATTGATCGCCAGCGCCATTTTTTCCTGGCTTTATGCATTCAACGTCATCAATTCGAGCAATCAATTCGTCAATTCCGTCGGCCACTTCCTTTATGCGGTCACCGAACCGGCCCTGCGGCCGATCCGCCGCATCCTCCCGGATCTCGGCGGCATCGATATTTCGCCGGTCATCCTGCTCTTGATCATCTTCTTCATCCGCTCGCTGATGTGGAATTCGATCGTTCCTTTGTTCCTTCGGTGAGCAAGCCCTGGCAGGCCTTTCCGGATCATGTCAGGCTTTCCGTGCGGCTCACGCCCAATGGCGGGCGTGACGCGATCGATGGGCTCGAAACCGGCAGCGACGGCGACTGCTATCTGAAAGCGCGCGTTTCGGTGGCGCCGGAAAAGGGCAAGGCCAACAAGGCATTGATCGGCCTGCTTTCAAAGAGCCTCGGCATTCCCAAATCCACGCTTGCCCTTGTCAGCGGCGACACGGCGCGCAAAAAAATCCTCCGGATCGAGGGCGAGCCGGAGGATTTGGTAAGAAGGCTTTGCGCCATAACGGAAGGCGGCTGATCAGGCCTTGGTATTCTTGGCCCGTTCGATGGCTTCGACAATGAGCTGGCCGGCTTCCTTGGAGCCCTTCCAGCCGAAAATCTTGACCCACTTGCCGGGCTCCAGATCCTTGTAGTGCTCGAAGAAGTGCTCGATCTGCTTCAGCGTGATCTCGGGCAGGTCGGTATATTCCTTGACCTTGTCGTAGCGCATCGTCAGCTTCGGCCCGGGAACGGCGATGATTTTCTCGTCCTTGCCGGAATTGTCTTCCATCATCAGCACGCCGATCGGGCGGACATTGATGACGCAGCCCGGCACCAGCGGGCGGGTATTCGCGATCAGAACGTCGATCGGGTCGCCATCGTCGGAGAGCGTGTGCGGAACGAAGCCGTAATTGCCCGGATAGGTCATCGGCGTGTAGAGGAAACGGTCGACGACCAGCGTGCCGGCCTCCTTGTCCATCTCGTACTTGATCGGATGACCGCCGACCGGCACTTCAACGATAACGTTGACGTCTTCGGGCGGGTTCTTGCCAATGGAAATCGCGTCGATACGCATGCTTGTCCCCTAGATAAGGATGGTTGCCGCCAGCCAAATAATAGGTTTCATGCCGCAACGCAACAACGCATCGGGAAAGAGGCGGATTTACCGCATGATTCCTTAAACCGGAAACGATTTAAGGACAGAATTATGCGGCGGATTTAAAGCACTACTGCGCCCCCTTGCGCGTCATATGACGCGCGGCGCTCTAGGCGGTACAGTTTTTCACGGAATCTCTGAACCGCTCTATCTCTTTGTTTTTCACGCAATTCCGGACGGAAAACCGCTGCGCACTTTTCCTGGAATTGCTCCAAGTGCCACTCAGGGCCAGACGAAGCCGATCTTGCGCAGCTGCCTGTGATCGAAGGTTTCGATGCCCTCGCAGAAATCCGCGCCGCCCTGACCTCGATAGAAGCGGTAGGCATTCTCGTTTTCCTCAAGGCACCAGACGACCAGTCCCTTGCAGCCGAGCGACTTCAGCAGCCTTCGCGCCTCGCCGAACAGCATGCGCCCGAGACCCAGTCCCTGATATTGCGGGCGCAGATAGAGTTCGTAGATCTCGCCTTCCTGCGGCAGCGCGCGGGCACGATTGAGGCCGAGCGTGGCGTAACCGGCAACCTCGCCGGCAACGTCCAGAACCAGAAGCGTCGCCGGCCCGCTGGTCGCCTTGCGCCACCAGGCTTCGCCGCGGCGCTCGATCATCTGGCCGAGAGCGCGATGCGGAATGATGCCGGCATAGGTGTACTGCCACGACTGGCGGTGCACCTCCGAAATGGCCCGGGCATCATGGGGTTCTGCCCGCCGAACATCGATCGACAACGTCTTCATAACGTCTACTCTGGTCTCGCCAACGCGAATTAACCATCCTCATTCATAAAGATGGCAGATTTGCCCACAGGCTTTATCCGTGGACGATCAAAAAAAATTAACGACTTTTTAACCTTTAGGACAAGGGCTCAAAAACCGAACGCACAAATAAAAACCCCGGCACGATGGCCGGGGTCGAATGGTCCGTAGCGATACGGCTATCAGGCCAGACGGGCCTTCTCGAAGCGCTTGCGCTCGTTCGGATCGAGATACATCTTGCGCAGGCGGATCGACTTCGGCGTCACTTCCACCAGCTCATCGTCCTGGATCCAGGACAGCGCACGGTCGAGCGTCATGCGGATCGGCGGCGTCAGCTTCACGGCTTCGTCCTTGCCGGCGGCGCGGATGTTGGTGAGCTTCTTGCCCTTCAGAACGTTGACCTCGAGGTCGTTGTCGCGCGAGTGAATGCCGATGATCATGCCGGCATAGACCTTCTCGCCGGCGTCGATGATCATCGGGCCGCGGTCTTCCAGGTTGAACAGGGCGTAGGCCACGGCTTCGCCGGCTTCGTTGGCGAGCAGCACGCCGTTCACACGACCGCCAATTTCGCCCTTGTATGGCTGGTAGTCATGGAACAGACGGTTCATGACGGCGGTGCCGCGCGTGTCGGTCAGAAGTTCCGATTGGTAGCCGATGAGGCCGCGCGTCGGCGCCAGGAAGACGAGACGGACGCGGTTGCCGCCCGAAGGACGCAGCTCGGACATTTCAGCCTTGCGCTCGGACATCTTCTGCACGACGATGCCGGAATGCTCTTCATCGACGTCGATGACGACTTCTTCGATCGGCTCGAGCAGCTGGCCGCTCTCGTCCTTGTGCATGACGACGCGCGGACGCGAGACGGCAAGCTCGAAGCCTTCGCGGCGCATGGTTTCGATGAGAACTGCGAGCTGCAATTCGCCACGGCCGGAAACGTAGAACGAATCCTTGCCTTCGGCTTCTTCGATCTTCAGCGCAACGTTGCCTTCGGCCTCCTTGAAGAGGCGGTCGCGGATGACGCGCGAGGTGACCTTGTCGCCTTCGGTGCCTGCATAGGGGCTGTCGTTGACGATGAAAGACATGGTGACGGTCGGCGGGTCGATCGGCTGGGCGACCAGCGGCTCGGTGACCTGCGGATCGCAGAAAGTATCGGCGACCGTGCCCTTGGAAAGGCCGGCGATGGCGACGATGTCACCTGCCTGCGCTTCTTCGATCGGCTGGCGCTCGATGCCGCGGAAGGCGAGGATCTTGGAGATACGGCCGGTTTCGATGAGGTTGCCGTCGGCACCTAGAACCTTGACGGCCTGGTTCGGCTTGATCGAGCCGGAATGGATACGGCCGGTGATGATGCGGCCGAGGAAGGGGTTGGCTTCCAGGATCGTGCCGATCATGCGGAACGGACCTTCGCCGACGGTCGGCTCGGGAACGTGCTTGACGACGAGATCGAGAAGCGGGCCGAGGCCTTCTTCCTTCGGACCTTCGGGCGAATAGTTCATCCAGCCGTTACGGCCGGAACCGTAGAGGATCGGGAAGTCGAGCTGCTCGTCGGTGGCGTCGAGATTGGCGAAGAGATCGAAGACTTCGTTGATGACTTCGTCGGCGCGGGCATCCGGACGGTCGATCTTGTTGATCGCAACGATCGGGCGCAGGCCGACTTTCAGCGCTTTGCCGACGACGAACTTGGTCTGCGGCATCGGGCCTTCGGCAGCATCGACGAGAACGATCGCGCCGTCCACCATCGAGAGAATGCGCTCGACTTCGCCGCCGAAGTCGGCGTGGCCGGGGGTATCGACGATGTTGATGCGGGTATCCTTCCAGACGACCGAGGTCGCCTTGGCGAGAATGGTGATGCCGCGTTCCTTTTCCAGATCGTTGGAATCCATGACGCGTTCGGCAACGCGCTGGTTCTCGCGGAAGGAGCCGGACTGCTTCAGGAGCTCGTCGACGAGGGTGGTTTTCCCATGGTCAACGTGCGCGATGATCGCGATGTTGCGAAGTGCCATATGTCTTAATCTCTGAGGCTGGGGCGCAGTGTCTAGTAAACACGCCAATTGCATTTGGCGCGCTCATACCCTTTTTTTCGCGATTGCGAAAGGGGGGAGGCAAGAAAGCAGCGGTTAGCCCGCGTTTCGTGCCTCGGGAACGCATCAACCTTGCAATCGCGGTGAAGGCTCTCGTTCTGCCCTGCCGCCAACATCAAGGGCTGCGCCTGCCTTCTACGGGACGTCGCCGGTCCGTCAGGCGGCGCGCTTCAACAGCCAAGCGTCATGGTTCACCAGGAAAACCTTGAGGCGATCCGCATAGTCGTGCGTCACCGCGTCTCGCACGCTCTGCCGCGGAGCCAATTCCGTGCGCCATGCCGTGACACGCCGCAGCCCGTCGAAAACGCCGGTCGGTGTGATGGTATCGAACACGTCAAAATAACGGAAGATCGGCGCGAAGACCGCATCGATCAGGCTGAATGCTCCTCCGGCGAAAAAGGGGCCATCTTTCAACTCCGCCTCGACGCGAGCGAACTTATCGACCAGCGCCTTCCGCTTTGCCTCATAGGTTTCCGCATCTTTGGCGGTCTCAAATCCCCACAGCTCCGAAAGGATGGAAGAGCCGAATTCCATCCAGCCGCGATGTCGGGCACGCTCCAGCGGATCGGCCGGATGAAGCCGTAGTCCGGATTGGGTTTCCTCGAGATATTCGCAGATCACGGCGCTCTCGAACAAAACCGTTTCCACCCCATCATCCTGCCGCACGATCAAGAGCGGCACCTTACCGAGCGGGGAAATGGCCAGAAACCAATCTGGCTTCGCCGACAGATCGACATAACGGATCTCAAAAGGCGTGCCCTTTTCGGCAAGGGTGATGGCGGCTCGCTGGACGTAGGGGCAGAGGTGATGGCTGATGAGAACCAATTTCGTATCGGGCATGATCGCATCTCCGGAAGTCTTCGGTCGATATAGATGTAATTGCATCTATATCCGGACTTGCCAGTGCGGTCAATATAGATGTAATTGCATTCATGTCCCATTATTCAGATGCCCAGGCCTCGCCACCCTCGCCCGCCGTCACGCGAGCATGGGTGCGCCTCATGCGCACTCAACAGATCGTCCTTGCGGCGATCGAGCAGGATTTGAAGGCAGCTGGCCTGCCGCCACTCGGCTGGTACGACGTGCTATGGGAGCTGGCGCAGGCCATGGAAGGAAAGTTACGGCCCTACGAGATTGAGGAGCGCACGCTTCTCGCCCAGCATAATCTCTCCCGCCTACTCGACCGGATGGAAAAGGCCGGTCTTGTTCATCGTGAAATATTCTTCGAGGACGGCCGAGGCCGCTGGGTCGTTATCACCGAAGCAGGAAGCGCCATGCGCAGCCGCATGTGGGCAGTCTATGCCTCGGCACTTCAGCGCCATGTGGGCGATAAGCTGAACGATGCGCAAGCCGGCCAATTGGCTGAGCTGTTAGCTTTGCTTTCGCGTAAATCCTGATTGACCGGGAAATTTCAGTTCAGTCGCCAAAGTTTACTTTTGGCGACTGAGTTTTGCCGCGTACCGGACGCAAAGATCAGGCCGCCAGGCCCTTCTTCTTCAGCATCGCATCCGGGCTCGGCAGCTTGCCGCGGAATGCCTTGTAGGCATCTTCCGGATCGATCGAACCGCCAACGGAGTAGATGTTGCCTTTGAGTTTCGCAGCCATGTCGGGGTTGAAGGCATCGCCGGTTTCCTCGAAAGCAGCGAAGGCATCGGCATCGAGCACTTCCGACCACATGTAGGAATAGTAGCCGGCCGAATAGCCGTCGCCGGAAAACACATGCTGGAAGTGCGGTGTCGCATGGCGCATAACGATGGATTTCGGCATGCCGATCTCGGTGAGAACCTCCCCCTGAACCGCCATGGGATCCTCAACGGCTCCGCGGGTGTGGAAGGCCATGTCCACGAGAGCCGAGGAGGTGAACTCGACCGTGTTGAATCCGGCATTGAAGGTACGGGCCGCCAGAACCTTGTCGAGCAGCGCCTGCGGAATCGGGGCGCCGGTCTCGTAGTGGACGGCGTATTCCTTGAGGATGGCGGGGACGGTCAGCCAATGTTCATAGAGCTGCGATGGCAATTCGACAAAGTCGCGGGAAACGCCGGTGCCGGAAACCGAGGGATAGGTGACGTTGGAAAGCATGCCGTGCAGCGCATGGCCGAACTCGTGGAACAGCGTGCGCGCATCGTCGAGCGACAGCAGCGCCGGTCGGCCTTCCGCCGGCTTGGCGAAGTTGCAGACATTGTAGATGATCGGCAGTTCGCCGACATGGCCGTTCTTCAGCGGCAGCTTGTGCTGCGACTGGAACGAACTCATCCAGGCGCCGGAACGCTTCGAACTGCGGGCGAAGTAATCGCCGAGGAAGAGGGCGACGAGCTTGTCGGAGCGGTCGCGGATTTCGAAGACGCGCACATCCGGATGATAGGCGGGAACGCCCTTCTGCTCGACAGCCTTGATGCCGAACAGGCGGCCGGCGACATCGAAACAGGCGGCGATGATCTTTTCCAGCTGCAGATAAGGCTTCAGCTCCGTTTCGGAGAAATCGAACTTCCGCGTCCGAATTTTTTCGGCATAGTGCCGCCAGTCCCAGGGCATGACCTCGTGATTGCGGCCTTCTTCGGCGATCAGCGCCGCAATATCCTTTTCTTCCTCTGCCGCGCGCGCAGCCGCTTTTGTCCACACGGTCATCAGAAGATCGTTCACCGCTTCCGGTGTCTTCGCCATGGTGTTGTCGAGCTTGAGCCCGGCGAAATTGGCATAGCCGAGCAGCTTTGCCTTCTCCGCTCTCAAGGCCAGAGTCTCGCGAATGATTTCACGGTTGTCTGTCTTGCCGCCATTGGCGCCACGCGCCACCCAGGCGTTGAAAGCCTGCTCGCGCAGGTCGCGCCGTTCGGAAGACGTGAGGAAAGGTTCGATGATCGAGCGCGACAGGGTGACGGCATATTTGCCCTCGTCGCCGCGTTCGCGCGCAGCCGCCGCCATCGCCTCGCGCAGATAGTCGGGAAGTCCGGCGAGATCGGCCTCTTCCGACAGCAGCAGCGCCCAGCTCTTTTCGTCCGCCAATACATTCTGGCCGAATTGCGCGCCAAGGCCGGCAAGCTTCTCGTTGATGGCAGACAGGCGCTCCTGTTCAGCCTTCGGCAGCTTGGCGCCCGCTTTGACGAAGCCCTTCCAATGGCGCTCCAGCACGCGGGTTTCCTCCAGCGTCAGTCCAAGCGCATCCCGGCTCTCCCAGAGCGCGTCGAGGCGGGCAAAGAGTGCCGCATTTGTGCCGATCTTCGAATAATGCCGCGCCATCTTCGGCGCAATCTCGCGCTCGAGCGCCTGGATGGTCTCGTTGGTGTGCGCACCCGCCTTGTTCCAGAAGAGCGCCGAAATGCGCGACAGCTCGTCGCCGGCGATCTCAAGCGCCGTCACCGTGTTGGCGAAGGTTGGTGCCTCGCCATTGCCGGCAATCGCATCGATCTCGGCCTCGTGCGATGCAAGCGCCGCGTCGAAGGCGGGAGCGAAATCCGTATCCTTCACGGCATCGAAACGCGGCAGCCCCTGATGTCCGGTCCATTCGGTGAGCGCGGGATTGACGGCGGTAAGGGAAGACATGCACGGTATCCTTTCGACAGACATCTGATCGAAGCACGATATATGGCCACCCCCGCCGAATTGGTATGGCGGGAGCCGAACAAATTGGTCAGGCCCTGCGCCAGCCGAACAGGCCGGGCGTCGCATGCCAGAGCGCCTGCGCCGCAAACCCCATGAAGAGCACGCCGGAGCAGCGCACGATCAGGCGCTCATGTGCGCGATAGAAACGCCGCACCGCGCTCGCTCCGATGACGCTGATCAGAATAAGGTCGGCCGTTATGAAACCGGCGAAGGAAACAGCCAGTAGTAACGGCAGCGCGCTGAAGGTCAGCGCACCGGCCGAACCCGCGACGAGAGCCGTGAATGTCGCAAGCGCCACGGGATATCCCTTCGGATTGGTCACCCCGAAGATCAGCCCGCGACGGAAAGGACGGTCGACGTTGACGAGTGACTTGCCATCCCCTTTCGGTTTGGCGGTCACGGCATTCCAGCCGATCCAGGCGAGATAGAAGCCGCACAGCAATCCGAGCAGGTCGAAGACGAAGGTGCCGATGGTCTTGGCGCCGACGATGGCGACCAAGGCGAGCGTTGACCAGACGAGGTCGCCCAGCAGATGACCGCTGACGAAGAATGCCCCCGCCTTGCGCCCCTGCCCGGCACCGATACCGAGCAAAGCCAGGAAAGCAGGCCCCGGAATGAGCACATAGAAAAGCGCGGCGAGAAAGGCGCCGGCAACGAGCGATTGTGTCATGATGAGTCGTCCCGCTGGTGATCGCGCGAGAGTAGCAATCCGCCGAAATCGGTCAAGCGGGTGTTCGTTTTGAAACTGAAGAAGTCATTGTGTTCGCGGGGCGGAATCAATAAGAACATGGTGGGGCCTCAAAATTGAAGAGCGTAGGTAGGGAAACGCTGATGAACAGCAGGATTAATACGGACTCGCTCGCTTTCCTTGTAAGCGACTGCGCCCGACTGATCAGGACTGCCTTCGAGCGACGCATTCTTGTCGCCGGGCTCGGGTTGACGGCGGGTGAAGCGCGCACGCTGATGCAGGTTGCCGCCATCAACGGCAGCCGCCAGCTCGACATCGCCTCCAGGATGGGGTTGGAGCCGATGACCGTTAGCGCCTTTCTGGACAAGTTGCAGGCTCGCGGCCTGATCGAACGCCAGCCCGATCCGCTCGACCGCCGCGCCAAACGGATCGTGCTTTCGGAAGCTGCCGACGCGAAGCTTCGGCAGATCGACAGGGAAGTCTGCGAAGTCGAACGCAACGCGACGCAGGGTTTCGACAAGGAGCTGCAGATGCAGTTGCACGATGCGCTCTGCTCTTTCCGCAGCAATCTGCAAAAGGCCGAGGTGCCTGCGGAAGTCGAACGTGAATTGAGGCCGGTGGAATAATTCCAGGCCGGCACTTCCACAAAATGCAAGGCCCGCCTCCGATGACCGGAAGCGGGCCTTTTCGTATCCGGATATCCGTTATTTCGACAGGTTGCGCTTGGCGAGCGTGCGCAGGCGCAGGGCATTGAGCTTGATGAAGCCTGCCGCATCCTTCTGGTCGTAGGCGCCCTTGTCGTCCTCGAAGGTGACGAGCTTGTCGGAATAGAGCGACTTCGGGCTTTCGCGGCCGGTGACCATGACATTGCCCTTATAGAGCTTCAGCGTCACTTCGCCTTCGACATGCTCCTGGCTCTTGTCGATGAGAGCCTGCAGCATTTCGCGTTCCGGCGAGAACCAGAAGCCGTAATAGATCAGCTCGGCATACCGCGGCATTAGCTCGTCCTTGAGGTGCGCGGCACCGCGGTCGAGCGTGATGGATTCGATGGCGCGGTGGGCTGCGAGCAGGATCGTGCCGCCGGGGGTCTCGTAGACGCCGCGCGACTTCATACCCACGAAGCGGTTCTCGACAAGATCGAGACGGCCGATGCCGTTGTCGCGTCCATACTCGTTCAGCTTCGCAAGCAGCGTCGCCGGGCTCATGCGCTGGCCATCGATCGAAACGGCATCGCCCTTTTCGAAGCCGACCTTGATGATGGTGGCCTTGTCGGGAGCAGCTTCCGGCGAGATCGTGCGCATGTGCACATACTCGGGCGCTTCCTGCGACGGATCTTCCAGAACCTTGCCCTCGGACGAGGAGTGCAGCAGGTTGGCGTCGACGGAGAACGGCGCTTCGCCCTTCTTGTCCTTGGCAACCGGGATCTGGTGCTTCTCGGCAAATTCGAGCAGGTCGGTGCGGCTCTTGAACGACCAGTCGCGCCAGGGAGCGATGATCTTGATGTCCGGGTTCAGCGCGTAGGCCGAAAGCTCGAAACGAACCTGGTCGTTGCCCTTGCCGGTCGCGCCATGCGCGATGGCATCGGCGCCGGTCTTCCTGGCGATATCGATGAGATGCTTGGAGATCAGCGGGCGGGCGATCGACGTGCCGAGCAGGTAGACGCCTTCGTAGACGGCATTGGCGCGGAACATCGGGAAGACGAAATCGCGCACGAATTCTTCGCGCACATCCTCGATATAAATTTCCTTGATGCCGAGCATCTCGGCCTTCTTACGCGCCGGCTCCAGCTCTTCGCCCTGGCCGAGATCGGCGGTGAAGGTGACGACTTCGGCGCCCAGCTCCGTCTGCAGCCACTTCAGGATAATCGAGGTGTCGAGACCGCCGGAATAGGCGAGAACGACTTTCTTCACGTCTTTATGTGATGCCATGGTGAGTTCCGTTTCAACGCGAGCCACGGGAAAGGCCCGCAAACCTGTATCGCGGAACTTTTAGCGAGATTATCGTGAGGCGCAAGGAAAAGTGCGAGTGGGGCGCGTCCCAGGACAGCGTCAGAGATGAGCGCCGATATTCATCCGCCGATGCAGGATGCGGATGATCGTGACCGTTCGGGCGCCATCCTTATAGATAATGAAATGTGTGCGCCGGAGGCGGGAGCGAGATAATCTCATTTGACACCGCTGATCTTGCGACCGCGTGCGGTCCCAGCTGCCAATTCCGGAAAACAACCAATCAGCTCGTTATAAAAAGTATTTGCCTGCTGAAGAGACCAAGTCTCAAATGTATCGCCAAATAGCTTCTAAATCCTGTCGTGCTTTCGGCAAGAGCTTATAGGATCTGCCTTTAACGGACATGTTTGCGGTGCAGCTCGGTCAGAAACGCTTCACCGTCAAACTCCTCCGGCTCGCCTGAGGCCTCGCCCTCGGCAATCGCCGCCGCAATCGCCTCTATCTTCGCCCGGCTACGCAGTAATTTCAGCGCGGCGTCGATGACCTCGCTTGGCGAATCGTAATTGCCGTGGCTGATCTGCTCGCCGATAAACGCATCCATCTGCTCGTCGATCTCTACGGACATATGTTTTGTCACGGGCGCGACCTCCAGCAGTTTGACTTGATTGCCGAAAGTACCATATTCGGCGGCGACCGAACAATGCCTGAGGAGGGCGCCGCTCGTGACCGATATTCAAGACATTTTCAAGAAATCCAACGTTGCCGTCATCACCGGCGGCGCTTCCGGCATCGGCTTTGCCGCCGCCAAATATTTCGCCTCGCTCGGCATGAGCGTCGTCATCGCCGATCTCGGCGGTGACCGGCTGGCCCAAGCTGCTACCGAGCTCAAGTCGATCGCGGGCGAGGAGCATGTGCTGGCCGTCGCGACCGATGTCGCCAGCAAGGAAGCGCTGGAAGCGCTGGAGCGCGCCGTCCTGCAGCGTTTCGGCCGCGTGCATGTGCTGATGAACAATGCCGGCATCGGCCCGGAAACGTCGATCTTCAGCGGTCAGGCCGATTGGGACGCCATCCTCGGCGTCAATCTGCTCGGCGTCATCAACGGCACGCGCGTCTTCGGACCCGGCATGCTGGCGCATGGTGAAGCGGGTCTCATCATCAACACCGGTTCGAAACAGGGCATCACCACTCCTCCCGGCAATCCGGCCTATAATGTCTCGAAAGCCGGCGTGAAGGTGTTCACCGAAGCGCTGCAGCATGAGCTGCGCAACACGGACGGCGCGAAGATTTCGGCACACCTCCTCATTCCCGGCTTCGTCTTCACAAGCCTGACGAAAGGCGAGCGCAGGGAAAAGCCTGCCGGCGCCTGGACGCCGGAGCAGACGGTCGACTTCATGGTGGAAAGCCTGAAGCGCGGCGATTTCTACATTCTCTGCCCCGACAACGACGTGGCGAGGCCCGTCGACGAACGCCGCATGCTCTGGGCAGCCGGCGATATCATCGAGAACCGCCCGCCGCTATCCCGCTGGCACGCCGATTATGCCGATCAATTCAAAGCCTTCCTGGAAAAGAAGGATTGATTTGCAATCAACCGAAAGCCGGGTAAGAACGAGACAGACCCTTGTCCGGCTTTCGGAGCATTCCCGTGGACTTCATACCCAGCCTGCCTACCCTTTTTGCCTTTTCCGCAGCAAGCCTGCTGCTGGCGATGACGCCCGGCCCCGATATGACGCTTTCGATCAGCCGCGCGCTGGCGCAGGGCAAGAAGGCGGCGCTCTTCGTGGTGCTCGGCACCAGCCTCGGCGTCATCGTTCATACCTGCCTGGTGGCCTTCGGCATCTCGGCGCTGATAACGGCATCTCCGGTCGCCTTCACCGTCCTGAAGACGGGAGGTGCGGCCTACCTCCTCTGGCTCGCGATCCAGGCGATCCGTTTCGGTTCCAGCCTGTCGGTGAAGAAGGTCGATGCCGTCAAGGGCACGCCGCTCGCCAACATTTCCACCGGCTTCTGGGTCAATCTGCTGAACCCGAAGGTCATCATCTTCTTCATGACCTTTCTGCCGCAGTTCGTCACGGCAGGCGATCCCGCCGTCACGCACAAGCTGCTCTTCCTCGGCCTCTTCTTCATTACGATCGGCATGCCGGTGAACATGCTGGTCGTTCTTGCCGCCGACGGTCTTTCGTCCTGGCTGCAGAAGAACCGTGGCGTGATGCGCGGCCTGGATTACACCTTTGCCGGCGTCTTCTCGATTTTTGCGGCGAAGATCTTCTTTACTCAGGCTCGTTGAGGACGGGATGCCGTCCGGCAATCAGCCAGTAGACGGTAGCGCAGGCAGCTCCCAGGAAGGCGAAGCAGACCGCAACTGTGATGAGATTGAGGGTCTGCGGCCGCTCCACGCCACCGGAAATCAGGATGGATGCGACCGCCGACAGGGTCGCGCCGAAAATTGCGTAGCCGTACCATCGGCGCATGCCGCGCCATTCCATTATCGGAATGACGACGAGAGACGGCAAAATGCTGACGATCATCGCCGCCTTGGTCATCTCGACGGTCAGAGCGAAAAGCTCCGGCACTCCCGCTCCCGGCAGCGTGTAGGCGGCAACGCCGGCAAGCACGAAGCCCATCAGCGCGCAAGCGGCCAGATAGCCCCATAGGAGGCGTATCGGCTTGCGCAGTCCGAGGAGCATCGATCTCAATCCTCGCCGTGATTGGCGATCATCATCGCTTCGAATGCCAATCGCTCCGTCTTGCGCATGCGTTCCGATTCCGACTTCAGCTGACCGCACGCGGCAAGAATGTCACGCCCGCGCGGCGTGCGGATCGGCGAGGCATAACCGGCCGAATTGATGAAATCGGCGAACTTCTCGATCTGCTCCCAGTCGGAACACTGATAATTCGTGCCAGGCCAGGGATTGAAGGGGATGAGGTTGATCTTGGCCGGAATGCCCTTCAGAAGCTGGATCAGGCCCTTGGCATCCTCGAGGCTGTCGTTGACGCCCTTCAGCATCACATATTCGAAGGTGATGCGCCGCGCATTCGAGAGGCCGGGATAGGCGCGGCAGGCGTCCATCAGCTCCTTCAGCGGATATTTCTTGTTGATCGGCACCAGCATGTCGCGCAGATCGTCCCGGACAGCATGCAGCGAGATCGCCAGCATGACGCCAATCTCGTCGCCGGTCCGGTAGATTTCCGGCACGACGCCCGAAGTCGAAAGCGTGATACGCCGCTTCGACAAGGACAAGCCATCGCCATCCGACGCGATCAGCAGCGACTGCTTGACGCTGTCGAAATTATAGAGCGGCTCGCCCATACCCATCATGACGATATTGCTGACCTTACGGCCTTCGGCCGGCATGATCGTGCCCTGCGGCGCCTCGCGGTCGGGAAAATCACCGAGACGATCGCGCGCCAGAAGCAGCTGCGACAGGATTTCCTCCGCCGTCAGGTTGCGCACGAGGCGCTGCGTGCCGGTATGACAGAAGGAACAGGTAAGCGAGCAGCCGACCTGGCTCGAGATGCAAAGCGTGCCGCGCCCTTCTTCCGGAATATAGACGCTTTCGACCTCGACGGGCCGGCCGGCGCCGCGCGGCGGAAAGCGCAGCAGCCATTTCCGGGTGCCGTCATTGGAAACCTGCTCCTCGACGATCTCGGGACGCGCGATGGTGAAATGCGTCTTCAGCATTTCGCGCATGTCCTTCGACACGTTGGCCATGGCATCGAAATCGGAAACGCCACGCACGTAGATCCAGTTCCAGAGCTGGCTGACGCGCATCTTGATCTGCTTGTCCGCAACGCCCTTTTCCCTGAGGGCGGCACTCATTTCCTCTCGCGTCATGCCGATCAGCGACGGCTTCGGCGAAAGCTCGACCGGCTGCGATACCGGCATCGGCTTCAGCTTGGAGGTAGTTATGACATCGATGGCGGACATAGGATCGTTCCAACGGTTCACATCGGCGATGCCGCAAAAGCTGGCGAAAGCTGCGGATGCGGACAAGGCACGGAAATCTGAAGATTCATGCGGCGGCGGGGCAAGCTATCTGCCGCACACCTATCGTTGGCGCGGCCTTTAGCATTAATTTCCGTCCGCGTCATCCCTTTCCCTCGAAGGCGTGAGGTCGGCCCTTGAAAACAAGAAGGCCGGTCAATGTGGCCGGCCTCATCATCACGGTCGCGGCGACGGGAGGATCACATTCGCGTGATCTCTCGGCCTTCGATCTATTTGCAGTTTTCGATCTGCTTCAGCGCAGCGCTTACACCCTTCAGCGAATAGGTATAGGACGTCCCCGTACCCTTCTTGGAGGTCGCCGTAACCTTCAGCGAATGGCCGGACTTCAGTGCGGCAACCAATGCGGGCTCCTGAGCTGCATTCTCGACCCAGGCCGCCTTGTCTTTGGTGAACATCACGAAGGTCTTGTTGTCGATGACGACGTTGACCTTGGAGTTCTCCTTCAGCGGATAGCCCATCATTGCCTGGGGTTCATAGGAAATATTCTGGCCTGGACGCTGCGACACGATGAAGAAGTTATCGCCGTGATCAATGCCGGATGCCGGCGCCTTGGCCGTCGGCACGGAAAGAACGTAGCAAACCTTGCCGCCGGCGGACTGGTAGGAGTAGGCGCCCCAGGCGTCGAACTGCTGGATACGCGTGGGAGACGCCGGCGCTGCTGCTGGCGCTGCCTGCGTCTGCTTCGGCTTCTTGGTCTGCGCGGACGCGATGCCGGTTCCGGCCAGAACGAGCGAGAGGGCGATTGCGAAGCTTTTTACAAACATGGTTTCCTGCCGATTTCTTGCGGTCCAGAGCTCATGGCGATTCGATTGACGCGCGCCTTCGCTCGTGAGCTGCCCTATTTTGACTTTATTCAGGTTACCAAACCGTCAACGGAGCGCTGCCCGCCACCAGCTCCGTGCCATTTCAATCCAGATATCGCGCAAAGTTTGAAACGCATCAGAAGGAATTGGAAAACCCGGATGGTGGAGTACCATCCTGCAGGTCCGATTTAAGACAGAAAGATTTGGGCAAGAATTTGACCTCGCTAAATTCAGGAAGGCCTCATAAAGCTCTGGAAACCCGAGAGGATTCAGAACAGGTCCGCAAAGCCGGCGTCAGGCCGTCTTCATGGCCTCCGGCTCGTTCTCCAGAGCCCGGTCGGCGGCTTCATAATGTTCCAGGCGGATATGGCCCTTGATCATGCTGAAGGCGAGCGTCAGCACCGCGACATCGTCCGTGTAGCCGATGACGGCGAAGAAATCGGGGATGATATCGATGGGCATGACGAAATAGCCGAGTGCGGCCAGCAAGATGCCGCGAACACGGGTCGGCGTCTGCGGGTCAAGTGCGCAATAAAAGGCAGCCACGACATCGCGGGAAAAGGGGATATGGCGGGCAGCCCTGCGCAATGTCGGCCAGAATTTGCTGCGCACCGACTTCTCCTGCTCTTTTTGGGCTTCTTCGTCACCAGGCATCAGGATTTCCCCGTACTTGATGTCATCCATTCCATTCACCTCTGTTCGCACCCGTCGTCCGGGCCGTGTCAACATATGGTGATCGCCTGCAGCGATTCAATCGAGCCGGCGCGCAGCCGCCTTCTCCATCGCCTTTGCCAGCTTGATATCGTGATCGGTAAGGCCGCCGGCATCGTGCGTCGTCAGTTTTACCTCGACGCGAGAATAGACATTGAACCATTCCGGATGGTGGTTGAATTTTTCGGCGGCAAGGGCCGATTCCGTCATGAAGCCGAAGGCCTCCACGAAATTGCGGAATTTGAACGTCTTGGAGATCGAAAGACCGTCGGCCGCAAGCACCCAGCCGGAGAACTCGGCAAGATTGTCATCGATTGCCGTGCGGTCGAGCTTCTCATATTTCATGACACGTCACTCCTCTCTAAAGCAATTCCAGGAAAAGTGCGCAGCGGTTTTCCGTCCGGAATTGCGTAAAAGCAAAAGGATGGGGCGTTTTCGCATTTCGAAGAAAAGCGGAAAAGCTCCAGCGGCTGAACGATAGCATGGATCGTCACAGGATTCTTTTCGTCTGCGCCGGCAATATCTGCCGGTCACCCCTCGCCGAAGGCATATTCAGGCATCTGGCGAGCAAGGCCGGCCGCGCGCACGAATTCGAAATTGATTCGGCCGGCATCGGCGGCTGGCATCAGGGAGAACGCCCCGATCGCCGTTCGATCGCAGTTGCGGCCGATCATGGGATCGATATTTCCGGTCAGCCGGCTCGACGCATGAACCCGCCGATTTCGGCAGGTTCGATCTGATCTTGGCAATGGATCAAGACAATTTGAAGAACTTGCGCAAGGCAGCATCGACGGATGCCCTCGGCAAGCTACATCTCTTCAACGCCCTCGCGTTCGGCAGCAACCGGGACATTCCCGACCCTTATTATGGCGACCGCGAGGATTTCGAAGCTGTTTACACCATGCTCTTCGCTGGTTGCAGCGCGCTCTTGCCCAAGGCCGGGAAAGTGCTGCGGGGCTCATGAAGCGGGAATATCTCTTCGGTGAGATAAGGACCGCCGCCCACAGACTCGCGCGAGGACAGAAGCACGAAACGCCCAACGGTGAACGGCGCGGTATAGAAGTTGCCGCGGCCGGAGAGATAGTGCACGACATCGTCGACCCGCGAGGATTTCAGCCTGGCGAGCGTGACATGCGGCGTGAATTTGCGGGGGTCCGGCTGCAGGCCGATACGCTGGCAGATGCGCTCGATTTCGCTCTGGAGGGCGAACATGTCGGGCGTCTGCGAAACCCCGGCCCAGACCGAATGCGGCTTCTTGGAGCCGAAGGAACCGATGCCCTCCAGCCGAAGCTGGAACTCAGGCCGATCTATCCGGTCCAGCCGGTCGACGATCTCATCCGCCGTGCGGCCATCGACATCGCCGATGAAGCGCAAAGTGATGTGATAATTTTCAACGTCGATCCACCTGGCTCCCGGGAGACCACCGCGCAACAATGACAGGCTCATGGCCGCATTGCGCGGAATTTCGAGGGCGGTAAAAAGTCTCGGCATGACGAGCACTCCCCGAATCTCTTGCAGGTATAGGTAGGGAATCACGCATTTGCAGCCGGTGCAAGCATCTATTTCGCACCTGCGTCAATCATCCCTACAAAACTCATAACGGCCGGTAAGATATGCTCGACCATGACATCGACACCCTTGGGGTTCGGATGCATCCCGTCAGGCAGCTGCAAATCCGCATGAGCTGCCACGCCGTCGAGGAAGAATGGATAGAGCGGAAGATGGTATTTGTCGGCCAGCCGCTTGTAGATCGGATTGAATTTCTCGGCGTAATCGGCCCCCATATTCGGAGGCGCCAGCATGCCGGCGAGAAGGATCGGGATCTTTCTGCCCTTCAGCCGCTCGATCATCGTCTCGAGGTTCTTTTCCGTCTGCTCCGGCGGAATGCCGCGCAGCGCGTCGTTGGCGCCGAGTTCCAGGATCACGCCGTCGGTCCCATCGGGCACCGACCAGTCTATGCGCGACAGTCCGCCCGATGTCGTATCGCCGGAAACGCCGGCATCGGCGACGGCCACATCCAGCCCCTTTGCCTTCAGCGCCGCCTCCAGCTTGGCCGGAAACCCGTCGCCCGGCGGGAGCTGATAGCCGGCCATCAGGCTGTCGCCGAAGCCGACCAGTTGAATGGTCCGTGCGTTTGCGGCACCCATCGCGCCAAACAAAAGACCGAAAGTGATGACAGCGAAGTGAAGTGCAGCAACTTTAAAACCCATGATCCATTCCCTAGATTCGCTGCTCGGGCCAATCGCGCCCGCCATTGTCTCCGATGTTCTCTGGTATATAGGGCGTTCGCATTGGCAAAAACCATCATCGAACTGAAGAAGGCGGATTTGACGCTCGGCAGTGCCGCCGCATCGGTCCATGTATTGAAGGGCATCGACCTGACGATCATGGAGGGCGAGGCCGTCGGCATCGTCGGCCCCTCCGGTTCCGGCAAGTCCACCCTGCTGATGGTTCTGGCCGGCCTGGAAAAGCTCGACAGCGGTGAACTTTTGATCCGCGATACGCCGCTGCACAGCCTCAGCGAAGATCGCATCGCCGATTTCCGTGGCCGCAATATCGGCATCGTCTTCCAATCCTTCCATCTGATCGCCAACATGACGGCGCTCGAAAATGTCGCCGTGCCGCTGGAACTTGCCAATGTTCGCGAGGCTTTCGACATCGCCCGGCGCGAGCTGGAGGCGGTGGGGCTGGGCGAAAGGCTCACCCACTATCCCGGCCAGCTTTCCGGCGGCGAACAGCAGCGCGTGGCGATCGCCCGAGCCCTCGCACCCTCTCCGGCGGTGCTGATCGCCGACGAGCCCACGGGCAATCTCGATACCGATACCGGCCGGCAGATCGCCGATCTGCTCTTTGCCCAGCAGGCCGAGCGCGGCACGACCATGCTGCTCGTCACCCACGATCCCGCGCTCGCCGCCCGATGCTCGCGCCAGATCCGCGTCCGCTCCGGCGAGATCGAGAACGACAGCATGCGCACGCGCACCAGCCAAGCAGCCATGGCATGAGCGCGGCGGGATTGCGCCTGACGCTCGCTTTCCGCCTTGCCATGCGCGAACTGCGCGGCGGCCTTGGCGGCTTCTACATCTTTCTCGCCTGCATCGCCCTCGGCACCGGCGCGATCGCCGCCGTCAATTCCGTTTCCCGCTCGATCACCGACGCGATCTCGACGCAGGGGCAATCGCTGCTTGCTGGCGATGCCCGCTTCGAGCTGCGCAATCGCGAGGCGACGCCGGAGGAACTGGCCTATCTCCAAGGTTTGGGCAAAGTCTCCCGCTCCACCGGCCTGCGTTCCATGGCACGCATGCCCGATGGCTCGGACCAGGCGCTGGTCGAGGTCAAAGCCGTCGACAGCGCCTATCCGCTCTACGGCACCTTCGAAGCCGAGCCAAACCAGCCGCTCTCAACCCTGCTGGCCGCCCAGGACGGCACCTATGGCGCGGTCGTCGCGCCCCTGCTGCTGGAGCGCCTGAACCTCAAGGTCGGTGACGATCTGTTGCTGGGCAACGCCAAGCTGCGTATATCAGGCACAATCACGACGGAACCGGACGCCGTCTCCGAAGGCTTCGGTTTCGCGCCGCGCCTGCTGACGAGCCGCGATGCCCTGATCGCTTCCGGTCTGATTACGACGGGCAGCCTCGTCGAGCAGTCCTACAAGATCCGCATGGCCGATCCCGCAACCGGCCTTCGCAATCTCGGCGACCGCACCAATGCCGCCTTTCCGCAAGCGGGCTGGTCGATCCGCACCAGCGACCGTGCCGCCCCGCAGCTTGCCGACAATGTCACGCGCTTCTCGCAGTTTCTGACACTGGTCGGTCTGGCGGCGCTCATTGTCGGCGGCGTCGGCGTTGCCAATGCCGTCCGCGCCTTCCTCGATTCGAAGCGCACGACCATCGCCACCTTCAAGTGCCTGGGCGCTCCAGCCTTCGTCGTCGTGCTGATCTATCTCATCCAGATCGCCGTCATCGCACTTGCCGGCATAGCCGCCGGCCTCGTTCTCGGCGCCATCGCACCGATGATCGCTTCGCAGTTCATGGCGGAATTCCTGCCGATTTCGACCGCGCCGAGGATTTATCCCGGCGCACTGACCCTGGCGGCCCTGTTCGGGCTGCTGACGACGCTTGCCTTCGCCATTCCGCCGCTCGGCCACGCCCGCGAGGTGCCGGCGACGGCGCTGTTCCGGGAGCAGGGCTTCGAGGCACGCCGCCTGCCCGGCTGGCCCTACCTGCTCGCCGCCGGCCTGCTAATGGCGGCCCTTGCCGCTCTGGCGATCGTCACCGCCTATGACCGCTTCATTGCCATTGTCTTCGTCGTGTCGATTGCCGGAGCTTTCGTCGTGCTGCGCCTAGTGGCAGCCCTGCTGTCCTGGCTTGCCCGCCGCAGCCCGCGCGTGCGCTCGCCGGCCCTGCGCCTGGCGATCGGCAATATCCACCGGCCCGGAGCGCTCACCTCATCTGTGGTGCTGTCGCTCGGCCTCGGCCTGGCGCTCCTGGTGACCCTGACGCTGATCGACGGCAATATGCGCCGCGAACTGATGGGCCGCATGAGCGAACAGGCGCCGAACTTCTTCTTCGTCGATATTCAGGGGCCGGAGCTGGAAGGCTTCCGCAAGATCGTCCTCGACATCGACCCGAAGGGCAAACTCGTCGAGGCGCCGATGCTGCGCGGCCGGATCGTCGCCTTCAACGGCCAGGATGTCACCAAGATGAAGGTGCCGGCCGCGGGCCAATGGGTGCTGCGCGGCGATCGCGGCATCACCTATGCGGATACGGTGCCGGAAAACGCCTCGGTCACCGAAGGCAAATGGTGGGACAAGGATTATAGCGGCGAGCCGCTGGTGTCCTTTTCGGAAGAGGAAGGCAAGGCGCTCGGCCTGAAGCTTGGCGACAAGGTCACCGTCAACGTGCTCGGCCGCAATGTCACCGCCAGGATCGCCAGCTTCCGCAAGGTGCAATGGCAGTCGCTGTCGATCAATTTCGTGATGATCTTCTCGCCCAATACCTTCAAGGGCGCACCGCACGCCTGGCTTGCGACCTTGACCGATACGTCCGCCACCTCGGAGCAGGAAGTGACGATCCTGAGAAAGGTCACCAATACCTACCCGACCATAACAAGCGTCCGCGTCAAGGACGCTCTCGATGTCGTCAACACGCTGGTGGGACAGCTGGCGACCGCCATCCGCTCCGCTGCCTCTGTCGCGCTCATCGCCTCCGTGCTGGTGCTGGCCGGTGCGCTCGCTGCCGGCAACCGCGCTCGCACGCACGATGCCGTCATCCTCAAGACGCTCGGCGCGACGCGCGCGACGCTGATCCGCGCCTTCAGCTACGAATATCTGATCCTGGGTGCCGCCACCGCCGTCTTCGCGCTGATCGCCGGCTCCGCATCCGCCTGGTACATCGTCAGCCGCATCATGCGCCTGCCCTCGGCCTTCTTGCCCGACGTCGCCCTATCGACGCTCGTCATCGCTCTGGTGCTGACGGTCGGCATCGGCCTGATCGGCACCTGGCGCATCCTCGGCCAGAAGGCGGCACCCGTTCTGCGCGAGCTTTGATTCGTCTTTGCGTATTAGAGCCGGATGGTTTTAGGTCTGTTCGACCTAAAATCTGAATCCGCTCTCAACTCAAAGAAGTAGAGCATGATGTCGTCCGAAAACCGATCACAGTTTTCGGCATCATGCTCTGACCGGACATGGTGATTCGGCGCGATATTACATCGATTTAACATGAGCCTACCCGCTTGACCCTTGTCTACGAGGCCCGAAAGCCTCATATTCTGTGCAGGCATGCTGAGCTCCGCAGCGGCGCCTGGGCCTTGAAAGACCCGACACCGTACTCACATCGGAGCTTGAAAGAGGAAAACATGGCTGACTTTCGCAATTACCAAAACCGGACGCAGAGCGGTGCGCAATCCGGTGCGATGATAGACGAGGGCCTTCGAGCCTATATGCTCAAGGTCTATAACCTGATGGCGCTGGGTCTGGCGATCACGGGTGTTGCCGCCTATCTCTCCTTCTCGCTCGCTTTCGCAAACGGACAGATCACGGCCTTCGGCCAGGCGATCTATCTGAGCCCGCTGAAGTGGGTTGTCATCCTTGCCCCGCTGGCAATGGTCTTCTTCCTGAGCTTCAGGATCAACCGCATGAGCGTGGCTGCCGCGACGACGACCTTCTGGGTCTACGCCGCGCTGGTAGGCCTGTCGCTGTCGTCGATCTTCATCATCTACACCGGCCAGAGCGTCGTGCAGACCTTCTTCGTGACCGCCGCCTCCTTCGGCGCGCTGTCGCTCTACGGCTACACGGCCAAGCGAGACCTGTCGGCGATGGGCTCGTTCCTGATGATGGGTCTCTTCGGCCTCATCATCGCTTCGCTGGTTAACATCTTCCTGGCTTCGTCCGCCCTGCAGTTCGCGATCTCCGTGATCGGCGTCCTGATCTTCGCAGGCCTCACCGCCTACGATACGCAGCGGATCAAGGAAATGTACTATGACGCCGACGATGTGACCGTCGCTGGCCGCAAGGCGATCATGGGCGCCCTGTCGCTCTACCTCGACTTCATCAACCTATTCATGTTCCTGCTGCAATTCCTCGGCAACCGCCGTTGATCGCAGAGCATGAATGAGAACGGAAAGGCGGCTTCGGCCGCCTTTTTATTTGCCTGGCAGGTAGCACTGTTATTTGATAGCGGTCTTCGTAAACCGCAGATCAGGCAATGAAAACAATGTCCGTCAGCCTCCGCAGCGCTACCGCAGACGATCTTCCCCACATCACGGCAATCTATCGCGATTCCGTCCTCAACGGCACGGCAAGCTATGAGATCACCCCACCGAGCCAGCAGGAAATGACGGCCAGGTTCGAGGCGATCCGCGACAAGGGCTATCCCTATCTCGTCGCTGAAGACGAGACCGGCGCATTTCTCGGCTATGCCTATGCATCATCCTTCCGCACGCGGCCGGCCTATCGCTGGATGGTGGAGGACTCGATCTATCTGGCACCGGAGGCCCGCGGACGCGGCGTCGGCAGGCTGCTGCTCGATGCGCTCATCGAAAGCTGTCAGGCGCTCGGCTTCCGCCAGATGATCGCCGTCATCGGCGGCGCCCATCCGGCCTCGGTCGCGGTACATAGGGCGGCTGGCTTCACCGAAGTCGGTCTACTCAAGGGCACCGGCTACAAGCACGGCCGCTGGCTGGATACGATGCTGATGCAGAAGGCACTCGGCGAGGGAACCGGCACCGATCCAGACCCGTCGGTTTATCCGGGAACTTTGTTTGGAGGCTAAACCGAGTCTCTCATACGCGGCACTCTGATACCCCTGTCCCGAGGGGACAGAGGGGGGCTGCCATACTCTCCACAAATGCGGAGAAACTACTTCTCGACCAGCTTCAGCTGCTTGTCGAACACCTTCAGAACTTGGCTCAGATCGTGGCCGCGCTTCAGGATCATGCCGTTGGTGTTGATGACGGAAAAGGCGCCCTGCTTGGCCGAAAGCTTCGGGTTTTTTTCGATGCGGAAGAGCGGCATTTCGCCCGAACGCTTGAACACGGAGAAGACCGCCTTCTCCTTCAGATGGTCGATGGCATAGTCGCGCCACTCGCCTTCGCCGACCATGCGGCCATAGATCCAGAGAATCGCGTCCAGCTCCCGCCGATGGAAGGTCACCGGCAGCGGATCCTTGCTCTGTTTGTATTCTCTGAGATCAACGACGACGGAAGAGGTATTTTCCACGGAGCGGCTTTCGCTATGTCGCAAATCCGGCTGATCAGTCATTAATCCCCCAGGGGCTATCTCATGACACGAGAATGACAGTTTGCCTCAGCCGCTTCAAATTGCAAGGCGGTCGGCACCTCACAATTTCTTTCCTGTGGCCGAAAGCATCTCGTCAGCGCCGCATTTCAGTCAAAACGACGCCTAATTTACAGGAAGTATAGGGAGCCGTTTGGCGCCGCCGCGTCAAACGGCCCGGCCGGGGCGCATCGATTAAACCCCAGCCCCGAATGCGTCCTCGCCGGGCACCTCCCCTTTTCGGCGCCAGCCGAAATAGGGACCCTTTTCGGCGCCAGCCGAAATAGAGAGCTTTTTGGCACAAGCCAGATAGGGAATCTTTTCCGCACAAGCCGAAACAGCAAGCTTCCGGCAAGGGCCGAGAGTCGTAAAAGCCCTTCAGCCGTCCGAACCGACCGTCAGGACAGTCGCGCCAAGAATGGCGGCTGGATCGCCCGAAGGCGTCGACGATTGCAGCAGAATAGCAAGACCTCTCCGGCCCGCCTTATCGAGCACGGTTGAGGGCAGCACGAGGCTCGTGGCCTTGCCGTCCCACATGCCGACGGTCTCGACATCAGATACCGCATGCATATAGGCGATCTGCTGGCCGGTGTTTTCCCCGCCCTTCGGCGCCACCATCTGCTCCTTGTCGAAATAGACGGCAACCACGTTGGCCCTGCCCTGTCCGGCGCCGATCTTGATCTCCAGCTCGTCGCCCTTCATGGCTGCACTCACCGGAACCGTCAGCCCCTCGCCAAGGCGCTGGAAATCATCGAGCTTAACGTTGATGGCATTGAGATCGGCGCCGTTCATATGGTCCCTGCCATTGACGATCGCCTGCGGCGTATAGACGCCGCTGCGGCCCATCGTGCGGGCATAGGCATATTGGCGCGCCGTATTCTCCTTGGACGCCATGGTGTCGTTCCAGCCGAGATAATTCCAATAGTCGACATGATAGGCGAGCGCGACCACATTGCCTTGACGGATCAGCTTGCGGAACGCCGCATCTGCCGGAGGACAGGACGCGCAGCCCTGCGAGGTGAAGAGTTCGACGACACCTTTGATTTTCGTGGCCTCCTGCGCATGCAGCGAACTTGCGAGCGCGATGCCTGCCAGAAGCGGAACCGAAAATCGAAGGCGCATTACCATCTTACCTCTGTATCCTACAGCCGTCTGCCCCACAGACTCCAATCGCTCACGCCTTGGATGATCATATCCACATCAAGCCTGAAAAACCTGAAACAAGAGATAATGGTTTAGTGCGATGACGCAAAGTCACGAAGGGGTGAGGCCCAGACCGCATGGCAGCCGCGTCGAACACATCACCGTGAAAAACAAGACGCCGCCGGGAGATTCCCCCCCGGCGGCGTTCAAGCATGGTTCTAGCGTCTATCAGGCGGCGAGATCGCGCAGAACTGTCTGCAGGATGCCGCCATTATTGACGTAGACGACCTCATCCAGCGTATCGATACGGCAGATGATCGGAACATCCTTCACCGAGCCGTCGCCATAGGTGATCTTGGCGATCTTGCGCTCGCGCGGCTTGATGTGTTCCAGACCTTCGATGGTGACAAGCTCGTCGCCCTTCAGGCCGAGGCTGGCCCAGGTGGTGCCGTCCTCGAAGACGAAGGGGATGACGCCCATACCGACCAGGTTCGAGCGATGGATACGCTCGAAGGACTGGGCGATCACGGCGCGTACGCCGAGCAGGTTCGTGCCCTTGGCAGCCCAGTCGCGCGATGAGCCGTTGCCGTATTCGACACCGGCGAAGATGACGAGCGGAACGCCTTCGGCCTTATACTGCATGGCCGCATCGTAGATCGACGTCTCTTCCTTGGACGGATAGTGGATGGTGTAGCCGCCTTCCTTGCCGTTCGGGCCGAGCATGTGGTTGCGGATGCGGATGTTGGCAAAGGTGCCGCGCATCATGACTTCATGGTTGCCGCGGCGCGTGCCGTACTGGTTGAAGTCGGCGACGCCGACGCCATGACCGATGAGGTAGGAACCGGCCGGCGAGGCAGCCTTGATCGAACCGGCCGGAGAAATATGGTCGGTGGTGATCTTGTCGCCGAACAGGCCGAGAACGCGAGCGCCCTTGATGTCGGAAACGCCGGCGCCCTTCTTGCCCATGCCCACGAAGTAAGGCGGGTTCTGCACGTAGGTCGAGTTGTCGTCCCAGGCATAGGTCTGGCCCGGAGGAACCTGCACCGCCTGCCAGTTGGCGTCGCCCTTGAAGACGTCGGCATACTTGCTCTCGTAAAGCTCGCGGGTGACGTATTTCTGAATGAACTCCTGAACCTCGTGCGAGGTCGGCCAGATGTCCTTCAGGTAAACAGGCTTGCCGTTCTGGTCTTCGCCGATCGGTTCCTTGGTCAGGTCGAGCTGCACGGAGCCTGCGAGCGCGTAGGCGACGACGAGCGGCGGCGAAGCCAGGTAGTTCGCCTGGACGTCGGGCGAGATGCGGCCTTCGAAGTTACGGTTGCCGGAGAGAACGCCCGATACAATCAGGCCCTTGTCGTTGATCGTCTTGGAGATCGGCGCCGGCAGCGGGCCGGAATTGCCGATGCAGGTGGTGCAGCCGAAGCCGACCAGATTGAAGCCGAGCTTGTCGAGATCGGCCTGCAGGCCGGACTTGGCGAGGTATTCGCCGACGACCTGAGATCCAGGTGCGAGCGAGGTCTTGACCCACGGCTTGGTCTTCAGGCCCTTGGCAACGGCGTTGCGGGCAAGAAGGCCGGCGGCGATCAGCACCGATGGGTTGGACGTGTTGGTGCAGGAGGTGATGGCGGCAATTGCAACGTCGCCATGGCCGATATCGAAATCCGTGCCTTCGACCGCATAGCGGTTGGAAAGCTGGCCGGGCTTCTTGTATTCGGTGTCGAGCGAGGTTGCGAAGCCGGATGCGATGTTTTCCAGCGCGATACGGCCTTCCGGACGCTTCGGGCCAGCCATCGACGGCACGACGTCGTTAAGGTCAAGTTCCAGCGTGTCGGTGAAGACGAGGTCGGAACCGTCATTGTCGCGCCACATCCCTTGAGCCTTGGAATAGGCTTCGACGAGCGCGATGCGGTCCTTGGTGCGGCCGGACATGTTGAGATAGTGCAGCGTTTCCTTGTCGACCGGGAAAAAGCCGCAGGTCGCGCCGTATTCCGGACCCATATTGCCGATGGTGGCGCGGTCGGCGAGCGGCATGTTGTCGAGGCCTGGGCCGAAGAATTCGACGAACTTGGAAACGACGCCCTTTTTGCGCAGCATCTGCACGACGGTCAGAACGAGGTCGGTCGCGGTAACGCCTTCCTTGAGCTTGCCGGTCAGCTTGAAGCCGATGACTTCCGGAAGCAGCATGGAGACCGGCTGGCCGAGCATCGCGGCTTCAGCTTCGATACCGCCAACGCCCCAGCCGAGAACGCCCAGGCCGTTGATCATGGTCGTGTGCGAATCGGTGCCGACGCAGGTGTCGGGATAAGCGATCGTTTCGCCGTCTTCTTCCTTGGTCCAGACGGTCTGGCCGAGATATTCGAGGTTCACCTGGTGACAGATGCCGGTGCCGGGAGGAACGACGCGGAAGTTCTTGAATGCCTGCTGGCCCCACTTCAGGAAGCGGTAGCGCTCGCCGTTGCGCTGGTATTCCAGCTCGACGTTCTTGGCAAAAGCCTGCGGCGTGCCGAATTCGTCGACGATGACGGAGTGGTCGATGACGAGATCGACGGGAACGAGCGGATTGATCTTTTCCGGATCGCCGCCGAGCGAAACCATCGCGTCGCGCATGGCAGCAAGGTCGACGACGGCCGGAACGCCGGTGAAGTCCTGCATCAGCACGCGTGCAGGACGATAGGCGATTTCGTTCTCGACGGTGCCCTTGTTGGTCAGCCATTCGGCGACGGCAAGGATATGGTCCTTCGTGACCGACTGCCCGTCTTCAAAACGCAGCAGGTTTTCCAGAAGCACCTTCATGGAATAAGGCAGCTTGGAAACGCCGGGCAGACCATTGGCTTCAGCCTTGGGCAGGCTGAAATAGACATAGTCTTTCCCGCCCACGGTCAACGTGGAACGACAATTGAAACTGTCAAGAGATTTAGACACGAGATACCCCGTTTCTGATAGCCAACACAGTCGTGCGAACGCCTATGCACTTTATGCACATCAGGATGCGGGTGCGGCCATTTCCGCTGTCCGCACGTAAGGCAGAAAGCCTTATGTTCGGCGCAAGGATGAAATTCACGCCGACCGCTGGCGTGGTTGCAGGTCTTATAGATAATTTCGTAAAGACTTGCCAGAGTGACAAAGCGCAAATTTGGACAATTTTTTGCGCGCTGCGGTAAAGAAATAGGGAAAGCCTGAGCGAATGCATCTAAGCGCTGAAAATCTGGCGGCAAGGCGGGGTGAAGACCTGATTTTCTTGAATGTTTCCTTCAACTTGACTGATGGAGAGGCCCTCGTCCTGACCGGCCGCAACGGCTCGGGAAAATCGACGCTTCTGCGCGTCGTGGCAGGCCTTCTGAGACCGGAAAAAGGCCGTATCACATTCACTGGAAAGGATGGCGAATCAGGCCGGCCGGCCGGGGAAGCCAGCCACTACCTCGGTCACCGCAATGCGATGAAGTCGGAGCTGACCGTCGCGGAAAATCTTACCTTCTGGAAAACATTCCTCGGCGACATGCAAGACGGTTTTGGTCTGGATATCGATGAAGCGGCCGATGCCGTCGGGCTTGCCGGCATCGTGCATCTGCCTTTCGGCTACCTCTCCGCCGGCCAGCAGCGGCGAATCGCTTTCGCCAAGCTCCTCGTTGCCTACCGTCCCATCTGGATTCTCGACGAGCCGACGGCAGCGCTCGACAGCTCCGCCGACCGGCTTTTCGCCGATCTGATCACTGCCCATCAGAAGAATGGCGGCATCGTTCTTGCCGCGACGCACCAGCCGCTGGGGTTGGAGAATGTGCAGGAGATGCGGATGACGGGGTTTGCGGGGGTGAGTGAGGGAGTGTGGGGATGAAGCCGCGTTTTCCTCTTATGCCGCACCTCCGTTACCCCCCTCTGTCACTTCGAAAAAACTCATCGCTGTGCGATGAGTTACCCCCCTCTGTCACTATCGTGATACCTCCCCCACAAGGGGGGAGATCATGCGAGGCAGCTACATACCCAAAGCAACCTCGATATTATCTGCGAGTATCGAGCATCGTTGCTTGGCGCCGAGTGAACAGCGAGCTACCGATCTCCCCCCTTGTGAGGGAGATGCCTCAAAGGGGCAGAAGGGGGTGGCGAGAAGCCAAAGCTTCTCGCACCTTGAGCCGGGCGAAAGGCAACTTCCCCACACAATTTGAAAGTCATCACGCATGACCGCCCTTTTCCTCCGCGACCTCAGACTTTCGGTGCGCGCCGGCGGCGGAGCGCTGATCGGCATCCTCTTTTTCCTCACCGTCGTCGCCGTCATTCCCTTCGGCGTCGGCCCGGACCTGAAGCTTCTCTCGCGCATCGGCCCGGCGATCGTCTGGATCGGCGCGCTGCTTGCGAGCCTTCTCGGCCTCGACCGCCTGTTCCAGGCCGAACGCGACGACGGTTCGCTCGATCTGCTCGTCATGCAGGAAACGCCGCTGGTGCTGACGGTCTTCATCAAATGCGCGGCGCATTGGGTGGCGACCGGCCTGCCGCTCGTCATCGCCTCACCGCTGCTCGGCCTCTTCATGAATATGAACGAGACGGCGATTGGTGCGACAGCGCTCACCCTGCTCGTCGGCTCGCCGGCGATCACCTTTATCGGCGCGGTCGGTGCCGCCGTGGCCGTGGCGCTGCCGCGCGGCGGGCTGCTGGTCTCCATTCTCGTGCTGCCGCTGACCATACCCGTGCTGATCTTCGGCGTCAGCGCCACCTATGCCGCGGTCGAAGGGCCGCAGCCTTTCCTGCCGCCGTTCCTGATCCTGATGGCGCTCACTTTATTCTTCGCCGTGCTCGGCCCTGTCGCCGCCGCCCTTGCCTTGCGGAACACGACTGATTGATCAAAGTGCTTCTGGGAAAGTACGGTTTTCCGTCCGGAATTGGGCAAGAACAAAGCGATAGAGCGTTTTTGCGATTCGAAGAAAGCGGAAAGGCTCTGACGGAGATACTGTTTCGTCGATCTGAGACAATGCGGTCGATTGCCGGAAAAGCCATATCGGAGTAAACAAGCCGCATGAGCGATATCAGCCACGCGATCAGCCGATTTTCAGACCTCGCCAATCCCACGCGGTTTCTGGCGTTTTCGGCGCGTCTCATTCCCTGGCTGGCGGTCATCTCGGCCGTGCTTTTCGCAATCGGCCTCTATCTGTCCTTTACGACCGAAGGCGATTACCAGCAGGGCGATACCGTCCGCATCATGTATATCCATGTACCGGCCGCCTGGCTCTCCATGATGTGCTACACGATCATGAGCATGTCGGCGATCGGCACGCTCGTCTGGCGCCATCCGCTCGCCGATGTCGCCGGCAAGACGGCCGCCCCGCTCGGCGCCGCCTTCACGCTGATCGCGTTGGTGACAGGCTCGCTCTGGGGCAAGCCGATGTGGGGCACCTATTGGGTCTGGGATGCGCGCCTGACCTCGGTCTTCATCCTCTTCCTGATGTATCTCGGCCTGATCGCGCTGAACCGCGCCATGGACGATCCGTCCAAGGCTGCCCGCGTCGCCTCCATCCTGACGCTGGTCGGCTTCGTCAATATCCCGATCATCAAATTCTCAGTCGACTGGTGGAACACGCTGCATCAATCGGAAAGCATCATACGCATGGATGGCCCTGCCATCGACGCGGAATTCCTCTGGCCGCTATTCACCATGGCGCTCGCCTTCACGCTGCTGTTCTTCACGCTGCACCTGATGGCGATCCGCAACGAGATCTGGCGTCGCCGCATCACCGCGCAGCGCCGCATGGCCGCGCGCATGGCGACCCGGGAGGAATAGCATGACGCATCCCTTCTACGTCTTCGGCTCCTACTGCTTTGCCGCCGTCATGATCCTCGCCATCATCGCCTGGACATGGATCGACGGACGTCTGCGCCGTCGCGAACTGGCCGCCCTGGAAGCCTCCGGCATCCGCCGTCGCTCGCAGCGCGCGTCCGAAAGCGAGACGAAATGACTGCCAATACCGACAATAAGGATCAGCCGAAGTCCAGCGGCACCGCACGCTATCTGCTGGCGCTCATCCCGCTGGTCGTCTTCGCCTGCATCGCCTTTGCCGTCGGCAAGGTCATGTATGATCAGGAAGTGCACGGCACCGACATTTCGGCCATTCCTTCGGCCCTGATCGGCACCAAGGCGCCGAAACTCGCGCTCGCGCCTCTCGAGGGCTCCAACCTGCCGGCGCTGACCGATGACGCGATCAAGGGCAAGCTGACGCTGGTCAACGTCTTCGCCTCCTGGTGCATCCCCTGCCGCGACGAACATCCCGTGCTGAAGGAACTCGCCAAGAGCGGTCAGCTCAACATCGTGGCGATCAATTACAAGGACACCGGCGAGAACGCGCTCCGCTTCCTCGGCGAACTCGGCAATCCATACAACGCCATCGGCATCGACCCGAACGGCACCGCCGCCATCGACTGGGGCGTTTACGGAATTCCGGAATCCTATCTCGTCTCCGCCGACGGCACGATTCTCTACAAGCAGGTCGGCCCCTTCACACCGACCAGCCTGAAGGAAGGGCTCTATCCGGCCATAGCGAAGGCGTCGCACTAAAACTCCTTCTCCCCTCGGGGAGAAGATGCCCGAAGGGCAGATGAGGGGGCCGATAAGCGAAGCAACGAAGGGCCTGAGCAACAAACAAAAGGCATTTTTCCGCCGGGGCGAGGGTTAAGATCAAATCCCGCCCTGCCACGTCTTGATCGCCTCGACCGGCCAGACCAGCATCAGCACGTTGAGCGTAAGATTGTCGCGGATCAGATAGCCGGTGAGCAGCTCGAAGAAGATGGCGACGGCGACCGTCACCAGCACCGGCGCACGCCAGGCGAACAGGAAGCCGACGACCATGAACACCGCGTCCATCGCCGAATTGAGGATGCTGTCGCCGACATAGTCGAGCGAGATCGTTGTCGCGCGGTAGCGGTTGATGATGATCGGGGAATTCTCCAGGATCTCCCAGCCGGATTCGATCAGCATGGCAACGAAGAGGCGCATCGACAGCGGCTTGCCGCGCATGATGAGATGCGTGAGCCCGAAGAAAAGGAAGCCGTGGATGATGTGCGACGGTGTGTACCAATCCGCGATATGCTGCGAATTGCCGCTGGATTTCACCACCGGCTCGAACAGTTTGACGTAGCCACAGGTGCAGATCGCCACGCGGCCCATCAGATGCTCCGCCACGATCTGCACGAGCAGGACGAGGGCGCAGGCGACGAACCAGAAGCTCTGTTGCCGATATCGGCTTTGGGCGTCGATGGCTTCGCTCATTTGCCGTTTTCCACCGGCGGCTCGACCGTGTGTTTCATGATCAGGGGCATCTGCGACAGGGTGAAGAGGATGGTGATCGGCATCGTCGCCCACACCTTGAAGTTCACCCAAAGATTATCCGCCGCCTTAGTGTCCGGCAGGTAATACCAGTTCGAGCCACGCCAGACGACTTCGTTGAGCACGGCGAGAACGAAGAAGAAGATACCCCAGCGCAGCGTCAGCTTGCGCCAGCCCTCAGCATCGAGCTGAAAGGCGGCGTTAAAGATATAGCCGAGCAGCGATTTGCCGAAGGCAAGACCGCCGAGCAAAACCCCACCGAGGGCAGCATTGATGATGGTCGGCTTCATCTTGATGAAGGTTTCGTTCTGCAGGTAGATGCCGAGCGCGCCGGAGATCAGCACTACGATCCCAGAGACGAAGGGTATCAGCGGCAGATGGCCGAGCATGACCTTCGAAATGATAAGCGAGATCACTGTTGCGACCATGAAAAGGCCGGTAGCGACGAAAAGAGGACCGCCGAGCGTTGTCAGCTGCGGGAAATGCTGCACCAGCCATTCCCCACGCAAATTACCGAAATAGAACACCAGCAAAGGCCCGAGTTCCAGCACCAGCTTCAATAGGGGATGATGCTTGTCGGCGGCGCTGGGGGCGAGATCGCGGTCACTGGTCGTCATTGCGGCACTTTCCCTGTCGTCGTACTCGTTTTTGTCGTTCATTGGCCGTTTCCGGTGCCTGCGATCGCGTTGGCGAAATCCTCGGCCTCGAACGGCTCCAGATCGTCTACACCTTCGCCGACGCCGATAAAATAGACCGGCAGCTTGTGCTTGGCCGAGATGGCGACGAGAATGCCGCCGCGCGCCGTGCCGTCAAGCTTCGTCATGATCAGCCCGTTGACGCCTGCGACATTGCGGAAGATTTCCACCTGGTTCAAGGCATTCTGGCCCGTGGTGGCATCGAGCGTCTGCAGCACGGTATGCGGCGCATCCGGATCGAGCTTGCCGAGCACGCGCACGATCTTCTCAAGCTCGGCCATCAGCTCCGCCTTGTTCTGCAGGCGGCCGGCCGTATCGATGATCAAAACGTCGCTCTTGTTCGCCTTGGCCTGCTGGAAAGCATCGAAGGCAAGGCCGGCAGCGTCCGCGCCGAGCTTCGTCCCGATGAACTCCGACTTGGTGCGCTCTGCCCAGATCTTCAACTGCTCGATGGCGGCGGCACGGAACGTATCGCCTGCGGCGACCATGACCTTCAATCCGGCGCCGGAGAGCTTCGCCGCGAGCTTGCCGATCGTCGTCGTCTTTCCGGTGCCGTTGACGCCGACCACGAGGATGACATGGGGCTTGTGGCTGAGATCGAGCTGAAGAGGCTTTGCGACCGGCTTCAGTACCTTGGCGATTTCCTGCGCCATGATGCGGCCAACGTCCTCGCTGGTCACATCCTTGCCGTATCGCTCCGAGGCCAGCGTATCGGTGACGCGCATCGCCGTTTCGACGCCGAGGTCGGCTTGAATCAGCAGATCTTCCAGATCCTGCAGCGTCTGATCGTCAAGTTTGCGTTTGGTGAAAAGGGCCGCGATCTGCCCCGTCAGCTGCGACGAGGTGCGCGCGAGCCCGGCACGCAGGCGCTGGAACCAGGAGAGCTTCTGCCTCGGGGTTTCCGGAGCCGGTGCGGGCGCAGGAGCGGCGGTGGAGAAGCCCTTGGGAAGGATGGGGGCAGATGGGGTTTCGGTGGTTTCCGAGGCAGGTTCGGAGTCTTTCGACGAAGGTTCCGAGCTTGTCGAGGCTTCGTCACCCCCCTCTGTCCTGTCGGACATCTCCCCCACAGGGGGGGAGATCGGTTCGATGGGGTGCTCTTCCGAAACTACATTGGCTTTAGTATCGGCAGGTTGCTCCGGTTCGAGTGCCTGAAGGTCTTCATGCTGCTCCTGCAACCTGGATTCGAGGGAGCTCGGAGCCTCAGCGGCCTCAATCTCTTTCGCGCCGGAAGCATCTGCCTGGCTTTCAGCCTGCTGCTCTTGCTCAGCCGGCGCGGTATCCTCCAACCGATCTCCCCCCTTGTGGGGGAGATGTCCCGAAGGGACAGAGGGGGGTGGCGCGGGCTCGGCAAACTCGGAAGCCGGCAAAACATCTACGGCAGGCACTTCCTGCTCGACCGCAGCCGCCTCAACCTTTCGAGGATCCTCTGCAGGCGCCTGCTCCTCAACCGGCTTTTCGCGGCCGAAAGTGAAGACTTTTTTGATGAAACCGAGCGCCATGAAGTGTTCCGTTGAAACATTAGGCCGCGTCGGCGGCCAGAAGTTGCATGTCGAGGTGCTTGCCATTGTGGCCAGTGATTGCGACCTGCACAAGGTCGCGCGGGCGAAGGCCGGGGGCGGCGGCAAGCGTGAAGTTTTCCGTATGCGCCAGTCCGCCATTCTCCACAAGCAGCCATTGCCGCGTGCCGACCATCTTGTCTAGATGGGCTTGGTGCAATCTTTGTCCGACCTCGCGCAGGCGGGCGGCGCGTTCCTTGATCAGGCCGCGATCGAGCTGTGGCATGCGGGCGGCCGGCGTGCCAGGACGCGGGCTATAGGGAAAGACATGCAGGTGCGCGATGCCAGCCTCTTGCGCCAGACCAACGGCATTGGCAAACATCTCTTCCGTCTCCGTCGGAAAGCCGGCGATCATGTCGGCGCCGAAGCTCGTCTCCGGGCGCAGACGCCGCACATCCTCGATGAAGCCGATCGCGTCGGCGCGCGAGTGACGCCGCTTCATGCGCTTGAGAATCATGTCATCGCCATGCTGCAGCGAGAGATGCAGATGCGGCATGAAGCGCGGCTCGTCGGCGATAAGGTCCATCAGATGCCGATCGGCCTCGATGCTGTCGATCGATGACAGTCGCAGCCTTCGGATCTCCGGGATCTGCTTCAGCAGCGTCTTGGCAAGCAGGCCGAGCGTCGGCGCTCCCGGCAGATCGGCGCCATAGCTCGTGGCATCGACGCCGGTCAGCACGATCTCGCGATAGCCGCTCTCGACCAAGTTACGCGCCTGATCGACGACGGCGCCCATCGGCACGGAGCGCGAATTGCCGCGGCCATAGGGAATAATGCAGAAGGTGCAGCGATGGTCGCAGCCGTTCTGCACCTGAATGAAAGCGCGCACATGGCCGTCGATATGGCGGATCATCTGCGGCGCGGTTGCCCGCACGCTCATGATGTCGTTGACGCGCAGCTTCTCTTCCGCCGAAACGCCAAAATCCGGCAGCGCTCGATAGGAGGCGCTCTTCAGCTTCTCCTCGTTGCCGAGCACGGCATCCACCTCAGTCATTTCGGCAAAGGTCTGCTTCTCGGTCTGCGCGGCGCAGCCTGTCACGATGATCCGCGCATGCGGATTGTCGCGGCGCGCGCGGCGGATCGCCTGGCGCGCCTGGCGCACGGCCTCGCCCGTCACGGCACAGGTATTGACCAGAATGGCGTTGTTGAGCCCGGCCGCTTCCGCTTGCGACCTCATCACTTCGGATTCATAAGTATTGAGGCGACAGCCGAAGGTAATGACCTCGACCCCGCTCACCGCGCCTGAGCCCCCTGCTCTTCATCGCGCGAGAAGCTGCCCGTGACCGGATCGACCGTGCCGGACCATTCCCATTCGGCAGGCCCGGTCATGACGACATGGTCGTTGCTTTCAAGCCATTCGATAGTGAGCTTGCCAGGCGCGGGCGCCGAGCCGACGTCGATCGTCACCTTGCGGCCGGTGCGGCCGGTGCGCGCAGCGCTGACGGCGGCAGCGCAGGCTGCCGAACCGCAGGCAAGCGTCAGGCCGGCGCCGCGCTCCCAGGTGCGGGTGCGCACGAGCGTCGGCGAAAGCACCTGCGCCAGCGTGATGTTGGCGCGCTCGGGAAACATCGGGTGGTTTTCGAGCAGCGGGCCGAAGCGATCGAGATCGAAGGACATCGGGTCCTTGTCCACCCAGAAGATCGCATGCGGATTGCCCATCGAGGCGACCGAGGGTGAATGCAGGATGGGATTGTCGATCGGCCCGATCTGCAGCTCGATGCGGCTGGTATCGGCAAATTCCTCGGCAAGCGGGATCTTGTCCCAGGCAAAGACCGGCTTGCCCATATCGACCGAGATCGTGCCGTCCTCATGCTCCCTGGCATTCAGGATGCCGGCAACGGTCTGGAAGGTGAACACTTTTTTGCCGGTTTCGGCCGCCAGCGCCTGCACGACGCAGCGCGTGCCGTTGCCGCAGGCCTGCGCCTTGGTGCCGTCGCAGTTCAGAATATCGATCCAGGCATCGGTGCCCTGAACCTTCGGGTCGTGAATCGCCATGATTTGGTCGAACTGGGTTGCCGGATCGGCATTGAGCGCAATGGCCGCCGCCGGCGTCACCGCATCCTTGCGGCCGCGCATGTCGATAACCAGGATCTTGTTGCCAAGCCCGTTCATCCTCGCGAATTCGACCGTATTGCCCATGATGCCATGTCCGTCCGTGTTTTCGAGCTGTATATGGCGGAATTGCGGGGGAATTACCAGTGGGACGTAACGGACGGCCGTTTTCAGGTTTCACCACGGCCTCCGCGCCCGCGCTCAACGATGGGGCAGTTGGCCCGTCCTTCAGTTGAATGTCTCGATATAATCTTATCGAGAAGTCTTGACGCAATCTATTTTGAGAAAAAATTATTCCCGATGTCGGATTACCGAAACCCCGCCCGTCCTAGGCTCGTCCACTCCGTCAAACCATAGGGATTATGACCATGCCGAATACTATACGTCTCCATCGCGTCCTGGCCACCAACCCGGAAAAGGTCTATCGCGCCTTCATCGAAGCGGATGCGCTAGCCAAGTGGCTGCCGCCGAATGGCTTTGCCTGCACCGTGCATCATCTGGAGCCCAGCGTCGGCGGCACGTTCAAGATGTCGTTCCGCAACTTCACGACCGGCGAGAAGCATTCCTTCGGCGGCGATTTCCGTGAGCTGATCCCGGGCGAGCTAGTGCGCTACACCGACAGGTTCGACGACCCGAACCTGCCGGGCGAAATGGAAGTGACCGTCACGTTGAAGAAGGTCCTCGTCGGAACCGAGGTCAACATCACCCAGGCGGGTGTACCCGATGTCATTCCGCCTGAAGCTTGTTATCTCGGCTGGCAGGAATCGCTGATCAATCTGGCGAAACTCGTCGAGCCGGAGATCAAGCAGTAAGATATAATCCCTTCTCCCCTCGGGGAGAAGGTGGCCCGAAGGGTCGGATGAGGGGGATTGGCGGATTTGAATTCGTGGATTTTCGTGCTTTTGGCAAGCACCCCCTCATCCGCCTGACGGCACCTCCTCCCCTCGGGGAGAAGGAACTTTCGGCCCAAGCGCCAACGCTCACACGACAGGCACATCAAAAACTTCACCTGCCCTGAGCGGGCGAAACCGATCCGGCTCCACGCCGTGCACCTTCAGCGCAACATCCAGCGCCTGAACGGGCGCATCGATGCCCTCGTCCGTCAGCTGGAAGGTCGCGAAGTGATGGCCGGCGACATAGGCGGCATTGCAGAGCTTCATGCCCTTCACCGCCTCTTCCGGATTTTGGTGCTGGCCCTTCATGAACCAGCGCGGTTCATAGGCGCCGAAGGGCAGGATCGCGAGGCGGAAGCCGCCATGCTTTTGCTGGGCGTCCTCATAATTGATGCCATCGTGAAAGCCGGTATCGCCGACATGGTAGATCTTGCCCGATGGCGTGTTGAGCACGAAAGCGGCCCAGAGCGCCATGCGCCGGTCGCCCATGCCACGCGCCGACCAATGATGGCAGGGCTCGGTATCGATCGTCACTCCGCCTCGGAACTCAACACGATCGCCCCAGTCGACAACGGTGATGTCCGCATCGGGAACGGCGCGGCGAATGATCGTGTCGTTGCCGAGCGGTGTCACGATTTTCGGACGATGCGCCTGCTGCAGGCGGGCAAGCGTGGCGAGATCGAGATGATCGTAGTGATTGTGCGTCACCAGCACGAGGCCGATATGCGGCAGGTCCTCGAAGCGGATGCCGGGCGGCACAACGCGCTTCGGCCCGACGGAACGGAAGGGGCTGACCCGCTCCGACCAGACGGGATCGGTCAGGATATTCAGCCCGGCAATCTGAACCAGCATCGACGCATGCCCCACCATGGTCAACCGCATCTGATTGCCGAATACATGCCGGTCCGGCTTGACCGGCGGAAAGGTGCTGATGACGGGATTGGGCCAGCGTACCCTCCCGCCGCCAAGCTGCCAGCGCAGAAGATCAAGTGGTCCGCCAGGCTCGACGCCGCCGGGATTGAAGAAGCGCCGACCATCGAAATGATCGGAAACCGGACCCTGATAATAGGGATTTTTCTTGGCCGAGCCGGATGTGGTGGTCATGCCCTGTCCGCCCCTTCCACATCGGGCGCCTCGCCTGCCGGCAAGCCGAATTTGGCGAACCATTCCTCGGCCTGTTGCTTCGTCAACGTCCCTTCAAGCACGACATTCGCCGGCATGGCAAAGAGCTGCGGCGTGAAAAAGGTCGTATCCCACAGCGCCGCGGCTTCAACCGGAGGCGAAAGCAGGATGATCTGCCGGCCATCGATGCGGGAAATCGTCTCGACGGATGCCTCGCCGGAAATCTCGACAAGACCCGGCTCCGGCTGCACCGTCTGATAGCGCCACCACGGCTCATCATTGCCCTCTTCGGCCACGGTTACACAGCGCGCCATGTCGACGATGAACCGATTGGGCGCACGGCCGCCGGGCAGTCTCTCGCCGAAGGCCGCCTGGATCAGCGTGAACAGATGGAAGCAGTTGACGATATTCTCGTAGCGCAGGCGAAAGCCCTGCCGACTCGGCAGGTGCAGCACCAGCAGATCGTCACTGCAGCTCAGGAGTACCTGGCGGACCCAGGCCGCACCCGGCGTATAATCCTGCAATTCCGCAAGCTGCGTCATCAGCGCTTTGTTGCCTGCAGCGAGTGCGCGCTCCTGCGGCATGCCGGAAAGATGCGAAACCGCCGATTGGCTAAGCAGCTGAAAAGCATCCAGCAGCTGCCTTTGCCGCGAGCTCAGCTCCTTGCGGCCGGCAAAGCCGCGATGGATCTGCGGCAGCCACGCCAGATAGAGCTCCCACACGGCCGGACCGCTGCGCTCCACCGCGCCCCCCTTTTCGACGATGGTCCCCAGCATGTTCGCAAGAACGGCGGCTCCAGGTGGTGGCAGGCGGCTGAGCTCGCGCGCCGCCCGCCCGGCGATCTTCGGCTGGGCCTTGGCGCTCGCATAGAAGGCCTGCGCCGCCGCGTTGAAACGGGTATCGACCCGGCCGCCGGTGTAAGTGCGACAGGCAGCAAGAAGATCGGTCAGGGCTGCATCATTCATTCGGAACGGTCTCGGGGAATCACTTGATGACGGGGATCGATACAACAATTAAAAGACGGCGGTGCGGTCAAATCGACATCGATATGGGAATGTCTTCCGTGCATTTCATGCATTTCGGCCGCATTGGGTTGACTTTCCCGGTCTTTTCCTGTTTATCGCCCGCAATCTGCGACGAGCACAAGCCTCCGAGCCACCGACCGGGACCCATCAAGGTATAAAGAGATCCCGGAGGTCAACACCCGACAGCGCGATGCGCCCTCGGGTGCTTTTTGGCTTTGCGTCTTGTTTTCGTCATGGAAAAACACGACGTTTTCGGGCGAGGAACCGCGCACAGGCGCAAATCCAAATCCCAGGCGATCGATAAGGAAGAACCGATGTTTGAAAACCTCCAGGACCGTCTTGGTTCCATTCTGAATGGACTGACAGGCCGCGGCGCGCTTTCGGAAGCCGATGTTTCCGCAGCACTGCGCGAGGTTCGCCGCGCGCTGCTCGAAGCCGACGTGGCGCTGGATGTCGTTCGCTCCTTTACCGATCGCGTCCGCGAAAAGGCTGTCGGCGCCGAAATCCTGAAGTCGATCAAGCCCGGCCAGATGGTCGTCAAGATCGTCCATGACGAGCTCATCGAAATGCTCGGCGGCGAAGGCGTGGGCATCGATCTCAATGCGCCTGCCCCGGTCGTCGTCATGATGGTCGGTCTGCAGGGCTCGGGTAAGACCACCACCACGGCGAAGATCGCCAACCGCCTGACGAGCCGCGACCGCAAGAAGGTCCTGATGGCCTCACTCGACACGCGCCGTCCGGCCGCGCAGGAGCAGCTGCGCCAGCTCGGCGTGCAGACGGGCATCGACACGCTTCCGGTCATATCCGGCCAGTCGCCGACCGATATTGCCGCACGCGCCGTACAGGCCGCCAAGCTCGGTGGCCATGACGTCGTCATCCTCGACACCGCCGGCCGTACGCATATCGACGAGCCGCTCATGGTCGAGATGGCGGATATCAAGAAAAAATCCAACCCGCACGAAATCCTGCTCGTCGCCGACAGCTTGACCGGTCAGGACGCCGTCAACCTCGCCCGCAATTTCGACGAGCGCGTAGGGATCACCGGCCTCGTGCTGACCCGTATGGACGGCGACGGCCGCGGCGGTGCCGCTCTTTCGATGCGCGCAGTCACCGGCAAGCCGATCAAGCTGATCGGTGTCGGCGAAAAGATGGGCGAGCTGGAAGAATTCCATCCCCGCCGTATCGCCGACCGTATCCTCGGCATGGGCGACATCGTCTCGCTCGTCGAAAAGGCCGCAGAGAATATCGATGCCGAGAAGGCAGCCGCCATGGCTGCCAAGATGGCCAAGGGCAAGTTCGACCTCAACGATCTTGCCGACCAGCTCGGCCAGATGCAGAAGATGGGCGGCATGGGCGGCATCATGGGCCTGATGCCCGGCATGTCCGGCATGAAGGACAAGATGGCTGCCGCCGGCCTCGACGACCGTCTGTTCAAGCGCCAGCTCGCCATCATCTCCTCGATGACCAAGGCCGAGCGCGCCAATCCGGATCTCCTCAAGCATTCCCGCAAGAAGCGCATCGCCGCCGGCTCCGGCACCGACGCCTCCGACATCAACAAGCTTCTGAAGATGCACCGCCAGATGGCGGACATGATGAAGATGATGGGCGGCAAGGGCAAAGGCGGCATGATGAAACAGCTGATGGGCGGCCTCGCCGGCAAAATGGGCCTCGGCGGCGGCATGGGTGGAATGGGCGGCATGCCCGACCTGTCGAACATGGACCCCAAGCAGCTCGAAGCCCTGCAGAAGCAGGCCGAAGCCGCCGGCCTCGGCCGTCCCGGCGGCTTGCCGGGTGGTTTACCAGGCCTGGGCGGCGGCGGCGGTTTGCCGGGTCTCGGCGGCGCCAAGCTGCCCGGCCTCGGCGGTGGTTTCCCGGGGCTTCCCGGTTTGCCGAAGAAGAAGTGAAAGGGATCGTTGACCCCATGATTGATCCAGACGTCAAGGCCCAACTGGGCAACTACCGCCAGTCGATCGACAATATCGATGCCGCACTGGTGCATATGCTGGCCGAACGCTTCCGATGCACGAAGGAAGTGGGCGTGCTGAAAGCCAAGTACGACCTGCCGCCGGCCGACCCGGCGCGCGAAGAATTTCAGATCGAGCGCCTGCGCCGCCTGGCAAAGGACGCCAATCTGGACCCGGATTTCGCCGAGAAGTTCCTGAACTTCGTCATCAAGGAAGTCATCCGGCATCATGAACAGATCGCTGCCGATTTCAAAGGGTAACCCCCTGGCCGCATGATCCCGAAAGACGCAAGAACGTTTTCAACCGGGATTATGCAGCAAGAAAAAAGCAGTGCGACGTAACCATACCGCACAACGAAGCGGTCAAGAAAAGCCAAAGGAGAATTAACATGGCACTGAAAATTCGTCTCGCCCGCGGTGGCTCCAAGAAGCGCCCGTACTATCACGTTGTCGTAGCCGACGCCCGCTCGCCGCGCGACGGCCGTTTCCTGGAGACCCTCGGCTCCTGGAACCCGATGCTTGCCAAGGACGACGCCAAGCGCGTTGAACTCAAGGCCGAGCGCATCAAGCACTGGCTCGACCATGGCGCACAGCCGACCGACCGCGTTCTGCGCTTCCTCAACGAAGCCGGCATCGCAACGCGCGAAGCCAAGAACAACCCGGAAAAGGCAAAGCCGGGCAAGAAGGCTCAGGAGCGCGCTGCCGAAAAGGCACAGAAGGCCGCTGACGCCGCCGCCGCTGCCGAGTAATCGGACCTTGCATTGATTGAAAACGGGTGGCATGGCGACATGCCGCCCGTTTTTTGTTTCCCATCGGCTGACGTTCAGCCTATGAGAGAACGCTACTGCGGCGCCGCGCGTCACATGTGACGCGCAAAGGTCGTTTTAGCATTTTGGATCTGCTGCATAATTCCAGCAATCGGCGAAGAAACATGACGAAACTGCAAAACCCGGTATTGATGGCCACCATTGGCGCGGCACAGGGCTTGAGAGGCGAGGTGCGCGCGCGCGCTTATACGTCCGATCCGGCGGCGCTCGGCGACTACGGCCACCTGCACAGCATGGACGGCCGCAGCTTCGAAGTTCTGGAAATCCGCGAGGCCAAGAACGTCGTTATCGTGCGCTTCCGCGGCATCAACGACCGCAATGCCGCCGAGGCGCTGAACGGCCTGGAACTCTATATCGAGCGCGACAACCTGCCTGACGATGAGCTCGACGACGACGAATTCTTCTATACCGACCTTGAAGGGCTGGAGGCCGTTGACGACGAAGGCATCGGCTACGGCACGGTCAGCGGCGTCTATGATTTCGGCGCCGGCGATCTGCTGGAGCTGAAGGGGCCGGGCAAGCGCCCGGTGCTGATCCCCTTTTCCGAAGCGGCCGTGCTCGAAATCGATCTCGAGGGCGGCAAGATCCTGATCGACCCGCTGGCTGCCGGCCTCGTCGACAGCCCCGACGACCTCATCGGCAAGCCGCAGAAGCCGGAAAAGCCGCAGGACAAGACGAAGAAGTGATCCTTATTGGGAAGTGACCGCGCCATGAGTTTTCGGGCGACTATCCTGACGCTCTATCCCGAGATGTTCCCTGGCCACCTCGGCACGTCGCTTGCCGGCAAGGCGATGGAGCGCGGTCAATGGTCGCTGGATACCGTGCAGATCCGCGATTTCGCCACCGACAGGCACCGTACCGTCGATGACACGCCCGCTGGCGGCGGCGCCGGCATGGTGCTGAAGCCGGATGTGCTTGGCCGCGCCATCGACCATGCGAGCGAGAACGACAACCGCCCGCGCCTGCTGATGAGCCCGCGCGGCAAGCCTCTGACGCAGAAACGCGTGCGCGAGCTTGCCGATGGCGATGGCGTCATCATCGTCTGCGGCCGCTTCGAAGGCGTCGATCAGCGTGTCATCGAAGGTCGCGGCCTCGAGGAAGTTTCGATCGGCGACTATATCCTCTCGGGCGGCGAGCCGGCCGCCCTCATCCTGCTCGACGCCATCGTCCGCATCCTGCCCGGCGTCATGGGCAATGACCTCTCCGGCCTGCACGAAAGCTTCGAGGGCGGCCTGCTGGAGCATCCGCACTATACTCGTCCGCAGATCTGGGAGAGCCGCGAGATTCCGGCCATCCTTACCTCGGGCAACCACGCCGCGATCGCCAAATGGCAGAGAGAGCAGGCCGAACAGCTGACAAGGGAACGCCGGCCGGACCTGCTGGACAAGCGATCGAGTAAGTAGGGACCATATGAAGCGGGCGAATCTGATGGACAAGGCAACATGCCTTGCGGGCAGTCCCGGCCAAACCCGACTTACCTGAACCAGCTTGAAAGAAAGTCTGCAAAACTGCGTACCGTTGCGGGTATCAGCGTCCGATGAGGCAGCACGAGGCTTAATGGAAGCGTCCGCATGCTCCAATCCGGAAGAATTGCGACGAGTTCTTTCTTCGCCAGATGGTTCGACACGACGAAGGAGGGTGCCAGAAGCAGGCCAGCTCCCCGAAGTGCCAGGCGCAGCAGGAACTCGATATCGGATGCCGCGATCCTGCCGGTCAGCGGAACGTCCACATAATTTCCAGCGGCATCGTTGAACCGCCAATTCTTTGGATTGGCGGTCTGCGTATAGATCAGGACCTGATGGTCCGCGATATCCCATGGAGCAGCGATCGGGGGATGCTGCGCAAGATAGGCTTCGGACGCCACTGGAATCAAGGGGAATGCCGAAAGGCGCCGGGCAACCAATCCGGAATCCTGCAGGTCTCCCAATCTTAGGGCCACATCATAGCCCTCCTCGACGAGACCGACATTTCGCTCGGAAAGACCGAGTTCGACCGATACGGCGGGGTTCTGCTCGATGAATGCCGCAATCGGCTCGGACAGTAATGCCATCCCGAACGCCAGCGGAGCCGCGATCTTGAGCCTGCCGCTCGGAGAAGATTGCCTTTGACCTGCTTCGGCATCGGCCAGCGCCACTTCGTCCAGAACGGCAACGCAGCGCCGGTAGTAGGCCTGCCCCGCCTCGGTAATATGCAAGCGCCGGGTCGTGCGGTTGATGAGACGGACACCCAGCCTTGCTTCCAGGGACCTCAGGTGATGACCCGCCATCTCGGCCGACATTCCGCAAAACCGCGCTGCGGCCGCTATGCTGCCGCGCTCCACCATCTGACGAAAGACCGATATGCTCGTCAAAGTATCGAGAGACATTCCGAAATCCGATTTCTGAATGAAATTAATAATCATCCAATTATCAGATTTTGCTTCATTAAGCATACTGCCGTCGTCAGAAACAGAGGACGAAGACATGAAAACCTATTCAATCAGAATTCACGGTGCCGCTCTCAATGTCGCCGAGGAAGGCGAAGGTGGAATAACCCTGGTCTTTCTTCATTATTGGGGCGGCACGAGCAGGACCTATCAACCGGTCATGCGGCTGCTGGCGGGCGATTTCCGTAGCATTGCCTTCGATCAGCGGGGCTGGGGCCGCTCATCCAAGGAAGGTGATTTCTCGCTCGCCTCCTATGCTTCCGATACCTTGGCGCTCATCCGAGCCTTGGAGCTGAAGAACTACATCCTCGTCGGTCACTCGATGGGAGGCAAGGTCGCTCAACTCGCCGCGTCAGAGCAACAGGACGGGTTGCTGGGCCTTGCGCTTTTGGCGCCAGCTCCCGCGAGCGCATTGCCTGTTCCGGAGGCGCAGCGTCAAATGATGCTGGACAGCTATCAAAGCCGGGAAGGCGTGGAGGCGGCACTCAACATCCTGTCGGGAAAGCCGCTGAACCGAGAATTCCACAAACAGGTGATCGAGGATACCCTCAGCGGAACAGCCGAGGCAAAGGCGATCTGGACCCGCGAAGGAATGACGGCGGATATTGCCTCTTCAACTCGGCGAATCTCCGTGCCGGCGGTCGTCATCGTCGGTTCCGAAGACTTGGTTGAAACAGAAGAGAGATTGAGGGAGGAGGTACCTAAAACCATTCCCCACGCAACATTTAACGTTCTGCCGGGACTTGGACATCTCGCGCCTTTGGAAGGCCCTGAGGACGTCTGTGAGGCTATTCGCAGTTTCGCTTTGAGCCTCGCTGCCTGAGACGCCGCCCGGCACGGCTCCAAAACATCCGCACCCCAAAAGGACGGATAATGAATTCCTCCGCCGGCAGGCTATGGCGCCTGACCCTAACGCGGGCTAAAGAGGTTAGGGCAAGCATGAAGGATGAGGAGGCTCCGGAGGATGGCAAAAGACAATGCAGCGGAAGCCGAACAGGCAGGCTCCGCTTCTCAACTGATCGACGACAAGATTCGGGAACTGGGCGACTGGCGCGGCAGGACCTTGGCCAAGGTCCGTGCGCTCATCAAGCAGGCCGAACCAGATGTAATCGAAGAGCTGAAATGGCGTGGCGTGCCGGTATGGTCGCACGAGGGCATCATCTGCACCGGCGAGACCTATAAGAGCGTCGTGAAACTGACCTTTGCGAAGGGCGCCTCACTCGAGGATCCCTCCCGCCTCTTCAACTCCAGCCTCGAAGGCAATACGCGGCGCGCCATCGATATCACCGAGAACGAGGAGATCGACGAGGAAGCATTGAAGACGCTCGTGCGCGCCGCCGCGGCACTGAACGCATCGGCGCGGAAAAAGTCGAAGAAGGCCTGACGGTATCCGCGCAATCCGATGTGTGATAAAATGCCGTCTCAAGCCTCCTGTACGGCCACAAAGCCCACTTAATTCGGCCGCAAGGGGTGACAAGGGCGCGACAATAGGATATGTGCGCGCCCGGCATGGGAAATTTCCCATCAACCACCAAAGAAAAGCAGACGTATCCGCCCCTGCCGTAACAGGCATATATCACGCGGCGAGACCTTCGGGTCCGACCAAGGATAGATCGTTCGGGCGCTCTGGCTGTTGAAGCAACAACGAGGTTGATACTATGAACATCATTCAGCAGTTGGAAGCCGAACAGGCTGCCAAGATCGAAGCCAAGCGCACGCTTCCCGAATTTTCCGCTGGCGACACCGTTCGCGTCAACGTGAAGGTCACGGAAGGCAACCGTACCCGCGTTCAGGCCTATGAAGGCGTTTGCATCGCTCGCTCCGGCGGCGGCCTGCAGGAAAACTTCACGGTCCGCAAGATCTCTTACGGCGAAGGCGTCGAGCGCGTATTCCCGGTTTACTCCCCGATGATCGAAAGCGTCGAAGTCGTTCGCCGCGGTAAAGTCCGTCGCGCCAAGCTCTACTACCTGCGCGACCTGCGCGGTAAGGCTGCCCGTATCGTCGAGAACACCGGCACCCGCGCCCGCAAGCTCAACGACGCAGAGCGTCAGGCTCTGGCCGACGAAAAGGCACGCATCGAAGCCGAGAAGGTTGCAGCCGCTCAGGCGCTCGCAGCCGAGAAGGCAGCAGCCGAAGCCGCAGAAGCAAAGGCAGCTGCAGAAGCTGCTGCAGCCGCAGCAGCCGAGCCGGCAGCAGAATAAGTTTCGGTCCATACGGATCGTAAAGCTTGAAGGCGGCCCTAGGGTCGCCTTTTTGCTGCCTGGCGTCAGCATCGAGCCAAAAGAATATTTCTCGATTCGCAGCCCGCTTTAGAGTTGCTTTTCCATTTTTATGATCGCGGCCGTGGCAATAGCCTTGCCATCCTCTTTCCAAATATGACAGTTTTCCGCCACTCTGGCGTTGAATGATTTCAGATCGAATCGACCTGCAATCTGAATCCCCGCCAGAATCAAATAGGGAGAACATGATGTCCTCCGAAAACCGCTGACACTTTTCGGCATCATGTTCTAATCGGGGAGATTTCCATGGCATTCCGTCGTTCGTTCCTGCTGGGCCTCAGCGCCCTCGTGCTTGCACCTTTTGCCGCCCTCGCGGCCGACCTTCCGAACCTGAACGGCAAGACCGTCGTCGTCGTCACCGAGAATGCCTATCCGCCGCTGCAGTTCATCGATCCTAAGACGAACAAGGCGATCGGCTGGGAATATGACGCGATGAACGAGATCGCCAAGCGCCTGAACTTCAAGGTCGAGTACCAGAACACCAGCTGGGATGCGATGATCCAGGCCGTTTCCGAAGGCCAGTACAACATCGGCATGACCGGCATCACCATCAAGGACGACCGCAAGCAGAAGGTCGATTTCTCCGATCCCTACATGCGCTCCGAGCAGTTCATGCTCGTGCGCGGCGACGAGAAGCGCTTCACCGATGCCAAGAGCTTCGCCGCCGTCAAGGATGCGCTGATCGGCGCGCAGCCGGGCACGACGCCCTTCTACACTGCCGTCTATTCGGTCCTCGACGGCAACGAGCAGAACCCGCGCATTAAGACCTTCGAAACCTTCGGCGCCACCGTCCAAGCGCTGAAGACCGGGGACGTCGACATGGTGCTGACCGACGGCACCGCCGGCAAAGGCTATGTCGATGCCTCGAACGGCGGCTTGAAGTTGGTCGGCGGCCCGCTCGGCACCGAGGATTTCGGCTTCATCTTCCAGAAGGGCTCCGATCTTGTCGCCCCGATCAATGCAGCCATCGCCAGCCTCAAGGCCGACGGCACGCTCGAGGCGCTGAACAAGAAGTGGTTCCTCGATTACAAGATGGGCCAATGAACTCTGAAGACCGATATATTGGAAGCCCGCTCTGATGGCACCTTTGGCAGGCCCGGGCGGGCACCGCGGCAAGGAAGATTTTCCCTGGTGGCTAGTCGCCCTTGCAATCCTCGGTGTCGTCGCTTCCATCGCAATTGCGGCAAACGGCCTCTACGCTCAAATTTTCTCTCTTCTGCTGAATGGCATCGGCGTCACGGTCTTCGTGACGCTGGTGGCTTTTACGCTCGCCATGCTGCTTGGCCTCGGGCTGGCGCTACTCGGCCTGTCGGATTTCCTCGTGCTGCGACAGGTGGCGCGCTTCTATATCGAGATCGTGCGCGGCATCCCGATACTGGTGCTGCTTTCCTACATCGCATTCGTCGGCACACCGGCCTTCGTCGCCGTCTATAATTTCGTCGTCTCGCCATTGATCTCCGCCGGCTGGGCAAGCCCGCTCATCACCCGCGACATGCCCTTCGTCTGGCGCACGATCATCGCGCTGACCATCGCCTATTCCTCCTTCATCGCCGAGATTTTCCGCGCCGGCATCCAGGCGGTCGACCAGGGCCAGATCGAAGCAGCAAAGGCGCTCGGCCTCACCCGCTTTCAGCGCTTTCGCCTCGTCGTCTTTCCCCAGGCGATCCGCGTCATCCTGCCGCCGCTGTCGAACGATTTCATCGCCATGGTGAAGGATAGCTCGCTCGTGTCCGTGCTCGGCGTCGCCGATATCAGCCAGCTCGCCAAGCTCTATTACTCGGCCAATTTCCGCTACTTCGAAACCCTGTCGATCCTAGCCTTCATCTATCTGCTGCTGACGATCGGCCTGTCGCTGCTGCTCAGACAGCTCGAAGCCTGGATGCGCCGCCGCTCCGGCAGCGACCGCTCCGCCTTCCCCCGCCTGGCGGCAAGCCAGCCGCCGGGCGCGCAGGTGTGATTGTTGCGATCCGATGGCCATTCACCATTATGACCTATCCCTTGAGGATAGGTCGATGCTCAGCTATGTATTGGAGATATTCTTGCGCCCGGACGTTTCCTTGTTCCGCGGCTTTTCGATACCAGAATATCGCCAAGCTGATATCCTTTTCGATCCCGGAGCCATTATAATAGGCGCTACCAAGATTAAGCTCCGCTGATGGGCTACCTTGCTCCGCCGCTTTACGATACCAATTTGCCGCACACGCAAGATCTATTGGTCTGTTCAACCCAAGACCACACATGATGCCGAGGCCATTTTGTCCTCCCGGGTCACCTTGATCTGCGGACTTTTGGAACAGAATTGCCGCTTTTGAATAGTCTTTGACCCCATTCTCGGAAATATAGATGCCACCCAAATTGGATTGCGCAACGGGATTACCTGCTTCGGATGCCTTTTGAAGCCAAGCGATGGCGAGGTTTATGCCACGAGGAACGCCGCGCCCAAATCGATACATATTGCTCAAATTCACTTCTGCGCGGACATCTCCTTGTTCTGCCGCCTTGCGGTACAATTCTTCGGCTCGCGCATCATCTTTCGCAACACCCCGACCATTGGCGTACATTGCCCCTAGGGTATTTTGCGCACTAGCCAGGCCCTGCTCCGCCGCCTTCCGATACCAACTCTGAGCCGTATCGAAGTTTTGCTCAACACCATGCCCGGTTTCATAAAGAAGCCCCAAACCAAACTCGGCTTGAGCATCCCCACGCTCAGCCAAGGGCTGCCAATACGTCAGCGCGCGTTGATAATTTCCCGCACTATATAGATCCAACCCTTCGTCGGCATATGCCTTCGTCTGAATTGTGGACGGGAGAAAAACGGTCGAAACCGCGAAAACCAGAGATAAGCCAGCAAGAATGCTGCAGCCTTTCATGAAGACATACATGGCATATGCCCCGCATTTATATCTTTGATTTCTATTGCAGATAGAAATGCAATCTGATCCGCAGCTCGGAAAAAAGCAAGTATGGTGCCGTAATACGTTAAGTTGACAGGTTCAGATTTGGCAATTCGGCTAGCCAGATGAGGTTGCACCCACCGTAATTTTGGCTTTCTGTTAATCTGGCGCGAATGGCTAGTCCCGGAAACGCTCGCCATTGCCGAAGGTTTTGAAAATTGATATGAGCATGGCCATGAGTAAGATCATGAGCAAAGACGGACGTTACGTCATGGCTTTCGTGCTGCAGGACCACAAGCGCCTGCCGGCACGTTTCTTTGCGATGATTTCGGGCGCGCTCAACAGCCGACTTCGCTGATCACTCCCGAGGCCGGCGGTCCTGATCCGTCAATCCCATCTTCGACAATGCCAATATGGATTTGTAGCCATGAGCGCTCCACGCACACTGTACGACAAAATCTGGGATGACCACTTGGTTGACGCCCAAGAAGACGGCACCTGTCTTCTCTATATCGACCGTCATCTCGTTCACGAAGTGACGTCGCCGCAAGCCTTCGAAGGCCTGCGCATGTCCGGCCGCAAGGTTCACGCCCCGCAGAAGACGCTTGCCGTCGTCGATCACAACGTGCCGACTTCGCCGGATCGCCATCTCGGCATCAAGAACGAGGAAAGCCGCATCCAGGTCGAGCAGCTCGCCAAGAATGCCGCCGAATTCGGCGTGGAATACTACTCCGAAAACGACAAGCGCCAGGGCATCGTCCATATCATCGGGCCTGAGCAGGGCTTCACCCTGCCCGGCATGACGATCGTCTGCGGCGACAGCCACACCTCGACCCACGGTGCCTTCGGCTCTCTCGCCCACGGTATCGGCACCTCCGAGGTCGAGCATGTGCTCGCCACGCAGACGCTGATCCAGAAGAAGGCCAAGAACATGCTGGTGCAGGTCGACGGCCAGCTGCCGCCTGGCGTCACCGCCAAGGACATCATCCTTGCCATCATCGGTGAAATCGGCACTGCGGGCGGCACCGGCTACGTCATCGAATATGCCGGCGAAGCCATTCGCTCGCTGTCGATGGAAGGCCGCATGACCATCTGCAACATGTCGATCGAAGGCGGCGCCCGCGCCGGCTTGATCGCCCCGGACGAGACGACCTTCGAATATATCAAGGGTAAGCCACGCGCGCCGAAGGGCGAGGCGCTGGAGCAGGCGATCGCCTACTGGAAGATGCTGAAGTCCGACGAAGGTGCGCATTACGATCGCATCGTCAAGCTCGATGCCGCAAGCCTGCCGCCGATCGTCTCCTGGGGCTCCTCCCCGGAAGACGTCATCTCCGTTCAGGGCATCGTCCCTAACCCCGACGAAATCCAGGACGAAACCAAGCGCGCTTCCAAGTGGCGTGCACTCGACTATATGGGCCTGAAGCCGGGCACGCCGATGACCGAGATCAATGTCGATCGCGTCTTCATCGGCTCCTGCACCAACGGCCGTATCGAAGACCTGCGCGCTGTTGCTAAGGTCGTTGAAGGCAAGACGGTGGCTTCCACGGTCAACGCCATGATCGTTCCGGGCTCCGGCCTCGTGAAGGAACAGGCTGAAGCCGAAGGCCTCGACAAGATCTTCAAGGCTGCAGGTTTCGACTGGCGCGAGCCTGGCTGTTCCATGTGTCTCGCGATGAACGACGACCGCCTGAAGCCGGGCGAGCGCTGCGCTTCGACCTCGAACCGCAACTTCGAAGGCCGCCAGGGCTTCAAGGGCCGCACACATCTGGTTTCACCCGCCATGGCCGCAGCCGCCGCGATCGCCGGCCACTTCGTCGATATCCGCGAGTGGAAGTGATCCTCTCGAAGGCATGAATGACAAAGGGCGGCTCAAGGGCCGCCCTTTTTGTTTGCAGAACTCAATAAGAGCGCCCTATGACTTCGATATGGTCGGCTGTCTCCCGATAGGTGCAGAACTTCCTGTCGCAGGAACTTGCTGCGCCCTCTGGCTGAGCCAGACACTGCCGAAAACAATGACGATCCCAAAAATCTGCATCGAACTCAGCTGCTGGCCGAGCACCGCCCAACCCAGAATGACGGCCGTTGTGGGGCTGAGAAAGCCAAGCGGCGAGATCACAGAGGGCTCCAGCCGCGACAGACCCCGAAACCAGAGAATATAGGTAAGCGCCGCGCCGATCAGCCCGAGATAGGTGAAGCCGAGGATGTTGGCGCTCGTTAAATGCGGCAGCGACGGCTCGAGCAGCAAAGCGACCGGCAGAAGCAACAGGCCACCCGCCGTCAGCTGCCATGCCGTAAAAGTGAGCGGCGAGACATCGGGACGCCAGCGGCGGCTGAGTACGGTGCCGGCCGCCATGGAGAAGGCACCACCGATACCCGCAACGATGCCGATCGGATCGAGCGTCGCATTCGGCGTCAGGATCAGCAGCGCGACGCCACCAATGCCGGCAATCGCGGCGATGATGGAAAGACTGCGGATCGGCGATCCCAGCAGCAATCGCGCCAGCACGATGACGATCAGCGGCTGGACGGCACCGACGGTCGCCGCCACGCCACCGGGCAGCCGATAGGCCGAAATGAACAGCAGCCACCAGAAAATGGAGAAATTCAGCGCGCCGAGCACCAGCGACTTCAACCACCAGATCCCCTGCGGCAGCCGACGCACGATGGCAAGCAAAAGCAACCCGGCAGGTAGCGCGCGCAGCATGGCGACCGTGAGGGGATAGCCGGCCGGCAAAAGCTGCGTCGTTACCAGATAGGTACTGCCCCAGATCGCGGGCGCGACGGCGGTGAGCAAAAGGTCGAAATTGCGGTTCATGGCCGTGGCCTCAAATTTATCTTGACCTCAAGATAATCCGAAATACCTTGACGTCAAGATAAATTCATGGCGAAGTTCCGCCATGGATCGCATCGACAAAATTCTCGCCCAGTGGCGCCGCGAGCGGCCGGACCTCGACACCACGGCCATGGGCCTGTTCGGGCGCCTGCGCAATCTCGCGCTCCATCTCTCGCGCGAGATGGAGAAGACCTTCGGCCGCTTCGGCCTGAACGCGGCGAACTTCGACATGCTGGCGACTCTGCGCCGCTCGGGCGAGCCCTATACGCTCTCCCCCAGCAACCTTATGGAGACGATGATGGTCTCGTCCGGCACGATGACCAACCGCATCGATCAGCTGGAAAGGGCCGGACTCGTCGCTCGCAGCCAGAACCCGGATGATGGCCGCAGCTTCCTGATATCCCTGACGCCGAAGGGTTTCGAGCTTATCGATGCTGCGGTAACGGCGCATGTCGAAACGCAGAAACGCCTGATCTCTACCCTTTCTGAAGGCGAACGAACGGCTCTTGACCGCCTGTTACGCAATTATTTAGCCGACTTCGAATCCGGTTGATTGCTGCAAACGCGATCCGGCGCAGACATCGCGAATGCAGCCCCGCAACCAGCGATGTGCAGGATCCGCATCCATTCTTGGATGCCAGAGCAGCGAGATCGTCACATCCGAGGTCGGTACCGGCAGCGCAAAACTGTGCATGTCGGTCCGCAGGTTACCCGTATAGCGCTCCGGCACGCTGACGATCAGGTCGGAGGCGCGCGCCAAGGCCAGTGCCGCCGAAAAGCTGCCGACGATCGTTGCGATCCGACGCTCCAGATCCAGCACCCCCAGCGCCTCGTCGATCTCGCCCTTCTGCAGGCCGCGCCGTGAAACTAGGATATGGCGGCCGGCGGCATAAAGCTGCGATGTCACCGCGCCCTCGCTTAGAGGATGCCCGCTTCGGACCACGCCGATAAATCGATCACGGAACAGCGCCTGCGTTTTGAGTTCCGGGCCGGTATCATCGCCCACGACACCGGTTTCGAAATCGATCGTACCGTCTCGGAGCGGCGCGCTGTCCTTGTCCAGCTTCTGCGTAAAATAGAGGCGCACACCGGGCGCCTGCTCAGCAATGCGCGCGATCAGTTCGGCGCCGAAATTCTCTACGAAGCCTTCGCGGGTGCGCAGCGTGAAAATTCGAGTAAGCTGCTTGAGATCAAGAGCCTCGGCCGGCCGCAGGGCTGCTTCCGCATGCTGCACGAGCTGGCCGACGCGCTCGCGCAATTCCAAGGCTCGCGGCGTCGGCACAAGCCCGCGTCCGGCTCTCACCAGCAGCGGATCGCCGGTCGCCTCGCGCAATCGCGCGAGCTGCCGGCTCATGGCGGATGGGCTGAGCCGCAATTTCCGAGCGGCGCGCGCGACGCTGCCTTCGGTAAGCAGGACATTGAGGGTGACGAGCATGTTGAGATCGGGCGTGGACATGGCGCGATTATATCACGGTTTTCCCAAACATAGCGTTGAACGCACGAATGAAGTGCAAATGCTGCGCGTTCCGCCACATCAAGCAAACCGTTACCGTCTGCGGGATTTTCAGATCTCGTCAGAATCGGAGCTCACGTTGAAACCAGTCACTGAAATGCCAGGCGAAGCCGGGCGCACCCAGGCAGCAACTTCGGCCCGCTGGGCGCTCGCCAGTCTCTCGCTCTCCATGCTGATGCCTTCGCTCGATACCAGCATCGCCAATGTCGGTCTGCCGACACTCGCCCAGGCCTCCGGCTCATCCTTCCAGCAGGTGCAATGGATCGTCCTTGCCTATCTGCTTTCCATCACCACGCTGATCGTCAGCGTCGGGCGGCTGGGTGACATTTTCGGCAGGCGGCGCTTGCTGCTGATCGGAATAGCCCTCTTCACCCTCGCCTCGCTTTTCTGCGGCATGGCGCCGACGCTGACGCTGCTCATCGCCGCGAGAGGCCTGCAAGGTCTCGGCGCCGCCATGATGATGGCGCTGACCGTGGCGATGGTCGGCGAAGCCGTGCCGAAGGAAAGGACCGGCAGCGCCATGGGCCTGCTCGGCACAATGTCCGCGATCGGCACGACCCTCGGCCCGTCGCTCGGCGGCATCCTGATCACCGGCTTCGGCTGGGAAACCATCTTCCTGGTCAACGTGCCGCTCGGCATCGCTAACTTCCTGCTGGCCGCCCGCTTCCTGCCGGCCGATCGCCAGGACCGGCAAGCGGCACCAGGCCGCCTGGATGGCATCGGCACCTTGCTCCTGGCTCTGACGCTGGCCGCCTATGCGCTGGCGATGACGACAGGGCACGGAAGCTTTGGCGCTCTGAATATCGGCCTGCTGCTGGCTGCAGCTTTCGGCGGCGCCCTGTTCATATTCGCCGAGATGAACGTGAAGTCGCCGCTGCTGCGCCTTTCCATGTTCCGCGATCGCAGGCTCAGCACCGGCCTTGCCATGGGCACACTCGTTTCCACCGTCATCATGACGACGCTGGTGGTCGGCCCCTTCTATCTCTCTCTGGCTTTTGGCCTCGATGCCGCCCATGTCGGCGCCGTCATGTCGGCAGGCCCGCTGGTGTCGGCACTGACCGGCGTCCCGGCCGGCCGCATCGTCGATCGCTTCGGCGCCCACCGGATGACCATGACGGGCCTTGCCGGCATGATCGTCGGCCTGTCTCTGATAGCGGTGCTGCAAGGCAGATTCGGTGCCGCTGGCTATATCGGTCCGCTCATTATCGTCACCGCGAACTACGCGCTCTTTCAAGCCTCCAACAACACCACGATCATGAAGGAGATTAGCCCCGAGCAGCGCGGCCTGATTTCCGGCATGTTGAGCCTGTCGCGAAATCTCGGGCTCATCACCGGAGCATCAGTCATGGGTGCAATCTTCGCGCTGGCGTCGGGGACGGCCGACATGAGAGCAGCGCCCCCTGAAGCGGTGGCTCATGGAATGCAGATCACCTACATCGTGGCCGCCCTTCTGATCGCCGCAACGCTTGCCATCGCGCTGACGGGTCAGGCCTTTGCAAAGCATGCTGCCCTCTCCGAGGATATGCCGTAAGAGACGCAAAGGGACAGGGTGGCGGCTGACAAGCGCGCCATCCGATCAGGCCGATACAGGGCCAGCGAATTCTGAAGAAACGAAATCGGGAAAGCTGAACCCCTGAGTAATCCTTCCGCCTATGGCTCAGCCGATTTCCGGCTGAGCTCTTTCCTGTCCTTGGCCGGAATAGTCTTCGAACCTGTTTTAACGTTCGTTAACTTCAAATCGTCAATGATGAGTACTCTACTATTCAAGGTGAGAGCGGTGAATAATGCCCTTGTCGAAGCGAAACATTGTCCGGTACCTGGCATCCACCGTAGACACCGAGTTCAACGGCTGCCGGGGCGAAATTTGCATAGCTGACAGGGTCAGATTCCTGACACCGTTCCGTCTGCTCGATACGGAAAACGCCGATTGACCGTCACGGAGCTCCAACCGTCGCGCGTCTTGCAGCCGCAGCTCGCCGCTTGGCGGCTGATCGGTACGGCATGTGTCGCCATAGGGGTATTCCTGTCGGGTTTCGTCATCGCGGAGCCGGCACCATACGAGCTGTGGCTCGCCTTTCTCATCGGCACATGGTTCATTCTGGGGCTGAAAATCTCGCGCAGCGTCGCGCCGCTTTTGGCCCTGTTCCTGACGTTCAATATCGGCGGGATGCTCTCGATCACGCAGATGTACAACCTTGCCGCCGGCAATCATCTCGCCGGTCCGATCTATATCGCGGTATCGACCTTCCTCGCGTTGAGCGCAATCTTCTATGCAGCCATCATCGAAGATAACGAAAGACGGCTGAAGCTGATTTTCAATTCGTGGGTGGTGGCGGCGCTGATCACCGCAAGCCTCGGCATTCTCGGTTATTTCCATGCCGTTCCTGGCTTCGACATCTTCACCCTCTATGACCGTGCCAAGGGTGCCTTCCAAGATCCGAATGTCTTTGGACCCTATCTGGCAGCGCCCAGTCTCTATCTGATCCACGGCCTTTTGATCGGCGATTTGAAAAAGGCCCCTATCAAGGCGGTCTGCCTTCTCGTCCTGGCGTTCGGCATCTTCCTGTCCTTCTCGCGTGCGGCCTGGGCTCTGTTTGCCTTCGCCGCGGCGATGCTGATCTTCTGCATGCTGCTGAAGCACCGCAGCAACAAGTTCCGGCTGCGCATTCTGGTGATGTCGCTGACGGCGATCATCCTCATGGTCGTCCTGCTCGTCGTTGCGCTGCAGTTTCCGCAGGTGAGCGACCTGTTTTCCACGCGCCTGCAACTCGTGCAGGAATATGATGGCGGACATCTCGGCCGCTTCGAGCGCCATAGCATCGGCTTCATGATGTCCATGGAAAGGCCGCTCGGCATAGGGCCGCTGGTTTTCGGCCAGATCTTTCGCGAGGACGAACACAATACCTGGCTGAAGACGCTGACCACCTATGGGTGGCTGGGCTTTGTAACGTGGATCAGCATGATCTGCTGGACCATTTACATCGGCTTCCGCAACCTCCTGCGGGAGAGGCCATGGCAGCCCTTCGGGATGATCGCTTGGATCGTCATTCTCGGTCATGTCGGTATCGGCAACGTCATCGATACCGACCATTGGCGCCATCTCTACATGCTGATCGGCATCGTCTGGGGCTGCGACGCCCTTGAGCGACGTCATCAGCGAATGAACTTGAATTAGGAGTGTAGAACAGGAACCATCCTTGTTGGCATAGATGGCTGCGGCATTGACGTCGGTAGCCGGCTTTCAAAACCATGCTGATGGCGATCGGCACGGCATTTTCCAGACGCCAAGCCAACCGGAGAGTATCGGAATTTGAACCTCGGGCGCTCGCTCAGACAACTCGGACAATCGTTCCCTTGCGCAGCAAAGGGAGAATCCGCCTCATGTCGCGAAGATCGACCGCGACACACCCTGCCGTCGGCTCGTATCCGGGCCGGATCAGATGAAAGAATATCGCCGAGCCGCGATGGCGCCGGCGCGAATTCACGTTCCAGTCGAGCACAAGGCAGATATCGTAGAGGCCGTCGCCTCGCTGCAATTCCTCGTGGCTTGGCTTGAAAGGCGCCTTTACCAGCCTGTTGTAATTGGGATTGTCGGGCTGATCGCACCAGAGCATATCCTTGCGGATGCGCCGCATCGGCAAGGCCGTCTTCAAGGAACGGATCCGATCGGCCCGCGTGAAGCCGTGGAGCAGCTTCATGCCGGCAATCGGCGTTGCGCCGTCGCCCTCACGCTTCAAAATGCTCCGCCCAGATCGGCCGATCGCGGCCGGCACGGTCAGAGGCCCGACTTGCACCAGAGCCCGCATCTTCTTACCCGGCGCAGGGCGCACGACGATCGTCGAAACTGTTCGCCTGGCCTCCCTCCTTGTCTTTTCCATTTTACTCACATGTTTTTGCTTTGCGCGTGATTTCGTTTGAAATCATAGCAGTTTCATCCGAACGACCAAGCCTGGGCCGCGTCGCGACTTGCTAAAAATGCAATTTGGCGTAGGACTTAGGAGGGATTAGAACGAGGACCCGAACGGCATGACCGCACGCACCATTCTCCTGGTGGACGATGACAACGACCTGCGCGAGATGTTGGTCGAGCAATTATCGCTTTACGAGGAATTCAATGTCCTGCAGGAGGCGACTGCCGGAAAGGGCGTGCAGACCGCGCGCACCGTGCCTGTCGATCTTCTTATCATGGATGTCGGCCTGCCCGATATGGATGGCCGCGAAGCCGTGAAGCTGCTGCGCAAGAACGGCTTCAAGTCGCCGATCATCATGCTGACCGGCCACGACACGGATTCCGACACCATCCTCGGCCTCGAAGCCGGCGCCAACGATTACGTGACGAAGCCGTTCCGCTTCGCTGTGCTGCTCGCGCGCATTCGCGCGCAGCTGCGCCAGCATGAACAGAGCGAGGATGCGACGTTCACTGTGGGACGCTATCTCTTCAAGCCGAGCCAGAAGCTTTTGACCACCGAAGACGGGCAGAAAATCCGCCTGACGGAAAAGGAAGCCGCCATCATCCGCTATCTCTATCGCGCCGACCAGAAGGTCGTGACCCGCGATGTCCTGCTCGAAGAGGTCTGGGGTTATAATTCCGGCGTTACTACCCATACGCTCGAAACGCATGTCTACCGCCTTCGCCAGAAGATCGAGCGCGACCCTTCCAATGCCGAGATCCTGGTGACGGAAAACGGCGGCTACAAGATCATTCCGTAGGCGATTAATGGCCCTGAACGACGATATCCGACTGCTGTCGCAATTGCCGCTGTTTCACGGCATGGGCGATGAGCCGTTGCGGCTGATCGCCTTCGGCGCCGATCGCCGCCATGTGAACGAAGGCCAGACGCTTTTCAGGGAAAAATCGCCCGCCGAATGCGCCTATGTCGTCACGCGCGGCAGTTTCGAACTCAGCACCATCGATGCCGGCGGCCAGAAGCAGGTCGAAGCCGTGATCCAAGCCGGCACCATGCTTTCCGAACTGGCGCTGGTGACGCTGGTAGAACGGAAATACACCGCGGTCGCTGCGGAAGATTCCGACGTGATCCGCATCACACGCGCCCTCTTCCACCGGCTGATCGAGGAATATCCCGATGCCGGCCTGCTGATCCAGAACCGCATCCGTGAAAACTTCGCCGCCCTTGCTCGGCAGGCGGCAGCAATGCTCGGCCGCTTTTCTTAGAGCGTCGTGCTTTTAAAGATTGAAATGCGCCGTGACGGGTACATGGTCGGACGGGCGGTCCCAGCCGCGCGCCGCCTTCAGGATGTCGATCCGCTGCAGATACGGACCGAGATCGGAGGATGACCAGATGTGGTCGAGGCGGCGGCCGCGATCGGCAGCTTCCCAATCCTTGGCGCGGTAGCTCCACCACGTATAGAGCTTCTCGTTTTCCGGCACCTGCTGGCGCATCAGGTCGAGCCAGGCGCCGCGCTTCATCACCTCGATCAGCCCGTCGGTCTCGACCGGCGTATGGCTGACGATCTTCAAAAGCTGCTTGTGCGACCAGACGTCATGCTCCAGCGGCGCGATATTGAGATCGCCGACGAGGATAGCGGAGGTGTTCTGCTCGGCATTGGCATGCAGTTTCTTCATCTCCTCGATGAAATCGAGCTTGTGGCCGAATTTCGGATTGATATCCCGATCGGGCTCATCGCCGCCCGCCGGAACATAGAAATTATGCAGGCGGATGCGCCGGCCGCCGCGCTCGAAGATCGCCGAAATGTGCCGGCTGTCGCCGACATTGCAATAATCCTGGCGGTGATCCTCGGTCAGCGGAAAGCGCGAGGCGATCGCAACGCCGTGATAGCCCTTCTGGCCGTGGATGATGATGTGCTCATAGCCGAGAGCCCTGAGCGGCGCATAGGGGAAAAGCTCGTTGGGAACCTTGGTTTCCTGCAGACAGAGGATATCGGGCCGGGCCTGCATCACGAACTGCTCGACGATGGGCATGCGCAGCCGCACCGAATTGATGTTCCAGGTCGCAATCGAAAATCCCATGTCCAAGCCTTTCCCGTCGTGAGGGTAAGGCTTTAGACCGGCCGTGGCGGAAAGAAAAGCGCCATTCGGCGCTATCTATGGCTGAGAACGAAGACGACGCTCAGCGTGTATAGTCGATGCGGAAAACGCTGTCGTCGAAGGCGACATTGGTCTTTACATTGTTGATGATGACGTCGGTCGTCTTGCCCTGCGGATCGATGACGGTCCATTGGCGCAGATCGTAGCTCTTCGAATCGAAGATCATCGTGATCGTCGAATCGCCGAAAACCGTACGGTTGCCGAGCGTGATCTTGGTGAGATCCGGCTTCGAATCGACATCCCGTACCATATCGGCGGAAAGGTCGATCTTGTTGGCGAGCAGCAGGCTCAGCGGCGTCTTCGACAGCTGGTACATGTTGCGCGTCTGCGTCTGGTCATTGATGACCTGCACATTGTTGCCGTCGCAGATGACGCGCATACGGGACGGCGGATCGTAGTTGAAGCGCATCTTGCCGGGCCGCTGGATGAAGAAGGAACCGCTCATCTGATCGCCGCGCGGTCCGATCTGAAGAAAGCCGCCCTTCATCGTCTTGATGGACGAGAAATGATCGGCAATGGCCTGGGCGATGCCGGGATTGAGGGTGGCTGCCGTAGTCTGCGTCTCGGCCGGTGCTTGTGCCTGCGCAAAGGCCGAAGCCGGCAGAGCGCCGGCTACACCGACGGCGACCACGGCGCCGAGGAAATGCCGGCGGGTCGGGGAAAGTCGGCTGGACGGCTGCGCATCAAACTTTGTCATCGAATTCTCCTTCATGCTTCGTCCATGGCGCTCAAAATCGGCGTCTTCATGGCGCAACGGCCCAGGGCCGGTAAGGGGCTGCGATCAAATTTCCCTGAACGTAGGCGGGATATGCGACACGAGAAGGCAGGCTGCCTCAGCGATCGAGAATATCGGCTTCGGTGGGAACAAGAATTTCCCGCTTGCCGGCATGATTGGCCGGGCCGATCACGCCTTCCTGCTCCATGCGCTCGATCAGCGAGGCCGCGCGATTATAGCCGATACCCAGGCGGCGCTGAATGTAGGAGGTCGAGGCCTTGCCGTCGCGAAGGACGATCGCAACCGCCTGATCGTAGGGATCTTCCGAATCGGAAAGATTGGAGGTGCCGGCCGGACCATGGCCATCGTCATCCTCGTCGTCATCGGCGGTGATCGCGTCGAGATATTGCGGCGCGCCCTGTGTCTTCAGATAGGCGACGATATCTTCCACCTCGCCATCGGAGACGAACGGACCGTGCACGCGCTGGATACGTCCGCCGCCGGCCATGTGGAGCATGTCGCCCATGCCGAGCAGCTGCTCCGCGCCCTGCTCGCCGAGGATGGTGCGGCTGTCGATCTTCGAGGTCACCTGGAAGGAGATGCGCGTCGGGAAATTCGCCTTGATCGTGCCGGTGATGACGTCGACAGACGGACGCTGCGTTGCCATGATGACATGGATGCCGGCCGCGCGCGCCATCTGCGCCAGACGCTGTACGGCGCCTTCGATATCCTTGCCCGCCACCATCATCAGATCGGCCATTTCGTCGATGATGACGACGATATAGGGCATCGGCTTCAGGTCGAACTCTTCCGTCTCGTAGATCGCCTCGCCGGTCTGGCGGTCGAAACCGGTCTGCACGGTACGGCTGATCGCTTCGCCCTTGGCAACAGCCTGTTCGACGCGCGTATTGAAGCCGTCGATGTTGCGCACGCCGATCTTCGACATCTTCTTGTAGCGCTCTTCCATCTCGCGGACGGTCCATTTCAGCGCGACGACGGCCTTCTTCGGATCGGTGACGACGGGTGAAAGCAGATGCGGAATGCCGTCATAGACCGAGAGTTCGAGCATCTTCGGATCGATCATGATCAGGCGGCACTGCTCCGGCGTCATGCGGTAGAGCAGCGACAGGATCATGGTGTTGATCGCGACCGACTTGCCCGAGCCGGTCGTACCGGCCACGAGCAGATGCGGCATCTTGGCAAGATCGGCAATGACCGGCTCGCCGCCGATCGTCTTGCCGAGCGACATGGCAAGCTTGGCCTTGGAGGTCTCGAAATCGCGGCTGGCGATGAGTTCGCGCAGATAGACCGTTTCGCGCGTCGAGTTCGGCAGCTCGATGCCGATGGCATTGCGGCCGGGAACGACGGCGACGCGCGCGGCGATCGCACTCATCGAGCGGGCGATATCGTCGGCAAGGCCGATGACGCGGGACGACTTGATGCCGGGCGCCGGCTCCAGCTCGTAGAGCGTGACGACCGGTCCGGGCCGGACATGGATGATCTCGCCCTTGACGCCGAAATCCTCCAGCACGCCTTCGAGCATGCGGGCATTCTGCTCCAGCGCGTCGGCAGAGAGCGTCGCGTCGCGCGCGACTGCCTTCGGCTCGGCAAGCAGGTGGACGGCTGGAAGCTGAAAGCCGTAGGAACGGATGAAGGAGGTCTGTGCCTCGCGTTCGACGCGTGCGCCAGGCTTCGGACGCGGCGCTGCGGGAATGACGCGCTGACCAGGAGCGGCACCCTTTGGCGAGGCCGGACGCAGCGGCCATTCGTCGTCATCTTCGTCGTCGGGCAGGATATCGGCCGGACGCCGGGGATCGCGATCATAGAGCGAATCGTCGTCCTCATCCTCATCGTCGCCAAGGCTGATCGAGGGCGCGGAAACGACGCGGCGCGCTGCCGGGCCATCCATGGAGGGTTCAAGACGGTCGCCGCGCGCCACCGGCGCCTTGGCCCGCACCGGCTCGTTCAGCGTACCGAATTCGTCATCGTTGAAATCGTAAGGCGCATCGAAGGCGTGGTCGCGGCGCTTGCGCGGCCCCATGCCGAACAGGCGGCGAAGGCGGGCCTGCGTGTTGTACCAGGCGTGCATGACCGCGCCGAAGGCCATGAAATTGCCGAGGAAGCTGCCGCGATCGTCATCCTCGTCCGCATCGCCCACCCGGCGCGCGCGGCTGCGGGTTTCCTCGTAATCGTCCTCGTCTTCATTTTCATCTTCCGCGAGGTTTTCGCCGATGACGCCGGCAGCAAAGAGCATGAGCCAGACGGCCGGAACGGCGAGAACCAGCCCGATGATCGTTGCCACAACGCCGCTTGGATAGGTGCCGATGAAGAGAGACGGAAGGCGCAGCAAAAGATCGCCGACGACACCGCCGATACCGTTCGGGATCGGCCAGGTCGGCGGCGCCGGGAAGCAGGCGATGGAGCCGGCGGCGACGATGGAACCGCCGAACCAGGCGCCGAGACGCGAGGGTACGCGATGAAGCCTGCGGTTGGAAATCAGCGCAAAAGCCCAGGCCACGACGGGCAGCATCGCCAAAACCGAGGCAAGGCCGAACGACTGCATCACGATGTCGGCAAAGGCGGCGCCGGGAAAGCCGAGCAGGTTGGTCGGCGCATTGGCCGTCGCATAGGAATAGCTGGGATCCATGACGTTCCAGGTCGCCAGCGCCGCAACGGCAAGCGCAAGCAGGAACAGCAGCGCAAAGCCCGCCAGGCCCTTGATCTGACGCCAAACCACACTCGATAGCGATAAACGGTCGGGACGACCGCTCAACGCCGCCGAACTGCTTCTGCCCATGATATCCAGCCCCGTTCCTGTCGAAAGCGCAAGCGAATCGGTCTATGCCCACTCGCCGGCAGGTTAGATCTACCTAATCAGAGGAGGGTTAATGGCATGTTAACCATGCGCCCCGACCTCTCGAATCATCGGCTTTACAGGTGACGCGCTGCGCAAACAAAAATGGCCCGAACCGAGGTTCGGGCCAAAAGCGGCCCATTTGCGATGAAATAGGACGCGACGGGATGTTGAACGATGCCGGGTGGTCTACCCCGGCATCGCAAGCTCCGATCAGGAATTGTGGTAGGCGGCTTCGCCGTGCGAGGCGAGGTCGAGACCTTCGCGCTCGGCTTCCGGAGCGACGCGCAGACCGATGACGACATCGACGATCTTGTAGAGGATCGCAGAGCCGATGCCGCACCACAGGATGGTGGTGACGACTGCGGTCAGCTGAACGACGACCTGGCTGCTCATGGTGACGCCATCGGCATAACCGACGCCGCCCAGCGAGGCGCTGGCGAAGATGCCGGTTGAAATGGCGCCGAAGATACCGCCGATGCAGTGCACGCCGAAGACGTCGGCCGTATCGTCGTAGCCGAACTTGTTCTTCACGACCGAGACGAAGAAGTAGCAGAGCGGCGAGACGACGAGGCCCATGACGATCGCGCCCATCGGACCGGCGATGCCGGCGGCAGGCGTGATGGCGACGAGGCCGGCAACCATGCCCGAAGCGCCGCCGAGCATGGAGGCTTTGCCGCGGGTGAAGGTTTCGACCAGCGACCAGGAGATGATGGCGGCCGCCGTTGCGATGAAGGTGTTGACGGTTGCGAGCATCGCGCCGCCCGAAGCTTCGAGGTTCGAACCGGCATTGAAGCCGAACCAGCCGACCCAGAGCATGGATGCGCCGACCATGGTGAGCGTCATGGAATGCGGAGCCATCATGTCCTTGCCGAAGCCGACGCGCTTGCCGACGAGGACGGCGCCGACGATGCCGGCGATACCGGCATTGATGTGAACGACGGTACCGCCGGCGAAGTCGAGGGCGCCCATCTTGAACAGCATGCCGTTGGAATCCCAGACCATGTGAGCGATCGGGAAGTAGACGAAGGTCGCCCACAGCGCGCAGAAGAGCACGGCTGCGCCGAACTTGATGCGCTCGGCGAAGGCGCCGATGATCAGGGCCGGCGTGATGGCGGCGAAGGTCATCTGGAACAGCATGAAGATGAATTCAGGAATGACGACGCCCTTGGAGAACGTCGCTGCCGTGGTCGAGGTCGAGACGCCCGCGAGGAACATCTTGGCCGTGCCGCCCCAATAGGGGCTGGTGCCGCCGCCGAAGGCGAAGGAATAGCCATAGAGAACCCAGAGCAGCATCACGACCGCGCCGATCATCGTGCACTGCATCAGGACCGAGAGCATGTTCTTCGAACGGACGAGACCGCCATAGAACAGGGCAAGACCCGGCACGAGCATGAACAGCACGAGAATGGTGGAGATGAACATGAAGGCGGTGTCGCCCTTGTCCGGAACCGGAACCGGAGCCGCGGCCGCAGCCGGTGCGGCCGCCTGCGCAAAGGCGATCGCCGGCGCGAGCAGGGCTGCAGAAAGCGCACCCACCCGCGTCAAGGTGGAGGAAAGCTTGGAAAATGACATGCAAATAACTCCCTGATCGGCCGTGTCTTACAGCGCTTCTGAATCGGTTTCGCCCGTACGGATGCGCACGGCATGGTCAATCGAATAGACAAAGATCTTGCCGTCGCCGATCTGGCCGGTCTTGGCTGCCGACGCGATGGCCTCGACGGCCTTATCGACGAGTTCGGAAGCGACTGCGACCTCGATTTTCAGCTTCGGCAGGAAACTGACGGCATATTCGGTGCCGCGATAGATCTCGGTATGCCCCTTCTGACGCCCGTAACCCTTCACTTCGGTCACAGTCAGGCCCTGGATGCCGACAGCCGTGAGGGCCTCACGGACCTCATCGAGCTTGAACGGCTTGATAATGGCCATCACAATTTTCATCTGGTTTCCCATCCTTTGTTAGCCTCGGCACGGAGCCGACTCTCCTTGCCGCCGACGAGTGTTTCTGCAGCGACTGGACATATACATTCAAAGGCCGTGCCAGATTCGTGACACATTTATAACATCTTGAAATCTAATGGTTTTATTAAAAAGACCCAATAAAGCGGCAATTTGCGCCGCGACAGACGCACAAATAAGGTGCAAATTTACAAATTTGCACCTTATTTAATCATTTGCCTTTTTACGAATCAACCCCTCCTGCGCCACCGACGCAATCAGGACACCGGATCGCGTAAACAGGCTGCCTCGCGTAAATCCACGCGCACCCGAAGCACTGGGGCTTTCTTGGCTATAAAGCAGCCAGTCGTCGAGCCTGAACGGGCGGTGGAACCACATGGCATGGTCGAGGCTCGCCACCTGGATGCTCTGGTCCAGAACCGATGTGCCATGCGCGTTCAGGGAAACATCGAGCAGTGTCATGTCCGAGAGGTAGGCGAGCACGGCATTCCGATAGAGCCGGTCATCCGGCACGGGTCCGGTCAGCCGCACCCAGATATTCTGCCGCTGGCTTGGCTGCGCGCGGGAGAAATAGCTCTCGATCGAGACCGGCCTGATTTCGATCGCCCGCTTGCGCTCCCAATACCGGCACACATTTTCGGGCGCACGGGCAAGGTAGCGCCGCTTGACCTCCTCCTCATCCATCAGCTCCTCCGGCATCGGCACGCCTGGCATCTCGCCCTGATGATCGAAGCCAGGCTCGTCGACCTGGAAGGAGGCCGTCAGCGCGAAGATTGCCTTGCCGTGCTGGACCGCGAGCACGCGCCGGGTATTGAAGCTCGAACCGTCACGCAGACGGTCGACCTGATAGAGGATCGGCACCGAAGGGTCGCCCGGCAGCATGAAATAGGCATGCAGCGAGTGCGCGAAACGATCGCCATCCACAGTCCTCTGCGCCGCCATCAGCGCTTGGCCGATGACCTGCCCGCCGAAAACGCGCTGCCAGCCGACCTGCGGGCTGTTGCCGCGAAACAGGTTCATTTCGATCGTTTCGAGATCGAGCGTCGCAAGCACTGTTTCCACCGGGGTGAGCGTCTCGGTCTCTCGCGACATTTTGCTTGAACTCCCATGGTAGGAACCGTGAACAGGATGCTCTATATAGAGCAGGACGTGACAGTAAGACACAGGGAAGCGCTATGTTGGACATGCTGGTAGTGGGTGGCGGATATGTGGGTCTTGCCGCAGCGGTCGCAGTCAAGCAGGCAGCCCCCCACCTCGACGTCATGATCGTGGAGGCCTCCCCCGAAACCGCCTGGAAGAAGGACATGCGGGCCTCGGCGATCATCGCGGCCGCCTCGAAGATGCTGGAAGTCCTGGGCATCTGGGACGAGATCGCGCCGGAGGCCCAGCCGATCACCCGAATGATCGTTACCGATTCGCGCACCGGCGATCCCGTGCGTCCCGTCTTTCTTACCTTCGACGGCGAAGTGGCCGAAGGCCAGCCTTTCGCGCATATGGTGCCGAACCTCACGATGGTCGGGGCGCTGCGCGGCGCCTGCGAGCGCTTGGGCATCCCGATCAGGCATGGCCTCAGCGCCACCGGTTTCGTCACCGACGACACCAAGACCATGCTCACCCTTTCGGATGGCACCGCGCTTGAAACACGGCTTCTGGTCGCCTGCGACGGCGTGCGTTCCAAACTGCGCGACATGGCGGGCATCAAGACCGTCAACTGGGACTACGGCCAGTCCGGCATCGTCGTCACGGTGGAACACGAGCGGCCGCATGGCGGCTGCGCCGAAGAGCATTTCCTGCCGTCAGGCCCCTTCGCCATCCTGCCGCTGAAGAACAACCGCTCCTCCCTCGTCTGGACGGAACGCACCTCCGACGCCGAACGGCTGGTCGCTTCGGACGATCTCGTTTTCGAGGAAGAGCTGGAACGCCGCTTCGGCCACAAGCTCGGCGCGCTGCATACCATCGGCGAGCGCCGCGCCTTCCCGCTCGGCCTGACGCTTGCCCGCGCCTTCGTCGCACCGCGCTTCGCGCTGGCCGGCGACGCAGCCCACGGCATCCATCCGATCTCCGGCCAGGGCCTCAATCTCGGCTTCAAGGATGTGGCCGCCCTTGCCGAAACCATCGTCGAAGCCGACCGTCTCGGCCTCGATATCGGCTCGATCAACACGCTCGAGCGCTACCAGACCTGGCGCCGCTTCGACACCTTCCGCATGGGGGTGACGACCGACGTGCTGAACCGGCTCTTTTCCAACGACAACACACCGCTCCGCATCGCCCGCGACTTCGGGCTGGGGATCGTCGACCGCCTGCCCAGCCTCAAATCCTTCTTCATCGGCCAGGCGGCGGGCACGACTGCGAAGGACAATCCGCGGCTGCTGGCGGGCGAGGCGATTTAAAGCGCGGGAATTGGAAAGGTGTAGTTAGCCGCAGATGTCTGCCAAGGGGCCTCGGAGAAGGACCGCTTTGGAGGAATGGTCGAACAAAAACGGACATAGACCTGTAGGAATGCTGCAAAGCTTCGGCTCAGAGCCGACATTCGACCAGGCCCTCAACTTTGCACCGCAGGTTACAGAACCAGCTATCATGCTTGCCGAAGCAGCCGGAATGGTGCGTCGACGAAGGCTCCCAGACATGTCTAAAAGATAGTACATACGGATAGAACGTAGTCAAAAAGCTGTCACGTATCGTTGCAAATAAAATTTAGCTTAGGAGTTTGAACCCAATGGAGAGCAACTCATTTGATGAGTTTCAGAGGCGTTTCAACCTGGCCCGCAGCGGCGGCGGCATCCTATTTTGTGGTGCCGGGTTTTCTGCGGATTGTCTGAATTTTAAGCCGAATGAAACGCTCGGCACGGGCGCACAACTGCTCAATCTCTTTAATACCCAACTCCGTCAGGAACCACCATACAGAGACCTGCAAAACGCCGCCGATGCGCTAAATGAAAGCATTGCGGACAACGGCATGATGACACTCCTGAAAGAGAAGTTCACCGTTTCCGACGTAACCTCTGATATGGTCGACCTGTTATTCTACCCTTGGCAAGCGATCTATACGACAAATTACGACAATGCGCTCGAGATTGCGGCACAGACCGCGCATAAGCGGGCCGAGGGCCTCAACAACACCGACGATCCCGACACGGGCACGCCAAATCTCCCAATAATTCATCTGCATGGCTATGTGCAGAAATGGGACATACGCAATTTTCGTGAAAGCTGCGTCCTCGGTGCCGAAAGCTACTTGAAGCTTACCCTCGTAAAAAAATGGCTCGACCGTTTTCGGCGCGACATCGATCAGGCTCAGATAGTGGTCTTCGTCGGGTTTAACGCCGGCGATTTCCACCTCAACCAGGCGATCAACGATCTGACAGGCTTGCGTGAAAAGGCCTTTTTTATTAATCGCCCAACCGCCCAAGCCGATCCTGATATAATCGCAGCTCAAAAGCGGCTCGGCACGCCGTTCTTTATTGGTCGGGCTGGGCTTGCTGCCCTTGTCAAGGAACTTCTGGCCAAGGAGGCTCCGAAAGAGCCACGCTTGGCCAGTTTTACGAGATACACACCTTCTGATCCCGCGGCTACGGTTCCAACGCAGGCTCAGATTGAAGAGTTGTTTGTCTACGGCAAGATCGAACCCTCACAGCTTACGCGGGATTTGTCCAACGATATATCCGAGTACCACATACAGCGCAGCGCTATACAGGAAACACTGGCCGTCATCGCTGATAACGCCCGGATCGTGCTTCTCGAGGGGTATCCCTGCGATGGCAAGACCCTACTCACAACGGATCTTGCCTATCGCCTTTCGGGGGTAAGGCCGGTCTACCAGATGCGTCAAGCCTATGAAAACGTGCTTAACGAGGTCGCGGACATTCTTCACCATGCTCCGAACGCAGCGCTGATTATCGAGAACTGCTTTGATCTACCAGCAGAACGGATTGCCAGTATCGCGCGTCAGTTTGATGGGCAAGATGGCGTGTTGATCCTCACCAGCCGGGCCGTAGCGGTCGATGCCAGCCCTACTGGCCTCGCATCACTCGAAGACTTCCGCAGTTTCCGAAAGATGCCCCTTGTCCGACTTGACGAGAATGAAGCTCGCACCCTGAGCGACCTCGCCGATCAGATCGCCGGGTGGCGAGATTTTCATGCCCTTGATTCCGCTGCGCGGCTGCGCTTCATCCAGGACACATGCAAGGCAAGTCTGCCGCATTTCCTGATGCGGTTGCTCCGGTCAGACTACGTTACACAGCGATATCGTGAAGAATTCAATAAGTTACCACTCAACCAGACCGAGCGTGCAACGATTATAATTGCGCTCTATCTCGCCCATATCGGCGAGAACGCACCGGTTTCCTTCCTCAGCAATGCGATGGAGAAGGATTGTGGCGCCATCATCGACACACTGAATGCTAGGGCCGGTAATGACACCTTCCGCCTCGTACGCAGAACGGGAGAGGTCATACAGACCGTACCCTCGATCGGGGCGCAGAATATACTGCAAAATCTGTTCAACGATGCCGAAATCGTCGATGCTATCGTTCCGTTGTTAAAGCATCTAGCGACGACCTATCGCAATCCTTTCGAACAGCGCATGTTTAGTCAATTGATGCGATTTTCCATTCTTTCCGATGTCGTTACCGACAGGGACGAAATTGACCGGTTCTTCGAGCATAACAAGCAGGAACCGCAAATAAGGCGAATGCCGCTTTTCTGGTTGCAATGGCACATGGCAAAATGCGCTGCCGGCGAGCTTTTCGTGGCCGAGAAGCTTCTCGAACAGGGATATGGTGAAGCTACCGATTACGAACGCCGAACCGGAAAGAATTTCGATCGGCGCCAACTCCACGATCGGCGCGCAAAGTTTCTGATGTTGCGGGCGGATAAGAACAACCGCGCCGGGGTAGACCTTTTCAGAGATTTCAAAGAAGCAATCGAACTGACTGACAAAATCCTGCGCCAGAATGACCCGCAGCACTTTCCCTTCGAGACTGTTGCAGAGATCCTGCGTACCCGTGGCGTGGTGGGTTACCGATTTGCCTACGGGCATGAGGAATTGATCGATAAATTGCTTGATCAGCTCGTAATCTATGCCCGCAAGCGAGTCAGCTCGCTTCCTTCCGGATACCAAAGGGACAAGGCCCAATCGGCGCTCGACAATGTTGGCTCATGATTGTGAGAGAGTGAATGTGACCTGGCACGAGATTTTGCCTTCATCTGCAACTGGAGACCGCTCCACGGTGATCTGATAGTCTGCTTTGGGCCGACTCGCGTTGAAGGCTGACCACAACCAGCTCCTACAAAGCGGGCCTTCGCGCCAGATGCAGCGAACGATTGCTTAACGCCCCCTTTTCACGTTCTTGTGGGATTAGCAGAATGTCCGCCATACAGAAATGCACGTCAGAGCCGAAACGTCCGAACGAAGGTACAAAGTCGTCATTCTATTCATCCCTGCGAGAAGGATGACCAGCCTCAACTCTACACAATTCCGAGGGGGAGCCATCCTCAATCCTCGATACGCCGTGCTTCCGAGATCAGCATGATCGGAATGCCGTCGCGGATCGGATAGGCGAGGCGCGCCTTTTCCGAGATCAGCTCGTTCTTTTCCCGGTCATAGCTCAGCCGCCCCTTGGTGAGCGGGCAGACGAGCAGGTCGAGCAGTTTCGGATCGACCTTGCTGACGGTGATATCCATCTGCGCCTCCTACTGCAGCAGCGAATCGGTGTCGCCGGAGCTTGCCAGCACGATCTTGACGATGGCGATGAAGGTTTCGGCGCGGGTTTTGAGATCAGGCGCTTCCAGAAGAGCCTGCTTTTCGGCCGGATCGAAGGGCGCCATCATCGACAGCGAATTGACCAGCATCATATTGTCGGCCCTCTCGACACTTTCCCAATCCGCCTCGAGCTTGTTGGCCTCTAGATAGGCCCGGAAAGCCGAAAGCAGTGCCGCGCGATCGACCGTTCCTTCCTCATGATGGGAGGTGAGGTCGGAGATGAAGGGCGTGATGCGGAAGGTGCGGTAGGGCTGGTGGCCGGTGATCTCATCCATCAGCCGGAAGCGGCATATGCCCGTCAGCGCGGCGATATAGCGCCCGTCGCCGGTTTCGGCGATGGAAGTGATGCGCCCAAGGCAGCCGACATGCGAGAGGTTCGAGGATTCTGGCGGTTCCGAAAGAGCGGGCTGCACGATGCCGACCAGCCTGTTGCCGGCGATCGCCGCATCGAACATGGCAAGATAGCGCGGCTCGAAAATATTGAGCGGCAATTGCGCGCCGGGCAGCAGCAACGCACCGGACAGGGGAAAGACGACGACCGATTCGGGCAGATCGCCCGGTTTCAGATATCTGGCATTGCCGACTTGCATCTCTTCCATCCCGCTGCAGCGCCGCGCCTCGTATGTGACACGCAAAGGTCGCCGCAGCACCTTTAGATCCGCTGCATAATTTTATCCTTAAACCGATCCCGATTTAAGGATTCATGCAGCGGATCGCTGCGCCACAGTGGGCCGCGCAGGGGAACGACACACATCGCGGTTATCGCCCTTCACGCGCCGCGTTACCAATAATGTGAGCCTGTCTGCCGAAAACACAAGGGCGTTTTCGTTGAAAATGCCCATGCGCTCCGTTTGCAGACTACACCGGGACGGCCACCTGACAGGAGATCGGACGGAAGGTTCCGCACGATCGCCATACCCTTGGGAAAAAAATAGGCCCTTTACGAAAACAGAATAGAGGAAAGCTTGCGCCGGGCCGCGATCGTCGCAGGATCCTTCGGCCCCCATACCTCGAAGAATTCCAGCAGCTGGCGGCGCGCGCCGTCGTCGTCGTAGCTGCGATCCTTGCGCATGACGGCAAGCAGATGATCGGCCGCCTCTTCCCGCTTGCCTTCGACATTGCGGATCTTGGCGAGCTTGATGCGCTGCTCGTGATTGTCGGGATTGAGGGCAAGCTCATGCTCGATCGCAACGGGATCGCCAAGTTTACGGGCTTCGTCGATCTGATCGAGCTTCTTGACCACGGCCTGAATGCCGGCATCGTTGGTCAGCGTCTCCGGCAGATCGGCAAGCGCTTCGCGGGCACGCTGGCTCTGTCCGGCGGCGATCATGCATTCCGCCATGCCGGCAAGCGCCTTGGCATTTTCGGGATCCGCCTGCAGCACCGCGCCGAAGAGCTCGGCGGCACCATTGACATCGCCGGCGGCAAGCAGGCCGCTCGCCTCTTCCAGAACGGCGGCAATCTCGGCTGCCTGATCGTCTGCGCCGCCTGCCGGACCGCCGAGACGATCGATGAACTGGCGGACCTGGCTTTCCGGAACCGCGCCCATGAAACCGTCGGCCGGACGGCCGTTGACGAAGGCGATGACGGCCGGGATCGACTGGATGCCGAGCTGGCCGGCGATCGACGGATGATCGTCGATATTCATCTTGACCAGCTTGACGCGGCCCTGGGCTTCGGTGACGACCTTTTCCAGCACCGGCGTCAGCTGCTTGCACGGGCCGCACCAGGGCGCCCAGAAATCGACCAGCACCGGCTGCTTGCGCGATTCCTCGATAACGTCCTTGGCGAAATTGGCTGTCGTCGTGTCCTTGATCGGCGAAGCGCCGCCGGCAGCCGGCGCGGCACCAAAGGATGCCGAGGCTGACATCTGCCCGCCGAAGGAAGCGTTATAGGGATTGTTCGAACCGCTCATGAGTGTCTCCCGCCTGCCGGCATCCTTGATCTTGTGAGGAGCATGATTCCCAAACAAACGATGAAGTCCGCCTGGCAGCACGCCGAATGGAATGGTCAAAGCACGCGGACAATCCAAAGAGAAGCCGCCCGCCACATCTTAGCGCTAAAATCGTACCTTAGCTCGTCACTTTCAAGACTAGCGGCGTATGGCCCGTCGCTTCCATGAAACGCAGGAGATCGGCGCTGGCGATCGATGTCGTCGCATCGTTCGACAGCGGATGGCAATTGACGACGTCATGCGCCATCAGCTCGGCATCGAGAATGAAGGTGACATTCCCGGCCGTATCGTTGATCGCGCCGAATGCCGTCACGGAGCCTGGGATGACGCCGAGATACTCCATCAGCTTTTCCGGCTTGCCGAAGGACACCTTGCTTGCCGCGCCGATCAGCGTGTGCACGGTCTTCAGATCGACGGTCGCGTTTTCCTCGACGGTCAGCAGGAAGAAATTGTCCTTCTTATCCTTCACGAACAGGTTCTTCGTGTGGCCGCCCGGGATCTCGTCGCGCAGCGACACCGATTCGGCAACCGTGAAGACCGGGGCATGATCCTTGGTCGTATGGCTGATGCCGAGCCCGTCCAGGAATCGGAAAAGATCGTCGCGGTTTTTCGGGCTGGTCTCTGTCATGGCGTCTCGCAATGAAAAATGGTCCGCTCCTGATACGTCGCCCACAATTTCATTGCAATCTTCGAGACGACAAAGCCCGGCGTTTCCGGGCTTTCCGGCGCCTCGCGAAAAGAAGATGCAATTTTTCTTCGCGAACTCGTCATTTCCCTGTTGCATTTGAAAAATGGTTAGGCCATATAGCGCCCGTCGCCGCAAGACGACGCCCAGCGGTCCAACACACTACCCCGGATCGCGACGGGAATGAGCGGGTGTAGCTCAGGGGTAGAGCACAACCTTGCCAAGGTTGGGGTCGAGGGTTCGAATCCCTTCGCCCGCTCCAGTTTTCTCAAAAAAATCAAAATGTTAAGCCTCTTTGAGGCGCGATGCAGGTCTGACTCACGCCTTCGGCTACCTCCGGCCCTTATCGCTGCCTGCATGCCGGGAGCGCGGCGGGAAGCGATTCTCGAAAAAATCCCGTGTCCAATAAGGGCGCTTTCTGAGGCCAAAGGTCGAAGTTAGCCTGTAGCTCGTAGACGTACTCGAAGACGCAACAAGCATGCCTCTTCCTTTGCCCATCTTCGCTGGGCAGCAAGAGGCCCGGGGTCTCAAATCAGTCTCATTTGGCATTAAGGTCGGCACAGCGAATGGATGGACGGAACGCGGTAACTGCTCGCATGAAAACAAAGATTTCCCTGCTGGTTGCGGTGCTGTCGCTTCTGCCCATTCCCGCATTTGCCCATCCGCATATCTTCATCGACGCCAAATTCGAGGTCGTGGCGGCGCCCGACGGCTCCATCGGCGAGCTGCGCAATGTCTGGAGCTTCGACGAGGTGTTCACCTCCTCCGTCCTCATGGATTACGGCAAGGGCAACAACCAGTCGCTGACTCCAAGCGAGCTCAAGGCCGTGGGAAAGACGGTTCGGGATTCGCTGGCGCAGTATGGTTACTATACGAACGTCACCAGCAACGGCAAAGCGGTGCCGATGGCCAAGCCGGATGCGATTGAGGCCGACTACAAGGACGGCTCGCTGACGCTGACCTTTTCGCTGAAGCCGGAGCAGAAGACCTTCCTCAAGGGAACCACGATCTTCGGGATCTACGACAAGACGCTGTATACGGCGGTCGATTTCGCCACAGACAACGACCTCAGCACATCGGGATCAACCTTCGGCCGCTGCAAGCGCAAGGTGATCAGGCCCAATCCCAAGGAAGTCATGGCGGAAAACCAAGCCGCGCTGACGAGCATGTTCTTCAGCGATCCGAAGGGTACGGACTACTCACTGCTGGTCGCCACGCGGCTGGAAGTCCAGTGCTGATCCCGCAAAGGACATCTTCCCTCACTTGAAAGGCGGGCCGTCATCTTCGGCAGATCTCTTGCTGCTTGCAGCAGGCGATATATAGCGCCGGGCGATGATCCAGCAGGCGAGCGCCCAGCTCGCACCGGCGCACCAGCCGCCGAGAACGTCGGTCGGATAATGCACGCCCAGATAGACCCGGCTCGCGCCGATCATCAATGTCAGCAGGATGCCGGCCGCGACGGTGAAGACGCGCGTCGACCGATGGGGCCGGGTGCCGGAGATCAGCGCCGCGAGTGTCAGATAGGTCACGGCCGACACCATTGCATGGCCGCTCGGAAAGCTCGGATCGTGAACCTCGACCAAATGCGGCACGATATCCGGCCGCGGCCGCGCGACGCCGACCTTCAAGGCCGCGCTCAGTGCCCAGCCACCGAGCACCGAGGCAAGGACGAAGAGCGCAATGGCGCGCTTCCGGTCGAGCAGCAGATAAATCGTCACCAGAGCCGTCATCAGCGCCAGCACGGTCGTCCCGCCGAGACTTGTGATGTCCCTGACGGCATGGGTCAGCCATCCCGGCCCGATAGGAACGGAGAGATCGCTAGGCTGGCGCAGCGCAAGCAATATCGCCTCGTCGAACCTTTTCGTGCTGCCTTCGAGAACCTCGCTGGTCAGATAGACGAACAGCAGAATTCCTCCCGAGAGGGCTGCGAACATCACGAGCATCAGAGGCTCGTAACGGTCGAGCCATCCAGGTATGCCCGATTTGCCGAGTGGCCGATCCTTCATGCGCTCAAACCTGCCTGTCGCGTCTTCATGCTGAAACCTTCGCTTCCGGGATGCGGCCACGCACGACTCCGGGGCCCTGATGTGCCGAGCCGCGCCCACGACGATCGCCGATGATCGCGGCGGCACTCCGACGCCGCCGAAATCGGATCGATTTCCATCTAGGAACGAAACGAACAGGTGCCAATAGCGGGGAAAAATCATTGCACTGCATTTGGCGCCGCAACGTTTCAGGTTCGTGAAATGTTACATCACTATCGTTACCCCTTCTCTTTGCAATCGTGGCGGTAGCCGGATGAAGAAAATCGGGGGTCTGCTCCAATATGAGAAACTCGCTTCGGCTGACAGGGCCGGAGGAATACCATGCCCCATCGCCCACAAGCGTTGCAAAGCGATCACGCCGCCGGTCATGCGCGATGATTGCTCTAAAGTTTTTGCTATTTTCGAAAGCTTGAGCTGTGTTAGAGCATGATGTCGAAAAGTGTGAGCGGTTTTCGTACGACGTCATACTCTACTTTTTGATTCTGGAGCGGTTTCGGATTCTCGGTCGTTTCGACCTAAAATCATCCGGCTCTAGTTGTACCGCAGGGGCGATCTGGGAGCGGGTGTTATCAGAGTGTTAAGTGTTGGGACATCTTTTTCCACCCGGCTGTTGGCCTTTGCCGGGACGGGTTTTCTGACGGCATTCGTGACTTGCGCGTTTCCCGTGTCGTCCAAAGCCGAGAACGCTGCAAAATCCCCGTCCAATACCTGGGTTGTCACGCTTGGCGCGACCGTGGAGTACGGCCCAAGCTATGAAGGCTCAAAGCATTATACCTTCGGCGCCCTTCCCTCCTTCGACATCCATCGTTTGGGCGAGGTGCCCGAATACAGTGCTCCGGACGACAATTTCAACTTTCAGCTTTTCGATCTCGGCGGCGTCGAAATCGGTCCTGTGGTAGGGTTGAGAGACGATCGCCTGGACCTTAACAATCTGCATCTGCAAAGCCAGCGCAGGGTGCGCTGGAACTTCGATGCGGGTGGCTTCGCCCAATATTGGCTGATGGAAAACAAGCTGCGGCTCCGCACGGAGCTACGCCAATCGCTGTGGGGTGGCGATGGTCTGGTCGGCGATTTCGCACTCGACTGGTTCCAGCCCGTCGGCGACAAATGGCTGCTCTCGGCCGGCCCCCGCCTGTCGATGGCAAACTCCACCTATATGCGCAGCAATTTCGGCATCTCGCCGGCCCAGGCGGCAAGAAACGGCCGTGTCAGCGCCTTCGACGCGGGCGCCGGCGTGAAATCCGTCGGCTTTACTGTCGCCGCGACCTACACGATCTCGCCGGAGTGGAGCGTGCAGGTCTATGGCAAGTATAACCGCCTGGTGGGCGATGCAGCCGACAGCCCGATTACGGCGAAGTTCGGCTCACCCAACCAGAACATCATCGGCTTTACGCTGAACCGGAGCTTCAACGTCAATTTTTGAGGCGCTGCGCGCTTCATTTTCGGCGATGTAATTGCGCGTCAGCGGAATGATGTCGTTTCGCTTGGCTATCTGGATCTGGAAGACGACAAGATCCTCGTAACGGAAGGCGGCCTCCGCCGTCGAAAGATAATATTCCCACATCCGGCAGAAGCGCTCGTCATAAAGCTTTGCGGCATCGTCCCAGCGCGCCATGAAACGCTCCCGCCACGCCTCGAGTGTCTTGGCATAATGCAGCCGCAGCACCTCGATATCGGTGATTGCGAGCCCTGCCGCCTCGATCTCGGGCACGATTTCCGAAAGTGCCGGAATATAGCCGCCGGGGAAGATGTATTTGTCGAGCCACGGCGTCGTAAAGCCTGGGGTCGCGGAACAGCCGATGGTGTGGAGCACCATGACGCCGTCATCCTCGAGCAGTTCCGCACATTTGCGGAAGAAGGTGCGGTAGGACGCCAATCCTACATGCTCGAACATCCCGACGGAGACGATCCTGTCGAAACGGCCGGTCAGGCTGCGATAGTCCCTCAGCGCGAACTGAACTTCGGCCGGCGTCCCGCCGACCTTGTCCGCGACACGCTTCGAAGCGTATTCGTGCTGCTCCTCGGAAAGGGTGACGCCGAGCACGTAGCCACCCGGCGCCTGTTCCGCCATATGCAGCGCCAGGCCGCCCCAGCCGCAGCCGATATCGAGAATGCTGTTGTTCGGCTCGATCAGGAGCTTGGCGGCAAGATGCCGCTTCTTGGCAAGCTGCGCATCGTCAAGCGACTGGCCGGCGTGCTCGAAATAGGCGCAGGAATATTGCCGGTCCGGATCGAGGAAGAGCTCATAGAGCCGGCCATCGAGATCGTAGTGATGGGCGACGTTTGCCTTCGAGCGCCCCGGCAGATTGCGATGGCGGAAAATCCGCAGCTTGGTTCGGGCCTGATCGATGATGCGGGCGATAAGCGGATGGGTACTGTTCTGCCCCTCGCGCAGCATCATCGCCACGAAATCGTAGAGCGTGCCGCGCTCGACGATGAAGCGGCCGTCCATGAAGAGTTCGCCAAGCCGCTTATCGGCATCGATGAGGAGCGCCCATTCGGCGCGGTCATCGGTGAAGCGGACGTGGACCGGCTCGCCGGTGCGGTCGCCGAACGTCAAGACGCGGCCGCTTGCCGTCGTCACGGTCAGCGCGCCCCGGGTGACGATGGACGACAGAGCGCGTTTCACACACCAGTCCGTCAGGCTGGAGAAAACGGCGGTGGCTTTGCCTTTGGGGCGGTTGTCAGCTTGCATGTTGGACATCACCTATTCTTGCCGGTACCCGTACGCAGTTCCTGGTGCTTTGGGTCCAATTCCTCAGGGTGCTCCTTCGTCTCGACGCCGGCGCCCGCGATCAGCCAGACACCCGTCAGGATGAAGCCGCTGCCGATCATCTGCAGGGCGACGACCGGCTCGCCGAAGACGAACCAGCCCGTCGCGATGATCAGTACATAGCTCACTCCCGTGAGCGGAAAGGCGCGACTGAGATCGAGCTCGGCAAGCACGTTCATCCAGATGAAGAAACCGACTACCTCGACGGCCATGGCTGCCAATATCCAGTGGGAGGAGAGAGCCTGCCCCAGCCATGCCTGCGTACCTCCTTCATGCAATTGCCCGGCACCGAGCTTGATGAGGAATTGGTACAGGGCGCTCAGCAGCGGCACGGCGAGCCAAAAAAAACGAATGGGCATTACGCGTCCGCCTCGTCTGTCGAGAACAGCGGCGATACCAGCCGCAGCAATCTTTGAAGCAAAGGGTTGCGATGACGGAAATACATCGCATTGGCGGTCAGCTTGCTGCCGAGGCGCACCTTGTTTTCATAATAGGCCTGACCGCTCTGATAACGGCTGAGGCCGTTCTCCAGGCAATAGCGCAGATTGGTGAACCAACTGAGGAAGTAAAGGTTATAAGGGCGGCCCTTTTCCCCATCCATACAGAAAAACTTGTCGATGGCTACGCGCTCGTCATGCAAGATCAGATTGGCGGCAAGCAGCTTCTCCTCGACGAAATAGAACGCGCAGAAGGAGCGGCCGGGCATGTGGCCCAGAATGCCTTGGAAGTAAGCGGGCGTCAGTTCCTCGAACTGAAATTCGCTGCGGTTACGCGTGTCGTGGTAGAGCGCCATGACTTGGGGCAGAAACTCGCCGAAATCCGTCCGGATCTCTACCCTGACCTGCTCGAAGGATTTCATCTTGCGGCGCATGTCTTTGCGGGTGCCGGCGGAAAGCCTGGCGATATATTCATCGATGGTCTTGAAATCGATGTCGAGCCACGCAGTCGGAAGGCCGCCGATCGCGGCATAGCCGCGGGCGGCAAACACCTCGCCGAATTCCACCGAAGCCGGTTCCGGAATATCCTTAAGGCCGACCAGCGCGCAACGCTCCGTCGCCGCCACCTGCTCGAAGAAGGACAGGATCTCCGCCAGCAGGAGGCTGCGGTGCTCGCCCGATACATCGGGATGGAAGCCGATCGCGCCGGTCTCGGTGCAGGGCGATCCCAGACACGCAAGCCGCAGTTTCAAAAAACCCGGAAAACGGCGTTGCACATTGCGCACGGACCGGCGCAGGAATCCCTCGTCCAGCGTCGTATCGAGAGCGTAGAGGCAGAGAAAGGCCGGTACGGCGGCGCTCACACGCCCGCCTTCCGTAACAGTGACATAGCGCCATTCGAACCCTTCAAGGCCGGCTTCCTCGATCGCAAGCAAGCAATCAAAGTCCTCCACCTCGCCCGAAAAGCATGCATTCCACGCATCGCGGCCGATGGCGCGGATGCTGTAATGAACCTCGGCCACCGGCTTGCCGGCGACTTGCGGTGGCGCTTTAAGCAGCGGCTGCGACATGACGCGCCTCGAAGAAATCCGCCGTGAAATCAGCCACCTGGCGGTGCTGCCGATCGACATGGATCATGTGATAGCTGTCGGTGATCCATTTCAGCTCGTGCGGGCCGCCGATATGCTCGGAAATATAGCGGGCATGTTTCGGATTGGCGAGATCGTCGTCCTCGGCATGCAGGATCAGCGTCGGCGTCCGCATTTGCGGCAGCATGCCCTTGAGGGTCTTGCCCAGGCGGTGCATCTCGACCAGACCCTTGCCGGGGAATTTTTCCAGAACTCCCTCGCTCGCCATGCCTTCGATCAGCCGGCGCATGCGCTCGTCCTTGATGCCGAGCGACGTGGTCTCGCTGAAGCTCAGCCGATCGAGGAAAGGGATGCGCGACAGCCAGCCGATCTGGGATGCCAGCAATGGATAATAGAAAGGGACGTCCCAGCCGTCATAGCTGAAGCACGGCGAATAGATCGCCACGGCCCCGATCTTCTTCTGCCGTTCGGCCGCCAGCATGGCCAGCTTGCCGCCGACGCAGATACCGGCGGCAAAGACTTCCTGCGTCCTCGACGCCAGCAGCTCCGACGCTTCGACGACAGAGGCGAGCCAATCTTCCCAGCGGGTCTGGCGCAGCGTTTTCGCATCGACGCCATGGCCAGCCAGCAATGGCGCGTATATGCTGTAGCCCTTGCGATTGAGATGCCGTGCCACCAGCCTCATTTCGGCAGGCGCGCCCGTCAGGCCGTGGACCAGAAGGACGCCTCTGCCATTTGAGCCCTCCATGAAGAAGCTCAATCCGTCATGCTTCATGAGACAACTCCGACGGCCTGTTTTCCTTGGCCATGAAGCCAAGCGCATGGCAGGTGCTGATCACATGCGTGCCGTTCTTTTCCTGCTCTTCCTTGATCTGCTCGTGCAGCGCCTGCAGCTTCGTCCAGTGGGTCCGCGGACGATAATGGTGCTCGGCATGATAGCCGTTGCCGAACCAGAGCCAGTTGTAGAAAGACTTGTGGCTGGAAACGCCCCAGGCGATCGGCTCGTCCGGATCACCGTTCAGATGCTCGTAATAGCCGTTCAGCGACGACAGGCAATTGCCGATATAGTAGAACGGTACCAAGAACAGCACGGCCTTCCAGTCATAGACCAGCGCAAGCGCCGCAAGGCCGAGGAAGAAATAGAGTTCGAATCGTCCCCAGGCAGCATCGAAAGGACGATTGCGGGCAATCGCCTTGTGGATGTCGCCGAGGCTGTCGCGGAAGAAGCTCAAAAACGTATAGGACCAGACGTTTTCCGGCTGGCCGTCGCGACCGTAGCGATAGATCGACAGCATATCGATGGTCTCGCCCTTTTCGTTCGGCCGGTCGCTGTTGCCGGAGTGATGGCGCATGTGCACCCAGTGATAATAGGTCTGTGAGAAGCCGATCGCGACCGACTCCAGGAGGCTGAAGCCATAGTTCATCCAGCGCGGCTTGAAATAGGGCGTATGGATGAAGTTGTGCGATATGCTGTTGATGTTCCAGGAGATCGACACGGCATAGAGGCAGCCGAGAACGGCCGAGAGCCAAAGCGGACGGCTTTCGAAACCGACGATCAGATAGACGTCGAAAGCAAGATGGGCAATGGCAGCCAAAACCGGTGCCAGATCCCATCGGGTGTGCGCGAAGATTTTCATAGTCCTGTAACTCCCACGCAAACCACACCGGCGGTGACGAGAAATACGCCCGTCGCGTGGCGCAGGTTGATGTTTTCCTTGAAGATGACGGCGCCGGCGAGCACGATGACGACATAGCTCAGCGCCATCAGCGGGAAGGCGATGGTCAGCGGGACGTGCTCGAGAACGGCAGTCCATGCGAAAAGCTCCACGGCCCAGAGCAGAATGCCGAGCCAGGTGACCGGTTGTGCCAGCGCCGAAAGGGGTGCGTTTGAGCTGGCCGATTGCTTGAAGCAGACCTCGCGGGCGGTCTCCGCGAGTACGCAGAACAAAATGAGCCCAAGCATGGGAAGTGTCAGGCTGCCTGTCATTCCATATACTCCGCCAGCACCTCCAGCAGGGCATGATTGGCCGCGCTGTTGATATTTCTCATCGTTTCGGCACCCTGTCGCATACGCGGCTGATCGATGAAGATCTCCGCGCGCTTCAGAAATTGTGTCCGAAGGCTGCCAGCATAGCTCGGGGTCGAATAATCCCCGATGACATCTGCACCGATGATGCGGTGACGGCTGCCGATTTCGCTGAGCAGAGCAAGGAGATAGGGCAGCCGCATGCGGCCCTGATCCCAGTTGGTGACCGCATCGTCGGCGGCGAGCACATCCTTGTCGATGGTCACATAGACCGCTTCGGTGCGAATGCGGCTGAGCATGCGGTCGATGAAATTTTCCTCGCCGATCTCGGCGATGGACTTCCAATGCAGCGCACCCTTTTCCTGCCGATAGCTGGCGCCATTGCCGTATTCGGCCAGCACGCGGCTCGGCGCGTGTTCATAGGGATAGAGTTCCAGCTTGCCCTCGCCGAGCCAGTGCAGGTTCGCACCCTTGCGTTCGGGACTGCGGAGATCATTGCTGCAGACCCCGATGGTGATGACCTTGTGGATGTTGGGGTTCGCAAGGGCGCTGTTGACCCACGAGCCGCAATGCATGCCGCCGTCGAACTTGACCCAGTCCGGATGATTGTCGAAGTGGATCAACGTGGCGGCGCCGGGCTGCCGCTCCAGCACGCCGTCAAGCAATAATGCCGTGATGTGGTGGAAATCGCCCGATCCCATGAAACACAGTTGCGGGTCCTTGCCGGTCGCAGGCCTGTTCTTGACGATCTCTCGGCCGAGCTCGTCAAGGGCACTCTGCTTGCCCCACAATCGAACCTGCTGCCCTGCACTCTTGCCGAAATACTGGTGCGCGCCGGCGAATGTGCAGGCGCGCACGAAGTCGGGCTGCAACTCCAGCGCATCATCGAGATGAAGAAGCAGGAGTTGCACTGTCTTATCTCCGGGCAGCGCGCGTCAGAAGCTGGTCGAGCAGCTCAAGCGCGAGATCGATCTCTTCGCGGGTGATGAGCAGGTTGGGTGCGAAAGTGATGACGTTCTTGTGGTAGCCGCCGACGTCGAGCACGAGGCCGTAGGTCTTCGAGCCGACCTGAAGGTCGCCCTTCATGCCTTCGTCGCACATCCAGTCCATCGTCGCCTTGTCCGGCGTGTAGCTGTCGTCCTTGCAGATTTCCATGCGCAGGGCGAGGCCGAGACCGTCGACTTCGCCGACGATGGCGTGGCGCTTCTGCAGCTGCTTGAGCCCGTCGAGGAAATGCGCGCCCTTTTCCATGATCGCGGCGCCGAAATCATGCTCTTCCAGCATCTTCATCGTTTCGAGCGCGACGGCGGTTCCCATCGGGTTGCTGGCGAAGGTCGAATGCGTGGAGCCGGGCGGGAAGATCGTCGGGTTGATCATCTCTTCGCGAGCCCAGACGCCGGAAAGCGGGTTGAGACCGTTGGTAATCGCCTTGCCGAAGATCAGCGCATCCGGCGAAACGCCGAAATGCTCGATCGACCAGAGCTTGCCGGTACGGTAGACGCCCATCTGGATTTCGTCGACGACGAGCAGGATGCCGTGATCGTCCAGGACCTTCTTCAGTTCGACGAAGAAGTTCATCGGCGGGATGACATAGCCGCCGGTGCCCTGGATCGGCTCGACGTAGAAGGCGGCATATTCGGACTTGCCGGCCTTCGGGTCCCAGACGCCGTTATATTCGCTCTCGAACAGGCGGGCGAATTTCTGGACGCAATAATGTCCGTATTCTTCCTTCGACATGCCCTTCGGGCCGCGGAAGTAATAAGGGAATTCGACGAACTGCGCGCGATCGCCGAAGTGGCCGTAGCGGCGGCGGTAGCGATAGCTCGAGGTGATCGCCGAAGCGCCGAGCGTGCGCCCGTGATAACCGCCTTCGAAGGCGAACATCAGGCTCTTGCCGCCGGTGTAGTTGCGCACGAGCTTCAGCGAATCCTCGACGGCCTGCGAACCGCCGACGTTGAAGTGAACGCGGCCCTTGCGACCGAACTTGCGCTCGGCATCCTGCGCGATCATGGCTGCAAGCTCGACCTTCTCGCGGTGCAGATACTGCGATGCGACCTGCGGCAGCTGATCGAGCTGGCGATGGGCGGCCGCGTTCAGGCGCTCATTGCGATAGCCGAAATTGACGGCGGAGTACCACATCTGCAGATCGAGGAACGGCGTGCCGGTGCGATCGTAGACGAAGGAGCCTTCGCATCCCTCGAAGAACTTCGGCTTGTCCGTATAGTGGACCGTATCGCCATGGGAGCAGTAGGCCTCCTCAAGAGCGCGCAATTCTTCTTCGGAGCGGACGGACGTTTCGGTCTCGCCGCTGAAGGCTTCAGCTACATTCGTTTTCATTCAATGCCTCTTGGTCTATATCACGCTGTCTTGAATTGCGGCAGCGTACGGGAGCGTCGCTCGACGCTCGGGAGAACGGCTTCCATCTTTGGAAGCAGATCGGAAAAGTCTTCGAAACCGACATAGGGAATGCCGTTTTCCTCGCAGTAATCGACAAGCTTGGCCTTGGCGAAAACGAGGTCGACCTTGTCGGAAACGCAGAAGTCGCTTCGCCCGTCGCCGATGTAGACCTGCAGGTCATTGCTATCGACAACGCGGCACTTGCAGACGCCGGCACCGGACACGCAGCCGGTTGCCGTGAATGGCGGGAACAGCGAATAGGACTCGCGGCCCTGGGAAACGCTGCAGGTGAGCACATTGGCGATGATCGGCAGGCTGTCGATGCCATGACGCGCCAGAATGCGGCGGATGAAATAGTCCACGCCGTCGCTGACGACGGTGACAGGCAATTCGCCGCTGCGGCAATAGGACAGGAAGCCTTCGAAGCCTGGATCGATCGATACCGTATCGAGAAACCGATCGAGTTCGGCCCTGCTTGCTTGAATGAGGGAGATCTGCCGGCGCATGCATTCGCCGGAGCCGATCTGCCCCTGCTTCCACAGCTGTTCGATGTCTTCCCACTCTGAACCGGCGAAACGAGATAAAACCATATCCGTCGCGTCTTCGATGGAGATGGTTCCATCAAAATCGCAAAACACCTGCATGTGATACCCTTTCGCCTTATTCTAAGTTGCGTCTAACAACCTCGGATGAGCCGGGTATGAGCGGAAAATGATGTGAAAATGAAAAACGCTGGGACGCTGATTTTTAGCTCAACGGCAATCTCAGATCGACCTGAAGGCCGTTCCCCGAACGCGACGAAGAAAGCTCCACCGTTGCCGAAAGCCGGTCTGCCGTATCTGCAACTATCGCGAGACCGAGGCCGGCCCCTTCCTTGTGCAGCGTATTGAGGCGATAGAACCGCTGGAACACCGCTTCCCTTTCGTGAGGAGGGATGCCCGGGCCGCTGTCGCTGATCGAAATGCGGCCATATTCATCCTCCGATGAGATCGAAATTCTGATCTCTCCCCCGACCGGCGTATACTTGATCGCGTTGTCGAGCAGATTGGTGACCATCATGCGCAGCAGCGACTCGTCGGTCTTGACCTCGACCGTCTCATCGCCGTCCAGCACCACGTCCAGCTCGCGGCTGGTGATGATATTGCCGAACTCGGCGATCACCGACGCCACCCAGTGATACAGCGTGACCGATTTCGGGCTGAGCGGATGATGGCTCACTCTGGCGAGCCGCAGCAATTGCTCGATCAGATGGATGGTGCGGTTGTTGCTGGCGACGAGATCGGAAATAATCGCCTGCCGCTCCTGATCGTTGTCGCTGTTTTCGAGCATTCGCAGCAGAAGTTTCATGCTTGCCTGCGGCGTACGCAGCTGATGCGCGGCAAGATCGGAGAAGCGCCGTTCGAGCGTCAGCGACTGGCCGAGTTTTTCCAACAGCTGGTTGATCGACCGGCCGAGCGGCAGAAGATCGCGCGGCAGGTCCTCGACGGGGATGGCGGAGAGATCGTCGGGCGATCGCGTGCGGATCTGCCGCACCAGCCCATGAATCGTACGCAGACCGCTGTTGATGCCGAGCCAGATCAGAAAGCCGATGACCGGCACCAGCACCAGCAGCGGAAAGAACAGATTGAGGAGAATATTGGAAACCAGCGTTTCGCGCAGTGCGATCTTTTCGCCGAGTTCTATGACGATGGTCGACTTCGGAATCGGCAGCGAATAGATGCGCCACTCGTCTCCGCCGTAGGTCAGCGTGGTGAACCCTACCTTCTGCTGCGGCACGTCGGACAGGAAGGCCGTGCTGCTGTAGAAGCGGATATTGCCATCGACCCAGGCGCGAAACATGTGCGCATCGGCATAATCATCCGCGTCTTCATTGAAGGCCAGCTGATTGTCCATGTTGAAGTCGATATCGTCGATCTGCTTCGCCCCGCGGTCCGGCGCCTTTTTTTCCAGGGGGTGGCGCAGCAGGCTCCAGATCACGTTGGCATCGTCGATGAGCTGGGCGTCGTAGATATTGTTGATTTCCCGCGTCGCGCTGTTGAAGGCGAAAGCCGCGATCACGACGATCGTCACCACGACGACCGGCGCGATACGGAGAAACAGTTTGCGGGTAAGCGTGGAGTTGTTCATCGCTCGATCATATAGCCGACGCCACGGATGGACTTGATGAAATCGGTCCCGAGCTTCTTGCGCAGATTGTAGATCGTCACTTCGATCGTGTTGCTTTCCACGGTATTTTCGGCGTCGTAAAGGGCGTATTCGATATCGTTCTTGGTCACATAGCGGCCGCTGCGCTCCATGAGAAGCTTCAGCAGATGGAATTCTTTCGCCGTGGTGTGCACCTGCACGCTTCCCTTGCGCGCGACCATGGCCGACGGATCGACCTCCACGTCGCCGCAGCGGATGACGCTTTCCGTTCGGCCGTCGCGACGGCGGATGAGGGCACGCAGCCGCGCCAGCAATTCGTCGAGGTCGAACGGCTTGACCAGATAGTCGTCAGCCCCCTCGTCCAGCCCCTCGACTTTCTGGCGGATGGAATCGAGCGCCGTCAGCAGCAATACCGGCACCGAATTGCCCCGCTGCCGGATGCGCCGCAAAACCTCCATGCCGCTGAGCTGCGGCAGGTTGATGTCGAGAACGATCGCCGCGAAATGCGAATGTTCCGCAGCCTCCAGTCCGGACGCGCCGTCGCGCATCCAGTCGACGCCGTAGGCGTGCTTTTCCAGGGCCTTCTTGAGCGATGACCCGAGGATATTGTCGTCTTCAACAAGCAGAACGCGCACGATCGACCTCACTTAGCCGAATATTTCATAGTCGATGTGAGCCGCAATTGGCGCGGCCATGTGGCAAAGCTATGACGGGATCATTTCCGCCTGGCAAGAGCTTAGCAGACGCGTGCCCATCCCTCACTGCCGATCGGGAGGCATGGCTTTATCCGAAACAGGGCCTCATTGCTGCGCCTCCAACAGACATTCCGCAAGACAGATTGCAGCCGGAGTGCTCTCCTGCGGCTGCAATATCCCGATCTCTCGATAGAAGGCCGGCTCGTCAAGGGCCACCAGGCGGACCGGCGCAACCGGCGGCGGGCTGCCCTCGACGATCGGGAGAAGCGCCACCCCAAGCCCGCGTCCGACCAGTGCCGCCATCCCCGCTATATCGTCGACCTCCATTGATTCACGCGGAACGATCGAATGCGACCGCAGGAAGCGATCGACCTGGCGCCCTCCGAACGAACTGCGATCGTAGCGGATGAAGGGCTGCTCGCGCAGCAAGGCCCGCCAATCGTCACCCTCCAGTTGCTCGGGAACCGCAAGCACGTAAGGCTCGCGCACCAGAGGGCGCCAGATCAGATTCTTGGGCAGGCCGAAGGGAGGCTCGATCAGCACGGCAAGATCGAGTTCGCCGGCATCGATCTGGTCGAGCAGGTGCAGCGAGACGCCCGGAACGATGTGCAGGTGATAATTTGCGAACCGCTGCCGGAAGGGCACGAGCGCGCGCGCAAGCATCGCCGATTGAACCGAGGCAATGGCGCCGATACGCAGCTCGCCGCCCGAAGCCTCATCGACCGGATCGGCGATGTGCTCGAACATCGCAATGATGCTCTTGGCACGATCGAGCGTTCTCAGTCCCGCGGCATTCAGCGTCGCGGAGCGGCCCGTTCGCTCGAACAATTTGATACCAAGCCTTTCCTCGAGCCGCTTCATCTGTCCGCTGACCGCAGCCTGCGTCAGGCCGATCCGATCTCCCGCAGCGGCAAACGTTCCGAAACGGGCTACGGCGACGAGTGTTCGAAGTTCAGCTATCATGATTCATAACTTTTCCCATATCTCAACCTCAGAATATACAGTTTTTCATAGGAAAAAATGTAGCTTATTTGTTGCTGCATCGAATTTGCATCTCTGGAGACGATCATGAGCGCAGCACCGCTTCACCCCTTCCACCTTGCATTTCCCGTCAACGATCTCGCTGCGGCGAGAACTTTCTACGGTGGCCTTCTTGGTTGCCCGGAAGGCCGCAGTTCGCCGGACTGGATCGATTTCAACTTCTACGGTCATCAGATCGTAGCCCATCTAGCCCCGAGCGAAACGAACGAGGTGGCTGCGAATGCCGTCGATGGCCACGGCGTTCCAGTGCGCCATTTCGGCGTCGTGCTGTCGATGGAAGAATGGGAGGCGGCCGCCGAGAAGCTGACGAAAGCCAATATGGAATTTGTCATCAAGCCCTATATTCGCTTCCGGGGAGAACCGGGAGAACAGGCGACCATGTTCTTCAAGGACCCGAGCGGCAATGCCATCGAGATGAAGGCCTTCGCCGACATCAACAGCCTCTTCGCCAAATAGAGAAAGTCGAGCCGGTAGCAAGAACGACCGCCACCCGCGGACGCCGGGGCGCCGGAAATGCTCGCGTCGCCGCTCAACCTTCAGGATGCCGTAAGGCCGGGCGCAACGGCATCCTTCTGCGCCGCCGCCCTCAGCCTTCGCATGGACGCTTCCAGCACGCCGAAGATCCGGGGATCGGCCGATTGCGCAACGTTGAACCGCATGAAGCGGCCGGCCGTTTCCGACAGGCTGAAAACATTGCCTGGTGCAAGGACGATCCCTTCCGCGAGGCAGGCGCGGGCCATATCGGCGGCGTCGAGCCCTTCCGGCAGCCTGCACCAGAGAAACATTCCGGCCTGGGGCTTCAGCCAAGGCACGATGCCGATCGCCTCAAGACGGGCCGACACCTCCGCCATCGCCTTGGCCAGCCTTGCCCGCAGGGTTTCGACATGCTTGCGATAACTGCCATCCTTTAGTGAGAGATAGACGAGTTCGGCCGACAATTGCCCGCAGCTGAAGCTGCTGGCGACCTTGAGATCGACAAGTCCGTCGATCCAGTCCTGCCTCGCTGCAATAAAGCCGCAGCGCACCGAGGCCGAGAGCGTCTTCGAAAAGCTGCCGATATGGATGACCCGGTCAAGCCCGTCATAGGCGGCAAGGCGCGGCGCCGGAACCTGCTCGAAATCGGCGAAGATATCATCCTCGATGATGATGAGCCCGGCGGCATCCGCAAGCTTCAGCAGCCGATGCGCCGTGACGGGCGAGAGCGCAGCCCCCGTCGGATTGTGTATGGCCGAATTGGTGATGTAAAGCCGCGGCTTATGCCGTTCGAGAGCCTGGCCGAACAGCTCGGCGTCCGGTCCAGTGGGCGTGAAGGGCACGGAGACGACATGGGCACGATGCGCCCGCAAGAGCGCATGGAAATTGAAATAGCAGGGGTCGTCCACCAGCACCGTATCACCGGGCTCGAGCAGGAAACGGCAGAGAAGGTCGATCGCCTGCGTGCCGGACTCTGTCAACATGATCTGGTCCGGAGGCACCGTGATGCCGTGCTCGCCGAGGCGCCTGGCGAGAAGCTGCCGCAACGGCGGCAGGCCGAGCGGCGTTCCGTAATTGGCGAGCGCTCCCGTATCGCCTCTTGCCAGCGTCCGCATCGCCCTGCGCAGCGCCGATTGCGGCAGCCAGGATGGCGGAAGCCAGCCGCAGCCGGGCTTCAGGACATCGTCTCCCACCTCGAGCGATTGCCGTGAAATCCACAGCGGATCGACGTTGCGGTCCGACCTTGCGCCGGCCTCGGACAGCGAAAGCGGCGGCAGCGGGCCGCAGACATAAAATCCGGCTCCCGGCCGCGAGCGGATCGTACCCTCGGCGGCAAGCCGCTCATAAGCCTCTACCACAGTCGAAACCGAGACCTGCATCGTCTTTGCGAAGCTGCGCACGGAGGGAAGTCTCGCGCCCGGCATCAGGCTGCGGGTGGCGATGCGATCGGAAATCGCCGCCATGACCCCTTCGATGCGCGTGCCTCCGCCGCCTGCATTTGCCGCTGAAAGATCAGCCATCCGTACTGCACCTCATACCATAACAGTTCTTATGAATTGTACTGCACCGTCTCTGGCTTGACCAGACAGACTCGCCGATACCCGCGAAGATCAGAAGGAGCATGCGCAATGGACAAGACGACGACGGGATGGATCTGCGGACTGACGGGAGTGGTGATCTTCAGCGGCTCGCTGCCGGCAACGCGGGTGGCCGTCATGGATTTCGACCCATTGTTCCTGACGGTCGCCCGCGCCGTGATCGCCGGCCTGTTGGGTCTCTGCCTTTTGCTCGCCTTTCGCGAAAAGCGTCCGACCCGCAGCGACATCGCCTCGCTCGCAATCGTCGCGCTCGGCTGTGTCGTCGGCTTTCCGCTGTTGACCGCATTGGCGCTCAAGCATGTCACCTCGGCCCACTCCATCGTCTTCATCGGCCTGCTGCCGCTGGCAACGGCCGTCTTCGGCGTAGTGCGCGGCGGCGAGCGGCCGCGACCGGCCTTTTGGATATTCTCCGCCCTCGGCAGCGCGCTCGTCAGCGGCTATGCCTTGGCACAGGGCGTATCGGCTTCCCCGGCCGGCGATCTCCTGATGCTCGCAGCCGTACTCGTCTGCGGCCTCGGCTATGCCGAAGGCGCGGTGCTCTCTCGCCGGCTCGGTGGCTGGCAAGTCATCTGCTGGGCGCTGGTCATGTCCCTGCCCGTCACCATTGCGCTCTGCGTCGCCACCATGCCGCATACGATCGACGGCATCGGCCGCCCAGCCTGGCTCGGCCTCGCCTATGTCTCGCTTTTCAGCATGCTGATCGGCTTCATCTTCTGGTATCGCGGCCTCGCGCAGGGCGGCATAGCAGCCGTTGGACAGCTCCAATTCCTGCAGCCTTTCTTCGGCTTTGCACTTGCCGCCGCTCTGCTCAAGGAAAGCGTCAGCTGGTCCATGCTGATCGTAACCATTGCCGTCGTCGGCTGCGTTGCCGGCGCCAGGAAATTCGCACGCTGAGCCGTCACGTCGAACCAAAACGATATTGCTTGATCTTATAAACCGATCGGTCTATTAAATACCAATCAGTTTAGAAGGAACACATCATGACACCCCCTCTCGTCCCGCCTTTCACCCGCGAAACCGCCGTCGCCAAGGTCCGCTTGGCGGAAGATGGATGGAACAGCCGCGATCCGGAGCGTATTTCCAAGGTCTATACGGAGGACAGCCAATGGCGGAACCGCGCCGAATTCCCGCGCGGCCGCGAGGAAATCGTCGAATTCCTGACGCGCAAATGGGCAAAAGAGCTGAATTACCGGCTAATCAAGGAACTCTGGGCCTTTGACGGCAATCGTATCGCCGTGCGCTTTGCCTATGAATGGCGCGACGACAGCGGCCACTGGTTCCGTTCCTACGGCAACGAGAACTGGGAGTTCGATGCCGATGGCCTGATGCAGCGCCGTTTCGCCTCCATCAACGACATGCCAATCAAGGAAGAGGACCGGAAATTCCATTGGCCGCTCGGCCGCCGTCCGGACGATCATCCCGGCCTCTCCGAACTCGGCCTTTGAGATGGTGCGCAGCGTCTTCGAAAAGTCCGATGCCATTGGCCTCGTCGCCGAAGTCTTTCGCGAGCTCGGCTACGAAGGCGCATCGATGAGCGAGATCACCGCCCGCACGAAACTATCCAAAGGCAGCCTCTATCACTTCTTTCCCGGCGGCAAGGAAGAGATGGCGGCGGAGATCATGGCCAATATCGACGCATGGTTCGTGACCGAAATGTTCAGGCCGCTCGAGGAGGACGAACCTCGCGCCGCCATTGCCCGCATGTGGGAAACGACAGACAGCTATTTCCGCTCAGGGCGTCGTATCTGCCTGATCGGCGCTTTCGCCCTGGACGAAACGCGCGACCGCTTTTCCGGCACCATCCGAGGTTATTTTCATCGCTGGATCGAGGCGCTTGCCGGCGCCTTGATCAAAGCCGGGCTGCGCGGCTCGGAAGCAAAAGCACTCGCCGAAGAAGCCGTCGTCGGCATCCAGGGCGCATTGACGCTCGCCAGAGCCCTTGGTGACGACACGATTTTCGGCAGAACCCTGACAAGGCTGAAACGAGGACTGGAATCTGCGCTCGAATAGCATCCCAAGCCGGCGCGAATCACCTTTCGCCGCCGATTTGGCACATTCAAGAAGGATGATTGGCCTGCCCTGAAAGTCCCAAAGCTGCAGCAAACCACATCGCCGATCATGAGAATTGAAGATCGATGGCGGATAAAACTTGATCTTAAATAATCCTCCACAAAATTACGGCATTGTTAATCATGTTTGATTTGCAACTATCGGGGCTGCTGTGCTCAGCAGGGACCGGGAGCGCCGAGGAGACGGATAGACGATGCTGCAGCAGGTAAACGAAACCGACGACGCGCTGATCGACCGATTGCAGCGTTCGGCTTTCGACTATTTCATGCTTTACACCAACCCGGAAAACGGGCTGGTGGCGGACACTTCCATCAAGACGAGCCATTGCAGCATCGCTGCCGTGGGCTTTGCGCTGTCAAGCTATCCGGTCGCCGTCGAGCGCGGATGGATCAGCCGCGCCGATGCGGCAAAGCGAGTGCTCACGGCCCTCGATTTCTTCGCTGACAGCCAGCAGGGCACCGAGCGCGGCGCCACCGGCCATCGCGGTTTCTACTACCACTTCCTTTATATGGAGACCGGCAAGCGCGCCTGGAATAGCGAGCTTTCGACCATCGACACCGGTCTGCTGCTCATCGGCGTGCTGACCGCAGCCGCCTATTTCAATGGGAACAGCCAGGTCGAACGCGATCTCCGCAAGCAGGCGAAGCTCCTCTACGAACGTTGCGATTGGCATTGGGCGCTGAACAAGGGCCAGACCATCAGCATGGGCTGGAAACCGGCAAGCGGCTTCCTGCGCTGGCGCTACCAGGGCTACGACGAGGCGATCTTTCTTTACGTGCTGGCGCTCGGCTCGCCTACGCATCCCATCCCACCGCCGAGCTACGACGCCTTTGCCTCGACCTATACGTGGATGATGTTCAAGGACGCGCCCTTTCTCTATGCCGGGCCGCTGTTCATCCACCTCTTCTCGCACGCCTGGATCGATTTTCGCGGCATTCGCGACAAGCATGTCGCCGAGAAGGATACCGATTACTTCCGCAATACGCAGACGGCAATTGCCGTCCAGCGTGACTATGCGGAGCGCAATCCCAGCCATTTCGCCGGCTATGACAAGAACATCTGGGGCCTCTCGGCTTGTGACGGCCCGAACCCCACAGGCACGAAACACAGCCTACGCTATGCGCCGAAGCTTTTCGGCTATGCGGCACGCGGCGCACCGCTCGGACCGGACGACGGCACGATCGCACCCTGGGGTCCGCTCTCCTGCCTGCCTTTCGACCGTCAGGCAGCACTCGACGGCACGCGGGCACTGCTTTCGACCTATCGCAACCTGCTGCTCGACGGCCGCTTCCCCGGCGGCTTCAATCCGAGCGTCAACGGTCCAGGCCCCGAGGGCTGGGTGGACGATCGCTCGGTCGCCCTTGATCAGGGCCTGCTGGTCATGATGATCGAAAATGCCCGCACCGGCATGATCTGGAACCTGATGCGACAATCGCCGATCCTTCGCACCGGCCTGCAGCGCGCCGGCTTCACCGGCGGCTGGCTCGACGAGAAGCAGGCAACGCCCGCCATCGCCTGACTTTCTCTGGAAATGCGTCAAATCAACGGGATAGAACGGCTCAGTGATCCCGTAAACGCCGAGCCGCTCTATGCCACGTCGAACTTGACGCCCTGGGCCAATGGCAGGGTACGGCCGTAATTGATGGTATTGGTCGCCCGGCGCATGTAGGCCTTCCAGGCATCCGAGCCGGATTCGCGGCCACCACCCGTTTCCTTCTCACCGCCGAATGCGCCGCCGATCTCGGCGCCGGAAGGACCGAGATTGACGTTAGCGATGCCACAATCCGACCCGCGCGCGGAAACGAAGGTTTCGGCTTCCCGCATGTCGTTGGTGAAGATCGAAGACGACAGGCCCTGCGGCACGGCGTTGTGCAGCGCCAGCGCTTTGTCGAAATCGCTGTATTTCATCACGTAGAGAATCGGCGCGAAGGTTTCCTGCTCGACCGGACCGGTCTGCTCCGGCATTTCGACGAGAGCCGGGCGAACATAGAAGGCATGGGCAGAGCCGTTTTCGACGCGCTCGCCGCCCGTCACTGTGCCGCCGGCCGACTTCGCAGCCGCAAGCGCTGCCTGCATGCGGTCGAAAGCCTGCTTGTCGATCAGCGGGCCGACGAGGGTTCCGGGTTCAAGCGGATTGCCTATTGTCACCGAACCATAGGCTTTCCGCAGGCGCGGCACGAGCTGGTCATAGACGCTGTCATGGACGAAGAGACGGCGCAGCGTCGTGCAGCGCTGGCCGGCCGTGCCCATCGCGGAAAAGGCGACGCCGCGCAAAGTGAGGTCGAGATCGGCCGTCGGGCAGACGATGGCGGCATTGTTGCCGCCAAGCTCGAGGATCGCGCGGGCGAAACGGCCAGCAAGACGCGGGCCGACCGCCCGGCCCATGGCCGTCGAGCCGGTCGCCGAGACCAGCGGCACCTGCGGATGATCGACCAAAAGCTCGCCGAGATCGCGGCCGCCGATCAAAAGCGTCGAAAGATTGGCCGGCGCCTCACCGCCTTCGGCGACATAGCGCTTCAGTGCCTTTTCAAACAGAGCCTGCACGGCGAGCGCCGTCAGCGGCGTCTTTTCCGACGGCTTCCAGATGGTGGAATTGCCGCAGACGATGGCAAGCGCCGCATTCCACGACCAGACCGCAACGGGGAAATTGAAGGCGGAGATGATGCCGATCGCACCCAGCGGATGCCAGCTTTCCATCATCCGGTGCTCCGAGCGTTCGGTGGCGATGGTCAAACCGTAAAGCTGGCGCGACAGCCCCACGGCGAAGTCGCAGATATCGATCATCTCTTGCACTTCGCCAAGGCCTTCGGAAGTGATCTTGCCGACCTCGACGGACACGAGACGACCAAGGGCGGCCTTGCCGGCGCGCAGCTCCTCGCCAAGCAACCGGATCAGCTCGCCGCGCTTCGGCGCCGGCACATTGCGCCAGGACAGAAACGCCTCGTGCGCCGCTGCGATTGCAACCCTGGCCTCATCAGTCGAATGCTCCTTCAGCCGGCCGATTTCGGCCCCGGTCACCGGAGAGGTGACGGCAAGCGTTCCGCCGATGTAGCGATCGGCCGATACGCCAAGTTCCGTCAGTATCGCCTTGGTCTCGGCGGCAAGATCTGATGTCGCGGTCATCTTGTTTCCTCTTCCCGTAATGTTGGTTCTCGGATTTGCCCTAGAGCCGGAAGATTTTAGGTCGAGTCGACCTAAAATCATCCGGCTCTAGAATCAAAGAAGTAGAGCGTGATGTCGTCCGAAAACCGCCTACACTTTTCGGCATCACGCTCTAGACTCTGGCGCCGACGAAATGCGCGGCCTGGGCGCCTGCCTCGTACCACATTTCCTTCGCCGCTCTGAAGCTCGGCTCGACGATGTCGGTCACCGGCAGCGGCAGATCGGCCTCGGAAATCTGCCCGAGGATATGGCCGGCCAGCACCTTGCCGAAGACGGTGCCCGGCGCGATGCCGCGGCCGTTATAGCCGGAGAAGCCGACGACATTCTGGGCGAGCTTGTGGAAGCGCGGCAGGGCATTGTCGGTCATGCCGATCTTGCCATACCACTCGCATTCGAACGGAATATCGCCAAGCTGCGGAAAGAGCTTTCTGATCGACCGCCGCGCCCAGCTCTTGTGAATGGCAAGACCGGTATTGCGCAGCGCGCCGACACTGCCGAAGACGAGCCGGCCGGCCTGATCCATGCGGAAGGACGAGAGCACTTCCTTGGTGTCCCAAGCTCCCTCGCGCCCCGGCAGCACGGATTTGCTGAGGTTATCGCCGAGCGGCACGGTCGCGAAATTGAAATAAGGCAGGTGCACCTGTTCGTTCCGAACCTTTTCCCAGGGGCCGGTGCTGTAGGCATCCGTGGCCACAACGATCCAATCGGCGCTGACCTTGCCGCCCTCGGTCGAAACCACCCATTTCACACCGCTTCTTTCCGTAGCCGTCACGCGGCTGCCGGTATGAATGGTGACGGCGGCTTTCACCACGGCATGCGCAAGGCCGCGTGCATAGGCAAGCGGCTGCAGCGTACCGGCGCGCATGTCGAGCAGTGCGCCCGCGTAAGCCGAGCTGCCGACCCGGCGCTCCGTCTCCCGTGCATCCAGCACCGTCACTGGCGCTCCGCGCTTGCTCCATTGCCGGGCGCGCTCCTCGATTTCCTTCAATCCCTCTGCCCCGACGGCGCAATGCAGCGTGCCGTTACGCTCGAGCTCGCAGGCAATGCCGTGCTTGTCGATCAGCTCCATGACCAGCTTCGGCCCATGGCCGAGCAGCTCGAGCAGGCGCTCGCCGTGAACGGTACCAAGCTCACCCGGCAGATCGTCGGGCATCACCCACATGCCGGCATTGATAAGGCCGACATTGCGGCCGGCACCGCCGAAGCCGATTTCGTTGGCCTCCAGCAGCACGACATTCGTGCCGGCTTCCGCCAGATGCAGTGCCGTCGAAAGACCGGTATAGCCGCCGCCGACCACTACGACATCGGCATGGACATCCCCGTAAAGCGGCTTCGTTGCCGGCGGTGGGGGAGCGGTCTTTTCCCAGAGACCATGGGAGCGCGGATCATTCAGCATGAAATCGGTCCAATCGAGAGAGGTAATCGCGTCAATCTAGCGCCATGCTCGAAATTGCGGAAGCGACAACAGCGACATCCGATGGACATGGCATGATGCCGAAAAATCATCAGCTCTGGAGAAAAACTTGCATGGCGAAGGCGCTTTCGACCATGATAGAGAAAAAGCCGATCGCCATTGCGTCGGCAGACAGAAGCAGGACATTCTCATGAAGCCCATTTTCGTTCAGCTCCAATGCGCCCCCGGCAAGACCTACGAGGTCGCTGATGCGATCTACCAGACGGAGCTGGTTTCGGAACTGTATTCCACCAGCGGCGACTATGACCTGCTGATGAAGGTCTACATTGCCGAAGAGCAGGATATCGGCAAGTTCATCAATGACCACATCGCCAATATCCCCGGCATCGTCCGCTCGCTAACGACGCTGACCTTTCGAGCGTTTTGAGAGGCGGGAACTTCGGTTCGGTACTATTGTGGCTCGGGCTGTTTTCAGAAGACGCCTAACGCCCCACATTAACCCTCTTGCCGGAAACCGCTCTGCTTTCCACCTGCCATTAAACCCTTTTTAACCGCGTCGGTGATCTGCTTTGCCGACTGATCAATGGGCGGCGCACTGCAGCGCCGGATTGCCGACGCGCGGCGCGGCATAGGGGTCGAGGGTGGATCGATGACATCGGCTGTTGCGGATACTCAGGCAAACAAGCAGGCCGGGCCGCTGATCGTGCATGTCGTGCGCCAGTTCCTGCCGAACAAGGGCGGTCTGGAAGACGTCGTTGCCAATCTCTGTCGTCAGCTGATCGCGCGCGGCTATCGCGCGCGCGTCGTCACCTGCAACAGCCTGTTTTCCGATCCTGCCCGCGAACTGGCGGAACGCGAAACCATCGACGGCATCGAGATCGTGCGCATTCCTTGGTCCGGCTCCAGCCGTTATCCGCTGGCGCCCAAGATCTTCCGCCATCTGGCCGATGCCGACCTCGTTCATGTCCATGCGGTCGATTTCTTCTTCGACGCGCTGGCATGGGGCAAGCTCCTGCATGGGCGTCCCATGGTCGCCACCACACATGGCGGTTTCTTCCACACGCAGAAATATGCGGCCATCAAGAAGGTCTGGTTCAATACGGCAACGCGGCTTTCCGCGCTCGGTTATGCCTCTCTCATTTGCTGCAGCCAGTCCGATGCCCGGCTCTTTGCACAGATTGCCGACAGCCGTGTGCGCCTTATCGAAAATGGTGCCGATGTCGGCAAGTTTTCCAATTGCGCCGCATTGGAAGCGCGCCGCCGCATCGTAACCATCGGCCGTTTCTCGATCAACAAACGGCTAGACCATCTGCTCGACGTCATGAAGGAGCTGGCAGCCCGCCATGCCGAATGGCATCTCGATATCATTGGTGCGGAATCCGACCTCAATCGCGCGACATTGGAAACGGAAATCGCAGCCCGCGGCCTGGAACGCAATGTCGCGCTGCATGTCTCGATCGACGATTGCTCGATCCGCAACGTCATCGCCCGCGCCTCGCTCTTTGCTTCGGCCTCGGAATATGAAGGCTTTGGCCTAGTGGCGATCGAAGCGATGAGCGCCGGCCTGTTGCCGGTGCTGAACGCCAACGAAGCCTACAAGGCGATGGCCGAAACCCATCCGGCCCTCATGCTCTCGGATTTCTCCGATCCGGAAGCGGCAGCCGATACGCTCACCGCGGCATTCGAACGACTTGAAACCGACGACCTCAGCCTGCGGCAGGAGCTGTTGCGCGATGCCCGCAGCTACGCCTGGGACGAAGTCGCCCAGCGCTACATGGATGTCTATGCCGAAACGCTGACACCGAAAGGCAAGTCGCCTCAGCTCCTGCGCCAGCGCGGCCAGGCGGCGTAGCCTTCCAGAATGCCCATCAGCCAGGCACGCTTGTAACGGGCCGCGTCGAGGTTGAAACGCGCCAGCGCCGCCAGCCAACCGGCGACCGGGCGAAACAGGCGATAGCAGACATAATACAAGGGAAAGGCTTGCTTACGCATCAGCGCGCCGAAGCCGCGGCCATATTTGCGAGCCCGCTCCACTTGCCGCGGCCCGTATTCGCTGGTGACCTGATCATGGTGAACGATGAGCTCGGGAAAGAAGGCCGCTTGTCTGCCGACAGAAAGGGCGCGCAGCAGAAAATCCGCCTCTTCGCCGCTCTGGAAGGGCGAATTCGAGCCGACACCAAGATCCTCGTCGAAGCCGCCGATATCGGAAAGCGCTGCATGGCGCACGAAGATGCCATTGGAGTTGCCGCATTTCAGATAGTTCCAGCGCGTCAGCGCAAGCCGCGTCTCTCCCGTCGGGCTGACGGAGGCGAGACCCTCGGCATCGAGCGTACGGCCGGTGACGATCGCAAGCTCCGGATGGGCCGAAAAAAGTGCCGCAGCCGTCGAAAGCGTATCGGCCTCATACCAGCAGTCGTCATCGGGAAAACAGATGTAGTCGCCTGTCGCGACCGCCATGCCGCTGTTGCGCGCCCGAGAGAGCCCCTTGGGCGAGCGGATGTGGCGAATGAGGAAGGAGGAGGAAAAGCCGTCGATAAGCGCGCGCAGCCGGTCGTCGACGTTCTGATCGACGACGATCACTTCGAAATCCCGGTGGCTTTGCCCCGTCAGCGAGCGAAATAGCCGCTCCAGCTGATCGAACCGATCGACCGTGCAAACGATGAGGCTGAACAATGCGACCCTCCGCGCAAGCCTTGGACGACCAATATCAGAGAGAAATAATATTAGCCGAAGTAAAAAACGAACTTAGCGCAGCATTAAACCCTAAATATTAAGGCATATGAAATAGAACGGACGCTATCCCCACGAAAAGCCGGATATGTGTATAGAGCATTTCCAGGAAAAGTGCGCGGCGGTTTTCCGTCCGGAATGCGCGAATAAACAAGAACATAGAGCGTTTTCGCGATTCGAAGAAAAGCGGAAACGCTCCAGGTTCCGGCAATTTGAGGAACGGTCGGTCTTCATGACGAAGAGCATAATGGCAAATTCGGTTCTGAATGCAGCGGCGGGATTGACCCTGCTTGCGACCGGCTTTGCGTGTTCGATCATCGCGGCGCGCCTGCTCGGCCCTGAGGCCAACGGCATCATCGCCTTCTCCCTGTGGCTGACGACGACCGGTGCGCTGATCGCCGAGCTCGGCGCCGGCGTGACCTTGCTGCGTATCCTGCCGCAGCTGAAGGGGAATGGCTATTCGGCGGAAGAGCGGCGCGGCTTTGCCGCCTATCTCCTGCAGCCGACGATTCTCGCAACCGTGATCCTGCTCGCCGGCTATGCCGCCTATTACTGGGATGCGGAGCGTTTGCATTGGGCGGGCGATGCGTCTGAAGTCGTTGTCATAACAGGCATATTCTTCGTTCTTCAGTCGCTCGGCGCTTATAGCAAGAACTATCTGATCGGCGAGCAGCAGGTCGGCGCATTCCTGCGCATCACGGTGACAAGTTCCGTGCTTCAGCTCGTTACGGTCCTCGCGGGCGCGATCTTCTTCGGCGTCGGCGGCGCGCTTGCCGGCTACGCCATCGGCCAGCTGCCGATGTTCATCGCAACCCTCAGGATTGCGATCGCACGCAAGAACAGCTGCGGCGTCGGCCTTTCCGCCCTCATCGGCTCGTCGCTCATTCTCTCGATCGAACTCATCAACAGCTCGATCTTCCTCAATCGCATCGAGCTTTTGTTCCTGCAGCGCTATTGGGGGATCGAAGCCGTCGGCTTTTATGCCGTCGGCCTGTCGCTCGCCAATCTGGCGCTGCAGCTGCCGGTGCAATTGAGCGGCAGCCTTTTGCCCTATTATTCCGAGCAGATGCACGCGCGGGCATCGGACAAGCTGCCCGTCGACGTCTTTGCCGGCGTCGCGCGCAGCATAGCCTACATCACTTTGCCGATGAGCTTCGGCCTTGCGGCCATCTCGCCCGAGCTTGTCGTGACGATCTTCGGCCCCGCCTTCGCTCCGAGCGGCAGCATGGTGGCATTGCTCTCGCTGACTGCGGCACCTTACGTCTTCATGCAGATATGCACGCAATATCTCTATTCGCTCGACCGCGTGCGCGAACGCACCGTCATCGGCGTCATTGCCAGCTTTATCATGGTCATCGGCTGCGTGGCCGCCGTGCCCTTCTATGGAGGCGAAGGCGCGGCGTTGGTCCGCCTGCTGACCTTTACCGCCATGTGTCTGTTAATGGTGCGCCGCATGGAATTCGAGGGCTCGACGCGCGGCATGCTGATCAACCTTGCGAAAGTTACGGTTGCTGCCGTTCTATGCGCCGCTGCAGCCTATGGTTTCGTTCAGGCACTGACCGGCATCGCGGGTCTCGTGAGCGCCATCATTGCCGGCGCCTTGACCTATGGCGTCGCGCTCAGGCTGCTGAAAGCGGTCCCAACGGAGGATATAGAAGTCTTGCAAAAGATCGCGACACGACTGCCTGCCCGTATCAATCCGATTGCCGCTCAGGCTCTGGCCCTGCTGGCGCCGCGCCGAATGTGAGGAGACTATCATGGCTGGTTGGGGAGCCGCCGAAGAACAGACAAAAAAGCAGACAAGATCGGCAGCGACACCGGTAACCTTCGCCGGCACAGTCGGCTTGTTTGCACCGGCCATTGCAGCGCCGCGCAGCACCGCCGTCCTGTTTCTGAGCCCCTGGGGCTTCGAGGAGATGTGCATCCGCAAATTCTGGCGGATCCTCGCGGAAGATCTCGCCGACCTCGGCATATCAAGCCTGCGTTTCGACTATGCCGGCACCGGCGATGCGCTTGATGCTACCGATGAAGGCGAAGGCCTGATGCTGTGGCAGGAAACCGCGCTGGCCGCCGCCGCAAAGCTGAAGGCGCTTTCCGGCTGCGAACGCCTTATCCTCGTCAGCCAGGGTCTTGGCGGCACCATCGCCGCTGCGCTCGCCGAGCGCCTTCCCAGCGTCGGCGGCATCGCCTTTCTTGCCCCTGTCGTCTCCGGCCGGTCCTACCTGCGCGAACTGGCCGTCTGGTCCAAGATGATCGATGAAGGCATGGGGCTGCCCGAAGCGCAGCGCCAGACAGAGGGCGTCACCGTCGCCAGCCTGCGCATGCCCGACAGCGCCGCCGATGCGGTCAGGAAACTGAACCTGATGACGCTCGACCGGCTCGCCGTGCCGAACTGCCTTGTGCTGGCACGGCCCGGCCGGCCGGGAGATGCAGATTTCGCGCGCCATCTCGAGACGCTTGGCCTTAGTGTTGAGCAGTCTGCCTATGACGGCTATGACGATCTCGTCTCGAACCCCACCATCGCCGTCATGCCCGCCGCAGCCGGCCGAAAAATCGTCGCCTGGGTGCAGTCGATCGCCACCCAGCCCGGCACGGCCACCTCGGCGGGGCTCGCCGTGCCCGTTGCGGAATCTCTCATCGGCGAAGGCTTTCATGAAACGCCGCTGCGTTTCGGCGCCGGAAACCGCTTGTTCGGCATACTCTGCGAACCCGAAGGTGCCCGCACGGGCGCAACCGCACTGCTCCTGACGACGGCCTATGACAGGCATGCCGGCTGGGGCCGGATGTCGGTCAGCATGGCGCGCGCGCTTGCCCGCGACGGCATTGCGTCGCTGCGTTTCGACACGGCCAATGTCGGCGACAGTCCGCCGCTTTCCGGCGCCCCGGAACAGGTACTCTATTCCCGCGAACAGCATCGCGATGTCGCGGAAGCGCTCGACCTTCTGGAAAGGCGCGATCTGCTGCCGGCCTACGTTGTGGGACGCTGCAGCGGCGGCTATCTCGCCTTCCAGGCCGCCATATGCGATGCACGCTGCGGCGGCCTCATCACCGTCAACCCCTACAGCTTCCATTGGGACGAGAACCGATCGGTCGATGATGCCCTGCGCTTCGCACCCCGGTCTTTGGAAACCTACGGCCGGAAACTCGTGCAGATGGAGACATTGAGACGGCTCTTCGGCGGCCAGATCGATGCGAAAAGCGCCATATGCAACATGGCGACCGGACTCGGCCGCCGCGCGCTGCGGGCAAGCCGGCGGCTGCTTGGCGCATTTCCCATCTTTGCCGCCGCACAGGGACCTGTTCTCGGCGGCTTCCGCACCCTCGCCAGGCGCGGCGTCGACATGTCGCTGATCTACAGCGCCCATGACATCGGCCTCGATCACCTGCATGACCAGTTCGGCGAGAACGGCGCCGGCCTGAAGCACTTTCCGGACATACGCCTTACGATCATTCCCGAAGCCGACCACAACCTGACTCCGCCCTATGCGCGCAAGGTCTATCTGAGGGAGGTCAGGGAGATGGGCCTAAGGCTCGCCAACCGATGACGCCCGGACTGGAAAACCGCCGGAAATGTTCGCCATATCCGATACTTGCTGTATAGTCGGTCCATGAGGCTCCTGATCGTCGAAGACAACCGCGAACTGGCGTCCTGGCTCGGCAAGGCGCTGCGTCAGGCGCAATACGTCGTCGATATCGCGTATGACGGCGAAGATGCCGAGCATATGCTGAAAGTCGCGGCCTACGCCGTCGTCATCCTCGATCTGTCGCTGCCGAAAATGGACGGACTGACGCTGCTGAAGCGGCTGCGCCAAAGCGGCAACAAGGTGCCGGTCATCATCCTGACGGCCAATGCCAGCCTCGACGGCCGTGTCGCCGGCCTCGACAGCGGCGCCGACGACTATCTAGCAAAACCCTTCGAAATCGCCGAGCTCGAGGCCCGCATACGCGCGGCCGTCCGTCGCGGTCACGATCGTGCAGCCCCCGAGATCGCCGTCGGCGACCTGGTGTTCGACGGCGGGACACGACAGTTCTTTCTCGCCGGCGAATCCCTGGCTTTGACGCCGCGCGAACATGCCGTGCTCGAACATCTGATCATGAAAGCGGGTACCACCGTCACCAAGGCGACGCTGTCGGAAAGCGTCTTCGGCTTCGACGATCTCGCCGACACCAGCGCCATAGAGATTTATGTGCATCGCGTGCGCAAGAAGCTCGAAGGCAGCACCGTGCAGATCGCGACGCTGCGCGGCCTGGGTTACCTGCTTCGCCATGCGCAATGACGAGACTTCGCCAGCTCAGGGGGGCATGAGCCGCGCCGCCGGCGCGGTGACGACGAGCCTTCGCGCGCAACTATTCGCCTGGGTCGTCCTGACCTTGATCGGAGCGATCTGCGTCAACCTCTATCTGAGCTTCCGTTCGGCGGACGCGACGGCCAATCTCGTCACCGACCGCACCTTGCTCGCTTCGGCACGCGTGATCGCGGAGGCCGTGCGAGCCGATGCCAGCGGCAGCGTACAGATCGATATCCCGCCTGCCGCATTGGAAATGTTCGATACCGGCTATGGGGACCGCGTCTTCTACCAGATCGTGACCGCTTGGGGAAATCTCGTCGCCGGCTTCCCCGATCTGCCTCGGCCGAAGCGCGACATGATCGGCGAGGACAGGACGTTCCGGACCGACCGCGTCCGCGTGCTGATGCTCAGCCATCCGGTTGTCGGCCTCGATCAGGACGGCACGATTTCCGTCGTCGTTGCCGTCACCCACAATAGCCAATATGCAATGCGCCGCAGACTGTGGCTGTCGGACTTCACCAAGCAGCTCGCGCTTGTGCTGCTTGCCGGCCTGGTGACCATTTTCGGCCTGCAGCGCGGTCTTGCTCCCGTGCTGCGGCTGCGGGACGCGGTGCGCGAGCGCGGCCGCCAGCGCCTCGATCCTTTGGACCCCCACATGGTGCAGAACGAGCTTCGGCCGCTCGTCCATGCCCTCAACGACCATATGGAGCGCGTGCAGAACCAGATGGCGGCGCAACGCCGCTTTGTCTCCAACGCCGCCCATCAGCTGCGGACGCCGCTTGCGCTGATTTCCACGCAGGCAAGCGTCGCGGCTCGAGAAACGGACAATGGCCGTCGTGACGAGGCACTCACGGCATTGCGCTTCAGCACGCGGCAGGTGACGCGGCTTGCGAGCCAGCTCCTGACGCTTTCGCGCGCCGAACCCGGCAGCCGCCGGCCGCGCAACGACACGATCGAGCTCGCGGAGACTGCCCGGCGGGTGCTGGAAACGCTCGCCGAAGAGGCCCTGCGCCGCAATATCGATCTCGGACTGGAGGCCGGCGAGACGCCGGTGCATGTCGAGGGCGACGGCACGATGCTGCGCGAGATGCTGGTCAACCTCGTCGACAATGCACTCCGCTATACGCAGGCGGGCGGTCGCGTCACGGTCGGTATCGGCCGGGAAGGCGATACGGCTCTCCTATGGGTTGAAGACAACGGGCCGGGCATTCCCGAGGCGGAGCGTGCGCAGGTGTTCGAACGCTTCTATCGCATCATGGGCACGGAGCCGGAAGGCAGCGGCCTCGGCCTCGCCATCGTCCGCGAAGTGGTCGACGGCGCCGGCGGCTCGGTCACGCTTGGCGATGCGGCCGGCGGCGGGCTGCTGGTCCGCGTACGGCTGCCGGCCGCCTGAGAGCCGTTGTTCACCATCCGCCCTCGTGGTTCGAGGCTTCGGCCTTATGGCCCCTGCGCGCCTCACCATGGGCAATTTTCCGGCATTATGGAACAAGTGCCACAAAGCATCGACGTGTCCCTTGAAATTGTCACGGCGACAACAAGCGAATTGACTGCTTGGTTAATCAGCGGCTGTCTGGGAGCAAATGAACGGAGACCTTAATGTTGGTACAGATTTTCCAGGTAGACGCCTTCACGCGGCGGCGCTTTGGCGGCAATCCGGCTGCCGTGATGATTCTCGAAAGCTTCCTCGATGATGCGCGTCTGCAGGACATCGCCGCCGAGAATAATCTCGCAGAGACCGCATTCCTGGTTCGTGACGGCGCCGACTATCGTTTGCGTTGGTTCACGCCGACCGTTGAGGTGCCTTTATGCGGCCATGCCACGCTCGCAAGCGCTGCCGTGGTTCTTGAGCGGCTTGAGCCGGGTCGGGAGGTCGTAACCTTCCATTCCGCAAGCGGCCCGCTCGTCGTTTCCCGTTCGGGGGACAGCTACGTCATGGACTTTCCGGCTCGGCCCATGCTTGCCACTTCCACCCCCGAGGCGCTAATCGCCGCGATCGGGCAGAACCCGACCGAGACTTTGGTCGATCAGCATAACTATCTCGCGGTCCTGGAAACTGCCGAACAGGTTCGGAAACTGGCCCCGGATCTCGGGGTAGTCACCCTACTTGACCGGGTTGGCGTGATTGTCACCGCACCGGGCGACGATGGCTATGACTGCGTCAGCCGCTATTTCGCCCCCGCCAAAGGCATTCCTGAAGATCCGGTCACGGGCGGAGCGCATTGCGCGCTCACGCCCTATTGGGCGAGCCGGCTCGGCAAAACCAGCCTACGCGCATTCCAGGCCTCCGCGCGTGGTGGTGAGCTACGTTGCCGTACTTTCGGCGAGCGCGTCGAGCTTGAGGGTTCTTGCGTCTTCTACCTCGAAGGCCAGGCAGAAATCTGATGCTGCCATCCGGACCGCTAGTATTTTCAGCAGCGCCGACATAGTTGCGGCATTATGGAGCAAGTGCCCCGGTAGCATCAGCCCTTCGCTTGGATCTTGTGGCAACTGCTCCATAATATCGCAATTTTCTGCGCAAGACCGCGCGCACTCCATCCTCACCCTGAGGCGGAAGCCTCTAAAGGCAAGGATGACTGCTGTCTTCTGACCCAATAAAAGGCCGGGCAAGATGCCCGGCCCTGGCCTTGGCAGGGACCAGAAAACCAACGCTTAATGCGTGTCGAGGCTCTGCTGCGGACGCCAGCGGGTGATGCGGTTTTCGATGAGCGTCATCACATATTCGGCGCCGAGCGTCACCACCATCACTAGGATGATCGCGGCATAGAGGCCGGCTGCATCATAGGTACCCTTGGCGATCGAGATGAGGTAGCCGATACCGGCAAGCGATCCGACGAATTCGCCGACGATGGCGCCGATGATGGCGAAGGAGAAGGAGATATGCAGGCTTGCAAAAATCCAGCTCATCGCCGATGGCAGAATGACGTTGCGCGTCACCTGCCAGTTGGAGGCGCCAAGGATGCGGGCATTGGCGATCATGTTGCGGTCGGCTTCGCGAACGCCCTGAAAGGCATTGGCGAATACGACGAAGAACACCATGATGAAGGCGAGCGCCACCTTGGACGGCAGGCCAAGGCCCATGATCATCACGAAGATCGGCGCCAAAACGACGCGTGGGATCGAGTTGATCGCCTTGATGTAGATCGACAGGATATCGGAGGCGAGCTTGTTGCGGCCAAGGGCGACGCCGACGAGAACGCCGGTGACCGAGCCGATGACGAAACCGATCAGCGCCTCTTCCATGGTGACGCCGAGATGATACCAGAGGGGGCCGCTCTCGGTGCCTTCGGTGATCCAATCCCAGAGTCGCAGCGCAATGCCGTAGGGGCTCGAATAGAAGAACGGATCGATCCAGTGCAGGTCGGAAGTAACCTGCCAGAGGCCGAGAATGGCGAGCAGAATGCCGATCTGCCAGCCCGTGACGACATACTTGCGACGAGCGAGCGCCTTCAGCGCTGCGGCTTCGATCTCCGCATCCGAGGTACCGGCGCGGAAGATCGGGGCATTGCCTGCTTCGAGAGCTGTGTTTGCCATGATCAATCCTCCCTTATGCCGCTTCCGCGGCACGGCGATAGCTGGTTTCGACCTCTTCACGCAGGTCGTCCCAGATCGTCTTGCAATAATCGATGAAGTTCTGCTCGTAGCGGATCTCCGAGACGACGCGCGGGCGCGGCAGGTCGATCGTGTAGACCGATTTGACCGTCGCCGGGCCGGCCGTCAGCACATAGACCTTGTCGGCAAGCGCCACGGCTTCTTCGAGATCGTGCGTCACGAAGACCACCGAAGCCTGGCGTTCGGCCCAGAGCTTCAGCAGCTCCTCATGCATGACCGTGCGGGTCTGCACGTCGAGCGCCGAGAAGGGCTCGTCCATCAGCAGGATTTCCGGCTCGTTGATGAAGGTCTGCGCCAGCGAAACGCGCTTGCGCATGCCGCCCGACAGCTGGTGCGGATAGTGATGCAGGAACTTCGAAAGGCCGACGCGGGCGAGCCAGTCCTTGGCCATCTTCTCGGCCTCGGCCTTCGACTTGCCACGGAAAAGCGGGCCTGCCATGACGTTTTCGATGACGTTCTTCCAAGGGAAGAGTGCGTCCGTCTGGAAGGCGAAGCCGACGCGCGGGTCGATGCCATTGACCGGGCCGCCCATCAGGCGGACTTCGCCGGCACTCGGCTTGGCAAGGCCGGTAACGAGATTGAGCGTCGTCGACTTGCCGCAGCCCGTCGGGCCGACAACGGCGACGAATTCGCCACGCTCGACGGTCATGTTGAAATCGCGCAGCGCGGTCAGCGACTTGCCGGTCGGCGATACGAAACGGCGGCTGACATTGATGAGCTCGATCGCCGGCATGCGGCGTTCATCCTGTTGCATGGTGCTGATCCTGACGCGTGCCTTCGGGGCATGCACGCAAAGCCCGGTGAACTGCAAAGTCTCTTGAACTGCCGCTTCCGGCACTGGCCGGAAGCGGCACTAAGACTGCTACTTGACGTTCTTCACGAATTCCGTCGTGTAGGTCTTCGACAGGTCGATCGTCTTGCCCTTCACGTTCTTGGAGAACTGCGAGAGTACGGCGAGAACCGTTTTCGGACCATCTTCCGGCATCACGCCATCGGCCGTGAACATTTCCTTGCCGGCGTCGAGAGCCTTGATGTAGCCCTCCTTATCGCCGACGTAGAAATCCTTCGGCATCTTGTCGGCGATCTCGGCACCCGAATGGGTATTGATGAAGCGCAGCGTCTTGACGAAAGCGTTCGCGAGCTTCTGCACTTCTTCCTTATGCGCGTCGACCCATGCGGCATCCATATAGAGCGAAGCCGCCGGATAGGTACCTCCGAGCGCCTCCTCGGTGCCCTTCAGCGTGCGCAGGTCGACGAGAATCTTGGCCTCGCCCGTCTTCAGCAGGCGCGAGATCGTCGGCTCGGTGGTCATGCCCACCTGGATGGCATCCTGCTGCATGGCCGCAATGAAGGTCTGGCCGGCGCCGACCGGAACTGGCGTGATGTCGGCCGGAGAGAGGCCTGCCTTCGATGCCATGTAAAGGGTCAGGAAGTTGGTCGACGAGCCGAGGCCGGTGACGCCGGCGCGCTTGCCCTTGAGGTCGGCGAAGGACTTGATGTCCGGATATTTCGACGAAACCAGCTCGACTTCACCCGGTGCCTGGCTGAACTGCACGACCGACTTGATGAACTTGCCCTTGGCCTGCAGATCGACGCAGTGGTCGTAGAAGCCGACGACGCCCTGGACGGCGCCGGCGAGCAGCTGGTTTTCGGCATCGACACCGGCGGATTCGTTCAGAAGCTCGACATCGAGGCCTTCATCCTTGAAGTAGCCGAGGGATTCGGCGAGCTTGGCCGGCAGATAGATCTGCTTTTCGTAGCCGCCCACCATGATGGAAATCTTGTCAGCGGCATTGGCTGCCGTCGCTGCGAACGAAGCTGCGGTCATGACCAAAGAAAGGGCTACGGTGTGAAAAAACGTGCGCGATGGACGCATCGATGTCTCCTCCTGTTTAAATCGTTGCGCCATGTGACGCTGCAGAAAAGATGCTTCCTCCACGAAGCTCAGCCAAGCTAACGCAGGCTACCTTTCAGTCAGCTTTCAGCATTGAGCCCTTTCAAGAGGCGACATTGCAATTTTATCGACATGAATGCCGGCGGACCGAATATGTGCCGCCGGCGCGCGTCCTTCGCTTCGGGATCCATCGATCTTCAATCCGCATTGACGCGAATCGGCTTTTCTGCGGTTTATATGGGTAACAGAGCAATAAAATTTAACATAAAAAGACTTTTGGTTGAATTCTACTCATATTTAACGCACATTTTGCGGGTACACGGAGCCTGCGGCCTTTCCTCTTGAAGGATCGCGAGCAAGGCGGTATCCGCCAGTCCCTATTTGATAAGGAGATTGCGCAGTGAGTGCAAAAGTACCGAACCCGATCGACGCCTATGTGGGCTCTCGCGTGCGCACGCGCCGTCTTATGCTTGGTATGAGCCAGGAGCGGCTTGCCGAACAAATCGGCGTGACGTTTCAGCAGGTGCAGAAATACGAAAAGGGCACCAATCGCATCGGTGCCAGCCGGCTGCAAGCTATCGCCGGCGTATTGGCCGTACCGGTTGCCTTCTTCTTCCAGCAGGACAATTCGCAGCCGCTGAATACAGAAGGCCTCGGCGCGATCAACGGCCTCGAAGACCTGTCGGATTTCCTGACCTCGAAGGAAGGCCTGAACCTCAACAAGGCGTTCATGAAGATCAACGATCCCAGCGTCCGCCAGTCCGTGCTGACGCTGATCAAATCGCTGGCCAGTGCTTCCGACAGCTTGCCGGACCATGTGCCGCACGCGGCGAACGTGCCGATGAGCCTTCGCAACTGAGGTCTGCCCTCCAGGCAGCATGCCGCGTGGGGGAGCAATTCCGGGATAGGGCGCGCCGCGGTTTTCTGTCCGGAACCGCTTCAAATGCAATGGTGGAACGGATCCGTAGATTCCGCGAGAGGCAAGTTCGCTCTAATGGCCGCCATTGCGCGGCTGAACGCCGGCGGTAAAAATCGCAATGCATTGGCGCAGATGACGCAGCCGCGTCTCGCGGTCCGGCCAGTCGCTCGGATGGCCCGGCTTCGAGATCATCGCGCCGAAGATCATGCTCATCAGCATGCGCGCACCGCTTGCGGCATCGGCAATTTCGATCAGGCCGCGCTGCCGCTGCTCCGCGAGCCAGTCTGCCAGCAGCTGCTGCGATTGCCGGGCACCGTAAGTGTGCAACAGCGTCGCGATCTCGGGAAATTGCTGCGATTCGCTGATGGCAAGATGGATGAAAGCATCGCGTTCGCGCTCCTGGGCTTCGTTCATGTCGATCATGAATATCTGCTCAAGCGCCTGATCGAGCGGCAGATCCTCATCCGCGGGCCGCGGCAGGGCCAGCATGGATGCGCGATGCTCGGCGATGATGGCGGTGAAAAGATCGGTCTTGCCCGGAAACAATCTGTAAAGGGTCTGCTTCGAAATCCGGCATCGGGCGGCGACGAGATCCATCGTCGTACCACCGTAACCAAGTTCGTAGAATGTAGCACGCGCCTCCGCGACGATCTCCGCGCGGCGCGCGTCGTCGTTCATGGTTTTCGGGCGGCCACGCGGGCGGCTTTTGGCGACCTGCTCGGCCTTGGCTGCTCGTTCTTTCGTCAGCAACTTCGTTTGGACCCAACAGCCGAATGCGATTGACATTTTACGCAGTACAAATATTTTCCGTACGACTTGGTACTATAAATAAGGCAACAGGAAATAGCAACGTGCGAAAGCCCGCTCCTCCCACTTCTGCACCCGCATATCCGGTGGCATCCGCTAGCCTTCTGGCCACCCGAACCTCGATGATTGCCGCAGGCGTTGCGGCCACATTGCTGCTTGCCGGCTGCAACGAACAGAAAGCCGCCCAAAGCAACGCGCCGGCCGTCAAGACCGAAGTCAGCGCCATGGCGCTGCATCCGCAATCCGTTGCGATTACCGCCGAATTGCCGGGGCGCACCGCCGCCTATCTCATCGCGGAAGTACGGCCGCAGGTCGGCGGCATCATTCGCAGCCGCAACTTCAAGGAAGGCAGCGAGGTCAACGCGGGCGATGTGCTCTATGAAATCGATCCCGCCTCATACCAGGCATCATACGACAGCGCCACCGCCGCCCTGCAGAAGGCGGAAGGGGCCGTGCCGAGCGCTCAGTCGAAAGTCGACCGCTATAAGAGCCTGACGGCGCAGGACGCAGTCAGCAAGCAAAATCTGGACGACGCGCTTTCCACTCTGGCTCAGGCGAACGCCGATGTGGCATCTGCGAGAGCCGCCCTCGAAACAGCGCGTATCAACCTCGACTACACCAAGATGCGCGCGCCGATCGGCGGCCGTGTCGATGCTTCGGCGGTCACCGTGGGCGCCCTCGTCACCGCCGAGCAAACGACGGCGCTGACCACCATCCGCCAGCTCGACCCGATCAATGTCGACGTCACGCAGTCGAGCACCAATCTGCTCGAATTCCGTCGCGCCATCGCCGATGGCCGGCTGAAGACCAGCGGCGACAACGTCTCCGTGCATCTGACACTTGAAGATGGCAGCCAGTACAAGCAAACCGGCAAGCTGGAATTTGCCGAATCTTCCGTCGCCGAAGCCGTCGGAACTATCACGGTACGCGCCGTCTTCCCCAATCCTGATCGTGTTCTGCTGCCCGGCATGTATGTGCGCGCGACAATTCAGGAAGGCATCGCCGAAAACAGCTTCCTGGTGCCGCAGCGCGCCGTGACGCGCAACACGAAGGGCGAACCGATCGCCATGTTCGTGACGGCCGATGGCAAGGTATCGCAGCGGGTCCTGAAGGTGGAACGCAGCATCGGCAACAGCTGGCTGGTAAACAAGGGCATATCCGATGGCGATCGCGTGGTCGTCGAAGGCGTCCAGCGCATCCGTGACGGCCAGGAAGTCAATGTCTCTCCTGTGACCATCGATGATGCGACCGGCGAAGTGAAGCAGGCCGCCGCCGACAACAAGTCCACGCAACAGGCCGAATTGGAAAAGACAGATACCAAAGCCGCCTCCGGCGTTCAGAAGTGAGGTGGTTCGATGTCTCGTTTCTTCATTGACCGGCCGATCTTTGCCTGGGTTATCGCCATCGTCATCATGCTGGCGGGTGCGCTGTCGATCCTCACACTGTCGATCTCGCAATATCCGCAGATCGCTCCGACCACGGTGAGCATCTCCGCGACTTATTCGGGCGCAGACGCCGCAACCGTCGAAAACTCGGTGACCAAGGTCATCGAGCAGGGCATGACGGGTATCGACAACCTCGACTACATGACGTCGACCTCGACCTCGACGGGCCAGGCCTCGATCTCGCTGACGTTCAACAACAAGGCGGATTCCGACGTTGCGCAGATGCAGGTGCAGAACAAGCTGCAGCTCGTCACCGCGCAATTGCCGACGACCGTTCAGACAAGCGGTATCGTCGTTTCGAAATCGACTTCGAACTTCCTCATGGTCGTCGGCTTCGTATCGACGGATGGCAAGCTCAATTCCAACGACCTCGCCGACTATGTTTCGAGCACGCTCAACGATACGCTGAAACGCATCGAAGGCGTCGGCAACACGCAGATTTTCGGCTCCGGCTATGCGATGCGCATCTGGGTGGACCCCGACAAGCTCGCCAAGTACCAGCTGATGGTGAGCGATGTCACCACGGCGATCCAAGCACAGAATTCGCAGGTTTCGGCAGGCCAGCTCGGTGCCCTGCCCCAGCGCAAGGGTCAGCAGCTCAACGCGACGGTGACCGCCAAGAGCCGCCTGCAGACGCCCGAGCAATTCGAAAATATCATCCTGAAGAGCCAGTCCAACGGCTCGCTCGTCCGTCTCAACGATGTCGCCACCGTCGAACTCGGCGCGGAAAGCTACACGACCTCGAGCACCTATAACGGCCACCCTTCGGCCGGTCTCGCCGTCATGCTCGCCTCCGGCGCCAACGCCATCAACACGGCGGAAGCGGTCAGGACGACCATCAACAATCTGAGCCAGACCCTGCCGCCGAACGTCGAAGTGGTCTATCCCTACGACACGACGCCCTTCGTGAAGCTGTCGATCGAGGACGTGGTCAAGACGCTGTTCGAAGCCATCGTGCTCGTCTTCATCGTCATGTTCATCTTCCTGCAGAACATCCGTGCCACGCTGATCCCGACGCTTGCCGTCCCGGTCGTTCTGCTCGGCACCTTCGGCGTACTCTCCCTCTTCGGCTATTCGATCAATACATTGACCATGTTCGGCATGGTGCTTGCCATCGGCCTTCTGGTCGACGACGCCATCGTCGTCGTGGAAAACGTCGAGCGCGTGATGGAGGAAGAGGGATTGTCGCCGCGCGAGGCGACAATCAAGTCGATGGAGGAAATCACCGGCGCCCTGATCGGCATCGCCACGGTCCTGTCGGCCGTGTTCATTCCGATGGCCTTCTTCTCCGGCTCCGTCGGCATTATCTACCGCCAGTTCTCGGTGACGATCGTCTCGGCGATGATCCTATCGGTCGTCGTCGCCCTGATCCTGACGCCGGCCCTTTGCGCCACCATTCTCAAAAAGCCCAAGCACGGAGCCAAGGAGAAGGGCCTCTTCGGCTGGTTCAACCGCAACTTCGATCGGGCGACGCACCGCTACCAGCGCGGCGTTCACGGCATGATCCGCCTCAGCATCGTCTTCCTGCTGGTATTCGTCCTGATCGGCGGCGGCGTCGCCTATCTGTTCAACCGCCTTCCCAGCTCCTTCCTGCCGGACGAAGACCAGGGTATCCTGCTGACCGCAATCCAGCTTCCCCCAGGCGCCACGGCTTCCCGTACCTGGACCGTGCTCGACCGGGTCAAGGACTACTATCTCAATAACGAGAAGGATTATGTCGAAGGCGCATTCGCGGTTGCAGGTTTCGGCTTCAGCGGCCAGGGCCAGAATGTCGGTATCGTCTTTGTCAGGTTGAAGGATTTCGATCAGCGCAAGACGCCGCAATCGAAGGCGCAGGCCATTGCGGGCCGCGCCATGGGCGCCTTCTCGAAGATCAAGGACGGCAGCGTCTTCGCGCTGGCACCGCCGGCGATCCCGGGCTTCGGAAGCTCGAGCGGCTTCGACTTCTTCATCAAGGATATCAATGGCGCCGGCCATGCCGCGCTCATCCAGGCGCGCAACCAGTTGCTCGGCGCAGCCGCCAAGAATCCGAAACTCTTCGGCACCCGTCCGAACGGCCAGGAAGATACGCCGCAATACTCCGTCAACATCGACCAGGAAAAGGCGAGCGCTCTCAACATCAAGCTCTCCGACATCGACACGACGCTGTCGACGGCCTGGGGCGGCACCTATGTCAACGACTTCATCGATCGCGGCCGCGTCAAGAAGGTTTACGTGCAGGCGGATAAGAATTTCCGCATGCAGCCGGAGGACTTCGGCCGCTGGTACGTCCGGAATTCCGGTGGCGACATGGTGCCGTTCTCGGCCTTCTCGAATGGCCAATGGACCTATGGTTCGCCGCGTCTGGAACGCTATAACGGCTCGTCGGCCGTCGAAATCCAAGGGGCTGCGGCACCGGGCGTTTCGTCGGGCGACGCCATGAACGAGATCGACAAGATCATGGCGAGCCTGCCGCCGGGCTTCAGCCATGAATGGACCAGCCTGTCCGCCCAGGAAAAACTCTCCGGCAACCAGGCAAGCCAGCTCTATGCCATTTCGATCCTGGTCGTCTTCCTGGCGCTCGCCGCCCTCTACGAAAGCTGGTCGATCCCGCTTGCCGTCATGCTGTCGGTGCCGATCGGCATCTTCGGTGCCTTGCTGGCGGCAACCCTCTTCGGTCAGTCGAACGACGTCTACTTCAAGGTCGGCTTGCTGACGACAATCGGTTTGGCGGCCAAGAACGCCATCCTGATCGTCGAATTCGCCATCGAGCAGCAGAACCAGGGCAAGAACCTGATCGACGCGACGCTGGTGGCGGCAAGGCAGCGCCTGCGGCCGATCCTGATGACCTCGCTCGCCTTCATCCTCGGCGTTCTGCCGCTGGCGATCGCCAACGGCGCGGGATCGGGCAGCCAGAATTCGATCGGTATCGGCGTCATGGGCGGCATGATCTCGGCAACCGTGCTCGGCATCTTCTTCATCCCGCTGCTCTTCGTCTCGGTGCGCCGCATCTTCAAAGGCAGGGCAGCGCCGGAGACCGCCAACCCTGACGTGGCGCATTAAGGCCTCTCCACTCGCTCTCTTGAAAGAGAGGACGAGTGGAGATCTCGATCAGGCATCGGATGTTTCGTCTTGATTTGCCAAATTTGTCATCAATGATTAATATGCAATCATTGATGACAGGGCATTTCTATGGCTAGTATGACGATCCGCAACATCGACGATCATTTAAAGACTCGGCTGCGCATTCGCGCCGCTGCACACGGGCGATCGATGGAGGATGAGGCGCGAGACATTCTGCGGGCGGCCTTGTCGACGGAAGAAAAGCGGCAGCCCAATTTGGCTGAGACAATCCGTCGTCGCATGGCTGCAAGTGGTGGGGTCGTGCTGGATATCGCTCCACGTGAACCCATCCGCCCGGTCGATCTCGATCCATGATCATTCTCGACACAAATGTCATTTCTGACCTATTGGCACCATCACCATCGCCAATGGTTGAAGCGTGGCTGGCCGCTCAGCCTTCTCTCGCCATCTTTACGACGGCAACGACGCAGGCGGAAATCCTTTACGGTCTCCGGCTACTGCCTGCGGGCCGACGCCGAACCGAATTGGAAGCTGCTATTCTCCCGATATTCGAAGAGGATTTCGCCGGAAGAGTTCTTCCCTTCGATAGCGAAGCCGCGGGAGCTTATTCCTTCATTGCAACGTCGCGGCGTCGGGCAGGCAAGCCGATCAGCCAGTTCGATGCTCAGATCGCCGCAATTGTAGCGTCGCGAGGAGCAACCCTTGCAACCCGCAACGTGTCGGATTTCCTGGACACCGGAATAGCTACCGTCAATCCGTGGGACTATCAGGGCTGATCCGGTCCTCCCATACACCGCTAAGCCCTCAAATTGATAGCGGAGATATTGGCTGTACCGAGGCTTCCGCCTTCGGCGACCACTTCGCATGCAGCTTGGCAAGCATCAGATAGATGATCGGTGTCGTGTAGAGCGTCAGCACCTGCGACACGACGAGACCGCCGACGATGGTGATGCCGAGCGGGCGGCGCAGCTCCGCGCCGGGGCCGGTGGCAATGATCAGCGGGATGGCGCCCATCAGCGCCGCGAGCGTCGTCATCAGGATCGGCCGGAAGCGCTTCAGACACGCCTGGTAGATCGCCTCCTCCGAAGACAGGCCGAGGGTGCGCTCGCCCTGCAAGGCGAAGTCCACCATCATGATGCCGTTCTTCTTGACGATGCCGATCAAAAGGATGATGCCGATGAAGGCGATGATGGTCAGCTCCGTGCCGCTGATGGCAAGCGCCAGCAGTGCACCGAGACCGGCGGACGGAAGCGTCGAGATGATCGTCAGCGGATGCGCCAGGCTTTCATAGAGAATGCCGAGAACGATGTAGACCGTCAGCAGCGCCGCCAAAAGCAGCAACGGCTGGCTGCCGGACGATTGCGTGACGCTCGCCGAATCGCCCGCGAAATCCGCATGCAGCGTATCGGGCAGATGCATGTCCAGTACCGCCTTCTGGATGGCGTCGTTTGCGACCTGCAGCGGCGTGTTGAGCGCCAGATTGTAGGAAATAGTGACGGCCGGATACTGTCCCTGGTGATTAACCACCAGCGGCGCCAGCGTTCGGTCGACCGACGCGACGGCGCTGAGCGGCACCTGGGTTCCGCCGGACGCCGGCACATGGAGCTTCGAGATATCGTGCGGCTCGAGCGCATAATTCGGATCCGCCTCCAGCACGACGCGATATTGGTTGCGCTGCGTATAGATCGTCGAGATCTGCCGTTGCGCAAACGCATTGTTCAGAGCCGCATCGATGGACTGGATGTTGACGCCAAGCCGGGATGCCGTGCTGCGATCGATATTGACGGTCGCCTGCAGTCCGTTGGGCTGCCTGTCGGTCGCGACGTCGGTCAGCTGGGAAAGGGCTTGCAGACGCAGCAGCACCTTGGGTGCCCACTCCACCAGCTCATCGTAATTCGCGCTCCAGAGCGTGAACTGATACTGGGATTGAGATTGGCGTGCGCCAGCGCGGATATCGCCCGGCGAAAACAGGAACGTACTGAGCCCCGGGACAGCCATGAGCTGCTTACGAAGCCGGTCTATGACCTCGGCCGTCGGCGCCCGCTGCGACTCCGGCTTGAGCGAAATGAACAGCTGCCCGCGGTTGACGGAGCTGAAAAAACCGCCGCCGCCCACGGAAGAGCCGAGGCCTGACACCGCCGGATCCCGCGCGGCAATATCCGCAGCCTGCTGCTGCAGTTTGACCATGGCCGGATAGGAAATATCGGTTGCCGCCTGTGTCCCGCCCTGGATGAACCCCGTATCGTCCTGCGGAATGAAACCCTTCGGCACCTTGACGTAGAGATAGCCCGACATGACCACGCAGGCGATGATGACGAGCACGGAGAGTACGCGATGGTGCAGCACGGCTCGCAGCGTCCGGCCATAAAAGCCGATGATTGCGCCCAATGTGCCTTCGACGATCCGGCCGAAACGGCCGGGCGGGGCGTGGATATCATGCGGACGAAGGCGATGGCCGCAGATCATCGGCGTAAGCGTAAGGGATACGAGCGTCGAAACGACGATGGTGAAGCCGAGTGTCAGCGAGAAGGTCTGGAAGAAGCGGCCCACGATGCCGCCCATGAAGAATAGCGGTATGAAGGCGGCGAGCAGCGAGAGGCTGATCGAGACCACCGTAAAGCCGATCTGCTTCGCTCCTTCCAGAGCTGCTCGCATCGGCTTCATGCCGGTTTCCAGATTGGAATAGATGTTTTCGATCATGACGATGGCGTCGTCCACGACGAAGCCGACGGACACGGCAAGCGCCATGAGGGAAAGGTTGTCGATGGACAAACCGAAGAGCCACATCGCGGCAAAGGTGCCGGCCAGGGAAAGCGGCACGGTGACGCCGGCGGCAAAGGTCGGCGTTGCGCGTCGCAGGAAGACGAAGACCACGACCATGACGAGGCAGATCGTGGCAAGCAGCGTCCATTGCATGTCGTTGACGCTGGCATGAATCGTCGTGGTGCGGTCGGAAAGGATCGATATTTTGACGCCGGCGGGGATGAGCCGCTGCAGCTCGGGGATCAGCTGCTTCACACCGTCGACGGTGGCGATGACGTTCGCATCCGCCTGTTTGGTGATGTTGAGCAGCACGGCCGGCTTGCCGTCATACCAGGCGTCGGAGCGGCTGTTGCGCACGCCCGGCTCGACGGTGGCGATGTCGGAAAGGCGAACCGCCGTACCGTCGCCGCTGCGCACGATGATCCGCCCGAACGCTTCCGGCGTCTTCAACTGGCTGTTGACGGCGACGGAGAAGGCGCCCCCTGCCCCGTCGATGGAACCGAAAGGGCCGAGCACATTGGCATTGACGATCGCCGTGCGGACTGCGTCGAGCGACAGGCCCATCGCGGAAAGCCGGTCCGGATTCAGACGGACGCGGATGGCGGGCTGGTCGGCACCGCTGACGGTCACCCCGCCGACGCCGTCCACCTGCGAGATGCGCTGCACGACCACCGTGTCGGCCGCGTCGTAGATGGCGCTCGCCGACACATTGTCCGATGTCAATGCAAGGATCAGAACGGGAGCCGCCGACGGATTGATCTTGCGGAACGACGGCAGGGTCGGCAGATCGCCCGGCAGGTCGGTAGCGGCCGCATTCAGCGCCGCCTGCACGTCCTGTGCCGCGCCGTCGACACTGCGGGAGAGATCGAACTGCGCTATGATGGTGCTCGATCCGAGCGAGCTGACGGATGTCAATTGCGTAACGCCGGCGATGGTGCCGAGATGGCGTTCAAGAGGAGCGGCAACGCTTGCAGCCATACTGGCCGGATCGGCCCCGGGACGGCTTGAGGAAACGACGATTGTCGGCAGGTCCACGGTCGGCAGGCTTGCGACCGGCAGGAAGCGATAGGCAACGATGCCGAGGATCATCAGCCCGATCGCCAGAAGCGTGGTCCCGACAGGGCGTTTGACGAACGGCTCGGAGATGTTCATGTCTCGCCTCCCGCCAATTCGTTCATCTCGGCGCTCTGCGTGCCGCTAGTGCGGCCGACGACCTTCGCGCGCAGGCGCTCGAAGGCGAGATAGATCACCGGCGTCGTATAGAGCGTCAGGAGCTGTGAGAGCACGAGGCCGCCGATGATGGTGATCCCGAGCGGAATGCGCAGCTCGGCGCCCGTGCCCTGCGCGAGCGCCAGTGGCAGTGCGCCGAAAAGTGCGGCGAGCGTCGTCATCATGATCGGCCGGAAACGCAGGATGGAGGCCTTGAGGATGGCCTCGCGCGGCTCGAGGCCTTCCTTGCGCTCGGCCTCGAGCGCGAAGTCGATCATCATGATCGCGTTCTTCTTGACGATGCCCATCAGGAGCACGATGCCGATCAGTGCGATGATCGACAGATCCTGCCCGAACAGCATCAGCGCCAGAAGCGCCCCGACACCGGCCGAGGGCAGCGTCGAAAGGATCGTCACCGGATGGACGGCGCTCTCATAGAGCAGGCCGAGCACGATATAGATCGTTACCACCGCCGCCAGAATCAGCCAGGGCTCGCCCGCAAGCGAGGAGGCGAACTCCTCGGCGTCGCCGGAATATTTGCGCTGGATGTTATCGGGCATGCCGATGTCAAGCTCCGCCGCCTTGATCTCCGCCACCGCATCGCTGAGCGACGCGCCTTTGGCGAGGTCAAAGCTGAGCGTCACGGCCGGGAACTGCTCGTCATGGCTGATGACCAGCGGCGCGGTCGTAAAACTCGCCGTGGTGAAGGCATTCAGCGGTACCTGCGTGTCGCCGGCACCGGCGACATAGAGCTTGTCGAGCGATTTCGGGTCCGATTGATACTGGGGAGCCGCTTCCAGGATGACGCGATACTGGTTGGCCTGCCCGTAGATCGTCGCGATCTGACGCTGGCCGAAGGCGTCGTTCAGCGTATCGCCGACGGCCTGCATCGACACGCCGAGCCGCGAGGCGGTTTCGCGATCGACGCGAACGAAGATACGCCCGCCCCCCATTTCGACCTCGGAGGCGACATCCATCAGCTTCGGGCTTTCCTGCAGCCGCTGGACAAGCTTCTGCGCCCAATCGACCACCGTATTCGTGTCCGTACCCGTCAAGGTATATTGATAGGGGGCGCGGCTGACCCTGGTGCTGATCGAGATGTCGCGCACGCTCTGGAAAGTGACGTGGATGCCGGGCATGCCGGCAACTTCATCGCGCATCCGGCCGATGATCTCATCGGCGGAGGCGTTGCGTTCGTTCCGCGGCTTCAGCACGAGGCTGAGGTTGCCGGTATTGAGAGTGAGATTGCTGGCGCTGGCTCCGATGACGGAGACCACGCCGCTGACATCCGGATCCTTGCGCAGCCGGTCGGTCACATCGGCCTGGATCTGCTTCATGGTTTCGAAGGAAGTCGTCGGCTCGGCCTCGATGACGGCCGTGATCAGGCCGGTATCCTGGGCCGGCAGGAAGCCCTTGGGAATGACGACATAGAGCGCGATCGTCGCAGCCAGCGTCGCCACCGTGATTACGAGCATGAGCCTGCTGCGATCCACAGCCCAGACGAGGCTGCGCCGGTAGCCTTCGATCAGCCATTCCGTGAAACGATCGGCACCGGCCAGGAATCCGCCCTCGTGCTCCTTAGGCTTGCGCAGGATACGCGCGCACATCATCGGCGTAAGCGTCAGCGAAACCACGGCGGACACGACCACGGCAATGGTGAGCGTCAACGCGAATTCGCGGAACATGCGGCCCACGATCCCGGTCATGAATAATAGCGGAATGAATACCGCAACCAGCGAGACGGTGAGCGAGATGATGGTGAAGCCGATCTCGCCGGCACCCTTCAGCGCCGCCTGCATCGGATTTTCGCCCTCTTCGATATGACGGGCGATATTCTCGATCATCACGATGGCGTCGTCGACGACGAAGCCCGTGCCGATGGTCAGAGCCATCAGCGAGAGATTGTCGAGGCTGAAGCCGGCGAACCACATGACGCCGAAGGTCGCGATCAGCGATAGCGGCAGGGCCACACCGGCAATGAAGGTCGCCGTCATCGTCCGCAGGAACAGAAGGACAACGAGAATGACGAGGCCGATACTGATCACCAGCGTCCATTGCACATCATGGATCGAGGCCCGGATGGTCTCCGTGCGATCGTTGACGATATCGAGGGAAATCCCGGCCGGCATCGCCTGCTTCAGCTTCGGGATCTGCTTCAAGACGTTCTCGACCGTCTGGATGACGTTGGCGCCCGGCTGGCGCATGATATCGAGAATGACCGCCGGCTGCCCCTGATACCAGGCGCCGACGCGATTATTCTCCAGTCCCTCGACAACGGTTGCCACGTCCTTCAACTGCACCGGGGCATTGTTGCGATAGGCGACGATGACGGACTTATAGACGTTCGGATCGACGATCTGGTCATTGGCGGCAAGCGTGAAACTCTGCTGCGTTCCGTCGAGCGCACCTTTGGCGCCGGCAACGCTGGCATTGGTGATGGCCGAACGGACGTCCTCGAGGGCGAGGCCGTAGGAGGCAAGACGCGGTAGGTCCGCCTGGATGCGGATGGCAGGCTTGACACCGCCCTGGATGTTGACGTCGCCGACGCCTGAGACCTCGCTCAGGCGCTGCGCCATCATCGTATCGGCAAAATCGCTGAGTTCGCGGATGGAATAGCTGTTGGAGCGCAGGGCCAGCGTCACGATCGGCGTATCGGCCGGGTTCACCTTCGAATAGGTCGGCGGATAGGGAAGCGTGCGCGGCAAGGTCGATCCGGCGGCATTGATCGCCGCCTGCACGTCCTGTGCCGCGCCGTCGATATTGCGGCCGAGATCGAATTGCAGCGTGATCTGGCTGATGCCGAAGGCACTCGACGAGGTCATGGAGGCGAGCGACGGGATTTGGCCGAGCGGCCGCTCCAAAGGTGCGGTCACCAGCGCAGCCATCGTATCCGGATCGGCGCCCGGAAGCTGCGTCGTCACCTGGATCGTCGGAAAATCCACCTGCGGCAGCGGCGCCACCGGCAGGAAGAGAAAGCCGAGAATGCCGCCCAAGAGCACCGCGACCCCGAGAAGCGAGGTGGCGATTGGCCTGGAAATGAAGAGCGACGAGACGTTCATTGCTGCTGCGTCGGCGGGGCGGACTGATTGTTCTGCGCGGAGCTGCCGCTGGCATCCGCACCGTGCTCGGCACCCGCCGCAGGCTGACCATCCTGGCCGCGATGGCCATTATGACCGCCTGCGCCGTCTTGACCCCCTTGACCGTTATGCCGACGGTGCGGCCGCTCGCCGCCATTGGCATTGTCTTGCCCCTTCTGGTCCAGGCCCTTCTGCGGATCGTTCTCGGCCACCGGCTGTCCTTGATCGTTCGGTGGAGGCGCGTTCGGCGCCACCTGATCCGGATTGGCCGAAATCTGCACTTTCGAACCATCCTGAAGCCGCGCGAAGCCGGTCGTCACCACCTTGTCGCCCGCCGCCACGCCATCGGTGATGACAGCCAGCGTGTCATCCTGCTGACCCACCTTCACCGGCTTCATGGTGACGGTCTCATTCTGATTGACGATATAGACGAATGTGCCGTTCGGCCCGCGCTGCACCGCGCCGCTTGGGATGACGGTAACGCCCTTCAGCGTTTCCACGAGCAGGCGGGCATTGATGAAGGCACCCGGCCACAGCGCCAGCTTCTCATTGGGAAAATTCGCCTTCAGCCTGACCGTGCCCGTCGTGGGATCGACCTGATTGTCGACCACCGCCAGCGAGCCATTGTCGACCACCGTCTCGCCGTCGCTTCCCATGGCCTGGACGGCAAGCGCCCCCGTCGCACTTGCCGCATTGACGCGGGCAAGCTGCTGTTGCGGAATGGAAAAAAGCACGGAAATCGGTCTGATCTGCGACAGCGTCACGATACCGGTCGCGTCCGACGAGCTTACGAGATTACCGACATCGACATTGCGGATACCGGTGCGCCCGTCGATCGGCGCCTTGATCGTGGTATAGTCGAGCGTCGCCTGCGCGCTTTCTATGGCTGCCGCATCGGCCTTGATCTGCGCGGTATACTGCGCTACCAGCGACATCTGCGTATCGACCTGCTGCTGCGTGCCGGAAGCGCTCTTCACCATCAGCTGGTAGCGGGCGAGATCGCGCTGGGCGCCCGCGAGCAGAGCTTCGTCCTGCGCCTTCTTGGCGACCGCCTGGTCGAGCTGCGCCTTATAGACGGAATCATCGATGCGGGCGATGACATCGCCCTTCTTGATATCCTGGCCTTCGCCGAAATCGATTTCCACGATTCTTCCGCTGACCTGCGCGCGCACCGTTACGGTGTTCAGTGCCTTCACCGCACCCACGCCGTCGATATAGACAGGCACGTCCGCCGTCTTCGCATCGGCCGCCAGCACCGGAACCGGGCCGCTGAACTGAGAAAGGCTACGCCGCCCGCCGCCCTGCCCGCCGCGGCGCTGGCCCTGAGCTTGCTGGGCAGGCGCTGCGGCATTCTGGTAGCCGAGCAGCCGCTCGGCAGGTCCAAGCCAGCGATCGCGGGTCGCATAGGCGCCGTAACCTACCGCGCCGATGACCGCCAGCCACACTACGACCCGAAACGTCCGAGCCATCCACACACCTTTCCTCAAAGCCTTTGGCGATCTGCGATCCGCCTATATCTATTGCGCGACTTTAGCTTGCATCGCGCCGCTTAGGAATTTGGTATGGTCATTAAATTTTGTCCATTTTAGCGTCACTTAGCGTCACAAACTGTTACATCGGACGAAAACTAAGGTTGTGGTTGCAACGCACAATACGTGCACGCGCGCCGGCCGCTACGCCGCATCAGAGCACGCCCCAGCCGCGATAGCGCCCGCGCCCCGTCATCTCGCGCAGGCCAAGCTCGGCCACCAGATTGAGCGCCCCTCTTGAGGTAACGCCGACTTGACGCGCGATCATCTTTGCCGAAACGATCGGCCGCGACAATACGATATCGATCACCTCTGGCAGGCTGCTGTTCGACCGCCTATCCTTGAGCCGCGACTCCATCTGCAGCCTGGCGAGCGAAAGACGGTCCAGCTCCTTTAGGCCGGAATCGGCCGAAAGCGCCATGGCCTCCAGAAAGGCCGCAAGACGCGTGGTACGGTCCGGTGCCCGCCGGCGGTCATGACGGACGGCTTTCAATCCGACATTCAGGCAGAAGAGATGTGAGGTGACCTTGCCGCGGCTGCGCAGATAGGCGCTGACTAGCAAGCCGCCGAGCCAGTGCTGCCGCAGCAGCGGCTCGATCCGCTCCCAGGCATCGAAAAGTACGGCCGCCCCTAGAACCGGCGGCAGAAGATCCGCCTCGCGGATGAGGTCGCGCCAGCTTTCCAGCCGTTCGTCCTCATCCCAATCCTCGTCCCGGACGAGCGCAAGTGGATCATCGACATCGGGAGCCGTCTGCCGGAGCTCCGGGACACCGCCGTTTAGGATCTTGTCGGAGCGGGCGAGAATGGCATCGATCTCGGCGAAATCGACGCCGAAGTCGTCCTGCTCATTCTCCTGCTCCTCAAGTTCCACGATCTCCGCGGATTTGGAGCGGGGGGCAACCGCGTCTTCGGCCTCGCCGACATCGCCGCGCAGCACGGCAAGGCCAGCCGTCTCCAGCCCCCAGGAAGGGTCGGCGCTCCAAAGACGCCGCCTGGTCCGCAGCACGGCGTGGGCGATGGTCAACTCGTGTGTCGGGGTGCGCGTATCCATGCGCGCATCGTGCAACACCAGATCCTCCACATGCACCAGCTCACCGCCGATCCAGAGCGCACCGGCGGCGTCGAAAAAGTGTCCGCGTTCGCGAAACCCATCCGCCACGGCATGGCGCAAGACGCGCTCGTCCAGCCGCGCCAGCATGTCCTCCGCCTTGATGATGGCGGGCAGGAGCGTCTGGATCGGAAGTGTGGTCAGATCATATCGCATTGGAATCGCTCTATCGGATCGGCCTTACGGAACTTATCATCGGCCCATGCGGTACGATAGGATAGGGCCTCTATCAACTGTGGATGACAATCACCATTTTTCATCTTGACCTTCCAGTGACAGGAAGGTTCATAAACCTGTCCAACGCCCGAATCCGGGCAATGGAGTTTGATATGACGTTGCATGACGAACATGATCACAGCCACCACGGCCATGGTCATCATCACGATCACTCGCAAGAGACCGAGACGCGCGATCCCGTTTGCGGCATGACGGTCGATCCGAACGCAGGCAAGCCGTCGCTGGACTATCAAGGGCGCACCTTCCACTTCTGCTGCAATGGCTGCCGCGCGAAGTTCGAGGCCGCGCCGGAAAGCTATCTCACCGCCAAGGACCCGGCCTGCGGCATGTCGGTCGATCGCGCCACCGCACGCCATTTCCTGAAGCACGAGGGCGAAAAATTCTACTTCTGCTCGGCCGGCTGCAAGGCGAAGTTCGAAGCGGATCCATCGGCCTATCTCGGTGGCGACAGACCGGCTCCCACGCCGGTGCCGAAGGGCACGCTCTATACCTGCCCCATGCACCCCGAAGTCGTCAGCGACCATCCCGGCGATTGCCCGAAATGCGGCATGGCGCTGGAGCCCATGGGGGTCCCCGCAGCCGATGAAGGCCCAAGCCCGGAACTGGTCGATTTCACGCGCCGCCTCTGGGTCAGTGCCGTCTTTTCGCTGCCGCTGCTTGTTATCAGCATGGGTCCGATGATCGGCCTGCCCGTGCGCGACTGGATCGGCGAACCCATTGCCACATGGATCGAGCTCATCCTGGCAACGCCGGTGGTGCTTTGGGCGGCCCTGCCCTTCTTCCGCCGTGCCTGGAACTCGCTCGTCAACCGCAGCCCCAACATGTGGACGCTGATCGGCCTCGGCGTCGGCACGGCCTATCTTTATAGCGTCGTCGCTACACTGTTGCCTGGTCTTTTCCCGATGACATCCGGAGGACATGGCGAGAGCGTGCCGGTCTATTTCGAAGCGGCCTCCGTCATCGTTGCACTGGTCTTCGTCGGTCAGGTCCTGGAACTGAAAGCCCGTGAACGAACGGGCTCTGCCATTCGCGCGCTTCTCGACCTTGCGCCCAAGACGGCGCGCCGCATCGACACCGATGGCAGCGAGGTCGACGTGCCCGTGGAGGAAATCAAGACCGGCGACCGGCTGCGCGTGCGCCCCGGCGAGCGTGTTCCCGTGGACGGCTCCGTCGTCGAAGGGCAATCCACCATCGATGAATCGATGATCACGGGCGAGCCTCTGCCGGTCGAAAAAGCCGGCGGTGACGCCTTGACCGGCGGCACGATCAACAAGAACGGCACGCTTGTCATGCAGGCCGAAAAGGTCGGCGCCGACACGACGCTGTCACGCATCGTCGAGCTTGTCGCCAAGGCGCAGCGCTCGCGCGCACCGATCCAGGCAATGGCCGACCGCGTATCCGCCGTCTTCGTGCCCGCTGTCGTTGCAGCCGCCATCATCGCCTTTGCCGTCTGGGCCTTCGTCGGGCCGGAGCCGCGGCTCGCCCACGCGCTGCTCGCCGCCGTTGCCGTGCTGATCATCGCCTGCCCCTGCGCGCTCGGGCTGGCAACGCCCATGTCCATCATGATCGCCACGGGCCGGGGCGCACAGGAAGGTGTGCTGGTGCGCGACGCCGAAGCGCTGGAACGCTTCGCAAAGGTCGATACGCTTATCGTCGACAAGACAGGCACGCTGACGGAAGGCAAGCCCAACCTGACCGACATCGTCACGGCCGATGGGGTCGGACAGGCCCGTCTCTTGTCGCTCGCCGCCAGCCTGGAGCGCGGCTCCGAGCACCCGCTTGCCGAAGCCATCGTTGCCGGCGCGGAGGAACGCGAAGCCGGCTTCGTCGAGATTTCCGGCTTCTCGGCGACGACAGGCAAAGGCGTGGCGGGCCGCGCCGGCGAGACCGCAATCGCACTCGGCAATGCCGCGATGATGGCCGACCTCGATGTTTCGACGGAAGCCGTGAAGGCAGATGCGGAACGCCTGCGCGGCGAGGGCAAGACGGTCATGTTCGTCGCCATCGGCAGCAAGCTGGCAGGCCTTATTGCCGTCGCCGACCGGATCAAGCCGACGACGGCAGCCGCGATCAAGGCATTGCACGAGAGCGGCCTGAAGATCGTCATGGCAACGGGTGACAACGGCAAGACCGCCGTTGCCGTCGCCAAAGAGCTCGGCATCGACGAGGTGCGCGCCGACATGCTGCCGGAAGGCAAGAAGGCTTTGATCGACGAACTGCGGGCCAATGGCCGCATCGTCGCCATGGCCGGCGATGGCATCAACGACGCTCCGGCACTTGCCTCTGCCGATGTCGGCATCGCCATGGGCACAGGCGCCGACGTCGCCATGGAAAGCGCCGGCATCACGCTGGTCAAGGGCGACCTCAACGGCATCGTGCGGGCGCGGCATCTTTCGGAGGCGACCATTCGCAACATCAAGCAGAACCTCGCCTTTGCCTTCGGCTACAATGCGCTCGGCGTGCCCTTGGCGGCCGGCGCGCTCTATCCGGTCTTTGGCCTGCTTCTGTCGCCGATGATCGCCGCTGCAGCAATGAGCCTGTCCTCGGTCTCGGTCATCGGCAATGCGCTGAGGCTGCGGCTGGCGAAATAGGGAGAACAGGAATGAACATCGGTGAAGCATCCGGCCGTTCCGGCCTTCCGGCAAAGACGATCCGTTACTATGAGGATATCGGCCTCATCCGGCCCGATCGCGGCGACAACGGCTATCGCGACTATGGCGCCGACGATGTGCACAAGCTGCGCTTCCTGCACCGCTCGCGCAGCCTCGGCTTTTCGGTGGAGGAGTGCCGGCAGCTGCTGGCGCTCTACGAAGACAAGAGCCGCGCCAGCGCCGACGTCAAGGACATGGCCACCACGAAACTCACCGAGATCGACCGCAAGATCCGGGAATTGACGGAGCTACGCCGCACGCTGGAACAGCTCGTCCACGCCTGCCACGGCAACGAGCGCCCGGACTGCCCAATTTTGGAGGAGTTGTCGGAAGGGTAGGGTTGGTGGCGCTCCTTAGACGATCGCGCCACCGCTGCTATGGGGTATTCTGCCCTCACCCCAGCCCGGAGCGTACTTGCAATATGAGCTGGATCGGTACGGGAAGCTCCATCTCCCCTCGGAGAGAAGGAGGATACGGCAACGACTTCAGTTCATATGCGACTGTCCTGCGCAGCGCGGGGAGAGGTGCTATTCCCCAAAAGCTGCTGAAGCGAATGCATGCGGCCAGTGCCTATTCTGCCCTCTCTACCGCAATCGCCGTCGCCTCGCCGCCGCCGATGCAAAGCGAGGCGACTCCTCGCCTTGCACCCTGACGCTCCAATGCATGCAGCAGCGTCACGATCAATCGCGCCCCGGTGGCGCCGATGGGATGGCCGAGAGCACAGGCGCCGCCATTGACGTTGAGGCGATCACGGGCAATGCCGAGTTCCTTCGCAGCGGCCATGGCGACGACGGCGAAGGCCTCGTTGATCTCGAAGAGATCGACATCGCCGATCCTCCATCCGGTCTTGTCGAGCACCTTGCGGATCGCTGGGATCGGCGCGGTGGTATACCACGCCGGCTCCTGCGAATGCGTGGCATGCGCCTTGATCTCGGCGAGAATGGGCAGTCCCTCGCGCTCGGCCACCGAGCGGCGCATCAGGACAAGCGCGGCAGCCCCATCGGCATTGGCCGAGGCGCTTGCCGCCGTGATGGTGCCGTCCTTGCGGAAGGCGGGCTTGAGCGTCGGGATCTTTTCCGGGGAAACCTTCTGCGGATGCTCGTCCTTAGCGACGGTGACCGGGCCGCCCTTTGCCGTCACCGAGATCGGCGTGATTTCCGCTTCGAAAGCGCCGGTCTCAAGTGCCTTGCGCGCGCGCGACAGGGTTTCGACCGCATAGGCATCCTGATCGTCGCGGCTGAATTGATAAGCCTCGACCGCCATTTCGCCGAAATCGCCCATCGAGCGCCCCTCATAGGCATCCTCCAGCCCGTCCAGTATCATATGGTCGAAGATGCGATTATGGCCCATACGATAGCCGCCCCGTGCCTTGGCAAGCAGATAAGGCGCATTCGACATGGATTCCATGCCGCCGGCAACCGCGATGGAGGCCGAACCCGCCAGGATCAGGTCATGCGCCAGCATGGTCGCCTTCATGCCGGAGCCGCAGACCTTGTTGATCGTGGTGGCGCCGACGGCATCCGGCAGGCCAGCCCCGCGAGCAGCCTGCCGGGCCGGCGCCTGCCCCTGCCCTGCAGGCAGGACGCAGCCGAAAAGAACCTCATCCACCCTCTCCGCCGAAAGACCGGCACGTTCCAGCGCGGTACGAATGACATGCGCGCCCAGCTCGGGCGCCTGCAATGGCGACAGATCTCCCTGGAAACGGCCGAGCGGCGTGCGCGTGGCAGATACGATGACGACGGGATCGATAGCGGACATGACAACTCCTTGCGGGTTAGCAAACGATATCTTCAATTCCTTTGCTATCACGTTAAATGATGTTCGTCATCTAAATATCGCGAAAGCCGCCTGCAGATGCGGTTGTCCTCACAGGGGATACACTTTAAGGATATCCATGAAATTCAGAAGGATATTCCATGCCACTCTACATCAAGGACGATGCTATCGATCGCTTGGCACGACGCTATCAGGTGCTGACCAAGGCCCCCACCAAAACGGAAGCCGTACGGCTCGCCCTGCAGAAGGCGCTGGATGAGGAGCTGACCAAGCCTGCGCTTACCGATGTTGCCGTCGCCTTCTGCCGCAATCTCAAAGAGAAGGCGATGGCGAAGGGTGAAAACGCCACGACAGGAGAAGCCTGATGTTTATCGATGCTTCGGTGCTGTCGGCGATGATGACCGACGAGGAAGAGGCGCACGCCTTCGCCACCCGCATGCAGCCGGCAACGGCAAGAATGACCTCGCCGCTGGCGGCCGCGAATGCCGCAATCCTGATTTCCGCTGCTTTGGGATTGTCGCCGACGGAGGCCGGCGAAGCTGTTCGCACGTTTCTGCAGCTCATGAACATCCAGCAGCTCGCCGTGCCGCCCCGCGCCGGCGCCTTGGCGACCGAGGCTTACGAGCGCTATGGCCAAGGCGACCATCCGGCGCGCCTTAGCCTTGACGATTGCATGACTTATGCCTGCGCTCGCTATTACCGCCAGCCGCTATTGTCGAAAAGCGACCGGTTCAGGCAGACGGACATCGAACTGGCCTAGAGCAATTCCAGGAAAAGTGCACAGCGGTTTTCCGTCCGGAATTGCGTGAAAACAAAGAGATAGAGCGGTTCAGAGATTCCGTGAAAAACTGAACCGCTCTAACGCAAGCCGCGCTTGAGGCCGCCCGATGCGGTCAAATCGTTACGGGCAGAGCGAGGCCGGGCCGGCGGCATAGGTGTTCGACCGGACGCCGACCGAGTTGGGGGCGGCGGCGCATTGCAGGCGAGACATCGAATCGCCGGCACGGATCGGGCCGGTCACCGACGGGTCGGTATTGATCGTGCCGTCCGGAAGAATAGCGTCCTTCGAATGGTCGACGCTGCCAACATCGGCCTGGAACGCCTCGACATTGACGCGCTTGGGGTGATGCTTGTGCACCTGCTCCGCCATGGCGGCGCTGGACATGCCGACGACGAGAGCGGAGATGGCGAGGGTTCTGAGCAGCATGGGACTGCCTCCTGTGGGAGTTAACTCGAGTTTCATATGGGAACCGGCAGGCCACTTTACAGCGGTTTGCCTGTCAATATCGTTAAGAATTTGAAGGTTTTGATCGGGTCTTCACTTTATGGCGGGACACCTCTGCGCCGGCATCGTGCGGCAGGCTGATAAAACGCAATGCGGAGATGCCACCGATAAAGCCAACAACAAGGAAAGCCCAGCGAAAATCGACGGACGAAAGCGTTTCCCCACCATGAATGATACGCGAAAGATTGAGAACGGCGGCGGCGACGGCAACGCCAAGCAGCAGCGAAACCTGCTGCAGCATGCTCGACAATGTCGAGGCGGAGCTGCGCTGTGCCGCATGGATATCGGCAAACCCCAGCGTATTCAGCGCCGTGAAGTTCATCGACCGCGAAAGTCCGGCGATGAATAGCAGGCAATATATCAAGAGGTCCGGCGTCGACGGCGAGAGGAACGCGCACCCGGCAATGCTGGCCGACGAGATCAGCCCATTGACGACAAGCACGTTGCGGAAGCCGAAGATTTTCAGCATCTGCGTCGTGATCGCCTTCATACCGAGATTGCCGGCAAAGTAGAACAGCAGATAGGTGCCCGCATCGATCGCCGTGCGGCCGAAGCCGACCTGGAAGAGCAGCGGAATCAGGAAGGGCGTGGCGTTGATCGCCACACGGCTCGCCGTGCCGGCCGAAAGCGTCGACATGGCGAAGGTCTGGACCTTGAAGGCGGAGAGATCGAGCAAGGGCGCATCGACCCTCATGAAATGCCGGGTGGCGATGACGGAGAAAACCACACCGGCACCGATCAGCCCAATGCTGGGCGCCAGTCCCGTGGTCCCTTGCACCACGAATTCCAGGCCGGCGAGCAGGAAGGTCAGTCCCGCCGCCGATTGCAGAAAACCGATATAGTCGAGCCGTGCGACCTTCTCCTCCCGCTGATCCGGCACGAAGCGCAGGACGAGACCGAGGCCGACGATGCCGATCGGGATATTGATCAGGAAGTTCCAGTGCCAGCTCAGATAGGTGGTGATGAAGCTGCCGAGCACCGGGCCGATGACGGGCGCCGTCAGCGCCGGCCAGGTGATCATCGACATGGCGTGCACCAGATCGGATTTGCGCGCATTCTTCAGCACGATGATGCGGCCGACGGGCGTCATGAGCGCACTGCCGACGCCCTGAACGGCGCGGGCAATGATGAATTCGGCGAGATTGCCCGAGAGGCCGCAAAACAGCGAAGCCACGGTGAAGATGGTGATCGACGCCAGGAATACCCGCCGTGCGCCATAGCGATCACCCGCCCAGCCGGCCAGCGGCACGAAGGCGGCCATGGTGAGCAGATAAACCGTGATGCCGATGCTCATCGACACCGGCTCGACGCCGAAGGTCTTCGCCATCTGCGGCAGGGACGTGGTGACGATCGTGCCGTCCAGGATCTGCATGAAAAAGGAGACGGCGACGACAAAAGCGATGATGCGGGACTGCCGGCCGAAAGTTGCTTCGGAAAGCTCTTCTGTGGTCCGGGCAACGGTCATGACGTGAAATTCGGAGACTGGCGTTCAAAGGAGCCGCGCATTGTCGGCTGTAATCATACGATCATCGAATACGCCCATGTCAGCGGCTTGCAAAGCCACAAACCCAGATGGCGCCATCAAAAATTGACACGGTGACATAGAAACCGCGATCTTCGCGAGGTCTAATACAGGCCCCATTGCCGGATTGCCGCCTCTCTGGGGTATCAATCGTCCGAATAACGCTGCTCCCGCCAGGGATCGCCATACATATGATAGCCGTTCTTCTCCCAGAAGCCGGCCCTGTCGGCCCCGATGAGCTCGATGCGGTTCAGCCACTTGGCGCTCTTCCAGAAATAAAGATGCGGCACGACGAGGCGCATCGGGCCGCCATGCTCTTGCGTCAGCGGCTGGCCTTCCCAGGCGGTCGCCAAGATCGCATCCTCGGCGGCGAAATCAGCAAGCGGCAGGTTGGTGGTATAGCCGTCATAGCTCGTCAGCAGCACATGCTGCGCCTCGGCCGTCGGCATGGCGAGATCAAGCAGATCGCGCGTCGAAACCCCTTCCCAGCGATTGTCGTAGCGCGACCAGGTAGTCACGCAATGGATATCGCTGACGTGGGTGCTTTGCCCGATCGCCTGGAAAGCCGCCCAATCCAGGCTGAGCCGCTTTTCCACGAAGCCGATCACATCGAGCCGCCAGCTCGACAAGGACACCTGCGGCTGCACCCCGAGATCCAGTACCGGCCAGTTCTTGACGAGATGCTGTCCCGGCGGCAGCCGCTCCGTCTCCGGCCGGCTGACACGCCCCGTCAGAAACTTGCCTTCCGCCGCCCAGCGGCGCTTGGAAGTCGTGAGCTTGCTATCGGCGGGGATCTGGTCTTCGCTCATACGGCTATTCTCTCTGCTGTATAAAGATAGGATAATCCGTGCATGTCCGTGTCAAGTCGGAGGCAGTTGATAGCCGGCTATATTGCCGCGATCGTGATTTGGAACAGCTGCGCCTTGCCCGAAATCGAGAACCGTCTAGCGGCACCATCCGACATGAGCAGGCAGTCGCCGGCGGCAATCGCCATACCATTGATCTTGGCATTGCCGCGATGGCAAAGAACAAGGGTGGTCCCGTCTCCGAGCGCGACTTCGCTATTTCCGTCGACCGAGACACGCCGCACGGAATGTGTAAAACGGCCCCGCCGCGTCATCACATTGAGATCGGTGATTGTCCCATCGATCAACGTCGCCGAAGTCGGCGCATCGGCGACAAAGGATAGCGGCTCGCTCGCCTGCGTCAGGCGCTTGGGCGCGCGTCCCTTGATGAACAGGGTCATGCCCTCGCCGTCGAGAATGGACAGCGTACGATCTATGCCCGGAAAGACCGAAAACGGCCCGTCTGTCGCAACGGTCGCCATGCTGACTCGCCAGTCGAAGTCGGCAAGCCCGGCGCCGTCGGGCGAAACGGTGATCTCCACCGTCTCGCCGCCGCCGTTTTTCCAGGGCATCCGACGGTGATCATTGCTGCGGAGAAGCGTGATTTTTGGCGGCGCCATAGGTTTCCTGTCCAATCATTGCAATTCGATTCGGAGTAAACTAAGTTTAGTGGACTAAGTCCATTCGGAGCCTGCTATGGAAACCGTCAACATACATGAGGCGAAAACGCATTTATCGCGGCTGATCGAAAAAGCCGCCAAGGGCGAAGCTTTCATCATCGCCAAGGCGGGCAAGCCGATGGTGAAGGTCGTGCCGATCGAAGAAAAAGAGGCGCCAAAGAAGCGTCGCATCGGTTTTATGGACGGCCAATTTACCGTGCCCGAGGACTTCGACACGATGATGGCTGATGAAATCGAAGAGATGTTCTATGGGAATCTCAAGGACTTCAAAGAAATCAAAGACAAATGAGGTTTCTTGTCGATACCCACATCCTGCTTTGGATGACCGGCATGTCCCAGCGCCTGCCTCGGAAAGCCCGCGATCTGATTGAGCATCTCGATAATACAATCGTGTTTTCAACGATCAGCATATGGGAAGTGGCGATCAAGACCGGACGCGCTCGCTCAGACTTTACCATCGATGCTCGCAGGCTTCGCGAAAATCTGCTTGAAAACGGATATGAAGAATTACCCGTTTTCGGACAGCACGCGGCGGCAGTCGCGGATTTGCCCGATATTCACAAAGATCCTTTCGACCGAATTCTAATCGCTCAAGCCTTCGTTGAAGGCATTTCTCTGATCACCGCCGACAAGACCGTCGCAAGCTATGGCGGTCTTGTGCGGCTGGTGTAGACTTCAATTCCCCAGGATGGCTGGCAGGCGCAGGCCCTGCTTCTTGGCCCAGTCGAGAGCGATGTCGTAGCCGGCATCGGCGTGGCGCATGACGCCCGTTGCCGGGTCGTTCCAGAGCACACGCTCCAGGCGCTTGGCCGCATCATCCGTGCCGTCGGCGCAGATGACCATGCCGGAATGCTGGGAAAAGCCCATGCCGACGCCGCCGCCGTGGTGCAGCGATACCCAGGTGGCGCCCGATGCGGTGTTGAGCAGCGCGTTGAGCAGCGGCCAGTCGGAAACGGCATCCGAGCCGTCCTTCATGGCTTCCGTTTCGCGGTTCGGCGAAGCGACGGAGCCCGAGTCCAGGTGGTCGCGGCCGATGACGACAGGCGCCTTCAGCTCGCCATTCCCAACCATTTCGTTGAAGGCGAGGCCGAGCCGGTGTCGATCGCCGAGACCGACCCAGCAAATGCGTGCCGGCAAGCCCTGGAAGGAGATGCGCTCGCGCGCCATGTCCAGCCAGTTGTGCAGGTGCTTGTTGTCGGGCAGCAGCTCCTTCACCTTGGCGTCGGTCTTGTAGATATCTTCCGGATCGCCCGAAAGGGCAGCCCAGCGGAACGGGCCGATGCCGCGGCAGAAGAGCGGGCGGATATAGGCCGGCACGAAGCCCGGGAAGGCGAAGGCGTTTTCAAAACCTTCGTCCTTGGCGACCTGGCGGATGTTGTTGCCGTAGTCGAGCGTCGGCACGCCGGCATTCCAGAAATCGACCATGGCTTCGACATGAACCCTCATCGAAGCGCGGGCGGCAGCTTCAACGGCCTTCGGATCGCTCTCACGCTTGGCCCGGTGTTCGGCCACTGTCCAGCCGGCCGGCAGGTAGCCGTTCAGCGGGTCGTGGGCAGAGGTCTGGTCGGTGACGATATCCGGGCGCGGGCCACCGGCCTTCATGCGCTTCACCAGTTCCGGGAAGATTTCGGCGGCGTTGCCGAGCAGGCCAATGGACTTGGCTTCGCCGGCCTTCGTCCACTTGTCGATCAGAGCAAGCGCTTCATCCAGCGTCTTTGCCTTCTCGTCGACATAGCGGGTGCGCAGGCGGAAATCGATGCGGGTTTCGTCGCTCTCAACGGCCAGGCAGCAGGCGCCGGCCATGACAGCCGCCAGCGGCTGTGCGCCGCCCATGCCGCCGAGACCGCCGGTGAGTATCCACTTGCCCTTCAGATTGCCGTTGTAGTGCTGGCGGCCGGCCTCCACGAAGGTCTCGTAGGTGCCCTGCACGATGCCCTGCGTGCCGATATAGATCCACGAGCCGGCCGTCATCTGGCCGTACATGGCAAGACCCTTCTTATCCAGCTCGTTGAAGTGATCCCAGGTCGCCCAGTGCGGCACGAGGTTGGAATTGGCGATGAGTACGCGCGGCGCATCCTTGTGGGTGCGGAATACGGCGACCGGCTTGCCGGACTGCACCAGTAGCGTCTCGTCTTCGTTGAGCGTCTTCAGCGTCGCGGCGATACGGTCGAAATCGTCCCAGGTGCGGGCGGCGCGGCCGATGCCGCCATAGACGACCAGCTCGTTCGGGTTTTCTGCAACGTCCGGATCGAGATTGTTCATCAGCATGCGCAGCGGCGCTTCTGTCAGCCAGCTCTTGGCATTGAGTTCCGGACCACGAGGCGCGCGGATTTCGCGGATATTATGGCGTGGGTTGGTCATGTCACATCTCCAAGGAGGGCAGGATGTCGGTTGAAATCGAGGCATTGAAGGCGCCGGAGCCGACGAGCTCCGCGGCGACTTTCAGGTCGTTTGCCATGTAGCGGTCCTCTTCCAGCGAAGGCACGGCGGCGCGGATGGCGGCAATGGCAAGGGTCAGTTCCGGGCTGGTCGTCAGCGGCGCGCGCAGCTCGACACCCTGGGCGGCGGTCAACGCTTCGATGCCGATGATGCAGAAGAGGTTTTCGGTCATTTGCAGCAGACGGCGCGCGCCATGGCAGGCCATGGAGACGTGGTCTTCCTGGTTGGCGGAGGTCGGCGTCGAGTCGACCGAGGCCGGATGCGACATCTGCTTGTTTTCGGACATCAGCGCAGCGGACGTCACCTCTGCAATCATCAGACCGGAGTTCAGGCCCGGCTTCTTGGCAAGGAAGGCGGGCAGGCCGTAGCTGAGCGCAGGGTCGACCAGCAGCGCGATGCGGCGCTGGGCGATCGCGCCGATTTCGCAGACGGCGATGGCGATCTGGTCGGCCGCGAAAGCGACCGGTTCTGCATGGAAGTTGCCGCCGGAAACGACGGAATTGTCCGAAAGCACGAGCGGATTGTCGGTAACTGCGTTGGCTTCGATTTCGAGCGTGCGGCCGACGGAGCGCAGAAGGTCGAGGCAGGCGCCGTCGACCTGCGGCTGGCAGCGAATGCAATAGGGATCCTGCACGCGCTCGTCGCCCTCGATGTGGCTTTGGCGGATGACCGAACCGGTAAGCAGGCCGCGAAGGGCAGCGGCGGTATCGATCTGGCCCTTATGGCCCCGTAGCGTATGGATATCGGGATGGAAGGGCGCCGAGGAGCCCATTGCCGCATCGGTCGACATGGCGCCGGTGATGAGTGCGGACTGAGCGGCGCGATGGGCGCGGAAGAGGCCGGCAAGCGCAAGACCGGTCGACACCTGCGTACCGTTGATGAGCGCAAGGCCTTCCTTGGCGGCGAGCACGACCGGCGTCAGGCCGGCCTTTTCGAGCGCCGCCGCGCCGGAAAGGCGCTCGCCGGCATAAAAGGCTTCGCCATGACCCATCATGACCGCAGTCATATGAGCGAGCGGCGCAAGATCGCCCGATGCCCCGACGGAGCCTTTTTCGGGAATGACGGGAACGACGCCCTTCTCGAGCATGCCTTCGATCAGCCGCACCAGCTCCAGCCGCACGCCGGACGCGCCACGGCCGAGCGAAACCAGCTTCAGCGACATGATAAGGCGGACGACGTTCTCAGGCAGCGGCTGGCCGATGCCGCAGCAATGCGAGAGGATGAGATTGCGCTGAAGCGTGGCGACATCGGCGCTGTCGATCTTGATGGACGCCAGTTTGCCGAAGCCGGTGTTGATGCCGTAGACCGGGGCATTGCCGGCGGCGATTTCGGCGATGCGGGCCGCCGCCTTGGCAATGCCGGCATCGAAGGAAGCATCGAGCCTCGCCGGCTCACCGGTCCAGTAGATCGCCGCCAGTTGCTGCAGCGACACGGAGCCGGGATGGAGAACGATAGTCATCGGTTGAACCTTTTTCCCTTGAAGACATGGGCATGGAGGGGATTGAAGCCGATGCGGTAGACGAGCTCCGCCAGGCTCTCGACATCCCAGATGGCAAAATCGGCCGACTTGCCGGCTTCGAGCCTGCCCGTTTCAGAGAGCAGCCCAAGGGCACGCGCGCCCTCGCGCGTAGCACCTGCAACGCATTCTTCCACGGTCAGGCCAAAGAGCGTTGCGGCCATATTCATGGTCAAGAGCATCGAGGTCAGCGGCGACGTGCCGGGATTGCAGTCGGTTGCGATTGCGATCGGCACACCGGCGTCACGCAGCGCCTGAACCGGCGGCTTCTGTTTTTCATGGATGGCATAGAAGGCGCCGGGGAGAAGCACGGCAACGGTGCCGGAAGCGGCCATTGCCTTGACGCCGTCTTGATCCAGATATTCGACGTGATCGGCAGAAAGCGCGCCATAGGAGGCGGCAAGTTTCGCGCCGCCGAGATTGGAGAGCTGTTCCGCATGCAGCTTCATGGGAATGCCGAGCGACTTGGCGAGATCGAAGACGCGGGCGATTTCGGCAGTCGAAAAGGCGATGCCTTCGCAAAAGCCGTCGACCGCATCGACGAGGCCTTCGGCATGCGCCTGGCTCAGGCCCGGCAGCACGATGTCAGTGATATAGTCGCCGTTGCGGCCTTTGTAGTCGGCCGGCGTTGCATGAGCACCGAGATAGGAGGTGACGACGCGAACCGGGCGAACCTCGCCGAGCTTGCGCGCTGCGCGCAGCATCTTGAGTTCGGATTCGACGCTGAGACCATAGCCCGATTTCACTTCGATTGTCGTTACGCCTTCAGACAGCAGCGTGTCGAGGCGCGGCAGCGCTACGGCGACGAGTTCGTCTACCGACAGCGCGCGGGTCGCGTTGACAGAGGAGACGATGCCGCCACCGGCGCGGGCAATCTCTTCGTAGCTCGCGCCTTCCAGCCGCATCTCGAATTCACGGGCGCGATTGCCGCCATAGACGATGTGCGTATGGCAATCGACGAGCCCGGGCGTCACCCAGCGTCCCTCGAGATCGGCAATCTCGGCACCGGGCGTATCGGGCAGATCGGCTTCGCTGCCGGCGAAGACGATACGGCCGCCCTTGGTCAGGATCGCGCCTTTCTCGATCGCGCCAAGCCGGGGCTCGCCCTCTTTCAAGGTTGCAAGGCGGGCATTGCGCCAGACACGGCCCGTCGCGTCGTCTTCGGAAAAATTATTCCCACCCATCAGCTTTACGCCTTTCCTCGTTGGCTCATAATGTATATACATAATCAAAAGGCTGACAAGAGGGATTTTGGACTCCGTGTCCGAAAGGAAAGAGTGAGACCATGACGACACTTCACGCACGCACAGCTTTGCTGGGCGACGGATGGCACGAGAATGTGCGGCTGACCCTCGAAGACGGCCGCATCGGCTGGATCGAGACGGATGTTGCACCCGAAGCCAGTGACGACAGACAGGATGTTCTGGTGCCGGCGATGCCGAACCTGCACAGCCACGCTTTCCAGCGCGCCATGGCCGGCCTTGCCGAAGTCCGCGGCCCGGCGAACGACAGCTTCTGGAGCTGGCGCACCGTCATGTACAAATTCGCCCTGTCGATGACCCCCGATCACGTCGAGGCTGTTGCAGCGCAGCTCTATATGGAAATGCTCGAAGCCGGCTTCTCCCGTGTCGGCGAGTTCCACTATCTGCACCATGACAAGGATGGCGGCCATTATGCCAATATCGCCGAACTGGCCGAGCGCATTGGCGCCGCCAGCGCCGACACCGGCATCGCCTTGACGCTGCTTCCCGTCTTCTACGCCCATTCCGGCTTCGGTGGCACCGCGCCCATCGAGGGCCAGCGCCGCTTCATCAATTCAATCGAGAGCTTCGAAGCGCTGATGGCCGGCTGCCGCGCGGTAACGAGCCGCCTGTCCGGCGCCGAACTTGGCATCGCGCCACACAGCCTGCGGGCGGTGACGCCCGAGGAACTGGCCAAACTTGTGCCGATCGCCGGCGACGGGCCGATCCATATCCATGTCGCCGAGCAGGTGAAGGAAGTGGAAGACTGCATCGCCTGGTCGGGTGCCCGCCCTGTGCAATGGCTGCTCGACAATGCGCCAATGAATGAGCGCTGGTGCCTGATCCACGCCACGCACATGACCGAGGATGAAACCCGGCGCATGGCAAGAAGCGGCGCGATTGCCGGCCTCTGCCCGATCACCGAAGCCAATCTCGGCGACGGCGTTTTCGCAGCGCCGCTCTTCCTGGAGGAAGGCGGCCGCTACGGCGTCGGCTCCGACTCCAATGTTCTGATTTCGGTGCCGGAGGAGCTGCGGCAGCTCGAATATTCGCAGCGCCTGACATTGCGCGCCCGCAACGTCATCGCAACGACCGGCGGCTCTACCGCCCGCATGCTGTTCGACGGCGCACTGGCGGGCGGCGGGACGGCGCTGAAGGCGCCGGCGGGGCTTGCCGTCGGCAATCATGCCGATATTATTTCGCTCGATGTGAGCGCAGTGCCCTATCTCTCCGGCGATCGACTCCTCGATCACTGGACTTTTGCCGGCGGCGTCAAGGTCGATGGCGTCTGGGTGCTCGGCCGCAAGCAGGTCGAAGGCGGGCGCCATCGGAAGAGAGAGGAAATTTCGGCACGATTCCGTCAGGCGATGACTGAGCTCATCGCTTAAAAACCGCTTTTCCTCCTCTCGATTGGCCCTTAAATAACTTGCGGGAAATTTCATGTCTCACACGGAACAGACGGGCGGCATGACCACGGGCAAAGAGGCGACCCTGCATCAGCGTATCCTCAGCGATATCGAGGGCCAGATCGTCTCCGGCGCCTGGCCGCCGGGGCACCGCATTCCATTCGAGATGGAGCTTGCGGAGCAATACGACTGCTCGCGCATGACGGTAAACAAGGTGCTGACCCAGCTCGCGCGCGCCGGCCTGATCGAGCGGCGGAAGCGTTCGGGCAGTTTCGTCACGCATCCGCAGGCCCAATCCGCCGTGCTTGAGATCCACGATATCAAATCGGAGGTCTTGTCGCTCAACCTGCCCTACTCGCATCGGCTGATAAAACTCACCGAACGGCGCGGACGGTCGGAAGACGCCCGCAGGCTGCAGTTTGTCGGCTCGATTCCGGTGATCGAGATCATCTGCATCCACTATGCCGGCCCTCGTCCCTTCTGTCTGGAAGACCGAGTCATCAACCTCGATGCCGTGCCGGAAGCGGCGAAAGCTGATTTCGAGACGTTGCCGCCTGGCCCCTGGCTGCTCAACCAAGTGCCGTGGAGCACCGCCGAACACCAGATCCGCGCGATATCGGCCGAAGGCGACGCCGCCGCCAGCCTCAATATCCAGAAGGGCACGGCATGCCTCGTCGTCGAACGGCGCACCTGGAGCGCAGCCGGCCCGATCACCCATGTCCGCCTCACCTATCCCGGTGACCGCCATAGCCTTGTGGCTCGCTTTACACCGGCAAGCTGACCGCTTTCCGAGAGCATTTCCAGGAAAAGTCGAAGAAAAGCGGATACTCTGGCACCGCGTCAGGGGCGCTGCGGGGACTCCGTCGGCGGAGGTATGAGACTTTCGGATTGACGGAGGGGATGAGCAGGATCGACCAGCAGGATACTGAGCGCAATCAGCACCAACGCCAGAATCAGCATGATTCCGATCAGAAGTGGACGAATCGCGGTCATTTCGTTCTCCAATCTCCCCAGCCCAGCGCAAACGCGCGATAGGGAATTCGAGATAACCAGCGCAGTCTATCGGCAAACGTTAATCAATGCTTGATGTTCCGGGCAATATCCGTCCTTTTTCGGGATTTTTTTGGTCCTGCCGGAGTAGACGGCTGTCTCACGCTTGTTTGAATGGCGGGTGATGGACGCGGCGCATAGGATCGCCGGCGCGGACGATGCCATGCCCATTTTGCGCGGCGTGACGGAAATCCAGCAGATCAGCCCCAAACTTCTCATCAAAGACGGCCGGCGGATCGCGCGGTCGACATTCAAGGAGAAACTGCCCATGCATCGCAAACGTCTGATCGCGGGCGCATTGACGCTCTCCGTCGCCGTGTTTGCCGCGCTGCAAAGCGCTGACGCCGCCGCCGCGCGCGTGAGGGTGCGTGGCACCGTGGAAAGCCTCGATGGCGATACGCTCAAGGTCAAATCCCGCGACGGCAAGGACGTGACGGTCGCGCTGAAATCCGGCTGGAGCGTCGGAGGCGTCGTCAAGGCTGACGTCAGTGACATCAAACCAGGCGATTTCGTCGGCATTGCCTCGCAGCCGACCGCCAGCGGCATCAACGGCGCGATCGAAGTGGTCATCTTCCCAGCCTCGATGAAGGGAACGGGCGAAGGCGACCGTCCGTGGGATTCGGCGCCGAACGGCTCGATGACGAACGCCACGGTCACCAATGCCGTGACCTCCGTCAACGGTCCGACCTTGACGCTCACCTACAAGGGCGGCGAACGCAAGATCAGGATACCGGATGGTACGCCCGTCGTGACGCTGACATCCGCGAAGAAGGCCGATTTGAAGCCCGGCGCCGGCGTCTTCATAACAGGCGAGCAGACCGGCGAGACCACAGTCTCAGCCGACCGTATCGCTGTAGGCCTCGATGGCACCGCGCCGCCGATGTGATGGATTCCCGGCGGCGGTTCGGCCCGTTGCCTTGAACTCGACCGGCATGCCACCGATCATTCCGGTGCCGATGGCATAGCGGCAGGCCGAGCCCGCGCCTCGATGCGACACCATAACGGCCGATAGTTATTCGCCCGCATGGCGCATCGCTTCGGCGAGCGAAATGTCAGACTTGATCTGCCGCGTCGACATCGATGTCACCGTGTGCCTGACGCCCGGCAGCCGGTTGAGCTCCTGCCGCAGCAGCCGGTCGAGCGCGGCCATATCGGTCGCCAGAATGTGCAGGAGATAATCCGCCTCGCCGGTAGTGGCGTGGCAGCGCCAGATCAGCGGATGGCGGCGCACCGCCGCCTCGAAAGCATCGAAGCGCTCGACATCGATCGACACCTGCACGAAAGCCTCCAGCCCGAAGCCGAGCTGGGCGGGGTCGAGAAGCGTCCTGTAGCCCTTGATCACGCCCGCCTCCTCCAGCGCCTTCACCCGCTTCCAGCAGGGCGTCTTGCTGAGGCCGACCAAATCGGCAAGTGCGGCAAACGAGATGCGGGCATCGGCCTCAAGGGCGGCAATGATCCTGTGATCAAGAGCATCCAGTTCCATTGTTCTCCCCTCCTGAGCCAGATCTGACAAACTGTACTCCATTTTCCTGATTTTGGATGACAAATAGGAACAATGTTCAGGCGGAAATTCGTATCCTTGAGAAAGGGCAAACATGCCTGGCGGCAAAGAGCCGGGATAAAGGGAACGAAGATGCAGAAGAAAGATTATTACGCGCGTATCGAGGCGCCCGAAATGCGCGACTACGGCGTCTACCTGCAATGCGACAAGCTGCTTGCCTGTCAGAAGTCGTTGAACGGCATGGTCAACGGGGATGAGTTGCAGTTCCAGATCGTTCACCAGGTCGAAGAACTCTGGATGAAGCTGATGGCCTACACGCTGGTCGATGTCATCGCCTTCATGGAGGAGCGCAATACGCATCGAGTCGTCACTCTGATGAGCCGCGTGCACCGGATCATGCGCATGATGACGACGCAGCTCGATCTTCTGGAAACCATGTCGCCGAAGGAATATCAGCAAATCCGCCTGCAGCTCGGCAATGGCAGCGGCCAGGAATCGCCCGGCTTCAAATTTCTCCTGCGCATGCCGCCGGATCTCTGGCACGCCTTCAAGACGAATTATCTCGACGCCGCCGGCCTGACCGTCGCCGATGTCTATGATGGCAGATACGATCATGGCGACAGCTACGTGGTCGCCGAAGCGCTGGTGGAATATGACGAACTGTTCCAGAAATTCCGTGCCAACCACATCTATCTGATCCAGCGCTCCATCGGGCTCGGCTCGAAATCGCTGAAAGGCCGCCCGGTCGAGCTGCTGCAGGCTGGCGCACACCATCGGTTTTTTCCGGATCTGTGGGACGTCCGCGCCGACATGACCGATCGCTGGGGCAGCCGATATGGCGTCGTCCGCGATTCCATTTCCAAGCACGACGCCGCCGAATAAGCACTGGCTGGACACCGTCTCCCGCCGCGGCCGATGCGCGGCGGACAGCCTCTTGACTGGGATCAGGCTCCCGGATGGACCTGCAGCCCATCGACCGCTCCCATATCTCCTCCACTCATACAATGTGAATCGGCTGCCTTGCTGGCGTTGCTGCTGAAAACACCGGTTGTCGCCCCCAAAGGCCGCAAAAGGTGACATTTTGAATCGCGAAATGCAAAAACCATGAAATATAGCCTATTGCATAAATTTGTTGCCTGGCATATTTCTTTAGTAATTTCGAAATCCGATCCTCCCCGGAGCCCGCATGACGCAAATTCAGGAAGCCGCGACCCAAGATGGCGCATGGAAATTCGCGAGCCGCGACGAAGACGACCGCCCAAGCCTTCCCGAAGTCAACGCCACTGTAAGAGTGCCGTATACGGGGAGCTGGGTCCGGCGCCTGATCGCCTTCCTCGGACCGGGCTACATGATCTCGGTCGGTTACATGGACCCCGGCAATTGGGCAACGGACCTCGCAGGCGGCGCGCAGTTCGGCTACACGCTTCTTGCCGTCATCATGCTTTCGAACCTGATGGCGATCCTGCTGCAGGCGCTTTCGGCCAGGCTCGGCATCGCAACCGGCCGCGATCTCGCCCAGGCCTGCCGCGATCATTACCCGCGGCCCGTGAACCTTGCTCTGTGGTTCGCCTGCGAGCTTGCCATCATCGCCTGCGATCTGGCGGAAGTCATCGGCACGGCGATCGCGCTGCGGCTGCTCTTCGGTATTCCGCTGATCGGAGGCGCGCTGATCACCGCGCTCGACGCTTTTCTGCTGCTGCTTTTGATGAGCAAGGGCTTCCGCTATCTCGAAGCTTTCGTCATCGCGCTGCTGATCGTCATCGCCACCTGTTTCGCCATCCAGATCGCCGCCGCTGCCCCGCCGGTCGCAGCAATCCTCAAGGGTTTCATCCCTTCCCCCGAGATCGTCACCAATCACGAGATGCTCTATATCGCCATGGGCATCATCGGTGCGACGGTCATGCCGCATAACCTCTACCTGCATTCCTCGATCGTGCAGACCCGCGCCTACAAACGCACGGAAGAGGGCCGCCGCGACGCCATTAAATGGGCAACCGTCGACAGCACCGTCGCGCTGATGCTGGCGCTCTTCGTCAATGCCGCGATCCTGATCGTCGCGGCGGCTGTCTTCCACAGCAGCGGCCATGCCGATGTCGCCGAGATCGATCAGGCATACGAGCTGCTCTCGCCGCTGCTCGGCCTCGGCATCGCATCCACGCTGTTTGCCGTGGCGCTGCTTGCCTCCGGCCTCAATTCGACCGTCACGGCGACGCTGGCCGGCCAGATTGTGATGGAAGGCTTTCTCCGGCTACGGATTCCGCACTGGGCAAGACGACTTTTGACCCGCGGCCTCGCAATTATTCCGGTTGTGTTCGTAACCGCCATTTATGGTGAAAAAGGTACTGCCAATCTGCTTGTGCTCAGCCAGGTCGTGCTGTCCATGCAGCTGCCCTTTGCGGTCATTCCGCTGGTCCAATTCGTCACGAATCGCGACAAAATGGGCAGTTTCGTCGTGTCCAAGAGCGTTGCCGTTCTCTCCTGGCTCGTGGCGGCGATCATCCTGACGCTGAATTTCAAGCTGCTCTACGACACCATCTTCAGTTGACGAATCACCAGGAACACGCGAATCTGGGCCCGTGGACGATCACGGCAATTAACGGACTCGTAATATTTGCCTAGATTTTGCCATGATTTGCCCTAGTTTGAGCCCACCGCAACTGCAGGGTTCCTCACTTCATGGCCGAAAGTCCATTGCGCGTCCAATTTCCTGCAGAGGCTGCAATTCAGGCGCGGCCGCACCATGATTTTCATATTCCGTTCCTGCCGCGCTCCGCGCATCTGCGCCATCTGATCGCCATCGGATTGGCGGGCACAGCATCCTTCGGCCTGCTCGCCACCGTGCTCTATCCCCTTTTGGCGCGTCATACGATCGAACAGGCCGTGCCGGTGCGCACGGCCCAGCTCGAACGGCCGCAGCCCGCACTGCGCAAGGCCAGCCGCCTGGCCGCGAAACAGCGCTTCGACGGAGCCCGCTTCGCGCAGGTCGCGGAAAAGACCTCGAGCGGCGAAACCCGGATTTTCACCTATCATCGCACGACGCTGGTCTTCAAATCCGACGAAACCGCCCTCTTGCGCGAGAACGCCGGCGCCATTAACGCCTCCTATGGCGAAGAACGCGCCGACAACGCCGTGTTTTCGCCGCCTTCCCTGTCGGATATCCGCCACGGCATCTATCCGCAGGCGACCCATTATGACGCTGTGCGCCGTTCCCGCTTTCCCGTTCGGGGCGTGCCGCTGAACGTCAGCGTATCCAGAGCCGCGACAAGCGAGCAGGGCCGTGAGTTCCGCCGGCTGGTTTCCATGCCGAAAGACAAGCAGGACCTGCAGGATATCCTCGCTTCGGCGGGCCTTGGCAGCGACGCGGGCGACGAGCTGCAGCGCGCCCTCGAGACCGATACGGTTTCCCCCGGCGACAGCCTGGAGCTGCTGCTCGAGAAGAAAGGCCCCAACGCCCGCCCGAAGCTCATCATGGCGCGCTTGAGTGGCGGAAAGACCCCGGAGCGGGTCGTCGCCCGCGACGACGCCAACGGTTTCGTGCCAATGGCCAACGACCGGCTGTTTTCCACGCTCTACAGCGAAAGCCAGACTGAGGCGCCTTCGTCTTCGGAGGTCGCCGCGGTCGATCTCAGGAATGTCGATGATAGTGACGAGGCGACCGTCGGTTCCAAGCTCGAAAAAGCCGGGCTGACCAAGGAATTCGCCTCGCAGCTCATCAAGCTTGCCAAGGCCAAGGGCATTTCGCTGACCGGTGGCGACGATGCTCCCGACAGCGTCGACCTGCTCTTCCGCAAAGCGGACGACGGGCGCAACGAGCTGATGTTCATCGAATTCCATGCCGATGGCGACACGCATCGCTTCTATCTGCACAAGAATGGAGGCGAAGGCTCCTCGGAATTCTACGACGAGAGCGGCCATTCGATCGCGAAGTCGCTCGTGCACCGTCCCGTGCCGAACGGCACGCTCGGCGACGGCTTCGCCTGGCGCATCCACCCCATTCTCGGCGTGAAGAAGTTCCACAACGGCGTCGATTTCCGTGCGCCGATGGGAAGCCCCATCCAGGCTGCCGGCGATGGCGTGGTCGAGAAGATCTCTTCGGAGACCGGCTACGGCAAATATGTCCGCATTCGCCATGATGGCGGCTATGAGACCACCTATGCACATATTTCGGCAACGCCGTCTAACCTGCGCGTCGGCCAGCGCGTGACCCAGGGCCAGATCATCGCCTATGTCGGCTCGACGGGCTACTCCACCGGCCCGCATCTCTATTACGAGCTGCGCGTCAACGGCCGTTACGAAAACCCGCTGACGGCACAATTGCCGGCGGGCACCAATCTGACCGGCAAATCGCTCGACAGCCTGCGTTCACAGGTCAACCACGTCGAGAACATCATGAGCTACCTCGACGTTCCCGCCCGCGACAAGCCGGCAACCGCCTTCTCCAGCTTCGGTCAGGCGCCGAACTTGAACTCCAGCTTGGAACCGGGCCTGGGGCCAAGCTTCGGGCCGAACCACTTCGGCGCACCGTAACCGTAAGCCGGTGGGAAATCCGTGCATACGGCGCCGCGTGTCACATATGACGTACAAAGGTCGCTGTTGCACGTTAAGTCTGCCCGGCCCGATTCGAAGGCGACAATGGCGCCTCGATGCCGAATGCGGTAACAATCCACATACATCGCCGTGAAGAAGATATTGCCGTGCACTATCTGATGAAAATGCCGGATGTGATCACGCCGCAATCCGCAAGGAGCAGACATTGGCGCGCAAGCCGTTGCCGGAGCAAAAGGATAAGATGCCGAACGAAAGCCGGCGCCTCCGCGCCGATGCGCGCCGCAATCATGACAGGCTGATCGAAGTCGCAGCGCAAGCCTTCGCCAGTCATGGCACCGCCGCCTCCCTGGAAGACATAGCCCGCCACGCGGATGTCGGGATCGGCACGCTCTATCGTCATTTTCCGAGCCGGGAACATCTGGTCGAAGCGGTTTATCGTCACGAGGTCGAAGCACTGTGCGATGCCGCAGAAGAACTTTCGCGCGAGCGGACACCGGATGAAGCCCTGGAAGAATGGATGCATCGCTTCGTCGGATACATCGCGACCAAACGCGGCATGGCCGACAGCCTCCGCATCCTTCTCAACAGCAATTCCAAACTTTTTGCCGACAGCTACGGCAAGGTACCGGTCGCACTTGCAAGTCTGATCGACCGGGCGGTCGCCGCCGGCGCGATCCGTACCGATGTCGACAGTACCGATGTGCTGCAAGCGCTTTCCGGCACCTATTCCATGCCCAGTTCGCCGGAATGGTATGAGCGCTCCCGCCGCCTCGTGCGCCTCCTGATGGATGGCCTGCGTTGGGGTGCGCGTAGGGGCTGATAATCAGGACGGGCATCCCTATATCTTTTGGAACAAAGACAGTCTGGCTCGGTTCCGTGTGAAGAACGCCAGCCATCTCCTGCAACTTATCTCAGGAAATCCAATCATGTCGGAAAGAGCAGTCAAGATCCCCGGTCCGGATCATCCGATCACGATCGAGGAAAAGCAGGCCCATGTCACCGTCTCCGTCGCCGGCAAGGTGATTGCCGATACGCATGAGGCGCTATCGCTCAAGGAAGCATCCTATCCTGCCGTCATCTATATTCCGCGCAAGGATGTCGACCTGTCCCTGCTGGAAAGGACCAGCCACGAAACCTACTGCCCCTACAAGGGCGAATGTTCCTATTACAGCATCCCAGCCGGCGGTGAGCGCTCCGTGAACGCCATCTGGAGCTATGAACACCCCTATGAGTCCGTCAGCCGGATCAAGGACTACATGGCCTTCTATCCGGATCGCGTCGATTCCATCGACGTAAACGCTTAAAGAGCAAGCCCGCTCGACGCATCGAAGACGTAAACCTGCTCCGGACTCACCGAGACATTCAGCGGCTGACCATAGCGCACCGGCGCTTCGCCATCGACAACGGCCGTGACCTGTTCGCCGGAAAGGTCGAAGAGGACATGCGTCTGTGCCCCGGTAGGCTCGACAAGCAATGTCTGCCCGGTGAGCGGCGAACCGCCGCTTGCAAGGCTCAGATGCTCGGGCCTCAGGCCGATCTTCACGCTCTGGCCTGCCTTCACCTTGCGTTCCCCAGCGATGCGGATCGGCGTGCTGTCCTTCAGCCGCACGGCCGGCGCTCCATCGACGCCGTCGACCACGCCATCGAGGAAATTCATGGCCGGCGAGCCGATGAAGCCGGCAACGAAGAGATTGGCCGGCTTGCGGTAAAGCTCGATCGGCGTTCCCTGCTGCTCGATCTTGCCCTGGTTCAGCACGACGATACGGTCGGCAAGCGTCATCGCCTCGATCTGGTCATGGGTGACGTAGATAGAGGTAGTCTGCACCTTCTGATGCAGAGCCTTGATTTCGGAGCGCATCTGAACACGCAGCTTCGCATCGAGGTTGGAGAGCGGCTCGTCGAACAGGAAGACGGCGGGATTGCGTACGATGGCGCGGCCCATGGCGACACGCTGGCGCTGGCCGCCGGAAAGCTGCGCCGGCTTGCGGTCGAGCAGCTTGGTAAGATCGAGCATGCGGGCTGCCTCATTGACCCGCTGCTCGATCACCTGCTTGGTCTCGCCTGAGAGCTTCAGATTGAAGCCCATGTTCTCCGCGACCGTCATATGCGGGTAGAGTGCGTAGGACTGGAAGACCATGGCGATGTTTCGTTCGCGCGGCGTCATGGAATTCACCACCTGCCCGCCGATCGATACGTCGCCATCGGTGATTTCCTCGAGCCCGGCGATCATCCGCAGCAGCGTGGACTTGCCGCAGCCGGAAGGGCCGACGAGCGCGATGAACTCGCCGTCCTCGATCGAAAGCGAGATGTCGTGGATGACGGTGAGCGCCCCATAGGCCTTGTGGATGTTGTGCAGTTCGACGGATGCCATGTTGTTTGCTCCAGTAAGGCTCAGGATTTCACGGCGCCGGCAGTGAGGCCAGCGATGATGTGCTTCTGCGCCAGGAAGAAGACGATGACGGTGGGTAGGATGGTCAGCGTGATGAAAGCGAGCACCAGCTCCCATTCCGTGCCGAATTCGCCGCTATAGACCATCATGCCGAGCGGCCAGGGGTAGATCGAATCCGAATTCAGCATGATCAGCGGCAGGATGTAGCTGTTCCAGCTGCCGACGAAAGAGATGATGCTGACGGTCGCGATGATCGGCCGCGAAAGCGGCAGCGAGATGTGCCAGAAGAACCGGATATAGCCGCAGCCATCGACAAACGCGGCCTGGAACAATTCTTCCGGAAGATTTCGAAAATAATTCCGGAAGAGAAGGATGCTCATGCCGAGGCCGAAAGCCACCTGCGGCAGCACCACGCCCCAATAGGTATTGAGCAGGCCAAGATCGCGGATGCGTATGAAGAGCGGCAGGATGGCGGTCGCCGCCGGAAACATCAGGCCGATCAGGAAATAGTTCAGCAGGAAGTTCGAGCCGAAGAATTTCACATGCGCGAAAGCAAAGGCGGCCATGGCCGAGACCGACAGCGTCAGGAACACGGTGAGCACGGCGATGATCAGCGAATTCATCATCTGCCGCCAGTATCGGTCGCCGAAGAGAATGCCGGTATAATTCTCGAAGTGCCACTCGGCCGGCAGGCCGAACGGATTGGTGCGGAGATCGCCGAGCGTCTTGAAGCCGCCGAGCGCGGTCGTCAAAAGCGGGATCAGCACGATCGCGGCAATGATGGTCAGCGACACATAGAGATAGATCTTCGTGCCGGTGGTCAGTCGAACGGATGAGGCCAGATCAGTCATTGCGCATAAATATCCGTTTGTAGCCGAAGGCGAGGGTGACGCAGATCACGAACAGCACGACGCCGACGGCGCTGCCGAGGCCGACCTGCATGCGGGTGACGCCGAAATTGTAGAGGAAGGTCACCATCGTCTGGGTCGAGTTGAACGGGCCGCCGCCGGTGAGCGGCATGATCATGTCGAAAAGCTGCAGCGATCCGACGACGGCGAAGAAGACGGAAAGACGCAGCGTCGAGCCGAGCAGCGGCAGCGTCACGTAGCGGAACTTCTGCCAGCCTGTGGCGCCGTCGATCTCGGCCGCCTCCAGTACGCTCTTGTCCAGAGATTGCATGCCGGCGATGAACAGCATCATGTGAAAGCCGAAATATTTCCACACGATGACGCCGAGCACGGCATACATCGCCAGATCCTTGTCGGCGAGCACATAGGGCGTCGGCGTGCCAAGGAAATGCGCGATCGCGGCAAACAGGCCATAGTCGCCGTCATAGACAAAACGCCAGATCAGGCCGGCGGCCACTTCGGCGAGCACGTAAGGCAAAAAGAAGATAAGCCGAAAGAGCACGACGCCACGAATGCGGTGCGCCAGCATCGTCGCCAGCCAGATGGCAAGCGGCACCTGGACCGCAATGGATACGACAATGATGAGCGCATTGTTCTTGAGCGACGTCAGGAAGGCATCGTTCTTGAAGAGCACCTGGAAATTGCGCAGCCCGACAAACTCGGTCGGCGGGCCATAGCCGTTCCAGCGATAAAGGCTGTACCAGGCCGCCTCACCCATCGGCAGGATGACGAAAATGGTAAAGAGCAGCAGCGCAGGCGGCAGGAACAGCAGGATCACGGGCAGGCGGCCACGCGCAGCCGGCAATTTTCGCTTCGCTGCGGGTCTCGCTCTTGCGACGGAGGGCATGGCGGTCGTGGCGCTGACATCGGTCATGGGCAGTCTCGACGGTTGCAGTTCAAAGAAAAACCGGCGCCGGCACAAGGGAGCGGCCGGCGCCGGAGGGCACTAGAGCTGGTCCTGCTCGAAAGCGTCCTGGACCTGCTGCGCGCCATCCTTCGGCGAAATCTGGCCGGAGACGATGCCGACAGCCACGTCGTTGACGACACGGCCGACGGAGGGGCCGAGATCCTGGTCGAAGAAGTTCTGATGCCAGGTCGAATGCGCCAGCTGATCGGCGGCCTCGTGCATCAGCGGACCCTTGACGCCATCTTCGGCGCCGACGGCGACCGGAATGATCATGCCGGCCTGCGCCATGGTGCGCTCGTTTTCGGCATTGGTCAGATAGGCGAGGAAATCGAGCGCCTCGGGCGGGGCCTTCTTCGTAACGGCCCAGCCGTTCAAGCCGCCGAGCGTATCGGTCGGAAGGCCGGCGCCGCCGGTCACGGCCGGGAAGGCGAAGCGACCGATATTGTCGTTCGCCAGACCTTTGCCGTCACCGGAATTGGTGCGCTGGTTGGCAACCGTATTTTCGAAGCCGAGGATCATCGCAGCCTTGCCGTCGCCGAAGACGCCGAGCGCCTGCGGCCATGTGGTGCCGAGATAGCCGGGCTGGAAGGGCTCGAGCTTGCCGAGTTCGGCTAGCTGTTCGCCGGCCTTGATGATCGAGGGGTCGTTGAAGCCGTTGCCCTTGCCGTTCTTGGCGTCGTTGAAGACCTGCTGCCCGCCGTCACGCATCACCAGATAGCTCCAGTAGAAATGGATCGGCCACTTCTCGCCGCCACCGCCGGCGATCGGCGCGATACCGGCAGCCTTGATCTTCTTGACCGCGGCCAGATAATCGTCCCAGGTCTTGATGGCGCTCGCATCGACGCCGGCCTTGGCGAACAAGACCTTGTTATAGAAGAAGGAAACCGTGCCGAGCTTGTAGGGCACGGCGCTGACCTTGTTGTCGAAGGTCAAGCCCTTGACGGCCGCCTGATTGTAACTCTTCAGCCAGGCGCCATCCTTGGCATTCATCGCTGCGGTCAAGTCGAGCAGCGTTCCGGTCTGCTGTTGCTGCTTCAGCACGCCCCCGCCCCAGCTGAAGAAGAAATCGGGCGCGTCCTTCGATTGCAGCAGCGTCGGCAGCTTTGCCTTGAAGGCCTCGTTGGCCAGGAACTGCATCTCGATCTTCGTGCCGGGATGCTTGGCCTCATACTGATCGGCAATCTTGCGCCACACGGCGACATAGTTCGGATCGGTTTCCAGATGCAGCCATTTGACGACGGTGTCGGCGGCGGCGCCGGTTGCGCCAGCAAGAATGGCCAGACCGGCCGTGGCGGCAATAGCGGCGATGCGAAGGGCGTGAGCCCCACGTAGATGGATCATGATTTTCTCCTCCCAAGGGAACCAAGAGCCTCAATATTTTTTCCCTTATGCGGAATAATTCAGCGGAGCTTTGCCGAAATGTCAACCGTCATCGCTAAATTTTCGCCAGATCGGCCGCAAAACGGCTTGACATTAGGCGACCGCCATAGGTTATTTAATTCGCACTCCGTTAAAAATACCAGGCCGCAGCCGAGCGGGTCGTCATTCGGCGCCATTCTCATGAAGACAGCAGATCCCGAGCTTATGCGGGCGATAAACCGCTTCAATGTGCTGGATACGATCCGGCGGGCGGGCTCCATCGCACGTATCGAAATCAGCGACCGCACCCAGCTTTCGACCACCACCGTGTCAGCGATTACCGCGTCACTGCTGGATGACGGGCTGATTCTGGCGCGCACCGAAGGCGACCTGCGCGAGGCGGCCGCTCGAGGCAGGCCCCGCGTCATGCTCGAACTCAACCCGGATGCTGCGCGCGTCGTCGGCGCGAAAATCGCCGCCAACCGCATGGTCTTCGTCGTCACGGACTTTCGCGGCGAGGTTCTGTCCACGCTGACGCTGGCGCTGCGCGTCGACCGGCAGCCGATCGGCGTCATTGCCGATCTCATCGAGGATGGCGTCCGCCGCTGCGTCGTCGATGCCAATCTAGCGCTCGACGAAATCGATTCCGTCTGCCTCGGCCTGCCTGGCGTCGTCGAACATCGCACCGGCTGCATCCGTACCAGCCCGATCTTCCGCGAAAGCGGTGTCGATTTCGCCAAGGACATGTCGGAGCGGCTGGGCGTCACCACCATCGTCGAGAGCGATGCCCACGCCATCACGCTCGCCCATCACTGGTTCGGCAAGGCGAAAGACCTGGACGACATGGTGCTCGTGTCGCTGGAGCAGACGCTGGGGCTCGGCGTTCTGCATGGCGGCCAGCTCTTTCGCGGCGCCGGCGGCCTCAGCCACAATCTCGGCGACCTCGTGTTCGGCATGGGGCCGCAGGGCATCATCCGATTGGCAAGTCTTGCCGGTGAAAGCGCCATTCTCGGCGACCAGCCGAGCGGCCGCTTTGCCGAAGCCATCCGCCTTGGCCGCGGAATGGCGCATGCCAAGACGCTGATCGATGCTGAAGACAACACGCTGATCAATGCTGCCATCCGCGCCGGCGAGGCTTGCGGCATGGCGCTCGCCAATATCGTCACGCTGTTTGCACCGCCGCGCGTCATTTTGGTGGGATCGAGCCTGGCGCTCGGCCAGCCCTTTCTCGACAGCCTGCGTGAGGCCTATTCGCTGGCCATTCCGCCATCGATCAAAGGCGTGACCGAACTCGTTTTCGACCAGTCGACCGACGAGACCTGGGCGCAAGGCGCCGCGGTCGTTGCGCTGCGCGAACTCTACGAATCGCCCTGGGGAACGACGGGACCGGCACCGGCCCTTTGATTTCACGGGACAGCAAAGACAATTCATCTGGAGGAAGCTTATGAACAAGGTCGGCATCGGCATCATCGGCTGCGGAAACATTTCCGGCGCCTATCTCACCGCCATGAAATCCTTTCCCATTCTCGACATCAAAGGTGTCGCCGACCTCAATCGCGAGCTCGCCGAGGCAAAGGCTGCCGAATTCGGCCTGAAAGCGGTTGATATCGCTGCCCTGCTGGCGGACCCGTCGATCGAGATCATCGTCAACCTGACTATTCCGAAAGCCCATGTCGCTGTCGGCCTGCAGGCACTGGATGCCGGCAAGCACACCTATTCGGAAAAGCCGCTCGGCATCAATTTCGCCGAAGGCAAGACGCTTGCGGAGGCCGCTGCCGCCAAGGGTCTGCGCATCGGCGCGGCACCCGATACCTTCCTCGGCGGCGGCCACCAGACGGCACGCGCCATTATCGACGAGGGCGCCATCGGCATCCCGGTCGGCGGCACCGCCACCTTCATGTGCCCCGGCCATGAGCGCTGGCATCCGAATCCGGCTTTCTATTATGAAGTCGGCGGCGGTCCGATGCTCGATATGGGTCCCTACTACATCACCGATCTCGTCAACCTGCTCGGCCCCGTCTCCCAGGTCGCCGGCTTTGCCGTCACGCCGCGCAAGGAACGCATCATCACCAGCGAGCCGCGCAATGGCGAGCACATCCCGGTACATGTGCCGACGCATGTCGCCGGAGTCATGGCCTTTGCCAACGGTGCCGTCGTCCAGATCGGCATGAGCTTCGATGTCGCCGGCCACAAGCACGTACCGCTTGAAGTCTACGGCACCGAAGGCACGCTGATCGTGCCCGATCCCAACCGCTTCGGCGGCCCGGTGGAATTCCTCAAGAAGGGCGGCGAGTTCGCCGAGCGCGAGATCACCGCGCCTTATGCCGATGGCAATTACCGCTCTCTCGGCGTTGCCGACATGGCGCATGCCATCCGCTCGAACCGTCCGCACCGCGCCAATGGCAGCCTCGCGCTGCATGTGCTCGAAGTCATGGAAGCCTTCCAGGCCGCCTCCGACAGCGGGCGCACGGTCACCATCACGACGCAAACGGAGCGTCCCGCCCCTCTGTCCGAATCCCTGGTGGATGGGCAGATCGGCCGCTAATTGAGCTAGTTCAGGAGGACTATCATGCGTGAAGCACTTATCGTCTGGGGCGGCTGGAGCGGCCACGAACCGCAGGAATGTGCCCATATTATCCGCGACATGCTGGAAGAGGACGGTTTCAAGGTCTATCTTGAAAATAGCACCGAGGCCTTCGCCGACCCTTCGATCCACGATCTCAGCCTGATCGTGCCGATCGTCACCATGTCGAAGATCGAGAAGGAAGAGGTGAAGAACCTCGCCGACGCGATCGAAAGCGGCGTCGGCATAGCCGGCTATCATGGTGGTGCTGGCGATTCATTCCGCGAAAGCGTCGAATATCAGTTCATCATCGGCGGCCAATGGGTCGCCCATCCCGGCAACATCATCGACTATAAGGTCAATATCACGCGGCCGGACGATCCGATCATGGAGGGGATTACCGATTTCCCCTACACGTCGGAACAATATTACATGCATGTCGATCCCTCGAACGAGGTGCTGGCGACCACGACCTTCACCGGCGACCATGCCTACTGGATCGACGGCGTCGTCATGCCCGTCGCCTGGAAGCGCAAATACGGCCAGGGCCGCGTCTTCTATTCCTCGCTCGGCCACCAGGCCAAGGAATTCGACGTGCCGCAGATGAAAACCATCTTCCGCCGCGGCGCCAACTGGGCGGCGCGGTGATTGGCGATAGCATTCGAGAAGGGCACGATACCCCCTTCTGTCACTTCGGGACAGAGGGGGTATCAGCGCTCCCGCAAATCGAAAACCGAAGCCCACTCAGCTCTTCTTGAGCTTCAACTTTGCATTCCCTTCATCCACCAGCCTCTGGGCGGCTTCGGCGACCGTGATCTTGCCAAAGGCAAGCTGATCGGCAATGGGGCGCGCGACATTCACGTCGAACTCCTGGGAGCCCATCGGCGCAGGCGGCGGATAATCGCCCACCTGGTCTTTCAGCAGCTGGACGTATTTCACCGTCAGCTGCTCCACCGGATTGAGCTGCGGCAGGATCGCCTCACGCACGGCCGGCGACATCGGCACGCCGCGCTCGACGCCAAGGATCTTGCCGGCTTCGACGTCGTTGACGAAGAAATTGATGAATTTTGCCGCTGCTTCGCCATTCTTGCTGGTGGCGCCGACGCTCCAGATCAGCGCCGGACGGTAGTAATGCCCTGACGGGCCGTCCTTCCTTTCGCGCGGCAGCATGGTGATGCCGAGCTTGCTCTTGACCACAAGCTGGTAGCCCACGAGCTGGTTGGAATAGGCCATGCCCATCGCCGACTTGCCAAGCGCCAGGCAATTGCTTTCGATGACGTTCTGGTCGAGCGTCTGCACGTCGGGCGGCACCGTGCCGCCGCGTTTGCGCAGTTCTTCCCAATAGGAATACCATTCCTTGGCATCGTCGACGCCGAAACCGAGATTGCCTTCCTTGGTAAACAGGCTTTTCCCGCGCTGGCGCATCCAGGCATCGAGCACGTAATTGTAGCGCGCACCATAGGGGCCACCCCAATAGGCGCGCTTGCCGGCCGCCTTGGTCATCTCCACGGCCAGATCGGCATACTCGGCCCAGGTCGTCGTCGGACCGGGCGGGGTCAGACCGGTCTTCTGAAAGATCTCCTCGTCATAGAACATTGCGAAGGAGTTCAGCCCGAGGCCGACGCCATAGAGCTTGTCGTCGATCGTCGTCAGCTTGAGCACATCCTTGCCGAAGGCATCGATCTTCAGGGTCGAGGGCACGAACGGATCGAGCGGCATGCAGGCGCCGCGCTGCGAATAGTCCGAAATCGTGCTCGGCTCGAGCTGGAAGACATCCGCTATGTTCTGGCTCGCCATTCCCGTTGCGAGCTTGGCCCAATAGCCGTCACCGCTGATGCTTTCGCCGACGACGGAAATATCCGGGTTCTTGCTGTGGAACAGCTCGGCGACGGCGACCGTGCGCTTGCCGCGATCGGGCGAGCCCCACCACATCGCCCTTAACTGCGTCGCATCGGCAAAGGCCGGCATGACTCCGCCCGTGAGGGCGAGACCAGCCGCTGCCCCAGTGGCTCCGATCATGAATGAACGGCGATTCATGCGCATGAGATTCCTCCTTCTCTTGCGTTTGTCATCCGCGGCGATCTCCCCGACGCCTTTTGCGGATGAAGCAAGGTGAGGATATGCAACTTCATTGCACTGCGCAATAAAAAATCTTTCTATTGCAAATTTGCGTAATTTTGCATAATTTTGCGACATGAACGATATTCGCTCCAAACGCATCCGACAGGCCGATATTGCAACCGCCGCCGGCGTCTCCGTTTCCACGGTGTCGCGGGTTCTTACCAATGAGCCCGGCATCAGCGAGACGATCCGCCAGCACATCTTCAAGGTGGCAAGCGATCTCGGCTATCCGCTGAAGACGGCGGCCGAGACGACATCAGGCGCCTTGGCGCTGATTGCCAGCGACAGCGTCACCGGCGGCCTCAGCGTTTTCTACGAGGGCATACTGGAAGGCTTGCGCGCCGGCGCCGCCGAGCGCGGCATGCGCTTCGATATCCGCCTCGTCCGCGAGGCGAGGACGGAGCCGGAGCTGGTGAAGGAATATCTGCAGACGGCCGGCGCCGAGGGTCTCTTTCTGGTCGGTATCGATCCTTCGGAAGAGCTGTGCCGCTGGCTTGAGACGAGCGGCACGCCGACCGTGCTTGTCAACGGCACCGACCCGAAGCTGCGTTTCGACGGCGTTTCCCCCTCGAATTTCTTCGGCGCTTATAATGCAACCCGGCGCCTGCTCGACGCCGGCCATCGCCGCATCCTGCATCTGACCGGCTCTCATCGCCAGACGATCCGTGAGCGCATCCGCGGTTTCGAGGCGGCGATCGCTTCGGTGGAAGGTGCGCAAGGCCGCATCGTGCCGATGAATTTCCGCGGCAGTTCCAGTCAGGAGGCGCATGACACGACCGCGGCAATCCTGGCCGCAGGCGAAGGCTACACCGCCGCTTTCTGCATGAACGATTTCATCGCCGTCGGCGTGCTCGACGCCGTCACAGAGGCCGGCCTGCGGGTGCCGGACGATTTCGCCATCGTCGGCTTCGACGATCTCCCCTGTGCCCTGATGACCAACCCCCGGCTTGCGACGATGCGCGTGGACCGCGCCGCCCTTGGCCGCGAAGCCATAGGCCTGATGATCGCGCGCTTCCGCGATCGCGATGCGCCGGCCCGCCAGATCTGCCACGGCGTTCCACCGATCGCCGGCGGCACGCTACCACCCGAAACTTGAGCCCAATCCCGCCGCGGAAACGATCGAGAAAGCCGAACCGATGATCTATGACCCCGCCAGCTCCAATCCGCTCGCCGGCAACAAACTTGCGAACCTCGCCGACCTGCGCCGAGCGCTGACCGACCTCTTCGATCCGCTGCTGCCCTATTTCTCGCAAGGCAATGCCCGCGTCCGCATCGATGCCGCCGGCGCGCATTTCGACCGCGCGGCCGCCGATCTCGAAGGCTTTGCCCGCCCGCTCTGGGGCCTTGCACCGCTCGGCGCCGGCAGTGGGGACTTCCGCCATTGGGATCGCTACGCCGAGGGTCTCGCCAATGGCGTCGACCCGAAGCATCCGGAATATTGGGGCACGGTCAACGGCCGCGACCAGCGCATGGTCGAGCTTGCAGCTCTCGGATTCGCGCTCGCCCTCGTGCCCGAAAAGATCTGGGAGCCGCTCGATCAGCGCGCGCGCGACAATCTCGTCACCTATCTTAAGCACGCCCGCACCTTCGATTACGCCGACAACAACTGGAAATTCTTCCGCATCTTCGTCGATATCGCGCTCGACCGGCTCGGCGCCTCTTTCGACCGCAGCCTGACGGAAACCTATCTGAGCGAACTGGACGGCTTCTACATCGGCGATGGCTGGTATCGCGACGGCAATATCAGGCGCATCGACCACTACATTCCCTTCGCCATGCATTTCTATGGGCTTATCTATTCCAAGCTCGTCGATGACGACCGCGCCGAGCGCTACCGCGAGCGCGCAATCCTCTTCGCCAGGGATTTTCGCCATTGGTTCGCGCCCGATGGCGCCACCATCCCCTTCGGCCGAAGCCTCACCTACCGCTTCGCCTGCGCCGGCTTCTGGTCGGCGCTCGCCTTTGCCGACGTCGAGGCGCTGCCATGGGGCGAGATCAAGGGCCTGTGCCTCCGGCATCTGCGCTGGTGGGCCGACAAGCCGATCGCCCATCGCGACGGCACCCTGCCGATCGGCTTTGCCTATCCCAATCTGCTGATGTCTGAAAACTACAATTCCGCCGGCTCGCCCTATTGGGCCTTCAAAGCATTCTTGCCCTTGGCGCTTCCCGAGACACATCCATTCTGGGCAGCGGAAGAAAAGGTGCCAGAAAATGAGCCGGCTATCGCCCCGCAAAAGCATCCCGGCATGGTCCTGATGCGCAGCAAGAATGATGTCGTTGCGCTCTCCTCCGGCCAGGAAAACCAGCAGATGCGCTTCGGCGCGGAAAAATACTCGAAATTCGCCTATTCCGCCCGCTACGGCTTCAGCGTCGAAAGCGATGAGCGCATTTTTGCCGGCGGCGCCTTCGACAGCATGCTTGCCTTCAGCGACGACGGTCTGCACTACCGCGTGCGCGAAACCAACGAGGAGGCCAAGCTCGCTGGCGATACGCTCTATGCCAGATGGTCACCCTATCCGGATGTAACCGTCGAGACATGGCTCGTGCCGGCTTCGCCCTGGCATATCCGGCTGCACAAGATCGCCACACCACGGCCGCTGCAGACGGCCGAAGGCGGTTTTGCCATAGCGCGGCGGGATTTCGAAGCCGACACACTCTCATCCAAAGCCGGTGCCGCCTATGCAATCGGCCAAGAGGATTTCAGCGGCATTCTCGATTTGGGTTCGACGATCAAGCGCGAAGGCATAGCGCAGAAAGCGCCGCCGAATACCAATCTCATCGCCTCGAAAACCCTGGTGCCGCAACTGCGCGGCACGATCCCGGTAGGCGAGACTACTCTTGTCTCCGCCGTGCTTGCGGAGAAAGATATCACGGCCGTCGATCACGCTTGGAGCAGACCGCCGGCCAAACCCGATATCAATGCCCTGCGCGCCCTTGTCCAGACCAAGGGCGTCACAGTCAGCGCCATCGAAGCGCCGGGTCGCCTGCCATGACGCAATTTGCCTCCGGCCGGCCGGCCATTGCCTTTGCCATGCAGCCGTCGCGCACGCAGCACGTCCTACCGGAGGCGCTCGTCCAGCGCCTTGGGGCGATCGGCCGGGTGCTCGATGACGAACCGATGCAAAGCTTCGACGACGAGCGCGCGGCAAAGCTCCTAGCAGAGACCGAAATCCTGATCACGGGCTGGGGCGCTCCGACGCTCGATGCTGCGGCACTGGCTCGCGCCCCGCATCTGAAACTGGTCGTCCACGCCGCCGGCACGGTGAAAGGCCTGCTCGGGGACAGCCTCTTCGATCGCGGCATATCGGTCAGTCACGCCGCCCAGGCCAATGCCCTGCCGGTTGCCGAATTTACGCTTGCCGCCATCATCTTCGCCGGCAAGAAGGTCTTTCGGTTCCGCGATTTCTACGTTGCCGACCGCAATCGTTCGCGAACGCTGACGATGCAGGCCGAAGCCATCGGCAATTATCGCCGCACCGTCGGCATCATCGGCGCCTCGCGGATCGGCCGCAGGATAATCGGGCTGCTGGCGCCCTTCGACTATCGCATCCTGCTCTACGATCCCATGGTCGGCGATGCGGAAGCCGCCCGGATGCGCGTCGAGAAAACCGAGCTGGATGCCTTGATGGCATCGGCCGACATCGTTTCGCTGCATGCGCCGTCCCTGCCTGCGACGCGGCACATGATCGATGCGCACCGCCTCTCGCTGATGAAGGAGGGAGCGACCTTCATCAATACGGCTCGCGGTGCGCTGGTCGATGAAACAGCCCTGATCGCGACGCTGAAGACCGGCCGGATCGATGCGATCATCGATGTCACCGACCCGGAAATTCCGGAGGCGGCATCCGCCTTCTACGATTTGCCGAATGTCTTCCTGACACCGCATATCGCCGGTGCCGTCGGGCTGGAACGGACCCGCCTCGGCGAAATGGCGGTCGACGAAGCCATCCGCTTCATCCAAGGCAAGCCGCTGCTCTATGAAATCCGCCGCGAGGACATGGCGCGCATGGCATGACACGCCGCAGCAGGCTCATGAAAACTCCCTGAAATCGCCCCATTTCGGCACAGGCGAACAACCCGTTTTTAATCATTCCGCGCTAGCAATCTCTTTGCGCACAGCCTCCCGAATTTCGGTTGCGGATTTTTGGAAGGAACGCGCATCAAAAGGTTGTTGCTGCGACCCTCACGCCGCCGGAACGCGTGACGCAGCAATGAAGAGGTTCTAGTAATGCGTACCCGCGTCCTTTCCATTCTGGCCGTAATGCTGCTCGGCGTATTGGCGGGCTGTGCGACCGCCCCCCGCCATACCCGAAACATCTGCGCGATCTTCGACCAGCGCGACGGCTGGTTCAACAACTGGCAGCGAGCTGCCGACCGCACGCAACGCAAATATGGCGTGCCGGTCCCGATCCTGATGGCGACGATCTACACGGAATCCGGCTTCCGTCCGCGTGCCCGCCCGCCGAGACGCTATTTACTCGGCTTCATTCCCTGGAAGCGCCCGACGACGGCCTATGGCTACTCGCAGGCACTCGACGGCACCTGGGACAAATACAAACGCGAGACGGGTAACTGGGGCGCTAGCCGCACTGACTTTGCCGACGCCATCGATTTCGTCGGCTGGTATCACTACCAGACGCACCTGCAGACCGGCATTCCGCTGAACGATTCCTACGATCTCTATCTCGCCTACTACTCAGGTCCCAAGGGCTATCTGCAAGGATCTTGGCGCGGCAACGGCACGGCATTGGCAGGTGCCAAGCGCTTTAACGGCATGACAAGAATCTACGCGCAGCAGCTTCCGAGCTGCAGCTGATCCCGATGGCTGTTCAGGATGGAACTTCCCGAAGATTGATGAGCCCTGGCTTTAGCGGAGCGCCGAAAAGTGTCTTGGGATTTCGGCAACATCTCGCTAACTTTTTGATTTAGAAACGGATTCAGATTTCAGGTCGATTCGGCCTGAAATCATCCGGTTCTAGGGCCGCGGCTCCAAAAGATTCAAGCCGCCATCCTCGCCCCAGATATCGGCAATCGACACCTGCTGGCCCGTACGGCTGCTCTGCAGGGCCGCGATGCCGCACAGGACCGACATTGCCCCCGCTCTCGAACCGGCCCGCTGCTTGAGCTCATCGTTCGGCCCCGAGCGCAGCAGCATGTTGCGCAGCCGGTCGTCGCCGCCATAATGGCCGCCGGACGAATGCGGCACCCATATGCGCTCGACATCGCCGAAATTCCTCATCACGACGATCTCGTCGGCCGGTGGCGTCGTCCAGTTCTGCTTTTCATATTGGCGCAGCTCAATGCGGCCCTTGTGGCCGTTGAAGGCAATGTGATGCCCCTCGATCGGCATGTAGGTATTAAGGGAATAGGAGACGTTGACGCCGTTGCGATAGCGGATGGAGGCGACCATGGTGTCGTAGATGTCGATATCCTCGCGGAAGACGCAGGCATCGCGCACATAGCCGTCGACGGCCGAAGGATCTTCATAGAGACTTTCGAGCAGCGGCGTTGCGCCGATATCGAGATAATAGTCGCACTCCTCCTTGTAACGGCAGGTGCGACAGCGCTCGCCGCGGAAGGGACCCTTGCGGCCGTAATGCTTGAGATCGGCAAAGGCTGCGACCTCTTCGGGATCGGAATCCAGATACCAGTTCAGAAGATCGAAATGATGCGTCGCCTTATGAACGAAGAGGCTGCCGGAATTCTCGGCATAAGCATGCCAGCGGCGGAAGTAATCGGCACCATGGCTGGTGTCGAGATACCAGTGGAAATCAACCGAGGTTACGTCGCCGATGACGCCGGAATTGATCAGCTCCTTGATCTTCGCCGAAGTCGGCGCGAACCGGTAGTTGAAGGAGATGTCCAGCCGCCTGCCGGTGCGCGCCTCGGCATTCAGAATGCGCTTGATCTTGTCGACCGTCGTCGTCATCGGCTTCTCGCTGATGACATCGGCGCCGGCCTCCATCGCCTTGACGATCAGATCGTCATGGGTGGAATCGCGGGTGCAGACAATGACGAGATCCGGCTTTTCCGTCCGCAGCAATTCGTCAAAATCGGTATAAACCGGCACCGATGCGCCGATATAGTCAAGCGCTCGCTTCGCCCGCATAGCATTGAGATCGCAGACGGCCACGAGCTCGACCTCATTGCCCCAGCGCTCGACCAGATCCTTGCCCCACATGGTCGCGCCGCGGTTTCCCGTGCCGACCAGAACGTAGCGTTTCTTCGATGACTGCATCTGCTCCTCCACAATCTGCAAACAGCGATGATGAGGCCTCGGTGGCCTTCATTTACTTCGCAAAGGCCCATAACCTTGACCGAAATCCTAAGCCGGCGACCTCTCCATTACAGCCCAATCCGGCTCGACCGAAGAGCCGAGGCCAACCGCATTGATGACCGAGCCGATCGCAAGCTGCCCCGCCTCGATCCGAAGCCGCGTGCGGCCATTGCTGACGCGATAGAGATCGGAATGCGCTTCGGCGAAAGCCGCCTGCTCCGCCTCCGGCGCACCGGCCATGCCGTCGACATAGTGGTGGCCGTTGCGTTCGATATGCGTCATGCCGATGAGCGATGCGAGCGCCAGATCCTGCTGCACGGCAAGCCCACCTTGCGTCGTCAGGTCCTCCGCCGACATGAAATAGGAAATGCCGTCCTCAGCGCTCCATTTGGCGACGCGCGCCCGGTTCAATAGCGAGCGATAGAAACCCTTGCAGGATTTCGAGGATATGCCGGTATAGCCCAGCCCCCTCGCCGTGACGAAGGCATCGATGTCGGCATCGGATTCGTCGATCTCCACCGGTTTGAAGGCGGCCAGCGCTTTCACCGCCTTCTCGAAAGCATGGGCGCGGGCAATCGGCTGCTCGACGAACAGGATCGAAGACGCAAAACGTGCAAGCCTCGGCTCCGCCTTCACGCGGGAAAGCAGATCGGCGACCGCCTCAGCGGACGAAAATTGCTCGTTTCCGTCAAGTGTCACCGAGTAGTTGGACACCTTGGCATCGATGACGCCTGCGACGCGGCAAAGGCGGTCGATATCGGCCTCGGGTGCACCCGAAACCTTGACCTTGAAGAAGGTCAGGCCATAGGCGTCGATCGCCTCTTCGAGACTCTCCGGCAGACCGTCGTTCAACCGCTCGCTTGCCGGGATATCTCCGGGCACGATGGCATCGACCAGACCCACGGTGTGCCGGGCGGCAAGGTTTGCCGCTGGTTGCAAGGTCGCAAGGAAACCGGAGAGATCGAAGCCTGCGAGGTCGCGCGCCGTGGAAGCATCGATACCCGGGCGGTTGGCGTTGATCGCCTGCGCAACGCTCAGCACCTCCAGCCTGCAGAGCGCATCGAGGATCGCCCGATTGGCAACGGCCAGACCAAATGAGGCAACCAGCCCGTTCAGCCTTTCAGCCGCTGCCCGGGCATGATGCGAGGCTTCGACAGTCGCATGCAGTCCGAAAGCCGTTCCCGACCCGGCATTCCTCAGCGCATCGAGTGCCAGCGCCAGCGACCGGCGCAGCTGGCTTTCATTGTCGGCATTGGAAAGCTCGGGCGATTTGTCGAACCATTTCGGCACCATCAGCTCCGCCGCCATCCCCTCGGCCGAACGTCCCCGCGCATCCTCGATGCGTACCCGCAGAAAAATCTGCCGCGCCTCCCGCAAAGTCGCCGCCCCGAAACGGAAGGGAAGCCGCAGCTTGACAGGACACTCGAATGTTTCGGCCTCGACAAGCCTGATTTTCAATGGATCGGTCATGACGTTAGGCGGCTCCTGTGATTGTCAGGCAAGTCTATTCGTGTACGCATTGCGTTGCATGACCCCTCACCCCAACCCTCTCCCCGCAGGCGGGCAGAGGGAGTCTCCCAGCCTATATCCAGCTCGAAATAGGGATAGCGAGTTGGCTTGCTCTGTCGCCCCCTCTCCCCGTTACAACGGGAGAGGGCTGGGGTGAGGGGCCATTCGTTCCTTGCGGAAGCGGTTCTTCAAATCTCCGCCCACGTCGCATTGCAGCGACAGGCTCACGGTATTTCCTCCATGCCTGTTTCCCTCCAGAATCAGGAAAAGCAAAAGCTTGGCCGGCCAAGCAATGTAACCATATGGTTACAAGATCGCGCGTTACCTCCGGGCTTGTCAATCGCCTTTTGAAAATTTCTCGAAAGCTTCGAAGCGGGTTTCCAACGCGCCTATACCCGGATCGAAGCAAGCGTGACGGCAACGATATGTTCGCCCCAGGCATTGAGTGCATCCGGCGCCGTCAGCTTGCGGGCAAAAATCGTCGACAGCGTATGTCGGTTCGACAGATAGAAGAAGCCGAGCGCCGCGATCGTGAGATAGACGGAAATGGGATCGATCGCCGGGCGGAAAATGCCGAGCGCCTCGCCGCGGCGCAGCACATCGGAAAGCTCGTCGATCAGATGCGAATGCATGGCCGAAACTTTGTCGGACCGCCGCAGATAATGCGCCTGATGCAGGTTTTCGGTGGCAAGCAGGCTCAAAAACTCAGGATGCGCGATAAAATGCCGCCAGGTAAACATGGCAAGCTCCCGTATCCCCTCCTCCGGATCGCGATGCGCAAGATCCAGCTGCTTTTCAGCATTGCGGATCGTCGCATAGCTCGCTTCCAGCACGGCGAGATAGAGCCCCTCTTTGTCGCCGAAGTAGTGGTAGAGCATCCGCTTGTTGGTCTGCGCGCGCGCTGCGATCCCATCCACTCGGGCACCGCCGAAGCCGTGTGCGGCAAATTCTTCCGTCGCCGCGTCGAGGATCGTGGCATGGGTGCGCTGCGGATTACGCGACGCTTTTCTCGACCGCTTGCCCATGGCCTTGCCGGCGTCCGCTTGTGCTTTATTTTCAGTCTCTTGTCTCGCCCTGCCTACCATGGACGATCTCCTTCGGAACGGTAGCATTAGCGGCGGATGCTGCCGGTTCCGGCATGCATCGTTTTGATTGCCGCACGATTGGCGCTTGACAGCGGTCGCGTTTCTATCCAACTTGTAACCAAATAGTTATATCATGCAAAGCAGTTCGTAAATCATCGGTTCGCTGGGGAGGAGACCAGGATGACGTTGACGATCGACCGCCGGCAGTTGCTTGCCGGCATGGCAGCCACACTCGCTTTCAGCAGTATCGGACTTTCCCGCGCCAATGCGGCGACCGCGATGCGCCTTCTTTGGTGGGGGTCGAAGGAACGCAGCGATCGTACGTTTGCGGCGGTAAAGGCCTATCAGGCCAAAAACCCGGATGTCACCATCGCCGGTGAATCCTTCGGCTGGGACAGCTATTGGACGCGCCTCGCCACCCAGACCGGCGGCGGCAACGCTCCCGATCTCATCCAGATGGATTATCGCTACATCTTCGAATATGCCCGCCGCGGTGCATTGCTCGACATGACGCCCTATCTCGGCAAGAGCCTGAAGATCGAGGATTTCGGCCCTGCCAACATCGATTCCGGCAAGGTCGACAACAAGATCTACGGCGTCAGCCTCGGCGTGAACTCCTCGATGGTCGTCGTCAATACGGCCGCCTGGAACGAAGCCGGCGTCGAGCCGCCGCAAGACGGCATGACATGGGAACAGCTCGGCGATGCCTGCGCCAAGGTCACGGCCGCCAAGAAACGCCGCGGCTTCTACGGCACTGCGGATGCAAGCGGCGGCGAGCCGGCTTTCGAATGCTGGCTGCGCCAGCGCGGCAAGGCGCTCTATACCGGCGACGGTAAGCTGGCCTTCGAGGCCAAGGACGCGACCGAATGGTTCGATTTCTGGGGCCATATGCGCAAGATCGGTGCCTGCGTCCCCGCCGATGCACAGGCACTCGACCAGCAGACCCTCGAGACCGACATGCTCGTGACCAAGAAGGCAGCCGTCAGCTACGCCCATTCCAACCAGTTCGTCGCCATTCAGGGCCTTGTCAAGGAAAAGATCGACCTCATCGCCTATCCCAGTAATCCGGGCAGCAAGCCCGGCCAGTATCTGAAGCCGTCGATGCTGATGTCGGTTTCGGCAACGTCCCAGAATAAGGACGCCGCCGTCGCCTTCGTCAATTATCTGGTGGAGGATCCGGAAGGCACAAAGACGCTTGGCGTCGAGCGCGGCGTTCCCGCCTCGCCGAAAATCCGTGATCTGCTGACGCCCGCTCTGGATGAGACGAGCAAGAAGGTGGTCGACTACATCGGCCGGTTGACGCCGCATGTCGGCGCACTGCCGCCGTCTCCGCCGAACGGCGCGGGCGAAAATGCATTCCTGCTGAAGAAGATCGCCGAGGAAGTGGCCTTCGGCAAAACCAGCGCGCAGGACGCTGGCGCGAAGTTCACCGAACAGGCAGCAGCAAACATTACGCGAGGCTGACACCGTGGGTACAAACAGCAAGAGCGTTGCCGGCGGCTTGGCTGTCGGCGAGCGCGCGCCGCTGCGCGTGGAAACCACCTATAAGGCGCCGAGCGCATTCGCGCGCAACGCACCCGGCTATCTCTTCCTTCTGCCGTGGTTCATCGGCTTCTTCGGACTGACCCTCGGGCCGGCGATCGCCTCGCTCTATCTCTCCTTCACCGACTACAATCTGCTGCAGTCGCCGAACCTCGTCGGCATCGACAATTACGTGCGGATTGCAACGGCTGACGACAAGTTCCTATCGTCGATGAAGGTGACGCTGTTCTACGTCGTCTGTTCCGTGCCCTTAAAGCTCGCCTTCGCGCTGCTGGTGGCGCTGCTGCTCAACCGCGGCATCAAGGGCCTGCCGGTCTATCGCGCCATCTTCTACCTGCCGTCGCTGCTCGGCTCCAGCGTCGCGATCGCCGTGCTCTGGCGGCAGATTTTCGATGCCGATGGCATCGTCAACACCCTGCTCTGGTACGCCTTCGGCATCAACGGGCCGAGCTGGATCTCCAATCCCGACTATTCACTCTACACGCTTGTCATTCTTGCCATCTGGCAGTTCGGCTCGCCGATGATCATTTTCCTCGCCGGCCTGCGCCAGATCCCGACCGATCTTTACGAAGCCGCCAGCCTCGATGGCGCCTCCAAGGCAAGGATCTTTTTCAAGATCACCCTGCCGCTGCTGACGCCCGTGATCTTCTTCAACGCCGTGGTCCAGACGATCGACGCCTTCAAGGCCTTCACGCCGGCCTATGTGATTTCCTCCGGCACCGGCGGCCCGATCGATTCGACGCTGTTCTACACGCTCTATCTCTACCAGGAAGCCTTCGGTTATTTCCGCATGGGCTACGCCTCGGCGCTTGCCTGGGTCCTGGTGATCATCATCGCGATCTTCACCGCCTTCTCCTTCCTCTCCGCTCGTTATTGGGTCCACTACGATGACTGACGCGAAGCTCACTCATTTTGCCGAGGATATGAAGCCGCCGCGCGAGCGCCCGTGGTACCTCTCCGTCCTCATTCACGTCGCTCTCGTCGCAGCGTCGATCGTGATGCTCTATCCGCTGCTATGGATGCTTTCCGGCTCGATCAAGGACCAGAACGAGATCTTCGGCACGGCATCGCTGATCCCGTCACACTTCGATTTCAGCGCCTATGCCCGCGGCTGGTTCGGCGGCCAGGTCACCTTCGGCAAATTCGTCTGGAATTCGGCCGTCATCGCCGTGCTTTCGGTCATCGGCAACGTCATCTCCTGCTCGCTGGCGGCTTACGCCTTCGCGCGTCTGAATTTCTGGGGCAAGAATTTCTGGTTCGCTCTGATGCTCGGCACGCTGATGCTGCCCTATCACGTCACGCTGATCCCGCAATATATCCTCTTTCTGAAGCTCGGCTGGGTGAAGACCATGCTGCCGCTTGTCGTGCCGAAATTCCTCGCGGTTGATGCCTTCTTCATCTTCCTGATGGTGCAGTTCTTCCGCGGCATTCCCCGTGAGCTGGACGAGGCTGCCATGATGGACGGCTGCAGCCCGTGGCGCATCTATTGGCGCATCATGCTGCCGCTGTCGCTTCCCGTTCTGGCGACGGCGGCCATCTTCTCCTTCATCTGGACCTGGGACGATTTCTTCGGGCCGCTGATCTATCTCTCCGACATCAATACCTACACGGTGCAGCTCGGCTTGCGTTCCTTCGTGGATTCCACCGGAAGTTCCGACTGGAGTAGCCTGTTCGCCATGTCGAGCCTGTCGCTGATCCCGGTCTTCCTGATCTTCCTCTTCTTCCAGAGGCTGCTGATCGACGGCATCGCGACCGCCGGCCTCAAACGCTGAGTATGAATCCGTGGTCCCGAATGCCCAAGGTTCGGGGCCATAAACAAAGAAACCCACTGAAAGGAAATGTCGCATGAGCGCGCTGCGCTTTGCCGCCATCGGCCTCAATCACGATCACATCTACGGCCAGGTCAACGTCATGCTGCGGGCCGGTACCGAACTTGTCGCCTTCCATGCGGTGGAGGACGATCTCGCCGCCGTCTTCGCCGAGCGTTTTCCGCAAGCACGGCGCGTTACCGATAAAAGGGAAATCCTCGAGGATAGTTCCATCGCGCTGATCGTCAGCGCCGCGATTTCCAACGAGCGCGCCGGCCTTGCCATCGAGGCCATGCGCCACGGCAAGGACGTGATGCTCGACAAGCCCGGCATGGTGACGCTGGATCAGCTCGCTGAGGTCAAAAAGGTGCAGGCCGAGACCAAGCGCATCGTCTCCATTCTCTATTCCGAGCACTTCGAGACCGCATCGACGGTCAAGGCCGGCGAACTGGTAAAGGCAGGCGCCATCGGCAAGGTCATCCACACGACGGGCCTCGGCCCGCACCGGCTGCGCAAGCCGACCCGGCCGGACTGGTTCTTCGACCGCAAGCGCTATGGCGGCATCATCGCCGACATCGCCTCACATCAATGCGAGCAGTTCCTGTTCTTTGCAGACTCGCTGGAAGCAGAGGTCTTGTCAGCCACAGTGTCCAATCGCGCCAATCCGGAAACGCCCGGCCTGCAGGACTATGGCGATTTCCATGTGAGAACACCTGACGTGACAGGCTATGTCCGCGTCGATTGGTTCACGCCGGACGGGCTTTCCACCTGGGGCGACGGCCGCCTCTTCATCGTCGGCACCGAAGGGACGATCGAGCTGCGCAAATATATCGACGTCGCCGGCCGACCTGGCACGGATCATCTCTTCCTCACCGATCGCAAGGGCATGCAGCATATCGATTGCAGCGGAGTGGAGCTGCCCTATGGCCGCCAGCTTGCCGCCGACATCAGAGACCGCACCGAAACGGCGATGGGCCAGGAACATTGCTTCAAGGCAATGGAGCTGGCGCTGAAGGCGCAGGCGCTCGCCGAAGCAACATCGCTCAAGAACATTCAAAGGTAATTGCGTCATGTCCGATATCAAGAAAGTCGCGATCATCGGCCTCGGCATCGGCCGCTCCCACATTACGGAAGGCTACCTGCCTCACTCTGATCGCTACGAAGTGGCCGTTCTCTGCGATCTCAACGAGGAGCGCCTGAACGCGGTCGGCGATGAATTCGGCATCGCGAGGCGCCTCAAGGACTTCTCCGAAGTCCTCAACATGCCCGATATCGACATTATCGATATCTGCACGCCGCCCGGCTCGCATTTCCAGCTGATCATGCAGGCGCTTGCGGCCGGCAAGCATGTCGTCTGTGAAAAGCCGCTTGTGGGATCGCTCGCCGATGTCGATGCCGTCATCGCGGCCGAAAAGACGGCCAAGGGCCGGCTGATGCCGATCTTCCAATATCGCTATGGCGACGGCATCCAGAAGGCCAAGCGCATCATCGCTTCAGGCATTGCCGGCAAGCCCTATGTCGCCACGTCGGAGACGCATTGGGTGCGCGGCGCCGACTATTATGCAGTCCCCTGGCGCGGCAAATGGGATACCGAGCTTGGCGGCGTCCTCATGACCCACTCCATCCACCTCCACGACATGCTGACCTATCTGATGGGGCCGATCGCCGGCCTCTTCGGCCGCGTCGCTACACGCGTCAATGACATCGAAGTGGAGGATTGCGCCAGCGCCAGCCTGCTGATGGAAAACGGCGCGCTCGCCACCATCAGCGCCACGCTCGGCTCGCAGGAGCAGATCAGCCGCCTCCGCCTCGCCTTCGAAAACGTCCTGATCGAGAGCAACCACGAGCCCTACAGCCCTGGCCAGGACCCCTGGAAAATCGTTCCCGCCAATGACGAGATCGGCGCCAAGATCGATGCGCTGCTCGCCAACTGGGCGCCGATCCCCAACCGCTTCAACACGCAGATGCGCCTGTTCCACGAAGCGTTGGTGTCGGGCGGACCGCTGCCGGTGACCACAGCCGATGCCCGCCAGGCGCTGGAGCTGGTCACGGCCTTCTATGAATCGTCGGAAACCCGCACCGAAGTTCGCTTCCCTGTGGGGCCGGAAGCCAAGAAATATAGGAGCTGGAGGCCGTCATGAACGTTGCCCCGCGAGCCATCAGGACCAACAAGGAGGGAGCGCCCATGGCGACAAGCGTATCGCTGCAGAAGGTTATCAAGCGCTATGGCGAGCTTCAGGTGGTTCACGGGATCGACCTTGAAATCGAGCCGGGAGAATTCACTGTCTTCGTCGGCCCTTCCGGCTGCGGCAAGTCCACGCTCCTGCGCATGATCGCCGGGCTGGAGCCGATTTCCGGCGGCGGGCTCTATCTCGACGGCAGCCGCATGAACGATGTCCCCGCCTCCAAGCGTGGCATCGCCATGGTCTTCCAGTCCTATGCGCTCTATCCGCATATGACCGTCTACAAGAACCTCGCCTTCGGCCTCGAAACCGCCGGCATGAAGAAGCAGGACATCCAGCCGCGGGTCGAAAAGGCCGCCGAAATCCTGCAGATCAAGCAGCTGCTGCAGCGCAAGCCGAAGCAGCTGTCCGGCGGCCAGCGCCAGCGCGTCGCCATCGGCCGCGCCATCGTGCGCGAACCCAACATCTTCCTCTTCGACGAACCGCTCTCGAACCTCGACGCCGAACTGCGCGTGCAGATGCGTGTCGAGATCGCCCGGCTGCACCAGCGCCTCGGCAACACCATGATCTACGTCACCCACGACCAGACGGAGGCCATGACCATGGCCGACAAGATCGTCGTACTCAATGGCGGCCGCATCGAGCAGGTCGGCGCGCCGCTCGACCTCTACAACACGCCGAAGAACAAGTTCGTCGCCGGCTTCATCGGCTCGCCGAAAATGAACTTCCTCGACGCAAAGATCATCGCCTCCGACGACGGCTCCGCCGTCATCGATCTCGCCGGCCAGACAGTGCGCCTGCCGCGCCGGCTGGGCGGCCTGCAGCCTGGACAGCCCGTCACCCTCGGCGCCCGCCCGGAACATCTGAACGTCGGTGATCGCGGCGTATCGCTCGGCAATGCCCGTGTCGATCTTGTCGAACACCTCGGCGGCCAGACGATCCTCTACGTCACGCTGCATGGCGGCCAGGCACTGACGGTCGCGCTGGAAGACCAGCAGGCCATCCGCGCCGGCGAAACGGTCAGCATCCATATCGATCCCGAGCGTTGCCATTTGTTCGGGCCGGATGGGGTGACTTTGTAGGAGCATGTTGAAGCAGGTGGGCCTATCTCGCCCCCTAGCGGGCGAGAAAGTGAAAACTTAGGATTAGGCGAGGGCTCGTCCCTCGTCTAGTTCTTAGTTTTTACAAGAGCGGGGGTAGGCATGGACGCAATCAGCGTCCAGTTTATTGGTGCAAGAAACAGGCCCCTCTCTTGCAATTTCAATGGCTTAGAAATTGCGCTGAGCTTTTGAGCACGCTGAGCCTCCAATGTCGCAATTCCTAAACCAGTGAAATTGCTATCTCGCCCGCCTGGGGCGAGATAGCCCCTTCAAACCTCAACGACCCGCCGGCTGCCGATAGCGCGGATTTGCCCGGATGGAATGACATCGGCCGGAACGCCCTCCCGCCGGTGCAGCCGGAGCCGCCTGCTGCCCGGTGCAAGATGGAACCAGTCATCCTCCGCCCGGTAGGCTTCCAGATCGATCTGCACCGATTGCGCCAGTCGGTCGGCGCTCAGATCGAGAAACCAGTCCTCGCCCTCCTGCACCGCCGACGCCGTGATTTCGGCATTGTAGAACGCCTTGGCGCGGCCAAGCGGGAAGTAGAAAGCCTGGGCGATAACAGCGCCGGTCGCCGAGGCTGTCAGCCGCGCCACCGTGACATCGTGCGATGGTGGACCGAAGCGGAAGGCATAGGTCGCGTCGAAAAAGGCGCCGAACAGATCAGTGCAGGCTATCTTTTGCTTGCCTCGGGCTTCGAGCACCAGATCGCGGCCCCCACCGACAACGATCTGGCGGCCGTCGCGCAGGCAGGAGACCTCGACGGTCAGATCGAGAGCCGCATTGCTCTCATTGATCACATGCACATCGAGCCCGTTAGTACCCTCATTCATGAGCAGCACCTGAACCGGCCGGAAGGCGCGGCGCAGCCCATACCAGCCCGGCTTTGGTTCCCCCGTGGAATCGATCACGCCCCAGCCGGCGCCGGGAAGCAGATCCTGCAGCGTCCAGACGAGCGCCCCGTTGCAGCCGGAGCCTTGGCGGCGCCACTCGGCATAGATCTCCTCGGCCACTTCGCCGGTCACGGCGCGCGAGAGGTTCAGATAGAGATCGGGATCTTCCCGCCGCAGCCTGTTGGGCTCGAAGCCATAGAGTTCCTGAAGATAATGATCGCGCACATCCTCGAAATCCCATGACGCGCCGCGGTCGCGCGGCACGCGCTCTTTCCATAGTGGGCTATGGACTGCCGGAACCGGCAGATGCTGGCCGAGCGTGCGAGCTTGCGGCACATGCGCGAAGGCCAGGCTCTCGGCGGCAAAACGGACATCGGCGCGGCGCGCATCGGCGATCGGCCGCATATAGGCGCCGACCCCGTAATAATGCGTCACGCCGGCGTTCGGCGAAAACGGCATCGGCCCGCCCGAGGGCGAGTTGACCACATAGGGCACATCCGGCCGCAGCGATTGCACCAGCAGCGGGATGATCTCTTCCACGATCGGACTTTTCCAGAACTGTTCGGGCAGGCCCATCATCGCCGCCTGCTGGTGGATCTCGCTGCCACCGCAAAGGACTGCCAGAGATGGCGACAGGCGTGTGCGGCCCAGAAACTGCGAAACCTCCGTTTCGACATGGGCGTTGAACGCCTTGTCGTTCTTCGGATAGTCGAAATTGGCGAACATGAAATCCTGCCAGACCATCAGGCCGAGTTCGTCGCAGAGACGGAAGAATTCGGGCGTCTCATAGGCCATGGTGCCGCCGATGCGGATCATATTCATGCCGGCCTCGGCCGCAAGCCGTAGCCAGCGCTCATAATCCTCGCAGCCGCCGGGCAGGCGCACGATATCGGCTGTGGTCCAGACCGCGCCACGGCAGAAGATCCGTTCGCCATTGACGACAACAGCGAAATTCTGACCGTCGGCACCACGATCCACCGACAGCCGGCGAAAACCGGTCTGCCCAAGCGCATGCTCGACACCATCGACAGCGAGCGTGACATCATGAAGCTGCGGTACGCCATGGGTATGCGGCCACCATGGCGCCACATCTGGGATTTTCAGGATCGCGGTATAGCGCCCGGCACTATCCTTCTCGAAAACCTGTTCCGCATCGCCGCACTTCAACACCAGCTCTTCGCCATAGCCCTCGATCGAAAGCGAGGCATAGAGCCTGCCTTCGCCGCTCTCGAGCAAATCCGGCCGCAGAGAGAGATCACGAATGACGGGCGCATTCGGCCGCAGCAATGAAATCGGACGCCAAGGGCCGACGGCCTGAACCTCCGGGCACCAGCCGGGCATATGACCAAGCAGCGTCGTGCGCACCGTCCGCAGACCCTGCGGGGTGATCATCTGCGGCCGCCAGCGGGCGCGCGGCCCAGGTTCCGAGAGCTTCGGCTCAAGCGCACGGAAGCACAGCGCCAGCTCGTCACCGCCAAGCAGGGTGACGGCAACGTCATGCGCCTCGAACATGCTTTCGGACACGAGGATTTGCTGGCCATTGAGGAAGACTTCGCAAAGCGTCGCAAGCCCTTCCAGCCGCAGGACTGCGTCTCCCGCCTTGGCATCCACTAGACGGCAGATGTACCAGGCATCGCGATCATGCAGAGGCTGAGGCCTCGTCCGGTCGAAACGCCCGGCCTTTTCCAAGGCTTCCGCCACTGTGCCTGGCACGGGCGCCGGGATAAAGCCGGATGTCAGCGGCACATCGGAAGGCGAGATGCAGGTGCCTGCATCCGTCAACACCAGATTCCAACCTTCGCTCAGCCGCATACCGCCGCCGAGATCCGCCAAGCGCCCGCCCATGACATCTTCGGGGATTTCCCCCGCCCCAATATTCTCAGAAATAACCCAGCCGTCTCGCGATCGAACGGAAGCCGGTCAAAGCTTCCGCTCGAGCTCGCCCATCATGGAATCCCACGCATCGGCGGCGGGATCAAGCGCCGTGCGCAGCGGCTCGAATTTCTTGCGCGTGATGGCGCGGGCAAGCTGAAACTGCACCGATTTCGCCGTCTCGGAAATTTTGCGCGCCTCGACAGCTGCTTCGGAGAAATCGGACGAGAACCAGTCGAAGTGGCTGCCCGCAAGCTCGAAATTGGCGCCGAGCTGGCGCAGCGTGTTGAAGGCATATTTGTGGAAGAAGCCGAAAGGCCGCTCGGCGATCGCCTCCACCTGTGCAGGGAAGACATTCGCGAAGGCACGGACCGGATTGCCCTGCGGGCGACGGCGGAAATGGAAGGAGAGAAGCTGCCGCGCAGCCTCGCGGATCGCAGCCTCGGCCGGTGCCTTCTCCGGGAATTTCGCAAATTCCGTGTAAGGCAGGAAGGGCAGGTCCTCATCCGTCAGATGCAGCTGAAACAGCCCGTCGAAATCCTCGCCCGACAGCTGGAAGAACCCGCCATTGTGGAAGTAGTCCAGCGTGCGGCCTTCCATGTCGAGCCGGTTGATCGCCACCGTCGTCTTGCCATGCTCGCGGCGATAGCCCACGCCCTGTGTGTCCGGCATGAAGAAGGAATCCATCTCCACCAGGCAGAGCCGGCCGCGGCCGATCTGCTCGGCGACATGGTTCTCAACCTTGTCGTAGATCGCAAGTTCGGTGCAGCGCACGCCGTAGAGCGCTTCCAGATCTTCGAGCGGCACCTTGAAGAAGGTGAATTGATCGCCTTCGAAATCCTGTGTCAGCGTGAAGCCGAGCATGGCTTCCGGCGGCAGATTCAGGGTCGAAAGCACCTCGATCCAGAGATCGACGTAGCAGTTCGTTTCCGGCCACATGCGCTCGCTGTAGTGCAACGCATGCGGCTTGTAGGCGGCGGGATCCAGTCCCTGAAACACGGAAGCCATGGAAGCGATCAGCCCCACAGCGTCTTGCGCACGCTCTCGGGCCATTCCTTGACGTCGAGACCGTGGGTGTGGAACAGCGCCAGCGCGATGCGCTCCAGGCCGAAGCCGACGCAGGCCGTGTGCGCGACGCTGCCATCGGCAAAGTTCAGGCCCCACTTCGTGCCGAAGGCATCCTGGTGGTAGTTGAAGCTCATGCAGGCAGTGGGCTTGGCAGTCGAGGTGATCGGGATCAGCAGCTCGAACTTGAGATTCTGGTCGCGCTGGTTGTTGGCGAGCATCTTGCCGGCGCGACCGAAGAACGGATCGTTGGCGACGTCGATGGTCACGTCGAGGCCGACGGCCTTCATCATCTCGACACCGCGATCCATCCAGCTCTGGCGGAAATCCGTCACATGCTTTTCGCTGCCCATGCACACATATTCGCGCATGCGGAAGAGCTGCTGGCGGGCCGGGTCCTTGGAAGGCTCATGGCGGAAGCAATAGGACTGCAGGTCGTAGAGCGCGCCGTTTTCCGAAATGGCGCCGCGCTTGGCAACCGTCGGATAGAGCGGATAGCAGGCAGCTGGCGTCAGCACGATATCGGTCGCTTGCTGGTCTTTCGTCCAGTCGTCGCCCACTTCCATGCATTTCAGCAGGCTCATATGGTCGAGCTCGTTGCCGCAGAAGCTGTGCACCGTGCCGGCAAGCTGCGGGAAGCTCTTCATATAGCCGCTCGTCTCAAAGAAGGCGCGGTTCATGCCGGGTGGAAAGCGGATGGCTTCGGCGCCATCGGCGCCGCCGAACGTGTCAATCAGTCGTTCGAAGGCGGAAATGACGTCTTCGAACTGGCCGCTGCGGCCGTAGAGGCCGTCAACGCCGGTATCGATCAGCAGGCCGGAATCGAAAAGACGGTCGAGAAACGAGGATTGCATATCCATGACGGTTACCCCAACAGGCTGGTATCTTGTTTGTGGACGAGCAGCATGGTCGACGTATTGCCGAGAATGCGGTCGTTCGAGATCATCAATTGCGCCGAGTGCGCATCGCGCAGGTGGCGGCCGAGGCTGTAGGGCGTACCGTTCTTGTAGCCCATGATGCCGCAGATCAGCATCGCATGGTTGATGATCGGCAGGATCATCTCCGACGACGCGATCTTGATGTTGTTCATCGCCACGGCGAAAGCCATCGACGACAGCCGGTCCGCATCGAGCTTCGCCTCTTCATAGGCCTTCAGGCCCGCAACTACATTGGACTTCACCATCTGCAGCATGCTGGAGGCTTCGGCCAGACGCAGCGCGCCGGGCGGTGGCGCGCCGGGAGACTTACGGGCAGCAGCCCGCACGAAAGCCTGGGCACGGGAAACCGCGTCGGCGGCAATGCCGTACCACACACCGCTCCAGAGCAGATGCGAGCTTGCCAGCATCGACTGCGCGGCGATCTCGGCAAAGGGCTTCGGCAGGATCTGCGTGGCCGGAGCCTTGCCCTTGAACAGGAAGCCGTCGGAGCAGGTGCCGCGCATGCCGAGGGTATTCCACTCGACGGTGCGCTTGATGTCGTACTGATCCTTCAGGAAGCAGGTCAGAACCTGATCGGAAGACGCCGCCTCGGCGTGGCTGCGCGAGGTGATTAGGATGGCATCGGCATAGGCGCCATAGGAAATGACGGTGGCATCCTTTTCGAGGGTGCAGGTATCGCCTTCGACCTTGATGGCGCAGATGCTGTTGCGCAGATTGCCGCCGATGCCGCCTTCGGTCGTCGCCGAGGCAAGCAGCAGCTGCTCGCTGGCGATACGGCTCATGAAGTCGCGATGCCATTCGCTGTCGGCACCGTGTTCGACGAGGCTCGAAAGCTTGATGTGATGCATGGCGAAAACCATGGCGCTGGCGGCGCAGGCCTGGCCGAGGATCGAGCAAAGCTCGGCAATTTCGGTGATCGACGCGCCCTCGCCGCCGAGATCGGCGGGAATCTGGATGGAAAGCAGCTTTTCGGCGCGCATGGCGTCGACGGCTTTGCGTGGAAACCGGCCTTCGGCATCGACGGCATCGGCGTGTTGGCTGGCAATCGCTGCGACGCGGGCGGCACGCACCGCCGCTCCCTCGCTCGTCCCAACCTCAATTCGAGCGACCGCCGCAGTCATCAGGCGACCTTTCTGCTGTCCAGAATCATGCCGACGGTTCTTTCGATCGCGGCGATGCTGGCGAAGGACTTGCGGTTCAGCAGATTATCGGGAAATTCGATGTCGAAGGCTTCCTCGATGCCGAGCATCAGCTGTACGGAAGCGAAAGAAGACAGCCCCGTCGCATAGAGATCAGCATCGTCTTCGATCTGATCGACAGCAACGGGAAGCGCACCGAACTTGGCCAGCAAATCGCGAATCGTCTTGTTCATAGTCTAGTCCCTTCTGGCAATGAGTAAGCATAACCGCAGTTACGCCGTCTTATCGTTCGCCAAGAAGTAACGGGTAAAATAGAACATTCCGCTAAGCGAAGTGGTAAATGAAAACAACTTATACTTGGTGTGAAATTGCTATATTCTAGACTTTTCTGATTAAAATTTACCAAATGTAAGCCATCTAAATCGCAGCCCACGCATTAATATTATTCATTCCTAATGTAAAGAAGCGGTACTTTTGGGAAAACCGCAGGTCCTAAGTCGGTTAACGTGCCAAAATTCGCCACAACGTTTGCGCTAGAAATACAATTTCAATCGAAGCGCGAGCAAAAGTATAGACGCTTGGTAACGAGTGCTAACCTTCCGGCGGATAAATGTGGGCACCACCCCTATAATCCGAAATCGAATAGCAGCCCTCGCCCAGTTCGTGAACCGAGCTTCGACCGATGTCGGCCTTCCCGTAGCCGCCGGGAATATCGAGAATATAGGTAGGCTGGCAGAGGCCGGAAATACGGCCGCGCAGCGCCGCAACGATTGCCTGTCCCTCAGCGATCGTCAGGCGGAAATGGCTGGTGCCGGGTGCAAGATCGGGATGGTGCAGATAATAAGGCTTCACCCGCGCTTCGACGAAAGCCTTCATCAGCGCCGCCAACACCTCCGGATCGTCATTGACGCCTTTGAGAAGAACCGACTGGCTGACGAGCACGATTCCCGCATCTACAAGCCGCGCACAGGCTGCCCGCGCCTCGTCCGTCATCTCCCTCGGATGATTGGCATGCAGCGCCACGTAAACGGTCTTGCCGCTCGCCTTCAGCGCCGCAATCAGTGCCGCGTCGATCTTCACAGGGTCTACGACGGGAACGCGTGTGTGGAATCGGACGATCTTCACATGGTCCATTTCGGCAAGCTGTCTCAGGATCTCTTCCAGCCGCCGCGCAGAAAGGACCAGCGGATCGCCGCCAGTCAGGATGACCTCCCAGATCTCCCTATGCTCCCGGATATAAGCAAAGGCTCCGTCAAGCGCATCTCCGTCCAACGTACCCAGCCCTTGTGGGCCGACCATTTCGCGCCGGAAGCAGAAGCGGCAATAGACCGGGCAGACATGCACGGCCTTCAGAAGCACCCTGTCGGAATAGCGATGCACGATGCCTTCGACCGGGCTATGCGCATGATCGCCGATCGGATCGGCGCGCTCCTCGGGCGTGACGAGCAATTCGGCCGCATCGGGCACGAACTGACGGGCGATGGGATCGGCCAGATCCGCAGGGTCGATCAGGCGCGCGGCGGTCGGCGTCAGCGCCACGGCATAGCGCTCCGCCACCGCCTCCAGCGCAATCGCCTGATCGGCATCGATCAGCCCGGCGCGCTCAAGCTCGCCGACGGTCCTGATGGGGCGCATCACGTTCATGGGTCATACTCCGCAACCGGCGCCCACAACACCTGTTCGATCCGCGAGGCACCGGTTGCCAGCATGACGAGCCGGTCGAAGCCGAGCGCAATGCCGCTCGCTTCGGGCATGACGGCGAGCGCTGACAGAAAATCCTCGTCCAACGGATAGGTCTCGCCATAGACGCGCTGCTTTTCGGCCATCTCGATCTTGAACCGGCGGCGCTGCTCATCTGCATTGGTGAGTTCGCCGAAGGCATTGGCAAGCTCGACCCCGCAGGCATAAAGCTCGAAACGCTCGGCGACGCGATGATCCCCGGCAGAAGGCCGGGCAAGCGCCGCCTCGGAGACGGGATATTCATCAAGGATCGTGACGCGGCCGAGGCCGAGATTAGGCTCGATCTTTTCGACCAGAACCCGGCTGAACAGATCCTGCCAGAGGTCGTCATCGGCAACACGAATGCCCGCCTTACGCATATCCGCCGCCAGACGTTCGCGATCCGTCGACCCGTCAAGGCCAATGGAGGCAAAGAGGTCGATGCCAGCATAGCGTTCGAAGGCCGCAGCAACGCTGATGCGCTCGGGCGGCAGGAACGGATCGGTCTCGGCGCCGCGATAGGTCAGCTTTTTTGCCCCGACAGTCTCGGCTGCCAACGGCAAAAGCACGGAGCAGTCGGCCATCAGGGTCTCATAGCTTTCGCCTGCCCGATACCATTCCAGCATGGTGAATTCCGGATGGTGCAGCGGTCCGCGCTCGCGATTGCGGTAGACATGGGCAAAGCAGGCAATGCGCTCTTCGCCGGCCGCAAGCAGCTTCTTGCAGGCAAATTCCGGCGAAGTGTGCAGATAGAGCGGCAATGCCTTGCCGTCCGTCGTCAGCGCCTCGGTCTCGAAAGCATGCAGATGCGCCTCGTTGCCGGGCGACACCTGCAGCGTCGCCGTATCGACCTCGATGAAGTCGTTGCGCGCAAAGAAAACCCGCAGCGCCGCCTGGATGGCATTGCGGCCGATGAGGAACGGCCGCCGGTCCGCATGGACATTGCGTGTCCACCAGGGGGACGCTTTGCTCGTCTTTGGCTTCATTCCTAGCCTTCTTCCGCGCACCGGCTACGTTTGGGGGGTGGCAATTTCCGTTGATTTAGGGTAGTTGCGCCCCCAAGCAAACAATTGCTGCGTCTCGGAGAGCATTTCGACAGTCCCTCTACGACGCAAAACGCAGCGTTACAAGGAAGTCTTATGGTCAAGGTCATCGCCTCTTCGGTCCGCAAGGGCAACGTTCTCGACGTCGACGGCAAGCTCTACGTCGTTCTCACCGCACAGAACTTTCATCCGGGCAAGGGCACGCCGGTCACCCAGGTCGACATGCGCCGCATCGTCGATGGCGTGAAGGTGTCCGAACGCTGGCGCACCACCGAACAGGTCGAGCGCGCCTTCGTCGAAGACGTGAACTTCCAGTATCTCTACGAAGACGGCGAAGGCTTCCACTTCATGAATCCGGCCACCTACGACCAGGTCGTCGTCGATGTCGAAACCATGGGCGACCAGAAAGCCTATCTCCAGGAAGGCATGACCTGCATCCTGTCGATCCATGAAGGCGTTCCGCTGGCGATCGAACTGCCGCGCCACGTCACGCTTGAGATCACGGAGACGGAACCGGTCGTCAAGGGCCAGACGGCGTCCTCGTCCTATAAGCCGGCCATGCTGTCGAACGGCGTGCGCACCATGGTTCCGCCGCACATCAATGCCGGCACCCGCGTCGTCATCGCGACGGAAGACAATTCCTACGTCGAGCGCGCCAAGGACTGAGCATTCAAGCTCTCCGCCCATTGGGAAACGCCTCGTCCCCGTGACGGGGCGTTTTGCGTTCGGGCGGCTTGAAACCGCGCCGATCACGCCAACAGGCTCTATCGCATGCTGGCTTTTTTCTCGCTCGTCTGTTCCGCTTTGGCGGGTTCGGAAGGTGCATTTATTTCGATGCTGTGCTCTTGCGGAGCCAGGGCCTGCATATGCAGGACACGCGGTGACATCGCCTGCATATAGGCATCGGAACGGCCGATATAGATCATCGTCACATCCGTAAGCTCCGCCAGCATGGCGCAGGCCTTTGCCTGAACTTCGGCCTCCAGCCCCTCAAAAGCATCGTCGAAGACGATCCATCTCGGCTTTGCCAGCAGCAGATGCGCAAAGCCGACGGCTTTCTGCTCCTCGGTATCCAGCAACCGGTCCCAGCGAGCCTGCGTGTCGAGGCGGCTCTTCAAGCGGCCGAGGCCCACCTTGTCCATAACGGCATCGACCGCAGCATCGTCATAGGCGTCCCTGTCGTCCGGGAAACAGATTGCCTCCCTGAGTGTGCCGCTCGGCACATAGGGCGTATGCGGCACGAACAGCATGTCTTCCATCGGCGGCAGGCTGACCGTTCCGGCGCCGCTGTACCATTGATGCGCCAGCACCTCGAACAGCAGTCTGCGGTTGACGCCATGATCGCCGTTGATCATGATGTGTTCGCCGGCATTGATCGTCACCGTTCCCTCGGCAATCCGGAAACCGTTCTCCGTGGCCTCGTCGCTGGTCTTCGTCGATACCTCCAGGTCGGTCCACACCATCGTACCGGGAGCGGCCTTTTCGAAGACGAGGGTGTGCGGCATCGGCATATTGTCGTCCATCTCCATCAGCGCCTTGCGGAAATCGGTGACGCGCATCAGTGTGGCGCGCCACTCCGCGATCGGACCGAAATTGGCGACATACCAGCGCAGCGCCGAATTGACCTGATTGAAGGCGCCGACAGCCACCATGAGCTGTCCGAACGTCAGGCCACCCGAGAAATAGGCGGGCGCGGCGACCAGGATCGGGATGATCAATACAAGCCAGCCGTAACCGGCGGAAACCCAGGTCAGATTGGTATTGGCGATGGCAAGCTGCCGGATGACGGCGAGCACAGCCGAAATATCGAGATTGATCCGTCGGCGCTCGTTCTCCTCGCCGCCGGCAATCGTGATCGCCGGCATATGCTCGCTGGCATGCATGAGCGCAAAGCGCAGCTCTGCCTCTTTGGAATAGCGATCGGCATTCAGCCGCACCAGCCGCCGGCCGACGAACTGGCTGAGGAACGAGGCCGACCCGGCATAGAGGATCGCCGCCCAGACCATATAGCCCGGAATGGAAAAGCTCATGCCGTTGACCTTGAACACCATGCCGCTGGACAACTCCCAGAGCACGCCGATGAAGCTGAGCAGCAGGATCGTCGCCTGCACGAGACCTATGGCGAGCCCGGTCGAGCTTTCGGCGAGATTGCGGGCATCTTCATGCAGCCGCTGATCCGGATTGACGCCGATGAGACCGGAGGAGGCGAGGCGAAGCGCACGCTTCGCCTGCAGCCATTGGTCGACCAGATCGCGCGCCAGCCCCTCGCGCATGTAGAGCGCGGTCATCTGGTTGAGCCAGGCCTGGACGACGTTGAGAACCAGCAGCGAACCGGCGATGATGCCGAAAACGCCGAGCTGGTGGAAAAAGGCGGAAATATCGCGCCGCGCCAGCGAATCGTAGAAGGGAGCATTCCAGCTGTTCAGCAGCACCTGGACATAAGCGGTGACCAGGATGATCACGAAGAGCGCGACGGTCAGGGAAATGATCTTGATCCGGACGGCAGAGTTCCAGAAGGCAGACAACATCATCCTCAACCGAAAGAAGAGGCTCAAATCATATCCGACCTGTTCGTTTCCCTGGATATTCGGCTTGGCTTGCGCTTCAACTGCCATCAGCACTTCCCTGCGACGCACGTCCCGTCAGTTAATCATGACCCGCCCTCATGTCCACCCTTGCAACAGATCGGTGCGATCACGTTCCTATATACACGGTTTCGCGTCTTGAACCGAATTAGGTCAGCAATTAGCCTGCACCCGAAAGATTGAGAAAGCCTTCCGATGCAATTTCAAGGAACTGCGGACTACATCGCCGACAAGGACCTGATGGTTGCCGTCAATGCCGCCATCAGGCTGGAGCGTCCCCTCCTCGTCAAAGGCGAGCCGGGTACGGGCAAGACCGAGCTTGCGCGCCAGGTGGCGGCCGCCCTTGGACTCGAGCTTATCGAATGGAACGTGAAGTCGACGACCAAGGCCCAGCAGGGCCTCTACGAATATGATGCCGTTTCGCGCCTGCGCGACAGCCAGCTCGGCGACATCAGAGTCCATGACGTCCGCAACTATATCAGGCGAGGCAAGCTCTGGCAGGCCTTCACCTCGCCGAAGAAGTGCATACTGCTGATCGACGAGATCGACAAGGCCGACATCGAATTCCCGAACGATCTCCTACAGGAACTCGACCGCATGGAGTTTCATGTCTACGAAACGAGCGAGACGATCCGGGCAGCTGTCCGCCCGATCGTCGTCATCACATCGAACAACGAGAAGGAACTGCCGGACGCCTTCCTGCGCCGCTGTTTCTTCCATTACATCCGCTTTCCTGAGATGGAGACATTGACCCGCATCGTCGAGGTTCACTATCCCGGCATCAAGCAGACCCTTGTCCATGCGGCACTGACGCAATTCTTCGAGATCCGCGACGTGCCGGGCCTGAAGAAGAAACCTTCGACCTCCGAAGCCCTCGATTGGATCCGCCTATTGGTCGCCGATGATGTCGATCCGGAAACGCTCCGCGCCGATGCGAGGACCGCATTGCCGAAGCTTCATGGCGCTCTGCTGAAGAACGAACAGGATGTACACCTTTTCGAACGGCTGGCTTTCATGGCGCGAGGGCAGGGCAAGTAATGCAGCCGGATGCCATCAAGGTATTGATTTATGCCCTACGGGGCGATGATCTTCTTGTTTTCGACGAGCCGGATTTTCCGGTCATCGAGCCGCAGGTGCCGGGCGGCACGGTCGAAGATGGCGAAGATCTGGCCCTCGCAGCCGCGCGCGAATTCGAGGAGGAAACGGGCCTCACTTCGGGCATTCTGCAAAAATTGGGCGTGCAGGATTACCGCTTCGAGCGCGAAGGGCGCACCCATCATCATCAGCGGCACTACTTCTGCTGCAATCTGCCGGAGACGACACCCGACACTTGGCGCCATTTCGAGATGACGCCGTTTGATGGCGGCGAACCGATCTGCTTCCGGTTCTTCTGGATCTCGGCAGCAGAAGCGCGTGAACGCCTCGGCTATGGAATGCATGCACTTCTAGACCGTCTGTAAGCGACAATCGGCATCGGAACGCGGCCGCCGGCCCCGCAAAGCTTGGCCATTGACCCGCCGCACCGGCAGGTTTATGGATTTCAGCCTGTGGTGATTTGGCCGGCCGGCTTGCAGCCACGTTAAATAAGTCGCTAAAGGGCCGCGTGCGGACCGGTAGCGATTCATCGCGGCCGGTTTTTTTGTATTTGGCGAGTGAAACGATGCCCATCAAGATTCCCGATACGCTGCCCGCATTCGAAACCCTTCAGAGCGAGGGTGTGCGCGTGATGACCGAAACGGTGGCGTTCCGTCAGGATATCCGCCCCCTTCAGATCGGGCTTCTCAACCTCATGCCGAACAAGATCAAGACCGAGGTCCAGATGGCGCGCCTGGTCGGCGCATCGCCGCTGCAGGTGGAGTTCTCGCTGGTGCGCATCGGCGCGCACAAGGCCAAGAACACCTCCGAGGAGCATCTGCTCTCCTTCTACCGGACCTGGGATGAAGTGAAGCACCGCAAGTTCGACGGCTTCATCATCACGGGCGCGCCGATCGAGCTGCTCGACTATGAAGACGTGACCTACTGGGAGGAGATGCAGCAGATATTCGACTGGACGGCCACCAATGTGCATTCGACGCTCAACGTCTGCTGGGGCGCGATGGCGGCGATCTATCACTTCCACAAGGTGCCGAAATACACGTTGACCGAAAAGGCCTTCGGCGTCTACCGCCACCAGAACCTGAAGCCCTCGTCGGTCTATCTCAACGGCTTTTCCGACGATTTCGCCGTGCCGGTCTCGCGCTGGACGGAGGTGAAACGCGCCGATATCGAGAAAGTGCCCGGCCTGCAGATCCTGATGGATTCGAGCGAGATGGGCGTCTGCCTCGTGCATGAACAGGCCTGCAACCGGCTCTACATGTTCAATCACGTGGAGTATGATTCCACCTCGCTGGCGGATGAGTATTTCCGGGATGTGAATGCCGGCGTGCCGATCAAGATGCCGCACAACTACTTCCCGCACAATGACCCGGAAATCCCCCCGCAGAACCGGTGGCGCAGCCACGCGCACCTGTTCTTCGGCAATTGGATCAACGAGATCTACCAGACCACGCCGTATGATCTGGAGGAGATCGGCCAGGAAAGGACTTGAGGCTTGTTTATTCCCTTCTTCCTGAAACTCAAGGAAGCGAAGGTTCCGGTGACGCTCCGGGAATTCCTGTCGCTACTTGAGGGAATGGAAGAGGGGATAGCCGATTACGACGTCGAGGCCTTCTACTATCTGGCCCGCACCACGCTCATCAAGGACGAGCGCTTCATCGATCGCTTCGACCAGATCTTCGCCGACTATTTTCGCGGCGTCGAAGCGATCGGCGGCAATGCCGATGGAGAAGCGGTGGAACCGGCCGCCATTCCCGACGAATGGCTGCGCAAGCTCGCCGAACGGCATCTGACCGAAGAGGAAAGAAAAGAGATCGAGGCCCTTGGCGGCTTCGACAAGCTGATGGAGACGCTGCGCGAGCGGCTGGCCGAGCAGGAGCGCCGGCATCAGGGCGGCTCGAAATGGATCGGCACGGCCGGCACCTCGCCCTTCGGCGCCTATGGCTACAATCCGGACGGCGTGCGGATCGGCCAGGAAAGCTCGCGCCACCGCCGCGCGGTAAAAGTCTGGGACCGGCGTGACTTCCAGAATCTCGACGACGGCGTCGAGCTCGGCACCCGCAACATCAAGGTGGCGCTGAAGCGTCTGCGCCGCTGGGTGCGCGAGGGGGCGGCCGAGGAGCTGGATCTCTCCGGCACCATCCGCTCCACCGCCGAGCATGGCTATCTCGATGTCCGGACGCGGCCGGAGCGCCGCAACGCGGTGAAGCTCCTGATGTTCTTCGACGTCGGCGGCTCGATGGACGATCATATCCGCGTCGTGGAAGAACTCTTCTCCGCCGCCCGCGCGGAATTTCGTCATATGGAATATTTCTACTTCCACAACTGCCTCTATGAAGGCGTGTGGAAGGACAATCGCCGCCGGCGCGTCGACATCACGGCAACGTCCGATCTGATCCGCACCTTCGGCCCCGACTACCGCGTCGTCTTCGTCGGCGATGCATCGATGAGCCCCTACGAAATCACTCAGCCGGGCGGCTCGGTGGAGCATTGGAACAAGGAAGCCGGCGAGGCCTGGCTTGCCCGGATGACCGGCCATTTCCGCAAATGCATCTGGCTGAACCCCGTGCCGGAAAACTACTGGGGCTCTACGACCTCGATCTCCATCGTCCGCCGCCTGATGAGCGACCGCATGTATCCCCTGACGCTCGGCGGGCTGGAGAAGGCGACGAGGGAATTGTCGCGCTGAGCTAAGTTCTCTCCGAGCGGCTGGGGCAAAGTTGGCGAACCGAAACGCCACTAAATTACCACAACCATTTGTAGAGAATGAGGCACATTGGATAACCCCACGGATCGCAGGGGAAGTTGGTGGAGATGCGGGTGCGCCACGCCGTTAGATTACTTTTCTTCATTTCAACCATTTTGCTGATCTCGCAACAGGCGAGGTCTGAAGAAGGCGGCTTCTCGGGGCAGTGGGAACAGACCTGCTCCAACGCCGGCTCCTGTGAAAAATGCCGTATGGGAATAATAAGGCATGGCAGATTTATGAGGATAAGCGCGAATTACGGCTGGAGCGCCACGGCGGAAACCGGCAGCTACGGAAATGTCGGCTACGCGGCAGGCATGGGGCGCTGGAGCTCATATATGGAAAAATACAGTCAAAAAGCGTTCCATATCCTTCTTGCCGTTCGCGGGGACAAGCTGACCGTAATCGTGATGACCGAAAAAGCGGACGGCTCGAACCAGCTGATAAGAGCACTTTTCAGCAGACGGACAGCCTATCCTCCTTACGACCGGGCACAGCAGACGACGACGAAACCGCACCCACCTGTCGCATGCCCTGCACATTTGCGGCGCAATTTACCCGTCTGAAGCTGTTGGGGAAAATATTCAGCCTTGATCGCCCTCTCCGCGCCCCTAACTTTCGCCATCGGACAGGTTGCGGAACCGCACGAATGGAGGCAGGGTCTGGCCTCACATACTCAAAAGCAATGGATGAGCTGATATGACGGAAAGCACTTTGCAGCGGGAACATTTTGGAACGACGGCCGATGGAGATACCGTCTATCGAGTCAAGATATCAGGTGGCGGCCTGACCGCCCATATCATGTCATGGGGCGCGGTCATACAGGATCTCCGCCTTGACGGCCACGAGCCCTCGCTTCTGCTCGGTTTTGACAATTTCCCTGATTATCCCGCCCATTCCTCCTATTTCGGCGCCACGCCCGGCCGCTGCGCCAACCGTATCGGCGCCGGCCGCTTCACGCTCGACGGCAAGCAGTACCAGCTGGAGCTCAATGAGAAGGGCGTCACGCATCTGCATGGCGGCAAGGACAATATCGCCAAGCGCAACTGGACCATCGTCGAGCACGATACCGACCGTGTCGTCCTGAAGATCGTCGATCCCGACGGCCGCGCCGGCTATCCCGGGAACTGCACAATCCAGGCGACCTATCGCGTGCATGGCAATGGTGAGCTGTCCGTCACCTACGAATCGACGACCGACCAGCCGACGCTCGCCAATGTCTGCCAGCACGCCTATTTCAACCTCGACGGCCGCGACGATGCGCTCGGCCACGACATCATGATCGCCGCCGATCACTATACGCCGACGGACGACAAGCAGGTGCCGACGGGCGAGATCCGCTCCGTCGACGGCACGGCCTTCGATTTCCGCGAGATGTCGCCGATGAAGCGTTTCGAAGGAAGCGAACAGGCACTCTACGATCACAATTTCTGTCTCTCCGGCGAACGCACCGTCAAACGCTCGGTCGTGCTCGCCCGTAGCGTCAACTCCGGCGTCTCGCTGGAAGTGCGCACCACCGAGCCCGGCGTACAATTTTATGCCGGCTTCAAGCTCGATGTGCCGGTCCCCGGCCATGACGGCCGCAAGATCGGCCCGTTCGCCGGCTTCTGTCTGGAAACGCAGATCTGGCCTGACGCCATCAACCACGAAGGCTTCCCCAATGCGGTGCTCCGCCCGGGCGAGGTATTGCGGCAGGAAACGGATTACATCTTCACCAAGAACTGAGGCCGAGCATGATGCCGAAAAATGTAAACGGTTTTCGGACGGCATCATGCTCTACCTCTTTGATTCCAGAGCGAATTCAGATTTNNAAATCTGAATTCGCTCTGGAGCAGGCCTTGCTCTCGTGAATTTCGGCCGGGTGTCCAAAGCGCCCGGCCGATTCTTTTTGCACTGCGGCCAGATTCATCTTGTGAATTGGTCCTAAATAGGTTCTATATATGAGATATGGATAGAACCAGTTTGATCACCGAATTGAACAATCGCGGTCTCAGCGACGGGACCGGAAGCGGGCCGCTGTACAAGCGCCTGGCGCAGGCATTGACGGGCCTCATCCAGGAAGGGCTGCTCAAAGCCGGAACCGCGCTGCCGGGCGAGCGCGATCTCGCCGGCGCCCTGCAGATCGGACGGGTGACGGTCAGAACCGCCTATCGCGACCTGCTGACCTCCGGCGTCATTGAATCGCGTCATGGCAGCGGCACCTTCGTCTCGGAGCATGTCGAGCGCATCGAGCAGCCGCTCTGGCGCCTTTCCTCCTTCTCTGCCGACATGCGCTCGCGCGGCCGCGAGCCGGCTGCCCGCATTCTCCAGCGCAGCATCAGTACACCAGCTCCAGAGGAATCCTTCCTTCTTGGCCTATGCGTCGATGAGCCTGTGCTGCGGCTCGACCGGCTGCGCCTGGCCGATGGTCAGCCGCTGGCCATCGAGCGCGCTGTGGTTCCCATCAAGTTTCTGGGCGAAAATGCCGTATCCGAAGGATCGCTCTACGATGCGCTGGCGGCTAACGGCTTCAAGCCCGTGCGCGCCCAGCAGAGGCTGACCGCCGTGACGCTCGACCCGACATCCGCATCGATCCTGACCGTCAAGGCAGGTGCGCCGGCACTTCTGATCGAGCGCGTTTCCCGCCTGGCAGATCAGCGCGTCGTCGAATACACCCGCTCGCATTATCGTGGCGATGCCTATGATTTTGTTGCCGAATTGAGAATTGGAGATGACCTATGAGCAAGACCCAATCCCTGATGCTGACGGAGGCTGGACAATCGCCGGAGGTTGTCGCAACCCTGCTTGAAAAGGAAAAGCCCGCTTTCGCCGAGATCGCGCAACTCTTCTCTTCCAGCCGTCCGTCACTGATCACGACAGCGGCGCGCGGCTCTTCCGACCATGCGGCCACCTTCTTCAAATATCTCTTCGAAATCTCCTGCGGCATCCCCGTCGCTTCCGTCGGCCCGTCGATCGCCTCTGTCTATCGCGCGCCCCTTCACCTGAAGGGCGGTATCCATTTCACGGTGTCCCAATCCGGCGGCAGCCCCGATATCATCGCCATGCAGGCAGCCGCCAAGAAGGGCGGCGCCACCACGATCGCCGTCGTCAACGTCACCGATAGCCCGCTTGCCAGGGAAGCCGATATCGTGCTCGGCCTCAATGCCGGCAAGGAACAGAGCGTCGCCGCCACCAAATCCTTCATCGCCTCCGCAGCAGCCCTTGCCGGCGTGACCGCTGCGGTGTCGGAGGATAAGGCGCTGACCGATGGCCTTGCCAAACTGCCGGAAGCGCTTGCCGCAACCGCGGGCATTGACGGCAAGGCGGCTGAAGACGTGCTCTTCGACGCCTCCTCGCTCTATACCGGCGGCCGCGGTCCCGCCTTCGCCATCGCGCTCGAAGCCGCCCTCAAGGCCAAGGAAACCGCCGGCATTCATGCCGAAGCCTTCTCTCTGGCCGAATTGATGCATGGCCCGATGCGCCTCGTGCAGCCCGGCTTTCCGATCGTCGCCTTCTCGCCCGACGATGCCGCCTTCGCCAAGAATGCCCAGGCCCTGGAACGCCTGCAGAAGCTCGGCGCAACCGCCGTTTCCTTCTCGACCGCGCCGCTCGCAGGCATCAACCTGCGCATGCCGACGACCGGCAACGGCCTGCTCGACCCGCTGGTATCGCTGCTGTGCTACTATCGCCTCATCGAGTCGGTGACCCGGCGCAAGGGCTTCGATCCGGATAAGCCGGCTAATCTTCTTAAGGTAACGGAGACCATGTGATGGACTACAAGGTCTTTACCGGCGCCCGCATCTTCGATGGCGACCGTTTTCATGAGGATAGCGCGCTGGTGATCGGCAATGGCCGTATCCATGCCATTACGAGCGCCAATGATGTGCCTGACAACGCCGAAACCATCCTGCTGAAGGGCGGCGTCCTGTCTCCGGGCTTCATCGACGCCCAGGTCAACGGCGGCGGCGGCCGCATGCTGAACGACGAGCCCTCGCCGGAATCCATGTATATGATTGCTGAGGGGCATCGTCCCTATGGCACGACTTCGCTGCTGCCGACCCTCATAACCGATGTCGCAGCCGCCACGACGGCGGCAATCGAAGCGGCGGTCGAGGCCGTGAAGGCCAACCGCGGCGTCGCCGGCCTGCATCTGGAAGGCCCGCATCTGGCGCCGGCCCGCAAAGGTGCGCATCTCGCCGAACTGATGCGCCCGGTCGAAGACAGCGACGTCAAAACCTTCATCCGCGCCCGCGAGGCGATCGGCACGCTGCTGGTGACGATCGCGGCCGAGCAGGTCACCGAGCGGCAGGTGCAGGCACTCGCCGAAGGCGGTGTCATCGTCAATATCGGCCATAGTGATTGCACGGCCGAAGTCGCCAATGCCCGTTTCGATGCCGGCGCGCGTGGCGTTACACATCTTTTCAATGCCATGAGCCAGATGGGCCATCGTGCGCCCGGTCTGGTCGGCGCGGCAATCGACCACCCCGCTCCCTGGTGCGGCATCATCGCAGACGGCCATCATGTCGAGCCGACGGCGCTGCGCGTCGCGCTGCGCGCCAAGCGCGGCGAAGGCCGGCTGTTCTTCGTCACCGATGCCATGTCGCTGGTCGGCACCGATCTTCCGAGCTTCACGCTGAACGGCCGCACCGTCTATCGCACCAAGGGCGGCTATTGCTCCAAGCTGACGCTGGACGACGGCACGCTGGCCGGTTCCGATGTCGATATGGCCTCGACGATCCGCTACGGCGTCAATATCCTCGAGCTGCCGCTGACTGAGGCCTTGCGCATGGCGACATCCTATCCCGCCCGCTTCCTCCGGCTTGCCGACCGCGGCCACCTGACGCCGGGCACCCGCGCCGATCTCGTTCACATCAACGATGGCATCGAAGTCACCGAAACATGGATCTCGGGCCAGCCGTCGGCCTGAATACGCAGAGAAGGAGGCGCGGCATGACCGCAGTCACGGACAGCTATTTCTCCGCCCTCATCCGCCGGCTGGAAACCCTGCGTGAAACGCTGGCCGAACCCATGTCCAGCGCTTCCGCCGCCATCTGCGCTGCCGCCCGCGCCGATCGCCGCGTCTATGTCTTCGGCACCGGCCATTCGCATATGCTGGCGGAAGAGGTGCATTATCGTGCCGGCGGCCTCGCCTTCACCATCCCGGTTCTGGTGGGATCTGCCATGCTGCACGAGGGAGCCGTCATCAGCTCGGTCTATGAGCGCACCGAGGGCCTCATCCGACCGATCTTCGAGCGCTATGGCATGCAGCCGGGCGACGTGCTGATCATCGCCTCGAACTCCGGCGTCAACGCCGCCCCGCTCGAGGCAGCAGATTATGGCCGCGAAATCGGCGCGACCGTCATCGCCATCACCTCGCTTGCCTATTCGGCCGCCATCGCGAACGGCCGCCGGAAACTCGCCGATATCGCCGATATCGTGCTGGACAACGGCCTGCCGCCGGGAGACGCCGTGATCGATCTGCCGGGTACCGGCCTAAAGGTCGGCCCGGCATCGACAGCCGTCGGCGCCACCGTGCTGAACGCCATCTTTGCCGACGTCGCCGCCGAACTCTGCAAGGATGGCAATCCGCCCGTCTACCTCAGCGCCAACATGCCCGGCGCCAGAGAGACCAATCAGCAACTCGTCAAGAAATACCGGCCGCGCAATCCGCATCTCTAAGCAAAGAAAGAGCCCGGCGTCGTTCCGGGCTCTCCATGGAGGCGACAATGGGAGCGGTGGTTCCCGTGAAACGCCGAACCGCTCCGAACGTCGTTATTGTGCCGCCACGTCGGTATTCTGAGGCTCTTCCGCGGCGGTTTCCTCCTGCCTGTGCCGCCGGCGCAGGACGACGTAGAAGACCGGTGTCAGGAACAGGCCGAACAACGTCACACCAAGCATGCCGGAGAAGACGGCCGTGCCGAGCGACTGGCGCATTTCCGCACCAGGACCGGTTGCGATCATCAGCGGCACGACGCCGAAGATGAAGGCGAAGGCTGTCATCAGGATCGGACGCAGGCGCAGGTGACTGGCCTCGATCGCCGCTTCGACCGCGCTTTTCCCCTCGAGCTGTGCCTGCCGGGCAAACTCGACGATCAGAATCGCGTTCTTGGCCGCAAGGCCGATCAGCACGATCAGCCCGATCTGCGTCAGGATGTTGTTGTCCATGCCTCTCAGATGCACGCCGATCAGCGCCGCCAGCACCGCCAGCGGCACGATGAGGATAATAGCGAGCGGCAGGACCCAGCTTTCATACTGCGCCGACAGTGCCAGGAAGACGAAAATGACCGACAAGGCGAAGATATAGATCGCCGTATTGCCGGTATGTTTCTCCTGATAGGCGAGCTCCGTCCACTCGAAAGTCGTGCCCGACGGCAAGAGGTTCTTTGCCAGCCCCTCCATGGTGTCGAGTGCAGTGCCCGTGGAAACGCCCGGTCCCGGATTGCCCTGCAGGGGAACCGAGACATACATGTTGTAGCGCTGCACGAGCGCGGGTCCGGTCGTGTCGCGGATATCGACCAACGTGCCGAGCGGCACCAGTGCTCCGGTCGCCGAGCGCACCTTCAGCGCCAGAATATCGTCGCGGTCCATGCGGTATTGCTGGTCGGCCTGCGCCCGTACCTGGTAGACGCGGCCGAAGGCGTTGAAGTCGTTGACGTAGGACGTGCCGAGATTGATCGACAGGGTCTCGAAGATATTCGGGATCGGCACGTTGAGCGCCCGCGCCTTGTCACGGTCGATCGCCAGGAAATATTGCGGGCTGTTGGCGGAGAAGGTGGTGAAGACGCCGCTGACGCCCTTGTTCTGTGCGGCGACGCCCATCATCTGGTACGCAAGCGGCAGGATGCGGCGCATATCCGGATTTTCCCGGTCCATGATCTGCATCTTGAAGCCGCCGGAATTGCCGACGCCGCGGATCGAGGGCGGCGGAATGGCGATGATGAAGGCTTCCTGGATGCCCTGGAGACTGCCGAAGAGCTGGCCTATGATCTTGGTGGCCGTATCCCCCGTCTTCAACCGCTCCTCGAAGGGCTTGAACGGCGTGAAGATGACACCGGAATTCGAGGCGTTGGTAAAGGTCGCGCCGTTGAAGCCGGCGAATGCGACCGCATTTTCGATACCAGGCGTCTTGTTGATGATCGCAGTCGCCTTCTGGATGACGGCATTGGTGCGCGCAAGCGAAGCGCCGTCGGGCAGCTGCACGACGACGATGGCATAGCCCTGGTCCATTGTGGGAACGAAGCCCTGCGGCACGATCCTGCCCATATACCAGGTGCCGGCCAAAAGCGCGGCGAAAACAAGAAGCGCGCAAGCCAGGGCCGCCCAGGTCGTGACGAGATGGCGGACGATCCAGGAGTAGCCACGGCTCATACGCTCGAAGCCGCGGTTGAACCCGTCTCCCAAGGCACGGCCGAACCGCCCAAAGACATTGTTGGATTTCTCATGGCTGTGCGGCCGCAGCACGATCGCGGCGATCGCCGGCGACAGGGTCAGCGAGTTCAGGCAGGAAATCGCCGTTGCGACAGAAATCGTCACCGCGAACTGCCTGTAGAACTGCCCGGAGATGCCGGGAATGAACGCTGTCGGCACGAAGACCGCGATCAGCACAAGCGAGATCGCCAGAACGGCGGTACCCACCTCGTTCATCGTCACATGCGACGCCTCTTTCGGCGTCATGCCGAGCGCGAGGTTACGCTCGACATTCTCCACCACCACGATCGCGTCGTCGACGACGATACCGATCGCCAGCACCAGGCCGAATAGCGTCAGCATGTTCAGCGAGAAGCCGAAGGCCAACAGGAAGGCGAAGGTGCCGATCAGCGAAACCGGTATGGCCACGATCGGAATGATCGCCGTCCGCCACGATTGCAGGAAGACGAGCACGACGATGGCGACGAGAATGGCCGCTTCGAAGATGGTCTTGTAGACCTCGTGGATCGACTCGGCGATGAACTCGGTCGGGTTGTAGATGATGCGATATTCGAGGCCCTGCGGGAAATCCCGTGACAGATCCTGCATGGTCTTCTGAATATCGGCGGCAGCGGCAAGCGCATTGGTGCCTGGCCGCGCGAAGACGCCGAGCGCGACCGCCGGGCTGCCGTTCAGATAGCTGTTGGTGACGTAATCCTGCGCGCCGAGCTCGATGCGCGCGACGTCCTGCAACTGCACGAGACGGCCATTGCCCGTCGCCTTGACGATGACGTAGCGGAATTGCCGCGCATCGGAAAAGCGCCCTTGAGTCGTCACCGTATATTGGAAGGCATTGGTGCCCGACACCGGCGGTCCGCCGATCGTGCCGCCGGAAACCTGGACGTTCTGATCCCGGAGCGCCTGAACGATATCGCCTGCGGTCATGCCATAGGCGGCGAGCTTTTGCGGATCGAGCCAGATGCGCAGCGAATATTGCCGCTCGCCGAAGAGCTGCACGTCGCCGACGCCGTCCAGGCGGACGAGAACGTCACGCAGGCGCGTGCGGGCATAGTTGGAGATATAGAGCTGGTCGTAGTGATTGTTCGGCGACAGAAGATGCACGACCATCATTAGATCGGGCGAACTCTTGACCGTGGTGATACCGATGCGGCGAACATCGTCAGGCAGTCGCGGTTCGGCAATGGCGACGCGGTTCTGCACCAGCACCTGCGCCTTGTCGAGGTCGGTGCCCAGCTTGAAGGTGATCGTCAGGGCCATCGAGCCATCGGCACTGGAATAGGAGGACATGTAGAGCATGTCCTCGACGCCGTTGACTTCCTGCTCGATCGGCGTCGCCACCGTATCGGCGATGGTTTGCGCGTCGGCGCCGGGATAGGAGGTGCGAATGACGATGGTGGGAGGCGCAACCTCGGGATATTGCGCCACCGGCAGCTGGAAATAGGCAATGCCGCCGACAATCAGCAGCACGATGGATAGGACCGACGCGAAGATCGGCCGATCGACGAAAAAGTGGGAAAACCTCATTGGTCCGTCCCCTGTGCATCGGCCTGCGCCGGCGGCTCGTCATTCGCCGCCTGCTGCGGCAATTCGATCAGCTGCGGCGAAACCTTGACGCCCGGCCGGATACGCATCAGCCCGTTGACGATGATGGTTTCGTCGCCGGTCATACCGTCACGGATGACACGGTAGCCATAGAGTTTCGGCCCCAGGCGAACGGACTTCGGCGTGATATTGCCGGCGGTATCAACGGTGTAAACGACACGCTGGTTCTGATCCGAGCCGATGGCCTCATCGGGAACGAGGATCGCCTTGTAGCTGTTGGAGCCCTGTACCTGGATGCGTCCGAACAGGCCGGGCTGGAGAACCAGATTGGGGTTCGGAAACCTGGCGCGGACGCGGATCGTGCCCGTTTCGTTGTCGACGCGGTTTTCGGCGAAATCGAGCTTGCCCTTGAACGGCTTCTGCTTGGGATCGGCGATCGTCACGGTGACATCGAGCCCGCCGCCGCCCTGCTGCAAGGCGCTGCCGTTCTTGCGGGCCTCGTCGGCATAGGAAAGCAGCCGGCGCTCGTCGACGTCGAAATAGAAATCGATGGGATCGAGCGACACGATGGTCGTCAGCGCGGTCTGATCGGCTTGCACCAGATTGCCGACCGAGATCAGCCGCCGGTCGATACGGCCACTGAGCGGAGCGGTTATCCGGGTGAAATCCATGTCGAGATTGGCACGGTCGACCGCTGCCTGCGCACCGCGCACGTTCGCCTGGGCGGAAAGGAGGTCGCGGCGGCGGTCGTCGAGGGTGGAGGCGGACTGGCTGCCTGTGGTCGACAGGGATTCGGCGCGCTTATATTGGGCGTCGGCGAGCGTCAGCGACGACTTCGCCACTTCGAGCGAGGCGGTCGCCTCGTTCAGCGTTGTGACAAACGGCCGCTGGTCGATGACAAAGAGCAGATCGCCCTGCTTGACCATAGTGCCGTCCTTGAAATGCACCTCCTGGAGGTAACCACCGACGCGCGAGCGCACGGAAACCTCATCGACCGCCTGGAAGCGGCCGATAAATTCATCGCTGTCCACGACGTCGCGAACGACGGGCTTGGCGACAGTCACGGGAGCGGCGGGCGGTGCGCCCTGCGCAAGCACCTGGCCAACTGAGAAAACGGCAAAAACACAGCTAAATAAAACGGTACGCGGCAGCATCGGCATGAAGCCCCCTTCGAAAAACCGCGTACGGCAAAAGCGCCGTTATCACGGTAACGCTCACGAAATTTGCCTGTAACTTTCCGCGAAGAGCCTGGCGCCGTCGGGCGCAATGCGATCAGGTCACTTCGGACTTCCCAACACGCGCCACGAGCCGCGTAGGCCCGGGTATCATCCGGCCTGAAGGCCGGCACCACACGCCCATGTATAAACGGTTTATCGGATTCGACAACAGGGAATGAGACGGCGCGGGCGAACGCAACCGATTGTTTTCGTTGTGTAGAGGGACGCCTATAGGATGAATGGGCTTGGCTCTTCAGCCCTCGAGCTCCTCGCGCAGCATCTCGAGCTCAAGCCATTCTTCTTCCATTTTCGCTAGGCTTTCGCGCAGCTTCTCCATCTCCGCGGCGAGACGGTTGAACGTTGCGGGATCCTTGGAAAAGAGGTTCGGATCGGCCATTTTCTTCTCGCGGGCGGCAATCTCGGCTTCCGCCTTGGCCATTTCCTTCGGCAGGTTTTCGAGCGCAAATTTCTGCTTGAAGGAAAGCTTACCCTTTCCCTTCGAAGTCTCGGAAACCGGCGTCGGCACCTCGGTCGATTTCGGCTTCTCCGCTGCCTTCTCCGCCCGTTTGCGCTCCTCTATCGCCCCTTTGCGCTGGGCAAGCATGTCGGAATAGCCGCCGGCATATTCGATCCAGCGCCCATCCGGTTCCTCCGGATTGGCGGGCGCGATCGTCGAGGTCACGGTACGGTCGAGGAAATCGCGGTCGTGGCTGACGAGGATGACCGTGCCCGCAAAACCGGAGACGATTTCCTGCAGCAGATCGAGCGTCTCGATATCGAGATCGTTCGTCGGTTCGTCGAGGATCAGAAGATTGGTCGGCCGCGACAGAATGCGGGCCAGCATCAGCCTGGCCCGCTCGCCGCCGGAAAGATTCTTGATCGGCGTGCGCGCCTGCTCCGGCTGGAACAGGAATTCCTTCATATAGCCGGTCACATGCCGCTGCTCGCCATTGACGAGCAGGTTCTCGCCGCGGCCGTCCGTCAGGTAGTTGGCGAGCGTATCTTCCGGGTTCAGCTCCTCACGCTTTTGGTCGAGCGTGGCGATTTCCAGATTGGTGCCGAGCTTTACCGAGCCGCTGTCGGGCTCCAGTTGGCCGGTCAGCATCTTCAGAAGCGTCGTCTTGCCGGCACCGTTGGGGCCGACGAGACCGATGCAATCGCCGCGATGCACGCGGATCGAAAAGGGTGCGACGATTGTGCGGTCATTGTAAGCCTTGGTGATCTTGTCCGCCTCGATCACCAGCTTGCCGCTTTCCTGCGCATCGGAGGCGGATGCCTGCACGGTGCCGAGAGCGCCCTTATGGCCGCGATAGCGCGAGCGCATGTCCTGCAGCTCGCCGAGGCGGCGCATATTTCGCTTGCGCCGCGCCGTCACGCCGTAGCGCAGCCAGTGCTCCTCGCGTTCGATCTGTTTGCCGAGCTTGTGCTGCTCCAGCTCCTCGGCTTCGAGCACCTGATCGCGCCAGGCCTCGAAATGAGCAAAGCCCCTGTCCAGCCGACGGGACGTGCCGCGGTCGAGCCAGACAGTCGCAGTCGAAACCTTTTCGAGGAAGCGGCGGTCGTGCGAGATCAGCACGAGCGCACTGCGGCTCTTCTGCAGCTCGCCTTCCAGCCATTCGATGGTCGGCAGGTCCAGATGGTTCGTCGGTTCGTCCAGCAGCAGGATATCGGGCTCGGGCGCCAGAACGCGTGCCAGTGCCGCGCGGCGCGCTTCGCCGCCCGAAAGGTTCCTCGGATCTTCCTCGCCGGTCAGGCCGAGATGTGAAAGGAGGTAGGTGACGCGATAGGGATCGTCACCGGGTCCGAGGCCGGCTTCGGCATAGGCCGCAACCGTCTTGTAACCGGCGAAATCCGGTGCCTGCTCGAGATAGCGCACGGTCGACGAAGGATGGCGGAACACCTCGCCCGACTGCGCCTCGACAAGGCCGGCCGCGATCTTCAAGAGCGTCGACTTGCCGGAACCGTTGCGGCCGACAAGGCAGATCTTGTCGCCCGGCTCCACCTGCAGACCGGCACCGGCGAGCAAGGGCGCGCCGCCGAAGCTCAGAAAGATGTCGTCGAGTTTCAGAATGGGAGGGGCCAAGATCAGACTCCGGAAAGATCATAAGGGCGGGCAAGAACGATGGCCCTGCCGCTGCCGAGCGAAAAGCGCACATCGCCCTCCGCCACGTTGGAAATGGTGCGCGATGCGCCGAAGGGCAAATGGAAATCGCGCAAGGGATAGCGGGCATTATCGATGAAAAGGCCCGTCAGATCGCTGAAGCCGAGAACCGAAAACAGCGAGCCGGCCGGCAGCGCCAGCGTAAGATCGCCCGGCGGAAGCGGCACCGCCTCCTCCTCGCCCGATGTCAGCAGCACGTCGAAGCCTTTTTCGGCGAGCTGGATACCGTGGAGCAGGTGCTGGATCGCGTGATCGGACCGCTCGCCGCCCATGGCGCCTACCAGGATCAGCCTGATGGCGCCGCGATCGATCGCTTCCGTCACGGCAATTTCGCCATCGGTCGCAGCCTTCGCTGCCGGATAGGGCTGCTTCGGCACATTGGGAAACGCGCCTTGCAGATCGGCAGGTGTGGAATCGAAATCGCCGACCCATAGCTCGGGCTCCACACCGAGCGCGAGCGCATGGCGCATGCCGCCATCGGCTGCGATGAAACGGCTGCCAGAAACAGCAGTGCGCAACCGCTCCGTCAGATGGAGCTCGCCGCCGAGCAGGATGGTGAAGGTGGTGGACTGGCTCATGAGGCAAGCCCATAGCGCAAAGTCATATCCCTAGGGAAGAGCGCCATGGGCAAGAACGGCCGCGACGGCCGCTCAGTCGGCCGTTTCCTTGATGCGCGCCTGGAAAACCCGCTCGTAGCCGCTGACATAGCGGTCGAACAGCAGCGAGAAATTCTCGATCTCCTCCGGTGTCCAGTCGGCAAAGATGCTGCCGATGACAGAATATTTCTGCGCCTGGATCTCCGACAGCAAACGCTGCCCGAGAGCAGTCAGCACCACCACGATACGCCGTGCATCCGCCTGAGATGCCTTGCGGCGCAGGACGCCGCGCGCCACCATGTCGGCAACAATGCGGCTAGCCCGCGACGGATCGATGCGCAGCATCTCGGCGATCGTGCCGACTGTGACTTCGCCGGTCGCCTCCGCGCGCCTCACGACATCGAGCACGTCGAGATGCGAAAGCTCGAGACCCGGCGCCACGCTTTCGATGGCAAGCCTGCCGATCATGCGGCGGCCCGTCAGCAGACGCATGCGCGTCATCGCCTGACCGATGCGCAGAAAATTCTCGTCTTCGATCAGGGCTTCGGCTTCAACGTCTCGTGTATTCGTCGCAGATGTCATCTTCCCACCATATCAGAGGCAGAGAAGAAATAAAACATGCAAACAGCACTCACCTGTCGTTGACATTTATATGCCAATAGCACATATACTTCAGGCATGAAAACCGGAGCGTCCCGCGCATTCGATCGACCGCGCAGCGTTTCGGCCAAGCTCGGATTTCCTTCCCCATGGACATGCAGACAACCTTCGCGCCGCTCGTGGCGGACCATAAACGGCGGCTCATACTCTTCCTGTTTCTGATGACCGCCATGTTCATGGCAACGCTCGACAATCAGATCGTCTCGACGGCGCTTCCGACGATCGTCGGCGAGTTCGGCCATCTGGAACGCTTCGGCTGGATCGGCTCGGCCTACCTCCTCTCTCTTTCCGCCGTCATGCCCGTTTACGGGAAGTTCGGCGATCTCTTTGGCCGAAAATACGTGATGATGACGGCGATCGCCATCTTCACCGTCGGCTCCGCGGTCTGCGGCCTTGCCGTTTCGATGAACACGCTGATTGCCGCCCGCGTGCTGCAGGGCTTCGGCGGCGGCGGTATCATGGTATCGATCTTCGCCGTCAACGCCGACCTGTTCGAGCCGCGCGAGCGCGCCCGCTACCAGAGCTATTCGAGCCTCGTGCTGATGGCATCGGGCGCCATCGGCCCCGTTCTCGGCGGTACAATGAGCGATCTCTTCGGCTGGCGTTCGATCTTCCTCGTCAACGTGCCGATCGGCTTCATCGTGCTCGCCGGCCTCGCCTTCATGCTGCCCTATCGCAAGCCGGTCCGCCGGCCGAAGATCGATTATGCCGGCGCAATCGTCCTTGCCTTGACGACGACAAGCATCGTGCTCGCCGCCGACGGCAGCGAACTCTTTGGATCGCTGCTCTCACCGCAATGTCTTGCCATCATCGCCTTCGGCGCGATCTGCGCCATCGCCTGGGTCTTCATCGAGCGCCGCGCGCCCGAGCCGATCGTGCCGATGACGCTTTTCCGCAACCCGACATTCAGCCTTCTGCTCGTCATCTCGATCACCAGCGGCGCCGTCGCCATCGGTATGGTCAATTATTTCGCGCTCTTCCTGCAGACGACGACAGGCCTTTCGCCCTCGATGGCCGGGCTGCTGTTCATTCTCCTGACCGGCGGCATCGTCTGCGGCTCGCTCTCGGCTGGAAGGCTGATTGCGGCCAGAGGGCGCTATAAGCCCTTCGCCGTCGCCAGTGCCACCTGCAGCGCCATCGCATTTGGCTCGCTTGCCTTCGTGCATGCCGGCACGCCCATCATCCTCATCGGCGGGCTGATGCTGCTGCACGGCATCGGCATCGGCCTTGCGCAGCAAGTGCCCGTCATCGGCGTACAGAATGCAGCCGCAGTGCGCGACGTCGGCGCGGCGACCGGTGCGGTCACGCTGTCGCGCATGGGCGGCGCCTCGATCGCCATCTCCATCTATGGCGCCATCATCGCCGCCAAGCTCGGCAATATCGGCGTCTCCATATCGGGCGTATCCGATATCGAGCAGCTGACGCCGAAGATGATGGCCGCCTTGCCTGAGGCGACCCGCGAAGCCGTCGCCAATGCCTATGCGGGCGCCTTCAGCCCGCTGTTCATGACGGCCGCCGGCATCTGTCTCATCGGCCTCCTGACTTCGCTGACGCTGAAGAACGTGCAGCTTCCAGGTGCCGCGAAGAAATTCGAAAGCCCTGCGGTCGCGGAAGCTGCCGAGTAAATCGTTCATGCTGCAATTCACAAGGGAATCATTTCCCTTGTCATCCCTCCATCACAAGACTAAATCTGCCCATGCTCTAACGGGGTGCCTTATGTCCTCCAGGACATTTGGCTGAGAGGCTCTCACCGGCCAACCCGCGGAACCTGATCCGGCTAACACCGGCGGAGGGATTAGACGCGTGACGAAATCATGGCGCCCTTTTCCCTTCAAGACGAAACCAAAGTGGAGGCGCCGCCATGCAACACCGTTCGCTATTGTCATTCTTCACCGGTCTGGCGCTTGCCGCCGGAACTGCGTTTTTCGTCGCGCAGCCTGCTGCAGCGGCCGACAAGACGCTGACCATCTACACCTATGAGAGCTTCACCGCCGATTGGGGTCCGGGCGCCAAGGTCAAGGCAGCCTTCGAGAAGACCTGCGGCTGCACGGTCAACTATGTCAGCGTCACCGATGGCGTGGCACTTCTCTCCCGCCTGAAACTCGAGGGCGCCGGCACCAAGGCCGATATCGTTCTCGGCCTCGATACCAATCTCGTCGATGAGGCCAAGGATACCGGCCTATTCGATGCCAGCGGCGTCGATACCTCCGCACTCAAGGTTCCCGGCAATTTCAAGGACGATGTCTTCGTACCTTACGATTACGGCCATTTCGCTGTGATCTACGACAGCCAGACGGTCAAGAATCCGCCTAAGAGCATGAAGGATCTCGTCGAAGGCGATCCCTCGCAGAAAATCGTCATCGAAGATCCGCGCACCTCGACACCGGGCCTCGGCCTGCTGCTCTGGGTCAAGTCGATCTATGGCGACAAGGCGGCTGACGCATGGACCAAACTCAAGGGCCGCATCCTGACGGTGACACCAGGCTGGTCGGAAGCCTATGACCTGTTCACCAAAGGCGAAGCGCCGATGGTGCTCTCCTATACGACGTCGCCCGCCTATCACATGATCGAGGATAAGACCGACCGCTATCAGGCCGCTGCCTTCTCGGAAGGGCATTACATCCAGATCGAGGTCGCCGGCCTCATCAAATCCTCGCCGAACAAGGAGCTTGCTCGCGACTTCCTGAAATTCATGATCTCCACGGGTTTCCAGGACATCATCCCGACAAGCAATTGGATGATGCCGGTCTCGGCGACCTCCGAGCCGCTGCCGGACGCCTTCGGCAAGCTCGTGGTGCCGTCGAAGACCTTCCTGATGAGCCCCGCCGAGGTCGACAAGAACCGCAAGGCCTGGATCGACGAATGGCTGGCCGCCACCAGCGGCCGCTGACGTCCTGACCGTGCTCACGGCACACGAACGAAAACGCGCCATTTCCGGCGGGGCGCTCAGCCTCGCCGGCATCGTGCTCTTCGTCGGGGTCGCCGTGCTTGTCCTGCTCGCCGCCGGCATCGAATCGGGCGGCGAGAACCCGTTGACCGATCCTTACCTGCTGCGCGTTCTGCGGTTCACCTTGCTGCAGGCGGCGCTCTCGACGCTGCTCTCCGTCGTGCTCGCCATGCCGGTTGCTCGCGCGTTGGCGCGCCAGCCGCACTTTCCCGGCCGGCTGTGGCTGATCCGGCTGATGGCCGTCCCAATGGGGCTGCCGGTGCTGATCGGCGCACTCGGCCTGCTCGGCATATGGGGCCGGCAGGGGCTGCTGAATCATACGCTTGCCGCACTTGGCCTTTCGCAGCCTGTCAGCATTTACGGTCTCGCCGGCATCCTGCTCGCGCACGTCTTCTTCAATATGCCGCTCGCCTGCCGGCTGATGCTCGCCGGGCTGGAGCGCGTGCCGTCGGAATACTGGCTTGTCGCCGGCGGGCTCGGCATGCGGCCCGTCTCGATCTTTCGCTTCATCGAATGGCCTGTGCTGCGCGGCCTCATTCCCGGCATCGCGGGCCTGATCTTCATGCTTTGCGCCACCAGCTTCACCCTGGTCCTGATCCTCGGCGGCGGCCCGGCCGCAACGACGCTGGAAGTGGCCATCTATCAGGCGCTCCGTTTCGATTTCGATCCCGGACGGGCCGTGATGCTGTCGCTGCTGCAGATCGTCGTCACCCTCCTGGTCCTGGGCGCCATGACGCTGTTTCACGCACCGGACGACCACGGGCTGACCAGCGGCCGCGCCCCGCGACGCATCGACGGGCAGAGAGCCGCAGCACGACGGATCGATGCCGTGCTGTTGTCGGCGGCCACGCTCTTTCTCGGCCTGCCGCTCGCTTCGGTCGTCGTAACCGGCCTCGAATCGAACCTTCTGAAGCTCGCCGGCCAGCCAGTCTTCCTGCAGGCTGCTATCACGAGCCTGGCGATCGCGCTTGCTGCCGGCTTTTTATCCGTCGTGATATCCTTTGCGATCGTTCGCGCCCGCTCGGCGATATCGGCGGATCGCCGCAAGACCCTCGGCCTGCGCGGTCTGGCGATCGCTCTCAGCGGAAGCTCGTCCCTCATCCTGCTGGTGCCGCCGATCGTGCTGGCAACCGGCTGGTTTCTCGCGCTCAGGCCACTGGGCGATCCCAGCCGCTTCGCGGCCATTCTGATCGTCGTCATCAATGCACTAATGGCGCTTCCCTTCGTCATCCGCGTCACCGAACCGGCCTATTCCATCCATCGCCACCGCACCGAACGGCTGGCGGCGAGCCTCGGTATTCACGGCATCACCCGCCTTCGCGTGATCGATTGGCCGGGTCTGCGCAAACCTTTCTTCACGGCGCTTTCCTTCGCCATGGCCCTGTCGCTTGGCGATCTCGGTGCGGTGGCGCTCTTCGGCTCGGACAGTCTGATGACCTTGCCCTGGCTGGTCTACAGCAAGCTCGGCAGCTATCGCACCAACGACGCCGATGGCTATGCCTTGATCCTCGGCCTGGTGTGCCTTCTCTTGACCATCGCCGGCACGGCAGGGCAAGGCACGCGCGATCACGAAAGCGGACGAAATGGCTGACGGCAGGGATATGAAAGAACAAGGCATCGCCATGGCCGGCGTCGAGCTGCGCCTCGGCACACATGACTTCCGCTTCGACTGCACGTTGCCGCAAGGCAGGATCATTGCCGTCGCCGGGCCGTCGGGGTCTGGCAAATCCACCTTCCTCAATTTGTTGGCCGGTTTCGAACAGCCCGATCGCGGCCGCGTGCTGCTGGCGGGACAGGATGTGACCGGCCTGCATCCGGCCGAACGGCCCGTATCCCTCGTCTTCCAGGACAACAATCTTTTTGCCCATCTCGATCTCTTCACCAATATCGGCCTGGGCATCAGCCCGTCATTGAAGCTTTCGGCACAGGACCGGCAGAGGATATCCGAGGCACTGGCGCGTGTCGGACTGCCCGGTTTCGAGAAGCGCAAACCGGGTACGCTCTCCGGCGGCGAACGGCAGCGCGCCGCCTTTGCCCGGGCACTGGTGCGCGACAAGCCGATCCTGCTGCTGGACGAGCCCTTCGCCGCGCTCGATCCCGGCCTGCGCTCCGGCATGGTCGAGCTCCTGAAGACGCTGCATCGCGAGACCGGCAATACCGTGCTGATCGTCTCGCACGATCCGGCCGAGGTACGGCGCCTTGCCGACCATGCCGTCTTCATCGATGGCGGCACGATCAAGCTCGCCGCCCCCATCGGGACCTTCCTGGAGGCGGACAGCATTCCGGCACTAACTACATTTCTGCAACATTGATTGCATCGCAGCATCTTGCTGCCGGCTTTGCCTTAATTTCGTCGTGCGGAACGGCTGAAAGTCCTGGGAAATGCTTGCTAAAATACAACGCTGCCACATTTAAGCGGAGTCTCGCTATGCAACCGGTGCCAAAATCGGCTACAGCAAGGGTCGGAGACCGTCCGGGCAAATGCGGACCGATGGGGATGGAAGCAACCTTTATCGGTGCGCGACGATGATCAGCCCGGTAACGATCAACCGGATTTGGTGCCGAGCCGGCATGGCAGCGAAATGAGTGAGAGACAGGTACTGAAGCAGCGCGAACGAGCAGAACGAAGGATCACCGTGCCCGTCGCAGCCCGTTTGCGCCGCCTGGCCCCGCTCCTTGCCGCTGCGATGATACTGGACAGCTGCCAGTCGGTGATGGATCAATCCTATCAGCCGAGCGTCTCGCCTTCAGCCAATCCGCAGATCGTGTCCGAGGTACAGAAAAACGATCCGCGCGCGCAGATGGGCGCCCGCGAACATCCGCGCATCCTCGCCAGCTACGGTGGTGAGTACAAGGACGCCAAGACCGAACGCCTCGTCGCGCGCATTGCCGGCGCTCTGACCAGCGTATCGGAAAATCCGCAGCAATCCTATCGCATCACCATTCTCAATTCTCCGTCGATCAATGCGTTCGCCTTGCCGGGCGGCTATCTCTACGTGACGCGCGGCCTGCTGGCTTTGGCAAACGATGCCTCGGAAGTTGCGGCTGTCCTGTCTCACGAAATGGCGCACGTTACCGCCAATCATGGCATAGAACGGCAGAAGCGCGAAGAGGCCGAGGTCATCGCCAGCCGTGTCGTCGCCGAGGTGCTGTCGAGCGATCTCGCCGGCAAACAGGCGCTTGCCCGCGGCAAGCTGCGTCTCGCCGCCTTCTCACGCCAGCAGGAATTGCAGGCCGACGAGATCGGTATCCGCACGCTTGGCCAAGCCGGCTATGATCCTTATGCCGCCGCACGCTTCCTGAACGCCATGGAGGACTACAGCCGCTTCATGTCGGCCAATTCGGACGTGGACCAGAGCCTGGACTTCCTTTCGAGCCATCCGAGCACTCCGCAGCGTATCGACCTTGCCAAGGCGCACGCGCGCGAATTCGGCGAAGAAGGCAAGGTCGGCGACACCGGCCGGGATTATTACCTGAACGGCATCGACGGCCTGCTTTATGGCGACAGCCCGGAGGAAGGCTATGTGCGCGGCCAGACCTTCCTGCACGGCGGCCTCGGCATCCGTTTCGACGTCCCGCCCGATTTCCGTATCGACAACAAGGTCGAGGCAGTCATGGCGACCGGTCCCGGCGACATCGCCATCCGCTTCGACGGCGTCGCCGATACCCAGAACCAGAATCTGACGAACTATATTTCCAGTGGATGGGTCACGGGCCTCGATCCATCCTCGATCAAGTCGATCACCGTCAACGGCATGCCGGCCGCCACTGCGCGCGCCTCGGCCGACCGCTGGGATTTCGATGTCACCGTCATTCGTGATCGCACGCAGATCTTCCGCTTCCTGACGGCTGTGCCGAAGGGAAATCTGGCCCAGCTGGATCAGACGGCCAACATCCTGCGCGCAAGCTTCCGGCATATGACGCCGGATGAGGCCGCCTCGCTGAAGCCGCTGCGCGTCCGCGTCGTGACTGTCAAACCCGGCGATACGATCACGACACTTGCGGCCCGCATGATGGGCACCGATCGCAAGCTCGATCTGTTCAAGCTGATCAACGCCCTGCCGACCGGGGCATCGATTGCACCCGGCGACAAAGTCAAGATTATCGCGGAATAGAGCTATTCCAGGAAAAGTGCGAAGCGGTTTTCCGTCCGGAATTGCATGAGAACAAAAGGATAGAGCGTTTTCGCGATTTAGGGAAAGCAGAAACGCTCCAGCGGCTGTACCGTCTCCCGACCGGGAGAACGGGTGTCTCAGGCATAGCTTGCCATACGTGGATCGGCATCGACCAGCGCACTGCGGAGCTTGTCCATGGCGCGGCTTTCGATCTGACGCACGCGTTCCTTTGAAATGCCAAGATCGGCGCCGAGCTCTTCGAGCGTTGCCCCGTCTTCGACGAGGCGGCGGGCGCGGATGATCTTCATCTCGCGTTCGTTGAGATGCTTGAGCGCCGATGCAAGCCAGACGCGGCGGCGTTCGCCGTCGATCATATCGGAAACCTGTTCGTCGGGAAGCGGCTCGTCGCTGATCAGAAAATCGATACGCTCGGCACTTTCGGAATCGCCGGAGATCGACGGTGCCTGCAGGGACGTATCGCTGCTGGAAAGACGGGCGTCCATCGTCTGCACATCGGCGAGGCTGACCCCGAGCGTCACGGCGATTTCCTCATGGATGGACTGCACGGTGACGCTGGAATTGCTGCGGGCGAGCTTGGCGCGTAGGCGACGGAGATTGAAGAACAGCGCCTTTTGCGCGGAGCTCGTGCCGCCACGCACGATCGACCAATTGCGCAGGATATAATCCTGGATCGAAGCTCGGATCCACCAGCTTGCATAGGTAGAAAAACGGACTTCACGTTCGGGTTCGAACCTTGCCGCAGCCTCAAGCAGACCTACATAGCCTTCTTGTACGAGATCGCTCATCGGTAGTCCGAAGTTGCGAAACTTGCCCGCCATCGAAATGACAAGGCGCATATGGGCGGTGGCGATTTGATTGCGCGCGCCACGATCGTCATGGTCCTTCCAGCGAATGGCAAGGTTATGTTCTTCGTCGCGATCGAGATAGGGAGCAGCCATCGCAACTTTGATCATGCGCCGATCTGCAGACATATTCGTCATATGCATCTCCTGGGTTCGGCCTCAAATCGTCTCTATGCCGCGGGCGACGAAAAGGGCAGCAAGCATCGTTTCCGAACATCGCTGCTCGGATGGAAATCAATGAATGAAATTGCAAATTGGAAACCGATATCCGTCTCGTCGGATATCGATGACTAGTCCAGTTCGATCTCCGCCAACGGGTCAGACGATTGAAGCATCTTCAGATCGCCGGGAAGCTTCGAATGAAAACGCATAGGCCGGTCCTCGTGAATATCTATAAAGCGGCCTGTCAGGAACCCCTCTGCGCAAGAGTGCACCCACACCGACCGACAACACGAAGCTAACAACGCGGCAGGATGGAAAAGGTTCCAAAGAAAAAACCCGGCACGAAGGCCGGGTTTTTTGAAGCATTATCTTGCGCCTGAGCCTTATGCGGCTTCGTCCTGCGAATCGTCTTCTTCGATGGCCTTGCCACGCTTCGGACCCTTGTTGAGATTGGTCTCGACGAGGCGAACGGCTTCCGTTTCCGACATCTTGTTGACGGCGGCAATTTCGCGCGCCATGCGGTCGAGCGCTGCTTCATAGAGCTGGCGTTCGGAATAGGACTGCTCCGGCTGGTTCTCGGCGCGGTAGAGATCGCGAACCACCTCTGCGATAGAGATCAGATCGCCGGAATTGATCTTGGCATCGTATTCCTGCGCGCGACGCGACCACATGGTGCGCTTCACGCGAGCCTTGCCCTGCACGACCTTCAATGCACGCTCGACGAAATCCGTCTCGGAAAGCTTGCGCATGCCGATGCTCATGGCCTTGGCCACCGGCACCTTCAGGCGCATCTTGTCTTTCTCGAAGTCGATTACGAACAGCTCGAGCTTCATGCCTGCGACTTCCTGTTCTTCGATCGCAGTGATCGTGCCGACACCGTGGGCCGGATAAACGATCGCTTCACCAGTCTTGAAGCCATGGCGTGCTGCTGAAGGTTTTTTCTGCTGGGTCGTCATTCTTTTCAAAAACTCCCTGTTACGCGCCCCGTTAGGGCCGGGGGGCCGGGTCAGTCAGGCCCGGATGAGACGGACGTACCGTCGGGTCACTTCATCCTGGTCCAGCCAGACTTATGCAAACAGAAACCCATCCATCGCGATCCGGGACCCGACAACGCAAAACGTTGATATGTCAAGGAAACCGCGTACGGATTGGTGATTTGCTTTCGTGATGGTTTTGGGCATGCAAAATGCCGCAGTGGATCAGTATGGGAAAGCTATCACAAAAATCTGAGGAAATCAATAATTTGCTGCGCGCGCGCCAAAAAGGCCACGTTAACGGCCTGCGCGGCCCAACGCAATTGATTCGTTCCGTGCGATATCGACTACACCTTTATCGCCGGCCTGTCACGGCCCTCGATCAGTCGCCCGTGCCGGGATTTGCCGAGAAATACTTCTCGAACTTGCCCTGTTCGCCGTCCATCTCCTTGGCTTCCGGCAGCGGATCGCGCTTGACGGTGATGTTCGGCCAGATGGAGGCATATTCGGCATTGAGCTTCAGCCATTTGTCGAGACCCGGCTCGGTGTCGGGCTTGATCGCTTCGGCGGGACATTCGGGTTCGCAGACGCCGCAATCGATGCATTCGTCAGGATGGATGACGAGGAAATTCTCCCCTTCGTAGAAGCAGTCGACAGGGCAGACTTCCACACAATCGGTATATTTGCAGCGGATGCAGTTATCGGTCACGACATATGTCATGAAGAACTCCAGGAATGTCTCTAGCTTCCGCGGCTGCGCAACCTGGAACGTCGCACCTTGTCCACGGAGCCGAACGGGCGGACGCATGTGTCATGCACAAACGCGCCGTCCGGCTGGTTACCGGCAGGTTGACCGTGAGGTATCGACTTTATCAGCCAATTTCAAGGACAAACAATCTTGAAAACCGCATGTGACAGACAGAGTTTTCTAATCCTCGTCCGAAGTCAAACGGTCGATCGCACGCCGGTCGCGCTTCGTCGGCCTGCCGCTGCCGGGTGCTCGCAGCGCCTGCTCGAGCGGAGTGAGGCGTTTTGTCTCATCAGTCGGCGGCGTTAAGTCCTCGTAAAGCAGCCTGGCCTCCTCGAAAGGTCCCCTGCGTTCGCCGGACGAGCGTACGATCAGGACGACATCGCGGCGCTCGAGAAAGAGCTCCACCCGATCACCCGCCTTGACGCCGAAGCTCGGCTGCACGACCCGCTCGCCGTTCACCCGCACGCTGCCATTCTGTACATAAAGCTGCGCCAGTGAGCGGGACTTCACCATGCGGGCAAAGAACAGCCATTTGTCGATGCGCTGGCGCGAACCGGAAAATGGCTGTTTCTCGTCCGTCATGGCTTATTTCTTCATCTGCTCCTTGAGGGCAGCGAGCTTTGCAAAAGGAGAATCCGGATCGATCGGCTTTTCCTTGCGCGGCGGCTTGGCTTCGAAGCGCAGCGGCTGCGATGCACCACGGCTGTTGCGGTCGTTCCGGTTGTTGCGATCATTCCGGTCGTTGCGTTCGCCACGCTCCTGACGGTCGTTGCGCTCGCCGCGGCTGCCCTGATGCTGCGGACGGCCGCCCTCGCGGTTGTTGCCGCGCTGGCCCTTGTCGCCGCTGCGCGCATCGCGCCCGTCGCGCCGATCGCGGCCTTCGCGATTGCCCTCGCCGCCCGCCTGCTGCTCGCCATTGCGGCGGTTGCCGCCTTGAGAACGACCCTCGCCCTGATGGCCGCCACGGCGATCGCCATGGCCGCGCGCGCCCTGACGCTGCTGATGGTCGTTGCGGCCGCCCAGACGCCATAGCAGAACCGGCTTCGGTTCTGCCGGTTCGGCGGCAACGGCACCGGCTTCGGCAGCCTCGGCTACATCAGCGGCCACTGCCACCGGCTCCACGGGGGCATCCGCAGCCGGAGCCGCGTCCTGCATAACGGTTTCTGTTTCCTTAGCCGGCTCTTCGCCCGCGGCATCGGCGTCATCATGGTCGACCTTTTCGCCAGCGGCATCCGCGGCCGGCACCGCCGGTGCCGCAACGGCATCCTGCTGAGCGAGGAAGGCCACAGCCTCTTCCGCCTTCACGGAATCGGCGCGATAGCCAAGACCCTTGAGGATTTCCTCCATATCCTCCAGCGTGGCGCCGAGGATGGAAAGCATCGCGGTCGTCGTGGTGAAGCGGCGGCCGTCATAAGCGCCTTCGGGACGCGAAGCCTGGCCGGGCTTCCATTGCAGCAGCGGACGGATGAGGTCCGCCAGACGCTCGAGAATATCGATGCGCACGGCACGCTTGCCGAGGAAGCGGAAGCCGGCGAGCTTGTAGAACATGCGCTCATAGCTCGCATCGGTGACAACAGAGGTACGACCGGCAGCCAGCACGGGGATCAGATCGCCATAGCCCGGCTTATCGAGGCCATCGTTCTTCAGCGCCCAAAGCAGGGTGATGAGTTCGGCCGGCGCCGGCTTCAGCAATGCAGGCACGAAAATATGATAGGCGCCGAAACGAACGCCGTAGCGGCGCATGGAGGCACGCGCATCCTGATCCAGCGACTTTACCTCTTCGGTGACGTCGCGACGGAACAGAACGCCCAGATTTTCCACCAGCTGGAAGGCGAGGCCCTTGGCAAGGCCCTGCAGATCCTCGGCGCGCGAGAGATCGTCAAGCGGCTTCAGGATCGTGCTGATATGATGGTTCACGAAGCGCTCGATGCGGGCGGCGACATGATCGCGCGCATTGCCGGTCAGCTGCTCGTCGGCAAGCAGGATGACGCGCGGGCGCATGATGTGATCGCTGCCCGACAGGCGCGCGACGGGATCGCCGAGCCAGCGCACGAGGCCATCGGCGCTGATCGCAAGATCGCTGTTGCCGGCCGCATGCATGCGGGCGGCACGCGCCTCGAATTCCAGCGCAAGCGCCTTCAGCGAGGCAGCCTGGACAGCCTTCGCGTCCGGCCCCTCGGTTCCCGCGATTGGCGTGAACCGGAATCCGGTCAACTGTCCCACATGATGCCCCTCGACGAAGACATCCCCATTCACACTGATTTCAGCTTCCAGCATCGCATTCTCTCTCAGGCGCTTCATGAGCACAGATGTCCTGCGATCAACAAAGCGTTTCGTCAACCTCTCATGTAACGCATCGGACAATCGATCTTCGATTTCCCGCGTCTTTTCTTGCCAGTGTGTCGGATCGGCAAGCCAGCCGGGCCGGTTCGACACATAGGTCCAAGTCCTTATCTGCGCGATTCGCGCCGAAAGCGTGTCGATCTCACCATCCGTCCGATCGGCGCGATGCACCTGTTCGGCCAGGAAATCCTCTTTCACCGTGCCATAGCGCACGAGATCGGAAAAGAGGGTGGCGATAAGATCGGCGTGCTGGGCAGGCGTAATGCGCCGATAGTCCGGAAGCGCACAGGCTTCCCATAATTTTTCAACCCTGGCCGGGTTGCTGGCAAGATCGACAATCTCCAGATCGCGTGACAAATATTCCAACGCCTGCTGGTCTACCGCAGGCAGCGCCCGCGTCAAGCCCTGCACGCGAGGCGCGTCTTCCAAACTGGCGCGCAACGCCGCGATCGATGCAAAATTCAGGTCCTTGCTGCGCCATTGCAGCACTTTCACCATATCGAATTCGTGCCCTTCGATCCGGCGCACCAGCTCGTCGTCGAACGGATCCACCTGCCCCGTCACGCCAAAGGTGCCATCCTTGAGATGGCGGCCGGCGCGGCCGGCGATCTGACCGAGCTCGGCCGGATTGAGATTGCGGAACTGATAGCCGTCGAACTTGCGGTCCTGCGCAAACGCGACATGATCGACGTCGAGATTGAGACCCATGCCGATCGCGTCGGTCGCAACCAGATATTCGACATCGCCGGCCTGATAGAGCGCCACCTGCGCATTGCGCGTGCGCGGGCTGAGCGCCCCGAGGACGACGGCGGCACCGCCGCGCTGACGTCGGATGAGCTCCGCGATCGCATAGACCTCGTCGGCGGAAAAGGCGACGATGGCGGTGCGGTGCGGCAAGCGCGTAATTTTTTTCTGCCCGGCATAGAAAAGATGCGACAGCCGCGGCCGCTCCAGAACGGTAATCCCGGGCAGAAGCTGTTCGAGGATAGGCCGCATGGTGCCTGCGCCGAGCAGCAGGGTTTCGTCTCGGCCGCGCAGATGCAGGATGCGGTCGGTAAAGATATGCCCGCGCTCCAGATCTCCCGCCAGTTGCACCTCGTCGATGGCAACGAAGGAGGCGCGAGTCTCGCGCGGCATGGCCTCGACGGTGCAGACGGAGTAGCGCGCGTTCGGCGGCGATATCTTTTCCTCGCCGGTTACCAGCGCGACATTGTGCGCCCCGACCTTCTCGACAACGCGCGTATAGACCTCGCGCGCAAGCAGCCGCAGCGGCAGGCCGATCACGCCGCTGCCGTGTGCCACCATGCGCTCGATGGCATAATGGGTCTTGCCGGTATTGGTGGGTCCGAGCACCGCGATAACGCCGCGTCCGCTCAGGATCATGGGCTGCGAAGTCTGAGTCATAGGTCCGTGCATGGGCAAGAAACCGCCATCTTCCGATCGGCGAGTCCCTCCTGGAGGAAACGAACAGATGACTACCATATGTGACAAAGGCAAGACCCGAATGAAAAAACAGATGCAGCAACATTCGATTTCATAATTGATCATCTCAATCAAAAGATGCATTTGCCATACAGCCCATGCGAGTCCCGCGGATTCTGGAACAGCTTGAGAACGAATCGGAGACGAATCGCTGACTCCACGTCGTTCCTTATTTGTTCACTACAACATATGGTTTTCCATGAAAAGACTCCCACCAGATGCTGAATCTCATTTGTATGCCTTTTGCCCCGGTAAACAGGGTCAAGCAAGGAACGCACGGCAGAGCGGAGTTTGCCTCGACTTATGGTTAAGTATTTGTAAATAAAGGTAATTTCCTCGAATCAATCAAGCGCGTCAGGAAGAGGCTCGACGCAGGAACGAATTGGCGACGAATCGCTGTTTCCACGCGATTCCGTTTTCGTTCTCCACAACATCTGGCGTTTCATAAGCCGGAGCATACCGGACTCTGAATGGTTGAACCCCGGATTCGACCCGAATCTGAGATTGCGGCTCGTCTTTTGACGAGCGCGGCTATAATGAATCAACATATGCACGCACAAAGTGTCCGAACCAACACGTCGATCAAAGCCGGAACGAATCGGTGACGAATCACGGACAGCAGCGGATATCGTATTTGTTCGCGGCTGCATCCGGTACTTCGCCGGGACAGCATCGCGATATGGAGACCGGTGCGAAGGCTGAAGCCGATAGCAGCCTCACGCTTCGTTAACCGATCGGCTCATGAAGGCGCCGGCTTCCGGCGATCCGCCTCCGCCGCATCAACGCTCTTCCAGTGCATCGGCAGGACGCAGGAAGCGCCTCGCTGTTAACCAAAGCCCAAATGGAGAACGAATCATCGACGAATCGCAGACACACCGCTCTTCCCGTTTCGTTCACCACAACCCATTGTATTTTAATAATATTTTAACCATAAAGAAGACCATCGGCTGCTACGGCCACCGCCGCGCAGCTTCGTTGCGTTAACGTTTCGCTGACCATCGCGGCCATGACGCCTCTGCATTTTTATTTCTTAGCCGGAACAATTTTCGAGGATGAAAGTTTCTAGAAGAACTCCGCCCATTCACTAGAAATGGATTTGAGCTGGAGGCGTTGAAGCATTACGCCGGATCGAGCAACGCAACCGGCGGGATATTCAAGCGACGGACATGGAGGAGACATATCATGCTTGGTACGGTATTGCTTGTCATACTGATTCTGCTGCTGATCGGCGCACTTCCCAGCTGGGGCTACAGCCGGGCATGGGGATATGGCCCGTCAGGCGGTCTCGGGCTTGTTTTCGTCATTGTCCTCATTCTGTTATTGATGGGGCGGATCTGATCCGCAGATTATTGTTCAAACCTCGTAACAACATCAGGGAGTTAACACCATGAAGAAGATCATCGTCGCGATCGCCCTCGTCGGCGCACTGGCGTCGTGCACGGCAACGGAAAAAGGCACGGCGATCGGCGCCGGTACCGGCGCGCTGATCGGTGGCGTGGCCACCCATAGCTGGGGTGGCGCCGCTGTCGGCGCAGTCGCCGGCGGCGTCGTCGGCAACCTCATCGGACGTTCGGAAGATCGCCGCGGCTACTGCATCTATCGCGACCGCTACGGTCACCGTTATGAGGCTCGCTGCCGCTAAGTCGGCATAGCCCGACCGCCTGCCCCGGCGGTCGGTCGGGCTTCGCTCCCGGAACGGATTCGGCAAGCGGCGATTCCTCAGGAAAATCTTCTTTCCGCACCATCAGCCGCGGGAAGGCAGCAGTGTTTTGAGAAAGGAACGGCACCATGGCCGAAATCATCGCAAGCATTGCAGCACTCGCGCTCATCGGCACCACCTTTTATGCGCTGGTAAGCGCGGCAAGGGCGCGGGACAGGGAGAAACGGCGGGCCGCGCTGGAAGCCGCCGTTGTCCTTGAATTCAAGCCGCGGCATCGGCGGCAGGCAAATTCAGGCCGGGGATGACTGCCGGGCTGGCCCGGCGATCCCGTCCGCTTCGCAGCTCGAAAGAAAGCGGAAGACTTTAAACGAAAAACTGGCCGCCATTGGCCGTTATCGTCGATCCCGTAATGAAGCCGGCATCGTCGCTGGCCAGGAAGACCGCGATGCGGGCGATTTCCTCGGGTTCGCCGAGGCGCCCAACAGGAATCTGCGGGATGATGCGCTCGTTCAGCACCTTTTCCGGCACCGCCAGCACCATTTCCGTACCGATATAGCCAGGGCAAATGGCATTGACGGTAATGTTCTTGGCGGCACCTTCCTGCGCGAGCGCCTTGGTGAAGCCGAGATCGCCGGCCTTGGCGGCGGAGTAGTTCGCCTGCCCCATCTGTCCCTTCTGACCATTGATCGAGGAAATGTTGATGATACGGCCGAAGCTGCGGTCGCGCATGCCCTGCCAGACCTGATGGGTCATGTTGAACAGTCCCGTGAGGTTCGTGTTGATAACCTCGTGCCATTGTTGCGGCGTCATCTTGTGGAACATGGCGTCGCGCGTAATGCCGGCATTGTTGACCAGGATTTCAACATGGCCGAGATCGTGCTCGATCTTGGCGATGCCGTTGCCGCACGCCCCGTAGTCGGTCACGTCCCACTTGTGGACGGAGATACCGGTTACATCGTGGAAAGCCCGGGCTTTTTCGTCGTTGCCGGCATAGGTAGCCGCCACCTTGTAGCCCGCATTGTGCAGCGCCATCGAAATCGCAGCCCCGATGCCGCGCGTACCCCCGGTTACCAATGCCACTCTGCTCATGTGCCACTCCCCTTTTTTTGCTGCGAAGACGGGACGCCCGAAACCGGGTCGCCCGCTCCACTTCCACCACTTCTTACGGAAAACTCCGCCTAAGACGCTTCGAGCACGATGCCGAAAGCGGATTCGCATTTTAGGTCGTTTCGACCTGAAATCATCCGGCTCTAGAGCGTTTCTGCTTTTCTTCGAATCGCGAAAACGCTCTACGCTCTTGTTTCTTTGCGCATTCCGGACGGAAAACCGCTGCGCACTTTTCCTGGAAATGCTCTAGAGCGCCTCGAAGCACATCGCGACACCCATGCCGCCGCCGATGCACAACGTGGCAAGGCCCTTGCGGGCGCCGCGCCGCTTCATTTCGAACAGCAGCGTGTTGAGAATACGAGCGCCGGAGGCGCCGATGGGATGGCCGATGGCGATCGCACCGCCATTGACATTGACGATCGACGTATCCCAGCCGAGATCCTTATTGACGGCGCAAGCCTGGGCGGCAAAAGCTTCATTGGCCTCGACGAGATCGAGATCGCCGGCCGACCAGCCGGCCTTTTCCAGCGCCTTGCGGGAGGCGGGGATGGGGCCTGTGCCCATGATCTGCGGATCGACGCCGGCCGTGGCCCAGGAGACAATGCGTGCAAGCGGCTGGATGCCGCGGCGCGAGGCTTCCGCCTCGGTCATCAGAACGGCGGCGGCGGCGCCGTCATTGAGGCCGGAGGCATTGCCTGCGGTCACCGTGCCTTCCTTGTCGAAGGCCGGCCTGAGCTTTACCATGCCCTCCAGCGTCGCGCCGTGACGGATATATTCGTCGGCATCGACCGTGACGTCGCCTTTGCGGGTCTGGATCGTGAAGGGAACGATCTCGTCCCTGAACCGGCCGGCCTTCTGCGCCGCTTCCGCCTTGTTCTGCGAGGAAACAGCGAACTGGTCCTGATCCTCGCGCGAAAGCTGCCACTGGCGCGCGACATTTTCCGCCGTGATGCCCATGTGATAGCCGTAGAAGGCGTCCGTCAGGCCATCCTTGATCATGGTGTCTATCATCTTCATGTCGCCCATCTTGGTGCCGGCACGAAGGTTGGCCGCATGCGGCGCCATCGACATCGATTCCTGGCCGCCGGCGACGATGATCTTTGCGTCACCTGTTGCGATCTGCTGCATACCGAGCGCCACGGCGCGCAGGCCGGAACCGCAAAGCTGGTTCACACCCCAGGCTGTCGCCTCCTGCGGGATGCCGGCCTTCATAGCGGCCTGGCGGGCCGGATTCTGCCCTTCGCCGGCCTGAAGCACCTGGCCGAGAATCACTTCATCGACTTCCTTGGCATCGACGCCGGCACGCTCCAGCGCAGCCTTGATGGCGGCCGCGCCAAGTTCATGCGCCGGAACGGTCGCGAAAGCGCCGTTGAAGGAACCGACCGCGGTGCGGGCCGCGCTGGCGACGACGATGGATGAACTGCTCATGGAAGCCTCCTCACAGGATGAACACGTATATGAGGCGAAACTGTCAAAGCTTTGCGTCCGAGTCAAACAGCAAGAATTTTCATCGCGCAGATTTCACGAAGCTGTCACCGCCTTCAAAATCCAGCCGAAGGAAAGGTCTTGCCGCATCGCACAAACCGATTGTCACCAAGCTTCTTTTGCGTCTACACTCCGTGGTGGAGGAATATTCCATACAATCAGACGGGGCCAGGAGACTGATAATGGCAAAGACTGAGGGCCAGATCGTAATCAAGAAATATGCCAATCGCCGCCTATACAATACCGGCACCAGCACCTACGTAACGCTGGATGACCTGGCGGAGATGGTAAAGAAGGGCGAGGAATTCATCGTCCAGGACGCCAAGAGCGGTGAAGATATTACGCATTCTGTCCTGACGCAGATCATTTTCGAACAGGAATCGAAGACCGGCAACACGCTGCTGCCGATTTCATTCCTCCGGCAGCTTATCGGCTATTACGGCGATCAGATGCAGATGGTTGTGCCGAGCTTCCTTGAACATTCCATGCGCGCTTTCACGGAACAGCAGACCCAGATGCGCGAGCAGATCAATCGCGCTTTCGGCGAGACGCCGCTCGGCAAGAACCTGCAGTTGCCCATGCAAATGGTCGAGGAGCAGGTGCGCCGCAATACCGAAATGTTCCAGCAGGCCATGCAGATGTTCTCGCCGTTCATGAAGCCGGCGGCCAAGGAAAGCCGCAAGGCCGAAGCCAAGGACATTGACGAGCTGAAGGAACAGCTCCGCGCCATGCAGAACAAGCTGGATAGTTTGTGAGATAAGACGGCCCTGAAAAGCTGCTTGTGCGTTCATGGAGAGTTTTCACCCCCTCTGCCGCTTTCGCGGCATCTCCCCCACAATGGGGGAGATTGGCAGCTAGCGGCGCACTCTTGCCTCACTCGTCAACCCATCTGCTGAAGCGTGCTTGTAAGTTCACTTTAGGGCGGGCGACACACTTCCAATAATCTCCCCCGTGTGGGGGAGATGTCACGAAGTGACAGAGAGGGGTGTCAAACTTTCGGCATGCCAATAGGCCAGCTTTTGACCCACCCAGCACAGTCCGATGAAAACAGAAAAAGGCCGGCGAACCGCCAAGCCTCTTATTCATGCCATCAAGGCAGCGCTGGATTATGCGCTTTCCTTCGGCGTCAGAACCTGACGGCCGCGGTACATGCCGGTCTTCAGGTCGATGTGGTGCGGACGGCGCAGTTCGCCGGAGTTCTTGTCTTCGACGTAGGTCGGAGCCTTCAGGGCGTCGGCAGAGCGGCGCATACCGCGCTTGGACGGGCTTGTTTTTCTCTTCGGTACAGCCATTCTCTTTACTCCATGTACGGACGAAACATATCCGCGGCCAGCAAGGCGGCCGAAACAGACATGCATCAATTTCGGAAATTGGGCGGGCTTATACATGGCTTGCCGGGCTTTGACCAGTCCCTAATAGCATTTTTTGCCCGCCGCGCGCGATTCCCGAATATTCGAGACCGAATCAGTCCTCATCCTCCGGCACGGTCCATGTTTCCTGCAATGCGGCTTGTTCCCATTTTTGCCAGGCAGGCAGCGCCTTCATGACCGCCACATAGTCCCGCGTGTCCGCCGCAACCGGTATGTCATACCGCTCCAGGCGGCTGATGACGGGAGCGAACATCGCATCCACTCCGGAAAACGCCCCGAACAGGAAAGGGCCGCCTGAAAAGGCTCGCGCCTCGCGCCAGATGGTCTCGATGCGCGCCACATCCTCCATCACCCCGTCGGGCAGGTCGCGGCGGGCGATCGGACGGCGCATGTTCATCGGGCAGGCATTGCGCAGAGCGCTGAAACCGGAAAGCATCTCCATGCTGTAGGACCGCGCCAGTGACCGCGCCTGGCGATCCCGTGGAAGAAGGCCGGCGTCGGGGAAAAGTTCGGCCGCATACTCGATGATGGCAAGCGATTCCCATACCTTGAAGCCGTTATGGATGAGCATCGGCACCTTGCCCGTCGGCGAAACCTCGCGGATGCGCGGATTGCCCGCCGGGAAATCGAAGGGAATCAGCACCTCCTCGAAAGGAACGCCGCACCCCTCCAACGCGATCCACGGCCGCAACGACCAGGAGGAATAGTTCTTGTTGCCGATATAGAGGATCAGCTTGTCCATGATCTTTTGCTTCCTTTTCAGCACCGGAACCCGAAGGGAAAGAGTTTTTCGACTGGTTCACGCCCGCCCTTACGTCATGGCCAAGAATGCCAGATGACGACAAGCCGATCGAACGACAAGTTCTGATCTCAATCATAAAGGCATTTGATGTATGGGTCGGCATTCCGCGCGCGACGCTGGATCAGCGAGGCGAGCTGGCCGAGCCCTCGCCCGGGCCTGCTTGCCACCCGATCGATCGGATTGGGAAGCGAGACGGCGAGAAGCGCCGCCTGACGTGCGGTAAGCCTGGAAGCCGGCACTTTGAAATGATAGCGCGCCGCCGCCTCGATGCCGTAAATGCCAGGCCCCCATTCGGCGACATTCAGATAGAGTTCCATCATCCGGCGCTTCGACCAGACGGTGGAGGCGGTAACCGCAAGCGGCAGTTCCAATGCCTTGCGCACGAAGGAGCGGCCGTTCCATAAAAACAGGTTCTTCACCGTCTGCATCGGGATCGTGCTGCCGCCGCGCGTGGATTTACCGCGCATCGTCTCCTGGACGAGGGTCCGCATCTCGCCCCAATCGACGCCGCCGTGGTAGCAGAACTGCCCATCCTCGGAGACCATGACGGATTTCACCAGCACCGGCGCGATCTTATCCAGCGGAACCCAGCGGCGGTCGTATCCCTGAAAGGTGGCGGCATCGCCTATCATCAGGGTGGAAACGGGATGGATGAACGGCAAGAGATAGACGACGATGAGGAGATAGGGCAGCAACAGCACGCCGATCAGCACGAAGACGATGCGCTGCCAAAGCGGCCTTGCCCCGAAGCGCGCAAACAGGGAGGACCGTTGCGGCACTTCGGCTTCCTCCTCCTGATCAGTCGATATGTCCAAGTGCCTGACGTCCACGATCGCTCCATCCCGGTACAACCCCTTAATGCATCCGGGAAACGCTCTGATGCTGCACCCCGTCATACCGTCTACACAAAGCGATGACCAGAGTGCGGCGTGATTCCCCACCGGCCGTTGACAATTCCCGTTGCCAGCAACGGCCTCTCATGCCAAACAGCGGCCATGGACAGCACCCATTCCTCATTCGAACAGCGTCTCAAGGACAACGCCGGCAAGACCGAAGCCATGCTGAGCAGGCTTTTGGCCGACGCCAGCTTCAGCGACGAGATCGTCCGCCCTGTCCGGCTTTTGAGCGCGATGCGTCACGGGGTCCTGAACGGCGGCAAGCGGCTGCGGCCCTTTCTCGTCATGGAATCGGCTGCTCTTCTCGGCGGCAATGCCGAGGCGGCGCTTAGGGTCGGCGCGGCGCTCGAATGCGTGCACTGCTATTCCCTCGTCCATGACGACCTGCCTGCCATGGACGACGACGATCTGCGCCGCGGCCAGCCGACGGTGCACATCGCCTTCGATTACGCCACGGCGATCCTGGCGGGCGACAGCCTGCTGACCTATGCCTTCGACATTATCGCCGCTCCGGAAACGGAGCTGCCGGCGGATCGGAAGATCGCGCTCGTGCTGGCGCTGTCGCGCGCCGCCGGCATCGGCGGCATGGCCGGCGGCCAGGCCCTCGATCTCGCGGCGGAAAAAGAGGCGCCGGACGAAAAGGGCATCACCACGCTGCAAGCTATGAAGACGGGCGCGCTGATCCGCTTCGCCTGCGAGGCCGGCGCCATCATCGCTGGCGCCTCGGCCGAAGACCGCAGGCGCCTCAGGACCTTCGGCGAAAAGATCGGCCTTGCCTTCCAGCTCGCCGACGACCTGCTCGACCTCACCGCCGATGCCGCCACCATGGGCAAGGCAACCGGCAAGGATGCCGCCCGGGGCAAGGGCACATTGGTCGCGCTGCATGGCCAGGAATGGGCCGAAGCGACGCTCGCGAAGCTGGTGAGCGAAGCGGCCCATCTGCTGTCCGGCTATGGCGGCAAGGCTGACGTCCTGACGGAAACCGCCCGCTTCGTCGCGAACCGCAAGAGCTGATTCCGAGGACTTCCATACGGTATTGCTTGATGGCAGGCGACTGACCTTCAAGCGGGGATAGCGATAGGCATCTGCCATCGCTCGGACGGGTGCCTGCCTCTACCACCCATTCAGCTATGGAATGTCACCATCACAAGAATCCATTGCTGCGTCGGGTGATTTCCGCTGTATTTTATGACACATTCCCGTCCCGAACTGGCCTTTGGACGCGGAACTCTCCACGCTGGCCAATGCCCCAGGAATAGCCTCCATGCGCGAAACGCTTGCCTACCTGCCGCACATCCTGCCGGCCTATATCGCTTACATCGTTGCCGTCATCAGTCCCGGCCCCGCCATCATGGCCATCATCGGCACCTCGATGACTCATGGCCGCAAGGCCGGCATGACCATCTCGCTCGGCATCTTCGGCGGCTCGCTGACCTGGGCGACAGCTGCCGCAGCAGGCCTTGCCACGCTTTTGCAGACCTATGCAATGGCGCTGGAGCTCCTGAAGATTTTCGGCGGCATCTATCTGCTCTATCTCGCCTACAAGGCGTTTCGCGCGGTGCGCTCGAACGGAGACCTGAAGGCCGACGCCGAAGGCTCGAAAACGCCGAGTTTCAAATCGCTGATCCTGCGCGGCTACGGCATTCACGTCACCAACCCGAAGGCGATTTTCGCCTGGCTGGCCATCATTGCACTCGGTATGCCGCAGGGAGCGCCCGGCTCCGTGGCGGTGCTGATCATTGCCGTTTGCGGCGTCACCGGCTTCCTGGTGTTCATGGGCTACGCCGTATTGTTTTCGACGCCGCATGCATTGAAAATTTACAGCAATGCGCGCCGCTGGATCGAGGGCGTCATGGCCGGCTTCTATTGTTTCGCCGGCATCAAGCTGCTGACGAGCAACATCTAGACCAATGTAAGCGGCGGATCACTCCGCCGCGACAGTCTTCCGGCCGAACCGCTTTTCGATATAGTCGGTCACCAGCGCCTCGAAATCCGAAGCGATATTCGGACCGCGCAAAGTCATGGCCTTCTGGCCGTCGATGAAGACGGGGGCGGCCGGGGTTTCGCCCGTGCCGGGCAGAGAAATGCCGATATCGGCATGTTTGCTTTCGCCCGGACCGTTGACGATGCAGCCCATGACGGCGACGTTCAGAGCTTCGACGCCCGGATACTTCTCGCGCCAGACCGGCATGTTCTTACGGATGTCGTTCTGGATGTTCTGCGCCAGTTCCTGGAAGACCGTCGAGGTCGTGCGGCCGCAGCCGGGACATGCCGCGACGACCGGGATGAACTGGCGAAAGCCCATGACCTGCAGCAGCTCCTGCGCCACCTGCACTTCGCGGGTACGATCACCATTCGGCTCTGGCGTCAGGGAAACGCGGATCGTATCGCCGATGCCGTGCTGCAGCACATAGCCCATGGCGGCCGACGAGGCGACGATGCCCTTCGAGCCCATGCCGGCTTCGGTGAGGCCCAAATGCAGCGCATGGTCGGAACGCTCTGCCAGCATGGAGTAGACAGCGATCAGGTCCTGCACCTGGCTGACCTTGGCCGAAAGGATGATGCGGTTGCGCGGCAGGCCGATTTCCTCGGCGAGATCGGCGGAGATCAACGCAGACTGCACGATCGTCTCGCGCGTCACCTGCCGAGCCGAGAGCGGCGAGCCTTCGGCGGCGTTCTTGTCCATCAGCGCCGTCAAGAGATCCTGATCGAGCGAGCCCCAGTTGACGCCGATGCGCACCGGCTTGTTGTAGCGGATCGCCATCTCGATAATCTCGGCGAACTGCTTGTCCTTCTTGTCCTTGAAGCCGACATTGCCGGGATTGATGCGGTATTTCGCCAGCGCCTCGGCGCAGGCGGGATGATCGGCGAGCAGCTTATGGCCGATATAGTGGAAATCGCCGATCAGCGGCACGTCCATGCCGAGACGCAGCAGCCGCTCGCGGATCTTCGGCACAGCGGCAGCGCTTTCATCGCGGTCGACGGTGATGCGCACGAGCTCGGAGCCGGCCTTGTAGAGGGCAGCGACCTGGGCGACGGTCGTATCGACATCGGCCGTGTCGGTATTGGTCATGGACTGCACGACGACGGGGGCACCGCCGCCGACGATCACGCCGCCGACATCGACGGCAACGGAGGAACGGCGCGGTTTCGGATCGAAATCGGTGGCGGACGACATGGAAAGCTCTCGCAGGCCTCGAAAATGGGTGCCTTTCAGGTGGATCACGAAACGATTGTTGTCAACCGCTGTGGCAATCTCTTTTGATCGGCTCTTTTGATCGGACGGCCTACCCGCTACCGGGCAAAAGCGACGAAATTAATGCTTGGCATCCCCGATACCATCCGCGTAGCGCGCAAGCGACGACAAGGCGAGCACGACGAGCAGCAGCGCCGGCAGCGCCATCAGCACCGGCGAGAAGCCGACATGCTCGGCGGCAAAGCCGATCGCCGACGGCGCCACCAGCATGCCGGAATAGCCGAGCGTCGTGACCACCGAAATGCCGATGCCCGGCTGCAGGCCGGGAATATTGCCGGCCGCGGAAAAGGCGATCGGCACCATGTTGGAAATGCCGATGCCGCAGAGCGCAAAGCCGAGAATGGCAACCTCGGCGTTTGGCGCAAGTGCGGCAGTCAGCATGCCGACGATGGCGAAGATGGTGCAGACGCGCAGCGTACGCACGGCGCCGAGCCAGTCGCGGACGAAATCGCCGGCGAAGCGCATGGTCGCCATGGTGGCGGAAAAGGCGGCAAAGCCGAAGCCGGAGAGCGCCACCGACGCGCCCTTTTCCTGGCCGAGATAGAGCGCGCTCCAGTCGAGCACGGCGCCTTCCGGCACCATGCAGAACAGCGCGACGATGCCGAGCAGCCAGGGCAGCGGGATCATCGGCAGCTTTGCCTTCGGCTTGGCCTCGTCAGGATGCGGCTGATCGCCGAAAACCATCGGCCAGGCGACGACCAGGAACAGCACGGCAATAGCAGTCGAAGCCTCCGCATGGCCGAGAACACCCCAGCGCGAAATCAGCAGCCCGCCGATCGCCGAACCCAAAAGGCCGCCGAGGCTCCAGAAGGCATGGCAGGAGGACATGATCGCCCGGCGCATGGATTTTTCGACTGAAACAGCATTGGCATTCATCGCCACATCCATGGCGCCGATGAAACCGCCGAAGAGAAAGAGCGCGATGGCCGCCGTCCAGATATCAGGCGCCAGCGTCAGCGCCAGAATCATCGGCAGCAGCAGCACCGCAAAGGCACGCACGACGACGCGCGAGCCGCGCACGGCGATCTGCGCGCCGGCGAGCGGCATCATGACGAGCGAGCCAACGCCGAAGACGAGGATCATCAGCCCGAGCTCGAATTTGGTGAGTTGCAGCCGTTCGGCGAATTCGGGAATTTTCGGCGCCCAGCAGCCGACCATGAAGCCGTTCAGCAGGAACATCAGCGAAACGGCGGCGCGCGATTTCGTGAAAAATCCGCTTCGACGGGCCTCAAGACCCTCTAATCTCGTTCCATTGTCCATGAAAACTCCTCCAGATCGGCATCGCAGTCTATTTAAATCGATTGAAATCTCAACGATCGAAAGAGCCTGAGACAGTCACATTTCGTCTCCGTCTGTTAAAGCGGAGAGGATGACGCCACAACCCCGAATAAATAACGCCTGACGGCGTCACCCTGACCAAAACTTCTATTGACGGCGTAAAATTAGGCTCCTATCGCTTCAAGTCTGAAAGATTCTTCGGCCGGCCCCAAGTTGGGTCATCCTCTGGTGCATCCCCGTGAAAAACTCCATCGGCTATGGCATCCTGCTTACGGTGTTTGCCTACATGCTGTTCACCGCACACGATTCGGCTGTGAAGCTGCTCGTCGCCTCCATCCCTGTCTGGCAGGTCCTGTTCATCCGAAGCTGCACCATCCTTGCCGGATGCTTCGTCTTCGAAGGCCCCTCGCTCGTCCGGAAGGTAGCACGCTCGCCGATCATCAAGCCGATGATCCTGCGCAGCGTCATCATCCTGATCGCCTGGATTTCCTATTATTCGGCCGCCTCCTACCTGCAGCTCGCCGAGGTGACGACGCTCTATTACGCCGCACCGATCGTCGGCACGATCCTCGCGACCATCGTGCTGCGCGAAAAGGTCACCGTCGCCCGCTGGATGGCGGTCGGCGTCGGCTTCTGCGGCGTGGTGATCGCCTCCAATCCCGTGGGGCTCTCGATTTCCTGGCCGGTCTATCTGGCGCTGCAGGCCGCCGTCCTCTGGGCATGTGGCATGGTGCTCCTGCGCAAAACCGCGCTGCACGAGAAGAGCCATATCCAGATGGCCGTTTCCAACATCCTGTTCATCATCCTGACCGCCGGCATGGCGATCGCCCACTGGCACACGCCGACACCGTTCCAGGTTGTCTTGCTCGCACTGACAGGCATCATCGCCGGCGCCGGCCAGCTCGCTCTCTTCGAAGGCATGCGGCAGGCGCCCGTCTCCGTGCTTGCGCCGTTCGAATATACCTCGCTCGTCTGGGCTTTCCTGCTCGGCTACCTGATCTGGGGCGACATCCCCGGCGCCAATACATTTATCGGCGCTATCCTGATCCTGAGCGCCGGGTTCATCATCATTATCAGCGAGCGGATGAAGCGGCGGGCGGCGGCTTGAGGTGATGTCTGCGCTACTATTCAAGATCAAGTAGCGACCTTCTAAAAATATTTTTCGACTGGCTGGGTCCTCGTAACACGGACAATGAAAGTCTTGACGGTTGCGAGCACGCGCGACAACGAGAGCCACGCCACATCCCCCAAAATCGCCACCCCTCCCCCCTTGAGAAAAATATTCGCAATTGCCGCTTTATCTTGCAGTTTTCTACGCTTTCGCGGTGCAAATTTTCTGCGATGTATGCGACATTGACTAGAACCGCTCCAGAAACGGAAGAAGACGATGAACTGGTTGAAGACTGTTGCCGCTGCCGCCCTCGTGCAGGCCGCTTTCCTCCTGCCGGCCCATGCCGGCGACAATCTCAAGGCGATCCAGGCCGCCGGCGTGCTGAAGGTCGGTACGGAAGGCACCTATGCGCCCTTCACCTATCATGACGAGAGCGGCAAGCTCACCGGCTTCGATGTCGAAATCGCCGAGGCGATCGCTTCCAAGCTCGGCGTCAAGGCGCAGTTCCTGGAAGGCAAGTGGGACGGCCTGATCGCCGGCCTCGACGCCAACCGCTACGACACCGTGATCAACGAAGTCGGCGTCACCGATGCCCGCAAGAAGAAGTATGATTTCTCCGAGCCCTACATCGCCTCCAAGGCCGTGCTGATCGTCAAGGACAGCAACACCGAGATCAAGGGTTTCGCCGATCTCAAGGGCAAGAAGGCGGCGCAGTCGCTGACCAGCAACTTCGGCAAGCTCGCCACCGAATCCGGCGCCACGCTCGTCGGCACCGACGGCTTCGACCAGTCGATCCAGCTGGTGCTGACCGGCCGCGCCGACGCGACCATCAACGACAGCCTCTCCTTCCTCGATTTCAAGAAGCACAAGCCCGACGCGCCGGTGAAGATCGTCGCCCAGGAGGCCAATGCCGATTATTCCGCCGTCATCATCCGCAAGGGCGAGCCGGAGCTGCAGGCCGCCATCAACAAGGCGCTGGCCGACATCAAGGCCGACGGCACCTATGCCAAGATCTCGCAGAAATACTTCGGACAGGACGTTTCGAAGTAAGGGAATAGGCAGAAACGTGAAATTGTGAAAAAGATGCGTCCGGGGTCACCTCCGGACGCATTCTCTTATTGATTGAAAGGCTTCTCCTTGGAGCATTGGCTGCAACTGATGTGGGAGTCACTGGGCACGCTGCTTTGGGCCGGGCTCGTCTTCACCATCCCGCTCACCTTGATCACCTTCGTTCTCGGCCTTCTGCTCGGCCTGCTCACCGCCGTCGTCAGGCTGTTTGCCCCGGCGCCGTTCGTGGCCGTTGCCCGCTTCTATGTCTGGGTGATCCGCGGCACGCCGCTTCTGGTGCAGCTCTTCGTCATCTTCTACGGCCTGCCGAGCCTCGGCATCCTGCTCGATGCCTTTCCGGCTGCCGTGATCGGCTTCACGCTCAGCGTCGGCGCCTATACGTCGGAAATCATCCGCGCCGTGATCTCCTCCGTGCCGAAGGGCCAGTGGGAAGCCGCCTATTCGATCGGCATGAGCTGGCGCCAGGCGATGAGCCGCACCATCCTGCCGCAGGCAGCCCGCGTCGCCGTGCCGCCGCTGTCGAACACCTTCATCTCGCTGGTCAAGGATACGTCGCTTGCCGCCGCCATCACCGTGCCGGAGCTGTTCCAGGCGGCACAGCGCATCGTCGCGACGACCTATGAGCCGCTGATCCTTTATATCGAGGCGGCGCTGATCTATCTCGTGCTCAGCACGGTGCTTTCGACGCTGCAGGGTTCCCTCGAGCGTCGTTTCGCCCGCTATGGCGGCACGCTGGAGGCGCGGACATGATCGAGCTGTCCCATATCGAAAAACGCTTCGGCGACAACGTCATCCTCAAGGACATCGGCCTGATGATCCCGGAAGGCACGGTGACGGCGCTTGTAGGCCCCTCCGGCGGCGGCAAGAGCACGCTGTTGCGCTGCATCAACCTGCTCGAAATCCCGACAGCCGGAACGATCCGCATCGGCGAGGAGACGGCCACCTTTCAGCCGGGCAAGAAGCCGTCCTGGCAGGACATCCAGAAGATCCGCCGGCAGACGGGCATGGTCTTCCAGAATTTCCAGCTCTTTCCGCACCGCACCGCCATCGAGAACGTCATGGAAGGCCTGACGACCGTACTGCGCTGGCCGGAAGACAGGGCGCGCAACCGCGCGGTCGAGCTTTTGACCAAGGTCGGCATGGCGCACAAGATGGATGCCTGGCCCTCGACGCTCTCGGGCGGGCAGCAGCAGCGCGTCGCCATCGCCCGGGCGCTAGCCCCTACGCCGCGCGTGCTGCTCTGCGACGAGCCGACCTCCGCACTCGATCCGGAGCTGGCGGCCGAAGTGGTCGATGTGCTCGGCAAGCTTGCCAATGAAGGCACCACCATGGTCATGGCGACGCACGACCTGCGCCTTGCCTCGAAGATCGCCAACAATGTCGTTTTCCTGGAAGCGGGCATCATCGTCGAGACCGGCTCCTCACGCAGCATCTTCGCCAATCCCTCGCAGGAGCGGACGAAGCAGTTCATCTCGACGCTGAATTCCGGGCTCAGCTACGACATCTGAGAGGAACGCCGGTTTGTCGACGGGTCGCGCATTGACGCTGTGCGGCCTTCCGTTTAGCTCTGACGTCATGAACACGGCACGCGTTCTCGTAGTGGTAGGAAGGCGCATGGGCAGGATGGCGTAGCCATCCGGCGAAAGCACCCATGCGCGGTAAGCAGGCTCCTGACGGGGCCTTTTTTATTGCCCTGAATCCAGGCTGCGCCCCGTCAGATCTCCCTCGATTTCTCATCCGCACGACGGACAAGGCCATGACGCGCACCGAAAACCGTATCGAGCATCCAGCCCCGCAAGCAACCGAAGACCCGACCCTCGCATCAGCCGCCGCGCCGCCACGGCTGACGACCCTCATCCTGCTCTCGGCGATTGCCGTACTGCCCGTGAACATGATCCTCCCTTCGCTGCCGAAGATCGCAGCGGCATTCCACGCCGATTTCGCCCTTATGAACCTCTCGGTTGCCGGCTTTTCCATTGTCACCGCGTCCCTTGAAGCCATCGGCGGCGCGATATCGGACCGGTTCGGCCGCCGGCCTGTCGTCTTGATAGCGCTCTCGATCTTCATCGCCGCCTCGATCGGCTGCGTACTCGCGCCGAATATCGGCATCTTCCTGCTATGCCGTATGATGCAGGCCTGCATAGGTCCCTGCTATTCCGTCGCCCTCGTCATCATCAAGGAAACATCCGACGAGCGCCAGACCGCGAGCAAGTTCGGCTATCTCGCCATGGGTTGGGCGCTGGCGCCCATGGTCGGGCCGCTCTTCGGCGGATCGCTGGACGAGCTTTTCGGCTGGCAGGCAAGCTTCATCGTCCTCGCGATCCTCGGCATTGCCGCCCTCCTCCTCGCCATACGTGAGTTGAAAGGATCGAGGGCGCCTTCCCCGGATGCGCGCAGGAACTATCTCGCCTCCTATGGGCTGCTTCTGCGGTCGGCTCGATTCTGGGCCTACACGCTCTGCATGGCCTGCTCGATGGGTGTGCTTTACATCTTTCTCGGCGGAGCACCGCTCACGATAGGCGATGCGCTCGGCGGATCGAGCGCCAGGCTCGGCTTCTACATGGGCCTGGTTCCCGCCGGCTTCATTCTCGGCAGCTATCTGGCCGGTCGCTACGCGGCAAAAATCCCGCTCGGCACGATCCTCGTCGTTGCGCGGCTTCTAACCTGCATCGGCCTGTCGATCGGTTTCGCTTTGTCGCTATCGGGCGCGGCACATGTCTGGGCGCTCTTCGGTCCCTGCATCTTCATCGGCATCGGCAACGGCCTTACCATGCCGGCTGCCAATAGCGGCGCCATGTCGGTCAGATCGGACATGGTCGGAACGGCAGCCGGATTGGCCGCCGCCATGAGGATATCGGGCGGCGCGCTGATCGGCTCGGTCGGCGGGCTGTTCATCGCGCAATCGTCAACGATCCATACGCTTTTCGCCCTGATGCTGGCATCCGCACTGCTCGCGCTGCTGGCTGCATTTTGGGCGGCCATCCTCGATCGGCAGGCTCGCAAACCAAGTTGAAAGCGTCGATGCCGCAAAGCCCGACTGCAAAAGTCAGGCTTTGCGGCAGAAGACGGTCACCATCTCAGTCGAGGACCGGCTTCATAAGCCCAGCTTGCCGCTCAGGCGCCATAGACGACGAGCAGATCCTTGGCGTCGATCTGGTCGCCGGCGCGCACCAGCACCTCGGAGATCGTGCCGTCCTTCTCGGCATGCAGCGCCGTCTCCATCTTCATGGCCTCGATGGACAGCAGCACGTCGCCGGCCTTGACCGTCTGGCCGGGCGAAACGAAGACCGTGGAGATGACGCCCGGCATCGGCGCGCCGACATGGGCGGCATTGCCGGTTTCGACCTTGCGGCGCACCGCGCTGCCGGAAGCGCCGTGGGCGCGATCCGGCACCTTGATGCGGCGCGGCTGACCGTTGAGTTCGAAGAACACCGTTACCATGCCCTTCTCGTCGGTCGCCGTCATCGCCTGGTTGACGATAACAAGCGTCTTGCCCTTCTCGATCTCGGCAAAGAGCTCGTCGCCCTCCTTGAGACCGTAGAAATAGGCGGGCGTCGGCAGCACCGAGACCGGGCCGTACGTATCGGCCGCCAGCGCATAGTCGGTGAAGACCTTCGGATACATCAGGTAGGAGGCGAATTCGAAATCGTCGACCTTGCGCTCCAGCTTGGTCTCGATGACCTTGCGCTCGGCATCGAGATCGGCGTCGGTGAGCAGCGAGCCGGGACGGACGGTATAAGGCTTATCGCCCTTCAGCGCCTTCTTCTGCAGCGCTTGCGGCCATCCGGACGGCGGCTGGCCGAGATCGCCCTTCAGCATGGAGACGACCGAATCCGGAAAGGCGATATCCTTGGCCGGGTTCTCGACATCGGCAACCGTCAGATCCTGGCTCACCATCATCAGCGCCATGTCGCCGACGACCTTGGAAGACGGCGTCACCTTGACGATATCGCCGAACATCTGGTTGGCGTCGGCATAGGCCTGCGCCACCTGGTGCCAGCGGGTCTCAAGACCCAGCGAACGGGCCTGTTCCTTGAGATTGGTGAACTGCCCACCGGGCATTTCGTGCAGATAGACTTCCGAAGCCGGCCCCTTGAGGTCGCTTTCGAAGGCCGCATATTGATGGCGAACGGCTTCCCAATAGAAGGAGATGCGGCGGATCCATTCCGGATCGAGACCGGGATCGCGCTCGGACCCCTTCAGTGCCTCGACGATCGAGCCGAGGCAGGGCTGCGAGGTATTACCCGAGAGCGCATCCATCGCCGCGTCCACGGCATCGACGCCGGCCTCCACGGCGGCAAGCACGGTCGCGGCCGCAATGCCCGAGGTATCGTGCGTGTGGAAGTGGATCGGCAAGCCGGTCGCCTCGCGCAGCGCCTTGAACAGAACCTTGGCCGCAGCCGGCTTCAGAAGGCCGGCCATGTCCTTCAGCGCAATGATATGGGCGCCGGCCTTTTCGAGCTCGACGGCGAGATTGGTATAATACTTCAGATCGTATTTCGGGCGGGCTGAGTTGAGGATATCGCCCGTGTAGCAGATCGCCGCCTCGCAGAGCTTGTTCTCCTCGGCGACCGCATCCATCGACACGCGCATGTTCTCGACCCAGTTCAGGCAGTCGAAGACGCGGAAGAGATCGACGCCGCCCTTTGCGGCCTGGCGCACGAAATATTTGACGACATTGTCGGGATAGTTCGTATAGCCCACACCGTTGGCACCGCGCAGCAGCATCTGCAGCAGCAGGTTCGGCGCGCCCTCGCGGATCAGCGCCAGACGCTCCCATGGATCTTCCGTCAGGAAGCGCATGGAAACGTCGAAGGTGGCGCCGCCCCAGCATTCCAGCGAAAGGAGCTGCGGCAGGGCGCGCGCATAGGTGCCGGCGACGCTGGCGATATCATGGGTACGCATGCGGGTGGCGAGCAGCGATTGATGGCCGTCGCGCATCGTCGTGTCGGTCATCAGCACGCGCTTCTCATTGCGCATCCATTCGGCGAACTTCTGCGGGCCGAGCTGATCCAGCAGTTGCTTGCTGCCGTCCGGAACCTTGCCGTCGATATAGGGCAAAACCGGTTCGGCCGTCTTCGGCGAGGGCGCCGGCCGGCCGCGGGCCTCCGGATGCCCGTTGACGGTGACATCGGCGAGATAGGTCAGAAGCTTGGTGGCACGGTCCTGGCGCTTGACCTGCTGGAACAGTTCCGGCGTCGTATCGATGAAGCGCGTCGTGTAGCTGTTGTCGCGGAACTTCGGATGCGTGATGATCGCTTCGAGGAAGGTCAGGTTCGTTGCGACGCCACGGATACGGAATTCGCGCAGCGCCCGGTCCATGCGGGCGATCGCCTCCTGCGGGTTCGGCGCCCAGGCCGTCACCTTCACCAGCAGCGGATCGTAGTAGCGGGTGATGATGGCGCCGGTATAGGAGGTGCCGCCATCCAGACGGATGCCGAAGCCGGAGGCCGAGCGATAGGCGGTGATACGGCCGTAATCCGGGATGAAGTTATGTTCCGGGTCTTCGGTCGTCACGCGGCACTGCAGGGCATGGCCGTTGAGGCGGATGTCCTCCTGCTTCGGAACGCCCGATTCCGGCGTACCGATGGCAAAGCCGTCGAGGATATGGATCTGCGCCTTGACGATGTCGATGCCGGTGACGACTTCGGTCACAGTGTGCTCGACCTGGATGCGCGGATTGACTTCGATGAAGTAGAATTTGCCGGTATCGGCATCCATCAGATATTCGACGGTGCCGGCGCCGACATAGTTGGTTGCGCCGGCGATCTTCAGCGAATAGGCGGCCAGTTCCTGGCGCTGTGCTTCCGTGAGATAGGGCGCCGGCGCGCGCTCGACGACCTTCTGGTTACGGCGCTGAACCGAACAGTCGCGCTCGAACAGGTGCACGACATTGCCATGCGTGTCGCCGAGGATTTGGCTTTCGACGTGGCGGGCGCGCTCGACGAGCTTTTCGAGATAGACCTCGTCCTTGCCGAAGGCCGCCTTCGCCTCGCGCTTGGCTTCCGTCACTTCCTTGGCGAGATCGGCCTCGGAGCGGATGACGCGCATGCCGCGGCCGCCGCCGCCCCAGGAAGCCTTGAGCATGACCGGATAGCCGATCGCGGCCGCCATTTTGGCGACTTCCTTCATGTCGTCAGGCAGTGGCTCGGTGGCCGGCACGACGGGCACACCGACCGAGATCGCCAGATTGCGCGCCGCGACCTTGTTGCCGAGCTGGCGCATGGTATCGGCGCGCGGGCCGATGAAGATGATGCCGGCGGCATCGCAGGCGTCGACGAATTCCGGGCTTTCCGACAGCAGGCCATAGCCCGGATGGATGGCATCGGCGCCGGAAAGCTTGGCGACGCGGATGATCTCGTCGATCGACAGATAGCTCTCGATCGGACCGAGATCACGGGCAAGATGCGGACCGCGGCCGACCTGATAGCTCTCGTCCGCCTTGAAGCGATGCAGCGCGAGTTTGTCTTCCTCGGCCCAGATGGCCACCGTTTTTATGCCAAGCTCGTTGGCGGCGCGGAATACGCGGATGGCGATTTCGGAACGGTTGGCAACCAGGATCTTGGAAATGGGCAATGCTGTCTCCTCACGGCATCGAAACGGGCAATGCTGCACCCGCGAAGAGAATTCTTAACTTCTTGTCACAGGAAGTTCAATTTCTCCTGCGACATCCGGCATCAAAATAGTTGCAATTACGGAATAAGTCCATTTCTGAACGCGATGGCAACGATATGCTGCCGATTTTTGGCTTTCAGCTTGTCCTGGATGCTGTTCATGTACCAGTCGACGGTATGACTGGAGATCGCGAGCAGCCGGCTGATCTCGATCGATGTCAGGCCGTCGGCCAGATGGCTCAGCACTTCCATCTCGCGTTTGGTCAACTTCAGTTCGGCCTTTCCCGGTTCTTCGAACGATTTCACTTCGTTCCGCAGCTCCAGAAGCCGCCAGAAGGCCTTTCTGGCAACCGCGTCGAAGAGGGAGAGTTCCGTCGGGGAAAGATCGACCGCCTCGCCGCCGATCGTCATGGTTCCAAGCAGGCCGCCTCGGCCATGGATCGGGAAAATGTAGCCATCGACGAGCCCGTTGGCGCGAGCGTCCGCCATCATCTGTTCCATCCGCCGCCAAAGCGGGTCGGCCTTCGACGCATCCACGGCGTCGCGCCAGCGGAAGGGACGCTGCGCCCGGGTGGCATAGCGGGCCACCGGATCGACAAGCATGTATCTCTTGCGGACATAGGTCAGCGGCCATTGATCCGGCCAGCGGCCGGCCAGCATGAAGTTGGTGACATCGATATTCGGCCGGGTTTGCTTCAGCAGGCCGTAGAAATCGAACTTGTACGAACGAAGGACCAGCTCGAGCTCGGCGACGACGTCTTTGGCAAGCCTGCACTCCTCAATGATCACAAGCAATTGTATTAGCGAATGGATATTCACATCTACCTCTCGGCTTCGCAGCCTGAATTTTCGGCGGACGAGCATTGCCGCCCTGTCCGCCGGGGCCACAGTGTGCTTATTCGCGGGCAACATACTCAGGCCGACGCAAAATTGAACGCCCTTGGCGATTTTTTTACCATTCAACCCTGAATGGCGGCCGCGGCGTGACTTAATAGTGACGGATAATGCAGCGGCAGGGTCGTCCCCAAGATGTCACATTTCCACGGCGGCCGATAGCACCCTCGCCATGTCAGCGCGCTTTACGCGAAAAAATTCCCTTGAAAAACAGCGTCGGATTCCGTTAATCGCCGGTTCAGGTAGCGATCTGTAGTGTTGCAGCATTCCAAGTTCTGCTGATGCACAGAGGGTGCCTGACGTGTCACTGTTCAAAGTCTATGCAAGAGCCCTGAAGTATCTTGGCGCGTATCGATACCGCGTCTGGATGGTCGTGATCGCAAACATCGCGCTTGCGATGACCACCATCTACGAACCGGTTCTGTTCGGCCGCATCTTCGACGCCATTGCCAAGAAGGAAGCCGTCACGCCGACCATGATGCTGTGGGCCGGCTTTGCCGTCTTCAGTGCCGTAGCCTTCATCGTTGTATCCCGCGAGGCCGACCGCCTTGCGCACGGCCGCCGCGCTACCCTGCTCACCGAAGCTTTCGGCCGCATTATCTCGATGCCGCTTTCCTGGCATAGCCAGCGCGGCACGGCGAGCGCGCTGAACACGCTGCTGCGCGCCTGCGAGGCGCTGTTCGGCCTGTGGCTCGAATTCATGCGCAACCACTTGTCGACTGCCGTCGCGCTTGTCGTCATGATCCCGACCGCCATGTCGATGGACCTGCGCCTGTCCGCAGTGCTCATCCTGCTCGGCATCTTCTACTGGACCATCGGCCGCCTGGTCATGAGCCGCACGAAGGATGGCCAGAACTCGGTCGAAAGCCACTACAACACGGTCTTCTCGCATGTCAGCGACTCGATCAGCAACGTTTCCGTGCTGCACAGCTACAACCGGATCGAGGCCGAAACCAAGGCGCTGAAGTCGTTTACCGAGCGTCTGCTGGAGGCTCAGTATCCGGTCCTCGACTGGTGGGCGCTTGCCGGCGCCCTGAATCGCACGGCATCGACCGTTGCCATGATGGCGATCCTGATGATCGGTACCGTCCTCGTCCAGGACGGCAGCCTGAGCCTCGGCGCGCTCATTACCTTCATCGCCTTTGCCAACGTGCTGATCGGCCGCCTGGAACAGCTGCGCAACTTCGCCAACCAGATTTTCGAGGCCCGCGCCAAGCTTGAAGATTTCTACACGCTCGAAGATTCGGTTCGCGACCGCGAAGAGCCGGCTGGCCTCGCCGAAATCAAGGACGTCAAGGGCGAAGTGGAGTTCCGCGACGTATCCTTCGGTTTCGCCAAGTCGTCGCAGGGCCTGCACGACATCTCCTTCAAAGTGAAGGCAGGGCAGACCGTCGCCATCGTCGGCCCGACCGGCGCCGGCAAGACGACGCTCGTCAACCTGCTGCAGCGCGTCTTCGACCCGCAGAAGGGCCAGATCCTCGTCGACGGCCACGACATCACCAAGGTAACGCGCAAGTCGCTGCGCCGCTTCATCGCCACCGTCTTCCAGGATGCCGGTCTGCTGAACCGCTCGATCAGCGACAACATCCGTCTCGGCCGCGAAGGTGCGACGCAGGAAGAAATGGTCCGTGCTGCCCAGGCGGCTGCCGCCAACGACTTCATCGAAACCCGCGAAGGCGGCTACGAGACCCGCGTCGGCGAGCGTGGCAACAAGCTCTCGGGTGGTGAACGCCAGCGTATCGCGATCGCCCGCGCCATCCTCAAGGATGCGCCGATCCTCGTACTCGACGAGGCGACGAGTGCGCTCGACGTCGAAACCGAAAACCGGGTCAAGACGGCGATCGACAACCTGCGCCAGAACCGCACGACCTTCATCATTGCGCACCGCCTGTCGACGGTACGCGAGGCCGACATGGTCCTCTTCCTCGACAACGGCCGCATCATCGAAAACGGCAGCTTCAACGAGCTCAGCCAGAGCAACGGCCGCTTCGCCGCCCTGCTGCGCGCCAGCGGCATCCTGACGGATGAAGAAGTCCGCAAGGCACACGCAACGGAAAACGAAGCCGCCTGATCCTTCGTAAGGGGTCCAAGATAAAAGCCGGGAGAGCGATGTTCTCCCGGCTTTTTGTTGCCGAGGTTTGTTAGGCGAGCGCGGGACCGCGTTCGATGTATGCGCCTACCTCAGCCCCGTATGCCCGGAGAAAGCCGCGAGCAAGATCCGGCTGCCTTGATCGAACACACAACCAGCCAAAAACAAGAAAGGCCCGGCGGGAAAACCGGGCCTTTCCGTTTTCTGATCGGAGGTCAATTCGGCTGGGTGCCACCAGGAGTTAAGATCGGCGCCCCACCGGGATCGGATCAGAACTTGCGCTCGAAGCGGAGCACGCCGGCCCACTGGTCGCGGTCGGCGGCATCCCAGTTCGTGTAGGAAACTTCCGGCTGAACCAGCAGATCCTTGACCGGGCGCCAGGCGACGTTGGCGGTGGCGGCGAAGATCTTCGAGTCCGTGTAGGCAACCTGAGCGTTGGCCTGCAGCTTCGGATTGATCTGATAGCTGGCGCCAGTCCAGAAAGCCCAGTCGCCCCAGCCGCAATCCGCGCCGTTGGTCGGGCAAGCGGAACGGTTGCTGTTGAGGTACGAGCCGGCATACTTGTTCAGCTTGTCGCCGTCCGTGTTCCAGCCGCCCATCAGGAAGGCCTTGAAATCACCGAAGTCGGCGTCGATGCGAGCCTTGATTGCACCTTCTTCGACAATGCTGTCGTAGCCGCCGATGACGCGGAGGGTCCAGGCACCCGTCTTGTAGCCGGCACCGAGAACGACGTCCGGTGCATAGTGGTTGCCCTTGCCGGTCTGCCAGGCACCGCCGTAGGACGACGTGTCGCCCGACGAGTTGGAATCTTCGAGCGAGATGACGGCCGTGAAGCCGTTGCCGGCATCATACTTGTAGGTGAGCTGGTTGAGCTCCTTCGGGCCGTCATAGATGACGTCGTCGTTGATGACGTTGCCGGCATAACCCATGTAGTAGTTGTATTGCGAATCGGCCTTACCGACGAGGAAGCCGCCGAGGCTGATATTGGCCCAGAGCAGCTTGGTGCTGGTGGTGTTGCCGTCGTTCCAGTCCCAGCGGATGACCGTGTTGGTTTTCAGCGGGCCGTATTCGGTATCCGTTGCCGTATCGACGGCCAGCTCGGCACGGGTATGCCAGAGCGTGCCGTTCTTGCTGCGGGCGTTGTAGGCATCGTACCATTCGCCCTCGGTACGAACCTTGCCGCCGATCTTGAGGCAGGTTTCGGTGCCCGGAATGAAAAAGTAGCCGGCGCCATAGGCGTCGCAAATGCGAACATATTGAAGGGGTTCCGGCTCGGCAGCCACGATGGCGTCAGCCGCCTGCGCTCCCGATGCGGCTGCCAGGGCGGCGGCCGACCCGAGAAGAAGACTTCTCATATTCATAGATTACTCCAATTCAGTATCGATTGGACATGAGCTATCGCGCCGAGAATCCGGCGTCCCTACCCATTCCCGATTTTGACTATCCCCACGAATGCGCGGCCATCCCCCTTGGAAAAGCCGGCGACGCGATGGCGGCACTCTCCGAGAGCCGACACGTCGACCATATAACAATTAAATTTTGCACAACAAGATTTTGGGCATCCGAAAATATGTCGCAATGCAGCACAGTCATTCCGCGTTGCAGAAAAATCACGTCACACTTTCGTCGCGAAAGTGTCACGAAATAAAGATGAAGGAAAATCAAAGTATTGAGCCGTACATCAGATACGGCTCACAGAAGGCGCTCAGCGATGCTTTCCGATGTGGGCGGGATTGCGATCGCCGCCGAAGGCACCTTCGCCACACGCCGGCCTGCGAGCTGAAGCCGCTTGTGTTCCAAATGGTAGGCATAGAGGAACTGCGCGGCAATGCCGATGACGACATAGATCGCACCGACGGTCGGGCTCTTGTTGGTCACATAGAGAAGAACCTGACCGGCCATGGCCAGAATCGTGCCCGCAACGAAAATGCTGAGCGAATGCCGCCCGAGGATCGTCAGCGGGTCGCTCCCCGAGCGGCGCAGCAGTTGCGAGAGCGAGGGTATGCTGATGATCAGATAGGCAAGCGCCAGAACATGCAGCAGCCGCGGCAGCGACAGGAATGTCTTGTCGAAACCGGTGATGACGGTGGGCAGGCCGAGCGTGGCGAGATAATCGCCGAGGATCCAAAGCCTGTCGGTCACCCAGATGAAGGACAGGAGCACGTAGGCGGAAGCCAGCGCGATCAGGATCGGATGCGCCGGGATCCGCCCGCCGCGCTTGACATGCATGGTCCCTGCGAAACCGATGACGAACAGGAGCTGCCAGGACAGCGGATTGAGGAACCAGAATCCCTCCAGCAAGGTCGTATGCGGCGCGATATAGTAGATGCCCGATACCATCCAGACGCCGACCGAAACCATGAGCAGAAGCAGCGGATTTCTCGCCTCCAGCAGCATGATCAGCGGCAGCATCAGGAACAGAGCGCCATACATCGGCAGGATGTTGTTGTAGCCGATCTGGTGCCCGAGCGTCAGCAGCGCGGGAATGCCCTGCGCCGGATCCATCAGCAGGGCAAGAATATTCACCTCGCAGAGCAGGCCCTTCTGGTGGAAAATCCACGCACCTGAGATGAACAGCACCAGCGTTACGAACGTCGTGATCATATGGGCTGTATAGAGCGTGAAGGCACGTTTTACCGCCTTCAGCACCATTGCCAGCCGATTGCCGGGGAGAAAACGCGTTCCATAGGCAAGACCGACGGAAATGCCGGAGATCAGCACGAAGGCTTCGGCTCCATCGGAAAATCCGAAATTCTTCGACGTGATCTGCTCGAAAATCTGACCGGGCACATGATTGATGAAGATCATCAGCAATGCCAAGGCCCTGAGGACATCCAACCGGGTATCCCGCTGCGTCGCCGGCTTGGCCACGGCCTGCCGCTCTGCCGTTGCCGGCTCGATATTCGCCCTGAAGTTCATGAACATCTCCTGTTCCGACAATCAAATGCAGTCGGGGCCAAAGAGTTCCCTCCTTGGCCCCGATCGCTGACGCAAAACAGTGCAGGAAACGCGACTGTCCGATCGGATGGCCTTCTTCGGGACGGGCGATCGCCCTGTCATTGATAGTGACCGAGTATCCTGCCGCATCGGGCACTTTTGCGACGGAAATGCGGCAGTTCCGCTCGCCGGTTCGTTATCCGCCGCAAAGCCGTCCGAGTTCGAAAGCAAGCCGTTTAACGAAAAGTCTTCCGTTTTTCACACGAATACCGGGAATGCCTTCGGCAGCGAGGCAATATAGCCAGTCGGCGGATTCCGTATATCCGGTCAAGCCGCCAGGGCCACGCAATTATCCTTCGCCGTAGATATCAGCCGCAACGGCATAGGGCTCTACACGATAGCTATCGGCCTGATCACGATCGCGTGCATGACCGGGGTTCTCTGTGCCCGACAGCATTCTGCCGACGGGATAGAAGAGGATTTCGTGGGGAATCAAGCTTCGGGAAAACTGGTCCGCATCCGCTTGCGGCGTTTGCTCCCTACACAGCCACTCGCCCTGTATGGCGAACACATGGCCACGCTATTGCGGGTGGCTTGGACCTGACATCCCGCAAAGCATCGCGCCTAGAGCATTTCCAGGAAAGGTGCGCAGCGGTTTTCCGTCCGGAATGCGCAAAAGAAACAAGAAGATGGAGCGTTTCCGCGATTCGAAGAAAAGCAGAAGCACTCTAGACGACGATGCCGCAAACGATAGCCGCGACGAACAGGAACGCCGCAGAAAACAGAGCGACGTGAATCGCGGTTTGTATTTTTTGCCGCGTCTTGGCGGCGCGCTTGGAACCATCGAACTGATTCACATGCGTATTCGAAATACCCAAATTCGCCATGTGTTGCCTCCGTTCGTTTTTTATGTGTCTTCCGGGCCAAGCCCAGGACGGACATTCATACATTTCCTATCAATTAGGTAGAGATGAATTTCCGTCCAGAACATGCGCCGAGAAAAATTAAACCTATTGAAGTCGAGGACCCGAAAGATCGGCAATGCCCAATCAGCAGAGAATGCGGCGGACCCAAATCAAGCTGCGCTCGATGGCGCTTGTATCGGCCGTCCGCTCTTCGGCTGGTCCGGCCTGGTGGCGGCTGTTATCCTCAAACCGAGCGGCGAGCCGTGTACCTTCCTGCTTCGCCGGAACCGGCGGATGAAGATAGCCCATGGTCATGCCGCCCATGAAAAACATGCCTGCCTCCACTTAACGTCTGACCCCTCATCGGGGTCACGAAAGTTAACTGCCATTAACGAGATCATGACAGAATTGCGGCAGGTGTCAATAGTCTATACGATTGGTCGTGTTTAAACGGCCAGTTCGTCAACGCGCCGCAGGGGCGGAAGCCGTCCGCTCAAACGCGGACGAACCCCTTGCTGGCGACCATCAGATTGCGCGTGTAATCTTCCTTCACATCGCCGGCTGCCAGCTCCCTCGCAGTCAGCCTCTCGACGACCGCACCATTGCGCATGACGGCCAGACGCTCACACATATGGGTGATGACGCCGAGGTCGTGGCTCACCATCACGAAGGTCAGATTGCGGTCCTTGCGCACCTGTTCGAGCAGGTTGAGCACCTCGGCCTGAACCGAGGCATCGAGAGCCGAAGTCGGCTCGTCGAGCAGCAGGATCGACGGCTCGACGATCAGCGCGCGGGCAATCGCGACGCGCTGACGCTGGCCGCCGGACAGCTGGTGCGGATAGCGGAAGCGGAAGCCGGTGCCGAGGCCGACTTCGTCTAGCGCCCTGGCGATACGGGTCTCCGTGTCGCCGATCCCATGAATCGACAAAGGCTCCAGCAACAGCCGATCGATCGTCTGGCGCGGATGCAGGGAACCGTAGGGGTCCTGAAACACCATCTGCACCTGGCGATAGAAGGTCTTGCTGCGCCTGGCGCCTTTCAGCTGCTCGCCGCCGACGCGGATCGCGCCGTTGGTCACGGGTGCAAGGCCTGCAACAGCACGCAGCAGCGTCGATTTTCCGGAGCCGGACTCGCCGACCAGGCCGAAGGATTCGCCCTTGTCGACGTCGATACCGACGGCATCGAGGGCATAATAGCCGTCATAGACGACGCTGAGATTGTCAACTGTAAGTGCTGCCGTCATGCCGCCCACTCCGGCTTGCGGTCGAGCACCGGCAGCGGGTGCCGGCTCTCGCCGATCTGCGGCATGCAGTTCAGCAGGCCGCGCGTATAGGGATGCTGCGCATTGTTCAATTCGGAAGCCTTGAGTTCTTCCACCACCTTGCCCGCATACATGACAAGTACGCGGTCGCAGAAGGACGATACCAGACGCAGGTCGTGGGACACGAAAATCAGCCCCATGCCGCGTTCCGAAACGAGCTTGTCCATAATCTTCAGCACGTCGAGCTGCACCGTAACGTCGAGCGCCGAGGTCGGCTCGTCGGCAATCAAAAGCTCCGGCCCGGCGATCAGCATCATGGCGATCATGACGCGCTGGCCCATGCCGCCGGATACTTCGTGCGGATGCAGGTCATAGACGCGGCCGGGATCGCGGATCTGCACGGATTCGAGCATGGCAAGTGCACGATCCCGCGCCTCCGCCTTGCTCACCTTCTCATGCGTGCGTAGCGTTTCGGTGATCTGCTTGCCGATGGTCATGACGGGATCGAGCGAATATTTCGGATCCTGCAGCACCATGGCGATGCGCTTGCCGCGCAGCGACCGGCGCTCTCTAGCCGAAGCCGCCAGCAGATCGATGCCGCTGAAGTCAAGCCTGTTAGCCGTGACGACGCCGTGCGACGGCGTCAGCCCCATGATGGCCCGGCCCGTCTGCGACTTGCCGGAACCGCTCTCGCCGACGATGCCCAGCCGCTCGCGGCCAAGCGTGAAGGATACGCCGCGCACGGCCTCGATGACGCCGGTGCGCGTCGGATAGCGAACCTTGAGATTCTCCACGGTCAGAAGCGTCGTCATTGCCCGCTCTCCTTCGGATCGAGCGCATCGCGCAGACCGTCGCCGAGCAGGTTGAAGCCGAGACTGACGATGAGGATCGCGATGCCGGGCATGGCTGCCACCCACCATTGATCGAGATAGTATTTGAAGCCGCTGGCGATCATGACGCCCCACTCCGGCAGCGGCGGCTGCGCGCCGAGACCGAGGAAGCCGAGACCGGCGGCCGTCAGGATCACACCCGCCATGTCGAGCGTGACGCGGACGATCACTGAGGAGATGCAGAGCGGCATGACGTGACGGAAGATGATGCGCAAGGGTGAGGCACCCATGAGCTGCACCGCGGCGATATAGTCCGAACGCCGCACCGTCATGGTTTCGGCGCGCGCCAGACGCGCATAGGGCGGCCAGGAGGTGATGGCGATCGCGATGACCGCATTCTCGATGCCGGCACCGAGCGCGCCGGCGAAGGCCAGCGCCAGCACCAGTTTCGGGAAGGCGAGGAAGATATCGGTGATGCGCATCAGAATCACATCGACCCAGCCGCCAAGATAGCCTGATACCATGCCGATGATCAGCCCGATCGGCGCCGAGATGATCGCAACCAGAATAACGATATAAAGCGTCCAGCGCGAACCGTAGACGAGGCGCGAGAGGATGTCGCGCCCGAGGTCGTCGGTCCCGAGAAGATAGCCCGGCGTACCCGGGGGCTTCAGATAGGCATTGGTCAGGTCGCCGATCACGGGTGAATGCGGTGCGATGACATCGGCCAGCGCCGCCACGAGCACGAGTGCGATGATGATGAGCAGTCCGATGACGGCCAGGCGATTGGCGGAAAATTGCCGCCAGGTGACATAGGCGCGCCCGAGTCTCGCCTGCCGGCGCGACTGCGGCCGGTCGGAGAGCAGCCAGTCCCTCAAGCTGGGTTGGGTGGTCTCGACAGTCATTTACGTCGGGTCCTTGGATCCAGGGTCCGATACAGGAGATCGGAAATCAGATTGATGCCGATGAAGACAGTACCGACGACGATCGTGCCGCCGAGAACGGCGTTCATGTCGGCATTGCGCAGCGAACTGGTGATGTAGAAGCCGATGCCCGGCCAGGAGAACACGATCTCCGTCAGCACGGAGCCTTCGAGCAGCCCGGCATAGGAGAGCGCGATCACCGTGATCAGCGGCACGGCGGCGCTGCGAAGGGCATGGCCCCAGATCACCCGTGTTTCGGAAAGCCCCTTGGCGCGGGCCGCGACGATATATTCCTGACCCAGCTCGTTCAGCATGAAGCTGCGCGTCATGCGGCTGATATAGGCAAGCGAGAAATAGCCGAGCAGCGACGCCGGCAGGATGATGTGGCGGAACACGTCCCAGAAAACATCCCATTGCCCCTGCATGGCGCTGTCCAGCAGGAAGAAGCCCGTGATTGGCGTGAAAGTATATTCATAGGCGATATCGATACGGCCGGGATAGGCGACCCAGTTCAGCTTCGCATAGAAGATGACGAGCGAAACCATGGCCAGCCAGAAGACCGGCACCGAATAGCCGACAAGGCCGATCACGCGGACGATCTGGTCGATGAAGCTGTTGCGGCGCACCGCGGCAAGGACGCCGAAGGGAACTCCGAACAAGGCCCCGATGATCGTGCCGACCGTCGCAAGCTCCATCGTCGCCGGAAAGACGCGCCTGATATCGTCCATGACCGGATTGGTCGTCAGCACCGAAGTACCGAAATCGCCGCTCAGGGCGCTCAGGAGATAATAATAGAATTGCAGATAGAGCGGCTCGTCCAGATGCATCTCGCGACGCAGGCGCTCCAGCATCGCCTGAGGCGCGTGATCGCCGGCGATCGCCAGTGCCGGATCGATCGGAATGACGCGGCCGATGAAGAAGGTGACGGCGAGTAGGCCGAGATAGGTCGTGACGGCCACGACCAGAAATCGCAGCAGACCCATGAAAAAGGGAACGGCACGGCCCTTTTTGGGCCGCACCTGCATTTTCCGTTCGACGGTGCTCAAAGAACTAATCCTGCCGGATCATTACTTCGAGATCGGCCAGACGAAGTTGTTGTCGAAGCTCGGGCCGAGCTTGAAATCCTTCACGTCCTTGCGATAGCCGGCGACTTCCGTCTGCTGATAGAGGATGACGAAGGGGCTCGCATCCAGGAATTTCTTCTGGATGTCCTGATACATGGCGCCACGCTTGGTCGCATCGCCTTCGAAGAGCGCCGCCTTGGCTTCCTTCTCCAGCTCGGGTGAAGTCCAGGTGTTGCGCCAGACGAGCGTCTTGTTGGTGCTGGTATCGGAATTGTCGTCGTTCGTGGTGAACGTATCGGCATTGGAATGGGGATCCCAATAGTCCGGACCCCAGTTGCCGAAATAGATATCGTGATTGCGGGCACGATACTTCGTCAGCTTCTGCTTGCCGTCGCCGGGGATGATCTCCACCTTGATGCCGGCCTGGCCGAGCGTCTGCTGGATCGCAGTCGCGACACCCGTATCCGGCTCGATGCTGCGCACGTCCATGGTGATCGAGAAGCCGTTGGGCAGCCCCGCCTTCGCCAGCAATTCCTTGGCCTTGGCGACGTCGAGCTTGAACGGATTCTCATCGAGCGAACCGAGCATGCCCTTCGGCTCGAAGGTCTGGTGGATCTCGCCGATGCCCTTGATCAGCGTTTTGCCGATGGCATCATAGTCGACCAGCCATTTGAACGCCTGCTGCACTTCCGGCTTGGCCAGATTGGCGTTCTTCTGGTTGAGGCTCATATAGTAGATCGTACCCTTCGGCGCGCTGGTCGAAGCGAGCTGCTGGTTCTTCTCGATAGCCTGGAGATCGGTCGGCGAAAGGTTGCGGGCGATGTCGATATCGCCGTTTTCAAGCGCCAGGCGCTGGGCCGAGCTTTCCTTCATGAAGCGATAGATGACGCGGTTGAGCTTCGCCTTTTCGCCATAATAATTTTCGTTGCGCTCCAGCACGACGGCTTCGTTGGCGCGCCATTCACGCAGCTTGAACGGGCCGGAACCGGCAAAGCCGGTCTTCAGCCAGCCGTTGCCGAAATCATTGTCATACTTGTAGTCGGCGGTCGGCGTTGCCGGCTTCACATGCTGCAGAACCAGCTTCTTGTCCACCACTTCGGCGACGGTCGCGGTCAGGCAGTTCAGCACGAAGCTCGGCGCATAGGGCTTATCGACGGTGAAGGTAAAGGTGTTCGCGTCGGTGGCCTTGGCCTTTTCCGTCACATTGGCGCCGGTGAGGCCGAACTGGGTGAGAATGAAGGCCGGGCTCTTGTCGAGCTTGACGACACGCTCGAAGGACCATGCGACGTCTTCGGCGGTGATCGGATTGCCGGACGCGAATTTCAGGCCGGGCTTCAGCTTGAACGTATACGTCAGGTGATCGTCGGAGACCGACCAGCTTTCGGCAAGGTCGCCCTTGATCTTCGAGGTGTCGTTGATATCGAGGCGAACGAGCAGGCTGTAGGTGTTGCCGGTGATTTCGGCAGCCGACAGCTCATAGGCTTCCGCCGGGTCCATGCTCAGAATATCATCGAAGGCAAAGCCTTCGACCAGCGTGTCCTTGGGCGTCGCGGCATATGCGTTCGGCGCCGCCATCAGCAAAATCGAGAGAGCGACGCCAGCGGAAAGTGCGCGGACACCGCGGTTCATCTTGGTGATCATCATTGTTTTCATTCCCCTTTTAATAAACTTTACGCAATATCAGGACGCAGTTGACCGGCTGTCTTCCTTCCAAGCGGACGCCAGGACACGAAGCCAGTTCTCCCTGCACAGCTTCACCAGATCAGCCTCACCATAACCAGCGTTCCGAAGCGCTTCAATCAGCTTCTGGTTGCCTGCTGCATCGCTAATTTTCGCAGGAATCGTGGCGCCGTCGAAATCCGATCCGAGGCCGACGCAGTCGATGCCGACACGGCCGACGAGATGATCGACATGCCGCACCATCGCCTCGAGCGGCGTATCGGCATCCGAGCGCGCATCGTCGCGCAGCATCGCCGTCGCATAGTTGAGGCCGACGATGCCATGGCTCTCCTTGATAGCATCGAGCTGCTTGTCAGTGAGATTGCGCGCGACCGGCGTCAGCGCATGAGCGTTGGAGTGGCTCGCGACCAGCGGCTGGTCTGAGGTCTTCGCCACATCCCAGAAGCCTTTCTCGGTGATGTGGGCGAGATCGACCAGGATGCCGAGCCGGTTGCATTCGCGCACCAGCGCGAAGCCGGCTTCGGTGAGGCCAGGCCCGGTATCCGGCGAGCTCGGATAGGCAAAGGGCACGCCATGCGCAAAAACATTGTTGCGGCTCCAGACCGGGCCGAGCGAACGCAGGCCCGCGGCATAGAAGGTTTCGAGCGCGACGAGATCGGCATCGATCGCCTCGCAGCCTTCCATGTGCATGACAGCGGCGAAGATACCCTTCTCCATGCAAGCGCGGATCTCGGCGGTGGAGCGGCAGAGCCTCCAGGCGCCGGCGCGGTCGAGCCGCAGCGCGATCGCCGCCATTTCCAGCGCAATGCCGAGAGAAGGCGCCCGCTCCAACGGGGTCGCCAAAGGCGTGGCATAATGGCCGTTACTATCAGGATCGGCAAAGACGAGATCGCCCGACGGAATATAAATGGCGCAGAGGCCGCCACCCAGGCCGCCGGCCCGGGCGCGCGGTGCATCGATATGGCCGCTGGACGTCCCATTCCTGAATTCGGCGATCGGATCGGCGCCGTCGCGCGCATGATGCCAGAGTCTCAAGAGAACGTCATTGTGACCATCGAATACGGATTGCATCGTCTATCCTGGATGAAGCGCTCGAGGGAGCAAATGGAAAGCGGCCAGAATAGAAAAGCTGACAGGATTCGCCATACCCAAATGAAAAAAATTTGCATTTGCATGGAACGGCATATTTAAAAAAGAAAAGGCGGGGCAAAACCCCGCCTCGAGAGAATGCTTTAAAACGCTGACGATGTGTCGGGCATTTCAGCGCTTGGCCCGCTTCTTCTGGCGGTAGACGTCGATGGCAACCGCCGCGACGATGATGAAGCCCTTGGCGATTTCCTGGTAATAGGCATCGACATTGAGGAAGGTGAAGCCCGAGATCATGACGCCAAGGATAACCGTGCCGATCACTGTGCCGGCGATGCGGCCGACGCCGCCCGTCAGCGACGTGCCGCCGATGACCGCCGCCGCGATCGCATCCAGCTCGTAGTTGACGCCCATGCCGGCCTGCGCCGTCTGCACGCGGGCGGCGGTGATGATGCCGGCAAGGCCCGCCAGTAGTCCGGCAATGGCATAGACCTTGACCAGATGCGCCTCGACATTGATGCCCGAGACGCGCGCCGCCTGCACATTGGCGCCGATCGCATAGGTAAACTTGCCGTAGCGCGTGTAGCGCAGCACGATATGGAAGAGGACCGCGATGATCAGGAAGACGACGACGGGCCAGATGCCGGAACCGATGAAATTGAACTGATCGGTGAGGCCCGAGATCGGCTGACCCTTGGTATAGAGCTTCGAGAGGCCGCGGGCCGAGACCATCATCCCGAGCGTCGCGATGAAGGGCGGGATCTTCGTCTTCGTGATCAGCTGGCCGTTGATGTAGCCGGCGACCAGACCAAGCAGCAGGCCGATACTGATCGGAACGAAGAAGGGCATGTCGGTCAGCGCGGGATAAACGGCCCGCGCCCAGGTCGATGACTGGGCGAAGCTCGCCGCGACCATGGCCGTCAGGCCGACAACCGAGCCGGATGAGAGATCGATACCGCCTGTTATGATGACCTGCGTCACGCCGACCGAGATGATGCCGATGACGGAGACCTGCAGGATCATGATCTTCAGGCGCTGCAAATTCATCAGGAAGCTCTGCCCGACGAAGATCCAGCCGAGGATCTCACAAAGAAGCGCAATGCCGATCAGCACCAGGAAGATGCCGAGTTCCGGCGGAACACGGCGGCGTCTTGGCCGTGTGACTGCCGGGGCGGCCGCCTCTGCAACTTTGCTAACCATGGTTCAATCCTCCCTTGCGATGATTGGCGGCGTCACTGCGCGGCCAGCTCCATCACCTTCACTTGAGTTGCTTCTGCGCGATCCAGGAATCCGGTCACCCGCCCTTCGTGCATCACCATGATGCGATCGCTCATGCCGAGCACTTCGGGCATTTCCGACGAGATCATGATGACGGCGGCGCCGTTGCGCGCCATTTCGGTAACGAGACGGTGGATTTCCGCCTTGGCGCCGACATCGATGCCGCGCGTCGGCTCGTCCAGGATCAGAATGCGGGGATTGGTGAGCATCCACCGGCCGATCAGTGCCTTCTGCTGATTGCCGCCGGAGAGATTTTCGATCCGTTCGTCGAGGTTCGGCGTCTTGACGCGCAACTTCCGGGCCATCTCTTCGCAGGCCTCTTCGATCGCGGCCTCCTGAACGAAGCCGCCGCGCACGAACTTGTCGTGCAGCACGGCGACCTGCATGTTCTCCAGCACGCTGAGGATGAGAAGACAGCCCGTATCCTTGCGATCCTCGGTCAGGAAGGCCATGCGGTGGCGGATCGCATCCGCCGGCGAGGAAATCTCGGCCGTCTTGCCGAAAAGCTCGATCGAGCCGGACGAGGCCGGCGTGACGCCGAAGATGGTCTCTGCGACATTGGACCGGCCCGATCCGACAAGCCCGGCAACGCCGAGAATTTCGCCGGCTCTGACGTCGAAGGATACATTGGAGAACACACCGTCAAGGCTAAGATCCTTGACCGAAAGGATGGTCTCGCCGATTGGCACCTCTTCCTTCGGGAACATCTGCGTGATCTCGCGGCCGACCATCATGCGGATGATGTCGTCGCGGGTCACGTCGGTCGAGGCATGCGTGCCGATATATTTGCCGTCGCGGAACACCGAAAATTCATCGGCAATCTCGAACAGCTCGTTCATCTTGTGGGTGATGTAGACGATGCCGATGCCCTGTGCGCGCAGATCGCGGATGATCTGGAAGAGATGCGCCACTTCGCGCTCGGTAAGCGCCGAAGTCGGCTCGTCCATGATCAGTACGTCGGAATTGTAGGAAACCGCCTTGGCGATCTCGACCATCTGCCGGCTTGCGACGGAAAGCTCGCGCACCTGGATTTCCGGGTCGATGGAAATATTGAGACGCTGGAAGAGTTCCTCGGTCTTGCGGCTCATCTCCGCATGGTCGACGAGGCCGAACCGGTTCTTCGGCTCGCGCCGGATCCAGATATTCTCCGAAACCGTCATGAAGGGCATCAGGTTCAGTTCCTGATGGATCATGGCGATGCCGTTTTCCAGCGCGTCGAGGGGCGACTTCAGCCGGATTTCGACACCTTTCAGGCGCACTTCGCCCTGATCGGGAATATAAATGCCGGCAAGGATCTTCATCAGCGTCGATTTGCCCGCACCATTTTCGCCCATCAGTGCATGCACCGTTCCGCGCTTGAGACGGAAGGAAACGTCATCGAGGGCGAGCACGCCGGGAAATTCCTTGCGGATGCCTTCCGCGCTCAGCAGATAGGCGGCATTGGGGACAGCGCCGCTGGCGCGCACCGCCGCCATGGTGGATGGGCTCACAGCCATTTTTCCCTCCCGGGCAGATCGGATTTCAAGGGATGCGGGCTTAAGACCCGCATCCGTCGATCACTCTCGTCATCAGTTCTTCTTGACGAAGTCCTTGACGTTGGTCGGCGTGACGAGCTGGAAGGGAATGTACACCTTCTTCTCGATCTTATCGCCCTTGGCGAGCTTCAGCGCGGCATCGACCGCACCCTTGCCCTGGCCGGCGGCATCCTGGAACACGGTGACCTTCAGGTCGCCGGCCTGCATCGCGGCAAGCGCGTCCTGCGTCGCATCGACGCCGGCAACGACGATCTTGTTCAGCGGCTTGCCAGCCGCCTTCAGCGCCTGGATGGCGCCGATGGCCATTTCGTCGTTGTTGGAGATGACGGCATCGAATTCGAGACCGCTGGATAGCCAGTTGGTCATCAGGTCGGCGCCCTGGGTACGCTGCCAGTTGGCGGTCTGCTCCTGAACGATCTGGATGCCCTTGCACGCATCGGTCGCCACGACATCATGGACGTCCTTGGTGCGCATGCGGGCAGCCTGGTTCGAGAGTTCGCCCATCATGATGACGGCCTTGCCCTTGCCGCCGAGGATTCGGCATACTTCCTTGGCTTCCAGCGTGCCGGATTCCTGCTCGTTGGAGGCGACGAAAGCCTGCTGGTCCGGAAGGCTGTCGACGTTTGCCGGCTCGCGGTTGACATAGACCAGCGGGATCTTGGCATCGGCGGCGAGCTTGGAAATGGCAGCCGTCGCGTCGGTATCGACCGGGTTCACGATGATGGCATCGACCTTACTGGCGATAAAGTTCTGGATCTGGCTCTGCTGCTTGGCAATGTCGTTCTGAGCGTCTTCGACCTGCAGCGTCACGCCCTTGTCCTTTGCGTAATCCTGCATGCCGTTGCGAAGAACGGTCAGAAAGTTGTCGTCGAAGAGGGCCATCGACACGCCGATAGTTTGGGCGTGGGCGGCAGTCGACAACAAAAGCGCCATTGCTGAGCCAAGGATAAATTTCTTCATGTCTTCCTCCCAGATACGGTGCCGGCCACACCCCTCCTGAATGCCGGAGCCCTCGATCTCGACCGCAGGGCCTTTATTCAATTCGGCCAGCACTCCCATGACGGCCATATTGAAAACGGAACAAACAAACCGTAAAATTCCTTATGCGGAATATTCATTCCATTTTTCAGGACAAAGGTCAACACCAAATTCTGACCGCGCCTCCGGAACCGGCGAAAGCGAGTTTTCCGCCGATGCCACTGCAAGAATCGGCAGCCGAACCTACATACGGGCGCCGACACGATGGAACGGTTATTCCATCGACGCGGAAACGGAATAGAATGCCAACGAACATCTGCCGCACCGCGGCAGGCAACGGAGAACAAACATGCCCTCGATGTACAGTTTCTCGGTCCCCGTCTTTCAACGCGGCCTGCAAAATCTTTCAGCCTATCTCGACAAGATCGAAGCCTATGCAGCTGAAAAGGCAATCGCGCCGGGCGAACTCGTTTCCGCCCGCCTGATCGACGACATGCTGCCGCTCTCCGGCCAGTACCAGCGCGCCTCCGATACCGCGAAGCTCGCCGTCTCCCGGCTTGCCGGCATCGATGCACCGCGCTTCGAAGACAATGAGACGACCGTCGCCGAACTGCGGGAGCGCCTGAAGAAAACGCAGGACTTCCTGGCGACGGTCACGCCGGCCACGATGGAAGGCAGCGAAGCGCGGGAAGTGACGATCACGCCGGGGGGCAACAAGATCACCTTCAAGGGCGAGGATTACCTGACGAAATTCGCGCTGCCGAATTTCTTCTTCCACGTGACCACGGCACACGACATCCTGCGCAGCCGAGGCCTATCGGTGGGCAAGATGAATTATCTCGGGGCACTCAGCTAAAATTATTCAGGGCCGGAGCGACACCGGCCCTTTTTCCGTCAGTTCCGTATAGGAAAGCGTCTGGTCCAGATGCTCCGCCCTGAGGGAGAGCAGCTTTTCAGCATAGGCAAGCCTGATTGCCGCATAGGCGCTATCATTGGCGACATTGGAGAACTCCGCCGGATCCTTCGCCAGATCGAAAAGCAGCGGCGGAAGCCCGGCGCAATGGATGTATTTGAAGCGCTCGTCGCGCAAGACGGCCAGATTGCAGGCATTGGACCGCAAGCCGAAATGCCGCTCGGGAATACCCTCGGCGATATCACGGAAATCGAACTCCCAAAACGCCGCATCGCGCCAGTTTTCCGGTTCGGACCCTGCAAGGAACGGCAGCAGGCTGTGGCCATCGACATGGTTTGCCGGCACGATACCGAGCCGGTCGCAAAGGCTCGGGAAAATATCCGCGGCGCTCGTGAAATGCTCCACCTGCCGGCCATGCGTGACGGGCTGGCCAGGATCGCGAATGACGAGCGGCACATGATAGCTGCCGTCAAAGAAGCCGCCCTTGCCGAGCATCCAATGGTCGCCCATCATCTCGGCATGGTCCGAGGTGAAGACGATCACCGTATCGTCCCAGGCGCCGGCGTCCTTCAATGCCTGCCAGATCCGGCCGAGCTGCGCATCGACCTCGGCGATCATGCCATAATAAATGGCGCGGATGGCCGCAAAATCCTCCGACCTCCACTCGTTAATGGAGCCTTTGCCGCCATGCACGAAGCCGCCCTTGCCGATCAGCGGCAGGCCGAAGGCAAGTAGCGGATGCGCGGCCATCTCGGTTTCGCGGTCGGCAGCGCGCGCAAAAGCCGGGCCGTCGGCCGCCGAAAACATGCGGTTATAGGGCTCCGGCACCGAGAAAGGCGGGTGCGGCCGCAGGAAGGAAACATGCGCAAACCAGGGCTGATCCTGTTCTCCGAGCCAGCGGATGAATTCGCCGGCCATAAAGGCCGTCTGCGTCTCGTCTTTGGAATAGGAAGGCGCATTATTGGAAATCTCGCCGGGCTCGGCCCCGACCGGAATATGGATGTCCCGGCTGACGGCATCGGCATGACCGCGCGATCGCAGCCAGGAGAGCCATTGCTTTTCGTGTTCCGGCAGAAGCTGCCGCGGCATAAAGCCGGGCAGCACGCCCTCATAGGTCGTCAGATGCGGATCGTTGGGATCACGGCCGCGCGGATCGAGTGCTGTGTCCGTATAGCCGAACAGCGTGGGATCGTAGCCTGCCCGCCGCGCCGCAAGCGCGACATTGTCGAAACGCGCATCCAGCGGCGAACCATTGCGGCAGACGCGATGGTTCATCTGGTAAAGGCCGGTATAGAGCGTCGCGCGCGCCGGCGAGCACGGCGCCGCACCGGCATAATGCCGCCGGAACAGCACGCCCTCCTGCGCCAGCGCATCGACATTCGGCGTCTGCACGCATTCATGGCCGACGGCGGAGAGACAATCCCCCCGCCACTGGTCGGCCGAAATCAGCAGGACGTTCGGGCGTTTGCCGCCAACGCCGACGAAAGAACGCCGTTCAGAGCGTGATGCCGAAAAGTGTAGGCGGTTTTCGGACGACATCACGCTCTACTTCCTTGATTCTAGAGCGGATTCAGATTTTAGGCCGAACAGACCTAAAATCATCCGGCTCTAGTGCTGGTTCGATTTGGCATGCCAATTCCAAGCGGATTGAATGATCTCGGTCAGATCGTATTGCGGCGACCAACCGAGGACATCGCGGGCCTTGTCGTTGTTGGCGACCAGCGTGGTTGAATCGCCCTCGCGGCGACCGACATATTCGACGGGAAACGGGCGGTTCGACACAGTCTCGATCGTGCCCAAAAGTTCCTTCACCGTCGTGCCGGTGCCCGTGCCAAGATTGAGCGCGACGGAATCGCCGCCATCGAGCAGATATTCCACGGCACGGACATGCGCATCGGCAAGATCGAGCACATGGATGTAATCGCGCACGCAGGTGCCGTCGCGCGTGTCATAATCGCTCCCGAAGACCTTGAAGCCCTGGCGACGACCGAGGGCGGCGTCGATGGCGAGCGGAATCGCATGGGTTTCCGGCGTATGCCACTCGCCGATGCGCCCTTCGAAGTCGGCGCCGGCAGCATTGAAATAGCGCAGGATGACGGAGCGCAGCCCCTTATACTGGTCATAATCCGCCAGCGCCTGCTCGACGATATATTTCGTGCGGCCATAGGGATTGATCGGCACCTGCCGGTGGCTTTCGTCGAGCGGCACGCTCTGCGGCAGGCCATAGGTGGCGCAGGTCGACGAAAAGACGAAGGCATTCACGCCTGCCGCCTGGGCCGCCGAAAGCAGGGTCAATGTGCCGATGACGTTGTTTTCATAAAAGGAAACGGGATCCTTGACCGACTCGCCGACCTCGATCAACGCGGCAAAATGCAAGATGGCGGCAGGCTTGTGCTTGGCAAGAACTTCATCGAGGCGTGCCCGATCGCGAATATCGCCTTCTTCGGCCGGACCCCATTTGACGAATTCGCGGTGGCCATTGGAGAAATTGTCGTAGACGACGGGCTTAAAGCCCTTGTTCGCCAGATCCAGACACGTATGCGAACCGATATAGCCGGCTCCGCCCACCACAAGCACCGTTTCTCCTGCCATGACCATCCTTCCTCAACTTACAAGGATTTTGCCGCCCGACGCGCGGCAGACCGCGTCCGGTCCGACGCGTACACTTAGAGAGCTGTAGCTGACTTGCAAGGCGGGAGAAAGGAACAAGATTGGCACCATCGAGAATGGACGGGGCAAAAGCTAAGCCGGCTTCGCCTCAGTCTTGCCCGTATGCATGAGAATTCCGGCAAGAGCCAGAACCGGCGGCAGAAGGAAACAAGCCATGCCGACGGACAGAAAGAGCGCTGCCACCAGCGCGCAGCTTCCCGTATTCGGAGGTGATTGAAGGATTGCTGACACTGATCTGGATCGGCTCAAAGCCCGCCGCCTGACACCCTATTCGCCACCCTCGGCCTCGAGGGCCGCAATTTCGTCGGAGATTTCCCGAATGCGCTGTCGCAACTCCGCCTCGGTGCCATCATCCACGTCACCGTCGCCGAAACAATAGCGCGCTATATGCAGCTCCAGCTTTGCTTCGAGCTGCTCGCGCTGGGCACGCAGATGTTTAAGATAGCTGTTTCGCATCGCGAGTCGCGCTTTCTGAGAAAATAAGTCTCACTCCCGATAAATAGGTTCGAAACGGGAAGGTTTCGATAGGCACCCCATCCATCTCGCTGAACCGCCATCGCGGCCCGCCGCAACGCCCCTGTTTCAGGCCTGTTGCAAAGCGGATGGCCGGTCATCACATTGACGCGACCTGCATCTGAAATGATCCTGAAGGCGAATATTGCCGCTGACATCGGCTTCGGATTTGGGCTAATTCACATGGAGTGTTCGAGGTATGTTGTGGTGAACGAAAAAATTGCCGTCATTGGTCTGGGTTATGTGGGTCTTCCCGTCGCGACCGCGCTTGCTGAAAAATTCCATGATGTGGTCGGTTTCGACATCAAGGCTTCGCGCGTCGCCGCGCTGAAGGCAGGCATGGACGACACCCGCGAGATTTCCGCCGAGCGGCTGCAAACGAGCGGGCTGCGCATCAGCAGCGAAATCGAGGATCTCAGGGATCGCGATATCTTCATCGTCGCCGTGCCGACGCCGATCGACCGGAACCGCCAGCCCGACCTGCGGCCGATGATTTCCGCCTCGCGCACGGTCGGCAAGGTTTTGCGCAAGGGTTCGGTCGTCATCTATGAATCGACCGTCTATCCCGGCGTCACCGAAGAAGTCTGCGGCCCGGTGCTGGCCGAAGTCTCCGGGCTGCGCCAGGGCGAGGATTTTCATGTCGGCTATTCGCCGGAGCGCATCAACCCCGGCGACAAGGAGCACACGTTCGAGCGCATCGTGAAGGTCGTTGCCGGCGACGATGCCGAAACGCTGGAAAGGATCGCCGCGATCTATGGCGCCGTCGTTCAGGCCGGCATCCACCGCGCCCCCAGCATCAAGGTGGCCGAAGCCGCCAAGGTGATCGAAAACACCCAGCGCGACGTCAATATTGCCCTAATGAACGAGCTTTCGATCATTTTCGAGAAGATGAACATCCGCACCGCCGATGTGCTGAAGGCGGCGCGTACGAAGTGGAACTTCCTGCCCTTCACCCCCGGCCTGGTCGGCGGCCACTGCATCGGCGTCGATCCCTACTATCTGACGGCCAAGGCCGAAGAGCTCGGCTATCATCCCGAAGTCATCCTCTCCGGCCGCCGCATCAATGACGGCATGGGCGCCTTCATCGCCCAAAAGCTCATCAAGATGCTGGTCTCGGCGAAAAAGCCGATCAACGGCGCGCGGATCGGGATATTCGGGCTGACCTTCAAGGAAAACGTGCCGGACCTGCGCAACAGCCGCGTACCCGACATCATAAGCGAACTGCATCAGTTCGGCCTCGAGCCGCTGGTACACGATCCGATGGCGAGCATCTCGGAGGCTGAGGAAGAATACGGCATAAAGCTCAGGAAGTTACAGGACTTCGGCAAGCTCGATGCCGTCGTACTTGCCGTTCCCCACAAATCCTATCTGGCAGAAGGTGCAGAGACTATCCTCGATCTCTTGAGCGAAAACGGTGTCATCGTCGACGTGAAGGCAGCTCTCAATCGGAGCAACCCTCTGCTGGAAGGTCATTCGGTCTGGAGCCTATAAGGATGAAAGGCGCGCTCAGCGCGCCTTCGTCCCTGCACCCGCGACCGTTGCCGTCAGACCCTCTTCGACGGAGTAGGGCGGCGACCAGCCGGTGACCGCCCGCGTCTCGCCGATATCGACCTGAAGCGAGCCTAGGAGCCGTTGCGCGGCGGCCCGACGCCCCATAAGTGCGGCAATCCCTTCGAGCAGCGCCGGCGGCACCGGCAGCATCCAAGCCTTACGCCCTGTGGCGCTGGATAGTTTGGCGATCAGCTGGCCGATCGAAAGATCTTCGTCGTCACTGACCAAAAACACGCGATTGCCGACAGCCGGATGGCTGGCGCAGAGCAGCATGAAATCGACGAGATTGCCGACATAAACGAGCGATCTGCGGTTTCGAACCGCCCCGAATGGCCAAGGAAACGGCCGGGCGGCCCATTTCATCAGGCTGGCGAAATTGGCTTTCACGCCAGGACCGTAAACGAGCGGCGGCCGGATGATGAGGACCTCCATACCGGTTTCCGCCGATATCGCGAGCAAAGCCTCCTCCGCCTCGAGCTTCGAGCGGCCATAGGCATCTTGCGGATGTGGCACGTCCGAAGCCCTGAACGGCTTTCCCGCGGCCGTCTCCTCGCCGTTGACCTTGATCGAACTCAGGAAGACGAAGCGTTTCACGCCAGCGGCCGCCGCCTGCCGCGCCAGATTGGCAGTCGCATCGACATTGACGGCGCGGAATGCAGCCAGCGGATCGGCGGCGCTCTCGTTCATGACATGGACGCGGGCTGCCAGATGCATGACGGTATCGACGCCGGCAAGCGCATCGGACCAATCGGTGTTACGATCCATCGCCCAGATGGCGATGAAGTCTGGGCGGGGCACGCGGCTGACCGGCCGATAGCCGATCTCCCGGCGGGAAAGCTCCGCGCACAAAGCCTGTCCGACAAAACCGGTCGCACCCGTTACCAGGATCATGCGTGCACTGCCTCCACTCTTCCGCACTATTGCTACCGCAAACATGCTTTGCACGGGATATCAGCCCGGAACAAGGGTATGGAATATTGCCGCGGATGGTTGTGCTTAAATTCACGATATGAGATGCACAGGATAATGATGATCCCCATCGGCGCGCGAACCGGCGACGATGCAATTGCAAGAGACGATGCTTTATACGATCGCCAAGCGCCTTTTCGACTTTCTCGCCGCTCTTGCCGCGACCATCGTCTTTTTCATTCCCATCCTGATCGTCGCCATTGCCGTGCGGCTGACCTCGCCTGGTCCCGTCCTCTATTGGTCGGATCGGGTCGGCCGGAAAAACAGGATCTTCCGGATGCCGAAATTCCGCAGCATGCGCACCGACACGCCTGCGGTTGCTACCCATCTGCTGAAGGACCCCAAGATCTATCTGACGCCGATCGGCTCCTTCCTGCGCAAATCCAGCCTCGATGAGCTGCCGCAGCTCTGGTGCATCCTGAAGGGCGAGATGAGCATCGTCGGCCCGCGCCCGGCCCTCTTCAACCAGCACGACCTTGTCGCCCTGCGCACCGAGCGCGGTGTCGACGCGCTGCTGCCGGGTCTGACCGGCTGGGCGCAGGTCAACGGCCGCGACGAATTGCCGATCCCTGAGAAGGTGGCGCTGGACGAGGACTATCTGCGCCGGCGCTCCTTTTTCTTCGACCTCAAGATCATCGTCCTGACGGCCTTGAAAGTGGTTCGGCGCGATGGAGTTGCCCATTAACAAGCATCCGGCGAAATCGGCATCAGTGGTGCAACAGCATCGGAAGATTGCCGCATTCCTGCCCCTTTACGGCCATAGGTGCCGTCAGAGGGCCAGGAATGCCGGAAGTAAACCGACTGTGAATGAAGGCGGACGACGACATTGGACGACTCGCGCATGAACAAACCGCATGCTGACCTTGCAGCCAAGCCAATCGGCATTCCGAAAGCTGCAAGCAGCATGACAAAACCGCTCGCGATCATCGGCGGCATTCTCTGGCTGCTGGTCGCCTCGCCGACCGTGGTCGAGAGCGACGCCTATCGCTACGCCACCGCACTCCTCTCGCTGATCGCCTTCTATTACTATATGAAAGCACCGATACGGCCGCGCACGGACTGGATCGGCTGGCTCTGCATGGGCTGGGCCTTCTATGTCATGGCGCGTTTCTTCATCACCTTCTGGCTGACGCCGCAGCACGATATCGGCGCCTCGGACTGGCTTTATGCCTTCCCCTTCTTCTTCCCCATCATGGGCGTCGCCTTTCTGCTTTATGAGGAGCTGATGGAGAAGATCGTCGCGGCCTATTTCGCCGTGGTCCTCATCATGCTGGTCGCAACGCAGCATTTCCGCGAGGTCTTTGCTGGCGAAACCATCCGCCCGCTGATCATGAACAATCAGATTCACGGCGCCGTCGCCTGCGGCATGATCATCATCTTCACGCTGTTCTGGCTGCTGCATTACCTGACGGACAAATCCAGCGACCGCCGGATCGCGCGCTTCGCCTATGTCGTTTCGCCCTTCATCTTCGCGCTCTGTTTCATCGCCATCTACGGCGCCAAATCGAAAGGTGTCTGGCTGGCGCTCGGCATCACCCTGCCGCTGCTGGCGCTCGTTACGCTGACCTATCTGCGCCTGAAGAGCGGCGCGATCATCATCGTCGCAGCGGCTGCCGTGCTGATCGCCGGCATCTACGGCGTCCGGCACAACCTCGACAAGACGGCGGGACCGACCGTGTCGGCGGCGTTTTCCATGGTTGAGAACATGGCCAATGGCCATGAAATGGGCGGCGTGGTCTCAAGCGCGATCAGCTCCACCAACACGCCGGTATCGATGGACGAACGTCTGCAGCTCTGGTCCAACAGCTGGGAGGTCTTCTCCTCCGCGCCGGTCTTCGGCTGGGGCAACAGGTGGCTTGAGCGCTGGGCCGAGACGCGCTACTCGCATGTCCAATACACGCTGCTGCACAATGGCTACCTGGAAATTCTAGTGCGCTACGGCCTGTTCGGCGCCGCAATCATGTCCCTCATGCTCGCCATCTTCATCCGGGCCGTCTGGCGCGCCCGCAAGGCAGGCATCATCCCACGCGCCGCGTGGCATGCCTATATCGCCTGCCTGTTCTTCTTCTCGCTGACCCTGCTCAGCAACTCCAACAACCGCCTCGCCATCGGCGAAAGCCTAGCCTTCGCCTCCTCCGCCTTCGCCTGCTGGTGCCATATGCGGCTCAAAGGAGAGTATCTGGCGATGGGGAAGCCAGCGATGGGAAGGGAGGAGGCGATGGGTGTTTGACTCCGGTTTTCAGCGAGCGGCGCTCACCGGCATCTCGAAGCGGGCGGCACGCATTTCGTTTCGCGGCCTGGAGAGGCGAGCATGAAGCATGTCGCCGGGCTCTCTCGGTCGGTCTGTCATTTTGTAGCCAGCTCGCCATAAAGGCGATGATATCTCGCACACATTCTTTCTGCCGTGAAATGCGCAAGATAGCGGTCACGGGCAACAGCACCCATTGCGGCGGCTTTCTTCTCATCCTGCCAGAGGCGCTTCATGGCATCTGACAGGGTAGCGGCATCGTTGGGCGGGACAACAATACCTGTTTCATTGTTCAGATTGACGAAGCTCGTTCCTGTGCCGATTTCACATGAAATCATGGGTTTGCCGCACATCGCCGCCTCGACCAACGATAACCCGAAGGCTTCCGACCGAAGCGGAGAGGGAAAGACCAGAGCTTGGCAAAGCTCAAGGAGCGCGATCTTGTCCTGGTCTGACACCGCACCGACAAAATGAACATTGTCGACGCCCTGCGCGGCTGACTGCTTCAGCTCCGCCTCCATCGGACCGCTGCCTACGACGACCACCTCCAGACCATTTTTTCTGGCGGCTTCCACCAAAATATGAATGCCCTTATAGTATCTGAGAACCCCGACGAATAGGAAAAAGCGGCCAGGGAAACGGCTACGCCATCGCATGCGCGTCGCCTCATCGACGCTCGGATAGTCCACCTCGTCCAGGCCCAAGGGAATAACCGTCGTCTTCGTCTGGAACCTCCTCAACACATCGCTTGACTGCAGATAATTGGGCGAGGTCGCAACGATGCGGTCAACATCGGCCAGAAAACGCAGCATCAGCGGTTTGTAGAACTGCAGCAGAACCTTTTGCTTCACGATATCGGAATGATAGGTCACGACAGCGGGCTTGCCGGTCCGCGAAGCGAGATGAACGACGTCCATCACCGGCCAGGGAAAGTGATAATGAACGATGTCGGCTTTCTCGCTCAGCTCCCGGAAGCGCCCGAAAGCCTCATGAGAAAAGCCCGTCGAGGCAAATTCAAAATCGAGCTTCGCCTTATGAGCCATATGCCCATCGAATTCGCGGCTGTTTTCGTCAGGCGTCCTGCTAAGCGAAAGCACATCGGACTCGACACCGTACCTGGCGACCCCTTTGGCAATCGCATGGATCGTCCGCTCCACACCACCGAATGTGTCAGGCCAATATGTTTTGAAGAAATGAAGAACGCGCATAACGCTCTGTAGCGAAAAATGCCGCTCGCGTCACCTAGATTACTTTTCCCATCCCCGCACACTAGCTTTTGGCCGGGATCGTGAGGGGTCGCAATAGGTGGGAATCCCACCTAGAAATTTTTGGCCGCAGCATACCAAATGGCTAAGCAATGCTCTGATAGCAAATCCAGTTGCGAAGCTACCAGCCATTGTCATCCGTGAAAAATTTCCCCTCGAAAGGGCATTACAATCATTGATCTAAGTCTGTTTACTGGCGTTGGTAGGACCGTGTACGATAAGCGGGTTCCTAGTAAATAAGAACCCAAAAGTTCTTGCACAGCATGCAATCAATTTGGTCCCGTTAAAAAACTTTTGAGATCATGCGCCGAAGATGCCCGAGATAGCTCTTCTGATACTTTCTTTGCTCCGGCGGAATCGATGAATGAAAGGCTTCTTGCAGCGCTTGAACAAAAATTTCAGATTCCCTGCTATATTTTTGTAGAAGTTCGGTAATTTTACCAGTTTCCCCCCACCCCCTCACTGCAAAGAGAAGGTATTTGGCTTCCTGTAATGAGAGAAAAGGAAAGTTGCATTGTATGACGCTGCAGGCTTCTGCTATGATCTCCTCCGGATTGGTGGATGAAGTACCCTCAGTGCCAAACTCGACGAAGACCTGTTCCACCTTGCGGCAGGAAACCCCTAATTTGATTGCGCGATGAACCCATTCCGCATCGGCACATATCCGAAAGGTTAGATCGTACAGCCCAACCACTTGATAGGCTTGGCGAGAAGCGAACATCGCATTGTGACCGAAAGGAATACCACTTATCAGCGCGGCGGATCGATATAGTTCATCCGCCCGCAACTGCCCGTCGATCAGAGTTAAACCTGCCACGATCCCCTGATCCCCCGAGGCGCTTTCCTTTACTACAGAAAGCACGTTCGGCTTATAAACATCGTCCGCCCCGAGAACACCGATCAATCCGCCTTTTGCACGCGAAATACCTTTATTGATCGCATCATAAATGCCTCGGTCTGGCTCCGAAATAATTGTCAGGTTTGGCGCGGAAAACCTTTGAGCGATGGATACAGTCGCGTCTGGCGATCCCCCATCGACAATGATGATCTCGGTGGACACGCTCGGCTGGGAAAAAACGGATTCCAAACAGTGTCCGATAGTCTTTTCAGCTTTGAAAGTCGGGATCACGACTGTAACGTCAAACTCATGCATTCCATACCTGCCAGTATTATCAACTAGAAAATCGGCTAAACTCCTCATTTACTCCAATGGCCGGGCGTCCAGCATTATATGTTGCCATAGATAGAACATGTGTCGCGGGAACAGGAAATATCGAGCAAGATGAGTGGTATAGCGGCTCCGAACTCGCCGCATCTCCTTCTTTCCCACTGTAAGGGCTGCTTGCGTTTTTTGCGATGCATGGACCCTAAAAGCGCCTGTGAATACAGGAATATGGTCAATGCGAGCACCGACTGCTTGGAATTTTAATATGAGGTCCCAGTCCATCGCAAACTGTAAACTATCATCTACTTTTCCACCGATCCGATCCCATAGGGTGCGTCGCCAGAATAGAGTTTCCTGCGGCACGTAGTCGACTAGGCGCGTAACCGCGAAACTATGCGCGGGGAGCCGCCAATGACCAATGACGTTGCTTCGCTCATCGATTATCACTCGATCCGCATAGAGCGCATCGACATTCGGATTGGCTTCGAAATAGGCGGCAATCTGAGTTAAGGCATGCGGAAGAAGAAGATCGTCGGAATTTAGATAAGCCATGATATCTCCGCTGGTGCGGATAAAGCCGCGATTTATTGCATCTGCTTGCCCAGTGTCCTTTTCATAGCTAGCCTTCAAGCGCGGATCGTTAAAAGATGCAATCACCTCTGCTGTTTGATCCGTCGAGATCGAGTCCTGGATGACATATTCAATAAGTGGATAATCTTGAGAAAGAACGCTAGTAATTGTCTCGCGGATATAGTGCCCTTGATTGTACGAAGGCGTCACGATGGAAAATGCCAACTTTGCCTGCATAGCAACTGGCAAAACACGCGTCCGCACTGTGTTCAATGGGCGCGCTTCGTAAAGATGAAAGAGACCGAGCGAAATTCCTAGCTTCTGCTTAAGGCGAGCAACAAATCGCATGTCCCTGCGCAACGGACTAGGCATCCGAGCTCTTTCCAGCCACGGCCAGATGCGATTGCGAGGGAATGCCCGCCAGACCGTAAAACGGTTGCGCACTGTAACCACCGCCGGTTTTTCCCACGACCGAAAAGTTGATCGCCGCAGTGACCACACTGTGTCGCGCTGCTGTTCCCTCTAGTTCCAGGGCCGGAATGGCATTCTGCCTCCCATAGACGTCAGGCGGAAAACTGGAGAAGCCTAAATCAATCACATATTCCCCCACTGAAACATCGAGCTTCAGTTCATGGACGACCCTTATAGTCGCGCCATCACGAATTGATCTCGGCACAGCGGCGTTGGTTTGGGCCGTATGTCGTCCATGGACGACCACTCCCTTGTCCGTTCGCACGACAAACCCTCCGCAGGGTGTTCCGATATCACCTTGTGCCCGATACTCCGCAAGCAGATGCATTGTATCGCCCTGACGAAACACATTCTTCGCCTGACCGGCATCATCCTGCATCCGAATAGCCATGCAAACGATTTTACCGTCCCCTGTCTGACGTCCGGGCACCATGCTGGAAAAGCCGCCGATCGGCCATTCGACCGGAAGCACTGCACCATCGATGTGTATTTCCCCATCGTTTTGATCGATGTACGCGATCACTTCTTTAGATTGAACGGGGGCGCTTATATGCCCCAACTCATAATATCGATTGACTGCTTCGGTTGGATCACCACAGAAAAGCACGTTGCCGTGATCAAGCAGCAGGGCCCTATCACAGTAATACATAATATCTTCCGAGCTATGCGTTACCAGGATTACGGTCGTACCGTTTGCTTTGAGCGCATTAAGACGATCATAACACTTCATACGAAAAAAAATGTCGCCAACAGCAAGAGCTTCATCGATGATGAGGATATCCGGATTGATCGCGGTCTGAACAGCGAACGCCAAGCGGACGAACATCCCGCTTGAATAGGTCATAACAGGACGATCGATAAAGTCTCCGATATCCGCAAACTTTTCAATTTCAGGCATCGCTGCGGTTATGTCGGCATTCGACAAACCAAGTATCTGAGCGTTAAGGCGTGCGTTTTCTCGCCCGGTAAACTCCGGATTAAAACCAGCACCGAGTTCCAGCATGGCGCCGACACGGCCATTAACGCGAATATGCCCACTTGTTGGAGGTATAATGCCCGATATCATTTGAAGAAGCGTCGACTTCCCGCTTCCATTCCGTCCGATAATTCCAAAAAACTCTCCCTTTTTTATTTCAACATCAAGGGATTTTAACGCGGTGAAACGTTTGACATTGCCGGCACCGAAAATCAGACTTCGCAGCCGCTGAGCGCTGCTATTGTAGAGATCATAACTCTTCGACACGCCTTGGCAGATAATCGCCGTCTCATAAGACATCTGCAAAACCTACCCTCAATTTCTGGAAAAAGAAATATCCCGTTGCCATGATGGCCAACGCGACCAAGCAATAGATACCCAGAACTTCAAAACTGAAATCGCCACCGAAAATCATCGCGCGGATGGTTTCGACTGGAACCGTAAGCGGATTGAATCGCAACATCCGACCGAATTGTTCGGGTACCATGTTCTTCGGATAGCAAATAGGCGCAGTGAAGAGCAAAATTGTACTCAAGAAAGGTGTTATCTGATTGATATCCCTAAAATAAACACCTAAGGCTGCCATGTACCACCCGATGCCGAGCGCCATGCAGGCTAAGGCAAGCAAAGGGATGATGATCAGCGGAGTCCACATCGACACATACCCAATAAAGCCAATCGATATCAGTATAACGAGAGCCAAAGCGATCGCAGCTAGCACGAGTGCGCTGAACACGACAACCATCGGCAGCAAAGCAAGTGGGAAAACTACCTTTTTCACATAGGATGTGCTACTTGATATAATGGCGGGGCATCGGATCAATGCTTCGGCGAGCAGGGTATAAACGCTCAATCCTGTAAACAAAATAAGCCCGACTGGAACATTGCCATTCGAAAAAGCGGCGTCTTGCCATCGAACGCGCATGACGACCTGAAAGACAAACGAGTAAACGAGCAGAAGACACAGGGGCTGCAGCACCAGCCAGAGGAAGCTAAACGCCGACTGCCGGAAGCGCATCGTGATATCACGATTCACAAGGCTGTAAATCAGGCTTCGATATCGTTTGGCCTGCATCAATAAGACAAGCGGATTTCCTCTCCCACCAAGTCCAATCGACATTCAAACGCCTCCGCTTACATTTGTGACGATGCTCATAAAGCTCTCGGCAAACCGGCGCCTATGTACGGCATAATCAATCAGGGTATTGTCACTGGGGTTAGAGAGGCGTTGCTTAATGGTTCGCGCAAGATCGCTTGGATCATGTGGATTGAAGAAGAGCGCATTCTCGGTCAACTGTTCGCGATGAACCGCAATATCCGAAGCGATGACGAACTGCGACTTCGATTTCGCTTCTTCCACTACCGTCGACCATCCTTCGAAGAGCGATGGCTGCAGCAACGCGTTAGAGCGTTCAATGAGAACATACTGTTCCTCTTTACTGATAAAGCCCAGAAACTTTATACGCTCTGCTAGACCAAGCTCGGCAACTCTGCTCTTTAAATTTGCCACATGCATTGGATCACGGCGATCAAGCTCCTTCCCGGAGAAAGCAACTGTGGCCTCAATTCCCTCTTGCGCCAGCAAGTGTACCGCCTCGATCACAACCTCGTGGTTCTTGTGCACCCAGAACTGGTTTGGACAGTAGAAGAACACACCGGGAAGCTGAAGGCGCCTCAATACCGAGATATGGTCATGCGCATCTGGAACATTTGCCACGGCAAATTGCATCACATGCTTCGTATTTTTCGCATCCGGATAGTATCTTTCAAAATCAGCTTTTGCAGCATAACTACTAAATAATATATTATCAAAATTATTGATATAATATAGATGTTGCTCTGTGCGATATGTAAGCTCCTCTTTTGAGAAGAGATGCGGAAGCGCTCTTTCTTGAAAATCGGGGATCCAACAAATAGTCTTGTGTCTCTCTTTGGTATCGATCGGGAATGGAAAAATGGCGTCATATGAGATCTTTTTCTTGACGAAACGCGGTAATAATTTCGACAAAATTCGCAATCTTTTGAATAGACCACCATCGATATCGCCTATCATTAACGATGAAATCCAGCGCAACCTTGGATAGACGGATGTCTGCGCGATAAAATCGAAAGACGCGCGGTTGTGACTTAAGATATAAACTTCCGGCTGTCGGATTGCCGGAATACTATTCAGCGCTGAAACCAGATTGGAAATATAATAATTCCCTCCGGTCCAACCCTCATCATAGTTGAATGGGATAATTATTCTTGTTCTTTTAGCCATTGGGCCGTCGCCTTGATACCATCAATAATCGATGTTCCGTTCTCGAAGCCTAAGGCTTTCAGTGCTGCGATGTCGGCACACCAAGAATCGGGATCGCCCTCACGTTTTTGACCCAGGAAATTGGCCTGATGCGTGCCCCCCAGTTCCTTCAACAGCAATGTGACAATTTCACGAATCGAGATGGCCGTTCCGCTCGCAATATTGATACTCTCGCCGCAAAACTCGGCTCTCTTCACCACCACCCGTATGGCTTCGCAGACATCGTCGATGAAGATGAAGTCCCGCGTCTCATTGCCCGTGCCGAATAGTTTGACTTCGGTGGAATTCCGCCACTTACAATAGGTGTCCCAAAGAAGCTGTTTTCGTAGACCAGGCCCATAGGCGGAAAAAATCCGCAACGATACTGTTCTGACGCCATAGATATTGGAGAACTCTTGGCAAAAATGTTCGGCCGCTAATTTATGGTAGCCGTAGGGCGACACGGGTCTCAGCATCGCGCCTTCGCCGATAGGAAGTGTGACCGGGCTTCCATAGACTGCCGCACTGGACAAATGAACGAACCGGGTCGCGGGGCTTTTCTCTCTTATCGCAGCCAGCATTTCATACACGCTCGCCGTGTTCATCTCGAAATCGTGCAGAGGATTGCTAAATGAACTTGGTACATGGGCCGCGCCTGAACAGTTTACGCAAACATCCGGCTGAATACGTGCAAATAGTTGTGTGAGTTCCGTCTTCCGATCACCACTTTTAAGCGACGACAAGCTCACCGTCACAACGTCACCGAAGTTGGCCATAAAATCCTTCAAGTGCGAGCCTATAAAGCCACGCGCGCCTACGATCAACGTCTTCATATCGACCGTCCAGGTTTGGCTGCAACAAAAGTATAGGGTCGCCCGGCGACGGCGCGCTCATCCAAATCTTGAGCAATTTTACGAGAATGTGGCTCGTAATTAATCGGGCTATCACCAAATTTGAGCACTTTCTCAATTATCAAGCCACTCTTTTGGATGAAATCAGTATACTCTTCCACGGAGTATGCATTCTCACCACCGTAGAATTTTTGAAACGGGTGGCTTTTCAAAAATGCTTCCTTGTCATCACTATCAAAAACAACGTGCTCGCGTACAAAAAGTGCTGTTCCGCCGGGTTTGAGCAGATCGAAGATGTTTTGAACGGCAAGGTAAGGATTGGAAAAATGATGCAGGGCCTGGCGACATAAAATTACATCGAAGCGTTTTTCTGTCTGATATGTAAGAATGTCAGCTCTTTCCCAGCTTAACCTGCCGAATATCGTTGGATCAATCCAAGCGCCGTGCCCGGCCATTGTCTCTACTGCATCGATACCACCTATCGGACCTTCTCCTGGCTCGATAGCAACGACCTGATACTTTTCAAGCGCAAAGGCAACAGCGCACACACCATTCCCAGCGCCCACATCCAATATGCTGGCAGGTTGTTCATGCCGATCAGCGATTATCCGCACCACCTCCCGAAACTCCTCACTATAACGGTACCGTTTGAGCGTGTCGGCGTAATCTTTGTGTATGTAGCTGTGCTTCAGCGTGTCCCGCATTGCTGGGTCACCATGCGCCGCCGCCAGCGTATCTTCCCAATTCCAATCACCGCGCGGCACGTAAGAAATAAAAGCCGCAGGATTCCCTCCGACAATGGTGAAAGGGGCAACATCCTTTGTTACAACTGATTTCGAAGCGACAACAGCGCCTCGACCGATTGTAACGCCCTTCATGATCGTCGCACCAAATCCGATCCATGCACGATCTTCGATGATGATCGGCGCGGCCGCCACATCATTCCAGTCTTTGAACGCGCCATATTGGCCCGTCTCCACGCCCGACAACCAGTCTAACGCATCACTGGCCCTTAATTCTGGATCGAGAGGATGGGAATTGCTATCGATGATGGTCACATCCCAGGAAATCAGAACTTGATTGCCTATTTTAATGCCTTCCGGCTGGGTACAGATCATCATTGTTCCGTGCCCAATAGAACTGAAATTACCGATCGAGATGGTGCCAACGCCTCGTTCAAAAATATAGCTTCCACCAACGAGACTGTGACTTCCGACTACCAAATAGTCGCGGTCCTCGGACTGAAGGCGGACATCGACCCGAGCATGCTCAAGTCTGGAACCAACCCCCAAACGGTAATTTAGAGCGGGAACATGACCGGCTTCGATAACCTGACGCGCCCTCGTCCCAAACGACCGTGCTTTGCGCATAAAATGGCGTAACGACGTAATTATGCGAGCCCTGAAAGCGATACGCAGACGAGTGCGCCCCTTGGCCGACATCAAAAGCTTGACGCCGCGCACCGTGGCCTTCTCGGACTTCGGCAAACGACCAACTATAGCGCCTCGAACGAAATCTATGCGAACCGGATCGCCTACCTTTTCAAGCAGGGCCAGATCTTCGGGGGTGATAAGTTTTCCCAGACGCTCGATAAACTCCTGGCGAAATGGCTCGGCGACGTGCGCTTCATAAAAGTTGCGGGGCGAGACATAGGAGGAGACCAGCTCGCTAAACTCCTCAAATTTACCAAAACGCTTAAATAGGTCGATGGATAGCTGGCGAACTGTCAGAAAATCGAATGCCTTGCGATCGTTGGCGTTCGTGGTCGAACCTCGACGCTGAAAATAAGCATAGGAGACCGGGGGATAAATGAAAACCCGCTCCGCTAAGAGCATCAGATGGATCGCGAACGGGTGATCCTCGTAGAAGACACCCTCAGCGAATACTATATCGTGATCGAGAAGCAACTGCCTCTTACAGATCAAGCGCCAAGGGGGCGTATTCCAGCAGGATACGGAGGCGAATACATTTTCCGTTGCGGAAGGCTTTATGACCTTCCCAAGCAGCGCCGAGGCAATATGGGACTGCGGAACGTAACGACCATCATCGAATGCGATGACGTAGTTCAGAACAATTACATCTGGAGAATATGCTGCTGACACCTTCGCTACACGCGGAACAGCGCCATCGAGCAACCAGTCGTCGCTGTCTACGAACCAAACATATTCGCCCTGCGCAGCCCTAACGCCTGCGTTTCTCGCGGCTCCTTGCCCGCTATTCGCTTGGTTGATCAACCGAATAACGGAAAACCGCCGCGTCAATTTGTCGATTATCGCCGCAGAATCATCCGTTGAGCCATCATTAATGACAATAATCTCGTAGTCGGAAAAACTGCTAGCTGTGATGGATTCGATACATTTCTCTAGCAAGCTGCCAGTATTATAAACTGGTATGATGAATGAAAATTTCATTTCTCGATTCCATTTCGGCAAGTGGGGCGAATTCCGTATTCACTCTCCCCAGAAAAAAGCCGCGCTTGTGTTTGGCGCAATTTCAAGCTTGAATCTCGCCTACATTCACCGCTCCACAGCATTGAGCAGGCCCTTGTACCAGACGGCATATGGCTGAACGAGCCACCACTTCAGAGGTACTCGGCCATAGTGCTTTTTGACAGTAGTTATGGCTTCCCGGTAGTGACGCCGCCTTTGCGAGCTGGTTTTTGTGAGTTCATGTTCCCGATTAACCGCTATGAATTTATCGACGTAACATAATGGTCCATCGAAGGCGTAGAGCCTCCACCACAGATCGTAATCCATAACCATATGGAGATTTTCGTCGAGACCGTTCACACCTTCCCAGGAGCAGCGCCTTATCAGAGTTGCGGGTTGCGAAACGATACAGCGCACTGCCATTCGCTCCACCGAGAACGGCTCGGTCCAAATAGGTCGCTTCGAACCGCTTTTTTCTTTGACATTCCAGGCTCGACCATAGACCGCCGGCGCGGCTGGCTCGTTGTTCAAAGCGTCCAAAAGCGTACGCAGTCCGCCGGCAAGGAACCAGTCATCGCTGTTGAGCCAGCAGACAAATGGTGCGCTTCCTTTCGCAATCCCCTCGTTGATAGCCGCCGCCTGCCCGCGATCACCATGACTTCGCCATCCCGCAAGTCGATGTTCCCATCGACGGATAACATCTAGCGAATTGTCGGTTGACCCTCCGTCGAGCACAAATACTTCTACCGGCAAACCCTGCTCGAAGATTGAGCTTAGTGCATGCTCCAAAAATTTTCCTTGATTGAAAGATGGAACAGCGACGGTGACGAGTGCTGCAGTCATATCAAGAATCGACACTCCGAGACCGGAAATCGGCATAGGCTTTTGCGATGCCATCGCGAAGCGATGTTTTCGCCTTCCAGCCAAGTTTGTTTATACGATCGACGTTGAGAAGTTTGCGCGGCGTTCCATCCGGCTTGGAGCGATCGAAAACGATTTCTCCACTGAAATCGACGACATCCATGACAATTTCGGCAAGCTCCCTGATGGTCAGGTCGGTGCCCGTGCCGATATTGAATAATCCACCAGTGATCCCTTTCTCCATCAAGTAAACACAGGCGTCCGCCATATCGTCGACATAGAGAAATTCTCTCATGGGTGTGCCGGAGCCCCAGACGACGAGTTGCGTGTCGCCACGCATCTTTGCCTCGTGAGCCTTTCGGATGAGTGCGGGTAGGACATGACTCTTATTCAAATCATAATTGTCATTCGGCCCATATAGATTCGTAGGCATCGCCGACACGTAACGCGTTCCGTATTGCACGTTGAAGCTATCGCAGAGTTTTACCCCCGCAATTTTGGCAATCGCGTAGGGTTCGTTTGTATTTTCAAGCAAGCCAGTAAGGAGATAGTCTTCTCGTATGGGCTGCGGGCAGTCACGGGGATAAATGCAGCTCGATCCCAGAAAGAGCATCCGGTCGACGCCTGCTTGGTGAGCTGCGCCGATAACATTCGCTTCTATCAGGAGATTCTGATAGATAAAATCGGCGCGATAGGTATTGTTTGCATGAATGCCACCCACCTTGGCGGCGGCCATGAACACATAATCTGGCTTCTCGGATGCGAGAAACTCTGTCACCGACTGTTGGTTCGTTAGATCGAGTTCATTGTGTGTTCTCGTTACTATATTCGAATAGCCGTCTCGTTGAAGCTGCCTAACAATTGCGGATCCAACCATTCCACGATGGCCAGCAACATAAATCTTGTCATTTTTTTGCATGGATCACTCGTGATAGTCGTACGCTGAGAAGCCATGGCGCTTCACGAGTTCGTCCCGTTCAGCCGACTTCATATCTTCCAGCATCATTTCGGAGACTAGTTCTTCAAAGGTGATCCTCGGTGTCCATCCGAGTTTCTGCTGCGCTTTGCTCGGATCACCCAACAAGGTTTCTACTTCCGTCGGCCGGAAATAACGCGGGTCAACCGATACAATGCATTTGCCGCTTTCATCATATCCCTTCTCATCGACACCTTCGCCCTTCCATGTTACGATAATCCCGATTTCTCGGGCGGCCGCGTCTACAAACTCGCGAACGCTATACTGTACACCTGTCGCAATTACGAAGTCTTCAGGCTGCTCCTGCTGAAGCATCAACCACTGCATCTCGACATAGTCTTTCGCATGACCCCAATCGCGGCGCGCATCAAGGTTACCGAGATAAAGACAATCCTGAAGACCCAGCTTAATGCGAGCCAAAGCACGCGTGATCTTGCGAGTGACAAACGTTTCGCCGCGAACCGGACTCTCATGGTTAAACAAAATGCCATTACATGCATATATGCCATACGCTTCGCGATAGTTGACCGTTATCCAGTAAGCGTAAAGCTTCGCAACCGCGTAGGGCGATCGCGGATAAAATGGCGTGGTCTCGCGCTGCGGTATCTCTTGAACCAACCCGTATAGTTCTGAGGTCGAGGCTTGATAGAAACGTGTCTTTTTCTCAAGCCTCAAAATTCGAATGGCCTCGAGAATGCGCAACGCACCCAAAGCGTCAGAATTGGCAGTATATTCCGGCTCCTCGAAGGAAACAGCCACATGAGACTGAGCGGCGAGATTGTATACTTCATCAGGCTGAACCTGCTGGATGATTCGCACCAAACTGGAAGAGTCCGTCATATCACCATAATGAAGGATAAATCGACGATCCTGATCATGGGGATCCTGATAGAGGTGATCAATACGATCCGTATTAAAGATCGAAGATCGCCTCTTGATACCATGCACCTCATAGCCTTTTTCCAACAGAAGCGATGCGAGATAAGAGCCGTCTTGACCCGTTACACCGGTGATGAGCGCTTTTTTCATCCGTAGTCTACTTTCCTGATACAATACTTGAGTTCGGTTTTCACGATCGGTTGAGTCCACTAGGCAAAACCAATACGCCCAATCCACCTCATGGCATCACGCAACTTAACCGTACGATCGCTGCGTAAAATACCGAGATTATTCTCTATCCGCGCTTCTACCCTCGCACGACCATCCTCGATTAATAGCCGCCACAACACGCTACACAACTAAAAGAGTCGACGTCCACCCTCGAACAAATCCTAAATATGAGCGCTCCATTGATTAGAGATCGCACAAAACGCTTCATATTCGCCTCCTGCTCCAGCTTCGCCACCTACACGAACTACCACGCTAAAGATACTATTTATGGCCGAGTTAAGGTCGAGACCGTTGAAAATCGAGGAGGTGCTTCAGTATAAGGCTACGCAAAATCAGAGAAATAACTAAATTTCCTGCTATAATTTTACGATTTGCACCTAGAAGCTTAATTTGGCTGGGAAACCTGGATTCGAACCAAGATTAACGGAGTCAGAGTCCGCTGTTCTACCATTGAACTATTTCCCAACAGCCGCCGGGCGTTGGATGCCCCTGCGGGGAAAGTAGCGCCTCTATAATCGAATTTGCCGCGGATGCAAATACTTTAACGCATGCATGTGCGATTTTTTGAGGGGGCGGCAAAAGTGGATGATGGCTCTCGAATCGATGTGCCGCCGATGGGTTTTTAAGCGATGCCGCCGTCATTGCCCCTGACGTTCGTATGAGAAGCGGTTTCGCCGCACAGCCGACGGCAGGTTCGATCGCGTCACCAGCGCAGGAGGCGCTTGCCGAGGATATAGCCGGCAGCCGTCACCATGGCGATCGCGATCGGATACCAGAGCAGGACGAAAAGCGGGCTGTCATCCGTGCAGTTGGAGGCGTAGAAGGTCGCGGCGATGCCGCTGGCGGCAAGGCCGGCGACGGCGCCGGCCGCACCCGGTTTTTCGGGCGCACCATGGCGCAGTGCCATAAGGAAGCAGGCGAGCGGGCCGATCGAGAGCAGCGGGATGAGCGTCAGGCAGAAGCGGGCATTGTGCCCGATCATCCGCGCGCTCCAGCTGTCGGCCGGCATGACGGCCATTTCGGCGGCAGCGGCGGCAAGCAGCAGGAGGGGTGCGGCGAGAAGCGTCCAGCCCCAGAGGCGCAGCGATACGCCGGGCCGGCCGATGCGGAAGACGACGGCGCAAGCCGTTGCGGCAAGTGCGATGGTCACGACGAACTTGAACAGGAAGCGGATCGTCTCCATCGCGGTATCGATATCGGCGCGAAAGCCGATGATGGCGAAGAAAAGACCGCCGCTGATCAGGATGCCCGCGATGACCGCCAAGGTCAGGGCCTTGCCGATCCGCGTGCGGACCGGCGTATCCTGCGCCAGAAGATTGATGAGGTCATCGGTTTTCACTGGTCTCACTCCGATACAAAGCCGCAAGCGCCTTCAACGCGCGGTGCAGCGCCACGCGCACCGCCCCTTCCGTCATCCTCAGCCTGTCCGCCGTTTCCCGGACACTGCTGCCTTCGACGGAAATCGAGCGTACGATCGTTTTCTGCGGATCTTTCAGCAGCTCCAGCATACGATCGACATCGAACCGATCCAGGGGATCAGTATGCTCTTCCGCCTCCAGAAAATCGATCACATCGTCGATCGGCACACTCATATGTCGTCCACGCCGCCTGAGGCTGTCGATCAGCTTGTTGCGCACGATCGTCGACAGCCAGGGTCCGATCGGACGCGATGAATCCCACGTACCGCGCTTGAGATGGACGGCCAGCAGCACCTCCTGCACCACGTCCTCGGCCTCGCTCGCCGGCGCCCCCAGCTGATCGCAGCGCCTTTTCGCCATGGCGCGCAGATGCGGCGTCACCGCGGACAGGAAACGGTGGTAGGCCTGCGCATCGCCGGCAATCGCGGCGCGCATCCAGACTGCCCATTCCTCTTCACGTGCCGAATGATTCATCCGACATCTCCTCTACGCAAGACCGCAGGCTTTCGTTACCGGCAACGGCACTTATTTTTCAAGCCATTTCGTTGCCACCGGCAACCGCCGGCCTCTTGCGCCTTCCGCCTTACGCAGATCGGACACGCCGCCATGACGCATTCGCATGACCGCATTCGAGGCAGATAGCCGGCGCACTAAAATCGGCATCGTCTCGAAAAAAATTTCGATGCGGCTGTAACATCGGGCCGACACGCTCCGTAGACCCTGATGCAAGCCAATGATGGCTCGCATCCATCTAGGAGACAGATCCATGAAGAACAGCATCATCACCCTGGCTATCGCAGGCTCGATCGCATCCGCACTTGCATCCGTCGCCGTCCCGGCATCGGCCGCCGATACCAAGGAAAAGTGCTACGGCGTCGCCCTTAAGGGCCAGAACGACTGCGCGGCCGGCAAGCATGATTGCGCCGGCAAGTCGACCATGAGCTACGACAAGATGTCCTTCAAGCTCGTCCCGACCGGCACCTGCACCTCCATGAAGACCCCGAATGGCCATGGCTCGCTGACCCCGGCCTGATCGGAAACCGGATCCGTTGTCAATCATCGCTCGCAAGGAGTTTGTCATGAGCAAGATGTCCGCACTCGCCCTGGCCGCATCGGTTGCCGCCGCGGTGACGCTGGCTGCCGGCGCAACGACCGCCTCGGCCGCAGACGCCAAGGAAAAATGCTACGGCGTCGCCCTCAAAGGCCAGAACGATTGCGCCGCCGGCCCCGGCACGACCTGCGCCGGCACGTCGAAGGTCGATTACCAGCGTAACTCGTGGAAGCTGGTTCCCGCCGGGACCTGCGAGACGATCAAGACGCCGAACGGCCATGGAACCCTGGCACAGGGGCCGGCACCGGTCTGACAGGCAGCGCGAACGCGTGGGCGGCGCATCCTTTCACAGGCGCCGCCTACACTTCGAGCGGAATGACCCCAGAGCATTTTCGTCTCAAAGGGAATCGCGGAAACGCTCGATCTCTTTATTTTCAAGTAAGTCCGGACGCAAAACCGCTTCGCGCATTTGCCGGAATTGCTCTCACCCGGAGGCCGCAATGAAACCGTCGGAACTTCCCCGCCGTGCAGGCGTCGGCTTCAAGCCGGAGCATTTTTCTGCGATCGATGCCGAAAGCCAGCCCATCGGCTTCTTCGAAATCCATGCCGAAAACTATATGGGCGCCGGCGGTCCGCCGCATGCGCGGCTCGGCAGGCTGCGTGAGGATTATGCCCTGTCCATCCACGGTGTCGGCCTTTCCATCGGCTCGATGCAGCCGCTCGATGCCGATCACCTCGCCCGCCTGAAGATCGTCTGCGATCGTTATGAGCCCGAGAGCTTTTCGGAACATCTCGCCTGGTCGAGCCATGACACCACTTTCCTCAACGACCTCCTGCCCCTGCCCTATACCGAGGCGACGCTCAGGCAGGTCTGCGCTCACATCGATGAGGTTCAGGCACTGCTCGACCGCCAGATGCTATTGGAGAATCCGGCTACCTATCTGCTCTTCGAGGAAAGCACGATCGAGGAGACGGAATTTCTCGCCGACGTCGTCCGCCGCACCGGTTGCGGTCTGCTGCTCGACGTCAACAATGTCTTCGTCGCCGCCACCAATCATCACATGGACGCACGCGCCTATATCGAGCGCTTCCCGGTGCAATGGGTGCGCGAGATCCATCTGAGCGGCCATTGTGAGACCATCGACGATTCAGGAGCACCGCTTTTGATCGACAGCCATGACACGCCGGTCAAGGATCCGGTCTGGACGCTATATGAGGAGCTGATCGGTCGGACCGGGCCGATCGCCAGCCTGATCGAATGGGACAACGACGTGCCGGAATGGACGGTTCTGAGAGCAGAGGCCGAAGCCGCCGAGGCTATTATGAAGCGCGCCGCCGCACGTCGGGCAGCCTGAGGAGAACATAATGTCTCTCGCCATACAAAGTCAGTTCGCCGCAGCCCTCATCGATATAGGCCTCGCCATACCCGAAGGGCTGATGGCCTGGAACGGCCCGAAGCCTGCACGACGCTTCGGCGTCTATCGCAACAATGTCGCCATCGGCCTGATCGGCGCGCTCGCCTCGCGCTTTCCGGCAGCAGAAAGGATCGTCGGTGAGGAATTCTTCGCGGCCATGGCGCATGAATTCATCCGGCTGCATCCCCCGCGATCGCCCCTGTTGCTTGCCTATGGCGATGACCTCCCCGATTTCGTCGAGACTTTCGAGCCGGCACGGGAAATCCCCTATCTGCCTGATGTCATGCGATTGGAAGTCGCACGGGGGCGGGCCTATCACGCCGCTGATGCGATGCCGCTCGATGCAGCCTTGTTGGCGACCGTCGAACCGGCGGGTCTGGCGGAACTGGCTTTCGTGCCGCATCCCTCCGCCAGCATCATACGTTGCGCCCACCCGGTCATCACCATCTGGGCGATGAACACCGGCGAAATCGAGCTTGCGGATATTGCCGATTGGTCGGGCGAGGACGCTCTCGTCGTCCGCCCGCACATGGTCGTCGAGGTGCATGGCCTGCCGCCAGGCGGGGCCGCCTTCCTGGAGCAGCTATTTGCCGGTGCCGCTCTTGGCCGCGCCTTCGAGGCGGCTCTTGCCGAAGCTCCGGATTTCGATCTTTCCGCCAATCTCGCCCGCGCGTTCACGGCGGGTGCTTTCATGGCCATTCGCTGAACGCTGGAGGCGGATGATTTCAGGCCGAAACGACCCGAAATCTGAATCCGCCCTGAAATCAAGGGGTAGAGCATGATGTCGTCCGAAATCCCTTCGCACTTAGGCATCATGCTCCAGGGAGAACCGACATGCAGAACCAGATGATGACGGCCGCTCCGGCCGAGCGCCAATCCATGCCCCGAAGGCTCTATGGCAGCCTGAAGCTTCTCGGCCGCATCCCGCATGATCTGATCGCACTCGTCGCGCGAGTGTCGATCGCCGCCGTCTTCTGGCAGTCCGGCCAGACGAAGGTCGATGGCTGGCATGTAACCGACAATGCCGTCTATCTCTTCCAGACGGAATACAAGCTGCCGCTGGTCGATCCCTGGATCGCCGCCCATATCGCCGCCTTCAGCGAGCATTTCTTTCCCTTTTTGCTCGTCATCGGCTTCGCAAGCCGGCTCTCGGCGCTGGCGCTGCTTGGCATGACTGTGGTCATCGAGATCTTCGTCTATCCCGATGCCTGGCCGACGCATGGCACATGGGCGACCTGCTTTCTGGTGATCATGGCTGGCGGGCCTGGACGCATCGCGCTCGATCACCTGATCGCCAGGTGGTTCGCTCGCTCAGCCTGAGATCGGCCGGAGGGGAGCACCAATTGCGAGTGGCGCTCCCCGATGCCAAGCTGCTGCGTAATTCCTGCGCTGTCGCTGTCGCAAAACTGCTGCGCAATTTGCGGGGCATGCTTCAGCGAAGAACGGGTTCGCCGTGGAAGCGGCGGCGTGAAGGCTTGGAGACACCGAAGCCGACTTCCATCATCAGCCGCGGCTTTTGCGTCGGCACGGTGCCCATATGGAAGCCGAAGGGATCCTCGACGAAGCCGGATCCAGCCTTGCCGGTCAGCGTCAGCGCATTCGCCACGCCATAATAATCGTGCACCTCGGTTGCCGGATGCCCGACAAGCAATGTCAGCTGATGCCGAACCCGCCGGCGCCTGTGGCTTCCCTTGATGAAGACGTGCGGCCCGGTGCCCTCGTCCACATCGACCAGATTGAAGAAGAACTTCAGCATCCGCCAGTCGTCGAGATCAAAGTGATATTTGTCGAGGGAGGCAAGGCTTCTGTCGGCTTCGGATGCCTGGGTGGGAAAGCTCCACCAGATGCGGGTCGTGATCACCTTCGCCTGTCCGCCGAGATATTGCCGGGCAACGTCGATCAGGAGTGGGTCTCGTTGGACGGCCATGACGGCAGGGCAATCGAGCGAGCGTTCGAAGAAGTGGCCACTGAGGATCGACCGTCCGAAACGCGCCTCGGCTTCCCTGTGTTCGCTCGCGGCGAATTCGAGCTTCCTGTTGAAATTGCCGTAGCAGCCGGTATTTCCGGCGAATTCGGCGATCTCCTGATGAATGTGATCCGGCAGCATCAGGTTCGGATAGATGCCATCCGTCCGCAAGGCATCGACGACGGCGCTGCGCTCGACGCCGGTAAACATCGAGGCGCCGGAAACGGGGAACCTGACGGTTCGCTTGGTGGCAAGCCAATGGATCCGCCGAAACGGCAAGGTCCTGGCCAACAGGAACATGGGCAACCAGGCCGGATTCTCTTTGAGATCGGTCAGGTAAGTCGGTATCCTGACAGCCATGCGCTTGAAGCGGCCGCCCTGCCGGGCGATGGACTCCAAGTCATTTGCCGGGGGATTGTGCATAGCTATCCTTTCCGCACAGTTGCAAAACCCTTGGCAACAGGCCCAACATCCTGTTGATTCGATTTAATCCTTTGAAACTTTAAGTTAATTCGCGCTGGCGAATGTCTGTTGCAGCGCAGCAAATAGAAGTCGGCCGCCTTTGGTCAAGAGGACGAAAACTCGAAATCTGATTGAACCGATAGAAACTCCTGCGGAAACACGCCGGGCGCTCCAAAACGCTTGCCGGATCGCACGGTGCGGTTGTTTCCGAGGCTTGACAGCCCAGGCGTCACGGAAGAACGCGGGAACAGCGCGTTTCATTTGCTGTTACTTAGGATAATAGCGCTAAGAATCGGTCAGGCGCAGATGAAAGGAAAAGATTGCGAGTGCGGGGCGGCGGTTTACGCCGGCTGCGTTTCCAGCAGTCTTCTAACAGTCACATTCCTGTTCCCATTATTGGATAGATGAGCGAGAAAACGTCAAAGAAGGCCCCCTATATGACTGAAACGAAGACCTTTGATCCGGCGGAAGGCATAGTCGATTTCGACGCGGGCGAGGGCGAGAGCCCAACCGTGGTGGAGATGGACGATTATACCAAGAGTCTCGCTCAGGCGAAGGCCAAGTCCGTCAAGCTTATCGACGCCATTACCGGCCAGGTGCTGAAGAAGAAGGACGCGGTCCACGTCGACGACCTCCGCCCGTCACTTGCGGACTTCATTCGGCTGAAGCATCCCGAGCTGCGCGCCGACGATTATGTCAGCCGCAAGGTCATGGACGACTATCGCGCCCAATATATCGCCGAGCTGCTGACGGTGGAGCGCGGCGAGCTTTCAAATCTCGAGGACGAGGTCGTCGAAAGCCTGAAGACCCATGATACGCTCGCCGAGAATATCGAAGAGGACTATGAGGACAACCGCTCCATCGGCGACCGGATGGCCGATGGCGTCGCCTCCTTCGGCGGCAGCTGGACCTTCATCATCTCCTTCTGTCTGTTTCTCGCCGTCTGGATGGCCATCAATCTCATCATGGGCGACAAGCAAGCCTTCGACGCCTATCCGTTCATCCTGCTGAACCTGGTGCTCTCGACGATTGCGGCGCTGCAGGCGCCGATCATCATGATGAGCCAGCGCCGCCAGGAAGAGAAGGATCGCCTGCGCGCCCTAAACGACTATAAGGTCAACCTGAAGGCCGAACTGGAAATCCGCCACCTGCATGAAAAAGTCGATCACCTCCTCAATCGCCAATGGGAGCGACTGACCGAAATCCAGCAAATCCAGATCGAGATGATGCTGGAGCAGGCCAAGGCCGCCACGCGCGCAATCAAGGCCAACAAGGCGGTGAAAGCCAAGACCAGCGCGCTGAAGACCCTCTTCGGCAAGGTCAAGGAGTCGGAGCCGGATCCGGACGAATCCTCGAACTGATCCCCGGCGCAGCCGGCCATGCCATGGCCCCTCCTCCGGTCATGGCATTGCCGGCCGTTGTCGGCTTATCCGGGCTGTTTCCAAATGGGACCGCATCGCGAGGGCTTGCCGGGCGCAGCACACCCTGCAGCCGCCCCTGTTCGCCTTCAGCTACGGCTAAGAGCCATCCGAACCTGACCAAAACTTTTCGTCCACCGCGCCAACGACCAAGGGGGACGCTGTTCGAAGCAGGCCTGGAATCGAACAAGCGGAGCCGAAACCGGCAGATGAGGCATGATCGCCCGAGGAGCCCACCCGGAAATCGAATCATCTCTCGGCCTTGAAGGTGCGGCCGAGATCCGGCCCCGTGCCGAAATAGTGCCGGAACACGTAAAGCAGCGGGCTCCACCTGCTGGTATCGATATGATTGGTGCCGGCGATGACGATATCCCTGTGCGCGTGCACGCGGATGACCTTCGCCTCGACGATGGAGAAGGCTTCGGCGCGCTCCGCGGGCCATTCCGCACCGGGAGAATGCGCCGCCACCACTTCCGCCTCGAATTGGATCGGGCATTCGGCGATGCGCAGCGGCCGTACGAAATTCGAGGCCTGCGGCGTGAAGCCGGCCGCATCGAACTTGTCAGCCTCGAAACGATAGCCGATTTTTTCCTTGTGCGGGGGAACGGGGTCGCGCCCCGTCGTCGGCGCGATCGCCTCGATCTTCGGCCACAGCTCCGGCGATGGAAAATTCAAAACGAGCTGCCGCTCGCGCAAAAGGTTTTCCCGCCCTTTGCTGGTCGAGGTCAGGCCCAGGACGACCCGGTCATATAGAGCCCAAACCGAAGACATCGGCGAAATATTCGTCGTACCGTCGGGGTTGAGGCTGCTGATCAGCACGACAGGAGTGCCGACATAAAGCACGCTGGGCTTGATTTCGATATGGCCGCGATCGCTCTCGGCTGCGTTGAATTCGGCTGTGTTCGTCAACATTGCAAACTCTCCTTTGAGAGTCTCAGTGTAGCCGATGCGACGCCCGAAACAGTTCGGCCGTGACCGAACTGTTGTTCACACCCGCCTGCCGTTCACGCCTTAAATACCGGCATCATCCTGACGACGCTGATCCCCGCTTCTCTTCCTGTCGCTCCTGCGCCGGAGCGGTCCGGTCGCTGGGTAGACTCGGCCGAAGAGTCAAAAAGATCGCCGGCTAAATTACTTGCGCGTGTTTTCCGTCGGCATCACGATCACCGTATCCTCGGCCATAAGCATGCGCCCATCCTGCGCTCGCAGCTCCAGCCTTCGCACCGGCATGTTCGTCACCCTGTCGACCAGCGTCACATGCGGCTCACCCGGCTCGAAGAAGAAATCTTCGCCCCATTGGCGAAGCGCGACCAGCAGCGGAAACAGCCCCTGCCCCTTCTGCGTGAGCACATATTCCTGATAGGGGCCGCCATCGGATGCCGGCACGGTATCCATGATGCCGTGAGCGACGAGATTGCGCAGCCGGGCCGAAAGGATGTTCTTGGCAAGCCCGAGACTTTTCTGAAATTCGCCAAACCGGCGCAAGCCATCAAAGGCATCGCGGATGATCAAGAGCGACCACCAGTCGCCGATCGCATCCAGCGGCCGCGCTACGCCGCACATCGAATCTCTGTGGCTTATTCTCTTGGCCATGCCGCCCTGCCTTCGCTTGCCTTCATATATCCGTATCGCAGCAGGCGCGGATAAGCACCTGCAGCACACTTGCAACATATCGGTTGCAAATTAAAACCACAAGAGATATTGGAATCATGGTTGCAAACTAAAACCACATTAGGAGAAGGCGCATGATTCCCTCTGATGCGACATTTGCCGGTACATTCCCCTTCGCTCCGCATTTCACCGACGCACCGGGCTTTCGCATGCACTACGTCGACGAAGGACCCCGCGACGGCGAAGTCGTTCTATGCCTGCATGGCGAACCCACCTGGGGCTACCTCTTTCGCCATCTCATCTTGACGCTGAGCCGCACGCACCGCGTCGTCGTTCCCGACCACATGGGCTTCGGCAAGAGCGAAACCCCTGAAGGACGCAGCTATTGGCTGCAGGACCACGTTGCCAATCTGGAAGCCTTCGTTGGGGCTCTCGGCCTCACCGACATCACCCTTGTCATGCATGATTTCGGTGGCCCCGTCGGCATGGGCTTAGCCGCCCGGCAGCCCGACCTCATCCGCCGCATCATCTCGGCAAACGGGCCGACGCCCTTCGGCCAGCTGGATCTTTTCGACCGGCTCGCGGCCAATGCAGCCGTATCGCCCTGGTTCCAATGGATCGCCAAGGCCGACGCCGACGGCACGCTGGAGCCGGTGCTCAACAATCTCGGCTTCAACATTCTCAGCACGCTCAAACTCAACGGCTTCGAAAACAATGCCGTCGTCACCGACACCTGGATCGATGCCTATGGCACTCCTTTTGCCGGCGCAGCCGAGTGTCTCGGTGCGCTCGGCTGGGCCAAGGGCTTTGCAACCGTCACCCACCGGTTCGAAACACCCAGCCCGGCCGCCGACCTTGCCATCCGCTCCAAGCCGGCGCTCGCGATCTGGGGCGAGGCCGACAGGACGCTGCATGCCGAGCATTTCCTGCCGCTCTTTTCCGCCCTTTTCCCGTCGGCGCCCATCGAGCGCCTCCCGGGCGTCGGCCATTACTGCTTCGAAGATGCCCCGGACACCATCTCGAGCCTGATCGCAGATTTCCTGCGACGGAGCTAGACGGCACGATCTCAAAAATCGAAACAAAAGAGCGGGAGGGCCGCCCGCTCCGGCAGCGGGCGATGCCGTACCGGCACAGCCTCTTTCATCGTAGCGGTCTCGCCGAACCACAAGCGGGCCGACACGGAACTTGGCAGCTGGCCGATTGACATTCGTTATCGTTGTGACACCGTTCTCGGCGGATGCCGACCACCGTCTTGAGGCAAAATGACAAAACGATCGCAAGCCGTTATCGCCACAGCCGAAGAGCGCCCGCGCGACGGATGGAACGACCCCGTCCACGGCTCCATTTCCTGGCACACGCTGCTCAGCAGCGACATCACCCCCACCGACAGCATGAGCGCCGGCATCGCCGAACTCGCCCCCGGCGGCGAACTGAAACCGCATCGCCACGACCCATCGGAAATCTACTTCATCTTCGAAGGAACCGGCATCGTCCGGATCGACGGCCAGGAAACCGTCGTGAAGGCCGGCACCACAATCTTCATCCCCGGCAACGCCGAACACGCCATCCGTAACGAATCATCCGCCAACCTGAAATTCTTCTACGTGTTTCCGATTGGGTCGTTTGCCGATGTTGTCTATCGGTTTCCGGAGGGTTGAGGGGTTTTTCGGCTGTTTGTTAGTGAAACAGCTTGATTGATATGGCCTGCAACAAAGGTCAGAATGGCGGAGAGGGTGGGATTTGAACCCACGATACCCTTGCAGGTATGCCGCATTTCGAGTGCGGTGCATTCGACCACTCTGCCACCTCTCCGGTTATGCTGGTCGGCGCGTTTGAGCGCGGGGGCTACATAGCGACAGTCGAAGAGGATGGCAAGGGCGAATGTGAAAGCTTTTCATCCTTTTGCCTTGACAGATCAGGGGCGCTTATATATCCCGTGCGACGCAATAGGTGTGGATAAGTCCGCGCCTTGCCGCCTCGACTCGCTCGGGGCTTCACCGGCAGATCTTTTACAAGGCTCCAAGCCTTTGGAATTCCTGCTATATTTCGACTGATAAAAAGACGGCCGCTCGTCCTTTAAGGCGAGAGAGCCGGAACGAACATGAAAGGACAAAAAATGTTCGCAGTCATCAAGACCGGCGGTAAGCAGTACCGTGTGGCAGCCAACGACGTGCTGACCATCGAGAAGCTCGAAGTCACCGCCGGCGGCACCGTAGAATTCACCGAAGTCCTCGTTATCGGCGAAGGCGCCGACGCTGCGATTGGTGCTCCCTTCGTCAAGGGCGCTTCCGTCAAGGCCGAAGTGGTCGAGCACAACCGCGGCAAGAAGGTCATCGCCTTCAAGAAGCGCCGCCGTCAGAACTCGAAGCGTTCGCGCGGCCATCGCCAGCATCACACGGTCGTCCGCATCACGGACATCGTGGCTGCAAAGTAAGTAACGGGATCAAGGTTTAAAGGAGAACTCCAATGGCACACAAAAAAGCTGGCGGTTCCTCGCGCAACGGTCGCGATTCCGAATCCAAGCGCCTTGGCGTGAAGAAGTTCGGCGGCGAAGCCGTCATCGCAGGCAACATTATCGTGCGTCAGCGCGGCACGCAGTGGCACCCGGGTTCCAACGTTGGCCTCGGCAAGGATCACACGATTTTTGCGCTTACGGCGGGCAACGTGAACTACCGTACGAAGGCCAATGGCCGCGTGTACGTGTCTGTAATGCCGAAAGCGGAAGCAGCGGAATAAGCCGGTAGCGCTCTAAAACAGCCGGCGTCTCATCGACCCGGCTGACCGCACCAGGTTCAGTCCAGAAAACAGGGGAGATGGGGCGCCATCTCCCCTTTTTCTTGACCCTCAACCAAGGAGGACTGAACCATGCAAGGCGAATTGTTAAGGGAAGACCAATCGAGGTCTCCCGAAGAACGGCTGAGGCCGGAGCGGTTAAGGACCGATTGCCCTGTCTTACTGTCGGAAAGGCTCGTTCTGCGCGCGCCCCACGAAGAAGACATCGACGCCCTTGCCCATCTCGCCAACAACGCCAATGTCGCCACAATGGTATCGCGTATGCCGCACCCGTATACGAACGCCGATGCCGCCGATTTCGTGCGACGCACGAAGCTTGGCGAGATTGGCAAGTGCGTCTATGCCATTACCAAAGCCGACAACGGCGCTTTTCTCGGTTGCTGCGGGGTCGAACCCACGAGCGATCCGAATACCGTCGAGATCGGTTACTGGCTGGGCGAACCCTATTGGAACCAGGGCTACACCACGGAAGCGGCCCATGCCCTTATCGACATGGTCTTCCGCACGCGTGAAAACGTCGCCCAGATCGATGCCCGCTGCCGGGTGACGAACGTCGCCTCGCGGCGCGTCGTCCAGAAGTGCGGCTTCCAGTTCCAGGGATCCGGCCTCGCCGCTTCGCTGGCGCTCGGCAGCACCGTTCCGGTCGAATGGTACAGGCTCGATCGCAAGACCTGGATCTCGCTGCGCAGCTGGGGAGGCATGAGATGAACGCTCTCGCCCTCACCCGCCGCGATGCCCGCATCCTGATGCCCGGGCCGACGCCGGTCATCCAGACCGGCCGACTGACGCTGCGCCCGCACCGGCTCAGCGACGCCGATATGATTGCGGAATCGCTTTCGGATTTCGCCGTCACCCGCATGCTGGCCCGCGTCCCCGCGCCCTATGACCGGCAAGATGCGCTGGATTGGCTGATCCAGCACACCTCCGGCCTCGGGCTCGATTGGCAGCTCGCCATCACCGAGCGGGATGATGCCCATATCGGCTGCGTCGGCATCGAGCTCCGCCACGGCCGCTGGCACCTCGGTTACTGGCTGAACCGCTTCTACTGGCGGCAAGGCATCATGACCGGAGCGGTCAAGGCTGCGCTCGAGCGTTTTGCCCGCCGCATGCCCGAAGTCGCCGTCCATTCCGGCGCCTTCGCCGACAACCCGGCATCCTTGAAGCTGCAGCAGAAGCTCGGCTTCGAGATCACCGGTTGCTCGGAGATCTACAGCTTTGCCCGCAACACCATGGTTCCGCATATCGAAACCATGCTGAAGCCGGGCGCGCTGCGGCTCTCGCAAGCGGCCTAAGGCCATGAAAATCAGGTCATCGCCGATCAAATCGGCGATGACCTTCATGCCAATCGTGCAGTTCCGCCCCTTTATGGCACTGGAACCGCACGATATTCTTTGACCTAAGCCTGAAGCGCCTATATCGAAGGCAACATGACGGGCAAGCAGCCGCCCGATGCGTCTTTTGGATGCGTGAGGCGCGGCAGACATTGAAAAGAGCGCATAGGCTTTTGTGAATCCCATTCGATCCGAAGGGATATGCGCCGACACCGGGTGACGGACGTAAGATGAAATTTCTCGATGAAGCAAAGGTCTATATCAAGTCAGGCGACGGTGGCGCAGGCAGCGTCTCCTTCCGCCGCGAGAAATTCATCGAATTCGGCGGGCCGGATGGCGGCGATGGCGGCCGCGGCGGCGATGTCTGGGTCGAGGCCGTCAACGGTCTCAATACGCTGATCGACTTCCGCTACCAGCAGCATTTCAAGGCCACGATCGGCACGCACGGCATGGGCAAGAACCGCGCCGGTGCCAAGGGTGAAGACGTGACGCTGAAGGTGCCAGTCGGCACGCAGATCTTCGAAGAAGATGGTGAAACCCTGATCTGCGACATCACGCAGGAAGGCCAGCGTTTCCGCCTTGCCGCCGGTGGCAATGGCGGCTTCGGCAACGCCTACTTCAAATCCTCGGTCAACCAGGCGCCGGATTGGGCCAATCCCGGCCTGCCGGGCGAAGAAAAGACCATCTGGCTGCGGCTGAAGCTGATCGCCGATGCCGGTCTCGTCGGTCTGCCGAATGCCGGCAAATCAACCTTCCTCGCCGCCGTCAGCCGCGCCCGGCCGAAGATCGCCAACTATCCGTTCACGACGCTGCACCCGAATCTCGGTGTCGCCACCATCGATGGCCAGGAGTTCATTCTTGCCGACATTCCCGGCCTGATCGAAGGCGCCCATGAAGGTGTCGGCATCGGCGACCGCTTCCTCGGCCATGTCGAGCGCACCCGCGTGCTGCTGCATCTGGTTTCCGCCCAGGAGGAAAAGGTCGGTAAGGCCTACAAGACCGTGAAGCACGAGCTCGAGGCTTACGGCAACAGCATCCCCGACAAGCCTGAAATCGTCGCTCTCTCGCAAATCGACGTGGTGGACGAAGAGACGCTGAAGAAGAAGACGCGCGAACTGGCACGGGCCTGCGGCAAGACGCCGTTCCAGATTTCCGCTGTCACCGGCCGCGGCATGACCGAAGTGCTGCGTGCACTGCGCGGCGTGATCGTCGAAGCCAATGCCGGCGAAGCGGACAAGCCGGCAAAGGCGCCGAAAGTGCGGCATCGCGACATGCAAGCCGCCGACGATGAAGGCGCTGACGAGCGGAGCGAAGACGGGGATCATCAGGGATGACAGCCCGCAAGCCGCTCGACCGCTACCGCCGCATCGTCATCAAGATCGGCTCCGCTCTCCTGGTCGATCGCAAGACCGGCTTGAAAAAATCCTGGCTCGACGGCATGTGCGCCGATATCGCCGCACTGAAGGCCAAGGGCATCGATGTCCTGGTGGTTTCCTCGGGCGCAATCGCGCTCGGCCGCTCCGTGCTCGACCTGCCCTCCGGTGCGCTGAAGCTGGAAGAAAGCCAGGCGGCGGCGGCTGTCGGCCAGATCTCGCTTGCCCGCGCCTGGTCGGAAAGCCTGTCGCATGACGATATCGTCGCCGGCCAGATCCTGCTGACGCTCGGCGACACCGAAGAGCGCCGCCGTTACCTCAACGCCCGCGCCACCATCAACCAGCTCCTGAAGATCGGCGCCGTGCCGATCATCAACGAGAACGATACGGTCGCAACCAGCGAAATCCGCTATGGCGACAATGACCGCCTCGCCGCCCGCGTCGCCACCATGACCGGCGCCGATCTGCTGGTGCTGCTGTCGGATATCGACGGGCTCTACACCGCCCCGCCGCATCTCGATCCGCAAGCCAAGTTCCTGGAAACCATCGCCGAGATCACGCCGGAAATCGAAGCCATGGCTGGCGGCGCCGCCTCGGAACTGTCGCGCGGCGGCATGCGCACCAAGATCGATGCCGGCAAGATCGCGACGGGCGCCGGCTGCGCCATGATCATCGCATCGGGCAAGACCGACCGGCCGCTGAAGGCGATCGAAAGCGGCGCCCGCTCCTCCTGGTTTGCGCCGTCGGGCACGCCCGTCACGGCCCGCAAGACCTGGATCGCGGGTCAGCTCCAGCCGGCCGGCGAATTGCATGTCGATGAAGGCGCGGTGACCGCGCTTGGGGCGGGCAAGAGCCTGCTGCCCGCCGGCGTGCGCAACGTCGTCGGCCATTTCGGCCGCGGCGACACGGTCGCCGTCATCGGTCCCTCGGGCCGCGAAATCGGCCGCGGTCTTGCCGGCTACGATGCCGAAGAGGCCCGCCAGATCACCGGCCGCAAATCGGCAGAGATCGCGGCGATCCTCGGCTATGCCGGCCGCGCCGCCATGGTGCACCGCGACGACCTCGTCATGACCGCGTCCGTCAAGACGAAGGCCGAGAAATCGAAGAAGGATGAAGCTCATGCTTGACACTGTCGCACAAAGCTCCGACATCGACGCCCTCATGAACGATATCGGCCGCAAGGCCCGGGCTGCGTCGCGACCGTTGGCCTTTGCTTCGACTGAAAGCAAGAACAAGGCCTTGAACGCCATGGCGGATGCCATTCTCGCCCGCAAGGATCATATCCTTTCTGAAAACGCCAGGGACCTGAAGGACGTCGAGGGCACGGATATGCTCGCCTCCTTCGTCGATCGCCTGACGCTGAACGAAAAGCGTGTCGCCGAGATGGCTGAAGGCATCCGCGCCATCGCGGCCCTCGCCGATCCGGTGGGTGAAGTCATCGCCGCCTGGGATCGCCCGAACGGCCTGAAGATCGAGCGCGTCCGCACGCCGCTCGGCGTTATCGGCGTCATCTTCGAAAGCCGCCCGAACGTGACCGCTGACGCCGGCGCGCTATGCCTGAAGGCCGGCAACGCCGTGATCCTGCGCTGCGGCAGCGATTCGCGCCGCTCCTCGCGGGCAATCCACGATTGCCTGGTCGAAGGGCTGAAGGCAGCCGGCCTGCCGGAACATGCGATCCAGCTCGTGCCCGTCAGCGATCGCGCCGCCGTCGGCGCCATGCTGCGCGGTCTTGAAGGCAATATCGACGTCATCGTGCCGCGCGGCGGCAAGAGCCTCGTCGCCCGCGTCCAGACCGAGGCGCGCGTACCGGTCTTTGCCCATCTCGAGGGCCTCTGCCATCTCTACATCGATGCCTCGGCCGATCTGGAGATGGCGAAATCCATCGTCGTCAACGCCAAGATGCGCCGCACCGGCATCTGCGGCGCCGCCGAAACCCTGCTGGTCGACAAGAAGGTTGCCTCCACCCATCTGAAGCCGCTGCTCGACGGACTGGCCACGGCAGGCTGCGAAATCCGCGGCTCCGCCGATGTGCTCAAGCTTGAGCCCGGCCTGAAGGCGGCAACGGAAGAGGATTGGTCGACGGAGTATCTGGCGCCGATCATCTCGGTCGCGCTGGTCGACGGCATTTCCGGCGCCATTGCCCATATCGGCAAATATTCGTCGAACCATACCGAAGCGGTAATCGCCGAGGACCCTGCGGTCGTCGAACGCTTCTTCACCGAGATCGACTCGGCGATCCTGCTGCACAATGCCTCGACGCAATTTGCCGATGGCGGCGAATTCGGCATGGGCGCGGAAATCGGCATCGCCACCGGCAAGATGCATGCGCGAGGACCTGTTGGCGTCGAGCAGCTCACCTCCTTCAAATATCGCGTTCGCGGCACCGGACAGATACGGCCTTGACGTGCTGAAAGAAGAGGTCGATCAACGCTATCTGCGCATGCCCCATGCCGAGCGCGGCATGGTGGTCGGTCTTTTCGGCGGCTCCTTCAATCCGCCGCATCGCGGCCATGCGCTGGTCGCCGAGATCGCCATCCGCCGCCTTGGCCTTGACCAGCTCTGGTGGATGGTGACGCCGGGCAACCCGCTGAAGAGCCGCAATCATCTGGCGCCGCTTGCCGAGCGCATCGCACTCAGCGAGCAGCTTCTCCACGACCCGCGCATCAAGGTGACGGCCTTCGAGCAGACACTTGGCATGAGCTACACCGCCAATACGCTGGCGCATGTGAAAGCGCGCAACCGTCAGGTCCACTTCATCTGGATCATGGGCGCCGACAGCCTGAACACGTTCCATCGCTGGCAGAAATGGGAAGAGATTGCCCGCACCTTCCCGATCGCCGTCATAGATCGCCCGGGATCGACGCTATCCTACCTCTCGGCCAAGATGGCCAAGACCTTCCACTATGCGCGCGTCGATGAAGACGATGCCCGCGTGCTCTGGAAGAAACCCGCCCCGGCCTGGACCTTCATCCATGGCCGACGCTCGGCACTCAGCTCGACCGCCTTGCGCGCAGCACAATAATTCTGCCGATTTTCAGGAAAATCCGGAAAATAAAAAGCCCGACGCGGGAGGAGGATGCGTCGGGCTTTTAAACCTGATCAGCAACTGGGAGGAGGAGAGTTGCTGATCCATATCGAACGGCATTGGGAGGAGGAGATCGCCGTTCGATTGTTATGTTTTATCAGATTTTACCGATTGATAAATGGCAAATTGCGCAATGCAGCAATGCACTGGCGACATGGCTATGAAAATTTCCTGCCCAAAAAACGCTTCTTTTACAAATTGGGCGCGGTTTAATGCCGGCCGGTCTTATTGTAGCAGGAACGAAAGAGCTCAAGAACCCACGGTTCGTAACGTTGTGTCTTGCTTCGTGAGCGTTCGCTAATCCGCTGGGCGAATCCAGCCATGCGTTTTTGTAATGCCAAAATCCGCCTACATGCGCTGCGCCACCGAAAATCCATAGAATTCGTAGGGTTACACGACGGCATCGCGATGTATTTTTACGAACACATCCCTAGCCAAGCCCTTCGCATCGTTATATCTGTCGAAATATGTCGATATCTTTGGGGAGAAACAGGATGGCTACCAGCCGACGCCAATGGATCAAGCTTGCAACCGCCGCCGTATCAGCCGCATGGCTCGGCCTTTCGGTCATTCCGGCACCGGCCTTTGCCGCCGACAAGATCGTCGTCTTTGCCGCCGCCAGCATGAAAAACGCGCTCGACAATGCCGATGCGGCTTTTGGCAAGGAAACCGGCAAGGAAGTTACCGTTTCCTATGCGGCAAGCGGCCCGCTCGCCAAGCAGCTTGAAAACGGCGCGCCGGCCGATGTCTTCATCTCCGCCGACACCAACTGGATGGATTACGTCGCTCAGAAAAAGCTGATCAAGGACGACAGCCGCATCAATCTTCTCGGCAACAAGCTCGTTTTGGTTGCCGCCAAGGACAAGGCGAAGCCCGTCGAAATCAAGCACGGCATGGATCTGGCCGCCCTGCTCGGCGATGGTCGCCTGGCGATCGGCCAGCCGGAATCGGTCCCGGCAGGCAAATACGGCAAGACGGCGCTGGAAAAGCTTGGCGTCTGGTCGTCGGTTGAAAAGAAGATCGCCGGTGCCGAAAGCGTGCGCGCAGCCCTTGCGCTGGTTTCGCGTGGCGAAGCGCCCTATGGCATCGTCTATCAGACCGACGTCTCGGCCGATCCGGGCGTTGCCGTCGTCGGCACCTTCCCGGCAGACAGCCACCCGCCGATCGTCTATCCGGTTGCCATCACCAGCAGCAGCAAGAATCCGGACGTGCAAGCCTATTTCGACTATCTGAAATCGGCTAAGGCTGTTCCTTTCTTCGAGCACGAGGGCTTCACCGTTCTGAAGCGATGAGCATCGTCGCCGCTGATCGGGCAGGAAGCTGGCCTGAGATGTTTAAGGGCGGGATTTGGACTTGTTGGGTTTGAGCAGCGACGAATGGACGGCGATAGAGCTGAGCCTGCGCGTTTCGATCGTCGCCATGCTGGTGAGCCTGCCCTTCGGCATCGGCGCGGCACTTCTGCTTGCGCGCGGACGGTTCTGGGGAAAGTCGATCCTCAACGGTCTCATTCACCTGCCGCTGATTCTGCCGCCAGTCGTCACCGGTTTCATCCTGCTCGTTCTTTTCGGCCGCAAAGGGCCGATCGGCGCGCTGCTCGAGCAATATCTCGGTCTCGTCTTCTCCTTCCGCTGGACGGGGGCGGCACTTGCCTGCGGCGTCATGGGCTTTCCGCTGATGGTAAGAAGCATCCGCCTGTCGGTCGAAGCCGTCGACCGCAAGCTTGAAGAGGCCGCCGGCACGCTCGGCGCGAGCCCTATCTGGACCTTCGTGACCGTGACGCTGCCGCTGATCCTGCCCGGCATCATCGCCGGCATGATCCTTTCCTTCGCCAAGGCCATGGGCGAATTCGGCGCCACGATCACCTTCGTTTCCAATATTCCCGGTGAGACCCAGACCCTGTCGTCGGCCATCTACACCTTCACCCAGGTTCCGGGCGGCGATGCCGGCGCCATGCGGCTGACCATCGTCGCCATTGTGATTTCCATGGCGGCCCTGCTCGCCTCGGAATTCCTGGCCTATCTCGCCGGCCGGAGGGTGGATTTCGAATGACGCTCTCGATCGATATCCGCCACCGCCTCGGCACTTTTTCGCTGGAGGCCGCATTCACCTCCGACGGTGGCGTAACCGCCCTATTCGGCCGCTCCGGCTCCGGCAAGACGTCGATCGTCCGCATCATTGCCGGCCTCATCCGGCCCGATCACGGCCGAGTCAGCCTCGACGGCACGGTGCTTGCCGATACCGTCGGGCAAATCTTCGTGCCACGTCACCGCCGCCGCTTCGGCTATGTCTTCCAGGAAGCGCGGCTGTTTCCGCACCTCTCCGTGCGGCAGAACCTCAATTACGGCCGCTGGTTCGCCCCAAGAAACGAGCGCAGCGAAAGCTTTGACGGCGTCGTCGATCTTCTCGGCATTGCCGCACTGCTCGATCGGCGGCCGGCAAAGCTTTCCGGCGGCGAAAAGCAGCGCGTTGCGATCGGCCGCGCATTGCTTTCCTCTCCGCGGCTGCTGCTGATGGATGAGCCGCTTGCGGCACTCGACGAAGCCCGCAAAGCGGAAATCCTTCCCTATCTCGAGCGTCTGCGCGACGAGACGAAGATACCGATCATCTATGTCAGCCACTCGATCGCCGAAGTGGCGCGGCTGGCCAATCGCGTCGTCGTCATGCGCGACGGCAAGGTCGAGACCATCGGTGCCGCCGTCGATATCTTCAGCCAGCTCTCCGGCCCGCTGGCGGCCGACCGCCGAGAAGCCGGCGTGCTGCTGGAAGGCCGCGTCGAATCGATGGACGGCAGGCATCATCTGACCGTCGTCGCCCTAAAGACGGTAAAACTCGTCGTGCCAGGTCAGGCCGCCGCGGTCGGCAAGACCGTGCGCGTCCATATTCCCGCCCGTGACGTCATGCTAGCGACAAGGCGACCAGAAGGCCTCAGCGCCTTGAATATCCTCGATGGCGAAGTGCTAGAGATCGGCACAGCCGCCGACGGAACGGCTGAGATCAGGATCGATTGCGGCGGCGACACGATGCTTGCACGCATTACGCAATTCTCGGCCGAGCGGCTGGGCTTGCGCATCGGCCTGCCGATCCACGCGGTCATCAAGACGGTAGCGCTCGAACATTGATCAGGATTTTTCCTGAGAAACCTTGGCCGGGTGATTGCGATTGGCTTCGAGCCAGCCGAGATCGTCGGCAATTGCCACGCGCAGGGTCGCTTCCATGCCGCGGAACCGCCGCAGCAACTCCTCGCCGAACGGCGTAAGGGCCGCGCCGCCTCCCTTCTGCCCGCCGCGCTGCGATTCCACCACCGGCTCGCGGAACATGTGGTTCAATTCGCTGATCAGCAGCCAGGCCCGGCGATAGGACATGTCCATAGCGCGGCCGGCAGCCGAAATCGAGCCGGTCTCCCGAATATGTTCCAGAAGCTCCATCTTGCCGCGCCCGAGCCGGTCCTGCCCCGAAAAGCTGATGCGGAGGATGGGCTTCAAGGGTGGCTGCGGAGCATCTGTCATGGCATCTGTAACGTTTGATATCTGCACAATGTATACGCGGCCTCCACCCGGCTGTACATGCCGACGCAAAATGGACAAGCAGCTGAACCGGCCTATCTGATCTTCAAGTTGAAAACGCCTTCGCGCGCCGAACACGGACCGCACGAGGGCTTGGACATCAAGGGAATTGGAGACACGATGCCGGCCTATATCATTTCCGATGTCACCGTCAGGGATGCGCAAGCCTTCCAGACATACCGAACCCGCGCAGCCGCTTCCATCGCCCACTATGGCGGGCATTATCTTGTCCGCGGCGGCCCGATCGAAAAGCTGGAGGGCGATTGGTCGCCGCGAGCGGTCGTGATCGTGGAATTTCCGGACTTGGAACAGGCGAGAGCCTGGTATCGCTCGCCGGAATATGCACATGCCCTCGAAGTTCGCGATCAGGCCCTCGGCCGCAATCTCATCCTTATCGACGGGGTGAACCCGGAAGGCTGATGCGGAGGTCGTCACAGCAGCGTTCCATCCATATATGGTGCGAAATTGCCGTATCTCGACACAAATCCTTGTCTTCAAAGCCTGAAGATGGCTATCAGCGTCTTGAAACCTTAATGCTTTGATGCCTATCTTTGTCATGTGATCGACTCAGATCATCGATGTGCATGTTCTGTTATTCAAGGAAGGAAGAGCGCTGACAACAGTACACGCCAAGGGAAGAACGCCTGTCGTTATCCCGAAGAGCCCGGAACGTGGCGCCGATGCCGCTGCCCGCGCCCTGCAAGCCGTCCTCGCAAGCCTCGAGGATTCCAAGGCCGAAAATATCGTCACCATCGACATTGCTGGCAAGTCCGCGCTTGGAGACTACATGGTCGTCGTCTCCGGCCGATCGAACCGCCATGTCTTGGCGATTGCCGACCATCTCATGACCGATCTCAAGGACGAGGGCTTCGGCAATGCCCGCGTCGAGGGTCTCGATGGCGGCGACTGGGTGTTGATCGACACCGGCGACATCATCGTTCATGTCTTCAGACCCGAGATCCGTGAGTTCTACAACATCGAAAAGATGTGGGCCGCACCCGATCTCGACGAAGGCACGCTGCACTAACCTCGCCAGGAACTCTTTCCCGGCCCTGGTGCGCAGCTTTTTGATCGCCGGAGATGAGCCTCCGGCAAAGAGTTTCGTTTTGTGCCGCCATAACGGCGGATATGCGTGGGAGCGGGAATGCGGATAGGTCTTTTTGCGGTGGGACGGCTGAAGGCCGGACCAGAAAAGGATCTTGCGGCTCGCTATCTCGACCGTTTCGCCAAGGCCGGACCGGCCATCGGCCTGGAAATGGCGCGCATGACCGAGGTTGCCGAAAGCCGCGCCTCCAATAGCGAGACCCGCAAGCGCGAAGAAGCAGGCCTCTTGCAAAAGGCGCATCCGGAAGGCGGTGTGCTTATCCTTCTCGATGAGCGCGGCAAGGCGCTCGACAGCGAAGCCTTCGCCGCAATGCTCGGGACATACCGCGACCAGGGCAAGCGCGACCTGACGATCGCCGTCGGCGGCGCCGACGGCCTCGACCCATCTCTTTACGATAAGGCCGACATGACCATATGCCTCGGCAAATTGACTTGGCCGCATCAGCTCGTGCGCATCCTGATCGCCGAACAGCTCTACCGCGCCGTGACCATCCTCTCCGGCCACCCCTACCATCGGGCGTGACTGCCTATCCGGCTTCGAAAACAGTTTGGCTTTCGGCCTTTTTGCGTTAACGAGGCGCTCACACAGGCGTGTTTTGATTCCCGCCCTGAAAATGACGATGCTTCCTACAGCGCCGCGCGTCACATGTGACGCGCAAAGGTCGCCGTAGCACTTTAAATCTGCTGCATAATTCTACCCTTAAATCGAATCCGATTTAAGGAATTATGCAGTAGCTGATCGCGGCAAATCAGCTTATTTTCGCGCGATCTGAGGAACCAGGCCGAACCGACTGGATGAGAAAAGCCCCGCCCATGCTCTCGCGTCTCATGCTGCCAGCTTTGGCGGCATCTCTCGGCGCGGGAGTTTATATGGCGGCCCCATTCTCGCTGAAGGATGTAGCCTTCGCGCAGGAAGCGGACACCGCTGCACCGCCGGCGCCCGACGATCGCCCTGTGACGACGGCAGCGCCGCCTGCGCAACAGGCACCCGATCCGGCGACGGACCTTGCCCGCAAGCGTGATGAAACGCGGGCACAGCTTTCGGCGCTGTCGAAGACGATCGGCCTCTCCTCCGACAAGACGAAGGAGCTGGAGGACAGCATCGCCTCGCTCGACAAGAGCACGGCCAGCCTGCGCCAGGCGCTGATCGACAGCGCCGCCCGCCGCAAGGAGCTGGATCGCAAGATCCAGCGGAGCGAGAAGACGCTGACGGACCTCGCGGTCAAGGAAGACAAGATCCGCGCCTCCCTGCATGAGCGCCGCGCCCTGCTGGCCGAGGTTTTGGGCGCGCTCGAGCGCATGGGGCGCAATCCGCCGCCGGCGCTCCTGGTGACGCCGGATGATGCGCTTGCCTCGGTGCGCAGCGCCATCCTGCTGGGCGCGGTCGTGCCCGGAATGCGCAAAGAGACGGACAAGCTCATCGCCGATCTCACCGATCTCAGCAAGCTGCAGGCCGACACCGCTGCCGAAAAAGCCAGCTTCATCGCCACCATGGCCAACAGTCTGGAGGAGGAGCGGCGCATGGATCTGCTGATTGCGGAGAACGACAAGCACAGCAAGGAGAATGCCGCCCAGCTCGACATGGAGCGCAAGCGCGCCGAGGAACTGGCAGGTCAGGCGACAAGCCTGGAAGGACTGGTGGCCTCGCTGGAAAGCCAGATCGGCTCGGTGCGCGACGCCGCGGCTGCTGCCCGCGCGGAGGAGGCGCGCCGGGCGCAGATGACCGAGCAGCAGCGCGAGCAGGCGAAAGCCCTCGCCGAGAACGGCGTGCCCGATAAAAACCGCATTACGCCCGCATATCCATTCTCAGACCTGAAGAAAAAGTTGGAGCTGCCCGTGGCGGGCGATACCCTCCGCCAGTTCGGCGACGACGACGGAACCGGCCACGCCGCAATGGGACTGACCATCGCGACAGGCCCGGATGCGCTCGTCACGGCTCCCGCCGACGGCACGGTCGTCTATGCCGGCGCGTTTCGCAGCTACGGACAGATGATCATCCTGGACACGGGCGACGGCTATCACATGGTGCTGTCAGGAATGGACGCAATCAAGACGCGCCCCGGCAGATTCGTCTTCGCCGGCGAGCCCCTTGCCACCATGGGCCAGAAAAGAGTCGCGAGCGCGACCGCATTGGCGCTGGAAACGGATCGGCCAACGCTTTACATTGAATTCCGAAAAGATGGAAAACCAGTCGATTCTCGGCCCTGGTGGACCTCCAAAGACACTGGAAAGGCACGCAATGATACGTAGGGCTTCTCTTGTTCTCGTCGGCGCATTGATGGGTGCGACCGCGATGGGCGTTATCTACTCGGCGGTAGCGCCGGCGGAAGCCGCTGGTACTTCCACCTACAAGGAGTTGTCGATTTTCGGCGATGTCTTTGAGCGCGTCCGCGCGCAGTATGTGACGCCGCCGCAGGAAGACAAGCTCATCGAAGCCGCCATCAATGGCATGCTTTCCTCGCTGGACCCGCATTCAAGCTACATGAACGCCAAAGATGCCGAAGACATGCGCACCCAGACAAAGGGTGAATTCGGCGGTCTCGGCATCGAAGTGACGATGGACAACGACCTCGTCAAGGTCATCACCCCGATCGACGACACCCCCGCCGCCAAGGCCGGCGTGCTGGCGGGCGACTATATCACCGCCATCGACGGCCAATCCGTTCGCGGCCTTAAGCTGGAAGACGCCGTCGAGAAGATGCGCGGCCCGGTCAAGACGCCGATCAAGCTCACCTTGCTGCGCAAGGGCGCCGACAAGCCGATCGAGCTCACCATCATCCGCGATGTCATCGCGGTCGCGGCCGTCAAGTCGCGCGAGGAAGGCGGCGATGTCGGCTATATCCGCATCATCTCCTTCACGGAAAAGACGACGCCGGACCTCGAGGCCGCGATCGCCAAGATCAAGAAGGATATTCCGGCCGACAAGCTGAAAGGCTATGTTCTCGACCTGCGCCTCAACCCGGGCGGTCTGCTCGATCAGGCGATCAATGTCGCCGACGACGTGCTGGAGCGTGGCGAGATCGTTTCGACCCGCGGCCGCAACCCCGACGAAACCCGCCGCTTCAACGCCACCCCAGGCGATCTGACCGATGGCAAGCCGATCATCGTGCTCACCAACGGCGGCTCGGCTTCGGCTTCGGAAATCGTCGCCGGCGCCCTGCAGGATCTGCGTCGCGCCACCGTGCTCGGCACCCAGTCCTTCGGCAAGGGCTCCGTCCAGACGATCATTCCGCTCGGCGACGGCAACGGCGCGCTTCGCCTGACGACGGCACTCTACTACACGCCGTCGGGCCGCTCGATCCAGGGCACCGGCATCACGCCTGACATCAAGGTCGACCAACCGCTGCCGGACGATCTGAAGGGCAAGCTGACGTCGGAGGGTGAATCGAGCCTGCCGGGGCACATCAAGGGCCAGAGCGAAACCGACAAGGGCTCCGGCTCCTCGGCTTACGTGCCGCCGGATCCGAAGGACGATATCCAGCTCAACTATGCGCTCGACCTGCTGCGCGGCGCAAAGACGGATCCGTCCTTCCCGCCGAACCCCGAAAAGGCAGTTTCTTCCAAGTAATGAGATGGCGCCGGGCTGGAAACAGACCCGGCGCCATCATAAGGAGGAGCGGAACAGCGCGCATCGTTCCGCTCGCTTCAGCCGAATGAATTCGGCCTCGTTCAAAAACAGTTTTGTTGATGCTTTGGCAGTTGAGAGCATGATGCCGAAAAGTGTGATCAGTTTTCGGACGACATCATGCTCTACTTCTTTGATTCTAGAGCGGATTCAGATTTTAGGTCGAATAGACCTAAAATCATCCGGCTCTAGGTGCTGCGGACATTTTTCCGCTTCGCTGCGAGAGCTATGTTCGCGGCCGAAACAGTTTTCCGCTTAGGGTGGACAGGAATTTTGGGAACGGATTTACATGCACCTTTGGGACAGAAGCGCGGCCTTGCCCGCCCGCGGCGCGCTATCCCCTTTGGGCGTATCCTCGGCGGTTTTTGTCTGATCGCGATCGCGGGCTTTTCCCTCTATTCGGCGCTTCTGCGCGATCAGCTGCAAAAGACCCAGCCGATCGAGACGGCAAAGAAAGAAGACCCTGCGCCTCCAGCCGAAGCAAAGCCGGCGCCAAGCAGCCAGACCAGCCTGACACAGGTCGATCCGCAGTCCGGCGCCAGTACCACGCGCGTCGTCACCGGCGACGGTTCCGTCGTCACCATGTTCAGCCCCACCAACCGCGACGGCAGCGGCCCCGTGTTGATCAATGCCAGTCAGATAGGGCAGGACCCGCGGATGGCAGCGACGCCGAACGACAGCCTGCTGGAGGATTCCCCTTTCGGCAAACTGCCGATTACGGGGCCGAGCGGCCTGAGGCCGATGGACCAATATGCCAGACCATGGTCCGGCGCCCGCGGCACACGCGTCGCCATCGTCGTCAGCGGCCTCGGCCTCAGCCAGACCGGCACACAGCGCGCCATCGAGAAACTGCCGGAGGAGATCACGCTCGCCTTTGCCGTCAGCGGCAATAGCCTGCAGCGCTGGATGCAGGAGGCAAGGCGCGGTGGCCATGAAATCCTCATCCAGGTGCCGCTCGAGCCGTTCGACTATCCCAGCAACAATCCAGGCCCGGATACGCTGCTGACTTCGCTGTCATCGGCAAAGAACATCGAGAACCTGCACAAGGCGATGGGCAAGATCACCAATTACACCGGCGTGATGAATTATCTCGGCGGTCGGTTCCTTGCCAATCCCGGCGCCATGGAACCGGTGCTGCGCGACATCGGCAAGCGAGGCCTGCTGTTCCTGGACGACGGCTCTTCGGCGCAATCCAAGTCCGGAACTCTGGCCAAGGCGCTGGAAGTGCCGCATGCCTTCGCCGACGTACAGCTTGACGGCGAGCTGCAGCAGGATGCGATCCTCAGAAAGCTCGATGAGCTGGAGCGCATTGCCCGCCGCAACGGTTCGGCGATCGGCGTTGCCTCCGCTTTCGACGAGAGCGTCGATGCCATCAGCAAATGGAGCGAGGAAGCCGCCATGCGCGGCATCGAAATCGTCGCCGTCTCGGCGCTTGCCGACGACCCGAAACGTCCCTGATTCCTGGCCTGCCCTGGGCCTGATCCCTGGAGAGAGAAATGAATGCGCCCCTGAGAGCCGAAGACCTGCCCTACCGTCCCTGTGTCGGCATCATGATTTTGAACAGGGAGGGCCTGGTGTGGGCCGGCCGCCGCATTCCGGATGGCAATTCCGAATATGATGGCTCGCCGCAGCTCTGGCAGATGCCCCAGGGCGGCATAGACGAGAGCGAGGATCCGCTGAAAGCCGCCTATCGCGAGCTTTATGAAGAAACGGGCATGAAAACCGTGACGCTGCTGGCGGAAGCGAAGGATTGGATCAACTACGATCTGCCGCCGCAGCTGATCGGCATCGGCTTGAGAGGGAAATATCGCGGCCAGACCCAGCGCTGGTTCGCCTTCCGCTTTGACGGCGACGAGAGCGAGATCGCCATCAATCCGCCGCCTGGAGGCCACGAGCCGGAATTCGACGCATGGGAATGGAAGCCCATGGCGGCGCTTCCTGGCTTGATCGTTCCGTTCAAACGCTCGGTCTACGATCAGGTCGTTTCAGAATTCAGCCACCTGGCCGGCCTGATGGCCGAAGACTGAACGAAGAAAACCGGCCGCTTTGCGGCCGGCCGTAAGCCACTGGTTATTCTGCGGAATCGGCGGAATCAGCATTGAGCTGGCCGTACTTGGCCTCGCCGATCTTTCCAAGCAGGTCGAGCTGGGTTTCGAGGAAGTCGATATGGCCTTCCTCGTCCGCCAGCAGCTCCTCGAACAGCTTCATGGAAACATAGTCGCCGGCGTCGTGGCAGATGTCGCGCGACTTCTTGTAGGCCGTGCGGGCGTCGTATTCGCCGGCAAGATCGGCTTCCAGCACTTCCTTGACGTTCTGACCGATGCGCAGGGGTGCGAGCGTCTGCAGATTCGGGTGTCCTTCAAGGAAGATGATACGGGCTACGAGGCGATCGGCATGCTGCATCTCTTCAATGGATTCCGCACGCTCCTTCTTGGCAAGCTTGGTGTAGCCCCAGTCTTCGAGGAGACGATAGTGAACCCAATATTGATTGACTGCGCCAAGCTCGAGAAACAGCGCTTCGTTAAGCCGCTCGATGACTTTTTTGTCGCCTTTCAATGTCCGCTCTCCTGTTGTCTTCATGGAATTTTTTCAGGCGGGACATGAAATCAAATATTTCAGTTTCCGTCGAGTGACGACGGGCATGATAGTCCTCGGTTGTCTTGATAATTAGATCAACCACGTTCGGGAAACAGCCGCAGCAGCGCCCGCGCTTCGACATGGCGTGATAAACCTTGGCGGGAACGATGAGCTGCCAGCAGTCCTGATCGAGGAGCTCGGTGATGACCTCCCGGATTTCCTTGTCGGTGATGTAATTACAGCTACAAACCAGCATTCTTCGCTCAGCCCGTCAAACATGACATCTGCTGTCCTGTTATCTGCTAAAGAAGACGCCCTTTGTCAAGAAAGAAACGATTCGAATCTCGTCAGCCGGCCGAGCTCCGAAGCTTTTGCCGGCACGACCTCAGTAATCTAATGGAAATTGCGGCCCCGCGGCATGACTTTCGCCGTTTCGGCGCCATGGCTGCGGCCTTCCGCCGGTGCCTCCGCGCCGGAAGACGGCGCCAGAAAGACGGACTTCCGCTTCTGCCTGTGATCCATGGTCGGCCGCAGCGTCTCATCGGCCCGGTCGGTGATACCGAAACGCCTTGCTTCCCGCTGCAGGATACCGAGCGCCGGGGTCATGTCCTCGATATGGTCGACCACCACATGGATGACACCGCTTTCGCTCTGCAGCCGGCCGCGGATCTTCACCAGCCGCGCACCCATGACAATGGCGCGGTATTTCTCGAATTTTTTCCGCCAGACGATCGCATTGGCCACGCCGGTTTCGTCCTCCAGTGTCATGAAGATCACCCCCTTGGCCGAACCTGGACGCTGGCGCACCAGCACCAGGCCTGCGATTGTCACCATCCGGCCGCTGGCGATCCCGGGCAGATCCCGGCTCCGCACGATGCCCATGCGGGCAAAATCGGCACGCAGGAAAGAAACCGGATGTGCCTTCAGCGATAGCGACAGATAGCGGTAATCCTCGATGACCTGTTCACCAGGCAGCATTTCCGGCAGCAAAACCGCCGGCTCGACCTGCAGCTCCGTATGATCGTTGCCGAGGTCGAAGAGAGGGAGCTTTTCGGCAGCACTGCCGGCATCGAGCGCCCGCACCGCCCATAATGCTTCCCGCCGGCTGAGGCCGATGGAGCCGAACGCGTCCGCATCCGCCAGGCGCTCTATCTGCGCCTTGGCAAGCCCGGAGCGCAGCCAGAGGTCACGCACGGATCTGTAGCCATCGCCGCGGCGCTCGACAAGCTGCTTCATCTCCTCCTCGGACAGACCTTTGACCTGCCGGAAGCCGAGGCGGACGGCGCATTGCGTCCTGATGATCCCGCGCATCGACGCGTGGCGCGGCTCGACCGCGTTCCGATCGAAACACGTCTTCTCCAGCAGGCAATCCCAGCTCGAACGGTTGACATCCACCGGCCGCACCGCGACGCCATGTTCGCGCGCATCGCGCACAAGCTGCGCCGGCGCATAGAAGCCCATGGGCTGCGAATTGAGGATCGCCGCGCAGAAAACATCGGGATAATAGGCTTTGAGCCAGGAAGAGGCATAGACGAGCAGGGCAAAGGACGCCGCATGGCTTTCAGGGAAACCATATTCGCCGAAGCCCTTGATCTGCTCGAAGCAATTCTTGGCAAATTCACGGTCATAGTTACGAGCGACCATGCCATCGATCATCTTCTTCTCGAAAGTATGGATGGTTCCGGTTCGCTTGAAGGTTGCCATCGCCCGGCGCAGCTTGTCCGCTTCCGCGGGCGTAAACCCTGCTGCCGTAATGGCGATTTGCATGGCCTGCTCCTGAAACAGGGGAACGCCCAGCGTTCGCTTCAGGACCTCCTTCAGCTCGTCGCTCGGATAGTCGAGCTCCTTTCCTGCCCGCTCGGCCTCCCGCCGCTTGAGATAGGGATGCACCATATTGCCCTGGATCGGGCCGGGCCGGACGATCGCCACCTCGATGACCAGATCATAGAATTTGCGGGGCCGAAGACGCGGCAGCATGCTCATCTGCGCCCGGCTTTCGATCTGGAAGACGCCGATCGTGTCGGCGCGGCAGATCATATCATAGACCGGTATGCCATCGGGGTAGTTGGCGTAACCAAGATCGGAAAGCTGCTTCTTCACGTCGTAATGCAGCAGCAGCAGATCGAAAGCCTTGGCAAGACAGGTCAGCATGCCGAGTGCGAGCACGTCGATCTTCAATATGTTGAGATTGTCGAGATCGTCCTTGTTCCACTCGATCATGTAGCGATCGTCCATCGCCGTGTGCATGATCGGCACGACCTCGTCCAGCCGATCCCGGGTGATGACGAAACCGCCGACATGCTGGGTCAGATGCCGCGGAAATCCCATCAGCGTCGAGGCATGGGAAAGAACGTTCCGCGTCGTCCTGTCCTTGAGATCGAGGCCGGCAATCTTCGCCTCACGCTCGGACAATTCCTCCGTCGACCAGCCCCAGACGCCGCTCGCAAGGGCGGACTGCACATCCTCCGACAGACCGAAGGCCTTGGCCACTTCGCGCCCGGCCGAGCGCGCCCGATAGCTGGTGACCGCCGCCGTCAGCCCGGCATGCTCCTTGTCGTAATGCCTGTAGATGAACTGGATGACCTCTTCGCGCTTCTCATGCTCGAAATCGACATCGATGTCAGGCGGCTCCTCGCGTTCCGTCGAGATGAAACGCTCGAACAGAAGCGTCGTGATTTCTGGATTGACTTCCGTAATCCTGAGACAATAGCAGACCAGGGAATTGGCGGCCGACCCGCGTCCCTGGCACAGGATATTTTCGCTGCGGGCAAACTCCATGATCCGATGCACCGTCAGGAAGTAGGGCTCATATTGCCGCTCGCGGATGAGCACGAGCTCATGCTTGATCTGCATTGAGACCTTTTCGGGAATCTTTTCGGGATAGCGCCATCTCGCCCCCTCCCATGTCAGCCGCTCCAGCGTTTCCGAAACGGTCTCGCCCTCGGTGCTTTCGTCGGGGTAATTATGCTTCAGCTCATCCAGTGAAAAAGAAAGCCGGCTAAAAAACTTCTGCGTATTGGCAACGGCCTTCGGATACTCTTTGAACAGGCGGGCCATCTCGGCGGCACCCTTCAGATAGCGTTCGGCATTGGCTGCCAGCCTGAAGCCGGCTTCCGCGATCGGCACATGCTCGCGGATCGAAACGACGATATCGGCGAGCGGCTTGCGTTCGGTCGCGTGATAGAGCGGCTGGTTGCTGGCGATCAGCCGCACGCCATTGCGCTGTGCGATGATGGAAAGCGTGGCAAAGACCAGCCGATCCCGCCCGTCATAGGCCGGTGACAGGAGCATATGGAGTTTCCGGCCGAAGCGCATCCATAGTTTCGCCAGGCATTGCTCCAGCTTTGCCTGCTGCTCCGGCGCCTCGACGCTTTCGGCATCGGGAACGAGCGCCAGCATCATCTCGTCCCCCCATTCCATGAGGTCGCTTTCGTTAAGAATGCAGACACCCTTTTCGCCACGCAGATTGCCGGCGCTCAACAGCCGGCAGAGATGCGCCCAGCCCTTGCGGTTCTGCGGATAGGCAAGAATATCGGGCGTATCGTCCGAAAAGACCAGGCGAGCGCCGGGCTGGAAGCGATAGCCATGCTGCTTGGCAATGACATGTGCCTTCACGACGCCGGCAACGCTATTACGATCGGCGATACCGAGGCCGGCAAGGCCGGCAATCTTCGCAGCCAGTACCATCTCCTCCGGATGCGACGCGCCTTCGAGAAAAGAGAAGTTCGTCTTTGCTCCGATCTCGAAGAAAGGCACGGGTTCGTGAAAGCTCGGGTGCGCGTTCATGCGAAGACCCCGTGCATGTACCAATCCGGCGTCGTACCGCTTCGGCCATAGAGCCCCTTGCGGAACAGCCAGAAACGATGCCCCTCCTCATCCTCGACCTGGAAGTAATCGCGGGCAGGCTCTTCTTTTTCCTCGAGCCACCATTCCGCCGAAAGCCGCTCCGGGCCTTCCGCCCGGCTGACCCGATGCATGACACGTCGCCAGCGGAACTGCCGGGGAGGGCCATCGGGCACTTCGGCGGCAATGGTTTCGATCGGCTCCGGCATGCGAAACAGCCGCAGCGGCCGCTCGCCGCGGAAGAAGCCATGCCCGGCATCCTCCTTACCTGTGCGCCGCATCGAAGCGAGGAGAGTCATGGCCGGCAGCGGCCGTACGGCCCGCTCGGGGATATGGCTCTGCCGCAATTCGAAGCCCTGCAGGCAATCCGGTCCGAGCCGTGCGGCCACCCGATCGACAAAGGCTGAAAGCGAACTATCCTGGCGGCCTTCTCCGACGAAATCGCCCTGCATCGCATCGAAAGGTGCATGCTGAAGTACATTGAGACGGACGATCTCGAAGCCGTAGCCGACATCGAGATCGTCATGAATGGCGCCGAAGCGCTCCGTGAACAGGCTGGCGATCCGGCTTGGTTCCCGCAGCGGCTGCGATGCGCCGGCGGCAATGCGGAAGACCGCTCCATCCACACGGAAAAGCAGAAGTTCGAAGGAACGGCCGCCGACACCTCGCGCTTCCAACGCCGGCTTCAGCGTTTCGGCAAGCCGGCCGGCCAGCTGCAGGATATCGGCTTCCGCCTGCACCGGTTCGGCCAGCCGCCGCTCGGCCGACAATTGCGCGACCGGCCGGCGCGGCGAAATCGGTTCCTCGGCAAGGCCGACGGCCTGGTCGAGCCGCAGCAGCAGCTGCGCACCGAAACGGCGGGCAAGCGGGGCGCGTGGTGCAGCCAGAAGGTCTCCCACCTGCTTCAGGCCCATCTTCTGCAAGGCTGCGACGGTCTCCTCGCCGAGTCGCAGAGACGCCACCGGCAGCGGCGCCAGTGCTTCTTCCATGGCTTCCGGAGGAACGATGCGGCTATCGTCGAAGCGGGCCACGGCCCAGGAGAGGCCCGGCGCTGAAGAAATGGCACCGCGCACATCGAAGCCCAGCCGGGAAATCCGGATCAGGATATCCTCCAGCAGCGCCTCTTCGCCGCCAAAGAGATGGGCGCAGCCGGTAATATCGAGAAACAGTCCATCCTTGCCGTCGATCGCCACCAGCGGCGTATAGCGGTCGCACCAGTCGGCGATTGCTTCCAGAAGCTTGCGATCCGCCGCTGGATCTTCTTCGATTACATCGAGATCGGGACAGATCGCCTTCGCCTCGGCCACGCCCTGGCCCGCCTTCAAGCCGATCGTCTCCGCCCGCTCGTTGAGTGCGGTCAGCCGCATGGCGTTGTTGAGCTTGCCGGCACAGGCGAGCGGCGGCGCCTCAAGCCGGCCTGTCGAACGCCAGGACAGACCCCACCGCTTGCGCGCGATCCGGTCGGTCGGCAGATGCGGAAAGGTCAGCGCCAGAATGCGCTGCGTGTTCGCCGGGAAAGGCAGGGCATTGAATGTCGAGGATAGGGGCAAAGCGGCGGTCATGGGCATTCCACTCCAGGGTTATGGAAAGAGGCGCCGGGTTGCGGCTCTTTTCCAAGGTCAGACGAAAGGCCGGGTGACCGATGCTGCCGCCAAGCACCGATCCGTCCGGCAGGGGCCGCGCCTGCGCCGGCGCGGGTTCGACGGAAAAGCGGAAGAGGGCGCTGCTTGCTTCCTCCTCGCCTCCCTGTCGCAACAGAAACAAGGGCCGCCCCGCCGCCTTGGCCCTCAACGCCAGCCGCCGGCTTTCGGTCAGACCGAAACGAGCCGGATTGCCGCGCACTTCCAGAATGACGACGGCAAAGGCAGCACTGCCAAGAGCCGCTTCCGCCACCCAGAGCGCATCGTCGAGCTTGCGCGGCGATGCCTGCAGGAAAGCCTGAGACTCCAGCCCGAAATCCCTGATGCCGATGGCATAAGGCAGGCCAGCCTCCATCGTCGCAACCGTATCGCCGATCCACAGGACCGGAGACTTGGCCGCGGCCGTATCCGATGCTCGCGCATGCAGCCTCGCCGCAAGCGCAAGTACAAAGCCGCTCGCAGCCCCGGCATCGCGCAGGCCGAGCGAACGGATTTCCGTCAGCGCATCGAGCGGCAGACCGCCTTGCAGCGCCGCATCGAGCTCGTCGACACCGATCGGAAGGAGCGGCTGCGCAGGCGTAGGCTGGAGCTTTGCAATGTCTGCCGTCCCCCCGGCCGGCGTCTGTGCCAGCGTTTCATGCGCCGCCGCGGCCAATGCCGGTATCGGCCTGCCTTCCAGTCGGGCAATGGTTTCACGCAGGGCAAAAAGCGTTTCCCGCGCCACGGCAGCCTCGGCCATGACGTTCACTCCAGATCGATAATGTTCCTGTTATGTTCTTATGGATTCCAGAGGTCGGAAAAAGAGTCAACACCATTTTATAAGAAAATATTCCTTTGCCCGAATCCGCTCTCGTAAAAGCAGCGCAAAGTCTCTATATGACCAGCCAAGGAAGGAAGCATTCATGGCTCGCATTGACCAGAGCGAAGATTGGCGGGACCGCCACGCGCCCTCAATCAGCACATTCGAATCTCTGGCTATGGAGGCCTACAGCCACCTGCCGGACGAATTTCGCTCGCTCACCGGCGACCTCGTCATCCTCATCGAGGATTTCCCCGACGACGAAGTGTTCGAGGACATGGCGCTGGAAACGCCCTTCGACCTGCTCGGCCTCTTCGAAGGCCGCGGCATCTCGGAGCGCTTCACCGCCCAGACCGGGGACATGCCGAACAAGATCCGCCTCTACCGCCGGCCGATCATCGATTATTGGGCTGAAAACGAGGAAACCCTCGGCGACATCATCACCCATGTCCTGATCCACGAGATCGGCCATCATTTCGGCCTGAGCGACGAGGACATGGAGCGTATCGAAGCCAGCGCCGAGGAAGCGACGGATCGGTGAGACCAACCCGGCCGCAAAGCGACCGGGGAAATTATAAATCTTCGACGAGATCTGTCCCGACGCTTACTGCTCCGAAAGCTTCATTTCCGGATCGTAATCCTTGCCGGCGACTTCCTTGACGACAGCCTGGCCGCATTCCATCCGGCCGGCCGCTGCGTTGAAGGCATAGGTCGGTGAGCCCGACAGTTCCCAGCCCTTGTTCAGCGCCGCACTCACCTTGTGGCAGAAAGAAGCGTCATCGGGACCGGTGAGGAAGCGATAGAGTTTCATCAAGGCATCTTTCTTATTTGGCGACAATTTGACCATCAGACGTCGGTGCGAGGCGTTGCGGCCGCGCCGGAACGCTGCGCGATCAGGCGGGCTTTATGAACCAGTCTTTCCGCTTGGACAAGGTGCAGCCGCTCCACCATCCGCCCGCCGATATTCACGACATTGAGAGTTTCGGCGCCCGGTTCGGCAAAGGCGGCGATGACCGCTTCGGCCTCGGCAATGGCGGCTTCATCCGGGCCGAAGTGCCGATTGGCCATCTCGATCTGGCTCGGATGGATCAGCATCTTGCCGACAAAGCCCATGGCAATACCCTGGCCGCATTCGGCCGCGAATGCCTCCGCATCCCTGAAGTCGTTGAAGACGCTGTCGATAGCTTCGAGCCCATAGGCACTGACCGCCAGCACCACCTGCATCAGCCAGGGCACGACATAGCTGCGGCCGGGCAGTGACAGGACGCCGGTTTCCTTTCTGAGGTCGTTGAGACCGACGACGAGGCAATCGAGCCGGCTGCCGGCGGTACGACCTGCCTCGGCGATCGCGGCCGCATTCAGGATGCCGCGCGGCGTCTCGATCATCGCCCAGATGCGCAGGATTTCCGGCGCATCGGCTTCCGCAAGCCGGTCGCCGACACCAGTCACGTCCTGCGGCTCGTCCACCTTCGGCAGCAGCACCGCATCCGGTTCCAGCGCCACGACCAGCGCCAGATCGTCGGCCCCGAAATTGGAAGAAAGCGCGTTGATGCGGATGATCCGCTCCTTGCCGGGAAGCGGCGATGCAGCGAAGAATGCCCGCAAGTTGTCGCGTGCCTCGGCCTTCTTCTCCGGCGAGACGGAATCCTCGAGATCGAAGATGACGGCATCGCAATCGAGGCTCGAAAGCTTGTCCAGCGCGCGGCGGTTGATGGCGGGAACGCTTAGGACCGAACGGCGCAGACGGGCAGGGCGGGAAGGGGAGATTTCGCTCATAGTACCGTTTTGCCGCGCTTTTAATCGGCAGGCAAGTCAACAAAAAGCCATGCTCCTCTTGCAGATGACAGTGAAGAAGACCACATTCCTGAGAGTAGAGAGGTCTCGACCATGCAGAATATCCGTTCCCTGTTCATCGCGCTTGCCGGTATCACCGTGTTTGCAGCCATGGCGCTGCTTACCGTTTCGGTCACGCTTGCCGTCGGCGGTATCCTGACCGTGCTCATGGCGGCGCGTGCGATTTCGCTGCGCATGAAGCCGGCGCCGGTGCATGCCAAGGCCAAGACGAACGGCCAGCGCGAAATGCGCATCTGGAACGACGGTCGCGGCACCATCATCGATCTCTGAGATTGGTGGCAGGAGGGCCTATCCGCCGGCCGATCTGTCCGATTCAGGTCGCGTCGTGAAGGGCAAGGACGGCCACAGTGCCGCGTTTTAGAGCATTTCCAAGATTCTCCTTCATTTCGGGCCAGATTTGCTCTATTGGCAGGATAATTCGTGCTTAGACGAGAATGAAGGCAGGACCCCATGGACAAGTTCGTGAAGTTGACCGGCGTCGCAGCGCCCCTCCCGGTCGTCAATGTCGATACCGACATGATCATCCCGAAGGATTATCTGAAGACCATCAAGCGCACCGGTCTCGGCAAGGGGCTCTTCGCCGAAGCCCGTTACAATGAAGATGGTTCGCCGAACCCGGATTTCGTGCTGAACAAGCCGGCTTATCAGAACGCCAAGATCCTCGTCGCCGGCGACAATTTCGGCTGCGGCTCCTCGCGTGAGCATGCTCCCTGGGCGCTCCTCGACTTCGGCATCCGCTGCGTCATTTCGACCAGCTTCGCCGACATCTTCTACAACAACTGCTTCAAGAACGGCATCCTGCCGATCAAGGTCAGCCAGGAAGATCTCGACAAGCTGATGGACGACGCCTCGCGCGGCTCCAACGCCATCCTGACGGTCGATCTGGAAAACCTCGAAATCACCGGCCCGGATGGCGGTTCGCTCAAGTTCGAACTCGATGAGTTCAAGCGTCACTGCCTGCTGAACGGCCTCGACGATATCGGCCTGACGCTGGAAAAGTCTTCCGCGATCGACACTTTCGAAAAGACGAACGCCGCATCGCGCCCCTGGGCCGCCTGATCGGTTTATCATTATCGCATGTTTCGAAGCTGGGCCTTGTGCCCGGCTTTTTTCATGCCGAAATAAAAGACACCATCTTTCCCACCCGCTGTAATACGATCGACAAGAAGGGGGTTCATACAGGCGTGCCGAGACCCTTCGGGCCTCCTCTCTCCCGCCCTTAAATCCTCTCCACGCAATGGAGTTCCTCCATGACCTCCCTTCCCATTGTCGGCGCCGCCATGACGCTCGACGACGTCGAAATCCATCGCAACTGGCTGCTCGAAAAGCCGCGCGACCTGGAGCTGCAGAGCTTCGTCGAAGCCGAAATCCTCAACGGTGATTGGCAGCCGCTTGCCGAGCGTGCCCGTAAGCTGCTCGACGGCCATCAGGGCCGGCTCGGCATCCACGGCCCGTTCTGGGGCTTCGTCATTGCCTCGCAGGATCCGGATATCCGCGCCGTCGTCACCAAGCGCCTGCTGCAGGCCCTCGACGTCTGCGCCAATATCGGCGCCACGCAGATGGTCATCCATAGCCCCTATACGTCGTGGTCCTATAACAATCTCGACAACAACAAGGGCGAACGCGAGAAGATCATCGAATACACGCATCTGACGCTCAAGGATGCCGTCAAGCGCGCCGAAGACATCGGGCTCACCATGGTCATCGAGAATATCGAGGACAAGGACCCCCATATCCGCGTCGGACTTGCCGACAGCTTCAATTCGCCCGCCGTCGCCGTTTCCATCGATACCGGCCATGCCCATTACGCCCATGGCTACACCGGCGCTCCGCCGGTCGACTACTACGTCCACGCCGCCGGCAACCGTCTGCAGCATGTCCACCTGCAGGATGCCGACGGCTATGCCGACCGCCATTGGAGCCTTGGCGAAGGCAATATCCACTGGCGCGCCGTCTTTGCCGCCCTTGGCAAGCTTAACAGCAATCCGCGCCTGATCATCGAGATCAAGGACAAGTCGAAGATCCCGGCATCATCAGCCTATCTCGCTTCGCTCGGACTGGCTGAGTAAGCGGATCAATCACCCGCCCTTGTGGTTCGAGACGGCCCTTCGGGCCTCCTCACCATGAGGGCTAATCTACTCCATCGGGCTTTCAGCTCATTACGCCCTCAATCCTGACTTCCGGTTCAAGATTACCCAACTTCTGCCATTGGCTGCATTGAGTGATCAATCCTTTTCCACCGCTTCCAAATCGGGGCCACCCTCGTCCTTCGAGGCTCCGCCTTTGGCTGCGCTCCTCAGAATGAGGGTGGAATTGACTCCAGCGAGCGCAAAAGACCGGCCCTCACCCTGAGGAGGCCTGTAAGGCCGTCTCAAGGGCGAGGGTGGGCGATTGCTCTCAAAAGCCCGAAAACCGTACCATTTCGGCCTCTTCCTCGCTTGAAAAGCCGCATTTGCAGGTCTAAAAACCCCGCAACTTTTTCTTTCGCGGAGGCTTTCCCATGACAGTGCGCAATCTTTTCCTCCTGCCGGGCGACGGCATCGGCCCCGAGGCCATGGGCGAAGTTCGCAAGATCATCGCCTATATGAACGAAGCCAAGAATGCCGGCTTCGTCACGGACGAGGGCCTTGTCGGCGGCTGCGCCTATGATGCGCATGGCGCTGCCATCTCCGAAGAGGACATGCAGAAGGCGCTTGCCGCCGATGCCGTACTCTTCGGCGCCGTCGGCGGTCCGAAGTGGGATTCGGTACCCTATGAAGTGCGTCCGGAAGCCGGTCTGCTGCGCCTGCGCAAGGATCTCCAGCTTTTCGCGAACCTGCGCCCCGCCATCTGCTATCCGGCGCTGGCATCGGCTTCCTCGCTGAAGCCGGAGCTGGTCGACGGTCTGGACATCCTCATCATCCGTGAACTTACCGGCGGCGTCTATTTCGGCGAGCCGAAGGAAATCATCGATCTCGGCAACGGCCAGAAGCGCGGCATCGACACCCAGGTCTACGACACCTATGAGATCGAGCGCATTGCAGGCGTCGCCTTCGAACTGGCGCGCACCCGCGGCAACCGCGTTTGCTCGATGGAAAAGCGCAACGTCATGAAGTCTGGCGTGCTCTGGAACCAGGTCGTCACCGCCACGCATAAGGAAAAATATGCCGACGTGCAGCTCGAGCACATGCTCGCCGATGCCGGCGGCATGCAGCTCGTTCGCCAGCCGAAGCAGTTCGATGTCATCGTGACGGACAACCTGTTCGGCGACATGCTCTCCGACGTCGCCGCCATGCTCACCGGCTCGCTCGGCATGCTGCCGTCGGCTTCGCTCGGCGCACCCGACGCCAAGACCGGTAAGCGCAAGGCGCTTTACGAGCCCGTGCACGGCTCGGCACCCGATATCGCCGGCAAGGGCATCGCCAACCCGATCGCCATGATCGCCTCCTTCGCCATGTGCCTGCGCTACTCCTTCGGCATGGTTGCCGAAGCCGATGCGCTGGAAAAGGCGATCGCCAACGTCCTCGACAGCGGCATCCGCACCGGCGACATCATGTCGCCTGGCAGCCGCCAGGTCGGAACCGCCGAGATGGGCGACGCCATCCTCGCCGAATTCAAGGCACTGTCGGCATAATCTCCGACAGAAATTGCCCGATATATTTCATATGAAACATAAAGGCCCCGTTCTTCGCCGGAACGGGGCCTTTTCGTTGCAAGCGGGATAGGCTCGTCCGGCCCACAAGATCGCCGCTTCGGCACGCGTCCCAAATTTTGGAAATTAGAAAAACTGTAACAACAACCTGTTACCTGTCGAGCCGATTGGAAATTCGACAATAGGCGATGATTATGCAGGCGATCTTGACGTCTCTCGACAGACGTTGGCGGCGAAGCAATGCGGCGCTTGCACCGTCTCACTGGAAAATTTGCCTTTTCCTGACCGCCAACATCGTCCTCCTCTCCGCCCTCCTGTTCGATTGGCCTGTCGGCGCGACCATCAAGAGCCTGTCGCCCTCCGTTCGTTTTCTCGGAGAAATGCTGACCAATTTCGGCGATTCCGGCTGGATCATCATCATCAGCGCTTTCCTCTTCTTCGAAGGCTGGGCCGGCAGCCGTCTGCTGCATTCGCCGCGCTGTCGCTGTCAGGCACTGCGCGTCTGTCAAATCGGCGGCTATCTGCTGACGACCATCGTGTTGTCGGGCCTTCTCGCCAATCTGCTGAAACGCGCCATCGGCCGCGCCCGCCCGACGCATTTTGCCGATTGGGGACCCTTTGGTTTCTCGCCCTTCAATGGCCGTGCCGGCTTCGAAAGCTTCCCGTCCGGCCATGCGACCACCATCGGCGCCCTGTTCGTGGCGCTTGCCTTCTTGTTCCCGCGCTATCGCTACATCTTCGCCGCCTGCGCCCTTTGGCTGGCGATCACCCGCGTCATGGTCGGCGCGCATTATCCGAGCGACGTCATGGCCGGCCTGGCGCTTGGCGGCTGGTTTTCCTTCATGACGGCGATCGTCTATTCCCGCTATGGCCTGCTCTTCCGCATGAACGAGACGGGCTGGCCGGCACCGAAATGGCGGCTGCTGAAAAGCAAGTGACCCTCTGATCATCCGAGGACAGCAAAGCCCTCGCCCACCGCCGGTAAAGCGAAAGGAAAGAGCGGCGGCTTTTGCACGCCGCAATGCATGCCCAGACCGTAAAGGTTGCCAAGGCCATTCCACATTCATATATCTGACGAGGGCGTGATCGCGAGAAGCGGTCAACCCGATTTCGTTCTTACTGCGATGAAAATCATGGATGCCGGGCCGATACGTTTGAGCGAAAGGCAGATGGGGTTGATCTCCCGGGCGCTCGCCGAACCGCGACGCGTGCAGATCTTGAAGGAGATCGGCACACGGGCCGAACCCATGCCCTGCAGCATCCTGAACGAATGCCACGCCGTCAGCGCAGCAACGATGTCGCATCACATCAAGGAGCTCGAAAATGCTGGGCTCATCGAGATCCAGCGCGAAGGCAAATTCGCGAGCCTCGTGCTGCGACGCGACACGCTGAACGCCTATATGGCGGAACTTTCCAAGATCTGACGCTTCCAATCATGCCATCGGCATTTCCTGCCGCGGCTCTTGTATCAATTAGATGATTATCTAAATATCAAAGTGATGATGCGGATCGGTTTTCGGGTCGCATGCGTCAGATGATTTGATGATTGTAAAACTGTCTAATAATTTCCGAAGGAAACTGACATGAGCAAACTGACAGGCAAGGTCGCGATCGTGACCGGAGCATCCAAGGGCATCGGTGCGGGCATCGCCAAGGCAATGGGCGAGGCGGGTGCAGCCGTTATCGTCAACTACGCCTCGAGCCGCGAAGGCGCCGACAGAGTGGTCGCGGAAATCACCGCCAAAGGCGGCAAGGCGCTCGCCGTCCACGGCGACGTTTCCAGATCCGAAGACGTCAAACGTCTCTTTGAGGAAACGAAACAGGCCTTCGGCCGCGTCGATATCCTCGTCAATAACGCCGGCGTCTACCAGTTCGCGCCGATCGAGGAGTTCACCGAGGAAGAATTTCATCGTGAATTCAATATCAATGTGCTGGGCACGTTGCTGACCACGCGGGAAGCCGTCAAATATTTCGGCCCGGAAGGCGGCAATATCATCAACATCGGTTCCAACGCCGTCAGCATGAACCTGCCGACCGCCTCGGTCTATACGGCAACGAAGGCTGCCGTGAATTCCATCACCCAGATCCTCGCCAAGGAGCTCGGGCCGCGCAATATCCGCGTCAACAACCTGGCGCCGGGCGGCGTCGAGACCGAGGGCGTCGTTGCCGCGGGCGTCATCGGCAGCGATTTTGAAAAACATCTCGTCTCGCAGACACCTCTCGGCCGCCTCGGCCAGCCGACGGATATCGCGCCGGTTGCCGTCTTCCTGGCTTCGCAGGACGCCGCCTGGGTGACCGGCGAAACCATCTATGTCGGCGGTGGCCTGAAATAGCCGCTCGCCCCGATGCCGCCCTTCGACAGGAAGGGCGGCTTACCGGCGCTATATGGCTGCACACCGTACCGACACTTGGGCGAACAATTGCCAAATTTCTCCATTTTCCTATTTAGTCTGGATGTTCGGGTTTTCCGCATGGCATCGCAGCCGATCATGCCGCGAAACGACGTGTCGACCGCGAAATTTCAAAACAGATCCTGCCTTCAATGCGATCCAAAGCAGCAGCGAATGTCATCGAGCGCTCCTAATATCCGCCCGCGATCGCTGTCGTGAACAACAAACGGAGGACGTCTTTATGAATAACGCCAATACCAAGTCGAAATTGGGTACTCGCACCAATCTCAGCGAAGACGCAACACGCGATATTTCCGCAGCTCTGACTGCGCTGCTGGCGGATGTCTTTGCCCTCTATCTGAAAACCAAGAATTTCCATTGGCACATGAGCGGACCGCATTTCCGCGATTATCACCTGCTTCTCGACGAACACGGCGAACAGATCTTCGCGATGACCGATCCCATGGCCGAGCGCGCCCGGAAGATCGGCGGAAGCACGCTGCGGTCGATCGGCCAGATCGCCAAGCTGCAGCGCATCCCGGACAATGACGCCGAATATGTCGATCCGCAGGACATGCTCGCCGAGCTGGCTGACGATAATCTCAAACTGTCAGCCGAAATGCGCGCCGTTCACGATGTTTGTGACGAATATGGCGACGTCGCCACCGCCAGTCTTCTCGAAAACTGGCTGGACGAAACCGAACGCCGCACCTGGTTCCTGTTTGAAACCACCCGCAAGTCCAACCGCTGACACCGAAGCGACACGCATTCGAACAATAGATTGAAAGCCGGTTTCGGCGCGCTCGATTTCCTCGTCCCGGCCGCGATGCGGGCGAGGAAATCCTTGACTCCTGTGGAAAACACCTTAGAACCGGCGGCGGAAAAGGAAGACTTCCATGGTTCGCTTCGAACAATTCGATAGCTTCAGTCACTTGGCAGACTGTGCCGGGTGGGATGTCTATTTTCCGGTTTCTTCCAAAACCAAGGCCAAAACGACGACGAAAACCGTCTGACGTCTCTGGCCTGCCGCTCTCTCCCCGGCCCGGCCGGGGACAGGAACCGGTCGTCACGGCCGCGGTTCCCCCCTCGCCAAAGAGGAGAGAAGAGAAAGAGAGCTTGAGAAATGGGTTTCAAAGTTGCAATAGCGGGCGCGACCGGGAATGTCGGCCGTGAAATGCTCAATATCCTGGCCGAACGCGGCTTCCCGGCCGATGAGGTCGTGGCGCTTGCATCCGCCCGCTCGCAGGGAACCGAAGTTTCCTTCGGCGACCGGACGCTGAAGGTTTCCAACCTGGAGAATTACGATTTCTCCGATACCGACATCTGCCTGATGTCGGCCGGCGGCGACGTTTCGAAGAAGTTCTCGCCGAAGATCGGCGCCCAGGGCTGCGTCGTCATCGACAACTCTTCCGCATGGCGTTACGACGCCGACGTGCCGCTGATCGTTCCGGAAGTGAACCCCGATGCCGTCGCGCAGTTCACCAAGCGCAACATCATTGCCAACCCGAATTGCTCGACCGCACAGCTCGTCGTGGCGCTGAAGCCGCTGCATGACTTCGCCAAGATCAAGCGCGTCGTCGTCTCGACCTACCAGTCCGTTTCCGGCGCCGGCAAGGAGGGCATGGACGAACTGTTCAACCAGACCCGCGCCGTCTTCGTCGCCGATCCGATCGAAACGAAGAAGTTCACCAAGCGCATCGCCTTCAACGTCATTCCGCACATCGATAGCTTCATGGAAGACGGCTACACCAAGGAAGAATGGAAGGTCCTGGCCGAAACCAAGAAGATGCTCGACCCGAAGATCAAGGTCACCTGCACGGCTGTCCGCGTGCCCGTCTTCATCGGCCATTCCGAATCGGTCAACATCGAGTTCGAAAACGAGATCACTGCCGATCAGGCCCGCGACATCCTGCGCGAAGCTCCGGGCTGCCTCGTCATCGACAAGCGCGAAAACGGCGGCTACATCACGCCATACGAATCCGCCGGTGAGGACGCAACCTATATTTCGCGGATACGCGAAGATGCGACCGTCGAAAACGGTCTCAACCTATGGGTTGTATCCGACAACCTGCGCAAGGGTGCCGCGCTCAACGCCATCCAGATCGCCGAATTGCTCGTCAATCGCGGCCTGATCAAGCCGCGCAAGCAGGCTGCATAAGGATTCGTAAACCAATTTACGGTTTATAAATCTTCGCTAGCTAAGCAGGATTGAATGGAAGCCTCGCCATTTCGAATGAAAGGCGGGGCTTTTGCAAACGCATTGGCGGCGATGTTTCACATGAAACGAAAAACATCGGACGCTAAAATATTGATAATGACATAATCGCCGGATGCTGGCATGGTCCGGTGGCGACCAACTACGCGTGATCCCCTGGTTTGAAAGGGTTTGCGCGCCATTGAAAAACGGTTACCGCGTTTGCTGCGCGGTAAGAATTCGGGGACACTGAATGCGCTTCACAAAGTCTGGAATGGCAGCTCTCGTGGCGGGCGGGTTGCTGCTGGGTATGCCGATTGCAGCAAATGCCGCATCCTGCGGCAATACTTCCGCCGGCTTCGAGAACTGGGTGCAGGAATTCAAGCGGGAAGCGCAGGGACAGGGCGTCAGCCCCTCCACCCTCGACAGGGCCTTCGCCAATGTTCATTACAACCAGCCCACGATCCGCGCCGACCGTGGCCAAAAGAGCTTCAAGCTTTCCTTCGAGGAATTCATGAAGAAGCGCGGCGGCCAGACGATCATCAGCCGCGGCAGGAGCATGAAGCAGGCCAACGCCGCGCTGTTTGCCAAGATCGAAAAGCGGTTCGGCGTTCCGCCAGGCCCAATCATCGCCATCTGGGGCATGGAAACCGGCTTCGGCAGCTACATGGGCGACCAGCACACCCTTTCCGCCGTCTCGACCCTCGCCTATGACTGCCGCCGTTCCGCATTCTTCACCGAGCAGCTTTATGCCGCTCTGAAGCTCGTCGGCGAGGGCTATCTCAGCCCGGCCGCACGCGGCGCGGCTCACGGTGAAATCGGCCAGACCCAGTTCATGCCGAAGAACGTCGTCGCTTTCGGCATCGACGAAGATGGCGACGGCAGAGTCGATCTTGTGGGATCGCGCGCGGATGCGCTGGCTTCGACCGCCAACTTCCTGCGCGGCCATGGCTGGCAGCCCGGCGCCGGCTACCAGCCCGGCGAGCCGAACTTCGCTGCCATCGCCGGCTGGAACGACGCACGGGTCTACCAGCAGGCGATCGCCTATATCGGCCAGCAGATCGACGGCAGATAAGTCAGATCCATAAAGTAAAAAAGCGCTGCGGCCAGCCGGCCCGCGGCGCTTTTTCATTTGGTCTGTCTTCCGCTCTTGGAGCACTTCCCAATGCATTCCGGACGGAAATCGGCTGCGCACTTTTCCTGGAAACTCTAGACATCCGGACGGATGAAATCGCGGGTATCGGGGTCCATGATCCAGAGTTCGCCGGTCGAAATATCAAACCATGCGCCATGCAGATGCAGCTTGCCTTCTTCTTCGCGCGCCTTGATCTCCGGAAAACTGCGCAGATTGTTCAGCGAGTTGCGGATCGAAATGCGCTCCAGCGCCGTCTGGCGCTCGGTCTGCGTCATGATGTCGTTGCTCTGGATCTGTTCGGCCGCCGGCTTCAGCAGCGCCATCCATCTTCCGATGAAATCGCCCGGCGACAGCGGCCCGGCATCGGGATCGAGCGCGGCGCGAATACCGCCACAGCGGCCGTGCCCCATGACGACGATATCGGAAACCTTGAGCGACAGGACCGCGAATTCAAGCGCGGACGAGGTCGAATGGAAATTACCATCCGGCTCATAGGGCGGCACCATGTTTGCGACATTGCGGATGACGAAGAGCTCGCCCGGTCCGGCGTCGAAAATGATCTCCGGTGCCGAGCGGGAATCACAGCAGGCAATCACGAGCGTCGACGGGTTCTGGCCGATCTCCGCCAGGGTGCGATAGCGTTCGCGCTCATCGACGTAACGCCCGCTCATGAAGTTTCGATAACCGTTCAGAAGGGTGTCGGGAAAGCTTTGCATGATATTGGATTACAGCGCAGTGCGGCCGATGGCAACTGGTGCGCTGCAAAAAGCGTTAACCCGGCGAACTGCTATTTTTTTCGCCGCTGTGCCGGGTGGATGAGATGCCGTAGCTGCACCATTGCCATCGGCGTCGACAGGCTCGCGGAATCGACGGCAAGCGTCAGCTCATTGCTGCCGCGCTTGACGGCGCGCGCCAGTACTTCAAAGACACTGGCCGTCGTCAGCTGCAGCGCACGCTCCTCATCCATCCCGGACAGCAGACGGGAGAGAAAGACCGCGGACAAGAGATCGCCAAGCCCGTTCGGCGCTCCCTCGATACTGCGATGTTCGGCCAACAGAGCGTTTCGGCCGCTGAGATAAAGATTTCCGATGCCACCGGCCATCATCGGCACTGCCGACGTGACCAGCATGCGCGATGGCCCAAGCGCAAGGGCCGCTTCCATGATGGCGTTGTTGTCCTCGAGCGGCGCACCGGCAAGCCAGGCAAGCTCGTAGCGGTTCGGCGTCGCCAGCGAGGCGAGCGGAATCAGATGGTCGCGGATCGCCTCGGCCGTCGCTTCGGGCACATAAAGTCCGCCGGCATCGCCGATGACGGGATCGCAGGCATAAAGGAGGTCGGGGTTCTTTTCGCGCAAGGCGGTCACGAGCCGGGCGACGGAATGCGCCTGCGCGGCATTGCCGAAATATCCCGACAGCACCGCCCTGACCTCGGAAAGCCAAGGCGCGGCGATGAGATCATCGATCGCGTGATCGAAATCCACTTCGTTGAAGGTCAGCCGCGTCGATCGGCCATGGCCTGGGTGCCAGGGCAGAACGATAGTGGGCAGCGCCCAGACCGGATGGCCGAGCGTTTCCAGCGCGAAGACGGCGGCGCGATTGCCGACGGACCCTCTGACGACGTGGCTGGAGATGACGATAACGGCGCCGGCCGACACTTGCGACATGGTGGTTGCTTTCGAATTCAGGGCTTCAACTGCAATGTGCCGTTGATGATCCCTTTGGCGGCACTCTGTCAACGGCACTTCACAGAGTCATGAAAACCTCTGTTGACGAGCTCATTCCGCCAATTTCACGCCAGCGACATCTGCTTTGCATCGAGATCGCGCATTTCGGCAAGATTTTTAAAGAAACCGGCCAAAATCGGTCCGAAAGCAACCAATTTCGCATTCATTTTGCCAGTTTTTTCGCTAAACCTTCTGCTACTGTGGCCAAAATTCGAAAATCGGGAGGAATTCCATGGCGTCCAAGACCAATCCGAAACGGGAAAAACAGATCGACGCGGCACGGAAAATTGCCGGGGCGGCGAACGAGACGCACCTCGATCCGGAAATCCTGTTCGGCCGGGCCAGCAACGACGACATGGAGCGTTATACTCCGGAAATGCTGGCCTTGGCCGCGACGCACGCGGCCAAGGAACTGGCAGCCTGGAGCGCCACGTCTCCCCGCGTCAGCATCGAGCAGATCGCCAATATCGAGCCCGATGGCGTTGCGGTGTCGATCCTCTCGATCACCGACCATAACATGCCTTTTCTCTATGAATCGATCATGGGCGAAGTGACCAGCAGCTTCCGCGATCTCTATATGGCGGTGCATCCGATCCTGGTCATCGAGGATGGCAAGAAGCCGAGCCTCTATTCCGCCGATCATCCGAGCGACCCGGCCCACCGCGTCAGCCATATCCAGCTTCATCTCTCGCCTTTGACGGCGGCGCAGGCAGCGGACCTGACCAAGCGGGTACAGACCGTGCTCGACCAGACGCATCTTGCCGTTTCCGACTGGAAGCCGATGCTGTTACGTCTCGACACCGTGATATCGGAACTTTCTACCTATGAGGCTGCCGGCCGACGCAGGAATGACCGCGATGAGGCGCTTGCCTTCCTTGCCTGGCTAAGAGATGGCAATTTCACTTTCCTCGGCATGCGCGAATATGTCTATTCCGGCAAGGGCGCCAACGCCAAGGTCGAACGCGATCGCGGCACCGGTCTCGGCATTCTTTCCAACCCCGATGTCCGCGTTCTCAGGCAAGGCAAGGATGCCGTCACCACGACGCCGGAAATCCTCGCCTTCCTCGACGGACCGGATTTCCTGATCGTCACCAAGGCCAACGTCAAGTCGGTGGTCCATCGCCGTGCCTATATGGATTATGTCGGCGTCAAGCGTTTCGACGCCGATGGCAACGTAACGGGCGAACTGCGCATCGTCGGCCTCTTTACCTCCACAGCCTATACCAGTACTGCCGCCGAAGTACCGCTGCTGCGCTCGAAGGTGCAGAAGGTCAAGGATCATTTCGGCTTCGACCCTACGAGCCACTCGGGCCGCATGCTCGAGAACACGCTGGAATCCTATCCCCGCGACGACCTCTTCCAGATCGACACCTCACTGCTGGCAAGCTTCGCCGAACAGATCAACGATCTTACCGACCGGCCGCGCGTGCGCGCACTGCCGCGCATCGACCATTTCGACCGCTTCGTTTCGGTGATCGTCTATGTCCCGCGCGAGGAATACGATTCCATCGTCCGCGAGAAGATCGGCAACTATCTGAAGTCGGTCTATGACGGCCGCGTCTCCGCTTACTATCCGGCTTTCCCGGAGGGCGGCGTAGCGCGCGTCCATTTCATCATCGGCCGCAGCGCCGGCGAGACGCCGCATGTTCCTCAGGCCAAGCTCGAAGAAGCGATCCGCGCCATAACTGCCCGCTGGGACGAGCGCTTCATCATGCTGGCCGGTCCGAAGGCACCGAGCATCTCCGTCAGCCAGGCTTTCCAGGAAGCCTTCTCGCCTGAAGATGCCTTTGCCGATCTGCCTGACATCACAGCCACGGCCGGTGCCGAGCCGATTCGCATCGGCTTCTACATCCGCAAGGACGAAGCGGGCGACATTCTCTCGCTGAAGATCTTTCATGGCCAAGGAAACCTTGCACTGTCGCGTCGCGTGCCGCTGCTCGAAAATCTCGGCTTCAACGTCATCAGCGAGCGTACCTTCGACATCTACGTCACCGCCAAGGACGGGCCGACCGGCCATGTGGTGCTTCACGACATGGAACTCGAGGCTCGCAACAGCCTGACGATCGATCTCACTCGCCATGGCGCGGCGCTGGAAGAAGCTTTCCTTGCCGCCTTTGGCGGCACGATCGACAACGACGCTTTCAACCGGCTGATCGTCTCTGCCGACCTCTCTGCCCGCGAAACCAACGTGCTGCGCGCCTATGCCCGTTATCTGCGTCAGGCCGGTATTGCCTATTCGCAGGATTACATCGCCGCGACGCTGGACAAATATCCACGCATCGCCGCATCGCTCTTCCGCCTGTTCCACGATACGCTCGATCCGAAGCTCAACGACAAGAGCCGCACGAAAAAGCTTGCCGATCTCCATGCTATCATCGAGACCGCACTTGCCGACGTTCCGAGTCTGGACGACGACCGCATCCTGCGCCGCTACGTCAACGCCATCGACGCAACGCTGCGCACCAATTATTTCCAGAGGAACGCAGACGGCAGCCCGAAGTCCATGCTCGCCTTCAAGCTCGATCCGAAGTTGCTGGATGGCCTGCCCGAACCACGGCCCTTCCGCGAAATCTTCGTCTACGGCGTCGAGGTGGAAGGCGTGCACCTGCGCTTCGGCAAGGTGGCGCGCGGCGGCCTGCGCTGGTCGGACCGCGCCGAGGATTATCGCACGGAAGTGCTGGGCCTCGTAAAGGCGCAGCAGGTCAAGAACGCCGTCATCGTGCCCGTCGGCGCCAAGGGCGGCTTCTATCCGAAGAAACTTCCGGTCGGCGGCAGCCGTGACGAGATCTTCAATGCCGGCCGCGAAGCCTACAAGACCTATATCCGCACGCTGCTGTCGATCACCGACAACATCTCCGGCGCCGATATCATTCCGCCGGCCGACACCGTGCGGCTTGACGGTGACGACCCCTATTTCGTCGTTGCCGCCGACAAGGGCACCGCCACCTTCTCCGATACTGCCAATGCCCTGGCGCAGGAAGCCGGCTTCTGGCTGGACGATGCCTTCGCTTCGGGCGGCTCGGCCGGCTACGACCACAAGAAGATGGGCATCACCGCCCGCGGCGCGTGGGAAACCGTCAAGCGCCACTTCCGCGAAATGGATATCGATATCCAGACGACACCCTTCAATGTCGTCGGCGTCGGCGACATGTCCGGCGACGTCTTCGGCAACGGCATGCTGCTCTCGCCGAAAATCCGCCTGCTCGCCGCCTTCGACCATCGCGATATCTTCATCGATCCCGATCCCGACATGGAAAAGACGCTGGCCGAACGCCATCGCCTCTTCAACCTGCCGCGCTCGAGCTGGCAGGATTTCGACAAGGCCGCCCTGTCGAAAGGTGCGATGATCATCTCGCGCTCGGCAAAATCGGTCACGCTGACGCCGGAAGCGGTTGCCGCCATCGGCATCGACAAACCGGTCGCAACGCCTTTCGAGATCATGACGGCTATCCTCAAGGCTCCCGTCGATCTGCTATGGTTCGGCGGCATCGGCACCTATGTCAAAGCTCCATCCGAAACGGATTCGGAAGTCGGCGACCGCGCCAACGATCCGATCCGCATCACGGCCGAAGAAGTCCGCGCCAAGGTGATCGGCGAAGGCGCCAATCTGGGTGTCACGCAGAAGGGCCGCATCGCCTATGGCCTCAAGGGCGGGCGCTGCAACTCCGACGCCATCGACAATTCCGCCGGCGTCAACACCTCCGACGTCGAGGTCAATATCAAGATTGCGCTTGCCAACGCCATGTTCGACGGCCGGCTGACGCGCGCCAAGCGCGACACGCTGCTCGCCTCCATGACAGACGAGGTGGCATCGCTCGTGCTGCGCAACAACTACCTGCAATCCCTGGCGATCTCGCTGACGGAGCGCAAGGGCACCGGCAACGGCCTGGAACTCAGCCGCTTCATGAGCGTGCTGGAAGGGGCAAAGCAGCTCAACCGCAAGGTCGAGACCCTGCCCGACGACCAGACCTTCGCCGAGCGTTACGCCAACGGCCGCCCGCTGACGCGCGCCGAAATCGGCGTGCTGCTTTCCTATGCCAAGATCGTCCTCTTCGACGCGATTGTCGCCAGCGACCTGCCCGACGATCCCTACTTCGCCGCCACCCTCAGCCGCTATTTCCCGGCCAGGATGCAGCGCTCGAACGCCACCGATATCGAAAGCCACCGTCTGCGCCGCGAGATCATCGGCACGGCACTCGCCAACGAGGCGATCAACCGCGGCGGCCCGGGCTTTGCGGTCAGCATGATGGACGCAACGGCGGCATCGGCTGCCGAAGTCGTCAAGGCCGCCGTCATCGCCCGCGACGGCTTCGATCTCGACCGGCTCTGGAACGAGACCGACGCGTTGGATGGCAAGGTCGGCGGCCAGATGCAGAACCGCGTCTATGGCGAGATTACCGAAGTCTATACGGTGTTGACCCGCCTGCTCCTGAAAACCGGCGCAGCCAAGGGCAACATCGAAGAAACGGTTAGCCGGCTTCGGGCGGCACTGAAGAAACTGCGGCCGATCTTCCTGACCCATATCCCGGCGGATTTCGCGGCCGAGATCGCCACGCGCGAGGCCGACTATCTGGCCGCCGGCCTGCCGGAAAAGCTCGCTTCGGAGATCGCCACGATTTACGCGCTCGTCCTCGTACCTGAAATCATGCAGATCGCCGAGCGCACCGGCGACACGCTGAACCGGGCGGCCGAAAGCTACTTCACCGTCTCGCAAACCTTCCGCGTCGGCCGGCTGCTGCTTGCCGGCAGCCGGATCGTCACCGGCGATCACTATGAGAGCCTGGCGCTCGCGCGCAGCCTCGACCAGATCGCCGGCGCCCGCCGCGATATCGTCATCTCCGCATTGTCCAACCATCCGAAGGACAAGCAGCCGGTTCAGGCATGGCATGCGGAGGACCGCATCCGCATCAACCGCATCGCCGAGGAACTCGGCGGCCTCAGCGAAAGCGGCGATCCGAATCTCGCCCGCATCACTGTTGCCGCCGGCCTGCTCAGCGACCTTGCGAACGGCCGGGCAAGGTGACACAGTCCGCCCCGACCCGGTAACCGGGTGAGGGAGCAAGGGGCTGGATTTGGTGACGACCGAGATTGACAACGACGTGCCGGCAAAAGTGCCGGCACGAGGCATTTGGGGCTGGATGTTCTTCGACTGGGCGGCTCAGCCGTTCTTCACCGTCGTCACCACCTTCATCTTCGGCCCCTATTTCGTTGCGCGGCTGACGGCCGATCCCGTCTCCGCCCAGACGACATGGAGCAACATGGCGACGATCTCCTCGGTGATCATCGCCATCCTCTCCCCGGTCCTCGGCTCGATCGCCGATCAATCCGGCGCCCGCAAACCTTGGATCGCCTTCTTCGCCGTCATCAAGATCGCAAGCCTCGTCTGTCTCTGGGGAGCAGCACCCGGATCGCCGGTCATCTATCCGGTAATCTTCATGATCCTGGCTTCGATCTCGGCCGAATTCTCCATCGTCTTCAACGATTCCATGATGCCGCGGCTGGTCGGCAAGGACGATGTCGGCAGGCTGTCGAACGCCGCCTGGGGGCTCGGCTATCTCGGCGGCATGATCGTTCTCATCACCGTCGTTGGGCTCCTTGCCGGCAATCCTCAGACCGGCAAGACCATCCTTGGCCTGGCGCCGCTTTTCGGCCTCGATGCCACGCTCGGCGAGGACGCCCGCATCACCGGGCCGATTTCGGCCGTCTGGTATCTGATCTTCATCCTGCCGATGTTCCTCTTCACGCCGGACGCCGCCCGCGGTCTGCCGCTTCGCGCCGCCGTCCGCTCGGGCTTGCATGAGCTCTCGACGACCCTTAGCGAACTGAAGCGCCGGCGCGGCATCAGCCGCTTTCTTATCGCTCGCATGGTCTACCAGGATGGCGTCAACGGCTTGCTGATTCTCGGCGGCACCTTTGCAGCCGGCATGTTCGGCTGGGCAACGATCGAGATCGGCATCTACGGCATTATCCTGAACGTCATCGCCATCTTCGGCTGCTTCGCCGCCGGCTATGTCGATCGCTGGCTGGGCTCGAAGATGACGGTCATGATCAGCCTGACTTTGCTGCTGACCGCCACCTTCGGCATCCTCTCGACCGGGCCGGGCTTCACGCTCTTCGGCCTCGTACCGCTATCGACTGTCAGTTCCGGCAGCCTGTTCGGCACTGCGGCGGAAAAAGCCTATATCGGCTATGGCCTATTGATCGGCATCGCCTTCGGCCCCGTGCAGGCCTCCTCGCGCTCCTATCTCGCCCGCAGCGTCAGCCTCTCGGAGGCCGGGCGCTATTTCGGCATCTACGCGCTTTCCGGCCGCGCCACCAGCTTCATGGCAACGTTGTTCTTCTCGCTGGTGACCTATTGGAGCGGCTCGGCCCGCCTCGGCATGACAACGCTCGTCATCTTCCTTGCCGGCGGGTTGCTGCTTCTGCTGCCGACACCCTATCCGGCGGACAAGGCGGAGTAGGCAAAGAAAATCCCGGCGGGCGAACCAGCCGGGATATAAATTTTTTCAATCAGGTATATCCGCCGCTCAATGGCGGAAATGGCGAATGCCGGTGAAGACCATCGCGACATTGTGCTCGTTGGCCGCGTCGATCACTTCCTGGTCGCGCATCGAGCCGCCGGGCTGGATGACGGCTGTAGCACCCGCTGCGATCGCCGAAAGCAGGCCATCGGCAAAGGGCAGGAAAGCTTCGGAAGCGACAGCGGAGCCGCGCGTCAGCGGCTCGGCCAGCCCCATGGCCTTGGCGGCTTCCTCGGCCTTGATGGCGGCGATACGCGCGGAATCGACACGGCTCATCTGTCCCGCGCCAATGCCGGCCGTCTGGCCGTCCTTGGCGTAAACGACAGCATTCGACTTCACATGCTTGGCGACACGGAAGGCGAACTTCATGTCTTGCAGTTCCTGAGCCGTCGGCGCGCGCTTGGTGACGACCTTGAGCTCCATGTCCTCCACCAAAGCATTGTCTCGGCTCTGGACCAGCAGGCCGCCGGAGACGGTCTTTGCGGTCAGGCCGGCAGCGCGCGGATCGGGCAGGGCGCCGACCGAGAGCAGGCGGAGGTTCGGCTTGCGGGCGATGATCGCCTTGGCTTCCTCGCTGACTTCGGGAGCGATGATGACCTCGGTGAAGAGCTTGACGATCTCCTCTGCGGTTTCGGCATCGAGCAGGCTGTTCAGGGCGATGATGCCGCCAAAGGCCGAGGTGGAATCGCAGGCAAGAGCCCGCTTGTAGGCTTCCACGAGGCTCGGGCCGGTGGCGACGCCGCAGGGATTGGCATGCTTGATGATCGCGCAGGCCGGGCCGTTTTCCGGCAGGAACTCGGCGACGAGCTCATAGGCGGCGTCGGTGTCGTTGATGTTGTTGTAGGATAGCTGCTTGCCCTGGATGAGTGTTGCCGTGGAAACGCCGGGGCGGTTTTCGCCGGTCAGGTAGAAAGCTGCCTTCTGGTGCGGGTTTTCGCCATAGCGCATTTCCTCACGCAGAACGCCGCCAATGACGCGGTGGCGCGGCGTGGCGATATCGAGCGCTTCGGCGAACCAGTTGGAGATCATCGCATCATAGGCAGCCGTGCGGGCAAAGGCTTTGGCCGCCATGCGCTTGCGGAAATCATAGGTCGTCTGGCCGGCATCGGCGGAAAGCTGTGTCAGCAGCTCGGCATAATCGGCGGGATCGGTGAGCGTCGTCACATAGGCATGATTCTTGGCCGAAGCGCGGATCATTGCCGGGCCGCCGATATCGATATTCTCCACCGTCGTCGGATAGTCGCCGCCGGCCTTGCGAACGTCTTCGAAAGGATAGAGGTTGATGACGGCAAGATCGATGCTTTCGATGCCGTGCTCCTTCATTTCAGCCTGATGCCCGGCATCGTCGCGGATGGCAAGCAGACCGCCATGCACCTTCGGATGCAGCGTCTTGACGCGGCCATCCATAATCTCAGGAAAATTCGTCACTTCCGACACATCGGTCACGTCAAGACCCGCTGCGGCAATCGCCTTGTGCGTGCCGCCGGTCGACAGCAGGCGTACCCCCTGTTCGCTGAGCGCACGCGCCAGCTCCACGATGCCGGTCTTGTCGAAGACGGACAGAAGCGCGGTTTTCACCTTCACCTTGTCGGGAGCGGGAATTTTCTTGGAAACGACGGCCATGGGCTTTCTCCGGTCTAGAGCAACTCCAGGAAAAATATATGGCGGTTTTCCGTCCGGAGCTGCGATAACAAAAAGCAGAGCGGAAACGCTCTGGTATGAGGAGACGAGGCGTCCGGCGGAAACGCGCGGGACGACAATGCCGCCCCGTTAGCATAGCTGACACGCTTAGCCTATGGCCGATGGGATAAAAACCAGCGGATTTCCGGCTTTTCGGCAATCCGGAAGACGATCTCGAGCTGATCGGAAGAACGCATGCCCGACGGATCGGCAAGGAAAATATCTTCCGCGACAAGCACCTCGTTGCCCGGCGAGGAGAAGACCCAGGTCTCCCCGTCCGGCGCGATCAGCAGCACGGCATCCGTCTCGGTCTGCAAGAGACTGATGGAGGGATGAATGTGGAAGCGTGCCGAGGCGATGCCTTCGCCCTTCGGCTGATGCTTCTTGCCCTCAGGCACGAAGAAGCGGTCGCGGCCGGCGACGATCGTGCCGCTGGCATTGAGGCTCAGCTCGCGCTCGTGAACGTAGCCGAATGCGGAGAGATAGCCGTCGTGCGCTGCGCGGACATAATCGCGCCCGTCTTCCGTCTCCGAACGCTCGACGATGACCTTCTTCACACCGCCGACCATGATCGGCCCCAGCGATTTCGACTTGGAAAACTGGCAGGAGGAGGTGTCGTTGAGCGTGACGGTCGAATGCGCAGCCGTCGCCCGCGCTGCCTGTATGAAGCGATCGCCTGCAAACTCGGGCGAACCGGAATTGATGATGAAGCGCGTTTTGCCCGAAGACATTTCGAAGGAAAGACAGCCGGCATGAGCGGTACGGCTCAAATCGGCCGAGGCGGCAGCCCCGACATCGACGATGACGACGGCAGAACCGGCGGCCAACCGGTGATATCTGGTATGCGGCAGTGCCTTGAAGGCCTGCCCCGCCGTCTCGTCATAGCGCAGCACCGACATCAGCTCGTTGGCAAGCGTCGATGTCGCACCGTTGAACAGCGCCAGATCGCCATCCTGGTGACGGAAGAAACGCAGCGCCGGATACATGCGGTCGATACCGGGTATCAGCCGCACCGGCACGTCATGGCCGAGATTGACGTAGGTCTGACGCAGCGGCAACAGATCGAGCAGCAGCTCCAGCGACGCGCGCGGATTGCGGGAGATATGGCCGCCATCCTGCAGAATTTGCCGGTCGATTTCGCGATCGAGCGCCTGTCCCACCCGTTTCAGCGTAAGCGAACTGCTCGGCATGGCGACCGAGGCCATGGCAAGCGCGATGCGCACGCGAAACCGGGTGATGCCATCGGGCGACGACACGACGATCCGACGCAGGAAGCGCACATGAAAGACCAGCATGCGCATGAAGCGGCGGTAGAAGCCGCTATCGGTGCCGTGCAGAAGCACAGGGGAATGCGAAAGCAGCGCGATCAGCCGCTGCGCTACTATATCGGGCGACCAGGCAAGACCGTGCAGCCGGCGGCCGTGAACGGCAATCCAATCGGTAAGGATCGCGCGCGCCATCGCCGAAGCCTGATCGCTCTTTTCCGCCCGCAAATGCCGCAGCCAGCGGAAATTGTGCAGCCGGGCAGCAAATGCCAGCGATGGCAGCTCCAGCGAGAAGGGCGATGTCCCCTGCATTTCCAGAACACGCCCCGCAAGCAGGATGCGGCCGTTCAGAAGCTCTTCGACGAAAAAAGGATCGATGCTGCGCAAATCGGTCGGCGCCACGATCAGGCGTTCCGGCACACGCAGCGTGTGGCGGGTGAGACGCAATCGCGTCAACGCCGCGCGGCGCGACATCCGCCGCCATGCTTCCCGCATGTATGAACTCACCAAACCCTGCCGCAGACCTGCATATTTGCTTCTGCTTACTCTCATTACCCGTGGTTAAAAAGAGGTTACAAATATATCGATTAAGAACAGATTACTGAGCTTTTAACATGTTCGCGAAAGCTGTTGGAAACCACGCTTATTGCCTGCGCCGCAGTACCGCCGCGTAGAATCCGTCCAGGCCGGAGGCAAAATCATCGGAAAGCGGCAGCATGTCCGGCGTGGTGCGGAAGGCGCCGAGCGGCGAAATCGCCGTTTCTAGGCCCGGCCAGTCGCCCGCTGCGATCGGGACGCGTTCGACATTCTCCGTGTCGGCAAGCAAACGCGCGACCAGATCCTCGCCCTCTTCGGGATCGAGCGAGCAATTGGAAAACACCACGATGCCGCCGGGCTTGACCAGCGTCAAAGCGTGGCGAAGCAGGCGCTCCTGCAGGGTTGCAAGCTTGGTGATATCCTCCGGCCCCTTGGTCCAAAGCACGTCGGGGTGGCGGCGCGTGGTTCCCGTCGAGGAGCAGGGTGCATCAAGGAGAGCGGCGTCGAAAAGCTCCTCGGGCCGATATTTGCTCATGTCGGCAACCACGGTCTCGGCCTGCAGGCCGAGGCGCGCGAGATTGCCGGACAGTCTCTTCAGGCGATTGGCGGATTGATCGAGAGCGGTGACCCTGGCGCCGGCAAGAATGAGCTGTGCCGTCTTGCCGCCGGGTGCCGCGCAGAGATCTACCACCCGCTTGCCGGCCAGCGGGCCGAAAAGCTTTGCCGGGATACTGGCGGCGGCATCCTGAACCCACCACTCTCCCTCATCGAAACCTTCAAGCGAAGGAATAGTCCCTTCGAAGGCGGCAAGCCGCACACCGCCGGTCGGCAGCACCACGCCGTTCAGCCGTTTCGCCCAGCCTTCTGGATCGGACTTCACAGTGAGGTCGATAGCTGCCGGCTCGAGCTGCGTTTCGGAAATTTTGCGCGCGGCGGGGGCGCCATAGGCGGCCTCGAGACGCGAAAGGAACCAAGCCGGCATGGCCGGCACCTTCGCGACCCGCTCGAGAATTTCCTGCTTTTCTCGCCCGATGCGGCGCAGAATGGCATTGACCAGTTTGGCAAAGCGGCGGTTGCGCGGATCGCGATTGGCCTGCTCGACGGCAAGATCGACCGCGGAATGGTCAGGCACATCGAGATAGAGGATCTGCGTCGCGCCGACGACGAGCACATGATGCAGTGCGCGGGCGCCTTCCGGCAACGGCGAATCGAGCAGCGACGAGATCGCCGCTTCGATTCGGGGCAGGTGGCGCAACGCGCTGTTCAAAATTGCGCGCACCAGCGCACGGTCGCTGTCGCTGAGCATCGTATAGACGGCGCTGCCGCCTTCGGCATCAAGCATGCCGTCGAGCGATGTCTTGCGGTCCAGCACGGCGCCGAGGATCTTTGCCGCCGCCGCGCGAGCCCCAAGGCCGGGTTTGGGCGAAGACGAATCAGGCTGACTGGATGGCTGCGGCCGCTTGCCCGATCGTTTTCCGTCTTTATTGGAGGCTTTGTTTTTCGTGTCAGAACTCAAGACCAGGGACCCTTCGGCGGTTGCGAACCACCGCGACCCGTATCCGGCACGGAGCGCGATTTGCGCCCCGGATTAGCAGCGAAGGACGGTCCCGTCGAGCCAAAGTCCGAAGATGGGTCTGAGCACGGCGCAATCGGCGAGGCGCCGCCGCCGTAACGGGCCATATCATGCAGCGCGGCAATCCGGTTTTCCGTGTTCGGATGGGTGGAAAACAGATTGTCCATGCGTTCGCCGGAGAGCGGATTGATGATGAACATATGCGCGGTCGCGGGATGGCCTTCGGCAGCTTCGTTGGGAATATGAGCCGCACCGCGGGCGATCTTGCCGAGCGCCGAGGCAAGCCAGAGCGGATTGCCGCAGATCTCCGCGCCGCGGCGGTCAGCCGAATATTCGCGCGTGCGGCTGATCGCCATCTGCACCAGCATGGCAGCGAGAGGGGCGACGATCATCGCCACGAGAACGCCGGCCATGCCGAGCGGATTGTTGCTGTCGCGGCGGCCGCCGAAGAAGAAGGCGAAGTTGCCGAGCATGGAAATGGCGCCGGCAAGTGTCGCCGTGATCGTCATGGTGAGCGTGTCGCGGTTCTGGACGTGGGCAAGCTCGTGCGCCATCACGCCTGCCACTTCTTCGGGCGTCAGTGCGTGCAGCAGGCCGGTGGAGGCGGCAACAGCAGCATTTTCCGGATTGCGGCCCGTGGCAAAGGCATTCGGCTGCGGACTGTCATAGAGATAGACCTTCGGCATCGGCAGGGCGGCATTGCGGGCGAGATCACGGATAATGCGGTAGAATTCCGGAGCGCTGCGCTCATCCACCTCCTGCGCACCATAAGTGGAGAGCACCATGCGGTCGGAATTCCAATAGGAAAAGAAATTCATGCCGGCGGCGGCGACAAACGCGATCAGCATGCCCGATTGACCGCCGATCAGATAGCCGACGCCCATGAAGAGCGCGGTCATGAAGGCAAGCAGCATGGCAGTTCGCATGAGATTCATCGAGAGGTCTCCAACGCATCCGTCGTCCAAACCTCTTTCTTTGCGGCCGGACACGCCGGAGGCAGATGATTTCAGGTCTCTTCGACCTGAAATCTGAATCCGCTCCGGAATCAAAAAAACAGAGCATGATGTTACCCGAAAACCGTTCACACTTTTCGGCATCATGCTCTATGATTTGGCTATTCCTCCCTCCATTTCAATATTTCGGAGGTCGCACGAGACCATGCAGACAGCAGATAACGACAATAATATCGACACCGAAGCCGGTGAAGCGACCCGCAAACCGCTTTCGCCCGCTGCCAAGCGCGCCCTTGCTGAAGCCGAGGAGCGGCGCCAGGCGCAGGCTCAAGCCGACCTGCCCCCCGAAATCGGCGGCCGCGGCGGCGCCGACCCCGCACGATTCGGTGACTGGGAAATCAACGGCCGGGCGATCGATTTTTGAATTTCTGCTTCTGATTATTTCGTACGGTGCAGCAGATGCGAAGCCTATCTCGCCCTTGGCGGGTGAGAAAGCAATTTCATTGGCTTAGGAATTGCGACACCGAAAGTCACACATGTTCAGAACACTAGCGCAATTTCTAAGCCATTGAAATTGCAAGAGCGGGGGTTGGTTGCTTGCTGGTATAGCACCAGGAAAGCCGGTACGTCCCTGCCTACTCCTCCCTTGCAAAATCTAGCACTTAGCCTTCCGGCTAAATGCTGATTTTGCTTTCCCTCCCGCAAGGGGCGGGATAGAGCGCCGAGATCAAGCAGCATCCGCCTTGTTCTGCCTGTTGGCGATCAGATCATCGACGACAGCCGGATCGGCCAGAGTCGAGGTATCGCCGAGCGCGCCGAAATCGTCCTCGGCGATCTTGCGCAGGATGCGGCGCATGATCTTGCCGGAGCGGGTTTTCGGCAGGCCGGGGGTGAACTGGATCTTGTCCGGCGAGGCGATCGGGCCGATTTCGGTGCGGACATGCTTCACCAGCTCCTGTCGCAGCGCGTCGGTACCCTCCATGCCCACCATCAGCGTCACGTAGCAATAGATGCCCTGGCCCTTGATGGAATGCGGATAGCCGACGACGGCGGCTTCCGACACATGGCTGTGAGACACCAGCGCCGATTCCACCTCCGCCGTGCCGAGACGATGGCCCGACACGTTGAGCACGTCGTCGACGCGGCCGGTGATCCAGTAGTAGCCGTCCTCGTCGCGGCGGCAGCCGTCGCCGGTGAAGTATTTGCCCTTGTAGGTGGAGAAGTAGGTCTGGATGAAGCGCTCGTGGTCGCCATAGACCGTGCGCATCTGCCCGGGCCAGCTGTCGGCGATGACGAGATTGCCGTCGGCCGCCCCTTCCAGCACGTTGCCCTCATTGTCGACCAATTCTGGCTGCACGCCGAAAAAGGGCAGGGTGGCAGAGCCGGCCTTGAGATCGGTCGCGCCCGGAAGCGGTGTGATCATGTGGCCGCCGGTCTCCGTCTGCCACCAGGTATCGACGATCGGGCAGCGGCTGTCGCCGACCACCTTGTAATACCATTCCCAGGCTTCCGGATTGATCGGCTCGCCGACCGTGCCGAGGATGCGCAGGCTGGAGCGCGAGGCGCGCTTGACGAAATGGTCGCCGGCCCCCATCAGCGAACGGATCGCCGTCGGGGCGGTGTAGAAGATGTTGACCTTGTGCTTGTCGATGACATCCCAGAAGCGGCCCTGATCCGGATAGTTCGGCACGCCCTCGAACATCAGCGAGGTCGCGGCGTTCGCAAGCGGCCCGTAGACGATATAGGAATGGCCCGTCACCCAGCCGACGTCGGCCGTGCACCAGTAGATATCGCCGGGGTGGTAGTCGAACACATATTCATGCGTCATCGCCGCATAGACGAGATAGCCGGCCGTTGTGTGCAGTACGCCCTTGGGCTTGCCGGTGGAACCGGAGGTATAGAGGATGAACAGCGGATCTTCCGCCTTCATCTTCGCCGGTGGGCAATCCGCTTTCACGTTCGCGGTTTCCTCGTGATACCACACATCACGGCCGGGTTCCCAGCCCACCTTCCCGCCGGTGCGGCGCACTGCAATGACGGTCTTGACCGAAACCTTCTGTTTGGCGGCGATCTTGATCGCCGTATCGGTGTTTTCCTTCAACGGGATGGTCTTGCCGCCGCGCACACCTTCATCGCATGTAATGACGACGGTCGACTGGCAATCGACGATACGGCCGGCAAGCGCTTCCGGCGAGAAACCGCCGAAGACGACCGAATGCACCGCGCCGATACGGGCGCAGGCGAGCATCGCATAGGCAGCCTCGGGGATCATCGGCATGTAGATGGTGACGCGGTCGCCCTTCTTGACGCCGTGCTTTTTCAGCACGTTGGCCAGTCGGCAGACCTGCTCGTAGAGTTCGTTATAGGTGATCTTCTTGTCGAGATAGGGATTGTCGCCTTCCCAGATGAAGGCGACGCGATCGCCATGCTTCTTCAAATGCCGGTCAATGCAATTATAGGAGACGTTGGTGACGCCGTCCTCGAACCATTTGATCGAGACCTTGCCGGTAAAGGACGTGTCTTTGACCTTGGTATAGGGCTTGAACCAATCGATGCGCCTGCCGTGCTTGCCCCAGAACTTGTCGGGATCCTGAACACTCTGCTCATACCATTTCTGATATTTCGCCTTGTCGATCAAAGCACGCGCCTTGACCGGCTTCGTCACCGGATGAATCTTCTCCGACATTCTCTCCTCCTCAATTTCTCGCACCCCGTTTGCCGGTGTGAGTGCTCTTTCCGGCCAATAAATAGCAGGTCAAACTACGACAGCAATTGGACAAAGTGCATTTCATGCGCAAAGAATTGCAATTCCGCGACACTATCGCTATATAGGGCCGTATTTCCCGGACAATGTGGTGTTACACCCCGGACCGCGACACCGGCGCGGACTGACAGAAGGACTATATCCATGGCTCAACAATTGCTCATGCCGAAGGCAACTGCCATCTGGCTTGTCGACAATACGGCCTTGTCATTCGACCAGATCGCGCAGTTCTGCAAGCTGCATCCGCTCGAAGTAAAGGCCATTGCCGATGGCGAAGCAGCACAGGGCATCAAGGGCCTCGACCCGATCTCGACCGGCCAGCTCACACGCGACGAAATCGCCCGCGCCGAAGCCAATCCTAACCACAAGCTGAAGCTCTCGGAGCCGAAGGTCCGCGTGCCGGAATCCAAGCGCCGCGGCCCGCGCTATACGCCGGTCTCCAAGCGCCAGGACCGCCCGAACGCCATCCTCTGGCTGGTGCGCAACCACCCAGAACTGAAGGATGCGCAGATTTCCCGCCTCGTCGGCACCACGAAGTCGACCATCGAGCAGATCCGCGACCGCACGCACTGGAACGCGGCCAACCTGACGCCGATGGACCCGGTCACGCTCGGCCTCTGCAGCCAGATCGATCTCGACATGGAAGTCGAAAAGGCCGCTAAGGGCCGTCCGCTGCCGACCGCCGCCGAACTCGGCGCAACGCTGCAGCCGGCTCAGGAAACCGAAAAGCTCGGCTTCAGCTATGAGCGCGAAGAAGAGAAGGAAAAGGAAATCGATGCCGACGCCGTTTTCGCCAAGCTGAAGTCGCTGAAGTCGACCAGCCGCGACGACGAGGACGACGACCAATTCTGAGATTCGATCTTATCGAAGATTTGCAAGGCCCCGGTTTTGACCGGGGCTTTTTGTTTGCGGCCTATCGAGCCCCAAAAATCGCCGAGCCGACGCGAACACTGGTGGCGCCGAAGGCGACGGCGGTTTCATAGTCGCTCGACATGCCCATGGAGAGCTTTTCCACGCCCGCTTGCTTGGCGAGCTTTGCAAGCAGCGCAAAATGCGGGCCAGGATTTTCTTCCGCCGGCGGAATGCACATCAGGCCTTCGATCGAAAGCCCGAGTTCCTTGCGGCAAAGATCGACAAAAGCGACCGTGTCGTCAGGCGCGATCCCCGCTTTCTGCGGCTCGAGGCCAGTATTGACCTGCACATAGAGCTGTAAACTCTTGCCCTGCCGCTTCATTTCGTCGGCGATGGCATGCGCGATCTTTTCCCGATCTATCGTCTCAATGACGTCGAACAGCGCCACGGCGTCGGCTGCCTTGTTCGATTGCAGCGGACCGATCAAATGCAGTTCGATCCCGGGCGTCTCCGCCTTCAATTCCGGCCACTTCCCCTGGCTTTCCTGCACGCGGTTTTCGCCGAACACGCGCTGGCCGGCTGAAATGGCCGGGCGGATCTGATCGGCGTCGAAGGTCTTGGAAACGGCAACAAGCTGCACGGAGCCGGCCGCTCGGCCAGCCCGCCGCTCCGCTGCCGCTATATGGGAACGAACTTCGTTCAGGCGCTCTTGAAGTTCCATCTTTTCGCCTCGATATTTTCGCTTGCTTCTCAAACCTTGCAGTAATGAGGCAGGCGGCCTTTGCCAAGGGCGAATGCGCCGGAATCCGGCTTTGCTTTGCAAGATAAGGCACTTGCTGCAACTGCTAAACTTGACGCTTGGGTGGTTTCGTGGTGAAGGTCACGCCTGACTCCCCATGATTTTCCGGAATACAAGAACAGATGTCTATCGAACGTTATAATCCGCGCGATGCCGAGCCCCGCTGGCAGGAAAAATGGAACGAAGAAAAGGTCTTCGTGACAGACAATGCCGATCCGCGTGAGAAATACTACGTTCTAGAAATGTTTCCCTATCCGTCTGGCCGCATCCACATGGGCCATGTGCGCAATTATGCGATGGGCGATGTCGTCGCCCGCTACAAGCGCGCCCGCGGCTACAATGTGCTGCATCCGATGGGCTGGGACGCCTTCGGCATGCCGGCGGAAAACGCAGCACGCGACAACAAAGTCCATCCGAAGGAATGGACCTACCAGAACATCGCCTCGATGCGCACCCAGCTGAAGGCCATGGGCCTGTCGCTGGACTGGAGCCGCGAATTCGCGACCTGCGACGTCGATTATTATCACCGCCAGCAGATGCTCTTCATCGATATGATGGAGAAGGGCCTCGTCTATCGCAAGAAGTCCAAGGTCAACTGGGACCCGGTCGACAACACCGTTCTCGCCAACGAGCAGGTCATCGACGGCCGCGGCTGGCGCTCCGGCGCTCTCGTCGAGCAGCGCGAGCTGACGCAATGGTTCTTCAAGATCACCGAATTCAGCCAGGATCTGCTGGATGCCCTGGATACGCTCGACCATTGGCCGGAAAAAGTGCGGCTAATGCAGAAGAACTGGATCGGGCGGTCCGAAGGCCTGACCGTTCGCTGGGAAATCGTGGCCGAAACCGCCCCCAACAGCGACCGCGAAATCACTGTTTACACGACCCGTCCGGATACGCTGTTCGGCGCCTCTTTCCTCGCGATCTCGGCCGACCATCCGCTGGCCAAGGAAGCGGCCGCCAAAGATCCGGCCATCGAAGCCTTCTGCGAGGAATGCCGCCGCGCCGGCACCTCGCTGGCCGCGCTCGAAACCGCCGAGAAGAAGGGCATGGACACCGGCATCCGGGTCCGCCATCCCTTCGACACGTCCTGGGAGCTGCCCGTCTACATCGCCAATTTCGTCTTGATGGACTATGGCACGGGTGCCATCTTCGGCAGCCCGTCGGGTGACCAGCGCGATCTGGATTTCGCCCGCAAATACGGCCTGCCCGTCGTTCCCGTCGTCATGCCCGCCGATGGCGATGCGGCAAGCTTCAGCGTCGGTGACGCCGCTTATGACGGCGATGGCATCATGATCAACTCTCGTTTCCTCGACGGCATGAGCACGGAGGAAGCCTTCCAGACGGTTGCTGCAAGGCTCTCCGAGACGAGCCTCGGCAATGCGCCGCAGGCCGAGCGCAAGGTGAATTTCCGCTTGCGCGACTGGGGTATCTCCCGTCAGCGCTATTGGGGCTGCCCGATCCCGGTCATCCATTGCGACGATTGCGGCGTACTGCCGGTGCCGAAAAAGGATCTGCCGGTCAGGCTGCCCGACGACGTGGCCTTCGACCAGCCCGGCAACCCGCTCGATCGCCACACCACCTGGCGCCATGTCGCCTGCCCGCAATGCGGCAAGGATGCGCGCCGGGAAACCGATACAATGGATACCTTCGTCGATTCGAGCTGGTATTTCGCTCGCTTCACCGCCCCTTGGGAAAATCAGCCGACGGATCAGAAGGCCGCCAACCATTGGCTGCCCGTCGATCAGTATATCGGCGGTATCGAGCACGCGATCCTGCATCTGCTCTACTCGCGCTTCTTCACCCGCGCCATGCGCGAGACCGGCCATCTCGACGTGAAGGAGCCCTTCAAGGGCCTGTTCACGCAAGGCATGGTCGTGCACGAGACCTACAGCCGCGGCAACGGTCTGACGCGCGAATGGGTATCGCCGACCGATATCCGCATCGAGGAAGTGGATGGCCAGCGCCGCGCCACGCTGCTGTCGTCAGGCGAAGACATCGCCATCGGCTCGATCGAGAAGATGTCGAAATCGAAGAAGAACGTCGTCGATCCCGATGATATCATCGCGTCGTATGGCGCCGATACCGCGCGCTTCTTCGTGCTTTCCGATTCGCCACCCGATCGTGACGTCATCTGGTCGGAAGCCGGCGTCGAAGGCGCCCATCGCTTCACCCAGCGCATGTGGCGCCTCGTCTCCGAAGCGGCCGAGGCTTTGAAGACAGTCGAATCGACTCCGGCTAAGGAAGGCGAAGCCCTGGCGATTTCGCAGATCGCCCACCGCACACTGAAAGCCGTTCAGGGTGATTACGATAAACTTGCCTTCAACAAGGCCGTGGCGCGCATCTACGAATTCGTCAATGCGCTTGCCGCACCGTTGGGCAAGGTCGCGGCCGGTCAAGCCGAGGCTTCCTACCGCTCGGCCGTCCGCGAAGCGGTCGAAATCCTGATTGCGCTGGTTGCGCCGATCACGCCGCATCTGGCCGAAGAATGCTCGGCAGCACTCGGCAACGGCAACATGATCGCCACCAGCCCATGGCCGGCCTATGACGAAGCCCTCGTCATCGAAAACGAGATCGTCTATCCCGTCCAGATCAATGGCAAGAAGCGCGCGGAATTGACAATCGCGCGCGATGCAGATCAGAATGCCGTGCAGCAGGCCGTGCTCGCCCTGGATGCTGTCAAAAGCGCATTGAATGATCAGGCGCCAAAGAAGATCATCGTCGTTCCACAGAGGATCGTAAACATTGTCGTCTGATAGTCTTTTCAAGTTCGCCCGCATCGCCGGTGTTGCATCTCTGGTGGCTGTCGCCGGCCTTCTGTCCGCCTGCCAGGTCAAGCCGCTCTATGCCGTCAGCACGGGTGTTACGCAGAAGCTCTCGGAAGTCTCCTTCTCCGACGTCGGCACACGCGTCAGCCAGGAGGTCCGTAATCAATTGATCTTCATCGCCGGACGCGGCGCTGGGGAAACGAAGGCCCCGAAATACAATGTGGATCTGAGCGTTTCATCCGGTACCGGCGGCGTTCTCTACCTGCCGTCCTCCGACACATCGGGCGCAGGCCGAACCACGGTTACGGCATCCTTCACGCTGAAGGAGATCAGCACCGGCAAGGTGATCAAGTCCGGTAGCCGCGCGGTGACTTCGCTTGTCGACTTCCCGACCCAGGAATTTGCCAAGCAGCGTGCAATTCGCGATTCGGAAGACCGCGCAGCCCGCGAAGTGGCCGAAATGGTGGCTGCCGACATCGCAGCCGCGCTCAGCCGCTGATCAAGAGCGCGGCATGGCGGAAATCAAGTCCCACGAATTCGACGGATTCCTCCAAAATGCCGCGCGGAACTACCGGATCTTCGTGATCTACGGCCCGGATCGCGGCCTGATTTCCGAGCGTGCCGCTCAGATTGCCGGCCGGACGGGCGTTGATCTGAACGATGCCTTTTCCCTTATCAAGCTCGATGTCGGTGACCTGCAGAATGATGCCGGCCGCCTGCTCGATGAAGTCAATGCCATCGGTCTGTTCGGCGGAGAAAAGCTCGTCTGGATTCGCGGCGCCGCAAACGAAAAGGCGCTGGTCGATTCGCTGCAGATCATTGCTGACAACCCTCCCGATGCCAGCTTTGTCATCATCGAGGCCGGGGACCTTAAAAAGGGTTCAGGCCTGCGCAAGGTAGCCGAGCCGGCGCGCGCCGTCGCCGTCATTCCCTGCTATGCCGACGACGCCAGGGCTCTTAACGGGCTGATAGATACTGAGCTGGCAAATGAAGGGCTGCGCATTGCCCCGGCAGCCCGTCAGGCATTGCTCGAGCTTTTGGGCGGCGACCGCATCGCCTCCCGCAACGAAGTGCGAAAGCTGGCGCTTTATTGCCGAGGCCTGGGCACGATCGAGGAAAACCACGTCATCGAGATCATCGGCGATGCCAGCGCCATCTCCGCGGATGACGCCGTGGACGCCATCCTGAAGGGCGATTCGGAAGCCTTTCTTCATGCCATGCAGAAGATCGCCTCTTCCAAGACCCCGATGTTTCTCGTCCTCCAGGGCTGCCTCAGGCAGTTTCAAATGCTCGATACGATGCGGGCGGAAATGGACGAGAAGCGGATCGCTCCGGCACAAGTCATGCAGACGCTCGGGCGCCATCTGCATTTCAGGCGCAAGCCGATCATAGAGCAGGCCCTCAAAACCTGGTCAGCCCCCGCGATCGCCCGCGAGATGAACAGGCTGCAATCCGCCATTCTCCAGACCCGCCAGCGTGCGAGCCTTGAAGATACGATCGCAACGCAAACCCTTCTCTCGACCACATTGCAGTCAGCCCGCAAAGGCTGATGTTTCACGGGAAGCGTCGGCCACACGCCGCCTTTGGAGCCTGGTTTCAGCTCAAACCTTTGTTTTTATTAGGATATAAAGCTCAGCGACGTTCCAGAAGCCGGCAGATCTCCTCAAGCTGCTCCAGCGTCTTGTAGCTGATCTTCACCTGGCCGCCATTGCCTCGGTGATTGATGGAAACATCCAATCCAAGCGTATCGGACAGCGTGCGCTCCAGCGCCAGCGTGTCGGAATCCTTCTCGTCCCTGCGCGCACCAGCAGGGCGGGGATCGTTCTGCGCCTTGATGTCGTTCTGTGCCAGTCGTTCGGCATCGCGAACGGACATGCCCTTTGACACGACGGTACGCGCCAGCGCCGTCGGATCGGACGTCGAAACCAGAGCGCGGGCATGGCCAGCGGAAAGCGAGCCGGCTGCAAGCATATCGCGCACCGGATCGGGAAGCTTCAGCAGCCGCAGGGAATTGGCAACGTGGCTGCGGCTCTTGCCGATGATCTCACCCAGATCGTTTTGCGTATAGCCGTGCTCGGCAATCAGCTGTTCGTATCCCAGAGCCTCTTCCAACGGATTGAGGTCGGCACGCTGGACGTTTTCGACGATGGCGATTTCGAGCGCGGTCTTGTCGTCGACATCGCGAACGATGACCGGAATTTCGATCAGACCGGCAAGCTGCGCCGCACGCCAGCGTCTTTCGCCGGCGATGATTTCATAACGATCGGTAGAAACGGTGCGGACTACGACCGGCTGAACGATGCCATGCTGGCGAATGGAGCTGGCAAGATCATGCAGCTCGGTTTCATCGAAATAGCGGCGGGGATTGCGCGGGTTGCGGCTGATGAACTCGATCGGCACGAGCCGATCGGGATTGACCGCCGGCCTTCCGGCATCCACGGGCGTCGGCTGATCCATCTCTCCGATGAGAGCAGCCAATCCGCGCCCGAGACGCCGCTTTGAAAGATCATCATTCATCGCCGATACTCACTCTGGAACAAATACTATGTCATCAGGCGGCAGCTTTTCGCTGTCGCTCTCTCTGGATCACTTCGGAGGCCAGCTGAAGATAAGCCTGGCTTCCTGCACATTTGAGGTCATAAAGAATGGCCGGCTTGCCATAGGACGGCGCCTCGGACACGCGCACGTTGCGCGGAATCAACGTATGGTAGACCTTTTCACCCAGATGCGTGCGCACGTCGCTGACGACCTGCTGCGCCAGATTATTGCGGGAATCGAACATGGTCAGGACGATCCCCTGAATATCGAGGGATGGATTGACCGTACGCCGGACCTGATCCACCGTTTCCAGCAATTGGCTGAGACCCTCCAGGGCGAAAAATTCACATTGTAACGGCACCAAAACGGAATGCGCCGCCGCCATGGCGTTCATGGTCAGGAGATTGAAAGAGGGCGGGCAATCCACCAGAATATAGGAAAAGGCAAGGGCATCTGACGCTTTCAGCGCGCGGCGCAACTTGAAGACACGATCCGGTTGCTGCGCGATTTCCATTTCGACACCGAGCAAGTCCATCGTCGACGGCACGATGAAGAGATTCGGCACCGCCGTCTCCTGCACCGTGTCCATGATCGTATGACTGCCCACCAGCAAATCGTAGGACGACAATTTGCGATCCCGCCGCTCGATACCGAGACCCGTGCTGGCATTGCCCTGCGGATCGAGATCGACGATCAGGACGCGCTCACCGATGGCGGCGAGAGCCGTCGCCAGGTTGATCGCGGTCGTTGTTTTGCCGACGCCGCCCTTTTGATTTGCGATGGTAATAATCCGGTTTCGCTCGCCGATCATCTGCCGCACATCCAAATATGGTTAAATCAGGCGCCGAAGGCGACTTAGCTCCAAGATGACGGAATCTCGCTCGACGACACTCTGATGTTTTACCAGATCGAATTCCCAACGACCACGAGCTTTCTGCAGCTCGCGTTCGTAATCCCGGCCTTTATGCAGCAAAAGACGCAGATTTTCGTTGCGCTCGATCCAGGGAGCTGCGTAGTCCAGCAGCAGTTCCAATTCGGCAAGCGCCCGCGCCGAAATCACATCGCAGTGCTGAATGACCGCAGGCGCTTCTTCGATGCGAATCGCATGCACTGCGCCGCGGGCTTCGCATTCCCGCAGACAGACACGCAGAAAAGCAGCCTTCTTTTGGTTGCTTTCGACCAGATCGACGTGGCCGGCGCCTTTTTCCGCCAATAATATAGCCGTTATCACGCCTGGAAAGCCGCCGCCGCTTCCGAGATCGACCCAGTGATCCGTTGAAGGATGGAGTTGGAAAATCTGGGCGCTATCCGCTATGTGGCGGCTCCAAAGGTCATCCATTGTAGAAGGCGCGACAAGATTGATGGTCTTCGCCCACTTCTGGAAGAGCTGGGCAAAATGATGCAGCCGCTCCTGTGTTTCACGTGAAACACGCACACCGTTCAATTCCATATGACGGACTCTCTAACCTTGTAGTATCACGAAACTAGCTTTTGCTCGCCAGCAGCGCTCAGCTTTCTCAGATGAGCCAACAAGAGGGAGATCGCCGCCGGCGTCATCCCATCGATGCGCGACGCTTGAGCAATATTCTTTGGGCGTGCATTCGCCAGCTTCTGCTTCAGCTCATTCGACAATCCCGAAAGAGCGGAGACATCGAAATCCGCTGGAATAGCCCGTTCTTCTTCCTTGCGGACTTGAACGATATCAGCTGTCTGCCGATCCATATAAACGGCATAAGCCGCCTCGATTTCAATCGCCTCGGCCACCTTCCGCTCGATCGATCGCAGCTCCGGCCAGAGCCGCGACAGTGCTTCGACAGATTGGCCGGGATGAGAGAGGAGCTCATAGGCAGAACGCCGCTGACCATCCTTGTTCAAATGCATCCCAACCTTTTCGGCCTCATTTGGCGTCACGGTCAGGCCGTTCAGCTGCGTACGGACCTGATCGAGCGCGTTCATATATCGATCAAACCGCGTGGCGCGGTTATAACCCACGCAGCCCAGAGAAAGGCCGATCGGCGTCAAACGGACGTCCGCATTGTCGGCCCGGAGTGACAGGCGATACTCGGCGCGTGAGGTGAACATCCGGTAAGGCTCCGCCACCCCGCGCGAAGTCAAATCATCGATCATCACACCAATGTAAGATTCCGTGCGGCTGAATTCGATGGCCTTGCCACCCGCCGCTAGACGCGCTGCATTCAGTCCGGCAACAAGACCTTGGGCGCCGGCCTCTTCATATCCAGTCGTACCATTGATCTGACCCGCCAGGAAAAGGCCGGGAATCCTCTCCACTTCCAAGGAAAGCTTCAGTTCTCGCGGATCGACGTGGTCGTACTCGATGGCATAAGCATGCTGGAGAATACGGACTCGTTCCAGGCCCGGAATGGTCCTGATGAAATCCTCCTGAACCTCCTCGGGGAGAGAGGTCGATATGCCATTCGGATAGACCGTAGTATCGTCCAAGCCCTCCGGCTCAAGAAAGATCTGGTGGCCGTCGCGCTCGCCGAATTTGACGATCTTGTCCTCGATCGACGGACAATAGCGGGGTCCGACACCTTCGATCTGCCCGGAATACATGGCCGAGCGCTTTAGATTATCGGCAATGATCCTATGTGTTTCCGGCGTCGTCCGAGTGACGCCGCATTCGATCTGCGGATTCACAATGGAGTCGGTCATGAAGGAGAAGGGTGTCGGATCTTCGTCCGCCCCCTGCCGTCCGACCGAATTCCAGTCGATAGTGGTGCCGTCGAGGCGGGCAGGGGTTCCGGTCTTCAGCCGCCCCAGAGCCAGGCCGTGCCGAAGCAGCGTGTTTGAAAGACCGACTGAGGGTTCTTCGCCCACCCGGCCGGCTGGGATCTTCCTGTCACCGATATGAATAAGGCCGCGAAGGAAAGTTCCGGTCGTAAGAACGACCGCACCGCAGCGAAGGACTCGCCCATCTTTCAGGATCACCGCCGACACACGGCCATGCTCGAAAGCGAGATCGAAAGCATCGCCCTCTATGACATCGAGATTGGCAATGGCGCTGATCTCCGCCTGTATGGCCAGACGATAGAGCTTGCGATCCGCCTGGGTGCGCGGACCGCGGACGGCGGGGCCTTTCTTGCGATTGAGCATACGGAATTGAATGCCGGCAGCATCCGCAACGCGTCCCATCAAGCCGTCGACAGCGTCAATCTCTCGAACCAGGTGGCCTTTGCCGAGGCCGCCTATCGCTGGATTGCAGGACATCACGCCGATCGTGTCGCGCTTATGCGTCACCAGCGCAGTGCGCGCGCCCAGCCGAGCGGCCGCTGCTGCCGCTTCGCTACCCGCATGGCCACCACCTACTACGATCACATCATACGCATTATCGAGCATCATCAAGTCCTCGGTCGTGCCGTGTGTTTGGCATACCAATTTCAAGAGTCAAGAAGGTTTCACGTGAAACGTCGGCCGGAGATGTTGCTCAGCGCCGTGTTTCACGTGAATCATTTGCCTATGCAGAACTCCGAGAAGATCACGTCCAACAGATCTTCCACGTCAACACGGCCGGTAATCCGCCCAAGGCTTGTCGCCGCCTGCCTAAGATATTCCGCTCTGATATCCAGGCCGCGGTCTTCCGAGTCAAGTGCTGCCTCGACAGCCCTGAGGCTCTCGTTCAGCAAAGTACGATGACGCAAACGGCTTGGCAAAGCCAATGACAGCGCGCCGGAGCGCACCGGCAAATCTTCACGGAGAAGTTCGTGCAAATCTGCCAATCCGGAGCCGGTGGTTGACGATATCAGCACATCATAGCCGTCATGAACGCCAGGATGGATATCGGATTTCGTCCCGACGGTCAGAACTCTGCCGGCAAAGTCAGGAAAGTTCCGCTGCGCTTCTTCGCCAATTTCCGCGAGAGACAAGACAAGATCAGCATCGGCTACCGTCCGCAACGCTCGGCGAATGCCTTCACGCTCGACAATTTCTTCAGTTTCCCGCAAACCGGCCGTATCGTAGAGCTTGACGGCATATCCCTCAATATTCAGATCGACATGCAGAACGTCACGGGTCGTACCGGCTATATCGGTGACGATCGCCACTTCGCGCCTTGCCAGCGCATTCATGAGGCTGGATTTTCCCGCGTTCGGAGCGCCGGCAATCACGACCTTCAAACCATCGCGAATGATCTCGCCGAGATCGGCCCCTGCAAGATGATCGGAGAGTTCCGACTGCAGTCGCCTCATATCGATCCATACCATATCCGAGACGGAGCCGGGGACATCGTCCTCATCGGCAAAGTCCAGCTCCGCTTCGATCAAGGCGCGCGCCCGCGTCAAGCGGTCGGCCCAACCATTATAGAGATCGGATAGCCCACCGGCAGCATGCTCCAGCGCGAGCCGTCGCTGCATCTCGGTTTCGGCGCTGATGAGATCTGCAAGTCCTTCCACCTCCACGAGATCCATCTTTCCGTTCTCAAGTGCGCGCCGTGAGAACTCGCCGTGCTCCGCGAGACGGCACCGCTCAAATGTAGAAAGCTCGCCGAGAAGCGCATTTACCACTGCTTTGCCGCCGTGAACATGGATTTCCACGCAATCCTCGCCCGTAAAGGAGGCCGGCCTGGGAAAGATCAGAAAGAGACCGCGATCGACCACTAAACCGTTACGAGTCCGAATCGTTTTCAGAGCAGCTTGTCGAGGAGGCGGCAATGTCCCCACGAGAGATTCAGCGATAAAGAAACTCAGATCTCCGCTGAGGCGGATAACAGCAACTCCAGCGGGTAAACTCCCACTGGAAAGTGCGTAGATTGTCTCATTTGCCGCTAGCATCAAGCTGATCCGTATCCGAATCGATTGTCGAAATACCGATGATTTCGACTTCCGTCGTCAAAAACAAAATCGGGCCGCGTCTTGCGGCCCGATCATAACATTATATGAGCGCCGCCCGAACCGCGGCGAGATCAAATCTCGTGGCAGATCAGGTGTTCATCGAGTCGAAGAAATCCGGATTGTTCTTCGTCTGCTTGAGCTTGTCGATGAGGAATTCGATCGCGTCGGTCGTACCCATCGGCGCAAGGATGCGACGCAGAACGAAGATCTTCTGCAGATCCTGGCGCGGCACCAGCAAGTCTTCCTTACGCGTACCGGACTTGAGGATATCCATCGCCGGGAAGATGCGCTTGTCGGCAACCTTGCGGTCGAGCACGATTTCCGAGTTACCTGTGCCCTTGAATTCTTCGAAGATAACTTCATCCATCCGGCTGCCGGTATCGATCAGCGCCGTCGCGATGATCGTCAGCGAGCCGCCTTCTTCGATGTTGCGGGCGGCGCCGAAGAAGCGCTTCGGGCGCTGCAGCGCATTGGCGTCGACACCGCCGGTCAGAACCTTGCCGGAAGAGGGAACGACCGTATTGTAGGCGCGACCGAGGCGCGTGATGGAATCGAGCAGGATGACGACGTCGCGGCCATGCTCGACGAGACGCTTGGCCTTCTCGATGACCATTTCGGCGACCTGGACGTGGCGCACGGCCGGCTCGTCGAAGGTCGAGGAAATAACTTCACCGCGCACGGAGCGCTGCATGTCCGTCACTTCTTCCGGACGCTCGTCGATCAGAAGCACGATCAGATAGCAGTCCGGATGATTGGCGGTGATGGAATGGGCGATATTCTGAAGGAGAACGGTCTTACCGGTGCGGGGCGGAGCAACGATCAAGCCGCGCTGGCCTTTGCCGAGCGGCGCCACGAGGTCGATTACGCGCGGCGAAAGGTCCTTCGAAGTGGGAACGTCGAGTTCCATGCGGAAACGCTCGTTCGGGTAGAGCGGCGTCAGGTTGTCGAAGTGGACCTTGTGACGGATCTTTTCAGGATCGTCGAAATTGATGGTGTTGACTTTCAGCAGCGCGAAATAGCGCTCGCCTTCCTTCGGCCCGCGGATCGGCCCCTCGACGGTGTCGCCCGTCTTCAACGAGAAGCGGCGGATCTGGGAGGGGGAGATATAGATATCGTCCGGACCGGGAAGATAGTTCGCATTAGCGGAGCGAAGGAAACCAAAGCCGTCCTGCAGGACCTCGACGACGCCCTCGCCGATGATCTCTACGTCCTGGCTCGCCAGCACCTTCAGAATTGCAAACATCAATTCCTGTTTGCGCATCGTGCTGGCGTTTTCCACCTCGAGCGATTCGGCAAAGGCCAGGAGATCGGTCGGGGATTTATTTTTCAGTTCCTGAAGCTTCATTTCAGCCATGAAGGGAATTACTCATTTTAAGGAGGGGAAAGGCAATGTTGCTCGTATTCAGAACCGCGATAGGGGCGCTCGCGGGCGACAGAATGGAATACATGCCACGAAGAGAAGATGGCGGGAAAATAGCGACTCACTTTCCGAACCGCAAGGGGGGCAGGCAAAATGAAGGAAATTTAACGCCGCCCCCGATCCGGTCCCACTTCAGACAAATGGCTTTACGACCACGAGAATGACGATCGCGATCATCAAAAGCGTCGGCGCCTCGTTCATGACACGCCAGTACCGGGCGGAATGCCTGTTTTCGTCGCGGGCAAAGGCGCGCACCGCAGCGCTGAAATGGCCGTGAACGCCCGAGAGAATCAACACAAGACCGATCTTGGCGTGCAGCCAGCCGCCCTGAAAATCATAGACCGACCAGGCGAGATAAAGCCCGAAAATCCAGGTGAGAATCATCGCCGGGTTGATGATGTAGCGCAGCAGCCGCTGCTCCATCACCTTGAAAGTTTCGGATTGCTGCGAACCCGGCGCGGCATCGGTGTGATAGACGAAAAGCCGCGGCAGATAGAACATGCCGGCCATCCACGAGATGACGGCGATGATATGCAGCGCCTTGATCCAGAGATAGAGATCGGCCGGATGCCAGGCGAAGAGACCGATCGCCATGACGGCAAATATCAGGATCATGAAATAAGCTCTCCGTCCGGCCCTTTGGCCTGGAGCGGAATCCGTCTGCTTTTCCACCGTCATCAGTTCCTCCATCCCCGCACGCGTTCGACAAGCCTGGCGACATTGGCCGGGTCCGCCTGCGGCGTAATGCCGTGCCCGAGATTGAAGATCAGCGGGCCGTGCCCGAGCTGCTGCAAGATCTCATCGATCCCATCCTCCAAAGCCTTGCCGCCCGCGACAACGCGCATGGGATCGAGATTTCCCTGCACCGGGCCGTCCTTCTGCAGTTCCCGCGCAAAAGCCAGCGGCACCGACCAGTCGAGACCGATCGCATCGGCGCCAGTCTTCTGCCGATAGGTCTTCAGCAGATAGCCCGCGCCCTTGGCAAAAGCGATGATCCGAGCCTGCGGCCTCCGCGACTTGATCGAAGCAATAATTTTGGCAACCGGCTTGACGGCAAAAGCCTCGAATTCCTTCTCCCCAAGCACGCCGGCCCAGGAATCGAAAATCTGCACGGCATCAGCGCCTGCATCGATCTGCGCCACAAGGTAGTCGGCCGAAATCTCCGCAAGCAGCATCAGCAGATGTTCGAACGCCTGCGGATACCGATAGGCAAACAGCCGGGCGGGCGCCTGATCCGGAGTGCCATGTCCGGCGATCATGTAGGTCGCAACGGTCCAAGGGGCGCCACAGAAGCCGAGGAGTGTGGTCTCCGTGGGCAAGTCCCGCCGCAGCCGCCGCACCGTCTCCATGACCGGCTCCAGATAGGCTATGACCCCTTCCGGTTTCAAAGCCAGGATGCCGGCCTCGTCTATCGGGTCCATCTCCGGGCCATGGCCTTCGGTAAAGCGGACGTTGCGTTTCAGCGCATCGGGTATCACCAGGATATCGGAAAACAGGATGGCAGCGTCGAAGCCATAACGGCGGATCGGCTGCAGCGTCACCTCTGCGGCATGCTCTGGCGTGTAGCAGAGATCGAGGAAGCTTCCTGCCTTCGCACGCGTTTCTCGATACTCGGGCAGATAGCGGCCAGCCTGCCTCATCAGCCAGAGCGGGGGAGGGGTGAGCGTTTCTCCGCTCAAGACCCGCATGATCTTCCGGCGTTCTTCGGTCACAGACGTCGTCCTATATAAAACCAAACATATATTGAAAGGTTTCTATTTCTTAGAGTCGGTGACTAGCAAGGATTAAAGTTCATCCCTTGCCCGTCCAATTTGTCGCGCCTTGCACCGAAATTGGCAGAGATTTCGAAGTCGCAGGCCGATATGTGGAAAATGAAAGTGATTTTTCAATCTTTTGAAGAGGTTGAAGGGAAATTTCGTTTTTCTCTTGCTGGGGACAAGCCAGGGATGAGCGAGGCGCTGCCGAGCTTATCCACATTGCCCACAGCCGCCGTGATAGCCCTCTCTCGAAAATTCCAAATGTGGAAAACTCGGCCGTTTTCCACTTGCCCAGGATGCCCCCCTTCCCGTACCTCTCTTTTCTCCCGAGATATCAACAGGTGACGGAAAGTAGCGTGGAAAACCGAACGAGCTTCTTTCATCTGCATCTGATTTCTGACTCAACGGGCGAGACTCTCATATCCGCCGGTCGCGCCGCTTCCGTGCAATTCCATGCCAGCCAGCCGATCGAGCACGTCTATCCGCTGATCAGGAACCGCAAACAGCTTCTGCAGGTTCTGGAGGCGATCGATCAAAGTCCCGGGATCGTCCTCTATACGATCGTCGATCGTGAGCTTGCCGATTTCATCGCCGAGCGTTGCGGAGAGCTGGGTGTGCCGAGCGTCAATGTCCTGGAACCGGTCATGAACGTCTTCCAGACTTATCTCGGCACTGCGTCCCGCCGCCGCGTCGGCGCGCAGCATGTGATGAATGCGGATTATTTTGCCCGCATCGAGGCGTTGAACTTCACCATGGATCACGATGACGGCCAGATGCCCGATGATTACGACGCCGCCGATGTCGTCATCATCGGCATCAGCCGCACCTCGAAAACACCGACGAGCATCTATCTAGCGAATCGCGGCATCAAGACGGCGAATATCCCGATCGTGCACGGCGTGCCGCTGCCGGAGAGCCTGATCAAGGCAACCAAGCCCCTGATCGTCGGGCTGGTTGCGACGACCGACCGGATCTCGCAGGTTCGCGAAAATCGCATTCTCGGCGCGACGCCCGGCTTTGACCGCGGCGGCTACACCGATCGCGCCGCGATCTCCGAGGAGCTGAAATATGCCCGTTCCCTCTGCGCGCGGCATAATTGGCCGATCATCGATGTCACGCGCCGGTCGATCGAAGAGACCGCCGCCGCCATTGTTGCCCTGCGCCCCAAGCTGCGCTAAGCGCTCCAAATGATTATCTCGGAGGCAGCCGTCATGACCTCGCCCCTTATCCTCGCATCATCAAGCCCATTCCGGCGTATGCTGATGGAAAATGCTGGATTGCATTTTCAAGCCGTCACCGCCGACATCGACGAGCGCGCGATCGAGGCGCCGCTGGAACGGGATGGTGCCGGCCCGGATGCGGTCGCGCTCGTGCTGGCAAAGGCGAAAGCAAAGGATGTGAGTGATCGTTTCCCGGACTCGATCGTCATCGGCTCGGACCAGACCATGTCGCTCGGCACCCAGGTCTTTCACAAGCCGAAGACCATGGCGGATGCCGAAAATCATCTGCGGACCCTCTCGGATAAGACTCATCGATTGAACAGCGCAATCGCGCTGGCCCGCAATGGCGACATTATCTGGGAGCACGTGTCCCACGCTCATCTCACGATGCGTAAGCTGCCCGCCGATTTCATTCACCGGCATCTGAGCCGGGTCGGCGAAAAGGCCTTATCCAGTGTCGGCGCCTATCAGCTCGAGGGCGAGGGTATCCAGCTTTTCTCGAAAATCGACGGCGACTATTTCACGATCGTCGGATTGCCGATGCTGCCGCTTCTCGAAAAACTGCGCGAACTGGGGACGATCGATGGATGATTCACGTGAAACACGGAGCGTAAACGCTTTCGTAACGGGTTATCCGGTCAGGCATTCGCGCTCGCCGCTGATCCATGGCTATTGGTTGAAGCAGCTCCATCTTGCGGGCAGCTACAGCGCGCATGAAGTCTCCGCTAAGGATTTCGCGGCTTTCATCTCGTCGCTGAAGGACGGTTCCAGCGGCTTCGTCGGCGGCAATGTGACCATCCCCCACAAGGAAGCGGCCTTCAAACTCGCCGATCGGCCGGACGAGCTTTCCGAAGAACTGGGCGCTTCCAACACGCTGTGGCTTCAAGATGGATTGCTGCATGCGACGAATACCGATGGCCGCGGCTTTACGGCGAACCTCGATGAGCGCCATCCGGGTTGGGACGCCGGCGATCGCGCCGTCATCCTCGGCGCGGGCGGCGCCAGCCGGGCCGTGATACAGGCCGTGCGCGATCGCGGCTTCAAGGAAATTCACGTCGTCAACCGCACCGTCGGGCGTGCGCAGGAACTGGCGGATCGCTTCGGTCCACGCGTTCATGCCCATCCGATGGCGGCACTCGGCGAGGTCATGCGTGGGGCAGGCCTGTTCGTCAACACCACCTCGCTCGGCATGGACGGTGAAGCTGCTCCCCGCATCGATTTCTCGCCTCTTGCAGAAGGGGCTGCTGTCACCGACATTGTATATGTGCCGTTGAAAACGCCGCTTCTGGCTCAAGCCGAGGAACAGGGCTTCGCCATTGTCGACGGTCTCGGCATGCTGTTGCATCAGGCTGTGCCAGGCTTCGAAAAATGGTTCGGAAAACGTCCGGCGGTCGATGAAAACCTGAGGGCTTTGATCATCGCCGACATGGAAAAGCATTCATGATCAGGATCGGGCTGACGGGATCGATCGGCATGGGAAAGTCGACCTCGGCGAAACTCTTCGCCGAAGCCGGAGTCCCGGTGAACGATTCCGATGCGGTCGTCCATGACCTCTATAGTGGTGAAGCCGTCCCTCTGGTCGAGGCTGCCTTCCCCGGCACGACCAGCGACGGCAAGGTCGACCGGCAGGAGCTGAGCCGCAGACTTGCCGGCGACCCCTCCGGTTTCAAGCGTATCGAGGCAATCGTCCATCCGCTCGTGCGCGAGCGGGAACGCCGGTTCGTGGAGCGTCAAACCGAGGCTGGTGCCGATATGATCGTGCTGGATATCCCGCTGCTGTTTGAAACCGGCGCCGACAAGAGGGTGGACAAAATTGCCGTCGTCAGCTGTGATCCACAGATTCAACGGGAGAGGGTGCTTGCCCGGCCGGGCATGACGGAGGAAAAATTCAATATGATTCTCTCCCGGCAAACACCGGATGCTGAAAAGCGCGCGCGCGCCGATTACGTCATTGACACCGGCGGAAGCATCGATGCCGCCCGCCATCAGGTGCAGGAGATCATCGCGGATCTTCGGCGGAAGCAGCAGATCAGGAAATAGGGAATCGGAGCCTGCATGCGCGAAATCATTTTCGATACGGAAACCACCGGCCTCGACAATAGGGCAGACCGCATCATCGAAATCGGTGGCATCGAGCTTTTCAATCATTTCCCGACTGGCAAGACGCTGCATCTCTTCATCAATCCCGGCGATCGCAAGGTTCATCCGGATGCGCTTGCCGTGCACGGCATCTCCGATGATTTCCTGAAGGATAAGCCGCTATTCGAAACCCTTGCGGACCAGATCCTCGACTTTTTCGGCGATGCCAGATGGATCGCCCACAACGCTACCTTCGATATGGGTTTCGTCAACGCCGAATTCGCCAGGCTCGGCCGGCCGCCGATCCTGCCCGATATGGTGATCGATACTTTGGCCATGGCTCGCCGCAAGCATCCCATGGGTCCGAACTCTCTGGATGCGCTCTGCCGGCGCTACGGCATCGACAATTCGCACCGCACGAAACACGGCGCGCTGCTCGACTCCGAACTATTGGCCGAAGTCTATATCGAGATGATCGGCGGCCGGCAGACCGCGCTCGGCCTCGGCACCAGCAACGGTTCGTCGGCGCGTTCGCGCCGGAGCAACGATGCAGAGGAGGTTGTTGCCGATGTCTTCGCTCGGCCCAATCCGCTGCCGAGCCGTTTGAGCGAAGAAGAACTTTCGGCTCATGCCGCACTCGTGGCCAAGCTGGGCGCGAAAGGCATCTGGTCCAAATATAGCGCTTCCGAGTAACAGGGCTTCCAAAGCACCAAAAGAAAATGCCCGGATTGTGATCCGGGCATTTCCGTTTCCAGCATGCAGAAATTCAGGCTCAGTTCGGAACGGCCGAAACCTGGGCGCGGGCCTGCTCTTCGGCCATGCGCTGCGTGAACATCTGCGCGAAATCGATCGGATCGATCATCAGCGGCGGGAAGCCGCCATTGCGCGTGACGTCGGCGATGATCTGGCGTGCGAAGGGGAACAGCAGTCGCGGGCACTCGATGAAGAGCAGCGGCAGCATGTGTTCCTGGGGGAAGCCGGTCACGCGGAAGACGCCGCCATAAACCAGCTCGGTGTGGAAGAGAACGCGCTCGCCATCCTTGGCTTCGGCATTCAGCGTCAGCACGACGTCGAAATCCGATTCCGACAGCGGGTTGGCGTTGACGTTCACATTGATATTGATGTCCGGAGCATTTTCCCGGGCCTGAAGCGAGCGCGGAGCACCCGGATTTTCAAAGGAAAGATCCTTGGTGTACTGAGCAAGGATGCTGAGGCTCGGGCTGGCTGCACCGTTGCCGTTGGTCTCGTTGGCCATGGGGGTGTCCTCTCACGTCTCAATGGGTGTCGCCATCTAGCATTTAGAACAGGGGCTTACAACCCTTATGGCTCCGGCGCTTCCGGGGCCGTTCTTCTGGAGCATGACGCCAAAACCGTGCTCGGCTTTCGGACGACATCATGCTCTATTTCTTTGATTCCAGAGCGGATTCAGATTTTAGGTCGAGTAGGCCTAAAATCGTCCGGCTTAGTCTTCCAGCCGCTTTTGATCGGACCATGGCGACTTTCGGTTCGGTTCGCGGCGGAAATCGCCTTCATCCAGATCGACGACAGTTCCAGGGTTGTGAGGCCGAGGCTGCGGGCCGGCGCCCGGACCCTGTCCGCGGCGGAAAGCACGCGAGTTGCCGACGACGACGATGCGCTTGCGCAGGATCTTCCAGGCGAGATCGCGCACCGCCGGAATGAAAAGCAGAAGGCCGATGATGTCGGAGATGAAGCCGGGCAGCATCAGGAAGAAGGCGGCGACGACGATCATGGCGCCGTGCACCATCTCACGGCCGGGATCGCCGCCGTTGCGGCTTTCGGCCGATATGCGCTGGAGAATACCGATACCCTGAATTCTCAAAAGAGCGGCACCGAGGATCACGCTGAGGATGACGAGCCCCAATGTCGCCCAGACGCCGATCATCTTTCCGACGATGATGAATCCGGCGATCTCAGCCAGAGGCATCAGAAAAACGAAGATAGGAAGAAAAGATGGGCGCATGTTACGGTGGTCCTGAAAGCGGGTTTCTTCGCTTAAACGTTGGTTTCCTACGTATAGCAAAGAAACTGGTCCGCTATTTGAATGATAGATCGATGCGGACTATATGGGGATTGATCTTCTAATTTTAACGGTGGTTCCGATACGAGATGGGTGCAAACGACTTTGTGACGATCTTTTTCCTGGTGGCGGCAGTGCTGATTTTCTTTCAGTTGCGCAGCGTCCTTGGCCGCCGCACGGGGAATGAGAAGCCGCCGCGCGATCTCTACGGTTCTGCAGATCCGGTCAATGGCCCGACGCCACCGGACGCCGGCAAGGTGGTGACCTTGCCTCGCCGCGACGGCACCGAGGAGGAAGACCGTTTCGCCGCCATCGACGCCTTTACCCCGGCCGGCACGCCGCTCAATGATTCGCTGCGCGAGGTGAATAAGGCAGACCCGTCCTTCAATCCGAAGGAATTCGTCAACGGCGCCCGCATGGCCTATGAGATGATCGTCATGGCCTTTGCGGATGGCGACCGCAAATCGCTGAAAGGGCTGCTATCGCGCGAGGTCTATGACGGTTTCGACGCTGCCATCGCCGACCGCGAAGCCAAGGGCGAGAAAATTAAGTCGACGTTCATCGGCATCGACAAGGCCGATATCGTCATTGCCGAGGTGAAGGGAACGGAAGCCCTCATCACCATGCGCATCGTCAGCCAGATGATTTCCGCCACCTATGACAAGGCCGGTACACTGATAGACGGAGATGCCGAGACCGTGGCCGAAATCAGCGATCTCTGGACCTTTGCCCGCGATACGCGTTCGCGCGATCCGAACTGGAAACTCGTGGCGACCGAATCGGAACAATGACGAGCCCATCGCAGGAATTCAGGCTGGAACCGGCAACCTTCGCGGATCTGAAGGGCTGGGAGGAGGACGATCCTTCCAGCCTTTTTCGCGCGATGAGGGACTGCCGAAACCATATCCGCACCATGAAGCCCTACCGCACGGGCGCCGTCGGGCTGACCGCCGACGATCTGTTGACGCTTCTCGACGCCGCAGAGGGAAGATGGCCGCAAGACGCCGCCGAAGCCCGCGCTTTCTTCGAGGAGCATTGCCGGCCTTTCTTCATTCGTCGCGACGGTGGCGCGACTGGCTTCGTGACTGCCTTCTATGAGCCGGAAATCGAAGTTTCGGCCGCGCCGGACGAAACCCACCGCTATCCCTTCTATCGCCGGCCGGACGATCTGATCGATCTCGACGATACCAACCGGCCCGCCGAGCTCGACCCATCCTATATGTTCGGCAGGCTTCAGGACGGTGACATTTCCGCCTATCCTGACCGCGGCGAAATCGACCGCGGCTATCTCGAAGGCAGGGGTCTGGAAATCGCCTGGGCAAAATCCAAGGTCGATGTCTTCTTCGTGCATGTGCAGGGTGCTGCGCGCTTGCGTTATCCCGATGGGCGTCTCGGCCGCATCACCTATGCCGCCAAGGCCGGTCATCCCTTCTCGGCGGTCGGGCGCCTGCTTATCGAACGCGGCCTGCTGGATCGCGCAACCATCTCCATGCAGACGATCCGTGACTGGCTCTATGCGCATCCCGAGCAGGTCGATGAAGTTCTTTGGCACAATCGGTCCTATATTTTCTTCGGCGGGGCCGATGTCAGCGATGCTGCGCTGGGTCCGATCGCGGCGGCGAAAGTGCCGCTGCTGCCGGGCCGTTCCCTTGCGGTCGACCGGCTCATCCACACCTTCGGCTTTCCCTTTTTCATCCGCTCTGAAAGTCTGACGCATCTTAATGCCGGCAAGCCTTTCGCGCGGCTGATGCTGGCCCTCGATACGGGCTCTGCGATCGTCGGACCGGCGCGTGGCGACATCTTTACCGGCTCCGGCTACGATGCCGGAGAGCTTGCCGGCATCGTGCGCAATGACGCCGATTTTTATATACTCATTCCAAAGGCGGCGGCGCAGAGGTTCGGCTGATGGCCCCGGAACGGCAGAACAAGGATCGAAAGCTCAGTACGGAAGACCGCATCCTCTGGGGTAAGGTCGCCAAGAGCACACGCCCCATGCCGGGCCGAACGGCTGATATCGAAGCTTTTGAGGCGGCGCTGCAGGCCGAAGTCGAGAGCGAAGAAAATAGCCGCGCAGCAAAGGCAAAGCCGGCGCCCGTTCCCGCGGAAGCGCAGGAAACGCCAGCGCCCGTAAAGCAGCCCGCAGGGCGCCACCATCCGCTGGAACGTCCCGTCAAGCGCAAGATCGCCAAGGGCCATCTGGCGCTCGAAGCCCGGATCGACCTCCACGGCCTCATTCAGAGCGAGGCGCATTCCATGCTTCTGGATTTTCTGCTGCGTGCCCATGGCCGCGGCCTTCGCCATGTGCTCGTCATAACAGGCAAGGGCAGCTCCATGGGCAGCGAAGGCGCGCTGAAGCGCGCCGTGCCGCTCTGGTTTTCCAAGCCCGAATTCCGCTTTCTGATCTCCTCCTACGAAACGGCGGCGCAACATCACGGCGGCGAAGGTGCGCTCTATATTCGTCTGTCGCGCCTGAAGGGGGAGAAGCCTTGACCCCCTTCGGCGAAGCAGTGCGGAAATTAAGGCTGCGCAAGGGCGTCTCGCAAAAGCAGATGGCGGCTGCCCTCAATGTGACTCCGGCTTATTTATCCGCTTTGGAACACGGAAAGCGCGGTCTGCCGACCTTCGATCTCCTGCAGCGCATCGCCGGCTATTTCAACATCATCTGGGACGAGGCCGAGGAATTGTTCCTGCTGGCCCGTTTTTCCGACCCGCGCGTCGTCGTCGATACATCCGGGCTTGCGCCCGAATATACCGCCTTTGTCAACCACTTGGCGGGCAAGATCCGCAGCCTTGACGCGGCGACGATCCGCGAACTGTCGAAGGTTCTGGAAAATGCCGGAAAAACCGGCTGAAAAGCGCCTTAATCCCCTGTTTTATACCTGATTTTCGGGCCTTCCATTTGGAACTTCAGGATGAAACATCCTATATTCAGACCAGGAAAAACCGCTGATTCGTTAGAGTCGGATGATTTCAGGTCGTTTCGACCTGAAATCTGAGTCTGCTCTAAACTCAAAGAAGTAGAGCATGATGTCGCCCGAAACCGATTACACTTTTCGGCATCATGCTCGAGCAATCGGCGAGATTCTCTAAACACTGGAAAGACTTCAATAAAATGACCGATATAACCGATAACGGCGGCAATGCCGAATATGGCGCAGATAGCATCAAGGTCCTGAAAGGCCTCGATGCGGTGCGCAAGCGCCCGGGCATGTATATCGGTGACACGGATGACGGCTCGGGCCTGCACCACATGGTCTATGAGGTTGTCGACAACGCCATTGACGAAGCCCTGGCCGGCCACGCCGATATCGTGACGGTCACGCTCAACCCCGATGGCTCCGTCACGGTCACGGACAACGGCCGCGGCATCCCAACGGATATTCACAGCGGCGAAGGTGTTTCGGCGGCTGAGGTTATCATGACCCAGCTTCATGCCGGCGGTAAGTTCGACCAGAATTCCTACAAGGTTTCCGGTGGCCTGCACGGCGTTGGCGTCTCGGTCGTCAATGCACTTTCCGTCTGGCTGAAGCTGAAGATTCGCCGCCAGGGCAAGATCCATGAAATGAGCTTTACCCATGGCGTGGCGGATGCACCGCTGAAGGAAACGGGTGATGCGGGCGATGAAACCGGCACCGAAGTCAGCTTCATGCCGAGCGCCGAAACCTTCACCATGACGGAATTCGACTACGGAACGCTCGAGCACCGCCTGCGCGAACTCGCCTTTCTGAATTCCGGCGTCCGCATCCTTTTGACCGACAAGCGTCATTCCGACGTAAAGCAGGAAGAGTTGCTTTACGACGGCGGCCTGGAGGCCTTCGTCGCCTATCTCGACCGCGCCAAGAAGCCGCTCGTCCAGAAGCCGGTGTCGATCCGCAGCGAGAAGGACGGCATCACCGTCGAAGTGGCGATGTGGTGGAACGACAGTTACCACGAAAACGTGCTCTGCTTCACCAACAACATCCCGCAGCGCGATGGCGGCACGCATATGGCCGGCTTCCGCGCTGCTCTCACGCGCCAGATCACCTCTTATGCGGACAGCTCGGGCATTACCAAGAAGGAAAAGGTGACGCTGACGGGCGACGACTGCCGTGAAGGCCTGACGGCCGTGCTGTCGGTCAAGGTTCCCGATCCGAAATTCTCCTCGCAGACCAAGGACAAGCTGGTTTCCTCCGAAGTTCGCCCCGTCGTCGAAAGCCTGGTTAACGAAGCCCTCAGCACCTGGCTCGAGGAACATCCGTCCGAAGCCAAGGTTCTGGTCGGCAAGGTGGTCGAAGCCGCAGCCGCCCGCGAAGCCGCCCGTAAGGCGCGCGAACTGACGCGCCGCAAGGGCGCGCTTGATATCGCTTCGCTGCCAGGCAAGCTTGCCGATTGCTCCGAACGCGATCCGGCCAAGTCGGAAGTCTTCCTTGTCGAGGGCGATTCAGCCGGCGGTTCGGCCAAGCAGGGCCGTTCACGCGAAAATCAGGCCATCCTGCCGCTGCGCGGCAAGATCCTCAACGTCGAGCGCGCCCGATTCGACAAGATGCTGTCGAGCCAGGAAATCGGCACGCTGATCACCGCGCTCGGCACCGGCATCGGCAAAGACGAATTCAACGCCGAAAAGCTGCGCTACCACAAGATCATCATCATGACGGACGCAGACGTCGACGGCGCGCATATCCGCACGCTGCTTTTGACCTTCTTCTTCCGGCAGATGCCCGATCTTATCGAGCGCGGCCATCTCTATATCGCCCAGCCGCCGCTTTATAAGGTGACGCGCGGCAAGTCGGTGCAATATGTCAAGGACGAGAAGGCGCTGGAAGAATATCTGATCGGGCAGGGAACCGATGAGACGAGCCTGCGCCTCGGCAACGGTGAGGTTCGTACCGGCCAGGATCTGCGCGAGGCGATCTACGACGCGCTGCGCCTGCGCACGCTGATCGACAATCTGCACTCCCGCTACAACCGCTCCGTCGTCGAGCAGGCGGCGATCGCCGGCGCTCTCAATGCCGAAATGGTCAGCGATCCCACCCGCGCGGAAGGGCTCGTCAACGACGTTGCCAAGCGGCTTGACCTTATTGCAGAGGAAACAGAGCGCGGCTGGACGGGCGCCTTGACGGGCGAGGGCGGCCTGCGCTTCGAACGCACCGTGCGCGGCGTCAAGGAAGTCGTCTTCCTCGACATGGCGCTCATCGGCTCGCAGGATGCCCGCCTTATCGACCAGCTCGGCTCACGGCTGAAGGAAGTCTATGTCACGCCGCCGAAGCTCGTTCGCCGCGATGGCGAAACCGAGATTTCCGGACCTCGCAAGCTGCTGGATACCATCTTCGCCGGTGGCCGCAAGGGTCTGACGCTTCAGCGTTATAAAGGTCTCGGCGAGATGAATGCCGAACAGCTCTGGGAAACGACGCTCGACCCGAACGTCCGCTCGCTGCTGCAGGTGAAGGTCACGGATGCGACCGATGCCGACGGCTTGTTTGCCCGGCTTATGGGCGACGAAGTCGAGCCCCGACGCGAGTTCATTCAGGACAACGCCCTGAACGTCGCCAATCTCGACATCTGACCGCTTGTTTCAGACACAAAAAAAGCCCGCCAGGAACATACGGCGAGCTTTTCTTTTTTTATCAATTACTTGGCGATGAAGGTGCCGTTGAAGGCCAGTTCCGAAAGCGGCTTGCGCTGGCTCGGCACTTCGCGCTCGCGCAGCTTTTCCGGAAGCTGGTTCTTGTCGCCGATCTTGCCGATCGCGACGGCAGCCTCGACGCGGAAGCCATCGGGAATGCCCAAAACCTCATAGGATTTCTCGACATGGAAACCGGTCATGCCGTGGGCTTCGTAGCCGGCTAGGTGTGCCTGGATCGCCAGGAACCCCCAGGCGGTGCCGGCATCGAAGGAATGGCTGTAGCTGGGCTTCTGTTCGGCGGAGCCAACCTCGCCGCTATGGGTGCGGGAAATGACGAAAAGCAGCGCGGCAGCGGATTTCACCCAGCCCTGATTGAACTCCACCAGCACGCTCAAGAACCGGTCCCAATGTTCCGAGCCGCGCAGAGCGTAGAGGAAGCGCCACGGCTGAAGGTTAGAAGCGGAAGGCGCCCAATGCGCCGCTTCCAGAATGGTCAGCAGATCCTGTTCAGGCATAGTCTCGTTGGAATAGGCGCGCGGTGACCAGCGGTCGAGAAAGAGCTTGTCGATCGGATATTGGGATTCGCGGCTGTTGCTTGATGTCATGGGGCTTCTTTCCTTGGAGAGGGGTCGGCCGTGAGCCGGTGGAAACCGACTGTCGGCTGGTTATGAATAGAGGATGGGAGCTTAGGTTCTGGCCGCCCAGCTCACGTCGAGCTCCTCGCGAAAGGCGAAGCGCTTGAGATGGTCGGCGACGACGGTCTGCATGCGCTCGAGGTCTTCGGGCTTCTCGACCGTCAGCGTCATGGTAAGGGTGCCGGGCTCGGCCGCCAAATCGACGAAGTTTTCCGGGCTGAAGGGTACCTTGCCGGCGGCGGCATCGAATTCCACGCTGAAGCGATGGCTCCAATGCTTGCACAGCTGCTGGAGATAACGGCTGGCATGGTCGGTTTTGACTTTGGAAACGGATGTCGCCATGGGATTTCTCCAATAAACCTGATCGCAAAACGCATCATTTCATACATAGAGCCATCAGCATTCGCCAGGTAGACAGTCTGTTTCAAGTTTGCGTTATTCCAGTGAAATTCTGTTCCGCTATGCTGTCCTCGCAAAGGAACGCGCGAGTGGAGACAGAGCTTTGCTGGTAAACGGGAAGTGGACAGAAGATTGGCAGCCGGTCCAGGCCAAGGATGAGAAGGGCGGTTTCGTTCGTCCGGTTTCAAGCTTCCGCAACTGGGTAACGCCGGACGGCCGGCCGGGGCCGACGGGAAAGGGCGGTTTCGCGGCCGAAGCCGGCCGCTATCATCTCTACGTTGCCTTGATCTGCCCCTGGGCATCTCGCACACTGATCGGCCGCAAGCTGAAGGGGCTGGAAAACGCCATTTCCGTTTCCATCGTCCAACCCGTTCTTTCCAAGCAGGGCTGGCGGTTTGGTGATTATCCCGGTGCCACGAACGATCCCGTAAACGGCGCTACCTACATGCACGAGATCTATACGAAGGCCGATCCGGCCTTCACCGGCCGCGCCACGGTTCCGGTGCTCTGGGACAAGCGGACCGGCACCATCGTCAACAATGAATCCTCCGATATCCTGCGCATGCTGAATGACGGTTTCGGCGGTCTTGCCCGCAACGACATCGATCTTTATCCGGCCGGCAAGCGGGAAGAGATCGACAGTTTCAATGCCCGGATCTATCCGGCACTCAACAATGGCGTCTATCGCGCCGGCTTCGCGACGACGCAGATCGCTTATGAGGAGGCCTTCAACGCGGTCTTCGATTGCCTCGATCGGGTTGAGACGGAATTGGAGGGCAACGCCTTTCTCTTTACCGACTATCCGACGGAAAGTGATATCAGGCTGTTCGTCACCCTTGTCCGCTTCGATGTCGCCTATCATGGCCTCTTCAAATGCAATCTCCGCCGATTGTCGGACTATGCCAATCTGCAGTCCTTCTGTCGCCGCATGCTTGATTGGCCGGGTGTTGCCGAAACGGTGAATTTCGATCATATCAAGCGCGGCTACTACTCGATTTCGACGCTCAATCCCACCGGCATCGTGCCGCTGGGGCCAGCGCTCGACGAGCTGTTCTGATACTCGACCGCCTTGAAAAAGCGGTCTAAGGTCTGCCCCGTTCGATGGATCGGGGAGGACCGTCATGAATTGGGAGGAGTTCCGACAGTGGTCGGAGAAGGCGGCAAATTGGGGCGCGGATTATCGCGCGTCGCTTCGCGGCAGGCCGGTACGGGCAAAGATGGCGCCGGGCGAGATATCAGCGCATATTGCCGATTCCCCGCCGGCAACAGGCGAAGCCATGGAGGATATCTTCCGGGACTTCGAGGATATCCTCGTTCCAGGCATGACGCATTGGCAGCATCCGCGCTTCTTTGCCTATTTCCCGGCCAATGCCGCTCCCGTTTCGGTGATCGCCGAATATCTAGTCAGTGCCATCGCCGCCCAATGCATGCTCTGGCAGACATCGCCTTCCGCGACGGAGCTTGAAACGAAAGTGGTCGACTGGCTGCGCCAGGCGCTCGGTCTACCTGAAACCTTCACCGGCGTCATCCAGGATTCCGCCTCGACGGCAACGCTCGCCGCCGTCCTGGTCATGCGCGAGAGAGCGCTGGACTGGCAGGGCAATAGCCAGGGGCTCGCCGGAAACAAGGCGGTGCGCATCTATTCCACCGACCAGGTTCACACCTCAATCGACCGCGCCATCTGGATATCAGGCATCGGCGAGGAAAATCTGGTGCGCATTCCCTCAGGCGGCCCCAGCAAAGCCATGGACCCGAAAGCGCTCGCTGCGGCCATAGAGCGCGATCGCGCGGCCGGGTTTTTACCCGCCGGTGTCATCGCCTGTGTCGGCGGCACCAGCGTCGGCGCCTGCGATGATATCGCTGCCGTCGTCGAGGTTGCGCATGCGCATGGGCTCTATGTCCATGTCGATGCCGCCTGGGCGGGCTCGGCGATGATCTGCCCGGAATTCCGCACGCTTTGGCAAGGTGTCGAGCAGGCCGATTCCATCGTCTTCAATCCGCATAAATGGCTCGGTGCGCAATTCGATTGCTCCGTCCAGTTCGTGCGCGAGCCGGAGACGCTGGTGCGCACGCTGGCGATCCAGCCCGAATATCTCCGCACCCACGGCCATGACGGCATCATCAACTATTCGGAGTGGTCCGTGCCGCTCGGCCGCCGCTTCCGCGCATTGAAGCTTTGGTTCCTGCTGCGCTATCACGGCCTGGAAGGCTTGCGCACGATGATCCGCAACCACGTTTCCTGGTCGCAGAATCTGGCGAAGCGCCTTGCGGCGGAACCGGATTTCGAAGTTGTCACCGAGCCGTTCCTGTCGCTATTTTCCTTCGATCATAAGGCGCCTGCGGGCGTGGATCAGGAACAGCATACGCAGCGTCTGATTACGGCAATCAACAACGACGGTCGCATCTACCTGACGCAGACCCGCGTCGGCGGCCGGCTGGTCATCCGCTTCCAGGCTGGCCAGTTCGAGGCGACGGCGGAGGATGTCGACACCGCTTTCGGCGTTATCGTTGAAATCGCGCGATCATTGTCCCCGGGTTAGAAAAGCTGTTTTTCCGGCGCGGAAGACCGAGTCGTGCTAGGTTCTCTGAAATCGATTGGTGACACTGGTGAATAACTCGTTCATATGTGGTGTCAGCAATTTTGCCGTAAAGACAATCTCCTCTTTGAAAATGCAGGGAAGGAAAATCCATGAAACTGTTGCGTGTTGGCGAAGTCGGCAAGGAAAAGCCGGCGCTTCTCGATAGCGACGGCAAGATCCGCGATCTCTCGGCCCATGTTGCCGATATCGGCGGCGAGGCCATTTCACCCGCAGGTCTGGCAAAGATCGCGGCTCTCGATCCCAAGGGCCTGCCCGAGTTGCCGGAAGGCCGTCTCGGAGCCTGCGTCGCCGGCACCGGCAAGTTCATCTGCATCGGCCTAAATTTCTCCGACCACGCTGCCGAAACCGGCGCGACCGTGCCGCCGGAGCCGATCATCTTCATGAAGGCAAGCTCGGCCATCGTCGGCCCAAACGATAACGTGCTGATCCCGCGCGGGTCTGAAAAAACCGATTGGGAAGTCGAGCTCGGCGTCGTCATCGGCAAGACGGCGAAATACGTCAGCGAAGCCGATGCGCTTGATTATGTCGCCGGTTACTGCGTTTCCCACGACGTTTCCGAGCGCGCCTTCCAGACCGAGCGCGCGGGACAATGGACCAAGGGCAAGTCCTGCGACACCTTCGGCCCGATCGGCCCCTGGCTCGTCACCAAGGACGAGATCGCCGATCCGCAGAACCTCGGCATGTGGCTCAAGGTCAACGGCAAGATGATGCAGAACGGCTCGACTAGGACCATGGTCTATGGCGTCGCCTATCTCGTCTCCTATCTCAGCCAGTTCATGTCGCTGCATCCCGGCGACGTCATCTCCACCGGCACGCCTCCCGGCGTCGGCATGGGCATGAAGCCGCCGCAGTACTTGAAGCCGGGCGATGTCGTCGAGCTTGGGATGGAAGGCTTGGGCACGCAGCGCCAGACCTTCCTGGCCGACGCGTAAGGCGGGCGAATCTCGGGAACTTTAACTTTTTGAGATCATTGTTGATGCCGGAGAAGCGATTCCCCGGCGCTTTTTTTAGGAAGAACGATCAGCGGTTATGTTGCTCCGCAGCAAAAACTGCTAGGCTGAATAGTATGAGCTTAAAGGATGAGGCGCCAGAGGAGCCGCGATCGTCCTGCTGCGCAGCGCGACCGGAGGAGCGGCGCAGCGAAGACAGCGGCACGCAAGGCTCGTAGGTTTCAATGATTTAGGTGATTTGCGTGGTCGCATACCCGCATCACGAAAGGTAAAGCCCCATGTTTTATCAGTTTTATGAACTCAATCATGCTGCTCTCGCCCCTTTTCGCGCCGCGGCAGACATGATGCGCCTGGCCTATGCCAACCCGCTTAATCCCTTCTCTCATACGGTTTTCGGCCGCACATTGATGGCAAGCCTCGAGGTTTTCGAGCGCACGACCCGGCGCTATGGCAAGCCGGAATTCGGACTGCTTGAAACCCGGATCGACGACAAACGCGTCTCGGTGCACGAAAAGATCGTCTGGAAGAAGCCCTTCTGCAATCTCATCCATTTCGAGCGCAGCCTGCCCGCCGGCCATGGCGTCGATCCCCGCATCCTGATCGTTGCACCGATGTCGGGCCACTATGCGACGCTGCTGCGCGGCACGGTGGAGGCGCTGCTGCCGGGCGCCGACGTCTACATCACCGATTGGATCGATGCCCGCATGGTGCCGATGACCGAAGGCACCTTCGATCTGGAAGACTATATCGATTACGTCATCGAGATGCTGCACCATCTCGGGCCGGACACGCATGTCGTCGCCGTCTGCCAGCCTTCGGTGCCAGTGCTCGCGGCCGCTGCCGTCATGGAAGCGGCGGGCGATCGCCTGGCGCCCTCATCCATGACGCTGATGGGCGGCCCGATCGATACCCGCATCAATCCGACCGCCGTCAACCAGCTCGCCAAGGACAAGCCGCTGGAATGGTTTGCCGACAACGTCGTCATGAACGTGCCCTGGCCGCAGCCGGGCTTCATGCGACCCGTCTATCCGGGCTTCCTGCAGCTTTCCGGCTTCATGTCGATGAACCTCGACCGGCACATGATCGCCCACAAGGATTTCTTCGTTCATCTCGTCAAGAATGACGGCGAGCCGGCCGAAAAGCACCGCGATTTCTATGACGAATATCTGGCTGTCATGGATCTGACGGCGGAATTCTATCTGCAGACCGTCGATCAGGTTTTCATCAAGCATGCGCTGCCCAAGGGCGAACTCATGCATCGCGGCCAGCGCGTCGATCCATCCGCCATCCGCAACATCGCGCTTTTGACCGTCGAGGGCGAGAACGACGATATTTCAGGCGTCGGCCAGACGCATGCGGCGCAGACCATCTGCACCAATATCCCTGACCACATGCGCATGCATTATCTCCAGCCGGATGTTGGCCATTACGGCGTCTTCAACGGCTCGCGCTTCCGCCGCGAGATCGCGCCGCGCATTCTGGCCTTTACCCGCGAACATGCCCGCGCCGGCCAGCCGGTCGTCAAGCGGGTCATCAAGGGCGGCAAATCCGCCTGAGATTGCGAATAATTAGCTTTTGTTGAATTATACGGGTGGATTCAAATACTTGTCCGATTCCGCCTGAGCGTCCCATTGAAGCCTCACGAAGAGGTTACCATCTCGATTCCAGCGGTACCGCAGAGATCGGGCCGTTTACCGCGCCGCGCGTCCTTGGAACGCGCTGAGATGCAGGTAGAGCTTTAAAAACCGCGCAGAAACCTTTCCATCGATCGGTATCGGTCGGAGGGTGATGCGCCGTGCGAGGATACCTGACAATGAACCAATCTGCATTGCTTCGCCCGGATTGGACTCCGGCTACTATTGCTCTGATGGTACTAGGCTTCGTGGTCTTCTGGCCGCTGGGCTTCGCCATGCTCGCCTATATTCTCTTCGGAGAACGACTGCGGGAATTCAAACGGGATGTGAATGAAAGGACCGACGGCATGTTTGCTGGCTGCGGACGTCATCGCAATCGTCATCGCCATTCCTTCTCCTCCACCGGCAACGTCGCCTTCGACGACTGGCGCAAGGCCGAGCTCGAGCGCCTCGAAGAGGAGCGTCGCAAGCTTGACGAGATGCGCGCCGAGTTCGACACTTATGTCCGCGAACTGCGCCGCGCCAAGGATCAGGAAGAGTTCGACCGCTTCATGCGCGAGCGCAACAGCGTCAAGCGCAACGACAATGGCGGCTCGCCGACCGAATTCCAGACTCCGTGATCGGCTGTGAGAGCAGCTGCATCATATGGTCGAAACCGGCATGATCAGATGCCGGTTTTTCTTTGCCAGAATCCGCAAGGCAGGTCGCGCAAAAGTGCGCAGCGGTCTTGCTATAACGACATGCGCAAATCAAAGACCAAAGCGCAAGGAGCGATTCTGAAAGATTGCGACGCGCTTTGGCGAATCATATAAAACTGCCTTCATGTTTCCGCTGCTTTCCAGATCCCGCAAACCGCAAGCCAAGTTGGCCGCGCCGGAAACGCGCACCCTCGATGTCGCGGGCCGGCTGATGCCGCTGACGATCCGACAGCACGAGCGGGCGACCCGTATCACGCTCCGGATCGAGCCCGGCGGGCGTTCGCTGAAGATGACCATTCCGCGCGGCCTTTCCGCCCGCGAGGTCAATGCTTTCCTCGACCGGCATCAGGGCTGGCTTCTGACGAAGCTCGCGAAATTCACGGCCGACAACAGCCTGCGCGGCGGCAGCGAAATCCTGCTGCGCGGCGTACGCCACCGGATCGAGCATACCGGAACCCTGCGCGGCCTGACCGAAGCGATCGTTGTCGAGGGCATGCCGGTGCTGCGTGTCAGCGGCATGCCGGAACATGCCGGCCGCCGCATCGCCACCTTCCTCAAGAAAGAGGCGCGCGCCGATCTGGAGAGATATGTGGCGGTGCATGCCAAGGCCATCCGCGCGACTGTCACCTCCATCACCATGAAGGATACCCGCAGCCGCTGGGGCTCCTGCTCCTCGCAAGGGAACCTGAGCTTTTCCTGGCGCATCGTCATGGCGCCGCCCTTGGTCATCGATTACCTTGCCGCACACGAAGTCGCGCATTTGCGCGAGATGAACCACGGCCCGCGCTTCTGGGCGCTCTGCCGCAAGCTCTGCCCCGACATGGACGAGGCCAAGGCCTGGCTGAAACGCCACGGCAGCCAGCTGCATGCGATCGATTTTGATTGAGCAGGCTGCTTGAGCCGACAGAGGCACGTTAACCGATTAAGGCCTCCGCCCCTCGCACACGGAACAGTTCATTCAGGTGCGACGATGCGGATGGGACGTGTTCCGATCGGGGCGCCGGTCGCACGGTCAATGGTAATGGGGTCGATTTCGCTACCAGTTTCAGCGTCAAAGAACCGGGTCACGCCGTCGCTCGAGCGATGCTTTCGCCCCCATGCGCCAATCGCAAACAGCACCGGCAGAAAGTCCTGCCCGGCTGCAGTCAGCACGTATTCATCGCGCGGAGGCCGCTCGGAGTAGCGGCGTTTCACCAGCAGGCCATCTTCCGTAAGCGCGGCTAGCCGAGCGGTCAGCATCGTCGGCGCGATGCCGAGGCTCTTGCGAAACTCGTCAAAGCGGGTGAGTCCTGCATGGGCATCCCGCATGATCAGCATGCTCCACGCATCGCCCACCAACGCGAGGCTGCGGGCGATCATACATGGCTGGTTCGAAAGATTATTCATGTCGATATCGTTTTGATAGTGACTTACTACTAATTTGATAGTAACAGAATATTCATCGATGTTCCATGTGAAAATGAAAGCGGAGACCGATGAGCAAGACAGAACGCGGCGTCGCCCTGGTCACGGGCGCCTCTTCCGGTATTGGGCGAGTGACTGCGCAGGCGCTACGGCGCGCGGGATATAAAGTATTTGGAACCAGTCGGAAAACAATGGCCGACGCTCCTGATGGCATTTCAATGCTGGTCTGTGATGTCACGGATGATGAATCCGTGCAGACGGCAGTCGATGAGATAATGGTCCGCGCGGGAAGGATCGATCTGCTTGTCAACAATGCAGGAATTGGATTGCTTGGCGGCGCCGAGGAATCCTCAGCGGGACAGGCGAGAGCACTTTTCGATGTCAATGTCTTCGGCGTTCTGCGCATGACGAACGCAGTCCTGCCCGCAATGAGACGGCAGAGAAAAGGCAGAATCATCAATATCAGCTCCATCCTTGGGTTGATTCCTGCGCCCTACAATGCGCTCTATGCATCGACCAAACATGCCCTAGAGGGATATTCCGAATCCCTCGACCATGAAGTCCGTACGCAAGGCATACGCGTCGTCCTCGTAGAACCGGGTGTTACCCGCACCGCCTTCGAAGAGAACATTACGCGGCCGGATCGACCCCTCCCTCCGTACGATAAAGCTCGCGCCAATGCGGAAAAGCTGATGCGTGAGATCGTCGAGAGAGGCGACGCGCCGGAGGTGGTCGCCGATATGGTGGTCGCCGCCGCCAACGCCGCATCACCCAAGAGGCGCTACACCGCGGGCAGGATGGCAAAGCAGGTTCGCTTCATACGCCGTTTTCTCCCGGAAGCGTTCGTCGACAAAAACTTGCGCAAATTCAACGGGCTTCCCGCCTGATAGTCTCCATTGCCGGATGCTGGCGTCTTCGATGCCCGGCAATTCACTATCCTGGAAACGAAAGTCAGCCCTATGAAAGCATTTCTGATCGATCGCTATGTGAAAGGTGGCGCTCTTCGGTCTGGTGAAAGCCCGGTGCCGGAGTTGCGAGAGAATGATGTTATGGTGGAGATACATGCCGCCAGCGTGAACCCTCTTGATGCCAAAATCAGAGATGGCGAGTTCAAGCTCATCCTGCCTTATCGCCTTCCGCTCATCCTCGGCAATGATGTCGCGGGCGTCGTCGTCCGGGTCGGCTCCAGTGTCCGTGGCTTCAAGCCAGGTGACGAAGTCTATGCACGTCCGGCTCAAGATCGTATCGGAACCTTCGCGGAGTTCATTGCAATGAACGAGGCCGACGTGGCGATGAAGCCCAAGAATCTGACGATGGAAGAGGCGGCGTCACTGCCGCTGGTCGCGTTGACTGCCTGGCAGGTGCTTGTCGAACGGGCGAACTTGAAGAAGGGACAGAAGGTTCTTATCCACGCCGGTTCCGGCGGCGTCGGTGCAATTGCCATTCAGCTCGCCAAACATATCGGGGCATATGTGGCGACGACGACGAGCACAGCCAATATCGATCTCGTCAAAAGTCTTGGAGCCGATGTCGCGGTGGACTACAAGAAGGACGACTTCGGAAACGTCCTGCAGGGATATGATGTTGTTCTGAACAGCCTTGGCAAGGAAACGCTTGAGAAATCGCTTCGCGTCCTGAAGCCGGGTGGAAAACTCTTCTCGATTTCCGGTCCGCCGGATGCTGCATTTGCCAGGCAAAATGGTTCCGGATGGTTGTTTCAGCAGCTCATGGGGCTTCTGAGCTCTGGTATTCGGAGAAAATCAAAACGCCACGGCGTCAGCTATTCGTTTCACTTCATGACCGCGAACGGCGGACAACTCGGCAAGATCACCTCATTGATAGAGGCAGGAGCCATAAGAGCCGTCGTTGATCGGGTCTTTCCGTTCCAGAGCACGAATGAGGCGCTGGCCTATGTCGAGACCGGTCGCGCCAAGGGTAAGGTCGTGATTGCCGTGAAATAGAGCACGGACTGTTGTTTCGAAGGGCCTTTGCGTGTGTCAGGGGCCGAAAAACCGCTCCTGACCGTCGCCTTTAGGCTCGACTCTTTCGAATTTTCGTGTCACTCCGCTGCCATGAACCCCGATGTCAAAATTTGTGGTCTGAAGACGCCGGAAGCGGTGGATCGTGCTCTGGAGCGCGGCGCCACCCATATTGGCTTTATCTTCTTCGAAAAGAGCCCGCGCTATATCGAGCCTGATCTCGCCGGCGCGCTCGCCGAGCGTGCCCGCGGCAAGGCGCAGGTCGTTGCCGTCACGGTCGATCCGACGAATGACGATCTCGATGAGATCATGGCGCTGGTGAAGCCGGATATGCTGCAGCTTCATGGCAACGAAAGTCCGGAGCGTGTGCTGACCATCAAGGCGGTCCACAACGTGCCGGTCATGAAAGCCATGTCGGTGCGCGATGCGGACGATCTGAAGCGGGTCGAATCCTATATCGGCATTGCCGACCGTTTCCTCTTCGATGCCAAGCCGCCGGCCGGCTCTGTGCTGCCGGGCGGAAACGGCGTATCCTTCGATTGGAGCCTGATGAGCTGGCTCGATGATCGCGTGGATTACATGCTTTCAGGCGGCGTCAACAAGGACAATGTCGCCGAGGCGCTTGCTTCCACCAAGGCCAGCGGCATCGATCTTTCCTCCGCCCTCGAGAGTTCGCCGGGCGTGAAGGATCTTGGCAAGATCGACCAGTTTTTCGACGCTTTTGCAGAAGCATGCCTGCCGGAACCGGCAGCAGGGAGTAGAAAGTGAACCAGACGCTTAAACCCAATTCCTTCCGCTCCGGCCCCGATGAAGACGGCCGTTTCGGTATTTATGGCGGCCGTTTCGTTGCCGAAACGCTCATGCCGCTGATCCTGGACCTGCAGGAGGAATGGAATAAGGCGAAGGACGATCCGGCCTTCCAGGCGGAGCTGAAGGATCTCGGCACGCATTATATTGGCCGTCCGAGCCCGCTCTATTTCGCCGAGCGCCTGACGGCGGAGCTTGGCGGCGCCAAGATCTATTTCAAGCGCGAAGAGCTGAACCACACCGGCTCGCACAAGATCAACAACTGCATCGGCCAGATCCTGCTTGCCAAGCGCATGGGCAAGACCCGCATCATCGCCGAAACCGGCGCGGGCCAGCATGGCGTCGCGTCGGCGACGGTCGCCGCCCGCTTCGGCCTGCCTTGCGTCGTCTACATGGGCGCGACCGATGTCGAGCGCCAGGCGCCGAACGTCTTCCGCATGAAGCTCTTGGGTGCCGAGGTCATTCCGGTGACGGCCGGCAGCGGCACGCTCAAGGACGCGATGAACGAAGCGCTGCGCGACTGGGTCACCAATGTCGACGACACCTACTACCTGATCGGTACGGCTGCCGGTCCGCATCCCTATCCGGAAATGGTCCGCGATTTCCAGGCCGTGATCGGCACCGAAGCCCGCGCGCAGATTCTGGAGGCCGAAGGCCGGCTGCCGGATCTCGTCATTGCGGCCGTCGGCGGCGGCTCGAATGCCATCGGCATCTTCCATCCCTTCCTCGATGACGAAGGCGTCAAGATCGTCGGCGTCGAAGCCGGCGGCAAGGGGCTGCAGGGCGACGAGCATTGTGCTTCCATCACCGCCGGCTCGCCGGGCGTGCTGCATGGCAACCGCACCTACCTGCTGCAGGACGGCGACGGCCAGATCAAGGAAGGCCATTCCATCTCGGCCGGCCTCGATTATCCCGGCATCGGCCCGGAACATTCCTGGCTGAACGATATCGGCCGCGCCGAATATGTGCCGATCATGGACCATGAAGCGCTGGAAGCCTTCCAGATGCTGACGCGCCTCGAAGGCATCATCCCGGCGCTGGAGCCGAGCCATGCGCTCGCCGAAGTCATCAAGCGCGCCCCGAAGATGGGCAAGGACGAGATCATCCTGATGAACCTCTCCGGCCGCGGCGACAAGGACATCTTCACCGTCGGCAAGATTCTGGGAATGTGAGTTAGACGCCATGACCGCACGTATGGACAAACGCTTCGCCGCTTTGAAGGCTGAAGGCCGCCCGGCACTCGTCACCTATTTCATGGGCGGCGATCCCGATTACGAAACCTCGCTCGGCATCATGAAGGCACTGCCGGAAGCCGGCGCCGATGTCATCGAACTCGGCATGCCCTTCTCCGACCCCATGGCCGACGGCCCGGCGATCCAGCTTGCCGGCCAGCGCGCCTTGAAGGCCGGCCAGACGCTGAAGAAGACGCTGCAGCTCGCCGCCGATTTCCGGAAAGTCGATGCCGATACGCCGATCGTGATGATGGGCTATTATAATCCCATCTACATCTACGGCGTCGAAAAGTTCCTCGACGACGCGATCGCCGCCGGTATCGACGGCCTGATCGTCGTCGACCTGCCGCCGGAAATGGATGACGAACTTTGCATTCCGGCGATCCGCAAGGGCATCAACTTCATCCGCCTGGCGACGCCGACCACCGACGACAAGCGCCTGCCGACCGTTCTGAAGAACACGACCGGCTTCGTCTATTACGTCTCGATGAACGGCATCACCGGTTCGGCCCTGCCGGATCCGTCGCTGGTTTCGGGCGCCGTCAAGCGCATCAAGCAGCACACCGAACTGCCCGTCTGCGTCGGCTTTGGCGTCAAGACGGCCGAGCATGCCAAGCTCATCGGCGCTGCCGCTGACGGCGTCGTCGTCGGCACCGCCATCGTCAACCAGATCGCTACCAGCCTCAATAAGGATGGCAAGGCGACCGCCGATACCATCCAGGCTGTTGCGACCCTGGTGCGCGGTCTGTCGACAGGCACTCGTTCCGCCCGCCTTGTTGCCGCCGAATAGTTTCCCCATATAGGCCTTTCCCTCAATCCCCTGCGGATTGAGGGAAAAGCCCTATGGGCATTTGGTGACGACTGGGATATCGATACATTCGGTCGATTAGGAGTTTCGAATTGAACTGGATCACGAACTACGTCCGCCCGCGGATCAATTCCATGCTGGGCCGTCGCGAGGTTCCGGAGAATCTCTGGATCAAGTGCCCGGAAACGGGCGAAATGGTCTTCCACAAGGATCTGGAAGAGAACAAGTGGGTCATCCCCGCGTCCGGTTTCCATATGAAGATGCCGGCCAAAGCCCGCCTTGCCGATCTCTTCGACAATGGCGAATACGAAGCCCTGCCGCAGCCGAGGGTGGCGCAGGACCCGCTGAAGTTCCGCGACTCGAAGAAATACACCGACCGCCTCAAGGACAGTCGCTTGAAGACCGAGCAGGAGGATACGATCCTTTCAGGCCTCGGCAAGGTTCGCGGCCTGAAGCTCGTAGCCGTCGTGCATGAATTCAACTTCATCGGCGGTTCGCTCGGGATGGCTGCCGGCGAAGCCATCGTGAAGGCTTTCGAGCGCGCCATCGCCGAAAAGTGCCCGCTGGTCATGTTCCCGGCTTCGGGCGGCGCCCGCATGCAGGAAGGCATCCTGTCGCTGATGCAGCTGCCGCGCACGACGGTTGCCGTCGACATGCTGAAGGAAGCAGGCCAGCCCTATGTCGTGGTTCTGACCAATCCGACCACCGGCGGCGTCACAGCTTCTTATGCCATGCTGGGCGACATTCATCTCGCGGAACCCGGCGCCGAAATCGGCTTTGCCGGCAAGCGCGTGATCGAGCAGACGCTGCGCGAAAAGCTTCCCGAGGGCTTCCAGACCTCGGAATATCTGCTGGAGCACGGTATGGTGGACATGGTGGTCAAGCGCCACGACATCCCTGACACTCTGGCAACGCTTCTGAAGATCCTGACAAAGGCGCCGGCAAACGATGTGTCGGCCAAGAGCAAGAACGGCGCTGCACTGCCGGTGGCGGCGAGCGCCTGACATCATCGATTGCCGACAGGCGGAGGTGCGGGATGACGTCTATGGATCAGTCCGCAATGAGCGAGGCAGCACGCGAGATCGAGAAGCTCATGGGCTTGCATCCCAAGGGTCTCGATCTTTCTCTAGAGAGAATAACCAGGCTGCTCGATGCCCTCGGCAATCCTCACAGGAAATTGCCGCCGGTGATCCATGTCGCCGGCACCAATGGCAAGGGGTCGGTGACGGCATTTTGCCGTGCGCTGCTTGAAGCCGGCGGCTATGGCGTGCACGTCCATACCTCGCCGCATCTCGTCAACTGGCATGAGCGCTATCGCATCGGCGTCAAGGGCGGCCGTGGCAAGCTCGTCGGCGATGCCGTATTCGCCGATGTGCTGAGGCGTATCGCCAAGGCGAATGACGGGCAGAAGATCACCGTTTTCGAGATCCTGACGGCGGCGACCTTCCTCCTTTTCGCCGAGCATCCGGCCGATGCGGCTGTTATCGAGGTCGGCCTGGGCGGCCGGTTCGATGCCACCAATGTCATGTCGGACCCGGCTGTCTCCGTCATCATGCCGATTTCGCTCGATCACCAGCCCTATCTCGGCGATCGGGTCGAGCTGATCGCTGCCGAAAAGGCCGGCATCATGAAAGCTGGCCGCCCGGTCGTTATCGGCCATCAGGACTATGACGCGGCGCTCGAAGTGCTGATATCGACGGCCGAGCGGCTTCGTTGCCCGACTGCCGTCTTCGGTCAGGATTTCTCCGCTCACGAGGAATATGGCAAGCTGGTCTATCAGGACGAGTTCGGTTTGGCCGATCTGCCGCTGCCGCGCCTGCCGGGGCGCCATCAATATGGCAATGCCGCCGCCGCCATCCGTGCGGTCAAGGCCGCCGGCTTCGCCGTCACCGAAACCATGATGGAAAAGGCGATGACGTCGGTCGAGTGGCCGGGACGCCTGCAGCGGTTGACGGAAGGCGATCTCGTGCCGCACGCCCCCGAGCGCGCCGAAATCTGGGTCGATGGCGGCCACAATCCGGGCGCCGGCGAAGTCATTGCCGAGGCAATGGCGAATTTCGAGGAGCGTCAGCCGCGGCCGCTGTTTCTGATTATCGGCATGATCAACACCAAGGACCCCGTGGGATACTTCAGGGCCTTTGCCGGTCTTGCGGAGAAAGTCTATTGCGTGCCGATCCGGGGCAGCGAAGCCATGGTCGATCCGGTCATCCTGGCCAATGCCGCCTATGATGCCGGTCTTGTCGCCGAGCCTATGTCTGATGTCGTTGAAGCGCTGGATGCGATCAAGGCCGTCGCAGTACCGAATTCGCCAGCGCCGCGCATCCTGATCGGAGGTTCGCTTTATCTGGTCGGCGAAGTCCTTGCGGACAACGGTACGCCGCCGCGGTGATTCCGGCGGTTACTCCCCATATGCCCTCGTAGTTCGAGACGGCTCTTTGGGCCTCCTGACCATGAGGGCCACTTCCTTACTTGGCTCGCAACTCGCTCCACCTTCAGAGCCTGTCGAGGGATCAGGGCGGCCCATGGGGCATGCGCAAACTTAACCCGGTTGCTCCTCAAGAGCGAGGATGGCCGGTGTTCTCCAACCAACAAAAAACCCCGCCGAAGCGGGGCTCTTGTTCCATGCAATCGATACCGATCAGGCTGCGCTGGAGATCCAGTTCTGCAGGGCCGTCTTCGGGGCAGCGCCGACCTTGATGTCGGCGACTTCGCCGGCCTTGAACATAGCAAGCGTCGGGATCGAGCGAACGCCGAACTGGGCGGCCAGTTCCGGGTTTTCGTCGATGTTGAGCTTGGCAACCTTGACCTTGCCTTCGAACTGTACTGCGAGTTCTTCGAGAGCCGGAGCGATCATCTTGCACGGACCGCACCATTCGGCCCAGAAATCAACGACGACAGGCTCTGCAGACTGCAGCACTTCGGTGGCGAAGTTGGAGGTATCGACTTTAACGGTAGCCATAGGCTGCTCCTTACCAGGATTTGCGGGTTGCTAGATATGTGATGGTGCGGTGCCCATATGTCAATATTTGGTATTTCACTTTGTCTCGAGCTCCGCAAGCGCCGATGCAAGCGCCCCGTCCGAGAGCGTGTAGATCGAGGCATTTTCGGTATAGACCAGCATGCAGTCGACGCGCTTTCCCGGATAGAGCGGCGAAAGGATTTCGCGATAGATGGCAAGCTGGGCTTGGTGTGCGAAGGGGATAGAGCTTTCCTCGCCGGGCGGCACCCGATTCGTCTTGTAGTCGAGAATGACCACGCGATCGTCCAGGTCGGCCAGCCGGTCGACGCGGCCGGAGACGGCATAGGACTGGCTGCCGAGCTTCAGTGTGCCCATGATCGAGACTTCCGCCTGCGCATGAGTGCTGAACGTGCCTTGCAGATCCGGGTGCGACAGCAGCGCCATGACGGACTTCACCAGCGTCTCTTGCTCAGCCTGCGGCCAGAAGCGCGCGGCCCGCTCGGCATAGCGCCGGGCCGCGTCGGTGCGTGCTTCAGGTGCGATCTCGGGCAAGGTCTGCAGCATACGGTGAATGAAGCGGCCCTTTTGAAGGGCACGATCGGATTTGGCTTTCTCGCCGAAGAGCGCCGAAGTCACCAGCAGATCGTCGGCCTCCTCGTCGATGACCGTGCCGACCCCGGAGGGGCTGAGCGGCCGCGGAAGGTTCTTTTGCGGTGGAAGCGGCCGGCTGAGGCTGTCGGGCAGGCCAACATGTGCCGGGCATTTCTCATGCTCTCCCGCGGTTTCGAATTCGAGCTGGACCTGCGCAACCCGCCAGCTCAAGCCCTGCCAATCGCGGTCAGGCCCGGAGAAGGTCTTCTGCGTGCAGTGCTGTTCGTCACTCCGCAGAGCGGCAGAGATCATCGCGTGCCAGGTATCCGCATTTTCCCGGATGCCGCGATAGCCGCAGATGATCAGCCGGTCGGCCGCGCGCGTCATGCCGACATAGAGCAGGCGGCGATATTCCTCCTCCGCCAGCGCCTGCAGCCGCACTGTGTCGGCCTGCGTCAGAGAATTGGCGAGCGCGGAAACCGGAACCCAGACCGGCAGCGGGATCTCATCCCCTCTGGTTTCGATCAGCCGCAACTTCGGCAGATGCGTATGGGTAAAGGCCTTGCCGCCGCCATCGACGAGGAAAACGATCGGCGCCTCCAGCCCCTTCGAGGCGTGCACCGTCATGATCCGCACTTCGTTGCGGCCCTTGTCCTGCTCGCGCTTGACCGTCGGCGCTTCCAGTTCCAGCGTCGAGATGAAGGATTGGAGGCCGGGCAGGCCGCTCGTCTCGTGGTCGAGCGTGAAGGTCAGGAATTCGTCGAGGATATCGCTGACCTCGGTGCCGAGCCGCGCCAGAAACTTGCGCCTGCCGCCGAAGCTGCCAAGCACACGCGCATAGAAATCATGCACGGGAAGGCTCTTCGAGAGGGCAAGGAAGGCTCTCAGCCGTTCGACAACGGTGACGACGCGTTCATGGCCGTCTGCGGCAAATCTCTGCAGGTGGCTCCAGACGCTTTCCTCGTCGTCGCGGTAGGCGGCGACCGCAAAGACATCTTCTTCGCTGAGGTCGAACAAGGGGCTTTTCAGCAGCGCGCAGAGCGAGAGATCGTCCTCCGGCAGCAGCAGGAAGCGGCCGAGGGCGAGAAGATCCTGAATGGCGATATGGCTGGTCAGGACGAGACGGTCGGCGCCGGCAACGGGAATGTTGCCGCGCCGCTTCAGGGCGCGGGTCAGCGCGTTGACGAAGCTGTCGCGCTTGCGCACCAGCACGAGGATGTCGCCGGCCTCGATGAAGCGGGCCTTGCCCTTCTCGATGATCTTTTCCCGGCCGATAAGATTGCCGATCGTATGCGCCATCCGCCGCGCCAGAATGGCGGCGGGCGCACTTTCCGGCGTCGAATCGAAAGGCGCCGTCCAGTCTTCTTCCTTGGCGGCCGGCTCCGGCGCAATCATTTCCCAGAGATCGACGGCGCCGGGATGGCCGATGCGGCTGGAGCGATGCACTACCGGCTCGTTGACGGCACTGAGGCCCCGGGCATTCTCCGGGCTGGTGAAGACATGGTCGACGGCACCAAGCACATCGGCCGTCGAGCGGAAGGAGAGGGGCAGCCGGATCGACGAGAATTGCTGGCCGCTGGCTGCCACGCGCCGCCGGGTGCGGTCGCTCTCCTCGGAAAAGCGCTCGGGACGGGCACCCTGGAACGAATAGATCGACTGCTTCTCGTCACCGACGGCAAAGATCGTGCGCAGTGTCGGCCGGGCGCTGTCGCCGGAGAAGAAATCCTCAGCCAGCGACTGGATGACGCTCCACTGGATCGGGCTGGTATCCTGCGCCTCATCCACAAGGATGTGATCGATGCCCTGGTCCAGCTTGTAGTGGATCCACGGCCCGACATCCTTCTTGGTCAGAAGGTCTGCCGTGCGCGTAATGAGATCTTCGAAATCGAGCTGACTGCGCCGTTTCTTCAGCTCTTCGTAGTCGCGGTTCAGCCGATCGGCGAGAACAAGGGCGGCGTGGGTAGCCCGGTACATCCGCATCAGCTTCAGCCGGTCGCGGCAGGTAACGACGTGGGCGCGTGCCTCAGCGACCGCTTCGGCAAGGGTAGGCGCATCGGCGAGCATGGCCTTGACGAAGAACTGGCTGTCCGACTTCGGTTCGCCCTTGCCGGTCAGCATGGCCTTTTCCAGGATCTCGGCGCGGGCAAGCGGATCTGCCTCGCGTTTGGCAAGGCGCAGCGCGTAGGCAGCTTCCTGAGCCTTGGCGCCGCCCTTCTGATCGGCGAGCGTCAGATACAGCTCCAGCGTCGCGCCGGAGAGGCCGGGCAGCGGCCAATATTGCTCGGCAATGCTCGTTTCCGTCTCGCCGGGCGAAAGGCCGAGCCGCGCAAGCAGCGCGGCTTCGATGCCACCTTTGCGTTCCGCGGCCTCGGTGAAGCGGCGGATGGCATTGCGGTTGCCGACGATATCGCCAAGCAGCGTCTCCAGCCCGGATTCATCGCCGAGATCGAGCACATAGTCGAAAGCTCGCGCCAGTTCGGCATCACCATGCGGCGTCGTTGCCGTCAACAATGCGCGACGTGCGTCGTCGAGCAGGGTTTCGGCGGCCCTATCGTCGAGAACGGAGAAATGACCGGCGACGTTTGCTTCGAGCGGAAATTGATGCAGCAACGCCTCGCAAAAGGCGTGGATGGTCTGGATCTTCAGCCCACCGGGCGTTTCCAGCGCCTTGGCAAAGAGCCGGCGTGCCTCGGCAAGCTTGAAGAGATCCGGCTCCGTGCCCTCGATATCGGCAATGCGCGTCTTCAGCTCTTCGTCCGGCATTGTCGCCCAAGCCGCTAGCCGATCGAAGACGCGGTTCGACATTTCGGAAGCCGCAGCCTTTGTATAGGTAAGGCAGAGGATGGCCGAGGGGCGCGCGCCCGATAGCAGCAGGCGGATAACGCGCTGCGTCAGCACATGCGTCTTGCCGGAGCCGGCATTGGCCGAAACCCAGGCAGATCGTTCGGGGTCGGAGGCAATCGATTGCTGGATCGTCGTCCAGCTGATCCAGACGCCAGGATCGTCGCTTTCGGGCAGGATGACGATGTCGTCGGCGGAAAAATCACTCATCGCCGCCGCCTTCCTGCTCGGTCTCGGCCGTGGACCATTCCGAAACGCGGGCGAGGTGATCGTAATCGCCGCCATATTCGAATTGCTGGGCCGGAATCAGCCGTGAGGAAAAACCCTTCTCGCCGGATTGCAGCAGTGAGACGAATTTCACCAGCTGATCCATCGATTCCTGCGCGAGATCCATAGCCGACTTCGTTTCCGTCTTGCCGCCGCGGCTGGAATGCTCATTGTTGACCTGGTCGACCTTGAAGCGATCGCCGGGCCGCAGCCGGATATAAAGCAGGTTTTCAGGCACCAGCGCGCCGATGTTACGGAAAGCGCCGGCCCTCAGCGCATAGGCCTCCAGTGCTAGCTGCGGATCGAGCAGCGCACGCGCCTGCGGCGGCGAGGGATTATAGCCGGTCTTGTAATCGATAAGGTCCGCACCCTTATCGCTCTTGATATCGATGCGGTCGGCAACGCCCGTGAGGCGAATGCCGATCGGCTCGATCTCGACGCCTGCCGGCACTTCCGTCGCGGTTTTGCGAACAGCCGGCCGCCGCTCCGCTTCCCAGATAAGGAAAGCCCGCGCCACCTCGCGAAAGCGTGGCCGCCAGACACTGTCGACATGGACGGGCAGCCGCTCGGCATCGAAGAGCTCCGCGATAATGCGATCCATGGCCAGCGCCGCATCCGGCGTACCGGCCACATGCCCTTCGCGGACGAAGCGATCGATGATCTTGTGATAGAGCGTGCCCCGCTCGGCAGGGCCAGGATCGCGGTTGAACGGGTCGACCGGATCGAGCCGCAGCACGCGCCGGGCATAGATGGCATAGGGGTCGCGGCGTAGCCGTCCCACTTCACTGAAGGAATAGCTTTTAGGCTGCAGTTCGATAGGCGGCTTCGGTGCTGGGCGCAATGCCGGCGCCTGGTTTTCACCCTCGTCGATCATCGCAGCCCAATGGCGATATTGGTCGCCGCGGGCTTTCATGGCGTCTTCCAGTTCCTTGCCGCCGAGTGCGATCAGCCGCTGCAGCCAGCGCGACGCGACCGTCGGCGTCGAGCCCTGGCGCAGCGCGCGCGAATAGATCAGGTCGCGTGTGCCGTTCGCCATTTCGAAGTCGTGCGCGAGCTGGCCGATGCGGCGCTCCGGCGGCTCCAGGCCGATCACCGTCTTCATGCTGCGCGAAATGAAGGGGTTGTTGGCCGTCTGCCCAGGCCATGAACCTTCGTTCAACCCGCCGAGGATGAGCGTATCGACACTCTGCAGGCGCGCTTCGAGCGTACCGAAGATGAAGAGGCGGGGATGGCTGAGTGCCCGCGGCTTCACCGCCTGGCCCACTGAGAGCGCGGCCACGATGTCGATCCACTGAACTCCGTCCGCCTCAAACTGACCTTCGGTTTCGATCACATCTCGAAGGAGGCTGGCAAGCGTATCCCCGGCTTCGCCGGACCAGAGGCCCGCCAGACTGCCACGCTCGTCGACGGCCGCGGCTTCGAGGGCACGGCCCGTACGCTCGGCCCAATCCGAAAGTGTGAGGGGACCCTCTGACGCGGGCAGGGAAAGCGCCGATATCAGCGGTTCGCATGCCGCAGTCACTCGCTGGGCCAGAGCCCGTGCATGCTCGATCGCCTCAGGCGGCAGGGCTTTGCGCCATTGGGGCGCATGGCGGTCATTGGCCTGTTCCGCCACGCGGTCGTTGAGCAAAGCTTCCAGCCTGCCGATATCGACGTTGTCGACGCCGCCCCTGAGCGCCAGGATTTCCAGCGCATCGACGCCCGGCTGGTGCGTTTCAGCCGGCAGGCCGAACAGAGCAAGGGGATGTTTCAGCAGCGCGACGACGGCAACGGGATCGCCAGGGCGAAGAGACGCTTCCAAAAGCAATTGCAGCAGCGTGCCTTGCGGTGTCGCGTTCAGCGGCGTGCCGGCCGAATCGTCGGCGGTGATGCCGAAGCGGGCAAGCTCGGCTGTTACCCGTCGGGCAAGATTGCGGTCGGGCGTGATCAAGGCCGCCTGGCTTTCGCCGCCATTTCGGCCGGGTTTTTCCAGCGCCAGCCTTAAGGCGATGGCGATCGCGGTCGCCTCCTCACGCTCATTGGCCGCTTCTATGAGGGCGACATCGGCGAATGCGTCCGGGATCGCATCGGCGGCCAGCATCTTGCGCCAGCTTCCCCAGCCGCTCGTCGCCTTGGCCGGAGCCAGCGCGCGCGACAGGATCTGCGCCCGCATCTGCATGGTTTCAGCCGCATCTGCGATGGGCTCGACATCGCGCCGCGTGACGCGCAACCGCTTCAGGAGCAGCGAAAGGCCATATTGCGGATGGCTGCGGGTGGTCGGATCGGCTCTTTCGCCAATGGATATCTCCGGCGCCACAAGCTGCCAATCCTCCTCCGGCATCGCGAGATCGAGGCCGGGCAGCACGATGACACCTTGCGGCAAAGAAGCGACGGCCGCAATCAGCTCCGCCGTTGCCGGCACCGAGCCGGTCGAGCCGGCAATGATGACCGGCCCGGCATGCCGCATGGTGGAGATCCGCTGCGCTTCGGCCCGCAGGATGGCGTTGCGGTTGCGGGCGGGTGACGATTTGCCGAGTTCTTCGAGGCGCGCCGGCCAGAAGGCGCTGGCGATCGCCAGGAATTCGGCGGTGAGCTGCCACCAGAGCGCATGATCTTCAGCGCCGAGAGTGGCAAGCTCACTCCACTCGCGGTCCTCGGTCTCGAGCGAATCGATGAGTTCGGCGAGATTGCGCGCGAGCCATATGGCATCCGCCGGGCTTGCCGGCGCCACCAGCGGCGAGTCGGAATGAATGTCGCGCACGATCTGCGGCAGTTTGTTGCGCCAGGCAAGGATCAGCCGCGCCAGTTCCAAGAGCCGCGCCGTATTGGCAAGCGGCTGTGCCAGATCGGCCGTTTCCGGCATGGCTTCCTCGAAATAGCCGCTGTCGTCATCGGTCTCGCCGAGCGGGCGAATTATGGGCAGGATGGCGGAACGGCCGCCGAGCAGATCGACGAATTCCGAGCGCAGCACGCGCGCCGCGCGCCGCGTCGGCAGAAAGATGCTGACCTTGGCAAGCGACAGCGGGTCGCTCGGATCATGGCGGAAATGCTCGGTCAGCCGCCCATCGCAGAGCGCTGTCGCAAGGGTTTTCAGGAAGGGCAGGCCCGCCGGAATCGTCAGAATGCGCTGCCGGTGTCCGCCTGCCATAGGCTCACGCAAACGCCCGGAAATTCCGGATCGTTTCATCCGCCTCGCCGACGGCCTCCGGCGTCCCCACAGTCAGCCAATGACCGTCGAGCATAGTGCCATAGAGCCGGCCGCGAGCGATGGCCTTGTCATAGTAGATGTTGATGTTGAAGGCATCATCCGGCGCATCGTCGAGAAACGACGGATTGATGACCAAGGTGCCCGCATACACGACGCCATTGCCGGTAACATCGCTGTAGCGTGAGAGTCGGCCATCGTCTGCCATGCTGAAATCATTCTTGCCGTTGTGGCCCGTCGTCTTGTTCAGCTCGACGCAGAGCATGCCGAAGTCCATGCGGTTCGCGTCGAAGAATCCGGCTAAGCGCTGCAGATTCGTCGGCTGGCCCTCCTTCTCCCCGATCCAGAAGAGATCCGAATTCATGACGAAAACGGGATCGCGGCCGAGCAGCTTCAGTCCCTTGGCCAACCCGCCGCCATTGTTCATCAGTGCATCGCGCTCGTCGGAGACTAGGATTTCAAGGCCGCGATAGCCTAGCAGATGCGCTTCCATCTGATCTGCGTGATGATGGACGTTCACCACAGCCTGCTCGACGCCGGCTTCCGCTAATGCATCCAGTGCATAATCGATCATCGCCTTGCCGGCGATCTTCACCAGCGGCTTCGGAATAGTGTCGGTGATCGGCCGCATGCGGGTTCCAAGCCCCGCGGCCAATACCATGGCTTGCTTGATGGTCATCTCGTCTCGAACTCTCGATTCGCTGTCTGATTTCCATAGCACAAGGCCGGAAAGCCGTCGCGGGTCTTACCCGCTATACCTCGCCGATCCCGGCCTTCCCGCACCATTCGCGCAAGGGAGCGAGTGTTTCATGCTCGAAGGCGATGGCGAGATAGGCGAGCGTGCGCGGCATGTGCTTCAAATATCCCGGCTTGCCGTCGCGCTGCAAGAGCCGCACCCACAGGCCGGCAAGCTTACAATTGCGCTGCGCCGACATAATTGCCCAGCTCTTCAGGAATTTCGCCTCGTCGAAACCGCCCTGAGCATGCCGCAGCGCAAGATAGTCGGCCATGAGCCGGTCATGCAGATCGCGCTCGATCGTCACCCGCGCATCCTGCACCAGTGAAGCCACATCGTAGGACGTCGGGCCGATCATCGCGTCCTGGAAGTCGATGAGGCCGATACGCTTTATGCCCTTTTCCCGCGCCCGCCAGATGATATTCGGCGAATGCATGTCGCGCAGCAGCAGGTTCTTTTCCGTGTCGTCAAGCTGATCGATCAGTCTGTCCCAGATCGCCAGATAATCGGCTCGTTCCTCGTCGCTTGCCGGCGTGCCGCGCTTCCAGGGCAGATGCCAGTCGAGCAGCAGCCGCGCTTCCATCTTCATGGCGGTCCGGTCGAAATCCGGAATGTGATGGATGTGATCCGGCGTGACCGGGATGTCGCGGGGAATGGAAAGGCCGTGGAGATACGCGAGACAAGCGACGCTGGCGCGGTAACGCTCGGCAATCGGCTTCCCCTGATCGTCGAGCACGCCGTCGGTGCCGAGATCCTCAATGAGAAGGATGCCCTGGTCGTAATCGGCGGCAAAGATTTCCGGAGCGGCAAAGCCGTTCTCTCTGAGGATATTGGCGATCGCCACGAAGGGATAGGTATCCCAGGCAAGATGCGCGACCTTCGGATAGGGCTTGCCGTCGAGCACGGGCGGCCCCTCCGGCAGGCCTGGCCAATCCATCAGGATTATGCGGCCGCTGCTACCCCTCGGATGGACGGATTCGTAGGCCCTCAGCGAGGCATCGCCCGTGAGGAAGCGCCTGTGCGCACCGCGATGGCCGTGCGCATCGAGGAAGGCGCGGATGGCAAGCACACGTTCGATGCGCGCCTTCTGCTTGGCCGGCGCCGTGATGACGGCTCGCCGTCCTTCGCCTTCTTGCGTGAGTTTTAGGTCGATACGCTCTTTCGGCAGCTCGCCTTCGGCCATTTCTGGCCATTCGACAAGGCAGATGCCGGTCTGTAGGGCCTCGTCGAAGCCGAGTTCCGTCAACTCGCTGGGATCGCCGAGGCGGTAGAGATCGAAATGCGAGACCGGAATACGCAGCTCATAGGACTGCACGAGCGTAAAGGTCGGGCTCGGCACATCCAGTTCGGCATCATCGGCCATGGCGCGCAGCAGCGCGCGTGCGAGCGAGGATTTGCCCGCGCCGAGATCGCCTGACAGTGCGAGACAATCGCCGGCCTTCAAGGCCAAGGCCAGATCCTCGCCAAGCTGAGCGGTGGCCGTGTCATCTGCGAGGAAAAGGGAGATGCTGCTGTCGGAGGCTGTCATTCTGCTGCGACGGAGTGGGGCAGTACGGCCGAGGGTATCCGGCAGGTGACCGTCGTTCCCTTGTCTGGCTGGCTTTCGATGGAAACCTCGCCGTCATGCAGGCTGACGAAGCTTTCGACGATGGAAAGGCCTAGACCCGCGCCGCTGCGCTTGCCGCCTTTGCCGCCGGAGGCGAAGCGGTTGAAGACGCTTTGGATCAGCTCTTCCGGTATGCCGGGACCCTTGTCGGCGACCGAGAAGACGAAATCCGCGCCTTCGCGCCCGCATTTCAGCGAGATCGTCGATCCCTCCGGCGCGAAATTGGCGGCATTGGTCAGAAGCTTGAGCAGGATCTGCTTCAACCGCTGCTGATCGGCAACGATGGAGCCGAGATGAGCCGGCACGGTGATTTCGAGCGTCACGCCGCTTTCCTGCAGTCGGTCGGCGATCTGCATGGAGACTTCGTCGAGCAGGTCGCTGAGCACGATCTCGGAATAGTTCAGCCGCATGATGCCGGCATCGACGGTCGCGAGGTCGAGGATGTCGTTGACCAGCGTCAGCAGCACCGAAGACGAGGTGGAGATATGGTCGATATATTCGGCCTGCCGCTCGTTCAGCGAGCCGATGCCCGGCGTCTTCAAAAGGTCGGTGAAACCGATGATGTTGGTCAGCGGCGAACGCAATTCATAGGAGACGTGCTGGACGAAATCGTTCTTCAGCTCGTCCGCCTTCAGCAGCGCATCGTTCTTTTCCGTCAGTGCCCGCTCGGCGCGCACGCTGTCGGTCTTGTTGACGAAGGTCAGCATGGTCTGGGCATTCGGCAGCGGAATGACCGCATAGTCGAGTACGAGATTGGAATAGAGCTCCAGCGTGCCCTGCGACGACGGCCGCTCGTCGTCGAAGCTGGTGATCTGCTCGGCAAACCGCTTCCAGCCATCGGGCCGGTCATAGGACGGAGTGCAGGCTTCGGCCAGCGTCTGGATATGCGTGCCAGGCTTGGCCTGTGCCTCGGTGATGTTCCAGAGGATGCGGAACGCCGGGTTGGACAGGCGGATGCGGCCATCGGGACCGAAAACGGCGACACCTTCGGAAAGGTGATCGATGGTTTCGCCCTGGACCTTGACCAGCGTGTTGTAGCGCGTTTCGAGATCGACCTGCTCGGTCAGGTTCTCGAATACCCAGGTGGCGCCGCCCTGCGGATGTGCGGTTGCAAAAACCCTGAGGATCTGGCCGTTCGGCAGGTGCCAGAGATCGGTTTGCGTATCGAGCGCGCGATAGACCGAAAGGACGCCGTCCTTCCATGTCTTCCAGTTCAGCTGCTCAGGCAGCTTCTTGGCGCCGCGCAGCCGATCCAGAAGCTCGCTATTGTCGGGCCGCTTCTCGAGGAAAGCGATATCGAGTTCCCAAAGCTGGACGAAAGCCTGATTGTAGAACTGCAGCCGCCGGTCGCCGTCGAAAATCGCAACTGGTGTGGCCAGATGGTCAAGGGTTTCTGCGTGGCTCTTCAGCGTGCGCGCCAGCTCGGCCCGCACCGCTTCCGCTTCGGATACGTCGATGGCAATGCCGGCGGAGCCGTTCGGGGCCTTCACGTCGACAACGTCGAAGAAGGTGCGGTTGCCATGGACGACGGTCGAGATCTTGTCGTGGAAGGGCGATTCCGGCGTGGCCGCAGCGCGAATGCGCTCGCGGGTCACCGTCGTCAGGAATTCCCGTCCCTCGCGCACGGCCTCATCGGTTGAAACCGCTTCCACGGCCTCGCCATAGGCCTGGTTGACCCAGGTAAGCTTGCCTTCCGCATCGCGCTGCCAGACCGGCAGATCGATGGCATCGAGCAGGTTCTGGAACGTGGAAATCGAGGTCATCAGCCGGTCGCGCTCGATCTTCAGCTCGGCGAGTTCCGCGCGCAGATTGTTGAGTGCGATAAAGCGGACGAAGGCGCGTCCTCCCGAAATGCGCCCCTGCGCTTCGAGGATTTCGTCACGGTTGGTCTCGACCACCATGTCGAAACTCTGGCCGCTGCTCCGCAGCTTGTCGATCGCCTTGTCGAGATCGCCGGCCGACCATGATTTCAGCCAGCGTCCGAAAGCGAGGAATTCATTGTCCTGCGGCGCTCCGGTCTCGACCGGCAGCTGGCCGAGCAGCTCGGGCCGTGCATTCTGACCGTCCCAGATGACGATGCGGCGGTTCTTGTCGGCAATCAGCGCCTGATATTGCGAAATACGCTGGTTGGCATCGGAAAGAGCCGTGCGGATTTCCCGGCTTTCGCTTTCCATGTTGCCGCGCTGCCGGACCATCCACATGGTCGACAGAAGTGCGGCGGAAATCACGCCGATGATGACGGAGAAGACGGCCATTTCCGAGGAGGTGAAGAGGCGCATGCTCGTCTGCGCGGCGCCATTGCTCTGCGCAAGGACAGGTTCGGCCAAACCGCTTAGCAGACCACCGAAAACGCTGAGCCTCAATAGGCGGCTCAGACGGGCGAGCCGGCCTTTGCCCTGCTTTGCTCCTGTCGAAAGCCGATATGCACCGCCCTGCCGCAACAGCGCCGCCGCACGGCGTAACGCTAGCTGATGCAGGTTGTCTTCCCCTTCAAACATAAGAGGTCTGTCTCCGTCCTCTAGAGCATGATGCCGAAAAGTGTAGGCGGTTTTCGGACGACATCATGCTCTACTTCTTTGATTTAGAGCGGATTCGGATTTTAGGCCGAATAGACCTAAAATCATCCGACTCTACTGTGCCGCATCCTGACAAGACATCCCATTTTCATGGCTCCGGGCATGCCCGGTTCGTCACGAATCAAGTGTAAAAACAATACTGCCTAGGAGAATCCGGGGGAAGGGAGCTGGCTAAAAAATAAGCCCCGGCATTTGTCAATGCCAGGGCTACAAGATGTTGTGGATACTGTCTGAATAATCAGTATCTGTAGTGGTCGGATTTGAACGGCCCCTTCGGCGTCACGCCGATATACGAAGCCTGCTCTTCGGAAAGCTCCGTCAGCTTCACGCCGAGCTTGGCGAGATGCAGGCGGGCGACCTTCTCGTCGAGGTGCTTCGGCAGCACGTAGACTTCGTTCTTGTAGTGTCCGGGCTTCGTGAAGAGCTCGATCTGCGCCAGCGTCTGGTTGGTGAAGGACGCCGACATCACGAAGGACGGGTGGCCGGTGGCGTTGCCGAGGTTCAGCAGGCGGCCTTCCGAGAGCAGGATGATGCGGTTGCCCTTGGCGAACTCGACCATGTCGACCTGCGGCTTGATGTTCGTCCACTTCAGGTTCCGCAGAGCGGCAACCTGGATCTCGTTGTCGAAGTGGCCGATGTTGCCGACGATCGCCATGTCCTTCATCGCACGCATATGGTCGATGCGGATGACGTCCTTGTTGCCGGTCGTGGTGATGAAGATGTCGGCCGAGGAAACGACGTCCTCGAGCTGAACGACTTCATAGCCGTCCATGGCGGCCTGCAGGGCGCAGATCGGGTCGACTTCCGTGACCTTGACGCGGGCGCCGGCGCCGGAAAGCGAAGCGGCAGAACCCTTGCCGACGTCACCGTAGCCGCAGACGACGGCAACCTTGCCGGCCATCATGACGTCGGTGGCGCGGCGGATACCGTCAACCAGCGATTCCTTGCAGCCATACTTGTTGTCGAACTTCGACTTGGTGACGCTGTCGTTGACGTTGATGGCCGGGAAGGGCAGCAGGCCCTTCTGGCTGAGCTGGTAGAGGCGGTTGACGCCGGTGGTGGTTTCTTCTGTCACGCCCTTGATGGCGTCGCGCTGCTTTGTGAACCAGCCCGGTGAAGCCTGAAGACGCTTCTTGATCTGTGCGAAGAGGATTTCCTCTTCCTCCGAATGCGGGTTGGAGAGCACGTCCTCACCGGCTTCGGCGCGGGCGCCGAGCAGGATGTACATCGTGGCATCGCCGCCGTCGTCGAGGATCATGTTGGAGAGACCGCCATCGGTCCACTGGAAGATCTTGTCGGTGTAGATCCAGTAGTCTTCGAGGCTCTCGCCCTTGACTGCGAAGACCGGAACGCCGGATGCAGCGATTGCCGCTGCGGCATGATCCTGCGTCGAAAAGATGTTGCAGGATGCCCAGCGCACCTGAGCGCCGAGTGCGACCAGCGTCTCGATCAGCACTGCGGTCTGGATCGTCATGTGCAGCGAGCCGGTGATGCGCGCGCCCTTCAGCGGCTGCGTTTCGCCGAATTCGGCGCGGCTGGCCATCAGGCCGGGCATCTCGGTTTCGGCGATTGCGATTTCCTTGCGACCATAGTCGGCAAGGCCGATATCCGCGACGATGTAGTCCTTTTCAGTGCTCATGAAGGTCTCCAGCCTGAACGATGCAGACGCGCCGCGGGCAGACGCCTCGGACGAATGCAACAAGAATTGCACGCTGACAGCGTGTGGATGATGCCGTGTAGCAGGCTTCAGGGCGGAAATCAATAATGATATAAAGAAGTCTTTATGTCTTTATGTCCGAGATCTGGCAGGCGGGAAAGCCTATATTTCCTCGCCGAACTTGTTGGCGACGAGCTGGTCGAGCGCCTCGAGCGCCTCGGCTGCCTGGTTGCCGCATGCCGTGACCAGCACGCTGCAGCCTGGGCTGGCGGCCAGCATCATCAGGCCCATGATCGAAGTGCCGCCGACCGTGGTACCGTCCTTCGAAACGGTGATCGCGGCGTCGTAGGCTTCGACCGTCTGCACGAATTTCGCCGAAGCACGGGCATGCAGGCCCCGCTTGTTGATGATCAGGAGTTCCCGGGAAAGCTCGGTCATGGGGGCGGTGTCTGCCTCGTTATTTGCCGCTGAGCACACGGCTGGCCACGTTGATGTATTTGCGCCCGGCCTCGGAAGCTTCCACCAGTGCCCTTTCCATGTTGTTGTCGCCGCGCACGCCGGCAAGCTTGATGAGCATCGGCAGATTGACGCCGGCAATGACCTCGGTATGGCCGCTGTTCATGACGGAGATTGCGAGATTGGAAGGGGTGCCGCCGAACATGTCGGTGAGGATGATGACGCCATGGCCGTCATCGGCGCCCGCGACGGCCTGCAGGATATCCTGCCTGCGCTTGTCCATGTCGTCTTCGGGACCAATGCATACCGTTTCTATGAACTTCTGCGGACCAACGACATGCTCTACAGCATGCCGAAACTCTTCAGCCAGCTTGCCATGAGTGACAAGCACAAGTCCAATCATGATATTACTGCTCCCATGGCATATGCAAACAGGTGGCCCATATCGCAATGCAGCAATGTCGTCCACCGTGGGGGGACATCTTGGCGATGAAAAGACGAAGTGCAAGCTTAAAATACGGGATTTGCATGCCTGTTCGGGCCTAAATGGCCGATTCGTCGAAACTCGCGCCGATTTTCATCATTATTACGGCCAGCGGGTTCGCGGAGGTTGCGGACAAGCGGATCAACGGCAACCGGATACAATTGGCAATATCGATCTGCTCGTCCTCAGGTGGCATTCGTTCCGCCGTCGCCGGATCGACCGGCCGGACGGCAAAGTGTATTTCGCCGCGGGGGACATAGGGCATCCGAACAATGCCGGTATAGCGGATTTCCATCAGGCCGGCGATCGAAGGCGGACACTCCGCGATCACGGAGCCGTTCTGCCCGGAGATCAGCACGCGATCGTCGGCGATCAAGCTGGCGGAAAGTCTAAGCGGTTTTGCTGCCGCCAGGCAGGAGAAGGCGAGGGTGGATTTGCCGCTGCCCGACGGTCCGAGGAACAGGAGCCCGGTCTTGCCGATGACGATCGCGGTTGCGTGGATATTGGTCGCTTCGCCAGTCATGCGGCCGCTCATGCCGGTGTCTGAGCAGGCAACGAGAGGATGAAACGCGCCCCGAGCAGTGTCGAGCCATCGCTGTCTGTGATATTCTCGGCGCGCAGCGACCCGCCATGCGCCTCGGCGATCTGCCGGCTGATGGAAAGGCCGAGGCCGGAATTCTGCCCGAAACCTTCCGATTCCGGCCGGTCGGTGTAGAAGCGCTCGAAGATGCGGTCGATGTTTTCGGCCTGAATGCCGGGGCCGTTATCCTCGATATAGATCACGCAGCGCGTCCTCGTGCGTGTCAGCCGGACAGTGATCTTGCCGGTGTCGGCGGGAACGAAGGACCGCGCGTTTTCGATGAGGTTGGTGACGATCTGGCCGATGCGGAGATCGTGGCCGTTGGCGATGAACTTCGCCTTATCGGCCGGTTTGCGATCGACCACATATTCGATCTCTACGGCCTTCTTGCTGTGTCCGACCTGCCTCGAAATCTCGATCATGTCGCGCAGCAGCACTTCCAGATCGAGAGATTTCGCATCCGAGCGGGCAAGTTCGGCATCGAGGCGCGAGGCATCGGAGATATCGCTGATCAGGCGGTCGAGGCGGCGAACGTCGTGCTGGATCACATCCATCAGCCGCTTCTTGGAATCGTCGCTCTTGGCAAGCGGCAGCGTTTCGACGGCGCTGCGTAGCGATGTCAGCGGATTTTTCAGCTCGTGGCTGACATCTGCGGCAAAACTTTCGATCGCGTCGATCCGATCGTAGAGCGCAGATGTCATGTCGCGCAGTGCGATCGAGAGGTTGCCGATTTCGTCCTGGCGGGCCGAGAAATCCGGGATTTCCTCGCGCTCCTTCGCCCCGCCGCGCCGCACGCGGATAGCGGCTGCCGAAAGCCGGCGCAGCGGATTGGCGATGGTGGAGGACAGAAGCAGCGAAAGCACGACGTTGACCAGCGTCGCGACGCCGAAGACGCGCATGATCGCCAGGCGCTCGGCATGAACGATCTTGTCGATGTCGCCTGCCTGGGTGGACAAGAGCAGCACGCCGAGAACGGCGCGGAAGCGCTGGATCGGCACGGCGACGGAAACGATCAGTTCGCCCTTCTCGGTGGTGCGGACCACCGCGCCGCGCACACCCGTCAGCGCATTCATGACTTCCGGATAGATGGAGCCGTCGCCGCCTGGCGCTTCCTTGTAAACCGGCAGGTTGCCCGGCTGCAGCATCTTGTTGAGCAAGCCGCTGAACCAGTCGGACCAGCTCGGCTTCTCGTCGTCGACGGGCGGCAGATCGTAGCGCAGCACCTGGCCGCGGGAATAGAGATGGCGGCTGTCGAGCAGCAGGTTCGCATCGGCATCGAAGATGCGGGCGCGTGTGCGGGTCGGCGAGATTAGCCGCGTCAGCACCGGCGCCACCTTTTCCGGATCGATCGGGAATTCCAGGTCCTCGTCGTTCGGAACCGGCGTGATGCTCTGGCCTGCCTGAAGCTCCAGGAGCTTCTGCGGATCGATGGTGATGGAATTGGTGTCGACGGACGCCGAAGCCGAGACGGCACCGGCGATGATCTCGCCCTGCGTCAGCAGACTTTCGACGCGGGCGTCGATCAAGCCCTCGCGGAACTGGTTGAGATAGAGGATACCGCCGACGAGCACAACGAGGGCGGCGAGATTGAAGAACAGGATGCGCCGCGTCAGGCTCGAAAACACGGCGTTGCCGAAGATGCGGCGGATCAGCACGAAGGGATGCGTCCATCGCCGGCGCGCGATTCGAGCGCCGCTCGAGCTTTCCGAGTCGTCTATGTCTCTGTCCTGCACAAGCTGTGCCAAGCCCACGGCCCTTTCGAAGAACGGGATCCGCGATCCCGTCCGCATGCTCTTATTCCATGGTTCGCCGTATGGTCCAGTTAACTCTTATGCAGCTTCGCGGAAGCGATAGCCCACGCCATACAGCGTCTCGATCATATCAAAATCGAGGTCGACCATCTTGAATTTCTTGCGCAGCCGCTTGATGTGGCTGTCGATCGTGCGGTCGTCGACATAGACCTGTTCGTCGTAGGCGGCGTCCATAAGGGCGTCGCGGCTCTTGACCACGCCCGGGCGCTGGGCAAGCGAATGCAGGATGAGAAATTCCGTGACGGTCAGCGTCACCGGCTCGCCCTTCCAGGTGCAGGTGTGCCGTTCCTGGTCCATGACGAGCTGGCCGCGTTCCAGCGAGCGGGCCTGCTGCGTTGCACCTGGCTTGGCGGCTGCGGTGCTGCCGCCGGCGGCATTTGCGGCTTCGCGAGCCGAAGCCCGGCGCAGCACCGCCTTGACGCGCTCGACCAGCAGACGCTGGGAGAATGGTTTGGTGATGAAGTCGTCGGCGCCCATCTTCAAGCCGAACAGCTCGTCGATCTCCTCGTCCTTGGAGGTGAGGAAGATCACCGGCAGGTCGGATTTCTGGCGCAGGCGGCGCAAGAGTTCCATTCCGTCCATGCGCGGCATCTTGATATCGAAGATCGCCAGTTGCGGCGGCCGGGCAAGCAGGCCGTCCAGCGCCGAGGCTCCGTCCGTATAGGTCTCTACCTTATATCCCTCTGCTTCCAAGGCAATCGATACGGAAGTCAGGATATTGCGGTCGTCATCAACGAGCGCGATTGTCAACATGGTATTCGTCTCCGTCATCAGTGCGCATCTCCCGGATTTGGAATCCAGCCCAGGCGGTCTGCCAGCTCGGTCGGCGGTAACCTGGCGCGCTTATGGGGATAAAGGTGGAACAAATTGTGGCAAAGATAAAGGGGAGGATTGTCGCGGCCCAAAACCCTTGCGCAATAGTTGTGCGGCGAAACGTCTCTCCACCCTTCATTCAAACGATTTAAAATTATCGCGATTTATTTAAATCGATTAAATACCTGATATTATTAAATATTTTTTGATGATAGCCCTTGTGCTTTTAAAAAGAGCCCTCTACGCTTTAGACAATTCTAACGGCCAAGCCCCTTTGTAGAGGAAAAAGTGATGGAGCAATTCGGCGTCCGTAATCCCGCGACTGAACTGGGATCGATCGGCCTGGGAGCCGCTGCCAGTGTACGCTATAATCTCATGGCGGCTCATCTTTACGAGGAGGCGATTCGCCGTCGCGAAGCCGATCTGACCGCCGATGGTGCGCTCAGGGCTTTGACCGGTCAGCACACCGGCCGTTCCCCGAAGGACAAGTTCGTGGTGCGCAACGCCACCACCGAGGATCAGATCTGGTGGGACAACAACAAGCCGATGTCTCCGGAGCATTTCGAGCTGCTGCACGAGGACATGCTGGCCCATGCCCGCGACAAGGACCTGTTCGTGCAGGATCTGATCGGCGGCGCCGACGTCGAATATGCTTTGCCGACGCGCGTCATCACCGAATTCGCCTGGCACTCGCTGTTCATCCGCAACCTGCTGATCCGCCCCGATCGCTCCGCGCTCGAAAGCTTCGTGCCGAAGCTGACGATCATCGACCTGCCGAGCTTCCGCGCCGATCCGGAGCGTCACGGCTGCCGCACGGAAACGGTGATCGCCTGCGATCTCGTCAACGGCATCGTTTTGATCGGCGGCACATCCTATGCCGGCGAGATGAAGAAATCCGTCTTCACCGTGCTGAACTACCTGCTGCCGGAACGCGGCGTCATGCCGATGCATTGCTCGGCCAATGTCGGTCCGGAAGGCGACGCCGCGATCTTTTTCGGCCTGTCCGGCACCGGCAAGACGACGCTGTCGGCCGACCCGACCCGCACGCTCATCGGCGACGACGAGCACGGCTGGGGCGAAAACGGCATCTTCAATTTCGAAGGCGGCTGCTACGCCAAGACCATCCGCCTGTCGCCCGAGGCCGAGCCGGAAATCTACGCTACGACGCGCCGTTTCGGCACCGTGCTGGAAAATGTCGTCCTCGACGAACATGGCCAGCCCGATCTCGATGATGGTTCGCTGACGGAAAACACCCGCAGCGCCTATCCGCTGCATTTCATTCCGAATGCTTCGGCGTCAGGCATTACGGGCCATCCCGAGACGATCATCATGCTGACTGCCGATGCTTTCGGCGTCATGCCGCCGATCGCCAAGCTGACGCCGGATCAGGCCATGTATCACTTCCTGTCCGGCTACACCGCCAAGGTCGCCGGCACGGAAAAGGGCGTCGTCGAGCCGGAAGCCACCTTCTCGACCTGCTTCGGCGCTCCCTTCATGCCGCGTCACCCGGCCGAATACGGCAACCTGCTCAAGGAGCTGATCGCCCGCCACGGCGCCCGTTGCTGGCTGGTCAACACCGGCTGGACCGGCGGCGCCTATGGCACGGGACGTCGCATGCCGATCAAGGCGACGCGCGCATTGCTTGCCGCGGCCCTGAAGGGCGATCTCGACAATGTCGAATTCCGCGTCGATCAGAATTTCGGCTTTGCGGTTCCGGTTGCGGTCGACGGCGTCGATGGTGCCGTCCTCGATCCGCGTTCCACCTGGGCAGATGGCGAAGCGTATGATGCGCAGGCGAAAAAGCTGGTGCAGATGTTCGTCACCAACTTCGCGAAGTTCGAGGATCATGTGGACGGCAACGTCCGTGACGCGGCTCCGGGGATGCCGGTCGCAGCGGAATAAGGAGCCCACGCGAGCCTTGACTCACGTGAAACTTATGACCCGCCCTCGTGTGTATAGCGAGGGCGGTTTTTTCTCGGGGGAATCCGACCACCACCCCTTCTCCCCTCGGGGAGAAGGGGCCAGAGGGGAGAAGGGGGCGGCATAGCAAAGGGATCATTCTTTGAAAAACAAGAACTTCCCGCGGCGATCCCCCTCACCCTGCCCTCTCCCCGAGGGGAGGGGGAAACATGCCGCGCTCCGCTCGAAGAGGCAAAGGCGAAGGAAACTCATCCTCGCCACAACCATATTTTCAACCGCGCATCAATGTGGGATAGACAGGCGCGGAGAAAATCATGGCCAGCGAAGCGCTTTACATCAACGACCGGATTACGATTGCCGGCTGGGAGCTGACGGAACAGTTCGTTCTGGCGGGCGGTCCCGGCGGTCAGAACGTCAACAAGGTCGCAACCGCGGTCCAGCTTTTCTTCAACGTCCAGAATTCCCCATCGCTGACGGAGCGCGTCAAGGCGAATGCGATCAGGCTCGCCGGCCGTCGCGTGTCCAAGGAAGGCGTTCTGATGATCGAGGCCAGCCGCTTCCGCAGTCAGGATCGCAATCGCGACGATGCACGCGAGCGCCTGAAGGAACTGATCATCGAAGCAGCAGCGCCGCCACCGCCGCCGCGCCGGAAGACCAAGCCGACAAAGGGGTCCATCGAGCGCCGTCTGAAGGAGAAATCCGGGCGCTCCGAGGTCAAGAAGATGCGCGGCAAGGTCGGTGGCGATTAGATTTGGTTTCTGGGCTGCGGTTTGGATTTGGTTGGGTCAAAGTGGCTTGTCGGGTGAGTTCAGTGTTGTGGACGCTATCTGCCCGGCGCCTCATTCTAGCCTTCTCCCCGCATGCGGGGAGAGGGGACGACATAGCGAAACAGCAAGACTCTCAGTTGCGGCGGCTGGCTTGAGGCAGGATTAAACCCCCTCGCCCCGCTTGCGGGGAGAGGGTTGGGGTGAGGGCCGGGCACCAAAGCGCTAGAACGACACGCTCACCCAACCGGCGTCATCGTAGGAAACCAGAATGCTGCTCCCCAACGGAATTCGCCATCTCCCCGGATATCTCGACCGCCCTGCCCAAGAAGGGCTGGTCGAGACGATTCGCGCCGTCGTGGCCGAAGCGCCGCTCTACACACCGGTCATGCCTGGCACCGGCAAGGAGATGTCGGTACGGATGACCAATTGCGGTTCGCTTGGCTGGGTGACGGACAAGCTGCGCGGTTATCGCTATCAGCCAACGCACCCGGTTACCGGTCGCCCTTGGCCGGCCATGCCGCCGCAATTGCTCGATCTCTGGAATGACATAGCAGGCTATGAAAAGCCGCCCGAGGCCTGCCTCGTCAATTTCTACAGCGACGACGCACGCATGGGCCTGCATCAGGATCGCGACGAACAGGACCTCAACGCGCCCGTGCTGTCGATCTCGCTCGGCAACACCTGCCTCTTTCGCGTCGGCGGCCTCAGCCGCAATGATCGCACGCTATCTTTCAAGCTTGCGAGCGGCGATATCGTCGTTCTCGGCGACGAGGGCAGGCTATGCTTCCATGGCGTCGACCGAATCTATCCGGCGACCTCGACACTCTTGAAGAATGGCGGGCGGATCAATCTGACACTCAGGCGCGTCCAGCCCTGAGCCTCAGAGCTTCCTCAACGCCACCTGCTCGATTAGATGGTTCTTACCCTTCTGCAGGATGAGGTCGGCGCGTGGGCGCGTCGGGAGGATGTTCTGGCGCAGGTTTTTCAGGTTGATGTTCTTCCAGAGCCCTTCGGCAATTGCGAGCGCCTCTTGCTCGTTGATCGACGCATAGCGATGGAAGAAGGAGTTGGGATCGCGGAAGGCGGTCTCGCGCAGCCGCATGAAGCGGGCGACGTACCAATTGTGGATCAGCTCCTCGTCGGCATCGATATAGATCGAGAAGTCGAAGAAATCCGAGACCATCGGCACGATCTTGCCGTCTGCCGGCAGATGCCGCGACTGCAGCACGTTGATGCCTTCGAAAATCAGGATATCCGGGCGGTCGACGGTCTTGAACTCGTTCGGCAGCACGTCATAGACGAGGTGCGAATAGGAGGGCGCCTGCACATTCGGCTGGCCGGCCTTGATGGCCGAAAGGAAGCGCAGCAGCGCCGCGGTATCGTAGCTCTCCGGAAAACCCTTGCGCTGCATCAGGTTGCGGCGCTGCAATTCGGCGTTCGGATAGAGAAAGCCGTCCGTGGTGACGAGATCGACCTTCGGGCTCGACGGCCAGCGGCCCAGCAATTCCTTCAGGATACGGGCCGTGGTGGACTTGCCGACGGCAACGGAGCCGGCAATGCCGATGACGAAAGGCGTCTTGGCGATATCGGAAAGGCTGAGGAAGCGATTGCGCTGCTCGAACAGGATCTGCGAGGATTCCACATGCGAGGACAAAAGCCGCGACAGCGAGAGATAGATGCGCCGGACCTCGTCGAGATCAATCGGATCGCCCATCGAGCGCAGCCGCTTGACTTCGTCTGATGTCAGCGTCAGCGGCGTGTCGGCCCGGAATTTCGCCCATTCCTCCGAGGAGAAGAAATAATAGGGCGAATAGGCTTTCGCCTGGAAAATATCGAGTGTCTCGTGCGCTGGCTCGGTCTTGGTCGCTATCGTCATTGCGTTTTACCGGCTTGCCTTTTCTTGAAGGCCGGATTGGCTGGTGCGCCTCTCGAGCTCACCCATGACATCCTGCAACGGAATACCGGCAATCTTCAATACGACTAAAAGGTGATACAGCAGATCGGCGGCCTCATAGGTGAGGTTGTCGCGATCGTTGGCGACCGCGGCCATGACGGCCTCGATCGCCTCTTCGCCCAGCTTTTTCGCCGCTTTCGGCTGCCCGGCGGCAAAAAGCTTCGCCGTCCAGGATTCGTCCGGCGAAGCCTTTGAGCGCTCCTCGACGATTCGTTCGAGGTCGGAAAGGGTGAATCCGCTCATCGCTCGCTGTCTCCTAATCCAGCCGCATGGGAATGCCGCGCTCGGCCATGTAGCGCTTTGCCTCGCCCACCGAATAGGTGCCGAAGTGGAATATCGAAGCGGCAAGCACGGCGGTCGCATGACCCTCCTTGACGCCCGCGACGAGATCGTCGAGATCGCCGACGCCGCCGGACGCGATGACGGGTACGCGCACCGCATCGGCTATCGCCCGCGTCAGCTCCAGATCGTAGCCGACCTTCGTGCCGTCGCGGTCCATGGAGGTGACAAGCAGTTCGCCGGCGCCGCGCTCGACCATCTTGCGGGCAAAATCGACCGCATCGGTGCCGGTCGCGTTGCGGCCACCATGGGTATAGATCTCCCAGGCGCTCAGATTATCGCCGCCGAGCGCCTCGGTCCGGCGCCGCTTGGCGTCGATGGACACGACGATGCACTGGTTGCCGAACTTGTCGGCTGCTTCAGCCACGAAATCGGGATTGTTGACGGCCGCCGAGTTGATCGAAACCTTGTCGGCGCCGCAAAGCAGAAGCTTGCGGATATCGGCAATGGTGCGCACGCCGCCGCCGACCGTGACCGGCATGAAGCATTGCTCGGCGGTGCGGGCAACTACGTCGAAGATGGTGTCGCGATTGTCGGAGGAGGCGGTGATGTCGAGGAAGCAGAGTTCGTCGGCACCGGCGGCGTCATAGGCTTTGGCGGCCTCGACAGGATCGCCGGCATCGACGAGATTGACGAAATTGACGCCCTTGACGACACGGCCGTCCTTGACGTCGAGGCAGGGGATGACGCGGGCTTTCAGGGTCATTGGGCTGCCTCCTTGGCCTGCTTGATCAGGGCCAGTGCTTCCTTCGGATCGATCCGGCCATCATAAAGCGCCCGGCCGGAAATCGCACCTTCCAGTTTGCGGGCGTCCGGCTGGATCATGCGGCGGATGTCGTCCAGCGAGGCAAGCCCGCCGGAGGCGATGACGGGAATGGAAACGGCATCGGCGAGTTCCAGCGTCGAGTCCCAGTTGATGCCGGTCAGAATGCCGTCGCGGTCGATATCGGTATAGATGATCGCGGCAACGCCAGCGCCCTCGAATTTCTTGGCCAGCTCGATAACGCCGAGTTCGGAAGCCTCGGCCCAGCCCTCGACGGCCACCTTGCCGCCCTTGGCATCGATGCCGACGGCGATATGGCCCGGATACCGCCGGCAGGCCTCGACGACAAGCGCAGGATCGCGCACAGCGACGGTGCCGAGAATGACACGGGCAAGCCCGCGCGACAGCCAGTTTTCGATATGGTCGAGCGTGCGGATGCCGCCGCCGAGCTGTACGGGGTTCTTCGTCGCCTCGAGGATGGCGTCGACGGCGGCGCCGTTCACGGTCTCGCCGGCGAAGGCGCCGTTGAGGTCGATCACATGCAGCCATTCGAAGCCCTGGTCTTCAAAGGCTTTCGCCTGGGCAGCGGGATCGGGGTTGTAAACGGTCGCCTGCTCCATGTCGCCGAGCTTGAGGCGCACGCATTGGCCGTCTTTTAGGTCGATAGCGGGAAAAAGAATCATGATTTCTGTCCTTGGAGCGCGAGCTTTACGGCTTCCAGCGCAGGAAATTGGCGATCAGGGCAAGGCCGAGTTTCTGGCTCTTTTCCGGATGAAACTGTGCGCCGGCGATGTTGTCGCGGCCGACGAAGGCCGTCATCGGCCCGCCATAGTTGGTCGTCGCGATGACATCCTCACTATGGTCGGCGGCCAGATGGTAGGAATGGACGAAATAGGCGTGCAGTCCGTCAGGTCCGGTCTCGATCCCGTCGAAGAGAGCGTGCGGGTGACGGATATCCAGCGTGTTCCAGCCGATCTGCGGGATTTTCAGCGTCGGATCGTCCGGCGTCATTTCCTTGACGTCGCCCTTGATCCAGCCGAAGCCTTTCGTGATCGTCTTTTCCAGCCCGCGCGATGACATCAGCTGCATGCCGACGCAGATACCGAGGAAGGGGCGGCCCTTGTGTTCCACGACGTCGATGATCGCTTGCGTCATGCCGGGTACCGCATCGAGGCCGCGGCGGCAATCGGCATAGGCGCCGACGCCTGGAAGCACGATGCGGTCGGCAGTGGCGACGCGCCCGGCATCATTGGTCAGGTCGATCTCCGCATTGATGCCCGCCTCGCGGGCAGCCCGCTCGAAGGCCTTGGTGGCCGAGCGCAGATTGCCGGAACCATAGTCGATAATCGCGACACGCATGGTCAGCGTCCTCCGTCATAGCCGGGAAGGCCGAAGCTTGGACCTGGGCGGCTGATGTTCATGTTGGTGGCCGTGATATCCCAATTTTTCAGACGGATATCCGCATGTGGTTCCTGTTCCAGCTCGGAAAAGTGGATTTCCTCCGCCGTCGCCAGATCAGACGCCGAGACGAGGTTCTCGATCTTCCAACCGCGGCCAACGAGACGATTGCCGGCTGCATGCAGCCCCTCAAGGGCTGCGAGGATATGCACGCTTAGCAGAACCGCAGCGCCGGCGGCAAAGAAGCCCGGCCTACGCATCAGTTCCAGCGCAATGCCCTGCAGCAGGAAAGCGGCAATCGCATACAGCCAAAGCCGATGGAAGAGCATCCAGAGCGTCGGAAACAGGAACGCCGTCCACGAAAAGCCGTCGCGGATGAATCGCGTTTCGTCGCGATACCGATCCGATATTTCGGATCGGTTCGGCGCTCCGGGCGGAGTCAAAATCAGATAGCTTGCCATTCTTCACTTCCCCAGTTTGGGGCTTAGGCGAGCGTGCCTTTCGTCGAGGGCACCCTGCCTGCTTGCCGCGGATCGATCTCGGTTGCGGTACGCAATGCGCGCGCAACGGCCTTGAAGCATGTCTCGGCTATATGGTGATTGTTGGCGCCATAATGGTTGAGGATATGCAGTGTGATGCCGGCATTCTGCGCCAAAGCTTGAAAGAACTCGCGCACCAGCTCGGTATCGAAGGTGCCGATCTTCGGCGCGCTGAACGAAACGTTCCAGACGAGGAATGGCCGGCCGGAAAGATCGACGGCCGCTTTCGTCATCGTCTCGTCCATAGCAAGGTCGATCGAGGCATAGCGGGTGATGCCGCGCCGGTCGCCGAGCGCCTTGGCAATCGCCTGGCCGATCGCGATGCCGGTATCTTCGACGGCGTGATGGTCATCGACGTGAAGGTCGCCCTTGGTGTCGATGTCCATGTCGATCAGCGAATGCCGCGACAGCTGTTCCAGCATATGGTCGAAGAAGCCGACTCCCGTCGAAATCGTCGATTTGCCGCTGCCGTCGATGTTGACGGAAACGGAGACCGAAGTCTCGTTGGTCTTGCGGGAAATGCTTGCCGTGCGGCTCGCTGCGGTCTCTGCCATGGGCTGCTCCATCGGAATACGGCCGTTCCTTATCAGGAGCATCGGGAAATATCCAGAAGTTACGCATCGGGCTTGCGCGTTTGGCCGGCTTGCCGCCGTCATTCGGGCGCAGCCGCCATTTGCAATCACGAAAACCCCTCTTACATAGGTGCTGACGGGGCCGATACGCGGCCCAGCTAAAAGCCCGCCGGAACGGGGGCAAACAGGTGTTAGATGACGACAATCGTGACTATTCGCAAGGACGGCAAGGTCGTGATGGCTGGCGATGGCCAGGTGAGCCTTGGCCAGACCGTAATGAAGGGCAATGCGCGCAAGGTTCGCCGTATCGGCAAGGGTGATGTCATCGCCGGTTTCGCCGGCGCGACCGCCGACGCCTTCACTCTTCTCGAACGCCTCGAAAAGAAGCTCGAACAATATCCCGGCCAGCTGATGCGCGCCGCCGTCGAGCTCGCCAAGGACTGGCGCACGGACAAATATCTGCGCAACCTCGAAGCGATGATGCTGGTTGCCGACAAACAAGTAACGCTCGCCATCACCGGCAACGGCGATGTGCTCGAGCCCGAACATGGCGCCATGGCGATCGGCTCCGGCGGCAATTTCGCCCTCGCGGCCGCGCGCGCGCTGATGGATAGCGACAGATCAGCCGAGGACATCGCGCGCCGCGCCCTTGATATCGCCGCCGACATCTGCGTCTACACGAACCATAATATGATCGTTGAAACGCTGGATGCCGAAGTCCAATAAGTTCCTCTCTTGATAGTTTCTAGCCCTGACAGGGAACATACGAAATGACCACTTTTTCCCCCCGCGAGATCGTTTCCGAACTCGACCGCTATATTGTCGGCCAGCATGAGGCCAAGCGCGCCGTAGCGATCGCGCTGCGCAACCGCTGGCGCCGCCAGCAGCTCGAGCCGGAGCTGCGCGACGAAGTCATGCCGAAGAACATCCTGATGATCGGTCCGACCGGCGTCGGCAAGACGGAAATCTCCCGCCGCCTTGCCAAGCTTGCCGGCGCTCCCTTCATCAAGGTCGAAGCGACGAAATTCACCGAAGTTGGCTATGTCGGCCGTGACGTCGAACAGATCATCCGTGATCTCGTGGAAGTGGGCATCGGCCTGGCGCGCGAAAAGAAGCGCAACGAGGTGCAGGCCAAGGCCCATATGAGCGCCGAAGAGCGCGTTCTCGATGCGCTGGTGGGCGCCACCGCCTCGCCGGCGACGCGCGACAGTTTCCGCAAGAAGCTGCGCGACGGCCAGCTCGATGACAAGGAAATCGACATCGAAGTGGCGGATACCGGCTCCGGCATGCCCGGCGGTTTCGAAATCCCCGGCATGCCCGGCGCCAATATCGGCGTGCTCAATCTCTCCGAAATGTTCGGCAAGGCCATGGGCGGCCGCACGAAGAAAGTGCGCACGACGGTCAAGGATTCCTACAAGGAGCTGATCCGCGACGAATCCGACAAGCTGATCGACAACGAGGCGATCCAGCGCGAAGCCGTGCAGTCCGCCGAGAATGACGGCATCGTCTTCCTCGACGAAATCGACAAGATCGCGGCCCGCGATGGTGGCATGGGTGCCGGCGTCTCGCGCGAAGGCGTGCAGCGCGACCTGCTGCCGCTGGTCGAAGGTACGACGGTTGCGACGAAGTATGGCCCGGTCAAGACAGACCATATCCTCTTCATCGCTTCCGGCGCCTTCCATGTCTCCAAGCCCTCGGATCTTCTGCCGGAACTGCAGGGCCGCCTGCCGATCCGAGTCGAGCTCCGGCCGCTGACCAAGGAGGATTTCCGGCGCATCCTCACCGAGCCGCAGGCAAGCCTCATCCGCCAATATAAGGCGCTGATGGAAACGGAAGACCTGAAGCTCGATTTCACCGATGACGCGATCGACGCTCTGGCCGATGTTGCCGTGCATCTCAACTCCACCGTTGAGAATATCGGCGCCCGCCGTCTGCAGACGGTCATGGAGCGGGTGCTGGACGATATCTCCTACAATGCTTCGGATCGCGCCGGCGTATCGGTAACCATCGATGCCGATTATGTCCGTGAGCATGTCGGCGACCTCGCAACCAACACGGATCTGTCGCGCTTCATCCTGTGACGGAACAGGTGAAGGCGATCTAAAACAGTAAATACTCGACAACGGGCCTTTAACTTTTTAGTTAGAGGCCCGTTTCTTATGTCGGATGGCTTTGTTCGGCCAAGATTGTCCGCCAGTCCGGCGTATGGAAACATCGGTTGAAACTTGGACAGGACAGCCATCTTGCGACGCATACTGATCACTCTTCTTCTGGCAGTCGTCAGCCTTTCCTGGGTTCCCGCCTATGCGGATGCAGCGACTGTGGTGCCTCCGGGCAACCGCAATGCCGAGCAGCCGCCGGTTCCCGGCGCCTCCGTCCGGCGCACGCGTGGCACCAACTCCACTTTCGAGCGCAAGTATCAGAAGGTGCGCGAGCTGCTGGCGGCCGATACCAGGCTGATGTCCAAGATCAAATCGACGGCGCGCGCCTACGGCATCGATCCGATCCACATTATCGGCGCGCTTGTCGGCGAGCATACCTACAATGTCGATGCCTATGACGGCCTGCAGTCCTACTACGTCAAGGCTGCTTCCTATGCCGGCCAGAACTTCCGCTTCGCCTATAACGGCGAGAATGTCGACGATTTCGTCGCCCGGCCGCAATTCGATGCCTGTAAGGGCAGACAAGATTCCTACAGTCTCTGGACCTGCCGGGAGGATGTCTGGGAAGACGATTTCCGCGGCAAGACGGTCGGCGGCAAATCCTATCCCGACAATCGCTTCAGCGCGGTCTTCTTCCAGCCCTTCTACGCCGGACAGACCTTCGGCCTCGGTCAGGTCAATCCGCTGACGGCGCTGGAACTCTCCGATCTCGTCAGCCGCACCTCGGGCATCCCGAAGCTCAACGAAAAGGATGCTGGCGGCGTCTACAAGGCGATCATGGATCCGGATCTGTCGCTGGCCTTTGTCGCAGCCTCCATCCGCAAGTCGATCGACGATTATCGCTCGATCGCAGGCATGGATATCTCAGGCAATCCCGGCATCACGGCCACGCTCTACAATCTCGGCAACTCCCGCAAGCGCGCCGCGGCCCTCGCGGCTAAGAACCGTGGCTCTTCGCAACCGGTCTGGCCGGAAGAGAATTACTATGGCTGGCTCATCAATGATAAGCTGGGCGATCTGAAGTCGCTTTTATAAGCTACCCTGCGCGACGTTTTATCGTCTGGATTTTGCGTGCGGCGCCCACCATATCGGATGCGTGCGCCGCTTCGGCTGTTCGTTCGAGCAATGTCCGGTTTCGAGGAGAGTTGTGATCCATGGATATGATTCCGGAAGCCTTCTCCCCGCCGGCGCCTATCCCGCGCACCGTTCCGCCGTCGCGATGGACGATCATCAAAACCATCCTGCGCAATCCGCTCGAACTTTGGGGCGAGCCCTCCTATACGCTGCCGTGGATCAAGACAAAGTTCTTCAACGAGCGGACGCTGATCGTCAACGATCCCGGCCTGATCAAGCATGTGTTGGTCGACAACGCCGGCAACTACCGCATGGCCGATATCCGCCAGCTTGTGCTGCGGCCGATTCTGCGCGATGGCCTGCTGACGGCGGAAGGGCCGGTCTGGAAGCGCTCGCGCAAGGCGGTTGCGCCGGTGTTCACGCCACGCCACGCCCAGGGCTTTGCCGGCCAGATGCTGAGCCAGAGCCTGGACTATGTGCAGAAGTATCAGGAGATCGGCGAGGAGGGCGCGGTATTCGATATCGCGGCCGACATGACCGAGCTGACTTTCGTCATTCTGGCTGAGACCTTGTTTTCCGGTGAGATCGTCACCGAAAGCACGAGTTTTTCCGACGACGTCAACGAGCTGCTGCATCGCATGGGCCGGGTCGATCCCATGGATCTCCTGCGGGCGCCTGCCTGGGTGCCGCGCGTCACCCGCATCGGTGGCCAGCGCATGCTCGACAAGTTCCGCGGCATCGTCCGTAATACGATGGACTTGCGCCTGGACAAGATGCGCAGGGATCGCGCCAGCGCGCCGGACGATTTTCTGACGTTGCTCCTGGAAAAGGCCGGCCCGGATGGGCTGACGATGGAGGAGATCGAGGACAATATCCTCACCTTCATCGGCGCCGGCCACGAAACGACTGCCCGTGCGCTTGCCTGGACGCTCTACTGCGTCGCCAATAGCCCGCACATCCGAAAGGGTATGGAAGAGGAAATCGACCGGGTGCTCGCAACCGATGCAGAGCCGGTCGCCTGGCTCGATCTGATGCCGCACGTCCGCGCCGCCTTCGAGGAGGCCATGCGTCTCTATCCGCCGGCGCCGTCGATCAATCGCGCCGCCATCGCCGATGATGAATGGACGAGCGCCAAGGGCGAGCGTGTGACGATCGAGAAGGGGATCACCGTCCTCATCATGCCCTGGACGCTGCATCGCCACGAACTCTACTGGGAAAAGCCGCGTGCCTTCATGCCGGAACGCTTTCTTCCGGAGAACCGTACCAAGATCAATCGTTTCCAGTATCTGCCTTTCGGCGCAGGTCCGCGCGTCTGCATCGGCGCGACCTTTGCGCTTCAGGAAGCGGTCATCGCCCTTGCCGTCATGATGCGCCGTTTCCGCTTCGACCTGACGGAGGAAACCGATCCCTGGCCGGTGCAGAAGCTGACCACCCAGCCGCGTGGCGGATTGCCGATGCGGGTGATGAGGCGGTAGGAGGGCTGACGCGGTTTCCAAGTATGCTGCGCGTCTGACATCCCCTCTGTCGCTTCCGCGACATCTCCCCCACAAGGAGGGAGATTGGAAATCCGCAGCACCGTTATCGCAAATCAATGACCACGTAATGTGCTGAAAAAGCAGGTTTAGATTTTTTAAGGACGGTGCGGCAGACTCCCAACGATCTCCCCCCTTGTGGGGGAGATGTCGTGAAAGCGACAGAGAGGGGCTTGCACTCTCCAACAGCACACAGCCGACGGCAGGTAAAGAACAACCTGAACAATGAAATTGCTTTCTCGCCCGCCAAGGGCGAGATAGGCTCCGCGCTCGCCGCTTCGTTCATATCTTCATAGGCGTTGTGGAAGCTCATAGTCATTACTCGGTCCAGAGGTTTTATATCAGCGTGACGTCTCATTTCCTGCTCGGCATCGACACGGGTGGAACCTACACCGATGCCGTTCTCTTCCATGAAACCGATGGCGTGATCGCCAAGGCGAAATCGCTGACTACCCGGCATGATCTGGCTGTCGGCATTGCCGGCGCGGTCGATGCCGTCATCGCCAAGGCCAATATTCCTGTCTCGGCAATCGGCCTGGTGTCGCTGTCGACGACGCTCGCCACCAACGCGCTGGTGGAAGGGCAGGGCGGCCGCGCCGGGCTGGTCATGATCGGGTTCGGCCCGGAGGATCTCAAACGCGATGGTTTGGCGGAGGCGCTGGGGTCCGATCCGGTGATCTATCTTCCCGGCGGGCACAATGTTCACGGCAATGAAAATCCGCTCGATCTGGTGGCATTGCGTGACGCCTTGCCGGAACTGGCCAAATCGGTGTCGTCCTTCGCCGTCGCCGGCTATTTCGCCGTGCGGAATCCGGCTCATGAAATCAAGGTGCGTGACTGCATTCACGAGATCTCGCATCTGCCTGTCACCTGCAGTCACGAACTCTCTTCCAAATTGGGCGGGCCGCGCCGTGCCTTGACGACGCTGCTCAATGCTAGGCTTGTGTCGATGATCGATCGCCTCGTTGGCGCCTGCGAAAGGTTTTTGGCGACGCGCGGCATTTCCGCGCCGATGATGGTGGTGCGTGGCGATGGCGCCCTGATATCGGCAGACGAGGCGAAGCTGCGGCCGATCGAGACGATTCTCTCCGGCCCGGCCGCAAGCCTCGTCGGCGCGCGCTATCTCACCGGCCTCGACAATGCCGTCGTTTCCGACATCGGCGGAACCACGACGGACGTGGCCGTCATGGAGGATGGCCGGCCGCGGCTGGATGCCGATGGCGCTGTGGTCGGAGGCTTTCGCACCATGGTCGAGGCCGTTGCCATGCGCACCTACGGTCTCGGTGGCGATTCCGAAGTGAAGATCAACGATCGCGGCCTTGTCGCTGCCTTTGAGCTTGGCCCGCGTCGCCTGCTGCCGCTCAGTCTCGCCGCTCACATGCATGGCGATGTCGTCTTGAATGCTTTGGAGCAGCAGCTGCGGGCGACGCATCTTGCACGTAATGCCGGCCGCTTTGCGCTCCGCACCGGCGTACCCGATCATCTTGCAAGCGGCCTCAGCGGGCCGGAGCAGGCACTGTTCGATCGCATCGGCGCCGTTCCCGTGGCACTCGACAAGCTTCTGACGATGACGTCGCAGAAGGCGACCTTGGATCGGCTTGTCGCGCGCGGCCTCGTGCATCTGAGCGGTCTGACGCCCTCGGATGCCATGCATGTGCTCGGCCGGCAAAGCCAGTGGAATACTGAGGCCGCACGCTTGGGATTGGCGCTGGCGATGCGCCTGAGAGACGGCTCTGGCCGTCCGGTCGCCGAATCTGTCGAGGAATTGGCGCAGAAGATCGTCGATCGCCTTACCCGCCAGTCGGCCGACGTCATCCTTGCCGCTTGTCTTGCCGAGGATGGCGTGGCCGAGCTGAACCCCGCCAAATCCATCTCCATCGATCGTGCGCTTCGTCGCGCGCCGGGAATCGCCCGCTTCGCCATTTCGCTCGATAGGCCGCTGGTCGGGCTCGGCGCTTCCGCACCGGTCTATTATCCCGCGATCGCGGAGATGCTGGCGACCGAGAGCGCCATTCCTGCCGATTCGGATGTCGCCAATGCCGTCGGCGCCGTGGTCGGCCAGGTGCGGGCGAGCGCCATCGTCTTCGTCACCATGCCGGAGGACGGAATCTATATCCTGAACGGAGCCGGTGAGAGCTTGCGCTTTACAGACGAGAGCCACAGTTTCGCCGATGCCCGCGCGCGGGCGGTCGAGGCGGCGACGGCACAGGCAAGGTTGAATGGTGCCGTGGATCTGGTCGTGACGGTGGTCGAGCAGGTGGATGCGCCCGAGGTCGAAGGCAATCGCAAGCTGATCGAAGCACGCTTCATCGCCACTGCCAGCGGTCGTCCCAGTATCGCCACGGACTAATTATTTCCCGAGTGGCACAAATCTTTCGAACTATGGCCAAATTGACAGAAGTGAAACCGTGAGCAAAGTGGCAACATGTAAAAATTGAGCCGTAGAACGGCCTTGAGGAGTATATGGCATGAGCCGCATCGAGAAACACGGGCTTCAGATCGAACAGGTCCTTTACGATTTCCTCGTCAAGGAGGCGCTTCCGGGTTCGGGCGTGGATGCCGAGGCCTTCTTTGCCGGCTTTTCCAGGATCGTCCACGATCTCGCGCCAAGAAACCGCGAGCTTCTCACCAAGCGCGACCGCATGCAGGCAGCGCTTGACGACTGGTATCGCAAGAACGGCGCGCCCGTCGATCTCGCCGCCTATGAAGCCTTCCTGCGCGACATCGGCTATATCGTGCCCGAAGGCCCAGCCTTTACGATCTCGACCGCCAATGTCGATCCCGAGATTTCTGAGATCGCCGGCCCGCAGCTCGTCGTTCCCGTCATGAACGCCCGCTATGCCCTGAACGCGGCCAATGCCCGCTGGGGATCGCTTTACGATGCCCTTTACGGCACCGATGCCATTCCCGAGGCCGATGGCGCCGAGAAAGGCAAAGGCTACAATCCGAAGCGCGGCGAGAAGGTCATCGTCTGGGTTCGCGATTTCCTCGATTCTACCGTGCCGCTCGTCGGCGCAAGCTGGAAGGATGTCACGGGCCTGGCCGTGAAGGATGGTGCCTTGTCGGTCGCGACCAAGGGCGGCGCCACAAAGCTTGCCGATGGCAGCCATTTCGCCGGCTATCTCGGCGATGCCGCCACTCCGACTCATGTCTTGCTCAAGCAGAACGGCATCCATATCGAAATCGTCGTCGATGCAGGCACCGCTATAGGCAAGACCGACCCGGCCGGCATTTCCGATGTCCGCCTGGAGTCGGCAATCACGACGATCATGGATTGCGAGGATTCGATCGCAGCCGTCGATGCCGAGGACAAGGCGGAAGTTTACCGCAACTGGCTCGGCCTGATGAAGGGTGATCTGACCGAGGAGGTCGCCAAAGGCGGCAAGACGTTTACGCGCCGGCTCAATCCCGATGTCGCCTACACGGCGCCAGATGGCAGCACCTTCGATCTGCATTGCCGCTCGCTGATGCTGGTGCGCAATGTCGGCCACCTGATGACCAATCCTGCCATTCTCGACCGCGATGGCAACGAAGTGCCGGAGGGCATCATGGATGCCGCTATCACCGGCCTGATCGCGCTCTACGACATCGGCCCGAACGGCCGTCGCAGGAATTCGCGCACCGGCTCCATGTATGTCGTCAAGCCAAAGATGCACGGGCCAGAAGAGGTCGCCTTCGCCGTCGATATCTTCGCGCGCGTCGAGGACCTGCTTAGCATGCCCAGAAACACCATGAAGATGGGCATCATGGACGAGGAGCGCCGCACCACGGTCAACCTGAAGGAATCCATCCGCGCCGCCCGCGAGCGCGTCGTCTTCATCAACACCGGCTTCCTCGATCGCACCGGCGACGAGATCCATACCTCGATGGAAGCCGGTCCCATGATCCGCAAGGGCGACATGAAGCAGGCGGCCTGGATCGGCGCTTACGAGAACTGGAACGTCGATATCGGCCTGGAATGCGGCCTCTCGGGCCATGCCCAGATCGGCAAGGGCATGTGGGCCATGCCAGACCTGATGGCCGCCATGCTCGAGCAGAAGATCGCTCATCCCAAGGCCGGCGCAAACACCGCCTGGGTGCCGTCCCCGACAGCGGCAACGCTTCACGCCACGCATTATCACCGCGTCAATGTCGCTGATGTGCAGAAGGGCCTGAAGAGCCGCGGCCGCGCCAAGTTCTCCGATATCCTCTCGGTGCCGATCGCTTCGCGGCCGAACTGGACGCCGGAGGAAATCCAGCGCGAGATCGACAATAACAGCCAGGGTATCCTCGGCTATGTCGTGCGCTGGGTCGATCAGGGCGTCGGTTGCTCCAAGGTGCCGGATATCAACAATGTCGGCCTCATGGAAGACCGCGCCACTTTGCGCATCTCGGCGCAGCATATGGCGAACTGGCTGCATCACAAGGTAATCAGTGAAGCGCAGATCGTCGAGACGATGAAGCGCATGGCCGCTGTGGTCGATCAGCAGAATGCCGATGATCCCAACTACGTCCCCATGTCCGGCAATTTCGACGGCTCCGTCGCCTTCCAGGCAGCGCTCGATCTCGTGCTTAAGGGCCGCGAGCAGCCGAACGGTTACACCGAACCGGTCCTGCATCGCCGCCGCATCGAGCTGAAGGCGAAGCAGGCGGGGTAAGCCTTCGTTTGTAATGTTTTGTGGCGCAGGGCGATGCCCGGCAAGATTCCCTCTCCCCTCGGGGAGAGGGCAGGGTGAGGGGGTGTCGTTCGGAAAAGAAATGTTCTTGCATTCAACGAACCAGTTCCTTGCCGCATTCCCCCCTCATCCGCCCTTCGGGCACCTTCTCCCCGAGGGGAGAAGGGAGGCAGTCTCAACTCCCAGCCTCAAGCAAAAAGGCCGCCGGACATCGATCCAGCGGCCTTTTGAATTCCAAATAGTACCAGCGATTACTGGATAACGATAACCTTGGTGCTGCGGCCCGGAAGAACGCGGCTGTAGAGATCGATCACGTCCTGATTGATCAGGCGGATGCAGCCGGAGGAGGCAGCCGTGCCGATCGAAGCCCATTCCGGCGTGCCGTGCAGGCGGAACAGGGTGTCCTGGCCCTTTTCATTGTAGAGATACATGGCGCGCGCACCGAGCGGGTTCGACAGGCCCGGGTTCATGCCACCGTCGACATACTTGGCGATTTCTGGACGGCGAACAGCCATTTCCTTGGGCGGATGCCAATTCGGCCATTCCTGCTTCCAGGCCACGTATGCGGTGCCGGACCAGGAGAAGCCTTGCTTGCCGACGCCGATGCCGTAGCGCATCGCTTCGCCATTGCCGAGGATGTAATAGAGATGACGCTCGCGCGTATTGACGATGATCGTGCCTTCAGCCTCATCCGTCTTGTATTCGACGATCTGACGGCGGAATTGCGGCTTCACCTTCTGGATCGGGATTGCCGGCAGCTGGAAGCCGTTGTCGCTCGTGACGCCGTAGTCGCCATCGAAAGTCTTGATGGTCTCGGTGGCCGAATTTGCGGTTGCGGCCGGCGCAGCTGCGGCGGTGGTGGCATAGCCAGCCGATGCGAGCGTTGCGACAAGGCCGAGTGCGGTCATAGCATTACGGATGCGCATGGAAGTCTCTCGAAATTTCGTGGCGGGAAACGGATGGTTATCTACCATCTTTGTCTACGGTTTATTTTCCATTAAACTTGGCTTTGCAAGCTGCTCTGGCCCTACAAAAATAGCGCCGGCGCGCAAATTAGAAGGACATGGTTTTTTTGCAACAACGCTTGGCCCGTCCCTGAGACAATTCATGACGATTTTGAACGTTTACAATAACAATCCGTTAATAGATGGCCGGCAGTCGGAAAGGGCCATGCTTGTACGCAAGGGCGTACAACTATTATTGCACGACATGCGCCATGCCGTCTTGCCGGAGTTGCCGCTTGCCAGCGGCCGGCGCGCCGATCTCATCACCGTTTCGGAAAAGGGCGAAATCTGGATCATCGAGATCAAGACGTCGATCGAGGATTTCCGCGTCGATCGCAAATGGCCCGAATACCGGCAGCATTGCGACAGGATGTTTTTTGCCACGCATAAGGACGTGCCGCTGGATATCTTTCCGGAGGATTGCGGGCTGTTTCTGTCGGACGGTTACGGCGCCCACATGCTGCGCGAAGCGCCGGAGCATCGCCTGCCGCCGGCGACGCGCAAGTCGGTGACGCTCAATTTCTCGCGTGTGGCCGCCCAGCGCCTGATGCTGGCCGAGTGGGCGGCCGGCAAGTCGTTTTCCTCGGAATGAGCCCTATTTCGGCGCGCGCTTGGCAAGGATGCGCTGCAGCGTCCTGCGATGCATGTTGAGGCGCCGGGCGGTCTCGGAAACATTGCGTTCGCACATCTCGTAGACGCGCTGGATATGTTCCCAGCGCACCCGGTCGGCCGACATTGGGTTCTCGGGCACTTCCGCCTTTTCGCCCGGGCGCTGCGTCAGCGCGGCATAGACGTCGTCGGCATCTGCCGGCTTGGCGAGATAGTCGAGCGCGCCAAGCTTGACGGCGGTCACCGCCGTCGCGATGTTGCCATAGCCGGTCAGCACGACGATATGCGTGTCGTCCCGCTTTTGCCTGATCGCCTCGATGACGTCGAGGCCGTTGCCGTCGCCGAGGCGGAGGTCGACGACCGCGTATTTCGGCGGGTTGGCTTTGGTCTTGGCGACACCTTCCGCTACCGACTCCGCCGTCTCCACGATAAAGCCCCGCGTTTCCATCGCGCGCGCCAGCCGGCGCAGGAAAGGGCCATCGTCGTCTACGATCAGCAATGTCGCATCCGCGCCGACATGGGCTGCGGCGTCCTTGTCCCCGGCATGCGGGGCAGCAAGCTCTTTGTTCGTCATTCTATCTTCTATCCCGGCGATCATCCGCCTGCATATTCCATCGATTTTGACGGGAGCTGTTTTAAGCCGTGAAAATCATTTTGTCGAATTACTGTCGATCAACATGCGCGGCCATTCGACGCGGACGCGCGCACCCGGTGTCTCCGGATCTCGGTTGCCGAAGGAAAGCGTGGCGCCGGAGCGCTCGAGCAGCGTCTTGGCGATGAAGAGGCCGAGCCCGAGCCCGCCTGCGGTATCGTCGCGCTGGCGAGAGGTGACATAAGGTTCGCCGATCCGTGCCAGTATTTCCGGCGAATAGCCGTTGCCGTCGTCTTCTATGGAGATGGTCAGCATATCGGCAGTGTACTCCACGGTGACGGTCACCGTCTTGCGGGCATAGTCGACGGCGTTCTCGATCAGGTTGCCGAGCCCGTACATGATCCCGGCATTGCGTGACAGAACCGGCTCGCCGGCGCGCGGGCTCTTTTCGATGAATTCCAGGTTGATTCCGAACTCCCGATGCGGCGCGATGATCTCCTCCATCATGGAGGATAGCGTCAGGTGGCGCATATGCGCCTCGTCTTCGGCGGAAAGCGTCGTCAGCCGCCGCAGGATGTCGCGGCAACGCTCGCTCTGGCTGCGCAGCAGGGCCACATCCTCGCGGAAACGGTCGTCCTGGCTCAGTTCGCGTTCCATCTCCTTGGCGACGACGCTGATCGTCGCAAGCGGCGTGCCGAGTTCGTGTGCGGCCGCCGCCGCCAGCCCGTCGAGCTGCGACAGGTGCTTTTCCCGCTGCAGCACCAGCTCTGTTGCCGCGAGCGCATCCGCCAGCTGCGAGGCCTCCATGGAGACGCGATAGGCATAGAAGGCGGCAAAGGCCATGGTGGAAGCGATGGAGCACCAGACTCCAAGCTGCATGACGCTATGTACGTTGACAGCGACGCCTCCATACCACGGTAGCGGGAAGGGCGAGAAGGCAAGGCCGGTGATGCAGATCATCGCAAGTCCGATCAGCGGCATGCTATAGCGGATCGGTTGCGAGGCGAAGGAAATGATGACGGGCACGCAGACCAGCGCCGAGAAAGGGTTGGCAAGCCCACCGGTGATCAGCAGCAGTCCGCAGAGCTGCAGAAGGTCGAGGCTGAGGAGAGCGAAGGCCGCCGGCGGTTCCAGCCGGTGCGTCGGCGGATAGCGCAGCGTCAGGAAGAAGTTGATCCAGGCAAGGCAGGCGATCAGCACACCGCAAGGCAGGAGGGGCATGGGGAATTTCAGCCAGAAAGCGACGATCATGACCGTCACCGTCTGGCCGCCGACTGCAAGCCAGCGCAGGCGCACCAGCGTCTGCAGCCTCAGCCGGCGACTGGTATGGTGGCCCTCCTGCGCCGTCATCTCGGCTTCGGAGAGTTTTTCCAGTCCTCGGAAAAAGCGTGCCATCGTCAGGTCCCCCGTGGCTTGGCGCGTGTGGTCGGCAAAGCGCCGGCCGGGTCTTCCGGCCAAGGGTGCCTTGGGTAACGCCCGCGCATGTCCGCGCGTACGTCTTTCCAGGAGCCGGCCCAGAAGCCGGGCAGGTCGCGCGTCGTCTGGATCGGCCGGTGCGCCGGCGATGTCAACTCCAGCACCAGCGGCAACCGGCCGCCGCCGATCGCCGGATGCTGTTTCAGCCCGAAGAGCTCCTGAACGCGAATGGTCAAGAGCGGTTCCTCGCCATCATACTGAATCAGGTGGCGCTGGCCGGTCGGCGCTTCGAAATGCGTCGGCGCCATCCGGGCGAGATCGCGCTGCAGCTCGTGCGGCACCAGCGACATCAGCCCGTTGGAGAGCCCACCGGCTGAGATATCGGAAAGACCGCGCGCGTCGCTCTGAAACGGTGTGAACCATTCTCCCAGCCGGGCAGCCAAGGCTTCGTCGCTCATGTCGGGCCAAGGCTCGCCGATCGTCCGATGCAGGAAGCCGATCCTGTCCCGCAGCTGCATGGCCTCCTTGGAGAAAGGCAGAACACCGATCCCCAGTTCGCGAACGCCTTCGGCCAGCGCCGTCGCAGCCTGCTCGCCAATGGGCCGCGGCAGGGGCGTTTCCTCGAAGATAATGGCGCCGAGCCGCGTCGCCCGCCGCGCCCGCACCTGCCGGCTCGCTCTGTCGAAAAAGCTCTGGTCTTCGGTGCGGATCTCGCCCGGCAAATGCTCTTCGACATCGGCCCGGGACACTTCCGCCGCCGCTAGAATCCGCGCCTGTGCCGCCCGGCCGGTCAGGTCAGCGATCACGAGCATCTGCGAGCCGGCGAGCCTCTCGGTCTCCGGCAGTTCCGCGCCGCGCCCGTTTGCCATGACGAAACGGCCTCGTCCGCCACGCTGCAGGGCGATGCGATCGGGAAAAGCATGCAGCAGCAACGAGCCGGCAAGGGAAGGGGCTGCGGAGGCAGCAGCGCCATTGCCGCCGGCTGCGGAAGCAAGCCTGCCGGCCAGCCGGCGCGCCGCCTCCGCCCGCTCACTCTTTTCCATCTTGAAGCGCCGCAACCGGTCTTCCAGATCGATGCTCTGTCCGCCGAGCCCCTGTTCCGTCAGCAGCACGGCGAGCAGCGCCGCCTCGCGGGCCTGGCCGAATTCGGCCGCCGAAATCACCATGGCCGCCAGCCGCGGCGGCAAGGCGAGCTCGCGCATCAATCGGCCGCGCGCCGTCAGCCCGTTTTCCGCGTCGAGCGCACCCAGCTGCCGCAGCAAGGCCCGCGCCTCCGCAAGCGTCGTTGCCGGTGGCTGATCGACGAATGCCAGCGCTGCCGGATCCTGCACGCCCCAATGCGCGAGATCGAGCGCCAGCCCGGAAAGGTCGCTTGAAAGGATCTGCGGCGGCGTAAAGGCTGGAAGCGCCGCCGTCTGTCCGGGATGCCACAGGCGGATGGCGATGCCCGGCTCGGTTCGCCCGGCGCGGCCGGCCCGCTGGTCGGCCGAGGCGCGCGACACGCGCACGGTCTCCAGCCGCGTGATGCTGGTCGAGGCCTCGAAGACGGGCAAGCGCTGGAGACCGCTGTCGATAACGATCCGCACGCCGTCAATCGTAATGGAGGTCTCGGCGATCGAAGTCGCCAGCACGATCTTGCGTGTGCCCTGCGCGGCTGGCTTTATCGCCGCATCCTGTTCCTTCTGGCTGAGATTGCCATAAAGCGGTGCTATCATCGTCTCCGGCCCAAAGCGCCCCTCGAGCCGTTCCACCGTCCGTGTAATTTCCACTTGTCCGGGCAGGAAGGCAAGGATCGAGCCCTGTTCGCGCGCATGCGCATCGAAGATCGCCCGCGTCACCGTATCCTCGATCCGCTCTCCCGCCGGCCGATCCTGATGGCGGATGTCGATCGGAAAGCTGCGGCCCATGCTTTCGATGACGGGCGGATGGTCAAGCAGTGCAGCGACGCGCTCCACATCCAGGGTCGCAGACATGGCAAGGATGCGCAGATCCTCGCGCAATGCCGATTGCACGTCGAGCGCCAGCGCCAGGCCGAAATCCGCATCCAGCGAGCGCTCGTGGAATTCGTCGAAGATCACGGTGGAGATACCGGAGAGCTCTGGGTCGTCGAGGATCATGCGCGCGAACACGCCTTCCGTGACTACCTCGATGCGGGTCTCGGCAGAGATGCGGTTGTCGAGCCGCATGCGATAGCCGACGGTATCGCCGACTTGTTCGGTCAGCAGTGAGGCCATGCGGGCAGCCGCAGCCCTCGCCGCCAGGCGCCGCGGTTCCAGAACAATGATCTTGCCATCGCCGCGCCAGGCCTGCCCTAAGAGATAAAGGGGCACCAGCGTCGTCTTGCCGGCGCCGGGTGGCGCCGAAAGCACTGCACGCCGCTCTTTGGTGAGCGCCACACCGATATCGGCAAGCACATGCGAGACCGGCAGCTCCGGCAATGAAGGCACTCTATATGTCACGCCTGCCGGCTCCGTATTGCATCGAGTAGGATGGTGCCGGATCCGCATTGCACAACAGTCGGCAAGATGGGGCTCTGGCCGCGATCGAGGTCGGCCGGAGGCAACGCGGTCTGCGCCGGCTCTTTCCTAAGAGACAACATGCTCCGTTTCCTTATGTCTTCGATGTCTATTAGGTCCTGAGCGTGTGCCTGGCAATGAGACGTCGAGGGCATATGCCCGCGGAGCCGTTGGAACCGGTTAGCGAGCGTTAATCTGAGCGATTCCGGCAGGAGCCGCAAAATGAATCCGGAAATCGCATGCAATCGGGTAAAAACCTCTGCGATTTTTGCACAACATACAAAAACCTGTTGTG